>CAWARN010000031.1:0-123503 GCA_963784455.1 uncultured Acidobacteriota bacterium | reverse complement strand
TGAGCAGTCGCAGTGAAGCTCGCGTGCCTATGCCTTCCATCATCGCCCTTCCAGTTCTTCCCGCTTGGCGTTCGCGACGGCCATCAGCTCCTGCACGTCCCGGTAGACGTGGCTGTGGGCCAGCTCGCCGTTCCAGATGAAGCGGAGCTCGAGGCCGACGTCCTCCACCTGACGGAGTTCCGCAAAAGCGGTCTGCGCGCCCTTCTGGAGCGGTACCAGAGGAGTCTCCTCGTCGGGCATGGCGGCGGTCCTGCTCGGCGTACTTGATCGGCGGGTACCTGCGATAGCAGTTCTCGATGTCCGTCTGCTTGGTCTTCTCGGCGATGGCGGAGATACGGTCCTCGGTGATGATACCGCCATCCGCACGGGTAGTTCCGTTCAACTTCAAGTACTTGATCCGCCCGGCCTCCGCATCAGCGATGCACCCGTCCAGTTCGATGATTCGCTCTTGCTCGCTCTCTCGGCGTTTCTGGGCTTCGGCGGCGATCCGCTTCTGGTCGTCGGTGGTACTTCTGCCGCTCCGACGCGAGACGAGCTTGGTTGTAGGATGGCAGCGCGATCACGAAGTAGTAGGCGATCGAGAGCGCGAGAACGGCGGCCAGGGCAAGCAGGACGTTTCTTGTTACCATACTCACCACCCCAAGTCATCCGGCATCGAAGCCTCGCCGACCTACTGCGTCATGTGCTGCTTGACGAACGCGTCGAACTCCGCACGACCGCCCACGCATGCCCTAAGTTCGCCGTCTGCGCCGCGAACCTGGCAGATGGGCTCGCGCAGCGACCGCGCGCCGGCCTTCTCGATGTAGCTTCCGTATTCCTTCGTCTCGAAGGCGTCAGCGAGCATGAACGTCGTGAAGACCGCGCCGCTTTCTGTCGTTGTGTCGTAGGCCAGAATGTAGATGAAGCACCTGCCTAACCTCGTATTGAAGTGACTCTCAAAGGAATCCCGGCCCTGCTTGTAGCTCGTCTGGTGAAACGCTACGGCCGACTGACGCGAGCACCGCTCCTGCTCCTCAGCGTGCCCACGCCCTACGCGAGGCGAGCTTGCCTTCGAGGACTTTGACCTTCTCTGTCAGCGTCTTGATTCTAACGTGCTGCTCCACCGTGGCCTGGTCAGCGCACGCGGCCACGAGCACCACCGCGAGGGAGAGCGTCAGCGCAACAAGGCAGGACTTCATGCGGCAGATTCTACTCTGCCGAGCCGACCGGCGGTGCCCACCAATGGGGTATTGTGCAACTGCCGGTGCACGTAGCATGTACAGATGTGTCCTATTGTGGGACAGGGGTGCTAAGAACCGGCTCTCGAGGCCCCCTGAAACCAGCTTCTTCCGACTGCGGAATAAAGCGGAATATGGGAATAAGTCCCCCGGCCCCCCCGAGTGCCGCCTGACCCTTATTCCCCTTTTTCCGCTTCTTCAGCACTCCTAGGCAATGAACCAGCGTTCGACCGGCCGCCCTCCGGGAACTCTCCTCGGCGCGTCGAACTAAGCCCATGTCTCCGAGTAGGAGCAGGGCGCGGTTGAGGCTCGCGCTGCTGCGGTGCCCCTTGAAGAGGTCGTTGAGCGCTGTGCGGGTCAGGCCGGCTGGTCCCGCGTTGCGAATAGCGGACAAGCTGGCGTCGGCGTCTGGATCACCCAGCTTGTCGCCGAAGATGTAGCGTGCTGACTGCTCGCAGTACCGCCACAGTGCGAGCGCAGACTCCAGATGTCCGCCTTCGATGCGGTTGACTTCTCGCTGAAGGGCATACAGGCACGAAATGCGTCGGAACTGAGCTCTCCGCTCGGCTGACGACCGCCCCGAACAGTCCGGGCTTTCCGGTGGACAGGGCACGGTATTCGCGTGCCCAGATCTTAGCGGCCTCTTCCGTGAATGCCATCTCGCCCACGGTGCGGCGAAGGCCAGAACGTCCCGCACGTCCTGTCCATGCCGCCCAGCTTCGTCTGGCGGAAGCTCGCCTCCGAATGGCAAGAACTTCGACCGTTGCGAGCAGACCCAGATGAATCTGTTGGCGAAGCCGGCCGCTACCTCTGTGCGGGTCAGTTCGCGTAACAGTTCATCACGCGTGATGTTGGCGATCAGGCTGACGTGCGGGTCGGTGGCGACGGACGGTGCCTGTTTCGTGGACGACTTCAGCACGCCTCCGTCCCACGCGATCCGCAACACCTGTCCGAGCGTGTTGCCATCCCACCCGTTCATCACGCGCAGGACGCTCGCCAGTTCAGGCTCGAACACGAGCAGCCGCTTGTCGGTGACGCCCTCGTCGATCACGGTGGGCACCTTGACCGTGCGCCCGCCTCCGAGATTCGCGGCGTCATTGCCGTAGCGCGGGTCTCGCACGAGATGGATTAGCCCCTCGCCGGTTCGCAGTCCGCCGGCGAGGCAACGCTCTGCCCAGTCGGGATCAGCAAGCCGGAACGGCTGAAGGGCTTCGTTGTAGCTCGTGCCCTTGCGACCACCCGCCGTAATCCCCACGATGCCGACGTATAGGTTGAGAGCGTGCCTCGTGGCGCCGACCCTCCAGTGCGGGCTACGCCCCATCGCACTACCGAACAGCGCGAGGAGTTGCACGAGGACCGCAACGGTGTCAGCCTCGGTGTGCGGCTCGAGGGCTTGGGCGTAGAGGCCGCATGCTCCTCGATAGACGGCGGGATCAGGCTATGCTGGATAGGGCGCGGCGGGTGCCGGCGGTCGGTCTGGCGTCGGTTCCTGGACCTGGGCTTCGACCTGGCGCGGCGTCCCGAAACCTCGCCGGGCGAGGGCCGCTGCTGCCGCCCTGAAGTTCCCGTCATGCCGCAGCACGGCGTAGGCCCCGAACTTGTTGTAACCCCGCTCGCGTGTCGAATGGCGTCGAACTGCTGAAGACGTACAACAGGTCGGTGCCGCTGTGCCCGGTGGTCGCCGAGATCCCCTCTGTCTTTCCCAGGCCTTCGCCAATACGTTGTCCCGTCCGTTCGAATACCGTGTCCACCCGCCGGTTCAAGCACATCGCTCCAAGAAGCGTCCGCCGCGAACTCTTCGCCTGGACGCAGCGAGCCGGCAGGCCGGGCCGTACTCCCTGCGGGCGCGTGGTCTCGACCTCCTGCTTCCCCAGTTCGTCGAAACTGCGGGCCAGTGCGTGGAGCGCGTCACGTTCGTCGGGGCTGATCGTTGGCGATGGAGCCGAATCCCCCGCACGTCAGCACGGAGGGCTTGCCAGCTCGGGTGAACACGCCCGCAGGACGGAGCGACGACGATATACCCGCCGGTGCCTCTCGTCTCGATCACCACCTGCACGCGGTCATTCCGGCGTGTTGCCGTTCGTCTTCCTCCCTTCGTGCCGACGGGCGAGCTTGGGCTTCCGCTGACGGCAGGGCAGCGGCAGAGCAGGTGGACTCCGCCCTTCGGCGTACGCTCACGGTACCTTCGGGCCACGCGGTCTACGAGCGCATCCACGCTCCAGTCCGACGCGCGTTCGACGAAGCGCTCGTATGACTCCTGGTTCATCGAAGTCCAGGCATTCGAGATTTCCCGAGACCGGGCCCGCAGACCAAGCCGATCCCGCTCATCGCTTGGCCTCGCCCCAATTGAACAACCGTTCGTGTGCCGGTCCTGGTGGTTCACTCTGCCACTGCTTCCATTCGCCCTGTGGCGCTCGGAGCCGTCGAGGCTGTTAGGCACCGGACAGAGGCCAGCGGCTACGGCCTCTCTGGCGGCCTCCTGGATGGTCGTGAGATGAGGCCCGATCTCTTCGTCCCGGACGTCCGCATCTTCTAGCTGCTTGGCTCCGCTCGACCGCTTCCTGAGGGGTTTCCAAGAAGTTGGATTCCAAAGACCCTCCGCGAGGCCTGTGATCCGAACGTTCGGACAAGGCCGGGCCGAGACTACCGCTTCGGCAACATTTCGAGGCACCCCCGCAGGCCGAGCAGGTTCGAGCCTTGCTATCACGCGAGCCTGCCTCGTCGTAGTTCCTTCTGCCGTTCCGACACGCTCGAACAGGTCTCCACGTCGTCGGCGTCCTCGTTACCCCCGTTCAGGTCTCGGACAGGTGCTTGCGGGCTACTCGGACGAACGAGACCGGTGTGAATCGCGAGGCCGACGTCCTGGTATGTCATCCGTCGACGACGATTCTGCCACATTGTGACGTGCGTGACCCGAGACCTCTCATGGGCATACTGCTGTCGCCCTCCCTTCGAGTATCCTGGGTCATCGAGCACTTCACCAATGCCACCCGGGACACCCTGAGTCTTGCGCCGACCCTGATCGGTGGGGATTCGTCTTCCCCGCCCCGCACCAGTTGTACGCCTTGCTTCGACTTATCCCTGAGCAGATCGGCCACCTCCGCAACCCGTAACGCCAGCTTCTCCATCCACCACGCCATTCATTCCTCCTCTTCATCGGTTCGAATCTCGCGGGTTCTTGGATATCTGACGCGAGCAGTACAAATGGAATTCACTTATTTTCGATCTGATCAGTACGGATCCATTTCAAATGGACGACTGTCAAACGGAACCGATCGGCAGGAAGTCCTGAGTAAGGACAAACCCTCGGGAGCGTCCGGATTCGACATATAGTCTCGCGGTTCACTAGTCGCCGTTAAGAGTCACGAAGACCCGAGTGTGTGACGCCAGACGGAGACCGAGGTATCTGGCGACCCGGTCCGCGGTGAGCGGTGAATCCCGTGGCGTCCGCAATCGTCTCAACGTCCTCGCTGCGTTCCTCTCGACTTGATGGGGGCGCCGGACGAAGCGATTCGGGATTTCGCCGCCCTTCATGTGCTGGAGTGCCTCGGACTCTGCCGAACAAGGCAGGCCGAGGAACCCATCGGTGTCACTTGAGAGATCGCGATGGGTGCTCGCTTGTTGACGGGTCCTGCGCGGCTTCATGGAGCCAATGTCGACGTGGCGCGATCTGGATCAGACACTTCGACTCCTTGATCGTCCTCTCGCACGCTACCACCGGGGTGATTCGTTCCCGACCGACCAATGCACTCGAGACGTGGCGGGTCATCCTCGGTGAACCCTATTGAGGACGCCGAGCCGTCGCTAAGCCGGCGAGGCGACCGAATCAGCAATTAGCGCTAATCGCGGAGTCCGTGAATTGGTTCCTCGGCTCGGTGACGTTCGTCCGACACCTTCGACTGGTCCCGTGAGGGCCGTTCCGACGAATGTTCGGCTTGGACACTGGCCTACCATACGTTCCGTCGATGGAGGCCATCGAGGCTACCGTCAGACGCAACGCCACTGTTTGGCACCCTGGCCCTGGCGGCCGCTTACCGCTGTGCGCCAGCCATAAACCGCTCGCGGTCTGTTCGAATTGTGGGAGCCACGTTCGCCCCTCGGCGCAGACCGGCTGCCAGGGCCGTCGGAGCTTCTGCGAGAGGTGCGGTCCGAAGCCGCATGGAAATCTCTCCGAGGCGACCAAGAGAGCGGAAGAAGGGTCATCTCGGGCGTCGCCAAGGAATCGGTGAAATGGCACGGCAGATGTTCGAGAGCAACAAGGAGGGCCTTCTGCTAGAACTCGCCGAGAGGCTCAAGAAGGAGGAGAAGTAGTATGGCAACGAAGGAAACGGGGCAAGGGCGAGGCGTCGATTCTCGTGCAGCACGATCCGGTGCGCGGCGAACGATGGGTCGGACAAGTGGACGACGGACGCGACGAACGGACTGGTCGCCGTCGTCGGGTCCGCGTCTATGGGCGCACTCGCGAAGATGTTTCCAACAAGGTGGTGGCGCTTCAGAAGGCGCAGCAGGACGGCTCGCGGCTGGCGGTCGAGCGGCTCACGCTCGGGCAGCTCCTGGACCGATGGCTTGCCGGCCGGGTGAGCCATTCGGTTCGGTCCTCGGACCCTCGACTCATACACCCACCTCGTCGAGTTCCACATCAAGCCGATCCTGGGGATCAAAGCCGTTGAAGAAGCTGCATCCGTTCGACCTCGACGCCCTCTTCAACCAACTCCTCGACGCAAAGTAAGAGTCCGCGCACGGTGTCCGTATGTTAGGGCCGTGCTGCGGGCGGCGCTGAACTACGCGGTGAGCGTGGACCTCCTCGCCCGCAATCCGGTCGCGAAGACGGTGGCCCCAAAGAGGCCGCCCTTCAGTCCGCAGGTGTCTGACGCTGGAAGAAGTGTCCGCACACTACTGGCCGAATGCCACCGGACCACAGGATCTACTCGCTCCTGAAGATCACGATCCACGGTGGCCTTCGTCAGGCGGAAGCGTTCGGCCTGACCTGGAATGACGTGGACTTGGAGCAGGGATTCTTGTTCGTCCGTGACGCTCTTGGTCGACTCAGCGCAGCAAATGGACGTTGACCGAGCCGAAGAGCCCGTCCAGCCATCGCACGTTGAATCTGTCGCTTCCTGTGCGTCGGAGCCTCGCAAGGCCCGCAAGAAGCAGCAGCAGAGACTGGCTGAAGGCAGGCGGGATGTGGAGTAACCCGCGCCAGGATTGGTCTTCAACGACCGAACTCGGGCATCCCATCGACGGCTGCAACCTGTTCCACCTGCTCCATCGTCAACAGAAGAAGGCCGGTCTCCCGCTCTGCCGGTGGCATGACCTGCGGCATTTCGCGGCAACGGCTTTGATAGGGCGGGGGAGGACGTGAAGACGGTACAAAGCGTCCTGGGACACGAGGACGCACGGCTGACGCTGAACCTCTACGCGCACGTTCAACCCGGCCACTTCCAGGTTGCAAGCGAGACGATGGAAGCCCTCCTGGTGAACGGCTAGATCCCGCCTTTGGAAGCCAGTGGCTATCCAAACTGGCTATCCAGCACGCGGCAGGACGCTGGCGACCGTCGTAAGTTATTGAAAGGAAATGGAGCCGGCGGTCGGACTCGAACCGACGACCTGCTGATTACGAATCAGCTGCTCTACCAACTGAGCTACGCCGGCCAGGCGTGAGGTCTTCTGCCCGCACATGACGCGCAGGCGGAACAAATAGCTTACCACAACCCCGGCCCACGGCGACCTCTCGGTGCCAGTCCCAACCGACGCTCGTCAGTCCCGACCCCTCATCGTCAGTCCCGACTGACAGCGTTAGTCCCGACTGACAGCCTTATTCCGACTGACATCGTCAGCCCCGACTGACGTCCGCCAGGACCGACCATGCCCGTCCTTGCAGTAGCGTCTCGCCGTGCGACCCGGTATCCTCATGGCAATGAGCATCAGCGAGACCGGCGTCATTCGCGTCTCTCGTCGTCTGGCAGTCGCGCCCGAACGGGCGTTCGACGCCTGGGTGGATCCCGCCATCGCAACCCGGTGGCTGTTCGCCACCCCCGGCGGCCAGATCGTCCGATGCGAGATCGACGCTCGACCCGGCGGCGTGTTCGTCATCACCGACCGCCGCAACGGCGAGGACGTCGCCCACTGCGGCACCTATCTGGAAGTCGATCGGCCCAGGCGACTTGTCTTCCGCTTCTCCGTCCCGAAGTCCTCGAGCGCGGAGTCCGGCGTCGAGGTCACCGTGGCCGCTGACGGCGCGGGAGCGAGCGTCACAATCGAGTGCCGGGACGTGCCGCGCGAGTGGGTCAGCCAGACGGAAGCAGGATGGCGTGACCTGCTCGGCACGCTCGAGGAAGTGTTGCAGGCATAGCCCAGCCCGGGACGCACGTGGGGCTGGCAATCGAGAGTCAGGGGTCCTATGGAGCACCTAGAGGCGCTGCGCGAGAAGATCGGGCGGCTGGATCGCGAGATTGTCGCCAAGGCCGCGGAGCGGATAGCCCTTGCGCGTGAAGCGGGGGAACTGAAGCGGCAGGCGCAGCGGCCAATCGTGGACTACGCGCAGGAACGTTCGGTGCTCGACAGAGCCAGGTCAGCTGCGGCCGAGACAGGCCTCGACGGGGCGGTCGCCGAGTCGGTGATCGCCGCCCTGGTCCGGGCATCCGTCACCGCGCAGGATCGGGACAGCGTCCGGCGCGCGTCCGTCGGCGCCGGCCAGACGGCCGTCGTCGTCGGTGGCGAGGGGCGGATGGGGCGGTGGTTCGTGCGTTTTCTGGCGGATCAGGGGTATGTCACGGGTGTGCTGGACACCCGCACGAGCGATGAGGAGAACGCCTGGGCCCGGCGCGCGCTGCCGACCGCCGACCTCGTGATCTGCGCGGCGCCGCCGGTGGCCACCGCGGAGGTCTACACCGGGTGGGCAATTGCGCCGCCGTCGGGCGTCATCGCCGACATCGCGAGCATCAAAGCGCCGCTCCTCGGGCCGATTCGGCAGCTGCAGGCCGCGGGCGCGCGGGTCGCTTCGCTCCATCCGATGTTCGGTCCGTCGGTGGTGCTGCTTCGCGACTGCGACGTGGTCGTCTGTGACACCGGTGACGCCGATGCCGAGCGCGTCGTCGAAACGCTCTTCGCGCCGACGACCGCACGGATCGTGCACCTCTCGCTCCTCGAGCACGACCGGCTGATGGCCGACGCGCTGACGCTGGCGCATGCGACCGTCATCGCGTTCGCGCTCGCGCTGCCCGACCAGCCGACGCCGCTGCGCAGCACGACGCTCGGCGCCCTCAAGGCCCTGTCGGCCGACCTCGTGCGCGAGAGCCCTGATGTCTACTTCGAAATCCAGGCGCACAACCCGAACTCCGCGGCCGCACTGGACCGTCTCTCGCGGGCGGTTGCGCGCTTGTCGGCTGCGGTGGCCGGACGGGACGTGGACGTGTTCCGCGCGTTGATGGACGAAGGACGGCAACGAACCGCGCGGGTCGCGTGTCCGTGATCCGCGCCGTCGCTCAGGCTCGACCCGGCCGCCGACGCCGCTACAGATCGATCCCGCGCCGGAAGTGCTGGGCGACCTCGCGCCCGCGCGCGAACCCCTCGCGCGAGAGCTGTCGGAGCCGGGCTGAGGTGAGCAGCTGGCCCTCGGTGGCCCAGAGCGCGACCGCCCGGCCGATGGCCCAGGTTCCGCCGTAGGCGACGGCCACCTTCGGCACGATCCCGATCACCGGGAGCAGGCCCACGAGCTGTCGCGCGAGTTGGCGGAACAGCAGGCCTCCGCCGAGCACACCCAGGATCTCCCCGATGAGATCCCGCGGCTGGCCGGTCTTGCCGGCTGCCAGCGCGATCCGGTAGCTCATCATCAACTGGTTCTTGGACAGCACCACCATGTCGCCGATGGCCAGCGGGATGTCGAGCACCGGGATGATCTCGACCAGTCCGGTGCTGAACGCATAGCCGGCGTTGGCGCGCGCCGTCTCCTCGATGAGCGAGTGGATGACCCTCGGCCGCAGCGAGGGGACTTGCCGTGCGAGACCGACTCGCCGGTCGGGTTCCACCACGGCGAACAGGGCGTCCACGACGTTCCGGAACCCCTCGTCGTCTATCCTGTCGACGGCGACGAGCGCGGACCCGCCACGCGTCTGCAGGTCCCCGGCCATCCTGTCTCCGGCGACCGCCACGGTGATCAGGTGCGCCTTCTGCCCGGCCCAGTGCCGCCTGGCCGCTCTCATGTCGGGCGACTCGTCGCGGCCGCGGAGAATCGCGATGACGATGTCGGGGCGATAGGGCCGGTCGTCGCCCTCGAGGCCCGCCCGCCTGGCGATGGCCCGCGCCGCCAGCGTCGCGTCGACGGCGGTGAGCCAGCGCGTCGGATCGTCCTGGCCCTCGGCCAGCCGGAGCGCCAGTTCGTCGGCGTCAACCGTCGTTTCGCCGATGACCAACACGTGAACCCGGCGGCCGGCTTCGCGCCGGATCGCCTGCAGGTCCACTTCCTTCAGAATGCGCCAGACCCGAGTGAGCGTGACTTGGCCGGCCATAGACTTCAGATTCTACACGGCGCATGGTACGCTGTAACGCCCCCTGTTCACCAGGAGCCATTCAGACCATGCACCTCGCACGATTCCCCCGCCGGCGCTACACGCCCGGCTGGACGCCGATCGAGAAGCTCGAGCGGCTGTCGGCGCTGCTCGGCGGCCCGGACATCTACATCAAGCGCGACGATCTGCTCGGCCTCGCCGGCGGCGGCAACAAGACGCGCAAGCTCGAGTTCCTCGTGGCGGACGCGCTCGCCCAGGGCGCCGACACGCTGGTCACCTGCGGCGCGGTCCAGTCGAACCACTGCCGGCTCACGCTCGCGGCGGCTGCGAAGGAAGGGCTGAAGTGCCGCCTCGTGCTCGAGGAGCGCGTGGCGAACAGCTACAACCCGGACGCCTCCGGCAACAATTTCCTGTTCCGGCTGCTCGGCGTCGAGGCGGTGACGGTCGTCAGGCCTGGCGTCGATCTCGGCGGCCGAGATGCAGAAGGTCGCCGACGAAGTCGCCGCGCTCGGGCGCAAGGCCTACGTCATCCCGGGCGGCGGGTCGAACCCGCTCGGCGCGCTCGGATACGTGTCGTGCGCCGAGGAAATCCTGGCCCAGACCCACGATCTCGGCCTTCGCCTCGACCACATCGTCTGCGCCAGCGGGAGCACCGGCACCCACGCGGGGCTCATCTGCGGCCTCGTCGGAAACAACAGCCAGATCCCCCTCACCGGGATCAACGTGCGGCGCACGCGACAGGAGCAGGAGCCGAACGTTCACAAACTGGCGCAGGAGACGGCCGCGCTGCTGGGGATCCCGGGCGGCATCCCGCGGGAGGCGATCACCGCGCTCGGCGACTGGGTAGGCCCCGGCTACTCGCTGCCGACGCCCGAGATGATCGATGCCGTGAGGATGCTGGCGCGGGTCGAGGGGATCCTGCTCGACCCGGTGTATACCGGCAAGGCCATGGCGGGTCTGATCGCGCTGGTCCGGCGCGGGACGTTCAAGGCCGGGCAGCGGGTGCTCTTCGTCCACACGGGCGGCGCGCCCGCGCTGTACGCCTACCAGTCCGTACTGTCTAGGAGCGTTATGACACGAGTGTTCAGGTTTCTCACGGTGATTGTCATGGCCTTGTGCCTGACGGGCGGAGCGCTGGCGGCGGCGCAGGATAAGCCCAAGCCCCCGGCCGATCCGCTGACGGGCACTTGGGAGGGCACGGTGCAGCTGCCCGACGGCTCGATGCCGTTGAGCATGACGCTGAAGCTCGACGGCGCCAAGGTCGACGGGCGAGGTCGGCAGCGTCCAGGGCGCCGCGCCCATCACCGAAGGGTCGTGGGCGGATGGCAAGTTGACCATTGCGTTCACCTACGTGGACGGCGCCGGCGTCCAGATGACCGGTGCGGTCACCGACGGCGCGCTGAGCGGCAGCCTGAACTACGGCGGCGGCCAGATGGTCGCGACGTGGACGGTCAAGAAGAAGGTGGACAAGTAGGCCATCTTCCATGTCCGAGCCGACCGCGGGGGCGTCCGCCGAACTCGTCATTCGCGGCGCCCGGACGCACAACCTCAAGAACATCGACGTCACCCTGCCCGCCAACGCCCTGGTCATCATGACCGGCGTCAGCGGGTCGGGGAAGTCGTCGCTCGCCTTCGACACGATCTACGCGGAAGGGCAGCGGAGGTACGTCGAGTCGCTGTCGGCCTACGCCCGGCAGTTCCTCGAACGGATGGAGAAGCCGGACGTGGACGCCATCGAGGGCATCTCCCCGGCCATCGCCATCCGCCAGAAGAACAGCATCCGCAACCCTCGATCGACGGTCGGCACGACCACCGAGATCCACGACTACCTCCGGCTGCTTTTCGCGCGCATCGGTCGGACGTTCTGCCGGGACTGCGGCCTGGAGGTCGTCCGCGAGAGCCCCGAGGTCGTCGCCCTGCGGCTGGCTGCGCTTCCGGTCGGCACCAGGCTGATCGTCGGCTTCGAGATGCCCGTCGTGGCGACGCCGGGGCCGACTGCGGTCAACGGCGCGGATCCCGGCGACGAGGCCCCGGAACTGCGCGACGACGACAGCGACCCGCCGGTCGCAGGCGCGGAGGCGTCGCCGGTCGCGGGCGGTCATGGCGACGGCAAAGGCCGCGACCCGGTGTCGGAAACGCTCGACGCGCTCCGCCGGAGAGGCTTCGGCCGCCTGCTGGTTGACGGGCGCGCCGCCGTGTCGTTCGACGATGTGGAGGCGGCGCTGCTGAAGGACCAGTCGGTCCTGCAGGTCGTCGTCGATCGGCTGCGCGTGCAGCCCGACATGCTGACGCGGCTGACCGATTCGATCGAGACGGCGTACAGCGAGGGGGGCGGCGCCGCGTTCGCCCTGGAGCTGCCGGACGCCGAGCGCGGGCGCCGGCTCCGAGCCTGCGACGCAGCTCCACGTCTTCTCCGAGCGCTTCGAGTGCCGACCCTGCGGCATCACGTACGAGGATCCGCAGCCGCGGCTGTTCTCGTTCAACAATCCGTTCGGCGCGTGCCCGACCTGCCACGGTTTCGGCAACGTCATCGAACTCGATACCGATCTCGTGGTGCCCGATCCGACGCGTTCGATCCAGGACAACGCCATCGAGCCGTGGAGCAAGCCGCACTACCGGGCGAACCTCGCCGACCTGAAACGCGCGGCGCGCGACGGCGGCGTCCGGCTGAACGTGCCGTGGGCCGACCTGACGGCCGACGAGAAGCGGTTCGTGATGGACGGCGACGGCGGCGACTACGAGGGCGTCCGCGGCTTCTTCGCCTGGCTCGAGCGGAAGAAGTACAAGGTGCACGTCCGCGTGTTCCTGAGCCGCTACCGCGGCTACCAGACCTGCCCCGACTGCGGCGGCGCGCCGGCTGCGCCGCGAGGCGCGCCACGTGCGCGTGGCCGGCCGGACGATCGACCAGGTGTGCGCGCTGACGGTTCGCGAGGCCCGCCGGTTCTTCGCGGGCCTGGCGCTCGACGGGCCGCGAGGCGGCGATCGCCGACAAGGTGCTGGCCGAGATCCGCCGGCGCCTGCGGTTCCTGAGCGAGGTCGGCCTCGACTACCTCACGCTCGACCGGCTGTCGTCGACGCTCTCGGGCGGCGAGTCGCAGCGGATCAACCTGGCGACGTCGCTCGGGTCGGCGCTGGTCGGCACGCTCTACGTGCTCGACGAGCCGTCGATCGGCCTGCACCCGCGCGACAACCAGCGGCTGATCGCCATCCTCCGCCAGCTGCGCGACCAGGGCAACACGGTCATCGTCGTCGAGCACGACGCCGACATGATCCGCGTGGCCGACCACGTCGTCGACCTGGGCCTCGGCGCCGGCGAGCAGGGCGGCCGCGTCGTCTTCTCGGGCACGCTCGACGGCCTGCTGCAGGAGCCGCGGTCGCTGACGGCGCGGTACCTGCGCGGCGAGCTGTCGATCCCGGTGCCGCGCGAGCGGCGGCGGGGCACCGGCCAGCGCATCCGCGTGCTGGGCGCGAGCGAGCACAACCTGAAGGCGATCGACGTCAGCATCCCGCTCGGCACGCTGACGTGCGTGACCGGGCGTCAGCGGGTCGGGCAAGTCCACGCTCGTCCACGACATCGTCTATCCGGCCATCAAGCGCCTCAAGGGCGACTGGGACAAGAGGGTCGGCGCGCACCGGGGCCTGCAGGGCGCCGAGCACGTCAGCGACGCGGTGCTCGTCGACCAGGCGCCCATCGGCCGGACGCCGCGTTCGAATCCGGTCACCTACCTGAAGGCGTTCGATCCGATCCGCGAGCTGTTCGCCGTCCACCAAGGACGCGCGGATCGCGCGGCCTGACGGCCAGCCACTTCTCGTTCAACGTCGCCGGGCGGGCGCTGCGAGACGTGCGAGGGCGAGGGGCAGATCCGCGTCGAGATGCAGTTCCTCGCCGACGTGTTCGTGCCGTGCGAGCAGTGCGACGGCAAGCGATTCAAGCCGCAGGTGCTCGACGTCCGGTACCGCGGGCGGAACGTGCACCAGGTGCTGGAGATGACGGTGCGCGAGGCGCTGGCCTTCTTCGCCGGCTCGCCCAAGGTGCTCCGGCGGCTGCACGTGCTCGACGAGATCGGCCTCGGCTACCTGCGGCTCGGCCAGCCGGCCACGACGCTGTCGGGCGGCGAGGCGCAGCGCATCAAGATCGCCGCGCACCTGGCGTCGCGCACGGGCGACCGGCTGCTCTACATCCTCGACGAGCCGACGACGGGGCTGCACTTCGACGACATCGCGAAGCTGCTGGCGGCGTTCCGCAAGCTGCTGCAGGCCGGGCCACACGCTGCTCGTCATCGAGCACAACCTCGACGTGATCAAGACGGCCGACTACGTCATCGACCTCGGGCCCGGAGGGCGGCGAAGACGGCGGATTCGTCGTGGCGGTTGGCACGCCCGAAGAGGTCGCGGCGGCCGCGGGTTCGCACACCGGCCGCTACCTGAGGTCTGTCCTGCCCGCCGCAGACGCCATCGCCATGACGCTGCCGCGCGGGTTCTACGACCGGCCGACACTCGACGTGGTCCGGGACCTCATCGGGAAGGTCCTGGTGTGCCGCGGCAGGACCGGGCAGACGGCAGGCGCGATTGTGGAGGTCGAGGCTTACATCGGAGAATCCGATGCGGCGTGCCACGCCGCGGCCGGGCGTACGCCTCGGAACGAGCCGTTGTATGGTCCGCCGGGCCTGGCGTACGTCTATGTGAGCTACGGCGTCCACAACCTGTTCAACGTCGTCACCGAGCGTGAAGGACAGCCGGCCGCCGTGCTGGTGCGGGCGCTGGCGCCGCTCGAGGGCTTCGCGTCGATGCGGCGGCGCCGTCGGGGCGACCGGCGGCGCCCCGGTCGGATTCCCGACCACGAGTTGTGCCGCGGGCCGGGCAGCACGGCCCGGGCAATGGGCATCACGCTGGCCGACAATCGCGCGGACGTGTGCGACGGCCGACGCCTCGCTATTGAAGACCGGGGCCTGACCTATCCCGACCTGGCGTGGAGCTCGAGGATCGGCATCAGCGCCGGCACGGAACACCAGTGGCGCTGCTTCGTGGTCGGCTGCGCGGCCGTGTCGGGGAAGAAGGGCTCAGGGGCCAGGGCTCAGGGCTCAGGCGAGAAGCCCTGAGACGCCCGTCACCGGGGTCTCGGGTTCATGCCCATGACCGGGACCTTCAGGGCCATCTTGCGACCCTGGCGCAGGAGGTCGATGGACGCCTTGCTCCCGATTGGCGAGTCGGCGACGGCCTTGACGAACTGCTCACGGGTCTCGATCTTCTGGCCGTTGAATCCGACCATGATGTCGTAGAGGCGGAGGCCGGCCTCGTAGGCGGTCTTGCTGATGCGGGCCACGACCGCGCCGCGAGTCTCCGGCACGTAGTCGAGCTGCTGGGCGATCTCCGGCGTCACCGTCTGGGTGACCACGCCGATCGACCCGCGGCGGACCTCGCCGTATTTGATCAACTCGTCGGCAATGCGCCGCGCGAGGTTGCTGGAGACCGCGAAGCCGACGCCGTTGGAGCCGCCGCCCTCGCTGACGATGGCGGTGTTGATGCCGACGACCTCGCCGCGCGCGTCCACCAGCCCGCCTCCGGAATTGCCACGGTTGATCGCGGCGTCGGTCTGGATGAAGTCCTCATAGTCGGTCAGGCCCATGCCCGTCCGGCCCACCGCGCTCACGATGCCGAGCGTGACGGTCTGATCCAGCGCGAACGGGCTGCCGACGGCGAGCACCCACTGGCCCACCTTGATCTTCGACGAGTCGGCCCAGGGCAGCACGGGCAGGCTCCGCGCGTCGATCTTGACCACCGCGATGTCGGTCATCGGGTCGCGACCCACGAGCTTCCCCTTCACCTCTCGCCTGTCGGGCAGCACGGCCGTGATCTCCTGGATGTTGCCGGCGACCACGTGGTTGTTCGTGACGACGTAGCCGTCCGAGGAGATGATGACGCCCGAGCCCAGGGCCGGCGACCGCTCGAGCCGTGACCCGAACCACTCGTCGGATTCGCCGAAGAACTGCCGGAAGACCGGATCGTTCGCGAACGGCGAGTTGGAGGTGCGGACGATGGACACCGCCGACAGGCTGACGACGCCACCGATGGCGCGGCCAGCCACGACGCTGAAGTCGGGGAGGCCCTGGCCCGGGACTGCGGGCGGCTGCGACGCTGCGGCGGCGCCTCGCGCGTTGGCCGTGGACGCCGGCTGGGCCGCCTCTCCCTCCGACGCCGATTGGATGCGGCCGGTCAAGACGAGGCCGGCGACGAAGCCGGCGAGCACAAGCAGGATCGCGAGCGCAGTTCTTCTCAGCATGGACGTGTCCCAGCCCTACTCGATGTCGATGCGGCGCCGGCCGGACGCCTTGGGGATGATGATCGTGAGGACGCCGTTCTGCAGGTCCGCCGCGACGGCGGAGGCGTCGACCGCGGCGGGCAGGGCGAACGTGCGGTTGAAACGGCCGTGGCCGCGCTCGACCCGTTCGAAGCGCCCGATTGGGAATCGCCCGCCGGGCGCTCGCCCTTGAGCGTGACCTTTCCGTCCTGGACCGTGAGCTGGATGTCGTCCCGTGACAGCCCGGAGACCTCGGCCGTAATCGTGAAGCTGTCGGGCGACTCCGACACGTCCACCGGCGGCATCCAGCCGGCTTCGTCGGCGCCGGCGAGGCGGTTCAATCGCTCGTGGAGCGCGAGGAGATCCTGCAGCGGGTCCCAGCGAGTCGAGGCCACAGCCCATCGTAGCATGGTCCGCCGGCCGCAGTCCCTCGAACCCCTGTGCTAAAATCAACGGTTGGCTCCAGGAGGCTGTTTCGACGTCAGGTGAGGTCATGCAAGCGACACGACTGCGCAAGGGAATGCTGATTAAGGTGGGTGAGAACCTGTTTCGGGTTCTGGAATTGCAGCACGTCACGCCGGGCAATCTGCGCGGCTTCGTGCGGGTGAAGTTCCGCAACATCCGGACCGGGGCCCTCGCCGACCAGAAGCTCAGGTCCGAGGACGAACTCGAACGGGCGACGCTCGACGAGAAGTCGATGCAGTACCTGTACCGCGACGGCGACACCTTCCATTTCATGGACACCGAGAGCTACGAGCAGATCGGGCTGACCGAAGAGGTGCTGGGCGACGCGATGAACTACATGGTCGCCGAGTCGGTGATCGACATGGAGTTCTACGGCAGCGAGCCGGTCGGCATCGAGCTTCCGCCGACGGTCGACCTGAAGGTCGTCGAGACGTCGCCGGCCATCAAGGGCGCGACTGCGAGCGCGCAGCTGAAACCCGCGACGCTCGAGACCGGCCTCGTCGTGCAGGTGCCGCCGTTCGTCAACCAGGGCGACAAGGTCCGGATCAACACGGAGACCGGGGAGTACCAGTCACGGGCATAGGCTGAATCTCGCGATCGTGCGATCCGGAGATCTTGCGAACTGAAGTTCGCGCGATCGCGCGAAGCGGCGGCGACGAGGGGTGGGGCATGGACGTTCCGCGCAGGAAGCAGGCCGGGTGGATCGAGGTCATCACCGGCAGCATGTTCAGCGGCAAGAGCGAGGAGCTGATTCGGCGGCTGCGCCGGGCGCAGATTGCACGCCAGAGGGTCCAGATCTTCAAGCCGACCTTCGACGACCGCTACAGCGACGACCACATCGTGTCGCATTCCGACATGCGGATGGCGTCGGCCAATGTCGCGAATTCGAAGGCGCTGCTCGCGGAGGTGGCCGAAGATGCGGAAGTCGTCGGCATCGACGAAGGGCAGTTCTTCGACGCCGACCTGCCGGCCGTCTGCAATGAGCTGGCGAACAGGGGCAAGCGCGTGATCGTCGCCGGCCTCGATCAGGACTACCTCGGCAAGCCGTTCGAGCCGATGCCGCAGTTGCTCGCCATTGCGGAGTACATCACGAAGACGCTGGCGATTTGCATGGTCTGCGGCAACCCGGCGAATCACACGCAGCGGCTCGTCGCCAGCCAGGACCGCGTCCTGCTCGGTGCGCAGGGGACCTACGAGGCGCGCTGCCGCGGCTGCTACGATCCGTCACTCGCCTCGGTGCCCGATCCCGCCTGAGGTCGGCGGGCGATGGCTCGGGTGCTGCTCCTCTTTGGCGTCGGGTTCCTGGCGGCCAATCTGCTGGGCCTGGCGCGACAGGCCCTCTACTGGCGCCGCCGCCGCACGGCGCTCCTGACCTGGCCCGCAGAGCGGCCGGCGCTCTTCGGGCTGCAGGTCGGCATCGGAGCCGCGTCGGGCCTCCTTCTCGCCTATAACGTCCTGCTCCGTCCGGGCGCCGCGGACCAGGCGTTCGGCGTCGGCATGATGTTCGTCTACTATGCCGGCATCGTGCCGCTGTCGGCGCGTATCGAGCGCGGGTTCTACCGCGACGGCGTCTGGAGCGAGCGTCGCTTCGTCCGCTACGAGCACGTCGGCGCCCTGACGTGGCGGGAAGAGCCGGGGCCCGCGCTGCTTCTGGCCCTCCGCAACGGTCGCGGCGCCGTACGCCTGGCGGTGCCGGGCAGCCACTTCGGCGCGGTCCGCCGCCTGCTGCGCGACCTGATCGGCCGGCACGTGATCCACCTCGACGACGCCGGACTTCACCTGGGGCTGAAGGACGAGCGGGAGGATGCCTGAGGGGGGCATCCTGCGATCGTGCGAGGTTGCGATCGTGCGAAGTGGCGATCGCGCGAGGTTGCGCTAGAATCATCCTGTCAACTGGAGCGCAGCCACACCAGTTCCCACGATGAGCCCTCCGGCAACTGCCGATGTCCGGCGCGTCTGGCGGGTCGCCCTCCCCACGACGCTCGTACTGTGCCTGGCCGCCTTCAATCTGGGATTCCGTCTCAATGCCGAAGTCGTACGCGAGTGGGACGAGTCGCTCTACGCGAATGCGGCCTGGGAGATGCACACCAGCGGCGAGTGGCTCGCGACGACGTTCCAGTGGGCCCTGGACTACTACAACACCAAGCCGCCGCTGAACGTCTGGCTCATCGCATTCTCGTTCAAGATACTCGGCGTCAATCTGGTCGCCCTGCGGCTGCCGTCCGTGCTGGCGGCGTGGGGCACCATCGCCCTGCTCGTCTGGTGGGTCAGACGCCGGTTCGACGACGGAACGGCGGTTTGCTCCGGGCTCGTCCTCGCGACGATGTTCGCGTTCTTCTACGACCACACGGGGCGAACCGCCAATACCGACGCCTTCAACACGTTCCTCATCGTCCTCTCGGTTGTCGTGCTATCGGGTGCAAGGGACCGGCCGTGGAGGCTGGCGTTGCTCGGGCCGGTGCTGGCGGCGGTCTTCCTGCTGCGCGGCCCCGCCGTCGCGCTGCCGCTGGCGATCGTCGTGGTGGACGAGCTGTACACGTTCGGGTTCAGACGCCGCGGCCGCTGGGCGCCTACCGCGGCCGCCGTCGCGCTCTTTCTGCTGCCGGTGGGAGCCTGGGCTGTGGCGCGCTGGCGGTTGGACGAATGGAAGTTCCTGTCGCAGATGTTCTGGTACGACTTCGTCGCGCGCAGCGCGCACGCCATCGAGGGCCATCGCAAGCCGGTCTTCTACTACTTGACCGTCTTCCACAGGGCCCACTTCGACTGGCTGATTGCCGTCGTCGCCGCGTGGGTGCTCTACCCCGTGCCGCTGGCCAAGCTGCGCCTTCTCGTGCAGCGCGGCAGCGCCAGGGCCACGGAGGTGTCGCTGTTGCTGGTCTGGGCCGCGACTGCCATCCTGATTCCCACGGCGATGCGGACCAAGCTGTCGTGGTACCTGCACCCGTTCTTCCCGGTCTTTGCCATCGCCGCAGGTGGCGTGATCGCGCAAGCGGTTGGGCGCGCTACCGCCGCGAAGCCTCCCTGGCGATCACGGCGGGCCCTGCTGCTAGGCGCGGTTCTGGTGCTGATCGTCGCTTCGGCCGAAGCGCGGCTGATCTGGTACTGGTACCACTACCGGGATCTGGCAAGTTCCTCCCAGGGGTTTCTCCTCGCGGAGCGCGGCCAACTGAAGGGGCACACCGTGTTCCGGCGGCGATTTGATCGCGGGGAACTCTTCGTGATTCGGGCCCTGGTCGGTGCAACCCACGGCCTCGCGCCAGATACGGCGAGCTTCCTGCGCGACAGCAAGCCGGGGGACTTCCTGCTCACCCGACGGGCGCGGACCGCTGAAGGCCTTGCGCTGGTCCGCAGGCAGGGCGAGTACCTTCTCTACCGGCGCCAAGAGTAGCGGCGAGGCGGGTCTCTACCGTCCGAGAATCCACCCGATCAGCCCGTGACCCGAGGCGATAGGGTCGCGGACCCAGGCGGGGGGTGTGAGCCACACGAAGGCGAGGATGGTGACCACCCACAGATCGTACTGCCAGGAGGTCCGTTCGTCGGTCCAGAAGAGCGCGCGCCACAGCACGTGCGCCACCAGCGGCTTCTTGCTCTCCTTCACGCCGTTCAGCTCCCGCCACGTGAAGTAGATCCGGTCTGCGACGGTCACGATCGACAGGACCAGAATCACCCACATGACCGCCGCCATCCGGTTCGTGAACGCGCCAATCATGAACAGCACGATACGCTCGGGCCGCTCCATGAAGCCGACCTTGCACTTCTCGATCATCGACTCGGCGCGGGCGCGCGTGTAGCTGGTCATGACCGAGAACATCATCGCCAGGGACGCGATGATGACGTATCTCACGCTGTCGGCCTTCGCGTAGAGGTAGATGAGCCCGATGAAGAGCGTGATGTCCGAGAACCGGTCCATGACCGAGTCCCAGAACGCCCCGAACGCGGTTTCGCGCGACCGTGCCCGCGCCACCTTGCCGTCGATGTAGTCGAAGATGTTGGCGGCCAGCATCACGAAGCCGGCGGACCAGAAGTAGCCGATGCCCAGCAGCCAGGCGGCGGTCACGTTGACGACCACTCCCGTGAAGGTGAGGACGTTGGGCGAGATGCGGAGCGCCACGCACAGCGCGATGATGCCGCGGAGCGGGAGGTTGCAGGCCTTTCCGATTACGCCTGTAAACGTCATGGGCGGCTCGAGTTCCAGGCCGATGCCTGCCCGCCGGGAACGGTCCGCTATAATTGAGGCTGGGCCCGCCCCGCGAGAGGCAAGTCATAGTAGTCCATGCCCATCCGCGATCTCAAGAGCCGGATTGATCGTCTCCCCGAGCAGCCCGGCGTCTACCTGTTCAGCAATGCCGCCGGCGAGACCATCTACGTCGGCAAGGCGCGCTCGCTGCGCGACCGCGTCCGGAGCTACCTGGGCGCACGCGGCACGAGTCCGAAGACCGACGCCCTTCTCGACGAGGCCGGCGGACTCGACGTCGTCCTGACCGATTCGGTGGTCGAGGCGCTGGCGCTCGAGAACAACCTGATCAAGCAGCGGACGCCGAAGTACAACATCCTGCTGCGCGACGACAAGAACTACCCGTACTTGAAGCTGACGGCCGCCGAGCCCTGTCCGCGGGTGCTCGTGGCCCGGCGCGTGGAGCGGGACGGCAGCGTGTATGCCGGCCCGTTCATGCCGGCCAGCCTGGCGCGCCGCGTCATGGCGCTCAGCCACCGGCTCTTCGGCATTCGCTCGTGCAACGAGACGATCGACGGACGCCGCGGCCGCCCCTGCCTCGAGTACGACATCAAGCGGTGCGTGGCTCCGTGCGTGGACGCGATTTGCAGCCCCGCGCGGTATGCCGCAGCCGTCGTCGACGCGCGGCTGTTCCTCGAAGGGCGCACGGACGAACTGCTCGAGGCGCTGGGCCGGCGGATGGTCGAGGCGGCGGACGCGGAGCGCTTCGAGGAGGCGGCGCACTGGCGGGATGCGACGCGCACGGTCCAGACGCTTCGCGACCGTCAGCAGAAGATGGCGTCGGTCGAGCTCGGAGACCGGGACGTCTTCGGACTCAAGACCGGTCCGGCGGGCGCCGTCGTCCAGGTGTTCCAGGTGCGCCGCGGCCGCGTGGTCGAGCGCGTGAGCCTCGTCGCCGACATCCCTCAAGCTCCTCCCGAAGGAACTGGCGACGGAGAGGTGCTGCAGGCGACGCTGCCGCAGTTCTACGCCGACCGCGAGGTGCCGCCGGAGATCCACCTTCCGCTGGAGTTGACCGACGCCGAGTCGATCGAGACGTGGCTCACGGCCCTGGCAGGGCGGCGCGTGCGCGTGGTGGTGCCGAAGCGCGGCGACAAGCGCGGCCTGCTCGACCTCGTCGCGCGGAACGCCGATCAGGCCTATCGGGCGCGGTTCAACCAGGGCGGCGCGGCCCACTACGACGGCCTCGAGATGCTGCGCGCCGTGCTCGGCCTGCCGGCGCTGCCGCGGCGGATCGAGTGTTTCGACATCTCGACCATCCAGGGGCGCGACACGGTCGCATCGATGGTGGTGTGCGAAGAGGGCCGGATGAAGCGCTCGGAGTACCGGAAGTTCCGCGTGCGCCCGGCCACCGAGCCGCCGGCGGCCAGCCGCCGCCCCTCGACCGAGCCTCGATTCCTCGACGACGTCGCCGCCATGAGCCAGGTGGTCCTGCGCCGGTACCGCCGCGCGCTGGAAGGCGGCGGTCCGTTCCCGGACCTGATCGTGATCGACGGCGGCAAGGGGCAGCTTTCGGCCGCCTACGCGGCCCTCGAGGAACTGGGGCTATCCAGCCTGGTCGCCGTCGGCCTCGCGAAGAGGGAGGAGCTGGTGTTCACTCGCGACCGCGACGAGCCGCTCGCGCTGCCGCGCTCGAGCCCCGCGCTCCTCCTCCTCGAGCAGGTGCGCGACGAGGCGCACCGGTTCGCCGTCACCTTCCATCGCCAGGCGCGACGGATGCGGGACCTGCGCTCCGAGCTCGACGCCGTTCCCGGCGTCGGCCCGCGCCGGCGCCGCGCCCTGCTCACCGCCTTCGGCAGCCTGGCCGGCCTGCGTCGCGCCAGTCGCGAGGACCTCACCGCCCTCGTTGGCCCGAAGGTGGCCGACGCGGTGCTCGCCCACTTCGCCGCCGCCCGCTGACCGGCACGCGTGGCGGCCAGCCCGGTTCGCCAGACGTGCAGATCGCGCGTTCGCAAGCTCGCGCGTTCGCAAGATGGCCGGTTCGTGGTACTCTTCTAGGTTCTCGTGGACATCAACATCGGTCAGCTCTTCATCTCGCTGCTCGTGCTGGTCTTCTCGCTGACGGTGCACGAATCCGCTCACGCGTGGGCCGCAGACCGCCTCGGGGATCCGACGGCGAGGCTTCTAGGCCGTGTGTCACTCAACCCGGCTGTCCACATCGATCCCGTCGGCACGCTGCTGTTCCCGCTGCTTGGAATGATCACGGGCGCGCCGCTCATCGGGTGGGCCAAGCCGGTCCCGGTGAGTACGTGGCGGTTCGAACGGCCGAGGCGGGACTACCTGATGGTGGCAGCAGCGGGGCCGTTGAGCAACCTCGCGCTGGCGTTCGTGGCGACGGTTGCCTTGCGGTCGCTTCTCGGCCTGGGCGGCGCGACCGGGATGCCGGCGGCCGGCGCGGCCGTGATCGCGCCGCTCACGAGCCTCGCCTGGAGCGCGCTCCAGATCAACGTGCTCCTGGCGATCTTCAACCTGCTGCCGATCCCGCCGCTGGACGGGAGTTCTGTGCTGGCCGGCGTGCTGCCCGAGCGCCTGGCGGCCGGCCTGGATCGCATTCGCCCGTACGGATTCCTGCTGCTCTACGCGCTGCTGCTCTCGGGCGGCTTCAGCCTCGTGGTCGGCGTGCCGTACAACTTCGTGCTGTCGTGGCTCCTATGAAACCTCGCGTTGTCTCCGGCATGCGGCCGACCGGACGCCTGCACCTCGGCCACCTCGTGGGCGCGCTTCGCAACTGGGTGCCGCTCCAGGACCAGTACGACTGTTTCTACTTCGTCGCCGACTGGCACGCGCTGACCAGCGACTACGCCGACCCGTCGGGTCTCGTGCCATCCGCCTACGACAACGCGGCCGACTGGATTGCCGCGGGCCTCGATCCCGAGCGATCGACGCTGTTCGTCCAGTCGCTCGTGCCCGAGCACGCGGAGCTGTTCCTGCTGCTGTCGATGGTCGTGCCGATCCCGTGGCTGGAGCGCGTGCCGACCTACAAGGAGCAGCGCGAGCAGCTGTCCGACAAGGATCTCTCGACGCTCGGATTCCTCGGCTATCCGCTCCTCCAGACGGCCGACGTGGCGATGTACGACGCCCAGTTCGTGCCGGTCGGCGAGGACCAGGTGCCGCACCTCGAACTCTCCCGCGAGGTCGTCCGCCGGTTCAACAACTTCTACAAGGCAGGGGCACAGGATGCCGCGGCCCTGCAGGGCCGCGACGGCGAGACGGTCCTCAAGGGCGTGCTGACCGAGCCGCAGCCGCTGCTCACCACGTTCCCGCGTCTGCCCGGTCTCGACAACCGGAAGATGAGCAAGAGCTACGGCAACGCCATCGATCTGTCGGACGACGCGGAGACGGTGCGGAAGAAGGTGATGAGCATGTACACGGACCCGAAACGTGTCCGGGCGGACATTCCGGGCACCGTCGAAGGCAACCCGGTATTCATGTACCACGACGCCTTCAATCGCGACGCGGACGAGGTCGAGGACCTCAAGACGCGCTACCGGACCGGCAAGGTGGGCGACGTCGAGGTGAAGAAGAAGCTCGCCGCGGCGTTGAACGGGATGCTGGAGCCGATGCGCGGACGACGCGCGGACGCGCTCGCCCGCCCCGGGCGAATCAGGGAGATTCTGTTCGAGGGCTCGGCCCGGGCGCGCGCGGTCGCGAAGGAGACGATGACGCGGGTGCGGGAGGCGGTGAAGGTCAGCTACAGATAGGGCTCAAGGCTCAGGGCTCAAGGCTCAGGGAGCGGGGAGACCACTCGGGGCATGGATTGCACGATTGCGGACGAATTCGAATCGTCGGCCGACAGCTACGCGGTCAAGCTCGATCGTTTCGAGGGGCCCCTCGATCTGCTCATTCACCTCATCAAGCGCAACGAGGTGGACATCTACGACATTCCGATCGCGCTCATCACCGCTCAGTACCTCGAATACCTGAAGCTGCTGCAGGAGTTGAACCTCGACGTCGCCGGGGAGTTCCTGGTGATGGCGGCGACCCTCATCCACATCAAATCGCGGATGCTGCTGCCGCGCCCCGACCCGGCCCAGGAAGATCCCGCGGAGGACCCGCGCGAGGCGCTCATGCGCCGGCTGGTCGAGCACGAGCGGTATCGGCACGCGGCCGAGCTGCTCCACGAGCGCGAGACGCTGCGGGAGGCGCAGTGGCAGAGGCCAGACGGCCGCGTCGCGCCCATCGCGGGCGACGAATACGAGCCCGAGGTGGAGGTCGATCTCTTCAGTCTGATCGCGGCGTTCAAGTCGGTGCTCGAGCGCGCGAAGAACCGGCCGACGGTCGCGCTGCCTTCCGAGCAGATTCCGATCGAGACGCGCATCGAGCAGATGCTGGCCCGGCTCTCGGAAACCGAGGCGTGCGGCTTCGAGGACCTCTTCGAGGACGTGTCGTCGAAGGGCGACCTCATCGTGACGTTCCTGGCGCTGCTGGAGATGATCCGACTGAAGCTGGTGCGCGTGTTCCAGGCCGGCTCGTTCGGGCCAATCCGGATCTACAAATCGAAGACCGCCGCTGTCGGGCGGTAGGTGGACCATGACCGAGCAGGACGACAATCAGCTGGCAGCTGGCAGCTCGCAGCCGGCAGCGGACGAGGAACGGCTGGCAGCGGGCAGCTCGCAGCTCGCAGCGGGTCACGATGCGCCGGTGGCCAGCCCGGCGCCTGCGGAACCAGCGACCGAGGTCGGGCCCGCGGCGGTGTCGGCCGAGCTGACGGCCGTCATCGAAGCGCTGGTTTACGCCTCCCCGGACCCGCTCACGCCGAAGACTCTGTTCAAGGTGCTCGAATCGGAGCCGCGCGAGGACGTGCAGGCCGCCTTCGACGCGCTCCGGCGAGACTACGCGGAAGGACGCGGCGGCCTCGAGCTGGTGGAGGTGGCCGGCGGCTATCAGATCGTCACGCGCGCCGAGCTGTCCGAGTGGGTGCGCCGCCTGTTCCACGAGCGGAAGTCGCAGAAGCTCTCCGTCGCCGCGCTCGAGACGCTGGCCGTCATCGCCTACAAGCAGCCGATCACGGCGCCCGAGATCACCGAGATTCGCGGCGTGAACACGGCGGGCGTTGTCGGGACGCTGCTCGAGCGCCGGCTGGTGAAGATCGCCGGGCGCAAGCAGGTCGTCGGCCGCCCGTTCCTCTACGCGACGACGCGGGAGTTCCTGATCCGGTTCGGGCTGCGGGACCTCAACGACCTCCCGAAGATGGAGGATATGGCCGACGTGCTCGGCTTCGAGCCGCCGAGCGGGTTGGCCGATGCCGGGCCGTCCGAGATCCCGCTGCCGCTCGACGCCGGCCCGGATCCGGACAAGACGCTGTATCCGGAAGAGCCTCAGTAGCTCCTGCATCTATGGAGATTCGGCTTCAGAAGATCCTCTCCGGCGCGGGGGTGGCCTCCCGGCGGGCGGCCGAGCGCCTGATGGCGGAGGGGCGCGTGACCGTCAACGGCGAGACCGTGCGCGAGCTGGGCACGCGCGCCGATCCCGGTCGTGACGATATCCGCGTCGATGGCCGCGCCATCAAGCGCGAGACCCGGCGGCTCTACCTCGTCCTCAACAAGCCCCGCGGATACGTGACGACCCGGTCGGATCCGGAAGGTCGGCCAACCGTCCTCGACCTCGTGCCGAAGCTCCACGACTACGTCTACCCGGTCGGCCGCCTCGACTACGATTCGGAAGGGCTCCTGATTCTGACGAACGATGGCGACCTGGCCGCGGCGCTCACGCACCCGAGCCACGAGGTGGCGCGCGAATACCATGCCCGAGTCCGCGGCGTTCCGGACGCCCGCGCGATCAGCCGACTCGCGCGGGGCGTCGTCCTCGACGGCCGGAAGACCGCGCCGGCCGAGGTCTCGCTCGTGGCCTCCGGCGTCGGGCAGCATGCCGATCAGTCGCTGCTCTCCATCACGCTGCACGAAGGGCGGACGCGGCAGGTGCGGCGCGTGTGCGAGGCCGTGGGCCACCAGGTGGTGCGGTTGCGCCGCGTCCGCTTCGGCCCGCTCCGCGCTCCTGACCTGAAGCCGGGGATGTGCAGGCCGCTGACGCCGCGCGAGATTGACGCGCTCAGAAGGGCGGCCGGGATCAGTCGGACCTGACGATGAAGGGTCGGGGCTGACGATGAAGGGTCGGACCTGACGATGAAGGGTCAGGCTGATGGGGATGCGTGGGCGCATCAGCGTGACGTCGGACTACGCTGTGTGGATGCCGACCATTCGGCGCGAGCGTCGACCAGTCAGCGCGAGTAGCGACTAGTCGGCGTCAGTTCCGACCCTTCATCGAGCCCTCCGATTGACAGGCGAGGCGCCGACTGACGCGCGAAGCGCCCCGACTGACACCGTCAGTTCCTAGAACATCCCCGCCCAGAACCTGACCAGGCTCACGACCTCGCTCGTTGACGCCGGCCTGTCGACTTCCGCATGGCTGATGAGCGGCGTCAGCAGGATGTGCACCGCCGTGCGCGCCGCGAGGTGCCGGCCGAGGCGCAGCGTCTCGAGTGCGGGAACCACGTTGTCCTCGGCGCCGTGCAGAAGGAACACCGGCGTGTCGGGCGCGGGCGACCGATCGGGCGACAGGGCGGGGTCGTCGCCGAGGTTGGCGACATAGGGGAGCAGCTTCGGCCCGAGCGTGGCGACGTCCCGGATGTTCACGAGGCGCAGGAAAGTCCGGCCCGGCTCTGCGATTGTCGCCTCCATCGCGCGCGCCTCCGCGAACTCCTGCTCGGCCTTCTTCTGGTCGAACAGCGCCAGGTGCGACGCGTGGAGGAACCTGAGGATGCCGGTCTTCAGCGGTCCCACCTGGTCCGCGGGCACGAGCTGTTCGGCCAGGCCGAGTGCGACGACGGCCACGCCGTAGTCGTGCGGGGGCGGAACGCGCGGCGGATGGTCGAGCCCCGGCGCCGGAGGCTCGGCGCCCGAGCACAGGTAGCGGACCACTCGCTGGAAGTTCGCATGGCCGCCGAACGAAAACACGAACGCCAGCCGGCCCGCGAGGCTCGGCCGGCCGGCCGCCACTACCGAGAGGCCGCCCGCGAAGGAGATCCCAGCCATCCCGATCCGGTGGCCGCGGGTGAGGTCGGTCCGGCGGGAGAACCAGAGCGCCGCATCCTCCAGCATGCCGGTCGAGCGGGCCGTCACCAGATAGCGGCTGAGGTCCGGCAACTCGGGCGTCAGCACGATGAACCCGCTGGACGCGAGGTTCCGCGCGAATGAGACGAGGCGCGGCTCGTCGATGCCGAGCGCGTTCACGCCTGGCGCCAGCAGCAGCGCGCCCTCGGTGCGCGTCTTGGGGGTGTAGAGCCTCGCCCGGAGGGGGCCGAAGCGCGACGGTACCGTGTCGCTCCGTTCGGCGACCGCATCGGTCTGGAGGGCCGCCAGCGTCGGATGATCGCGCTCGAGGCCGGCCGACCTGATGATGAGCGACGTGGCGCGCACATACGGGCGGATCGCCGCGCGGACGGCCAGCAGGAGCGCGGCGGTTGCCAGCAGGCCGACCGCCCATCGGGTCGGTGAGCGCATCCGAGAATGTTACACTGTGTCGCCGGCGGTGAGACGGCAGTCGTGGCCCGGTTCGTCGGCTCCGGGCTCCGCTCGGCAGACCTCACAAGTCGCCCTGCGCGCCGACCCGGTCCGCGCCTGCCTCTCCGGAGCCGGCGACAGGAACCGGTGGTTGTACCACCTGCCGCCAGCCGCGACTCATGATGATCATCGCCATTGACGGTCCGTCGGGAGTGGGCAAGGGCACGGTGGCGCGGGCGGTTGCCGACGCCCTCGGCTACCGGCACGTCGACTCCGGTTCCATGTATCGCGGCGTGGCCTGGCGGGCGCTCCGTGACCAGGTGCCGCTTGGCGACGAGGCGGCCCTGACAGCGCTGGCCGAGGGCCTGGCGATCGAGGCGACCGGTGGCAGGATCCGGGTGGACGGCGTGGACGTCACGGCCGCGATTCGCAACCCCGAGATCGACCGGGCCGCCTCGCGCGTCGCTCGCGTGCCGGGCGTGCGAATCTCGCTCGTGGCGCGGCAGCGCCGCATGGGCGCCGACGGTGGTCTGGTGATGGAAGGCCGCGACATCGGCACCGTCGTCTTTCCCGACGCCGCGGTGAAGATCTACCTCGACGCCTCGTCGGAGGAGCGCGCCCGCCGGCGGTTGCTCGACGCGGCGCACAGCGGCCCCCGCGACGTGGCCCAGGTGGCCGCCGAACTCGACGCCCGCGACCAGTCCGACCGCACCCGCGCCGTGGCGCCGCTCGCCGTCGCCGCCGACGCCCACGTGATCGACACGACCGGCGTGCCGGTCGAGGACGTCGTCGCCCGGGTGCTCGAGGTCGTGCGGTCGGCCGCAGGCGGCCGCCCGTGAGGCCCCACCGGCCCGCGCCGACGGCCGTGCAGGCGGCCTCGCGCGACGCATCGCGCAGGCGATGGCATTAGGCGTGCCGCACCGCAGCCGTCGGTCTCGCTCATAGAGTTAGCAATACTTATACAACTCGCCTTAAGTATAAATTGGACACATAGCTCCGGGTTGGCGAAGATGGTCCCTATCCGCGGCAGGGCCGGCCCGTGCCGGCGCCTGCGGCCGAGGACCCGATGACCCAACCACGACCCACGCGCAGCCAGGCGATCACCCGCGGCCCGAGCCGTGCGCCGGCGCGCGCCATGCTCCGCGCCGCCGGCCTGTCCGACGACGACTTCTCGCGGCCGCTGGTCGGCGTCGCCAACACCTGGACGGAGATCGGCCCGTGCAACCTCCACCTCCGAGACCTCGCGTGCGAGGTGAAGGCGGGCATCCGCGCCGCCGGCGCGGTCCCGCTGGAGTTCGGCACGATCGCGGTCTCGGACGGGATTGCGATGGGCACCGAAGGGATGCGCGCGTCGCTCGTCAGCCGAGAGGTCATCGCCGACTCGATCGAACTGGTCGTGCTCGGACACCAGCTCGACGGCCTGGTGGCGCTCGTCGGCTGCGACAAGACGATTCCGGGCGCCGTGATGGCGCTGGCCCGACTCGATGTGCCGGGCCTGGTCCTCTACGGCGGCCCGATCGCGCCCGGCCGCGTCGCCGGGCGGGACGTGACGATTCAAGACGTGTTCGAGGCGGTTGGCGCGCACTCGGCGGGCCGGCTGTCGGACGAAGGGCTGAAGGACCTCGAGGGGGGCGCGTGCCCTGGTGCCGGGGCGTGCGGGGGGCAGTTCACCGCCAACACGATGGCGCTGGCCTGCGAGTTCCTGGGGATCTCGCCGATGGGCAGCGCGAACGTCCCGGCCACGGCCCACGCGCGGGCCGCAGTGGCGAGGCAGGCGGGTGAGATCGCCGTCCGGGCGATTGCCGCAGGCCTCACCCCGCGCACGATTCTGACGCGGGCGGCGCTCGAAAACGCCATCGCGGGCGTGGCGGCGACCGGCGGATCCACCAACGCCGTGCTGCACCTGCTGGCGATCGCCCGCGAGGCGGGCGTCGCGCTCGACCTCGACGACTTCGACGCGATCAGCCGGCGCACCCCGCTCATCGCCGATCTGAAGCCGGGCGGGCGCTACACGGTGGTGGATCTGTTCCGCGCCGGCGGTACGCCGCTCGTGGCGCGGCGCCTTCTCGAGGCCGGACTCCTCCGCGGCGACGTCGTCACGGTCAACGGCACGCTGGGCGGCTCGGTGGCGGGCGCGGTCGAAACACCTGGTCAGCAGGTCGTGCGGCCCGTGACCGACCCGCTCGCGGCGTCGGGCGGCCTCGCCATCCTCAAGGGCAACCTCGCGCCGGAGGGCTGCGTGGTGAAGGTGGCGGGCTACTCGCGGCGTCGCCACACGGGTCCAGCGCGCGTGTTCGAGGACGAGGAATCAGCCTTCGCGGCGGTGCACGCCGGCGCGATCTCGGCGGGCGACGTGGTGGTGATCCGCAACGAGGGTCCGCGCGGCGGCCCGGGCATGCGCGAGATGCTGGGCGTGACCGCGGCGATCAACGGCGCCGGCCTCGGCGACACCGTGGCCCTGGTCACCGACGGCCGGTTCTCAGGGGCCACGCGCGGCCTGATGGCGGGCCACGTGGCCCCCGAGGCTGCCCGGCGCGGCCCGATCGCCACTGTGCGCGACGGAGACATCATCGACTTCGACGTCGACGCGCGGCGGCTCGACGTCCGGTTGCCCGGTGGGGAACTCGAGCGCCGCCTGGCGGAGTGGGCGCCCGCGCCGCACCGGTACCGCGGCGGCGTCCTTGGGCGCTACGCGCGCCTCGTGTCGTCGGCGGCGATCGGCGCCGTCCTGGAGAGCGAACCATGATCGCCCGATCGACTTCGCGCCGCGCCCGTCCCGGCCTCGAACCCGACATGTTCGCCGGCGGCGCCATCGTGTGGCGGACGCTCGAGCGCCTTGGGGTCACCCACGTCTTCGGGTACCCGGGCGGGGCCATCCTGCCGACCTACGATGCGCTGGCGCAGTCGTCCATCCGCCACGTGCTCGTGCGGCACGAGCAGGGCGCCGCGCACATGGCGGACGGTTTCGCCCGCGCCACCGGCCGGGTCGGCGTGGCGATGGCGACGTCGGGCCCCGGGGCCACGAATCTGGTGACCGGCATCGCGACCGCGATGATGGACTCGTCTCCGATCGTGTGCATCACGGGCCAGGTGAGCAGCGGCCAGATCGGGTTCGGCGCCTTTCAGGAAGTGGACATCACGGGCATCACCCTGCCCATCACGAAGCACAACTACCAGGTGACCGACCCGGCAGACGTCGCGCCGGTGCTCCGCGAGGCGTTCGAGATCGCCGCGTCCGGGCGGCCGGGGCCGGTGCTGGTCGACCTCACGAAGGACGCCCAGCAGGGCACCGCAGCCTTCGACTGGGAGGCCGCCGCCCCGCGCCGCAGGGTCCGGCAGGCCCCGCGGCCGTCCGCCGCCGGCCTCGATGCGGCGCTCGCGCTCATCGCCGGCGCCCAGCGTCCCCTGATCCTCGCGGGCCACGGCATCGTGCTCTCCGGCGCCGCGGATGAACTGCGCGCGTTCGTGGACCGCACCGGTATCCCGGTGGTGACGACGCTGCTCGGCATCGGCGCGCTGCCCGCGTCGCACCCGCTGGCCTTCGGGATGATCGGCATGCACGGCGCGGCATGGGCGAACCAGGCGGTCCAGGACGCGGACCTGCTGATCGCGCTCGGCGTGCGCTTCGACGATCGGGCCGTCGGCGCCATCGAAGGCTACGCCACCGGGGCGCGCAAGATCCACGTCGAGATCGACGCAGCCGAGATCGACAAGATCGTGAGGGCGGACGTGGCGCTCCACGGCGACGTCCGCGAGGTCCTGGCCGCGCTGCGCCCCCGCGCCCGGAAGGGCGGCCGGCCGGAGTGGGTCGCCCGCATCGAGGCGGCGCGTCACGAGGCCGGCTCCCGCGACATCCTCCGCCGGGCGGACACCGGCACGCTGCACGGCCCGCACGTGATCGACGCGCTGTCGCGGCAGGCCGGCGGCGATGCCGTCATCGTCAGCGACGTCGGCCAGAACCAGATGTGGGAGGCGCAGTACTACCGCCACGAGCGCCCGCGCTCGCTCATCACCTCGGGTGGCCTCGGCACCATGGGGTTCGCGCTGCCCGCGGCGATCGGCGCCAAGCTCGCCCGGCCCGACGCGGAGGTCTGGGCCGTCGTGGGCGACGGCGGCCTCCAGATGACGATGGCCGAACTCGCCACGGTGCGGCAGGAGGGACTCCCCCTCAAGATCGCGGTCCTCAACAACAGCTGCCTGGGCATGGTGCGGCAGCTCCAGGAGGTCAGCTACGGCGGCCGCTACGAGGCGACGCCGCTGTGGGGGCCGGACTTCTGCGCTGTCGCCCGGGCCTACGGAATCGAGGCGCGGCGCGTGACGACCCGCGCCGAGGTGGCGCCCGCCATCCGGGACGCCCGGAGCCACGCCGGCCCGATGCTCGTGGAGTTCAGTGTGGAAACCGACGACTGCGTCTACCCGATGGTGCCCAACGGCGCGAGCCTGCACCAGATGATCCGCCGGCCGCGGCAGTGGCCCCGGCGCGTCGCGCCGGCCGGCAGGGGAGCGTAGCCGGGATGCTCCACACTCTCGTGGTCTACATCGAGGACGGCCGCGACGCCCTGAGCCGCGTGGCGTCGGTCTGCAGGCGCCGGCCGTTCCTCCTCGACTCGCTCACCGTCGGCCGGACCGATACGGCGGGCCTGGCCCGCATGACGGTCGTCGTCGGCGCCGACCGCGACGGGGCCAGGCGGCTCGGGGCGCAGCTGGCGCGCCTCGTGGACGTCGTGCGCGTCGAGGACATCACCGAGCAGCCGGCCGTCTGCCGCGACCTGGCCATGATCAAGGTCGCGTGCACGCCGGAGTCGCGGGCCGACATCATGCAACTCGTGCAGGTGTTCCGCGCCCGCGTCGTTGACGTCGCCGCCGACTCGCTCATCGTCGAGACCACCGGCACCGAGGACAAGGTGGACGGCCTTCTGCAGGTGCTGCGGCCGTTCGGCGTGCTGGAGATGGTTCGCACCGGACGGGTGGCCATGCGCCGGGGCTCGTCGGTCGCCAGCCTCGACTCGCCCCCGGCCTTCACGACAACCGTTGCGCCCGGCGTCGAGCCGGGCGCCTGACACGAGGACGCGATTCGATGGCCACGATGTACTACGACAAGGACGCCGACCTCTCGCTCATCCGCGCGCGGCGGGTCGGCATCATCGGATACGGTTCGCAGGGGCACGCGCACGCGCTGAATCTGCGGGACAGCGGCGCCACCGTCCGTGTGGGGCTCTAGGCCGGCAGCGCGTCAGCCGACAAGGCGCGAGCGGCGGGCCTGGAGGCGACGTCGGTCGCGGAGGCGGCCGACTGGGCAGACGTCGTCATGATCCTGGCGCCCGACACGGCGCAGCCGGCGATCTACGAGGAGTCGATTCGGCCGCACCTTCGTCCGGGCGACTCCCTGATGTTCGCCCACGGTTTCAACATCCGGTTCGCGACGATCGTGCCGCCCTCCGGGATTGACGTCTCGCTGGTGGCGCCCAAGGCGCCGGGGCACCGCGTGCGCGAGGTCTTTGTCGAGGGCGGCGGCACGCCGGCGCTGCTGGCGGTGCATCAGGACGCCACGGGCCGAGCGCGGGACCTGGCGCTCTCCTACGCGGCCGGCATCGGTGCGACGCGGGCCGGCGTCATCGAGACGACGTTTGCCGAGGAGACCGAGACCGACCTGTTCGGCGAGCAGGCCGTGCTGTGCGGCGGCGCGAGCGCGCTCGTCAAGGCCGGATTCGACACGCTGGTCGAGGCGGGGTACCAGCCGGAGATCGCCTACTTCGAGTGCCTCCACGAGCTGAAGCTGATCGTGGATTTCATGTACCGCGGCGGCCTGACGTTCATGCGCCACTCGGTGAGCGATACGGCCGAGCATGGCGACTACACAGGCGGGCCGCGGATCATCGGCCCGGCGGTACGCGACGAGATGCGGCGGATGCTCGCCGAGATCCAGGACGGCCGCTTCGCCCGCGCCTGGATCGAGGAGAACCGTCGAGGCCGGCCGGAGTTCCTCGAGGCACGCCGCCGCGAGCGGTCGCACCCGATCGAACAGGTCGGCGCGAGACTCCGGTCGCTGATGTCCTTCCTCGAGCCGGATGTGACCTCGGCGAGCTGACACGAACCCTCCTCGTGGTCGCGCCGGGCGCCGCGCGTGGCGTCGCCCAGCCCCCGGCCGCCCTTCCTTTCTTGACGCTGTGGCGATAACTGTCGTAGAATGTTCTGCTTATCGCCATTGAGCGATTCGCAACTTCAGCCCGCCGGTGCTGTGAACCGGTCATCTCGACAGAGGAGGACTCGTTACACATGGCGGAAGCCAACACCACGAATCGTTCGGATCTGGAAGCCACGGGGGCGATCGCCCCGGAGCTCCAGCACAAGGGAGGTGAGCCGACACAGGCCGCCGGGACCCCCGAGGAACCCGGTGACCAGCTCGACACCGACTCGACTGAATACGCCCAGCTCCTCGACTTCTACGACAGCAGCTTCCGCAACATAGCGGAGGGCGAGGTCGTCAAGGGCACGGTCCTGAAGGTCACGGAGTCCGAGGTTGTCGTCGACGTCGGGTACAAGTCTGAAGGCATCATCGGGGTCCAGGAGTTCCTGGACGAGAACGGCCAGGTCACCGTTCAGCCCGGCGACATCGTGGACGTGCTGCTGGAGCGCACCGAGGACCGCGACGGCTACGTCGTCCTCTCCCGCGAAAAAGCGGAGAAGATGAAGATCTGGGACGACGTGGAGAAGGCCTATCTCGACAAGAAGGTCGTGATCGGCCGGGTCATCGAGCGAATCAAGGGCGGACTGGCGGTGGACATCGGCGTGCGGGCGTTCCTGCCCGGTTCGCAGGTGGACGTTCGTCCCGTACGCAACCTGGATGCGCTGCGCGGCCAGGAACTCCGCATGCGCGTCATCAAGGTGAACAAGAAGCGGGGGAACATCGTCCTCTCGCGGAAGGTCCTCCTCGAAGAAGAGAATACCGAGAAGAAGAAGCACACGCTCGAGACGCTGGCCGAGGGGAAGCTGCTGCGCGGCGTGGTGAAGAACATCACCGACTACGGCGCGTTCATCGACCTCGGCGGGATCGACGGCCTGCTGCACATCACCGACATGTCGTGGGGACGCGTGGGGCACCCGTCGGAACTGTTCAAGGTCAACGACGAGATCGACGTCATCGTCCTCAAGTACGACGCGGCGACCGAGCGCGTCTCGCTCGGGTACAAGCAGCTCAGCGCCGACCCGTGGTCGGCGGTGGCGGAGCGGTATCCGGTGGGCATGCGGGTCGGGGGCCGGGTGGTGAGCCTGACCGACTACGGCGCCTTCATCGAGCTCGAAGCCGGCGTCGAGGGGCTCATCCACGTGTCCGAGATGTCGTGGAGCAAGCGGGTCAAGCATCCGTCGAAGCTGCTCAACGTCGGCGACACGGTCGAGGCGATGGTCCTCGGGCTCGACCCGCAGGCGCGACGGATCTCGCTCGGTCTCAAGCAGATCGGCTCGAACCCATGGCAGGAGCTCGCCGATCGCTACCCGGTGGGCGCCCGCATCGTCGGCAAGGTGCGCAACCTGACCGAGTTCGGCGCGTTCGTCGAGGTCGAGGAGGACATCGACGGCCTGATTCACATCTCGGACATGTCGTGGAGCAAGCGCGTGAAGCACCCGTCCGAGGTGCTCAAGAAGGGGGACAAGGTCGAGGCCATCGTCCTCAATATCGACGCCGAGAACCAGCGGCTGTCGCTCGGCCTGAAGCAGCTGGCCACCGACATCTGGGACGAGTTCTTCTCGCGCCACCAGGTGGGCGACACGGTGGAGGGCAAGGTCGTCCGGCTGACCAACTTCGGCGCGTTCGTCGAGCTGGCAGAGGGGATCGAGGGGCTGATTCACGTGTCCGAGTTCGACGAATCGCAGGCCGGCGGCGAGAAGATCGACCTCCAGGTGGACCACACCTACCCGATGAAGGTCATCAAGCTCAGCCCGGGCGAGCGGAAAATCGGGCTCAGCATCCGCGCCCTGCGTGTCGATCAGGAGCGGACGGAGTGGCAGGGCTATACGGATGGCGGCAGTGTCGGCGCGACGATTGCCGAGCATCTGAAGAACCTGGAGTAGCGGCGTAGCGGGCAGCTGTCAGCGGGTCGCTGGCAGCGGATTCCCCACGATCCGCTGCCGGCTGCCAGCTGTCGGCTGCCAGCTGTCTGTGAGGAGAGAGCCTGTGATACCAGGGGGCAGCATGACGAAGGCGGAACTCGTGGAGGAGGTCTCCCGGGTTTCTGACCTCACGAAGAAGCACTCGGAGGTCATCGTCGACACGGTCTTCAAGAGCATCATCGACGCGCTGCAGCGCGGTGAGAAGATCGAGCTTCGAGGCTTCGGCAGCTTCCGGCTGCGCCGGCGGGAACCGCGGAAGGGGCGGAACCCCAAGACGGGCGACAAGGTGGACGTGCCGCCGAAGAAGGTGCCCTACTTCAAGCCCGGCAAGGAACTGAAGGAACTGATCAACCGCTCCGGGGCCGCGGACGACGCACCCGTGACGCCCGACGCCCTCCATCTCTGAAAGGCGCCCGTGGAACGCCTCTGGTCGTCCTGGAGGCTCGCCTACGTCACCTCGAGCGGCGAGCCGACGGGGTGTATCTTCTGTGACGCGCTGGCCGGCGACGATGCGGCGCCTCTGCTGCTGGTGCGAGGCGCCACCAGCTTCGTCATCCTCAACCTGTATCCCTACAACAACGGCCACCTGATGGTGGTGCCGAACCGGCACATCGCCAGCCTGGCGGAGGCCGCGCCGGAGGAACTCGCGGAGCTGATGCGGCTGACGCAGGCGGCCGAGATGGCGCTGACCGAGGCGTATCGCCCGCAAGGGCTGAACGTCGGAATGAACCTGGGCCGTCCGGCGGGCGCCGGCGTCGCGGACCACATGCACATCCACGTGGTGCCTCGCTGGTCGGGCGACACGAACTTCATGTCGGTGGTCGGCGGCGTGCGCGTGCTGCCCGAGGAGTTGGGGCAGACGGCGGAACGGCTGCGGCCGGTCTTCGAGCGGATCTTGGCGGACTCGCCCGGACAGTAGTGGGCAGTTGTCAGTGGCCAGTTTTCAGTCGGTTACGCGTGACAGACTGGCCACTGACCACTGATCACTGGCCACTGCGCTCAACCCGATACCCCAACCCATTGATCTTTGCCACGATCGTCTCGGGCGTGGCCTGGGCGGCGTCGTAGCTCACCACCACCCGCTGCTCCTGGTGCGATGCGCTCACCTCGGCGACGCCAGGCAGTCTGCCCACCGCCCGCTTCACGGCGTTCTCGCACCCGCCGCAGGTCATGCCGGTTACGTGGAGTGTCAGGGTCATACTCGACAGAATCCAGAAGCCAGAATCCAGAATCCAGAAACGCGGGCTTCCGCTGCCAGCTGTCAGCTACCAGCTAGCCGAGCATCAACTTCGCAATCGTCTGCAGCTGCATGTTCGAGGTGCCCTCGTAGATCTGGCCGATCTTCGCGTCGCGGTACAGCTTCTCCACCGGGTAGTCCTTGACGTAGCCGTAGCCGCCGAAGAGCTGGACTGCCAGCGACGTGACGTGTTCGGCGATCTGCGACGAGTACAGCTTGCAGATGGCCGCTTCCTTCAGGAATGGCCGGCGCGCGTCCCGGAGGCGAGCGGCGTTGTAGACCAGGAGCCGGGCGGCCTCGAGCTCGGCTGAAGCCTGCGCGAGCTGGAACTGCACCGCCTGGAAGTCGGCCAGCGGCTTCCCGAACTGCTTGCGCTCTTTCGTGTAGGCGACGGCGTGGTCGAGCGCGCCCTGGGTGAGTCCGATCATCTGCGCGCCGATGCCGATGCGCCCCTCGTTGAGCGTCTCGATCGCCACCTTGTACCCCTTGCCCACCTCGCCCAGCACGTCGGCGGCGGCCACGAAGCAATCCTCGAACAGCAACTCGCAGGTGCTGCTGGCGCGGATGCCCAGCTTGTCCTCTTTCTTGCCCACGGTGAAGCCGGGCGCGCCGCGTTCGACCAGGAACGCCGTGATCCCGCGATAGCCCGCCTCCGGGTTGACGGTGGCAAAGACGACGAACAGGTCGGCTTCGTTGCCGTTGGTGATCCAGAGCTTCCGGCCGTTCAGGACGAAGCCCCCGTCGCCTGCCGTGGCGCGAGTGGCCATGGCGAACGCGTCGCTGCCCGAGCCGGACTCGGAGAGCGCGTAGGCGCCCACGGTCCTGGTCGCCATCGCCGGCAGGCGGCGCTGCTTGATGTCGTCGCTGCCCCAGCGGATCAGCGCGTTGGTGACCAGCGTGTTCTGCACGTCAACGAGCAGGCCGACGGACGGGTCGACCTGGGACAGCGCCTCGACGGCGAGCACCGAGTGGAAGAAGCGCGCGCCGGCGCCGCCGAACGCCTCGGGGACCTCGATGCCCATGACGCCCAGCCCGAACAGGTCGTCGATGAGGTCGCGAGGCATCTTCGCATGCTCGTCCATGTCCCGGACCAGGGGCCGGACGCGCTGATCGGCGAACTCGAGGACGCTGTCGCGAAGGAGCTGTTCGTCTTCGGCCAAGACGGTCAGCGGGGAGCCGCCGGCAATCGGTTCGTGCGCCACGGGCATGTCTCCTTTGGCGAGAAGCCATGATGGTATCACCGCTCTTCCTGCTTCTCGAACCGCTTCATGTCCTCGCCGAGGGCCTTGAGGCGCGAGGTCCAGAACCGCTGATACGTCTCGAGCCAGCGACCCACAGCGCGCAGCGGTTCCGCGTTGAGACGGTAGACGCGCCATCGCCCGGCCCGGCGCGCAGTGACCAGACCAGCGCGCCTCAAGATGGCCAACTGCTGTGAGATGGCAGGGAGCGTCAGGTCGAACGATTCGGCCAAACCGCGGACGGTCTGCTCCCTGTTGCTCAGTTTGTCCAGCAGGCTCCGACGGACCGGGCTGGCGATCGCCTGGAACACGTCGTCGTGCGCGAGAGGTCGTGCCATGGTAGTCAACAATATATATAAGTGAAATGTTAAATGTCTATAGACGTTCAGCTCTCCACGGTGATACAAGTGTTTTCATAGCCATGCAGCGGTTGTGACCGTCTTTATTCAAGGAGGATCAGAATGGCGTCGAACTACGTGAAGGACCTTTTGGCGGAAGTCAAGGCGAAGAACCCTGCAGAGCCGGAGTTCCATCAGGCGGCCACCGAAGTGCTCGACTCGCTGGATCTCGCCATCCAGCGTCGGCCTGAATACCGCAAGAACAAGATCGTCGAGCGCGTCCTCGAGCCCGAGCGCGTCATCATGTTCAGGGTGCCGTGGCTGGACGACCAGGGCAACGTGCAGGTGAACCGCGGATTCCGCATCGAGATGAACAGCGCGATCGGCCCCTACAAGGGCGGCCTGCGCTTCCACCCGTCCGTGAATCTGGGCATCCTGAAGTTCCTCGCGTTCGAGCAGGTCTTCAAGAACTCGCTGACGACGCTGCCGATGGGCGGTGGCAAGGGTGGCTCCGACTTCGACCCGAAGGGCAAGAGCGACAACGAAGTCATGAAGTTCTGCCAGAGCTTCATGAGCGAGTTGTGGCGGTACATCGGCCCGAACACCGACGTGCCGGCGGGCGACATCGGCGTCGGCGGCCGCGAGATCGGGTTCATGTTCGGCCAGTACAAGAAGCTGCGCAACGAGTTCACCGGCGTCCTCACGGGCAAGGGGTTGAACTGGGGCGGCTCGCTCATTCGCCCGGAGGCGACCGGTTACGGCGCCACCTACTTCGCGGCCGAGATGCTGAAGACCCGCAACGAGACGCTCGAGGGGAAGACCTGTCTCGTGTCGGGCAGCGGCAACGTGGCGCAGTACACCGTCGAGAAGATCAACCAGCTCGGCGGCCGGGCCGTCACCGTGTCGGATTCCGGCGGCTACATCTACGACGAGAAGGGCATCGACGCCGAGAAGCTGGCGTTCCTGATGGAGCTCAAGAACGTGCGCCGCGGCCGGATCAAGGAGTATGCGGACAAGTTCAAGGGCGTCGTCTACACGGCGATCGATCCGAAGCTCGACTACAACCCGCTGTGGAACCACACGGCGCATTGCGCGTTCCCGAGCGCCACGCAGAACGAGATCAACGCGAAGGACGCGCAGAACCTGGTGAAGAACGGCGTCTACGTGGTGTCGGAAGGCGCGAACATGCCGACCACGATCGACGGCGTCAACATCTTCCTCGAGCACAAGATCCTCTACGGCCCCGGCAAGGCCGCGAACGCCGGCGGCGTGGCGACGTCCGGCCTCGAGATGTCGCAGAACAGCCTGCGCCTCAGCTGGACGCGCGAGGAAGTGGACCAGCGGCTGCACGGCATCATGAAGGCGATCCACAAGGCAGCGCATGAGACGTCGATCGCGTTCGGATGCCCCGGCAACTACGTGAACGGCGCGAACATCGCCGGCTTCCTCAAGGTGGCCGACGCGATGATGGACCAGGGCTTGGTGTAAGATCTCCTCAGTGCCCGGCGGCGCGGGTCCCGCTCCCGCGCCGCCGCCTTGTCTGCCGTCCCCCGCACCGATCTGAGCATCATGCGCGTCACGCCCGGCGAGACCAGCGCCCCTCTGTTCGGCCGCTTCCGCGGCTTCCAGGACCTGGCCCAGCACCGCATCGAGAACATCCTGCTGGTCAGCAGCCTCTACGACTCGTTCATTCTGGCGGAGGACGGCCAGCTCGGTGAGCTGCTCCTCGGCGAGTTCCTCGACCTCAGCTTCCGGCACAGCCCCGGCATCACGCGCGTGTCGTCTGGGGCCGAGGCGCTCGCGCTCGCGGTGGGCCAGCGCCGCTTCAACCTGGTCATCACGTCGCTGCATGTCGGTGACATGGACGCCCCGACACTGGCGCGGAAGGTGAGAGACGCCGGCCTGGGCATCCCGGTCGTGCTTCTGGCGTACGACACCCGGGAGTTGAAGTTGTTTCTGGCGAGCGACGAGGCGTCGGACCTCGACGGCGTCTACCTGTGGCAGGGCGACGCCACCATTCTGCTGGCGATCGTCAAGCAGATCGAGGACCGGGTGAACGTCGCCCGAGACGCCGCGCTCATGGGCGTCCAGGTGATCATCGTCATCGAGGACAACGTCCGCTACTACTCCTCGTTCCTGCCGGTGATCTACTCGGAGTTGATGCACCACTCGCAGCAGCTCGCACCCGAGGGGGTGAATCTCTCGCACCGGCTCATGCGCATTCAGGCGCGTCCGAAGATCCTGCTGTGCCAGACGTTCGAGGAGGCCTGGACGACGTTCTCGGCGTACCGCGAGAACGTGCTCGGCGTCATCTCCGACATCGAGTTCCCGATGGACGGACGCATCTCGCCGGACGCCGGCGTGGCGTTCGCCCGACGTGTGCGCGACGTGCACCCCGACGTGCCCGTGGCGCTCCAGTCGAGCGTGCCGGCGAACAAGGCGCTGGCCGAATCGGTCGGCGCGGCGTTTCTCCAGAAGGAATCGCCGGTCCTCCTGCACGATCTGCGCAAGTTCATGGAGGACAACTTCGGCTTCGGCGACTTTGTCTTCCGCCTGCCCGACGGCACCGAGGTCGGGCGGGCCCGCGACCTGCGGACGCTCGAGGCCTTGCTCGAGACGGTGCCGGGCGAGAGCATCGCCTATCACTCCGAGCGCAATCACTTCTCGAAGTGGCTCAAGGCGCGGACCGAGTTCGCCGTCGCCCACCACATGCGCCCGCGCAAGGTCTCGGACTTCGCCGACTACGAAGCCCTCCGCCGCGACCTGATCACCTCCATCCGCGCCTACCGCGAGCAGCGCACGCGCGCGACGGTCGTCGATTTCGACAGCCAGACATTCGACACGCGCAGCCGGTTCACGCGGATCGGCGGCGGTTCGCTCGGCGGCAAGGCCCGCGGTCTCGCGTTCGTGAACCTGCTGCTCGACGAGTACCGATGTCCGGCGCCGGTTTCCCGACGTCGAGATTGTCGTGCCGCCGTCGGTCGTGATCGCGACGGACGCGTTCGACCGGTTCCTCGACGACAACGACCTGCGGGGCTTCGCGATCGAGAGCGATGACGAGGAGGAGATTGCGCGGCGGTTCCAGTCGGCTCCGCTCCCTGACGACGTGGCCGACGACCTGGTGTCGTTTCTCGGGCGGATTCGCTACCCGCTCGCCGTGCGGTCGTCCAGCCTCCTCGAGGACTCGCAGTACCAGCCGTTCGCCGGCATCTACGCCACCTTCATGCTGCCGAACGACCACGCCGACCCCGGCGTGCGCCTCGCCGAACTGCAGGCGGCGATCAAGCGCGTCTACGCCTCCGCGTTCAGCCGGCACGCGAAGGCGTACCTGAGCGCGACGCCGTTCCGGCTCGAGGAGGAGAAGATGGCGGTCATCCTCCAGCAGCTTGTGGGAAGCAGCCACGGCTCGCGCTTCTATCCCACGTTCGGCGGCGTGGCGCGGTCGCACAACTTCTACCCGGTCCCGCCGCTGACGGCCGCCGACGGCGTGGCGGCGGTCGCCTTCGGCCTCGGCACCACGGTGGTCGACGGCGAACCGTGCCTCCGGTTCTGCCCGCGCTATCCGAACCACCTCCTCCAGTTCTCGTCGGTGAAGGTGGCGCTCAAGAATTCGCAGCGGCAGTTCTACGCGCTGCGCCTGGGTGCGGCCGGAGCGGGCGGCGGGGCCGGCTTGTACGGCGACGAGCACCTGGCGCACCTCGGCATCGAAGAGGCCGAAGCCGACGGCACGCTCGCGATGGTGGCGTCCACCTATTCTCGCGAGAACGACGCCATCTACGACGGGGCCTCGCGGGCCGGCGTGCGCCTGATCAGCTTCGCGCCCATCCTGAAGCACGGGATGTTCCCGCTCGCGGAGATCCTGACCGAGCTGCTGGCGATCGGCGAGCGGGGCACGAGCGCGTCGGTCGAGGTGGAGTTCGCCGTCGAGGTGCCGTTCACGCCGGGCGCGCCGGCGACGTTCGGGTTCCTGCAGCTGCGGCCGCTGGCGCTGTCGCGCGAGTCGGCGGAGCTGGTGATCACCGACGAGGACCGCGCATCCGCGCTCTGCCACAGCCGCTCGGTCCTCGGCAACGGACGCCTCGATCGCATCCATGACCTCGTCGTCGTCGACTTCCACCGGTTCGAGCGCGAGCGCAGCACCGACGTGGCGATGGACGTGGCGCGATTCAACCGGAAGCTGGCCGCCGACGGCGTGCCGTACGTGCTGATTGGCGTCGGGCGCTGGGGCTCGAGCGAACCGTTCCTGGGGATTCCCGTCGGGTGGGATCAGATCGCGGGGGCGCGGGCCATCGTCGAGGCCGGGTTCCGCGACTTCACCGTCACCCCGTCACAGGGGACGCACTTCTTCCAGAATCTCACCTCGTCGAACGTCGGCTACTTCACCGTGAACCCGGACGCCGGCGAGGGGTTCGTCGACTGGGACTGGCTGGCGGCGCAACCGGCGGTCGAGGAGGTGTCGTGCGTCCGGCACCTCCGATTCGACCGGCCGGTCGTCGTCAAGATGAACGGGAAGACGAACCAGGGCGTCATCCTGAAGCCCTAGAAATCGAACCCGATCCAGAACTGGAACCGGGGCTTGCGCCACTCCGCCGCGGTGGCCGCGCCCATGTACGCGTCCTCCCACGTCTTGTTGAACGTCGTCCGCCAGGCCCAGTCGAAGTGCAGCGGCATGCCCAGCAAGAACGTCTCGACGCCGAACCCGTATGACGCCCTGGCGTCCTTCAGCCGGAAGCCGCTCACCGTGATCGGCGGGCCATAGGTCGGGATCGAAGTTGCCATCCGGGTCGGTGACGGGGAAGCCGTCCGGGTCCGTCACGACGCCAGTCTGCTGCTGGTATGTCTCGGGCGAGGACGTCCAGAACGTGAAGTCCTGGCCGGGGTACCATCCCGCGCCGATGTTGAAGAAGGCCACGCCACGGACGCCCCCGAGGACGCCGATCGGCGTGAGCATCGCCTCAATCAGCGGGAACCGGAGCTCGACGTCACCGAACACGGCATTCGTGCCGGAGAACTGGTAGTAGTCGTAGCCCCGCATCTCCGACATGCCCCCGAAGAACGTGTAGGCGGGGTAGTCCCCGATGCTCTTGAAGCCGCGCCCCCGGAACGCCAGCACGCCGGTCGCCAGCAGCCGCTTGTAGTAACGGAAGTCCCCGTCCAGCGTCTGGCGCGACATCAGGGACGCGATGGGCGGCGCGTACTCGTACATCGCCCGGATCGTATTGCCCGACAGCGGCCCGAATTCGCGGAACACCGTCGTCTCCTGGACGAACGTCGCCGCGAGCGGCAACATCGTTCCGTTGATGCTCGAGGGGCCGGCGCCCGGATACAGGCCGGCGTAGTAGCCCGTCGCCGAGTCCTGGTTGTAGGCGTTCGACTGATAGTAGAGGCCGCCATTCAGCTCGACCCGCCGGAACGCACTGAACGGATAGATGCCGAAGACGCTGCCGCCCGCGATCATCTGCGTGGATTCCGCGTTGTCCCGGGTCACGTAGGGCTGCAGCGCCGGGTCGTAGTAGTAGGGATTGGTGCCGTAGTAGAACGACTTCTGTAGAGCCCCTGGACGGCGTACTGGAACCGCTTCGACATGTTCGTGTACGACCCGGCGAACGTCATGTACTGCATGACGGCGGCGGCCGTGAAGTCCAGGCGGTGGTCGCCGAGCACGTCGGTCAGGCTGATGTCGGTGCCGCCGAAGAGGTCGCCGCTGTTGGTGACGCCGGCCGTGAAGCTCGGTCGGCCCTCCATGTACATCTTCTCGAACCGCTTCTTCTCCTGACGTTCTCGGACACGAGCGTGTGGGTGAGCGGCGCCTGGAAGTCGATGATGGGCCCGGGCGAGCCGAAGTCCGCGGTCGCCACCGCCTTGAGCGGCTTGGTCAGCTCGATCGTGTGCAGTCCGTAGCCGCCCTTGTAGTACGTCATGAACGCCACCCGGACGTTCTTCGATTCCCTGAGGACGACCGGCGCCAGGTTGCCGCCGAGCGAGTCGGTGTACTGCTTGAGCTCGCCGGTCTTCAGGCCCAGCGTCCAGATGTTGTAGATGTTGGCGTTGCGCGCGACCTCCGGGTCGATCGCCTGCGCCGGATCGACGGCGGTGGAGGCGAACACAATCGTATCCGCGTCCAGGAAGCGCGCCGCCGTGTCGTCGTGGGTCCCGAAGGTGATCTGCGTCTCGCTTCCTGTTGACCAGATCGAAGCGGAACAGCTTCTCGTTCCCGCTGACCCGCGCCAGATACACGATCGACTGGCCGTCCGGCGCGAAGACGGGGCCGTAGTTGTAGAACGTGATCCTGCGTCAGGTTGGTCACCTGCCGGTGGCCAGGTCACCATGAAGATGTCGCTCTTGGCGTTCTGCAGCGCCGAGAACACGATCGACTTCCCGTCGGGCGAGTAGCACGGCGACTCGGGTTCGTTCACCGTGGTTATCTGATCCGCTGGACGACCTTCCTCGTGACGATGTTCTGTGATCACCGTCCCCTTGGACTTGCCGAACCGGGCGATGTACGCCAGGCGGTCACCGCTTGGCGCCCACGTCATCCACGGGACGGTGTTCCAGCGTCCGCCGGGGATGCCGATGTACTGGAAACCCATGTCCTGGTCGAAGCCAGGCGTCAGATTCCGCACCACCTTCGCCGTCCTTGGCCGACACGCAGGACGATGTCGTATTCCTGGTCGCGGCGGTTGCCCGTCATCACCGCCACGAGTCGCCCGACGGCGACGGCTCGGCCGTCAGCGCGCTGCGAAGCGCGTCTTCTCGGGGTTCGGCGCGAGGTCCCGGCCGTAATCCATCGGCCGCTCCTTGTCGCGAAACGGCTTGAACCGGTCCTTCAGGTACTTCTCGAACTGCTGGTCGAACTCCTCCGGCTTCAGCTTGAACGCCTCCTCGAACGCGCCGCCGCCGCCGCCGACCACGCTCTTCCGGAGGGAGAACAGGAACTGCCGGATCCCCTCCTTGCCCCAGCGCGACTCCATGAACTCGAACGCCGCGTGGCCGAGGTTGTAGACGAGGCGCGGATTCGAGAAGTCGCCGTACCCCTGCATCTTGGTCATCTTCGGCACGATGTCGGCCACCGCGGCGTCGCGAACCGTCGCCAGGTCGAGCGGCGTCCAGTAGCCCGTCATGAAGTCCGACAGCCCCTCGTTAATCCACAGCGGGTCTTCCCGGCCGATCAGCGCCTGCGGGATGATGTCGAACTCGAAGATGTGCGTCAGCTCGTGCGTGATCGTGCGATAGAGCAGGTCCGGAGGTTCGTCGAGCGGCAGCAGCATCCGGTTGCGCGTCGACTCGGCGAACGCCGCGACCCCTTCGCGCACCGCACCCGGGATGACGTTCTCCTGCTCGAAATCGACGTAGGTCTTGAAGATGATCAGCGGCACCTTGAACGGCAGATCGTGCTTGAGGTCCGAACTGACCGTCTGGTAGGCGCTCTCGGCGTAGCCCGCCACGCGCTCGAGGTGCGGCTTCACCTCGGTGTAGTAGTAGATCTCGAAGTGATCCGTCGTGTAGATCTGCCAGTCGAAGTTGCCGTAGTGGACCAGGTTCTTCCCGAAATACGGAACGAACGACGTGGCCGTGCCCTGCGCCTCCGCCGACCGGACGAAGCCGCCCACGGCCACGGCCAGGAGGAGGGCGACCCACGCCGCTCGACACGCGCCAGTTGCACACCCGCGCATAGCAGTCACCTCGTCAGCGGTAGGCGTTCGCCAGGAATCGCACCGAGCCCATTGAACGGATCTTACTGGCATGTCCCGTACGCCGCAACAGACGGCTCGGCTTGGCTCACCTCAGAGCAAGAGTGATACCAGTCGCAAGCCCCGTCCAGGCCCGCGCGAAGAGGCCTTCGGCCGTCGATCTCCCCGTTCGGGTGTCCTCCCGCCGGTCCGGTCGGTGCGTCCGCCAGATGACAGCGACGGCTTTCCACCGCGGTCGGGCTGTGAAAGAATCGTCGCGGAGGGAATAACCCGGGACCTGGATGGGTTGAACCTGTCAGGCCCGGACGTGACATGTCGTTCACCCGATCGCGGTCGACACGTGATGCCGACCCCGGGCCGGAGGCGGCCTTCGAGCGCGAGGCGCTGGCCTGCCTCGACGGCTTGTACGGCGCGGGCCTGCGGTTGACGCGGAATCCCGCCGACGCCGAGGATCTGGTGCAGGACACCTACCTCAAGGCCTTCCGGGCTTCGAAGCAGTTCGAACCGGGAACGAATCTCAAGGCCTGGTTGTTCACGATCCTGCACAACACGTTTCTCAACCGCCGGCGCCGGGCGGTGAAGGAGCCCGTAGCGGTCGAGTCGGAGGAGATCGAGCGGTTGGCGGCGGACCTGCCGGGAGAGCCGCAGACGCCCGAGCAGATTCTGCTCCGCGACACGCTGGACGCCGATCTCCAGGCCGCGCTCGACACGCTGCCCGAGGCCTTTCGCCAGGCGGTCTGGCTCAGGGACGTCGAGGAATTCACGTACGCGGAGATCGCGACGATGCTCCAGGTCCCGATTGGCACCGTGATGTCGAGGATTTCCCGCGGGCGTCGGCTGCTCTACAACCGGCTGACCGCGGCGAATCTCAATTGAGGGTGAAGATGGGGAGTTGTCAGGACGTCGGCCGGTTGATGACGCCGTATCTCGATGCGGAGGCCGACGCGGCAGACCGGCAGGCCGTGGACGCCCATTTGCGGGCGTGCCAGCCGTGCGCACGGCGCGCGGCGGCCGAGGGGACGGCGCGTCGGGTGGTGATGCTGAAGGCCGCGTCGCTCTCGGTCACCGCCCCAGACGCCCTGCGGCAGCGCTGCACCGCGCTCGCGCCAACGTCGAAGGGGGAGTGGCGCTGGGCGCTGCCTGGCTGGCGCGCGCTGTCCCTCGCGACTGTCAGTCTGGTGGTCCTGGGCCTCGCCGGGACGCTCTTGTATGGCGTGGTCACCCACTCGCCGACGATGCTGGCGGCGGAACTGGCGCTGGACCACGTGAAGTGCTTCGCGCTGTTCGAGCCGCGCGTGGCCACGGCGGACGCCGCCGCTGTGGCGAACCAGCTCGAAGCCGATTACGGATGGCGGCTGGACGTTCCGGCGAGTTCCCCCGCCGATCGCCTCACGCTCATTGGCGCCCGCCGCTGCCTGTCCACTGACGGCCTGGTCGCCCACGTGTTGTACCGCCACAACGGCGAGCCGGTTTCGCTGTTCATGATGCCGGGCAGCGCCCGCCCGGAGTCGCGCATCGCCGTGGCCGGCCACGTGGCGCGCATCTGGACGCGGGGCGACACGACCTACGTGATGGTCGGGAGCGAGAGCGAGCCCGACCTTCGCCCGGTGACCGCCTACTTCCAGTCTGCCAGGCGCTGACGTGAGAGAATGGTCCGGAGAGGGTGGTCGACGTCTTATGAAGAACCGGTGGCTGCTGGTGGCGGTTGGCGGAGGTCTGCTCGTCGCGGCGTTTACGCCGCTGCCCGAGCGGATGGCGGCGTGGCTGTCCGGCCAGCCGGTTGAGGCGCAGGGGTGCTCGCCCGACGCCCCCGCGGCCAACCTCGACTTCACGCTGAAGGACATGAACGGCGCCGAGGTCAAGCTGGCCGACCTGAAGGGCAAGGTGGTGCTGCTCAACTTCTGGGCGACATGGTGCGGCCCGTGCCGGCTCGAGATTCCCTGGTTCGTGGAACTCCAGCGGAAATACGCTGACCAGGGCTTTCGCATCGTCGGCATCTCGGTCGACGACCCGCCGGAAGCGCTCCCGCCTTTTGCCAAGCAGTTCAAGATCAACTACCCGCTGGTTGTCGGCCTGGATCGTGAAGACGTGCAGACCGCCTACGGCCCGATCTTCGGCGTGCCGATGACGTTCATCATCGGTCGCAACGGCCGGATCTGCATGAAGCACGTCGGGCCTGTCGGCAAGGAGCAGTTCGAGAGCGAGATCAAGTCGCTGCTGTAGTATGATCGCCGTGTGAGGGACGCGCGACCGCTGGTGCGTGCGCGTGTCCCGCGCGGAGAGGTCGTCAGGACATGTTGAAGGGGTTCACGCACGCCCGCCTCGCCTGCGGATGCCAGGTTGGCTTCCGGGAGGGGATTGAGGGCAGCCCGGTGACGGTGGTGGTGGAGAGCAAGGCACCCGGGTGCGGGTCGCCACTGCACGTCGGCGGTCTGCCGCTGTTCGACCATCGCGAGGCGCTGCGCGAACCAACCCGACTCCTGTCGGCCGAAGAAGGCGAGTTCGAGGAAGAAGGGTAGTCAGGCCTTCCCCTGGCGGCCGACGGCGCGTGCGAGCGCGAGTCCAAGCGCGGCCGCCCCGATCCCAATCACGACTCCGAGCACGACCCCACCCGAATCGCTGCGGGCCGTGGCGCCGGCGTGCAGCGCGTCCGAGGCGATGCCAGCCGCGACGGCTGTTGCCACAGCCATGATGACTGCCGGCTTGATCTTGACCTGCGCGGGTTTGCCCGCCTCGCCCGCCTTGCGCGGGTGCATCGGTACGAACATGGACCGCCTCGCTGCCAGTGCCTTCTGGATTCCGCCTTCTATCTTCTGTCTTCCGTCTTCTGTCTTCTGTCTCCCGCCTTCGCCCTCCCGGCGTCCCGCAGCGCCTTGGTGAGCAGATACTCGATCTGCCCGTTGAGGCTGCGGACCTCGTCATTCGCCCAGCGCTGCAACGCCTCGAACAGCACGGGGTCGAGCCGGAGAAGGAACGGTTTGCGTTCGGCCACGGTGTGACTCGTGTGACAGCGGGCAGCTGTCAGCTGGCAGCTGTCAGCGGATCAGGTGTCCGCTGCCGGCCGCTGCTATTGATACAACGACCCCGTATTGATGACCGGCTGGGCCCCGCGCTCGCCGCACAGCACGATCAGCAGGTTGCTCACCATCGTCGCACGGCGCTCTTCGTCGAGCTTGAGGATCTCCTTCTGGGACAGCCGCTCGAGCGCCATCTCGACCATGCCGACCGCGCCCTCGACGATGCGCGAGCGAGCGGCGATGATCGCGCCGGCCTGCTGGCGCTGGAGCATCGCGGCGGCGATCTCCGGCGCGTACGCCAGGTGGCTGATCCGCGCCTCGATCACCTGGACACCCGCCGTCTCCAGACGCGCCTGGATTTCGGACTTCATGTGTTCGGCGACCGCCGCGGTCTGGCCCCTGAGCGACGTCACCTTGTCGTCGTGCGCGTCGTAGGGATAGCTCGTCGCCAGGTTCCGCACCGCGGCCTCGGTCTGCACGTGGACGAAGTTCTCGAAGTTGTCCACCTCGAAGCAGGCTTCCGCGGTCTCGACGACCTTCCACACGACGACAGCGGCGATTTCGATCGGGTTGCCTTCGATGTCATTCACCTTCAGGCGCTGGCTCTCGAAGTTCCGCACGCGCTGCGAGATCCGCTTTTTCGTGAAGAACGGGTTCGCCCAGCGCATGCCAGGGTCCTTGACGGTGCCGGCGTAGCTGCCGAACAACTGCAGGACTTGCGCCTCGTTGGGATTCACGACGAAGAGGCCGCCAAGGCAGGCGCCGTCGACCGCAGCCGCCAGGGCCAGCGCGACGATGACCCAGGGCGAAGGCGAACCGCTCCGGGCCTCGACGACAATCAGGCTGACGATGGCGATGAGCAAGGGGAGCAGGATGGCAAGGGCCAGCCAGCCGGACGCCGCAGACATCTGTTTCTCGCGAATCATCGGTGCACCCTCCTCATCGGTGCTTGCATAGTGATATCACTATAGTATCACCTTGTCAAGGGCGGAACAGCTGGCAGCGGGCAGCGGGCAGCGGGCAGCGGACCGTGGGATGGCGCCTGAAGTCGAGAGCCGGGAGCCGAAAGCCGGGACTCCCTGCGCTCCCGTGTGATAGTGTCGGCGCATGGGACGGCTCCTCGTGGGCGCACTGGTCATCGGGGCTCTGGCCGGAGCGCTGGCCTGCAACAAGGAAGAGCCGAATCCCGTGAGGGTCGGGACCGACCGCGTGACGGTGATCAACCTGACCGGCGTGGCGTGGCGGAACGTGGACGTCTGGCTGAACGATCACTACCGCGTGCAGGCGCGCGACCTGGCGCCGGGGCAGCGGCTCGAGATCCCGCTGGGCGTCTTCGTGGCGGGGTTCGGCCAGCGCTTCGATTCGAAGAAGCAGGTTCCGTTCGGGATCGAGGTGGACGCCGTTGCGGCGGACGGCACGGCGGTCAAGGTCGTCTGGGGAAAAGGGCGCCGGAGGTAGGCCGCATGGCGAAACTGAAATCGGAACTCGACGTGGCGTGCCCGTGCTGCGGCGCGCTGCTCGTGGTCGACACGAACCTGGGCCGCGTGATCTCGCACCAGGAGCCGGCGCGGGAGGACATGCCCGACCTGGATGCGGCGCAGCGCATCCTCGCGGAGAACAAGGCCCGACGCGAAGCGGTCTTCCTGCAGTCGGTGGAAGCCGAGAAGACGCGCGGCGATTCGCTGTCTAAGCGCTTCGAGGAGGCCTTGCGGCAGGCGCATCAGGAGCCTGTCGGCCCGCCGCCGAAGCGGGATTTCGATCTGGACTGACGTGTGATCTCGTAGTGGCTGGTGGTCAGTGGATAGTGGGCAGTGCGCCACGCGTGACAGACTGACCACTGGCCACTGATCACCGACCACTACTTGAGGAACTCCCCGGGTATCTCAGTCCAATGCTCCCGCCCGCGATAGTCGACGGGCTTCCGGCCGGGGAACTGCCGCCTGAAGGCGAAGTAGCGCGCGCGGAGCCGGTCGATCCGCCGGTCCGACGATCGAATTGCCCGGTGCGGGAGCTCGATCAGCATCCTCTCCACCTTCCAGATGTTCTCTTCCGACAGCCTCCAGTCGTAGTCTCCGAGCGTGCGCAGGTCGGCGACGGCGTAGCCGGTGATGCGCCCGGTGAAGTCGACGTACGGATCGACATAGCTGAGTGCGAGGGCCCGAGCCGTGCGGAACACGGGCTTTCGTCCGTGGAGGCCCGGGTCGCGCGAGCGCGCGACCGAGCCCCACCGACCGTCTTTGCGGTAGACGAACAGCACGTGGTCGAGTTCGTCGATCGACTCGAAGCTCAGAAGCAGGGGAGGGTAGCCGTGCTGCTCGAGGATGACGGCGGTGGTGACGGCTGACTCGAGGCAGTGCGCCGTCCCGACGCGGGCTACTCCGCGAAAGCTCCGCAGCGTTGGCCCAGCCGGCGGCGGCTCGGTGTTGTACGGCAGCGTGTTGAGATAGCGCTGCACGAGCGCCGGCGTCGACAGCTGGCGGACGAGGCGCCGCTCGGCAACCGTGAATCGCACGCCAGCCGGCAGCCGGCAGCTGGCAGCTGTCAGCGGGTCAGTCACCGGTCGCACCCCTGGCCCGCCCTGCCCGCAGTCTCGCCGCGACGAACACGTTGAAGAGCCGCAGCGCCGTGTCGGCGTTGCGGAAGGTCGGGACGCCGTGCCGCTCGAGCAGCGCGACCAGCGGGTCGTAGACCGCTCCCGCGTCCACCACCGCCACGAACGCCTTCGGCAGCTCGTCCTTCAGCTGCGCGAGGCGAGGGCCGATGCCATCGGGCCTGGTCAGATCTTCGGCGTGGCCGGCCGCGGCCGGAAGCGTATTGAGCGCCGCCGTCAACGGCACGACGCCCACGAGCCCGATATCGATACCGTCGGCCTCCAGCACCGCCCGCACGACATCCTCGTAAGCCGCGTCGCCGGTCATCGGCGTCAGGTCGATCGGGTTGTGGACATCCACGACCGAATCGATCTTCGCGGTGCGGAAGATCGCCTGAAGACGCGACGAGGTTGCCTCGTCAAAGCCGGGTAGCGTGAACTGGCCAAGCGTATCGGCGACGGCCACGCACTCGAACCCCGCATTCGAGATCGCGCCGAGCCGCACGCCGTCGGCGCGTTTGTGGCGCAGGAGCGTGAACAGCCGCACCAGGTTCTCGAAATCGGCCAGCGACGTTGCCACGACGATGCCGGCGGCCTCCGCCAGCTCGCGCGTGACCGCGTAGTCCCCCGCGATCGACGCCGTATGGCTGGCCGACGCCCTGGCCCCTTCCGGCGTGCGGCCGGCGCGGTAGAGGAGGACGCTGCGCCCGCTGGCGGTGATCTCGCGGGCCGCGCGGAGGAACCGGAGGCCGTCGAGCCTCGTGAACCCCTCGACGTAGACGGCGAAGACCTCGAGGCTCGGGTCGTCCTTCAGGTAGGTGAGATAGTCGCCCACCGTCAGGTCCATCTGGTTGCCGAGCGTGATCGCGTATTTCGGGTTCAGGCGGCCGAGCTTGCTCATCCTCGAGACCGCGAACGCGCCGCTCTGCGAGACGAACGCGACGGGCGACACGGGGCCCGAGGGCACCGACAGCTTGTGCTCGGGAATGAACATCGTGTCGTAGCGCCCGGGCAGCGACCGGACTCCCAGGCAGTTGCCGCCGTTGATGAGCGGTCCCTGCCAGGCGCTGGCCCTGGCTTTGGCCAGCGCGTCGCGCATCCGGTCGACGATCGCCTCGGTCCCCGACTTCTCCTCGAGTCCGCCGGGGATCACGATGATGCTCTCGGCCTTCTGGCCTTCGACGATGTCGGTGATGGCCTGCGGCGCTTGGGCGGCCGCGACAGCCAGGATGAAGAGATCCACCTTCTCGGGCAGCGACGCGATGTTCGGCACGCACCGGCATCCGGCGAGTTCCGAGGCGCCCGGCTTGACCACCCAGATCCGGCCGCGGTCGAATCCCTCGCGGATCAGATTGTTCAGGATGATGCGACCGGGGTTGAGCGTCTCCGAGACGCCGATGATGGCCGCCGATGTCGGCTCGAGCAGGTGACGCAGCTTGCCGAGCGGGCGGGCCGGCCGGGCGGGCCGGGCGCCGGAGCCGAGCTTCGCGAGGATGTCGAGCGCGACGAGGCGGCCGCCGGTGATCACGAGCGGGTTGATCTCGCACTCGACGATGGCGTCGGGCACGAACTCGGCGGCGAGGGCCATGAACCGGCGAACCGCCGACACCAGCGCGGCCTTGTCGATCCGGGGAGCCAGGCCTCGCAGGGGAGTCGTCGCGAGGCGCCCGATGGCGAGGCGCCCGATCGCATCTTCGATATCGGCGTCGGTCGTGACCGCCGGCGAGAACACGCCGATCTCACGCCCCGGCTTGAAGTGCGCGGCCAGGAACTCCGTGTAGATGCCGCCCGCCCCGAGCGTCACGACGGGCCCGAAGTCGTCGGTCCACCGCAGACCGAGGAGGATCTCGCTGCCGATGGCCGCGTCGAAACGGACGAACTGATTGATGGTGAAGCCGACGATCGCGCGGCTGCCCAGCCGCCCTTCCATGCCGGCGACGGCGGCAGCGATCGCCTCGCGACGGTGCTCCACGACCGTCACGCCGCCGACATCGCTCTTGTGCAGGATCTCCGGCGAGATGACCTTCACGACGACTCGGTCGCCGCCGAGCGCCGCGGTGTCGGCGGCTGCTGCCTCGCGGCTGTCGCGGACGAATACGTGCGCCGGGGCGTCGATGCCGAGCGCGGCGAGCAGATCGAGCCCTTCGGTTTCGAGGAGGACGGCTCGTCCGCGGGCCCCGTCGAGGACGCGGCGGATCGCGGCGGCGTCGATCGTCATGCGGCCGCCTCTCGCCCCGAGCGGAACGCCCGCAGGTTCGTCTCCACGACCTTCTCGCCCTTGGCCGCGAACGTCGTCCGGATGAAATGCTCGAGCGTCTCGACCTTCACCGGCAGCCGGTGCGACGCGGCGCCGACCATCGTCATGTTCGCGGCCCGGGCCGATCCCGCGGCGCGCGCGAGCTTCTCGCTGTCGACCAGGCGGGAGTGCGGCAGCGAGCGCACCTTCTCGAGGAGGCCGTCCAGATCGGGGTAGTCCGGGATATTGACGACCGGGTTCGTCGAGGTCACGAGGGCCCCGTCCGGCGAAAGGTAGCGCAGGTAGCGGAGGCTCTCGAGCGGCTCCATGCTCAGGATCAGCGCGGCGGAGCCCAGGGGAATCAGGTCGCTCGCGATCGGCGTGTCGGCCAGGCGCAGGTTGGCCAGCACCTCGCCGCCGCGCTGCGACATGCCGTGCACCTCCGACTGCTTGACCAGCAGCCCCTCCTTCATCGCGCTCGATGCGATGATGGCCGAAACCGACAGCACGCCCTGGCCGCCGACGCCCGCGATGATGATGTCGCATTTCACGGAATGACCTCGGACGAAATGGCTCAAGGCTCAAGGCGCAGGGCTCAAGACCTGAGCCCAAAGCCCTGAGCCCTAAGCCTGCTTCTTGACCTTGATCGTCTCGACGCACTCGCGCACGGCGATGATGACCGACAGGCCGGGGTGCTCGACTTCCTTGCGGATGATCTCCCGGTTCCTCTCGGTGTCCTTGTGGTGCGCCGTGATGACGTGGCAATGCGCCGGGTCGACGCCGAGGCCGCGCACCAGCGGCTCGATGCGCGTCCGCGGCAGGATCGTCGGCTGGCCGCCGGTCATCGCCGTCGTCTCGTTGTCGAGGATGATGAGCGTCATGTCGGTGTCGGCCGCCACGGCATCCATCAGCGGCGTCACGCCGGAGTGGAGGAACGTGCTGTCGCCGATGACGGCGATGGCCGGGTTGAGGCCGGCCTCCGCCGCGCCCTTGGCCATGCCGACCGACGCGCCCATGCAGACGCACGTCTCGACGGCGTTGTAGGGCGGCAGCGCGCCGAGCGTGTAGCAGCCGATGTCGGAGGTGACGACCGGCGTTTCGAAGCCCGCGAGCGCCTGCTTGATGGCGTCGAACGAGTCCGCGTGCGGGCACCCGGCGCAGAGCTGCGGCGGACGGTTCGGCGAGCGACGAGGCCGGCGATCTCCAGGCCCCGGCGCTCGCGCAGGCCGAGCGCGCGCCGGACGATGTCGGGCGTCAGCTCGCCGTCCGGCGGGACGCGGCCCGACTCCTTGCCGAGGATCTCGACGTCGGGCGGCAGGATGCCGCGCAGCATGCGCTCGACGAACGGGTAGCCCTCTTCGAGCACCAGCGACGCGGCTCACGTGGCCCAGCAGCCGCCGGATCATTTCCACCGGCACCGGGTAGGCGCCGATGTGAAGGTGCGACGGCTGGTAGCCGAGGTCGTCGAGGTTCTCGAGGTAGTAGTTGCGTGCGATGCCGGTCGTGATGACGCCGAGGTCGCGGCGGTCGGGGTTCAGCTGCATGTGGTTGTAGGCGCCGTCCTCCGACCACGCCAGGAACTGCGGCTGGCGCTCGAGCAGCTCCGCCACTGGCGCCGCGCGTTCGCCGGCAGCAGGATCCAGGACGCCGGCACCGGCGCCTTGCTGGACGGCGTTCTGCGGCCGCGGCCTCGCGCACGCGGACGACGGCGCGGCTGTGCGCCAGCCGCGTGACCAGCCGGACCAGCACCGGAATCGCGAAGCGCTCCGACAGGTCGAACGCCTCGCGCGTCATGTCGTAGGCTTCCTGCTGGTTGGCCGGCTCGAGGCAGATGATCCGCGCGAAATCGGCGAAGTAGCGGGTGTCCTGCTCGTTCTGCGAGCTGTGCATGCCCGGGTCGTCGGCGACGACCACCACCAGGCCGCCGTTGATCGAGACGATCGCGGAGTTCATGAACGGGTCGGCCGCGACGTTGAGGCCGACGTGCTTCATCGAGCCATCGCGCGCCGGCCGGCAAAGAGACGCCGAGCGCCTCCTCGTAGGCGGTCTTCTCGTTCGCGCACCAGGCCGCATGCGGGCCGCCGTGCTTCTCTGGTAGCGGACCAGGTACTCGAGGATCTCGGTGGACGGCGTGCCCGGGTAGGCGTAGGCGGCGGTGAGGCCCGCGTGGACCGCGCCGAGGGCCACGGCCTCGTCGCCAAGAAGCACCATTTCGGTCATAGACACTCTCCGGGACGACGGACTGGCCGCGGACAGCGCGGCGGGGCCGCGCGGTTCGCCATTCTAACATTGGATTCTGGTATACTTTGGCCGACCGAGTGAAAGCCGCCCGTCGCCCGGCGTGTGGTCGTGCCGCTGTCTCGGGGGCTTTCTCGAGCGTGTGTCCCGGGCGCGCGGCCCTCTCTCGGTAGTCGCGCACACTTTCGCAGGAGTGAGTCGAAGCATGGGTCGGAGACTCTACATCGGGAATCTTCCGTACAAGACCACGGACGAGGATTTGAGGGCGCTGTTCGGCCAGGCCGGGGCGGTCGACAACGTGACGGTGATGCGGGATGGCGTCACCGGGCGTGCACGCGGGTTTGGGTTCGTCGAGATGGTCACCGACGAAGACGCGCAGAAGGCGATTGCGCAGTTCCACCAGTACGCGCTCGATGGGCGCGCCCTGATCGTGAACGAGGCCCGGCCGAAGACGCCGGGCGGCGGCGGCCGCTCGTTCGGCGGCGGCCGGTCGGACTACGGTGACGGCGGCGATTACGGCTCCGGGCGGCGCGAGCCGCGCTGGTAGCGGCGACCCTGGCGGCCGAGCCTGTCCGGCCCCGACCGCCTCTCCCACCCGCCCTTCAACACGGCGGATTTGTGCCCGCGCCGGACCGACGTCGGCGCCGCATCGTTCGACCCCGCCACCGCGTTCCCACCCGGACAGACGTCGCCGGTCCCATCTCAACCACCGAGAAGAGCAAGACAGGATCACGGGTGCCGTGTCGCGCGTGACCTGGCTTCGACTGGGCGCGCCCCGGCGACGCCGGGGCTGCGACGCCCGAGCGACGGCACAGCGCGCACGAACCCGCCAAGGTGTCGGGCCGGGCTCGTGCGCGCCACGCCTCGCTCAGCGCTCCGGGCCCTCGGCCCGCACGCCCGGTCGAAGCCATCACCGTCGGAGCCTCCGTGCTCTCCGTGTGCTCCGTGGTTCTCCGGCCTGGGTCTGATTCGCAGCTGGACGCGGTCACGACGCCGCGTGTTCGGCCACGAAGTCCACCACCGCCCGCTCCGCCCAGTAGCCATCGTCGCGGCTGCCGTCCCGCGCCGGGCGACGAAGCCGCAGTGGCCGCCGTGACGTGTGACCACGACCCGCACCGCCGGGTTGCCCACGACGGCCGGGTCGCTGAACGGTCCGACCGGGACGAAGGGATCGTCGTCGGCGGTGATGACGAGCGTCGGCACGCGAATGCGGTCGACCACGCGAAGCGCGCTCGCCCGGTGGTAGTAGTCCGCCGCATCGCGGTAGCCGCTCATCGGCGCCGTGTAGGCATCGTCGAACTGCCTGACGGACCGGATCCCCGCCAGCGGGGCGGTCGAATAACGGGTCGGGTAGAGCGTCGCCTTGCGGCGTATCCGCGCCCGGAGGGCGACGAGGAAGTTCTGCTGATACGGCCAGTTCGACGGCGCTCGAGGGCGTCGATGCACGCGGCGAGGTCGAGCGTAGGCGACACCGCGACGAACGCCTTCACCGCGGGCGGCGGCGCCTCACCGTATTCGCCCGCCAGCTTCAGCGCCACGTTGCCGCCGAGCGAGTAGCCCGCCACCGAGATTGACGTCACGCCGTCGCGTCGCTGCAGTTCATCGATGACGGCTGCCGGGTCGCTCGTCAGCCCCGAGTTGTAGACGCCCACCGACAGATGATCCGTGCCGCCGCAGTTCCGCTGGTTCAGCCTCACGACGTTGAAGCCGGCGGCGTAGGCCTTGTCCGCCATGCCCCGCATGTAGTGCGCGTCGGCGGAGCCCTCGAGGCCGTGGAGCAGCAGCAGCGCGGGGCGCGAGGCCCGGGACGCCTGCCAGTGGCACTTGGCGAGCACCCGGGCGTCCGGCGCCGTCTCGAAGAGGCGGGCCTCGGGTTCCGGCAGCTCCGGAAACCGCCTGGGCCGCGCCCACGTGAAGACGGTCATCAGGTGGCCGTTTCGGAGCCACGGATGAGGGACGTATGTGTCGTTCGGCATCGAGGGGTCTTCGTCACAGCTGTGAGCCGTTCTTCTAGAGTAGACTACCCGCGACGTTTCCGAGCAAGGAGCTGTCATGCGCGTGACCCGAATGGCCTGGACGATGCTGCTTGCCGCGGCGTTCACCGTCGGCGTGTTCGCCGCTCCTCAGGGCGCGCCGGCCGCGAAACGGCCCGCCGCGTCTGCCCAGAAGCCGACGCCGCTCTCCCCGGCCGACATCAAGGTCGAGGCGCTCAAGCGAAACCTGGCCGCCGAAATCGACAAGATGGCCGACCTCACGCAACAGATGGTCGACATGCTGTTCAGCTTCGCGGAGCCGGGGTTCCAGGAGTTCGAAACGAAGCGCTACTGCACCGAGATCCTGAAGAGCCGTGGCTTCACGATCGCGGAGAACGTGGCCGGGATGCCGACCGGATGGACGGCGCGGTGGGGTTCGGGCAAGCCGGTCATCGCGCTGGGATCCGACGTCGACAGCCTGCTCGGCACGTCGCAGAAGCCCGGCGTGCCGTATCGCGCGCCGTTCATCGAAGGCGCGCCCGGACACGGCGAGGGCCACAACACGGGCATTCCGCTCAGTATCACCGCCGCGCTGGCGCTCAAGACGGTGATGGAACGGGAGAAGATCGGCGGCACCATCCTGGTCTGGCCGGGCATCGCCGAGGAGCTGCTCGGCGGCAAGGCGCAGTTCGCCAAGGCGGGCGTCTTCAAGGACGTGGATGCCTGCCTCTTCTCGCACATCTCGGCGTCGACCGGCGTGAGCTGGGGCGAGGCGAGCGGGACCGGCGCGGTGTCGGTCGAGTACACCTTCACCGGGCAGAGCGCGCACGCCGGCGGCGCACCGTGGCAGGGCCGCAGCGCGCTCGACGCCGTGGAGCTGATGGACATCGGCTGGAACTTCCGCCGCGAGCACCTGCGGCTGTCCCAGCGCTCCCACTACGTCATCACCGACGGCGGCGGTCAGCCGAACGTCGTGCCGCCGACGGCCAGCGTCTGGTACTACTTCCGCGAGATTGACTACCCGCACATCAAGGAGATGTGGGAGACGGGGAACACGATGGCCGAAGGCGCCGCGATGATGACCGGCACGAAGGTCGCCTGGCGGCTGCTCGGGTCCGCGTGGCCGCAGCACATGAACAAGACGGTGGCCGAGACGATGCAGGCGAACATCGAGAGGGTCGGCATGCCGGGCTGGAGCGACGCCGACCAGGCGTTCGCGAAGCTCGTGCAGCGGAACATGAAGGTGCGCGAGCAGGGGCTGCCCACGACGGTCGGGCCTCTTGGCGGCCCGACGCCGGCGGCGGCGAACACCGGCGGCGGCTCCGACGACATCGGCGACGTGTCCTGGTCGGTTCCGACCGTCACGCTCCGCTACGCCGCGAACATCCCCGGGATGACCGGGCATCACTGGTCGAGCGCGATCGCCGAGGCCACCCCGATTGCGCACAAGGGCGTCACCGCCGGCGCGAAGATCGAGGCGATGACTGCCCTCGACCTGCTGATGAAGCCCGATCTGGTGCAGCAGGCGTGGGAGTACTTCCGCACGGTCCAGGCCAAGCAGGAGACGTATCAACCGTTCCCGGGCGACGCCGACAAGCCGGCCACCTGGCTGAACGAGAAGCTGATGCAGCAGCTCAGGCCGGAGATGAAGAAGTTCTACTTCGACCCGACGAAGTACAAGACGTATCTCGAGCAGCTGGGCATCGCCTATCCGCCCCCGGAGGCCGTGAAGTAGGGCACGGCTTCAGCCGTGTCTGTCCGCGGAGCACCGACGAACATGCCCGACATCGTACCGGCCGGAATCCCCAGAAAGGCGTCCGACGTCGACGGGCGGCGGCGTACGCTGGCCGATCAGGAGCTGATCAACAGCCTCGGCTGGCTGGTCAGCACGCGCTGGTTCGCCGGCTTCGGCGTGATGGCGGCCGCGTTCGTCGCGGCGCACCTGCTCGCGCTGCCGGTCCCCGAGGCGGCGCTCTACGGCGTCGGCCTGTTCATCCTCGTCTACAACGCCGCGCTCTTCAGGTGGCTAGGCCAGCTCGAGCGATCGGGACAGGACTCGATGGAGGCGTATGCGCGGTTCGCCCGCGCGCAAATCGGCCTCGACTGGCTCGGGATGACCGTCCTCACGGCGCTCTCCGGCGGCATCGAGAGCCCGGTCATCATCTTCTTCCTCTTCCACATCTCGATCGCGGCGCTGCTGCTGCCGCACGCCCGCGCGTTCCTGTACGTCGCGCTCGCCCCCGGGTCTGGTCACCCTGGTCGCCCTGCTCGAGTACGTCGACGTCATTCCGCACGTGGCGCTGTACGGCCCGTCCCGACACACGCAGCTCGTTTTCGTCGGCAGTGTCCTCTTCTTCTTCACGGCGGCGTGCTATCTGCTCGCCTACCTGTGCGTGGCGATTGCGGTCAGGCTGCGGCGGCGGGAGAAGGAGATTGGCGGCCTCTACGAGAGCGTGCGCGATACGACCGCGACGCTCGACCTCGAAACCGTGCTCAACCGCCTGGTCGAGTCGACGACGCGGGTGCTCGACTGCAAGGGCGCGGCGATCCGGCTGCTCGACCCGACGCGCAAGCAGGTGGCGTTCGCGGCGACCTATGGCTTGAGCGACGAGTACGTGGAGCGGGTGCCGCAGGACTTCCGGCGTGCGCGCCTCGACCAGGCGACGCTGGCCGGCGAGCCGCTGTTCGTCACCGACGCGGCCGACGACCCGCGGATCTGGAACCAGAAGCGCGTGCGCGAGGAAGGGATCGAGTCGATGCTGTCGGTGCCGCTGGCCGGCAAGAGCGGCCCCCTCGGCGTGCTCCGCGCCTACGGCGGCGAAGGCTACCGGTTCAGCGACGACGACGCGGCGTTCCTGGAACTCGTGGCGGCACACGGCGCGGTGGCCATCGAGAACGCGCAGGCCTACCGGATGCTCGAGGATCTGGACCGCGAGAAGTCGCGGTTCGTCCGCGTCGCGACCCACGAACTCCGGTCGCCGATCAGCGTGACCGAGAGCCTGCTGACCGCCCTCGCCGAGGGATACGTGGGCGACCTTCTGCCGGCCCATCTGGAGGTCATCCAGCGGGCGCTGAAGCGGGTGCAGGCGCTGAAGTTCCTGGTGAACGACCTCCTCGACCTGGCGTCGGGCAAGGTGGAGATGAAGGCGGCCGATCGGCGCCGGGTCTCGGTGAACACCATCGTCGCCGAGGTGTGCGACCGGTTTCAGGCGCGAGCGGTCGCCAAGGGGATCTCGCTCGCGGCCGAAGGGCCGTCCAGACGAGTGCGAGGTTCTGGCGGACCCGGCCGACCTCGATCGCCTGGTGACGAACCTGGTCGGCAACGCCGTGAAGTACACGACCGCGGGGAGCGTCCGCGTGACGCTCGTCCGCGAGGGGGACACGGTCAGGATGGTCGTGGCCGACACGGGCATCGGGATCCCGGAGGAGAGCCTTCCGAAGCTGTTCCAGGAGTTCCACCGGGCGCCGAACGCCAAGGCGCTCGACGAGGCCGGCACCGGCCTCGGCCTGGCGATTGTCAAGGACCTCGTCGACCGCTACGACGGGCGGATCACGGTCGACAGCCACGAGGGCGCGGGGACGACGGTCACGGTCTGGCTGCCGCTGGCGCCGGGCGCCGGCCAATCGCCGCGGCCCGCGGACGTCGCGGCCTGACAGGTTGCGCCGGGGGCGCCCGAGCAGATAGAATAACGGGCAGTGACGGGTGGCACAGCTGATTGTGCCTTTCTTCACAAGCCCGCCAGAAGCCCTCACGTCGGCGCCGCGTACCCGCCGATTGCCTGCGGTCACGTCTTCTGCGCCGGGAGTTGTGCGCCTCGGCATGCCGAATCCGATCTGAGAGGGGAACCACGCATGGCCAAGATCCTCATCGTGGACGACGACCCGGACATCACGTTTGCCACCGGGCTGTTCCTGAAGAAGGCGCAGCACGAGGTGCTGACGGCGTCCAACCGTGCCGACGGCATGAAGGCCATCGACGACGAGAACCCGGATCTGATCATTCTCGACGTCATGATGGAGCAGGCTGACGACGGCATCGCGATGGCGCAGGAACTGCGCCGGCAGGGATGCGACATCCCGATTCTGATGCTCACCAGCGTCGGCAAGGTGACCGGGTTCACCTACGACGAAGACCGGGAGATGGTGCCGGTCAACGCCTTCTTCGAGAAGCCGATTCAGCCCGACTTGCTCGTGCAGAAGGTCAACGAGTTGCTCGCCACCAGATGACAGGGAGACGACGATGCTAGCAGGGCAGCAGCAACGATTGCAGGAGGACATCCGCGCGCTGGTCGGCCGCCACGGGCGCGACCGCAGCGCGCTGATCCCGGTGCTGCAGGAACTGCAGACGATGCACGCGACGATCTCGGACTACGCGATGCAGGTGGTGGCCGACGAACTGGGCATCCACCCCGCGGAAGTCTACGGCGTCGCGTCCTTCTACGCGTTCCTGCGGCCGGTGTCGCGCGGCCGGTTCGTGTTCCGCCTGTGCGGGACGATTTCGTGCGAGCTGGCCGGCAAGGCGCGCGTCGCGCGCCAGCTCGAGAACGACCTCGGCATCCGCTTCGGCGAGACCTCGGCCGACGGGCGGTTCGGCCTCGAGTGGGCGAGCTGCCTCGGGATGTGCGACCAGGGCCCCGCGCTGCTCGTGAACGACCGCGTCTACACGCGGGTCACCGCCGAGCAGGTGCACGCGATCATCGACGAGTGCAAGGGCACCTTCGGCGCCCACGCGCCCCAGGCCGTGCACTCCTAGGCGAAGGGCAGACAGTCATGATCACGGTCAACAGCAAGAAGACGCCGTTCACGTTCGAGAGCGTGGAGCCGGAGTCAGGCCTCCGGGCCGCGCTCGCCATGAGCCGCGCCGACATCATCGGCGAGGTCGCCGCCTGCAATCTCCGCGGCCGGGGCGGCGCGGGCTTTCCGACCGGCACGAAGTGGAATCTCGCGGCGGCCGCCCGGGTGAAGGCCGGCGGAACGAAGTACGTCGTGTGCAACGCCGACGAGGGCGAGCCCGGGACGTTCAAGGACCGGGTCATCCTGTCGGAACACGCCGACCTGGTGTTCGAGGGGATGACCATCGGCGCGCGCGTCATCGGCGCGACCGTCGGCATCGTCTACCTGCGCAGCGAGTACGTGTACCTCCGGCCGCATCTCGAGCAGGTGCTCGCGAAGCGGCGCGAGAACGCGCTCCTCGGGACCGACATCGGCGGCCTCGCCGGCTTCACATTCGACATTCATATCCACATGGGCGCGGGCGCCTATGTCTGCGGCGAGGAAACAGCACTCATCGAATCGCTCGAAGGACACCGCGGCGAGCCGCGCAACCGGCCGCCGTTCCCCGTCGACACGGGGTTCAACCGCCAGCCGACCGTCGTGAACAACGTGGAGACGTTCGCGTGGGTGGCCTGCATCCTGGGCCGCAGCGCGAACTGGTTCAAGGCGGTCGGCACGGCGACGTCCACCGGCTACAAGCTGTTCAGCGTGTCCGGCGACTGCCGGGAGCCGGGCGTCTACGAGTTCCCGCTGGGCATCACGGTCGCCGAACTGCTCCAGAAGGTCGGCGGCGTGGACGCCAAGGCGGTGCAGATTGGCGGCGCGTCGGGCCACTGCATCCCCGCCTCGGAGTTCGGGCGGCGGATCGCGTTCGAGGACATTTCGACCGGCGGGTCGGTGATCGTGTTCGGCCCGGGCCGAGACATGCTGGCCGTCGCCCGCAACTTCATGGAGTTCTTCGTCGAGGAGTCGTGCGGCCAGTGCACGCCGTGCCGGGCCGGCAACGCGAAGCTGCTCGAGGGGATCGAGATGCTGGAGCGCGGCGACTGCTCGATGCAGTACGTGCAGGAGCTGCTCGGGCTGTGCGAGACGATGCAGTTCGCGTCGAAGTGCGGCCTCGGGCAGTCGAGCCCGAACGCCTTCGTCTCGATCGTGAAGCACTTCCAGGATGAGATCATGGGCCGCACGCTGGCTCGGTGAGGCAGGAGAAGGAACGATGAGCGCTGACATCAAACAGGCACCCAACTCGTCGCGCGCCCCCGTGAGCCAGAAAGGCCAGCAGGTGTTGCCGACCAGCGGAGAGGCGGCCGGCTTCATCGGCGGGCTGGTGACGGCGACGATCGACGGCAAGGAACACAAAGTGCCGCTCGGGACGACCATCCTGGACGCCGCCAGACAGCTCGGCATCCGCATCCCGACGCTCTGCCACCATCCGGACCTGTGCGTGGCGGGCGTGTGCCGCGTGTGCGTCGTGGAAGTCGAGAACCAGCGGACGCTGCAGGCGGCCTGCGCGTACCCGATCACCTCGCCGATCACCGTCAGGACCCACTCGCCGAAGGTCCGGCAGGCGCGCCGGCACGTCATCGACCTGCTCCTGTCGACGCACTACGGCGAGTGCTACAGCTGCAAGCGCAACAACAACTGCGAATTGCAGACGCTGGCCAAGGAGCATGGCGTCGACTTCTTCCGGTTCGGCCACGTGCAGCAGTCCCGCTATCCCGGTCGACCACTCGAGCTACTCGGTCGTCCGCGACATGGACAAGTGCGTGCTGTGCCGCCGCTGCGTGCGCACGTGCATCGACGTCCAGGAGGTCGGCACCCTCGAAGCCATCGGCCGCAGCGACAAGACCCGAATCAGCACCTACCTCGACAAGCCGCTCGGCGACGTCGTCTGCATCAACTGCGGCCAGTGCATCAACCGGTGCCCGACCGGCGCCCTGCACGCGAACGACGCGTCCGACGAGGTCTGGCGGGCGATCGACAACCCGCAGAAGCACGTCGTCATCCAGACGGCGCCGAGCCCGCGGGCGGGCATCGGCGAGTGCTTCGGCCTCGAGCCGGGCACGCCGATGACCTACCAGATGAACACCGCGCTCAGGCTGTGCGGCTTCGACAAGGTGTTCGACACGAACTTCACGGCCGACCTCACGATCCTCGAGGAGGGCACCGAGCTGCTGCTGCGCCTCCACAAGGCCCTGGTGAAGAAGGAGCCGGTGGCGTTCCCGCAGTTCACGAGCTGCTCGCCGGGCTGGGTGAAGTACCTCGAGCACTTCTATCCCGAGTACATCCCGAACCTCTCGTCGGCCAAGAGCCCGCAGCAGATGTTCGGGGCGGTCATCAAGACCTACTACGCGAAGCTCAACGGCATCGACCCGAAGGACATCGTCACCGTCGCCCTGATGCCGTGCTCGGCGAAGAAGTTCGAGTGCAATCGGCCGGAGATGGACTCGAGCGGGTTCAAGGACGTCGACTACGGCCTGACGACGCGTGAGCTGGCGCAGATGATCAAGGAAGCGGGGATCCACCTGCCCGACATGGCGAAGGGCGCCTTCGACGACCCGTTCGGCGACGCCACCGGGTCGGGCGTGATCTTCGGCGCCACGGGCGGCGTGATGGAGGCGGCGCTCAGGACGGTCATCGAGCTGGTCACCGGCGCGAAGGTCGAGAGCCTGTTCGAGGACGCGAACATCGTGCCGGTGCGCGGGTTCGAGGGCGTGCGATACGTCGAGCTGCCCGTGCCGGCGGTCGCGCCGGACGTGGCGCCCATCCTCAAGCCGCTCATCCCGAGCTGGGACTTCCTGAAGGGGGCCACGCTGAAGGTGGCCGTCGCGCATGGCACCGCGAACGCGAAGAAGGTGATGGAGGACATCAAGGCCGGCGGGAAGTTCTCCCAGTGCCATTTCATCGAGTTCATGGGCTGCCCGGGCGGCTGCATCGGCGGCGGCGGCCAGCCGATCCCGACGTCACCCGAGATCCGGAAGGCGCGCGCGCGGGCCATCTACGCGGAGGACGCGGCGTGCGAGGTGCGCAAGTCGCACGAGAACCCGGCGGTGCTGAAGCTCTACCGCGAGTTCCTGACCGACGGGCCGTGCGGCCACCTGTCGCACCAGCTGCTGCACACGCACTACACGGCGCGGGGGAAGTTCATCGAGTAGGGCCAGGGCTCGGGGGGCTCAGGCGCAGGGCGGGTCTTCAGACCGCCGGCCATCGGGAGGGGCGGAGGCGGCGAATGCCCACATCCCCTACGGCAGGTCAGGCCGCCTGTGCCGTCTCAAGTTCCCGGTACCGCTGCTCCGCCGCCTTCCAGTCCCTTCGGCTCGGCTCGAAGCGTCGCGGCCGAGACGTGCGGCGACGAGCTCCCGACCGGCGCGAGCGACGGCAGTGCGCCGGCGGCGACGGCCTGAACGAGAATGTTCCCGATGGCGGTCGCCTCGGCGGGCCCTGCGGCCACGGGCCGGCCCGTGGCGTCCGCCGTCGCCTGGCTGAGGCAATCGTTCAGGGACCCGCCGCCGACGATGTGGATCCCCTCGATGGCCGCCCGGTCACGCGCTCGATCTGCCCGACGACCGAGGCGTAGCGCAGCGCGAGTGAGTCGATGATGACCCTGGTCAGCAGCACCGGGTCGTCGTGCGGCGCCGACCCGCCGGCCGCGCAGCGCGTCCTGGATTCCCCGACCATGCGCGACGGGTTGAAGAACCGGGCCGCGTCCGGCATGACGAAGCCTGCGAACCCGGTGACGCTTGCAGACACCCGACAGCAGGTCCGCCAGGTCCATGCCGCGGCCGTCGTCGGCCCACTCGCTCCGGCACGACTCGAGCAGCCACAGCCCCATCACGTTCTTCAGAAACCGGACCGTGCCGAACGCGCCGCCTTCGTTCGTGAAGTTGGCATCGAGCGCGTGACTCGTCACCATCGGCGCGGTCCGCTCCACGCCGACGAACGACCAGGTGCCCGACGAGATGTAGGCCCAGCCGGGGCGGAGCGGCGTGGCCGCCACCGCGCTGGCGGTGTCGTGCGTCGGGCACGCGAGGACGCGGGCGCCACCCAGTCCGGCGTGCGACGACAGGCCGGCGTCGAGCGGGCCGAGGTCGGCCCCCGTCGAGACGAGCGGCGGCATCAGGTCCCGCGGCAGCCCGAGTCGAGCGAACAGCTCATCGTCCCAGTCGCCGGTTTCCACGTTCAGCAGCTGTGTCGTCGAGGCGTCGCTCGGCTCGGACACCGAGGGCCGCAGAGCAGGTGGTGACAGAGATCGGGGATCAGCAGCAGGCGCGCCGCTCCGGGCGGCACGCCCTCGCGCACGTGCGCCGCCAGCTGATACAACGTGTTCAGCTGGTGGAACTGGATGCCGGTCCGCCGGTAAATCTCCTCGCGCGGGACCGTCGCGAAGACCTGGTCCATCACGCCGTTCGTCCGGTCGTCGCGGTAGCAGATCGGCTCCTCGACCAAACGGCCGTGCCCGTCGATCAGGCCGTAGTCCACCCCCCAGGAATCGACCGCCGTCGAGGCGAGCGACGCGCCTTGCGCCGCCGCCCGCGCGCCTGGCGGCGAGGACGCCGGCCCGCACGCCTTCGAACAGGCGGTCGATGTCCCAGCGCAGGCGACCGGCGCCCGCCGGGGCGCGTAGTGAAACCGGTGCACCTCTTCGACGTGGAGCTCGTCCGTCCCGACCCGCCCGACGAGCGCCCTGCCGCTGCCGGCCCCGAGATCGATCGCCGCGTGCCAGCTCATGTCACGTCTCCTGGGCGGAGCGCCGCACGGCCCGCTGTCTCCCGGCGTCTCGCTCCGGGTCCGGCGGCCGCCCTTCGCCGCGCCCGGCGGAAGCATGCCAGCAGTCACGCGGCGGTTCAACAGGTTTTCGGCAACACCGGGTAGGATCAGGCGGAGAAACCTCGAGCTGAAGTGAGGCCGTCATGACCGAGACGCGACGGGGGGAGAGGGCGTGGGCGACGCCACCCGCGCCCTCCAGCGACGAAGAAGCGGACATGTTCTGAGGGCCGGCGCAGGCGACATCCTGCCGGACGGCCTCGTCAGAACCTGATAATCGCGCCGAAGGCCGCGTAGTGGAAGCCGGCGAAGGTGTAGACCTCGTCGTTGTCCGCGCCGCCCTCGAGCATCCGGTACCCGGCCTTCAGCGTGACGTGCCTGTTCAGCGGCACCAGGATGCCGGCGAAGATGTCCTCCGCGCGGCCCTGCGGCGCCGCCAGCGCGTCCCCCTCGAGGCGGAAGATCGCCTTCTTGCCGAGGTCGCGCTCCAGCTTGAAGTTCACCAGCGGTACAACCCCGAGGTTGGCCTTCTCCGCGTACTGGCCTGCCGTCTTCAGCGAGATGACGGCGTCTCTCACCTTGCCCGTCACGCCGATCCCGAAGCGCCACCCGCCCTTGTCCAGGAACTCGTAGCGGTAGGTGAAGCGGTACGAGTTGAAGACGTAGCGGCCCGTCACCGGTACGCCGGGCGCGAAGGTCTGGCCCGCAAACGACACCGGCCTGTTGAACACGCCCGACGCGTCGATGCCGAGCGGCGCCGCGAGTCCCGACAGCACGTGCTTGCGGCCCAGCCGGACGTCGAGGCGCACACGCCAGAAGTACTCGGTGTCGGACGTCAGGTCCTTGTTGAACGAAAACAGCGTCCCGGTGTTGCCCGGGATTCGCACGTCGTTGTACCAGGTGAAGACGGCGCCGTTTTCGAGATCGAGAGCCCAGCGCGGCTCCTGTGCGGCAGCGCCTGACGACACGCCGACGAGTGCGGCGAGGATGAGGACGACGAGAACGTGCGTGCGGGCCGGCATGCTTCTACTCCTGTTCGTGCGGGAACATCGTGTCTTCTCCCTGTGACAACCCCCGGACGCGGTCCGATATTCCCAATCTTCCGGTGTGCTTCCTGATGTGCTTGACGAGCGCTGGCGCGAGGCGTAGGGTGAAGGTACTCAAGTCCGCGCGCCGAGTGCGAGTCGGGGCCGGATCCTCCGGATCCCGTCCCCGCAAACCACCAGGCGGCGCAGCCAAGGCTCGCGCACCGGTCGCGTCGGCGACGGACCTGAGTGAAGTCGTCGTGCACGTCAACTCTGCTGAAAGGAGGGGATCGAGAGACCGAACGGTCGGGTGCGATGGCCCGGCCCAGACGTTCCGCCTTTCCAAGGAGGGGTCAGTGCTGACTGACAACAACCCGCCGGGTGTTCGTTAGGCCCGTCGAGCGGTCGTGATTCGTTACACACCCTCGACGGGCCTTTTCTGTCTCCGCGCTCTCCCCCCCTTTACCTGCCGCTCCGTCGCGACGTATCATGCCCTGCCTCCCCCGACCGGCCGCCGGCCGGCATCCTGCTGTCTCCGAGGACTCGTATGACCATCGCGCTCGACGGCTCGAACCTGACAATCGAGAACATCGTGCAGATCGCCCGCTTCGGCGCCCGTGTCGAACTCGACCCGGCCGCGCTCGAGCGCATCAAAGTGTGCCGCGCCATGCTCGAGCAGAAGCTGGCGGCCCGCGAGATTATGTACGGCACCAACACCGGGATCGGAGAGTTCTCCGAGAAGATCCTGAACGACGACCAGGTGAAGGACTTCCAGCGCTACCTCGTCTACAACCACGCGGCCGGGATCGGCGACCCGCTGCCAGTCGAGTCGGTCCGCGCCGCCCTCGCGGGCCGGATCAACGTGCACGCGCACGGCAATTCCGCCTGTCGCCCCGAGATCACCCTGACGATGGTGGAGATGCTGAACAAGGGGGTGACGCCCGTCGTCTGCCAGAAAGGGTCGGTGGGCGCGTGCGGCGACCTCTCGCCGATGGCGCAGGCGGCGCTGCTGCTGCTGGGCGAAGGCGAGGCGTTCTACCAGGGCGAGCGGTTGAAGGGGCACGTCGCGATGGAGCGGGCCGGCATCCCTGTGCCAGGCCTGGAGGCGCGCGACGGCCTCGCGGCCATCAACGGCTCGAACGTGCTCACCGCGATTTCCGCCCTGCACATCTACGACATGACCCGGTGGCTGAAGCAGGCCGACATCGCCGCGGCGATGTCGATCGAGGCGCTGCTCGGCAACCTCCGGCCCTATCACACGAAACTCCACGAGTTGCGCGGGTTCAAGGGAGCCGTCACGACCGCGCAGAACATCATGAAGGTGATTGCCGGGTCGGACCTCACGACCGGCAAGATGAAGACGAAGGTCCAGGACGCGTACTCGATGCGCTCGACGCCGCAGGTGATCGGCGCCGCCCGCGACGCGCTGGCCTACGCGCGATCGCAGGTCGAAATCGAGCTGAACGGCGTCGGCGACAACCCGATCTTCGTGCCCGAGCTCAAGCTCACGCTGACCGGCGCGAACTTCCAGGGATCGCCGGTCTGTCTGCCGATGGACCTGGCCGGCACCGCCATCACGATGGTGTCGGTGATGTCCGAGCGGCGGATGAACCGCCTGACGAATCCCGCGCTGTCGCAGGGGCTGCCTGACTTTCTCGCGCACGAGCCCGGGTTCTACTCGGGCCTCATGCTCAGCCAGTACACCGCCGACATGCTTATCGTCGAGCAGCGGATCCTGTCGGCGCCCGCGTCGATCCAGTCCATTCCGGCCGCGGCCGACCAGGAGGACTTCGTGTCGATGGGGATGAACACCGCGCTGAAGAACGGGCAGATCCTGGACAACGCCTACGGCGTGCTGGGCATCGAGTTCATGGCGGCGGCGCAGGGGCTCGACTTCCGGACGTTTACGCCGGGCACGGGCACGCAGAAGGCGCGCGAGGTGATCCGTCGGCACGTGAAGCACCTGGACGTCGACCGGCCGCTCTTCGACGATCACAACGCGATGAAGGCGCTCGTGAAGTCGGGGGAGATCCTCGACGAGGTGGAACGGACGGTGGGGGAACTGGGATAGACGGGCTCAAGGCTCAGGACTCAAGGCTCAAGGGCGTGCCTCTGGGCCTGGAGCCCTGGGCCCTGAGCCATGAGCCTGGCGGCGAGCCCTTCGATGGTCAGGGGCGAGGAGCCCTCCGCCTTGTTGTTCACCAGCACATAGGCCGGGATGGCCCTGGCGACGGCGCGGCCGACGAAATCCACCACCTGGTCACGCATCTGTTCGTCCGGCGCGACCAGCCGGTCGAACGGCGCGAATGCCTCGCGCTGTTCCCCGTAGGCGGCCCCCGGCCGCAGCAGCAACCTCACCATCAGGAACGGCATCGCCTCGAGCGGGACGTGCGCTGCCTGCTGGCCGGGCAGCGGCATGGCGGTCCAGGCGTTGTAGACGTGCGCCGCGCCGTGACGGGAAAGCACCTGCGCGTAGTCGGGGCCAAGGAGCGTGCGGTCGCGCACTTCCACCGCGTACTGGAAGTCGCGCGGGAGGTCGCCGAGGAAACGATCCAGGCCGTCGATGAACACCGCGCAATCGAGGCCCGAGCGCCGCAGCAGCGGCGGGAATTGCAGGATGAACGGCCCGGCGTGCGGCTGGAATACGCGGCCGACGGGCTCGAGCAGGTCGTCGATGAACCGATCCGCCGAGAGGAACTCCGGGTTCGGTTCGGCGGGATCCGCGCTCGGGCTTCAGTGCTGACGTGGCCCGCGCCGGCGCCTTGCAGCAGCATGGGAACCCGTCGGGCAGCTGGTCCGAGTACCGCCGGAAGTCGTCGTCCGGCACGCGCGCGTAGTAGCTGCGGTCAACGCCCACCGTGCCGAACAGCGGGTGCTGCGCGTACTCGCGAAGGCCGTGGCGCGCGAGCTCAGTCGCGGTGTGCTCCCCGGAGTAGACAAGGCCCCTCCAACCCGGGAAGCTCCACGAACTCGTCCCGAACCGGACGTTGGGTGGCAGCGCCGCTGCAATCGGGCGCACACGCTCGAACCGCGCCGCGAGCGCGTCGCTGAGGGCGCCGCGGGACGGGCCCGCGCCCCGGTGCGGCTCACCGTCCAGCTCCGAGAAGAGCGAGGGTTGGCGGGGCATCGCGCTCCTACGATTGTACCGAGAACCGAGGAGCCAGGCACCTGTCTGAGAGCGGAGCGCCTGACGGAAGACCGTCCGGATCCGATCTCAACCACAGAGCACACGGAGAGCACGGAGGCGGGCCCCAGTCACGCGTACCAGCGTGGTGATCGACTCGGCTTCGACCGGCTTCGGCCCGAAGGGCCCGTGCCTGCCGACCGCAGTGCCAGGGGAACGAGCCCGATCATCAATCGAAGGGTTCATTCCCCTGGCGCTGCGGTCGGCCGGGCGGCGCCGCCGCTGCGCGGTGGCGCCAGCCGGTCGAAGCCCTCGGCGTGGATCTCTGTGGTCTTTGTGTGCTCTGTGGTGATCCGCCGTGGAGGCGGCAGCAGCGGGACGCCGTCCCCGGCCTACCGCTCGGAGACCTTCACGGCCGCCGCTTCGAGAATCCCGATCGCCTCGTCGATTTCGGCGGGAGTGACGTCCAGCGGCGGACGGAATCGGACGCTGATCCTGCCGCACGCCAGGATCATCATGCCCATTTCGTAGGCCTCGTCCGCCACCTGGTCGCGCGTCGCCCCGTCGCGGAAATCGATCGCGCACATCAGGCCCAGGCCGCGCGCGTTCGAGAAGATGGCCGGCTGCCTCGCCTGCAGGGCCTGCAGGCCGGCCAGCAGGTGCGCGCCCACCGTCGAGGCGTTCCGAACCAGGCCGTCCTCGTCGATGATCACCAGGTAGCGCTGGCTGCGGACCATGTCGACCAGGTTGCCGCCCCAGGTCGAGTTCAGGCGGCTCGACACCTTGAAGACGTTTTCGGGCTCCTCGTCGATTCTCGGGCCTGCCAGCATGCCGCAGACCTGCATCTTCTTGCCGAAGGCCAGCAGGTCCGGCTTCACGTCAATGTGCTGGTGCGCCCAGAACCGGCCGGTCAGGCCGACCCCCGACTGCACCTCGTCGAAGATCAGCAGGGCATCGTTCTCGTCGGCCAGCTGCCGCAGCGCCCGCATGAACTCCGGGCGGAAGTGGTTGTCGCCGCCCTCGGCCTGGATCGGCTCGATGAGAATCGCCGCGATGTCGTCCGCCCGCTCGACGAATGCCCGCTTGATCTCCTCGACGGCCTGACGCTCGAGCGCCTCGACTCGCTCGATCTCTCGCGCGTCCACCGGAAAGCGCAGCGCCGGGTTCGTGATGCGCGGCCAGTCGAACTTCGAGAAGTAGAGGTACTTCCGCGGGTCCGCCGTATTGGTGAGCGACATCGTGTAGCCGCTGCGCCCGTGGAACGCGTCCTTGAAATGGACGATCTGATGGCCCTTCTCGGCGGTCAGCCCCTTGCTGAAGTTGCGGCGCACCTTCCAGTCCATCGCCGCCTTCAGCGCGTTCTCGACGCCGAGCGCCCCTCCCGCCACGAAGAACGCGTACGGCAGGTACGAGGGAATGCCGACGCGGCCGAACGTCTCCACGAACTCCGCGAACTCCAGCGTGTAGATGTCCGAGTTGGTCGGGTTCGCGAGCGCCGCGCGCAGCAGCTTCTCACGGAACACCGGGTCGGCCAGCTTCGGGTGATTCAGGCCGACGGGCGCCGTCGCGAAGAACGAGAACATGTCGAGGATGGCGCGGCCACGGCGGGCATCCCACAGGCGCCGGCCGTGGCTCCGGTCGAGGTCGAGCACCATGTCATAGCCGTCGGCCAGCATGTGCCGCCCCAGCGTCGCGTGCACGCGGTCGGCCTTCATCTCGTCCTTCCTTCCACGACGGGGACGACGTACGTGTCCTCTTTCTCGGTGGACAGCACCACCACCGTCCGCGTCCGGTTCACGCCCTCGAGCGAGCCGAGCTGGTGGAGCAGCAGCTGCCGCAGCGCCTCCATGTCGTGCACCCGCACCTTCAGCAGCAGCGAGAACTCGCCCGTGACGTGATGGCACTCCAGCACCTCATCCAGCGCCGCGACCCGCTCGAGAAGCGCCGGCTCGTGCCGCGGATGATCGACGAACACCTCGACGAACGCCGTCACGCCGGCGCCGACCGCTGCCGGCTCGAGCACGGCCGTCCAGCGGCGGATGACGCCGGACGTTTCCAGCTTCTTCAGCCGCTCGTGCACCGCCGCCGTCGACAAGCCGACCTGCCGCGCGATCTCCGCCTGGGCCAGCGACGCGTCACGCTGGATGAGGTGGAGAATCTGCCGGTCACGTTCATCGATCACAACAGTAAAGTTCGATGACTTGGTCACAATTCAAGAATATATTCAGAAATGATACTTGTCAACCGAATGAATATCAGCTCTCACTGCTCGTCCAGCCGCCCGATCGGTGCAACGAGATACAATGAACCCGTGACCGTCAGGCGCGAACACGACGCCCTCGGCTGGCGCGATCTGCCCGCGGACAGTCTCCACGGCATCCACACGATCCGGGCTGTCGAGAACTTTCCGTTGCTTGGCCGCGCCCAGCATTCGAACCTCGCCCGCGCGATGGGTGCCGTCAAGCTGGCCGCCGCGCGCACCAACCGGGCGCTCGGCTATCTGGATGCTGCCGCGGCCGACGCCCTCGAGCGCGCCTGTCGCGAGCTGCTCGACGGCACCCTTGCGCCCGCCATCGTCGTCGACGCGCTCCAGGGCGGGGCGGGCACCAGCACGAACATGAATGTGAATGAGGTGCTGGCGAACCGCGCGCTGGAGTTGCTCGGTCTGCCGCGGGGCAGCTACGACCGCGTGTCGCCGATCGAGCACGTCAACCTCCACCAGAGCACCAACGATGTCTTCCCGACGGCGCTGCGCGTGGCGGCGCTGTGGGGCCTGAGCGCGCTCGAGCCGGCCGTCGTTGCGCTGCAGGAGTCGTTTCAGGGCCGGGAGCGCGCGTTCGCGCACATCGTCAAGATCGGCCGCACCGAGATGCAGGACGCCGTACTGACGACGCTGGGGCGCGAGATGGGGGCGTATGCGGAGGCGCTCAACCGCGACCGGTGGCGCCTGGCGAAGTGCGAGGAGCGCCTGCGGGTCGTGAACCTCGGCGGGACGGCCATCGGGACCGGCCTCGCCGCGCCGCGCGAGTACATCTTCCGCGTGGTCGACGAGTTGCGCGACGTCACCGGGCTCGGCCTTGCGCGCGCCGAGAACCTCGTGGAGGCCACGCAGAACGCCGACGTGTTCGTCGAGGTGTCGGGGCTCCTCAAGGCGCTGGCGACCACGTTGATCAAGATCTCGGGCGACCTCCGGCTGCTGTCGTCCGGGCCTGACGCGGGTTTCGGCGAGATTCGACTCCCCGCGAGGCAGGCGGGCTCGAGCATCATGCCTGGCAAGGTGAATCCGGTCATCCCGGAAGCGGTGACGCAGGCGGCGCTCCTGTCGATCGGCCACGACCAGGCGCTGACCATGGCGGTGGCGATGGGGAGCCTGGAGCTGAACCCGTTCCTGCCGCTCGTGGCGCACTGCCTGCTGGAAACCGTCGACCTGCTGACCGGGGCATGCGAGATTCTCCGGACCCGCTGCGTCGATGGCATCGAGGCTGACGAGGCGCGGTGCCGGCGCCAGGTGGAGAACTCGACGGCCAGCGCCACGGCGCTGGTGGCGCTTCTCGGCTACCAGCGCGTGAGTGAACTGGTCGAGGCGGCGCGTCGCGACGGACGCGGCTTCAAGGACGTCGCGGTCGCGTCGGGCTGGCTGACCGCCGGGCAGTTCGACGAAGCGACGAGCCCGGAGGCGGTGTGCCGGTTGGGTTGTGTGCAGTAGGCGTAGAGGCACTGACGCGTGATCCAAGTACCACGCCATGCAACCCACCCCCCGCTCCCTTCGCCTCCACATCGGCATCTTTGGGCGCCGGAACGTCGGCAAGTCGTCGCTGCTGAACGCGATCACGCGGCAGGACGTCTCGATCGTGTCGGAGTTCGCCGGCACGACCACCGATCCGGTCGAGAAGCCGATGGAGCTGCTGCCGCTCGGCCCGGTGCAGTTCGTGGACACGGCCGGCGTGGACGACGAGGGCGCGCTCGGCGACCTGCGGATGGCACGGACCAAGGCCGTGCTGGATCGGGTGGATCTCGGCGTCGTGGTGACGGAGGGCGGCGCGTGGGGCGCCTTCGAGGACGCGCTCGTCGGCGAACTCGAGAGCCGCGTCGTGCCGGTGCTCGTGGTCTTCAACAAGTCCGACCTGCGGATGCCGGACACGAAGGAGCTGGCGAGCCTGCAGTTGGCCCGGATTCCTTCGGTGGCCGTGTCGTCGCTGACGGGCGCCGGCGTCGCGGACGTTCGTGAGGCGCTGCTGTTGCTGGCGCCGGCCGACTTCTTCGACAACCGGCGGCTCGTCACCGACCTGGTGCCGCCAGGCGAGGTCGCGGTGCTCGTCGTCCCGATTGACAAGGAGGCCCCGAAGGGGCGGCTGATCCTGCCGCAGGTGATGGCCATCCGCGATCTGCTCGACGGCGAGTCGATGGCGCTGGTAGTCCAGGAGCGAGAACTGGGGCGCGCGCTCGAGCGGCTGACCCGGCCGCCGGCGCTGGTCGTGACCGACTCGCAGGCGTTCCTGAAGGTGGCGGCGGATGTCCCGGACGCGATTCCGATGACGTCGTTCTCGATCCTGATGGCCCGCTTTCAGGGCGATCTGGCCGAGCAGGTGCGCGGCACGCTCGGCATCGAGCGATTGAAGGGTGGCGACCGGGTGCTCGTCGCCGAGGCGTGCGCCCACCACCCGATTGGCGAGGACATCGGCCGCGTGAAGATTCCGCGCTGGCTGACGCAGTACGTCGGCGCGAAGCTCGAGTTCTCGCACGTCCAGGGGCGCGACTTTCCGTCGGACCTGGCCCCGTATCAGCTGGTGGTGCACTGCGGCAACTGCATGGGGAACCGCCGCGAGATGATGTCGCGGATCCACCGGTGCCGGGTGGCGGGCGTGCCCATCACCAACTACGGCCTGACGATTGCGTACTCGCTCGGGATCTTCGAGCGGGCGCTGGCACCCTTCCCGGCTGCGCTGGAGGCGCTCGATGCCGCTCGGGCTTGACGCCCTGGACCACGACACGATCGCGGGGTGGCTTCGCGAGCCGGATCCGGCGGCGCTGGAGCGGCTGTGGACGCGCGCCGACGCGGTGCGCGCGGCCCACGTCGGCGACGCGGTCCACCTGCGCGGCCTGATCGAAATCAGCAACCACTGCGTCCGCCTCTGCCTCTACTGCGGGATCCGGGCGTGCTCGGAGGGCCTCACCCGCTATCGGATGACCGCCGACCAGATTCTGGCCTGTGCCCGCGACGCGAAGAGGCTCGGCTACGGCACCGTCGTGCTTCAGTCGGGCGAGGACCCGGTGCTCACGCGCGAGTTCATCGCCGGCGTCATCCGGGCCATCAAAGCAGAGACCGGGCTGGCGATCACCCTGAGCCTGGGCGAGCGTGAAGACGGCGACCTGCGCGCGTGGAAAGAGGCGGGCGCCGACCGGTTCCTGCTGCGCTTCGAGACGTCCGACCCCGACTTGTACCGCCGCATTCACCCGTCACTTCCTGGAACCGTGTCGGACCGAGTCGCGCAGCTGCTGCGGATGCGCGCGATGGGCTACGAGGTTGGCAGCGGCGTCATGGTGGGCATTCCCGGGCAGACGTGGGACATCCTGGCGCGCGACATCGAGCTGTTCCGTGACCTCGACATCGACATGATCGGCATCGGGCCGTTCCTGCCGAGCCCGCGGACGCCGCTTGGCGGGGAAGGGGCGGAGCGCCTGCGCGCGGCAGACGACGAGCAGGTGCCGAACGACGAACTAACCACGCTGAAGGCCGTGGCACTGACGAGACTCGTCTGTCCGGAGGCCAACCTTCCAAGCACGACCGCGCTCGCCACGCTCGATCCGGCCACCGGGCGCGAACTGGGGCTGCTCCGCGGCGCGAACATCGTGATGCCCAACGTCACGCCGCCGGCGTATCGCGTGCTGTACGAGATCTACCCCGGCAAGGCGTGCGTCCACGAGACAGCGGAAGCCTGCCAGGGCTGCCTCGAGCGCCGCATCCGGGCCCTCGGCCGGCACGTGGGGACCGGCCCGGGCGGACGCCGGGATCGGCCGCGGTGAAGCCCGGCGCGGTGCTGACCGCCGGCCGGTGAGACGCCGGTCGTGGCCCGGTTCGTCGGCTCCGGGCTCCCGCCTCCGCCCGCGTCACTCATCGGTCGCGGGCTTCGGCGAGGCTCGCCGTAGCGCTTGGCGCGAAGGCGGCCGCTCGGGGGACCTCGCAAGTCGCCCTGCTGGATACCAGGGAGGGGACATCTCCGTGATTCCGGCCGACGGCGGAGAGGCGCGGCCGCTGGGTGTCGGGTTGCACGAGAAGTACTTCCTCAGCGTGCACCCCGACGGCAAGCAGATCGCCTTCGATGACGAGCAGTTCAACAACCGCCTTTGGGCGCTGAAGAACCTGTTCCCGCAGGACAAGGCCGTCAAGTAGCAGCACGCCGTCCCGCGGTCCTCAGGCGTGCCAGCCGGCCGCGAGGTCGACCGGCAGCGGCAGACACGGCGTCGCGACGGGCGTCCATCGGCGACGGGATCGTGCACGGGCTGCGCGGCGCCGCAAGGCGTGACCGTCGCGTCCGGGCTGTGCGGTTGACCGGAATCGAATATATTCATATTCTATTCGCATGACGACGACGGTCCACCTGCCTCGTGAACTGCTCGAGCGCGTCGACGAACGGGCCAGGCAGCTGAAGCTGAGCCGCAGCCAGTTCGTCCGCCGGGCGCTGGACCGCATGGTCGCGCACGAGACGGAGTGGAGCGACGAGTTCCTAGGAGTTCTCCGGGACGCCGAACACGACGAAGACGGCCGCCGCGGCGTGGACGAGATCATGCACGCCGTCGCCCGCCGGTCCCGGAAGGCGCCGCCACGCCTGTGAAGTACCTCCTCGACACCAGCACCGTGTCGTTCCTGATGCGCGGGGAGCCAGCGGTCCGCGATCGCCTGACGTCCCACGCCCGGACGGACGTCTTCGTGTGCCAACCGGTCATTGCCGAGATCGAGTACGGCCTGGCGCGCCTCGCACGGTCGGCGCGGAGAACGCGCCTGCGAGCCCGCTTTGACCTATTCCTCGAAGAACTGGCATGCGCGCCGTGGACCGACGATGTCAGCCGGGCGTTCGGCGCGACCAAGGCTGATCTCGAGCGGCGGGGCGAGCGGCTCGAGGACTTCGATGTCGCCGTCGCCGCTCATGCTCTCGCCATTGGCGCCACGGTTGTCACTGACAATGTCGCGCACATGGCGCGGGTGAAAGGGCTCTTCGTGGAGAACTGGCTCCGGGGGCGAACCGAAGGCTGAGCCTGCCTCGCCTCAGCCAGTTGAGGCCCTCGTGACAGCCCTTTCTTCTATCTTCTGTCTTCTGTCTTCTGAATTCCGAATCCTGGCTTCTGGATTCCGGATTCTACGCGGGCGCCGCGCTCGCGGGTCTGAAGACCCGCGCTACATCGGAGTGTCACGGCGAACCGGCTGCCGACATTCGGCTCGCTCTGCACGGTTGCGTCGCCGCCATAGAGCTGCGCCAGCTTCTTCACGATCGACAGGCCGAGGCCGGTTCCCGGGATCGTGCGCGTGTTGTCGTTCTTGATGCGCACGAATTCCTGGAACAGCCGCGACGCTTCGTCGGATGTCAGGCCGATGCCCGTGTCGGCCACCTCCAGGCGCAGGCCGCCGTCGGTCGGTTCGATGGTCACGTCCACCCGGCCGCCATCGCGGTTGTACTTCACGGCGTTGCTGACCAGATTGTTGAAGAGGATGTCCAGCTCGCCTCGATCCGCGACGGCAGGCACGCGGTCGGGGGAGTGCAGCGCCAGCGCGATCTGTCGCGCTCCCGCGGCGGGCGCGGCCATGTCCAGCGCAGCCTGCGCGATCTCGCGCACATCGACGTCGGTGAACTCGCGCCGCTTCTTGCCGGACTCGATGCGCGTCAGGTCCAGGAGTTCCGCGATCAGCCGCCGCATCCCGCCGGAGCGGGCCAGCGCCCGGTCCACGATCTGCTGCTGCACAGACGGGTCACTACCCGCCGATCCGTCCTTCAGGATCTGCAGGAACCCCTCGATCGCCGCAAGCGGAGCCTTGAGTTCGTGGCCGAGCACCGAGATGAACTGGAAGCGGACCTGCCGCTTCTCCTCGGCCAGCCGCCGCGCCTGGCGCTGCACCACCAGATGCTTCACCACGCGGCGAACAGCGACGCGCAGTTCGTCCGGCGTGAACGGCTTGGGCAGGAAGTCGTGGGCGCCCTGCTTGGTCGCGTCGATCGCCGTCTCGAGCGTCGCGTAGGCGGTGATCATCACGGTGAGCGTGGGCAGGCCGCGCTCGCTCACCTGCCTCAGCACGTCGAGGCCCGAGATGCCCGGCAGCTTCAGGTCGAGCAGCAGAATGTCGGGAACGGCTTCAGCGATCCGCTCGAGCGCCTCCTCGCCGGTTTCCGCCGTCTGCACCTCGAACGAAATCACGGCGTCGTCGTCTCCGGGCTTCACGGTGAAGGTGCTGAGCACCCTCGCAATCGCAAGCCGCATCCCGGTTTCGTCATCCACGACCAATACGCGCAGTGTGTCCATACCTCTCCGGCTCTTGGCTCTGGGCTCTTGGCCCTCGGCGGTGTTCGGCCGCCCGCCGATAGCCGGACGGTGCCGAGAGCCGAGAGTCGAGAGCCGGAAGCCTTCTCTACTCCTGTCGTGCCGCGAGGACCCGCTCAATCTCCCGGCGGAGCTGCTCAAACCGGATCGGCTTCGCGAGCAGCGCATCGGCTCCAACCCACGCACGTTCCGCCGCAGTCGACGGGTCGAAGCCGAGACCGGTTTCGCTGGTCACGGCTGTCACCATGATGACCGGGAGGCCGGGGAACGCCTTCTTGAGGTGATGCGACAGCACGAACCCGTCGTCGTGCTGTTCCATCATCAGGTCGAGGATGGCGAGATCCGGGGTGAACGAGCCGATGGCCTCTTCCGCCTGCCCGCGCGTCGTCGCCGTCTTCACCTCGAAGCCAGCGTTCTCCAGCTGGATCCGGTGCTGGAACAGGAAGTCTTCGTCATCGTCCACGAGGAGGATCTGGGTCTTCGTGCTCATAGGTGTCTGCGGCTCGTCTAGTTGATCTCCGCGCTGCGCCGCGGCAGCACGACGGTGAATGTCGTCCCCGTCGGCCCCTTGGCCGGGGCGGCGTTCGACTGCACCTTGATGTCGCCCCGGTGCATCTTCACGATGCCGTAGCTCACGGCCAGCCCGAGGCCGGTGCCCTGGCCGACCTTCTTCGTCGTGAAGAACGGCTCGAAGAGCTTGTCGAAGTGCTCCGGCAGGATCCCGACGCCCGTGTCGGAGACACTCAGCCGGACGCGCTCCGCGTCGTCCTCGGTCCGGATCGTGAGCCGCCCGCCGTCGGGCATCGCCGCGAAGGCGTTGCTGATCAGGTTGACCAGGACCTGGGTGATCTGGTCCGGGTCGACCTCGACGAACCGGTCGCTTACCGCGTGCTCGACCGCGATCTCCACAGCGAGCGGATGGGCGAGGCCCCGAAGGCCGCGCTGCACCAAATCGGTGATGTCGGTCCGATCGTGCTCGACCTTGTTCTGCCGCGCGAAGTCGAGCAGGCCGGCCACGATCTTCTTGCAGCGGTCCGCCTGCTCGACAACCATCGCGAGGTCATCGTGGAACTCGGGCTTCCCGGCCAGTTGCTCCTGCAGGAAGTGCGAGTACATGATGACGACGCCCAGCGGGTTGTTCACCTCGTGGGCGATACCGGCTGCCAGCTGGCCCATGCTGGCCAGCTTCTCCGAGCGGACGAGCGCCACCTGCGCGTTCGCCAGTTCCTCGTTCGACCGGCCCAGTTCACGCACCGTGTCGCGGAGGTGCTCGATGCTGTGCGGCAGGCACATCTCGCGCTCGGCCAGGCCGCGGTAGATGGCGCTCGCCAACTCGCGGCAGCTCGAGTAGCCGCACGCCCCGCAGTTCAGCTCGTTGGTCGGGTCGGGCTTTCCGAGCTCCGCCAGCAGGCGCTGCAGTTCCTGTGGAGACGGGACGGGCAGGCGCATGTCCTGCGCGGCGTAGCCGCGGGTCAGGCCCACGTCGGCGAAGGATCGAATGCGCGCTTCCCAGGCCGCGAGGTCGCTCGTCGCGATGCGCTGGCGAACGTACTGGCTGACTCGGGCGCGCCGGCCGAAGTGCGGGAGATCGGAGCTCATTCCCGGGCCCATCGTGCAGCCGCGGCAGAAGAGCACTTCGAGCAGGCGCGTGTCGATGAGGCCCGACTCCGCTTCCTTGATCCCCTGGGCGAACTCGGCGGGCCCCTCGGCCACCATGACGTGCCCCGTGACCAGGTCCTCCTGGATCCCTGCCACCTGCAGCATGCCGCCGCTGATCGGGAACAGGCCGCCGCCGCGGCTCAGCGGCGGGTCGAACTCGCAGCCACCGACCGTGCGCGGGTCGAGACCGCGCGCGACGATCATCTGGCGCACTTCGGCGAATGTCAGTGCCTCGTCCACCTCGCCGGGGAGTTCGGCCGTCTCGCGCTTCTTGGCGATGCAGGGGCCGATGAAGACGACCTTGAGGTCCGCGCCGTGCAGGCGGCGGAGCAGGCGCGCCGTGGCGACCATGGGCGAGACGATGGGGGCGAGGGCGGGCGTGAGGTCGGGGAAGTACCGCTCGACGTAGCCGACGACCGCCGGGCACGTCGTCGCGATCCAGACGCGCTCGCTGTCTTTCGCGACCAGGCGGCGGTACTCGAGCGCCACCAGTTCAGCGCCGAACGCCACTTCGTGAACGGAATCGAACCCGAGCGCGCGTAGCGTTCCGACCACCGACGGGTAGTCGAAATCGATGAACTCGGCCGGGAAGCTCGGCGCGAGAATGGCGGCCACGCGGTCCGAGCCGGCGAGCAGCGCCTCGACGTCCTCGACGGCCGACACCACGCGCTTGGCCGACTGGGTGCACACCTTGAAGCAGACGCCGCAGCCGATGCAGCGCTCGGCGAGGACCTGGGCCTTCAGATCGGCGATGCGGATCGCCTTGGCCGGGCACTCGCGGACGCACTGGTAGCAGACGCGGCAGCGTTCGCCGATCGTCGATACGAGCGGGGTGGAACTTGCATTCATGTCAATTCCGGCTTTCGGCTCTTGGCTCTCGGCTCTGGGCTTTCGGCGGTGTCTGGCTCAAGGCTCAGGGCTCAAGGCCAGGCGCTCAGCCGCTGACCTACCAGTTCGCAAGATCCCCAGTTCGCAAGCTCGCGAGATTCACTACACGACCACATCTCGTTTCTCGTAGTGCGTGTGCAGCAGTTCGTGGCTGCGGTGCGATAGCGGCTTCTCCAGGAACTCGGCGTAGAGCCTCTGCACCGCCACATTCTGATGCGAGGCGCGTAGCGCCGCATCCCGGTCGATCGTGTAGAGCGCCTGCATCCGCGCACGGACCGCGTCCGGCGAGGCGCTCCGCGGCTGGCCGCCGCCGTTGATGCACCCGCCAGGGCAGGTCATCACCTCGATGAAGTGCAGATCGCTCCGGCCGCCGCGCAGCTGCTCCAGGAGCGCCCGCGCGTGACCCAGGCTGGAGACCGCGGCCACGCCAATCTCGCGGCCGGAGATGTGCGCCCGGTACTCCTTGACGCCCTCCGGCCCGCGCAGCGGCTGAAGCCTGAGCGAGGCGGGCGGCTCGCCTGTCAGCAGATAGTGAGCGGTCCGCAACGCGGCTTCCGCCACGCCTCCGCTCGCGCCGAACAGCTTGCCGGCCGACGTCCGCTCCCCGAAGGGCGTGTCCGGCGCCTCGGGGGCGAGCGTGGCGAGGTCGAGGCCGTGCATTCGGATCAGCGCGACCAGCTCGCGCGTCGTCAGCACGGCGTCGATGTCGGGCCGGCCGTCGCGCCCCATCTCCGGCCGTCCTGCCTCGAACTTCTTGGCCGTGCACGGCATGATCGCCACGCTGTAGATGCGTGCCGGGTCAATCCGCTCGCGCTCCGCGAAGAAGCTCTTGATGACGGCGCCCAGCATCTGCTGCGGGCTCTTGCAGGTGGAGAGGCGCGGGATCATGTCCGGGTAGAACTGCTCGACGAACTTGATCCACCCGGGCGAGCAGCTGGTCATCATCGGCAGGCCCGCCGGGTCGGCGGTCGTCAGCCGCTGCACCAGTTCCGACGCCTCTTCCATGATGGTCAGGTCGGCCGTGAACGCCGTGTCGAACACGCGCCTGAAGCCCAGGCGCCGCAGGGCCGCCGTCAGCGCGCCATCCACGTCGGCGCCCGGTTTCGCGCCGAACGCCTCGGCCAGGCTCACCGACACGGACGGCGCGTGCTGAACCACCACGTACTTCCCCGGGTTGCCGAGGGCGGCGCGCACCTCCTCGAGAGCGCTGTGCTCGGCAAGCGCCCCGGTCGGGCACACCGTCACGCACTGTCCGCAGTTGACGCAGCTGCTGACGTTCAGTCCCTCGTCGAACGCCGGGCCGATGTGCGTGCGGCTGCCCCGGCCGATGAACTCGATGGCGCCGACCGTCTGAATCTCCTCGCACACCCGAACGCACTTGCCGCACAGGATGCACTTGGCCGGGTCGCGCACGATCGACGGGCTCGCGACGTCCTTGCGCGCGTGCGTCCGCCCGCCGAAATAGCGCCGTTGCCGCACGCCCAGGTGCTGCGCCACCGATTGCAGCTGACAGTCCCCGCTCCGCGAGCAGTAGAGGCAGTCGTCCGGGTGGTTGGCAAGCAGCAGTTCGACGAGCGTCGTGCGCGCGTCCACCGCGCGCGGCGAGTGCGTCCGCACCTTCATGCCCGGGGCGACCGGGTACGCGCAGCTCGGGACCAGGCCGCGCTGGCCGTCGACGTCGACGACGCACATCCGGCACGCGCCGCTTGGCGGCAGGCCCTCGTAGTGACACAGCGTCGGGATGGCGACGCCCGCCCGCCTTACCGCGGAGAGGATCGTTTCGCCGTCCTGCGCGTCAACCGTTCGACCGTTCACCTCGATCGTGACCACACACCCCCCCGACTGCTCTCAGGTTCACATGGGTTGACGACGACTCGGAGGACGCGGTGAAGGGTCCTCCCCGGAGCAAAGCCTTTGCCGGCTTTGCGGAGTGGGAGGCCGAGCCGCGGCCGGTTCGCACTGGGTGTCGTCAACATCACTGGACTCCAGCGCTACGCAGCCGTCACCGCGTCGAAATGGCACACCTCGACGCACGTCCCGCACGCGATGCAGCGCTCCGGAATCACGTGGTGCGGGCTCTTGAGCGCGCCGACGATCGCCTCCGACGGGCACTGCTTCACGCAGACCGCGCATCCCGTGCATCGGCCCTCGTCAATCGTATAGAGCAACAGTTCGCCGCACCCCCTGGCCGGACAGCGCCGGTCATAGACGTGCGCCTGGTACTCGTCGCGGAACCAGCGCAGCGTGCTCAGCACCGGGTTGGGCGCCGACTGCCCGAGGCCGCACAGGCTCGTGTCCTGGATGACCTGCGCCAGGTGCTCGAGGCTCATCACGCTGCGGAACCGCTCGAGCGCGTCGAAGGCCTTCTCGTGCCGCCGGCTCCTGGTGAGGCTCTCGAGGATCTCCAGCATCCGCCGCGTGCCCTCCCGGCACGGGATGCACTTGCCGCAGCTCTCGCGCTGGATGAAGTCCATGAAGAACTTCGCCAGGTCCACCATGCACGTCGACTCGTCCATCACCACCAGGCCGCCCGACCCCATCATGGCGCCCACGCGCTTCAGCGACTCGTAGTCGATGTCGATGTCCAGGTGGGACTCGGGGATGCACCCGCCGGACGGCCCGCCGATCTGCACGGCCTTGTACGCCTTGCCATCGGGGATGCCGCCGCCGATCTCGAAGACGATGCGGCGGAGGCTGGTGCCCATGGCGACCTCGACGAGCCCCGTGCGCGCGACCTTGCCGGAGAGCGCGAACACCTTCGTGCCCTTGCTCGATGCGGTCCCGATGCCCGAGAACCACTCGTCGCCGCGCTCGACAATCCCGGGGACGTTGGCGAGGGTTTCGACGTTGTTGATGACCGTCGGCTTGCCGAACAGGCCTCGCACGGCGGGGAAGGGCGGCCGCGGCCGCGGCATGCCGCGCCGGCCCTCGATGCTGTGGAGCAGCGCCGTTTCCTCGCCGCAGACGAACGCCCCCGCGCCCTGCTTGACCGCAATCTCCAGGCTGAAGCCCGAGTCGAGGATGTTGCGGCCGAGCAAGCCGGACGCCTTCGCCCGGGCGATAGCGTGCTGCAGCCGCATGATGGCCAGCGGGTACTCGGCGCGGATGTAGACGTAGGCCTTCGACGCGCCAATCGCGTAGGCCGCGACGGCGAGCCCTTCGAGGACGCGGTACGGGTCGCCTTCGATCACCGCGCGGTCCATGAACGCGCCGGGGTCGCCCTCGTCGGCGTTGCAGACCATGTACTTCTGATCGGCCGACTGCTTCTGGGCGATCGCCCACTTCGTACCTGTCTTGAACCCGCCGCCTCCCCGTCCCCGCAGGCCGCTTCGTTCGACGAGGCTGCAGACCTCGGCGGGCGTCTGTTCGCGGAGCGCCTTGGCCAGGCCCGCGTAGCCGCCCCGGGCGACGTACTCGTCGAGGCTGGCGGGGTCCACGAGGCCGCAGTTGGCGAGGACCCACCGCGTCTGCGGTGCGAAGAACGGATGCTCGTCGAGGTACGGCACGCCGTCCCAGGGGGCGTGGTTCGCGCGGAACTGACCGAGCGGCGCAACCGGGAACGGCTGGCCGGAGAACAGCGCATCGAGCAGGCCATCGACCTGGTTCTCGATGACGCGCGGGAAGCTCAGGCGCGGCCGGCCCGGCAGCTGGACGTCGACGAGCGGCTCCTCGACGCAGAGGCCGATGCAGCCGACTTCCACGACGTCTGCCTCGACCTCCGGCCGCCGCTCGAGGTATCGCCTCACCGTCCCCATCGTCTTCGCCGCGCCTGCGCCTAGGCCGCAGGTGCCGGTGCCGATGAAGATGACGGCGCGCGTCACCTCTTGGCGCCGAAGACGCGCGTTGCGTGCGACGCGTTCGTCGCGACACGAAGCGCTCTCGTGGCAGAGCGGGCCGCCGGCGAGGCACTCGACCAGTTGCGGGCACGGGCGCGTGCCACCGTGCCAGCACTCGGGGCAGCAGGGCGTGAACGTCGTATCCGGGGTCGCCGCGCTCATGTGGCCGCCGCCTCCCGCCGGAGCGTTCTCAGGATCCTGGTCACCCGCTCGGAGGTCACGCCGGCGTGAAACTCGCCGTTGACCGCCATCAGCGGGGCGAGGCCGCACGCGCCGAGGCATGCCACCACTTCCAGGCTGAACAGGCCGTCACGCGTCGTCTGGCCCGGCTTGACCTGCAGCGTGCGCTGGATCGCGTTGAGCGTCTGGTTCGAGCCCTTCACGTGGCAGGCCGTGCCGCGGCACAACTGGATGTGAAAGCGCCCGAGCGGCTGAAAGCGGAACTGGTTGTAGAACGTGGCGACGCCGTACACCTTGCTCGCGGGGAGCCGCAGGTGCCGCCCGATGCGGACGACCGCATCGCGCGAGAGGTAGCCGTGCGCCCGCTGCACGTCCTGCAGCAGGGGGATCAGCGCGTCGCGCCGCCCCGCAGGGTGTCTGGAGACGATCGGGTCGAGGTCTGGAGTGATCATCGAAGTGGCTGCGACTGGAGTCCGTGAGCGAAGTAGGCGACGCGATCGAGCGCCATCATCAGATCCACGTTCTCGACGTGGAGGCCGGCCGGCACGCGAAGCCGGACTGGGGCGAAGTTGAGGATGCCGGTGACGCCCGCCAGCACGAGCTGTTCCGCGACGGCCTGCGCGTCGACGGCCGGGACCGCGATGACGCCGACTCGGATGCCCTCGCGCGAAATGACGGCCGCCATGTCGTCGACCGGATAGCAGCGGCACCCGTGAAGTATGCGGCCGGTCTTCTCGGCCATCCGGTCGAACGCTGCGGCGAATCGGATCGGCTGCCGGTTGGCGTAGTAAGCCAGGACGGCACGGCCGAGGTTGCCGACGCCGACGAGCGCCGCCGAGGTCTCAATGGACCTCACGAGAACGGCGTTGATCGCCTCCACAAGCTCGTGGATGGCGTAGCCCCGCCGCGGGCTGCCGGCGAAGCCGATCGTCATCAGGTCACGGCGGACCTGGGCCGCGGTGCTGACGGCGAGGCTGGCGAGTTGATGGGAGTAAACCTGCCGGGCGCCTGCGGCAAACTGCTCCTGCAGCAGGCGCCGGTAGAGGCTCAGACGGCCGATGGTGTTGATGGGGATGGGCGACGACGATGTGTCGCGTCTTGTGGTTGCCATAAATGTGAACATTTTCACAGTGTGAATATGTTCACAGATAAAGTTATCCGCTCGGCGGGGGCGCTGTCAAGCTCGGCCCAACCGCCTCGCCGAGGCCCGCTTCGAGCCGGCGTTCTTCTTCCATTTTGCTGGCGCCCCGATCGCGAGCATAATCTGCCCTGTCGGGTCTGGCCCTGGCCGTCTTCCTGGAGTGTCATCATGCTCAGACGTCTCTCGCTTGTCGCGTCCATGCTGCTCGTCGCCTTTGCAGCCGTTGCCGTTGCGCAGGAACCCTCGCCGATCAAGCTCCCAGCGCCGAACACGGTCGGCGGCAAGCCGCTGATGCAGGCGCTGAAGGACCGCCAGTCGGCGCGCGAGTTCGGCACCGAGAAGCTCTCGCCGCAGGTGCTGTCGAATCTCTTGTGGGCGACCTGGGGCATCAACCGGCCGGACGGCCATCGGACAGCGCCCTCGGCGAGCAACAGGCAGGAGGTGGACGTCTACGTCACCCTGCCGGAGGGAGCCTATCTCTACGATGCGAAGGCCAATGTGCTGACACCCGTCGCCGCCGGCGACCTGCGTGCGGCCACCGGCACGCAGCCGTTCCCGGCCACGGCCGCGCTCAACCTCGTCTATGTCGCGGATCTCTCGAAGGCGGGCCGCTCGGCGACCGATCCCCAGCAGATGCTCAATATCGGCGCGGATGCCGGCTTCATCGCGGAGAACGCCTACCTGTTCTGCGCATCCGAAGGCCTGGCCACGGTCGTCCGCGCCTCGGTGGACAAGCCGACGCTGGCCAAGCTGCTGAAGCTGCGCGACACGCAGATCATCGTGCTGGCCCAGTCGGTCGGGTATCCGAAGAAATAGGGGCGGTCAGCAGTACACGTCCCTCTGTCCGGCCTTCACCTTGTCCATCAGCTGCATGGAGCGCTCGCGGGGCCACGCGTCCATCCCGGCGAGGGCCTCCTCGATCGTCCTTTCGCCGACCGCGCGCGTCTCCGGCGACGCGTAGTCGATCAGGTATTCGAGGAAGGTCGAGAGGCCGTTCGGATCGCAGTGCTGCTTGATGTCCCCCGGCCTGGCCAGGTCCATGAAGTCCCGGCCGGTCCGCCCCAGCCGATAGCACCCAGTGCAGAACGATGGGATGTAGCCGAGCGACGCGACGTCGCGCACCACCTCGTCGAGGCCGCGATGATCGCCGAGGCAGAACTGGCCCTCGTCCGCGCGCTCCTCGTCTGCATACCCGCCGGGGTTCGTGCGGCTGCCGGCCGAGATTTGCGAGACGCCGAGGGCGAACGTCTCGCGGCGGATGTGCGCCGTCTCGCGCGTGGACATGATGATGCCGGTGTACGGCACCGCCAGCCGCAGCGTCGCCACGAGCGTGCGGAAGTCCACGTCGCTCACCGCGTGCGGCGGATGCATCGCGACGTCCGACCCGGTCGCGGGTTCGAGGCGCGGGACGCTGATCGTGTGCGGGCCGACGCCGAACCGGCGTTCGAGGTGCCGAATGTGCTGGAGCAGCGCGAGCAGTTCGAACCGCCAGTCGAACAGGCCGAACAGCACGCCGATGCCGACGTCGGCGATCCCCGACTCCATCGCCCGGTCCATTGCCGTCACGCGCCAGTCGTAGTCGCGCTTCCTGCCGCCGAGGTGGACCGACGAATAGGTCTGCCGGTGATACGTCTCCTGGAACAGCTGGTAGGTGCCGATCTTCCGTTCGCCGAGCGCCCGAAACTCGTCGTGGGTGAGCGGCGCCACGTTGACATTCACGCGCCGAATCTCGCCATGGCCGTGCGTGACGCCGTAGATCGTGTCCACGCACTCGAGCACGTACGAGAATCCCTCCCGCGGATACGATTCGCCCGCGACCAGCAGCGTACGCTTGTGCCCCTGGTCGATCAGGACGCGCACTTCCTCGGCGATCTCCGCCTGCGAGAGCGCGCGACGAACGACCGCGCGGTTCCGCGCGCGGAACGCGCAGTAGGTGCACTCATTGGCGCACATGTTCGAGACGTAGAGCGGCGCGAACAGGACCAGACGGCGACCGTAGATCGTGTCCTTCACGTGCTGCGCGGCGGCGAACAGTTCGCCCAGCAGCTCCGGGTCGCTGACGCTCATCAACACGGCCACGTCGGCGGCCTCGAGGCCGTTGAGCTGGCGCGCCTTCGCCAGGACGTCGCGGACGACGGCGGCGTCGGACGTCGCCCGTGTGAGCGTATCGAAGACCACGGGTTCGTCGATGAACGCGGTGTCGGTGGGGAGCATGATTGAATCAATTATATGCCCCGCGTCACGGGAAGCCCGCGTCGGCCCGTGTGATAACATCCGGCCCGTGGAGCCGTCTCTGTCGTGACTGTCGTCGAATCCGTGCCCCAGCGCCTCCGCGTGCAGATCAGAGGCGCCGTGCAGGGCGTTGGGTTTCGGCCATTCGTGTACCGGCTCGCCTCGGATCTCGACCTGCGCGGCTGGGTCATCAACGCCTCCTCTGGTGTCGTCGTCGAGGTCGAAGGCGGCGCCGCCGCGCTCGAGCAGTTCCTGCTGCGCGTCGCCCGCGAAAGTCCACCGCGTGCGATCGTCCAGGGGCTCGAGTCAACGTATCTCGACCCGGCCGGTTTCGTCGGCTTCGAGATTCGCGAAAGCGCCGGCGGCGACAAGACGACGCTGGTCCTGCCCGACATCGCCACCTGTCCGGAGTGCCTGGCCGAGATCTTCGATCCAGCCAACCGACGCCATCGCTATCCCTTCACCAACTGCACGAACTGCGGGCCTCGGTTCTCGATCATCGAGGCGCTGCCGTACGACCGGCCGAATTCGACGATGGCCCGGTTCGAGCTGTGCGAGGCGTGCCGGCGCGAATACGAGGACCCGCGCGACCGCCGGTTCCACGCGCAGCCCAACGCCTGCCCGGCCTGCGGCCCGCGCCTCGCGCTCTGGGACGCGGACGGGCAGCCGCTGGCCGATTGCGACGACGCACTACGGGCGGCCGAGGCCCGCATCGCGGCGGGCGCGATCGTCGCCGTGAAGGGCCTCGGCGGGTTCCATCTCGTGGTCGACGCGCGCAACGATGGCGCGGTGCGCCGGTTGCGCGAGATGAAGGCCCGCGAGGAGAAGCCGTTCGCGCTGATGTTTCCGACGCTCGCCGCCGCGGCCGCCGCCTGCGATATCGATGACAGGGAGGCGCGGCTGCTCACGTCCCCTGAGGCGCCGATCGTGCTGCTGCGGCGCCGCGCGTCGCCCGATGCGGTGCCCATCGCCGATTCGGTGGCGCCGGCGAATCCGTATCTCGGCGTCATGCTGCCGTATACGCCGCTGCACCACCTGCTCCTGGCGGACCTCGGCTTCCCGGTCGTTGCGACCAGCGGCAACCGCAGCGACGAGCCGATTTGTACCGACGAACGGGAGGCGGTCGAACGGCTGCGCGGGCTGGCCGATGTCTTCCTGGTGCATGACCGTCCAATCGCCCGCCACGTGGACGACTCCATCGTGCGTGTGGTGGCCGGGCGGGACCTGGTGCTGCGGCGTGCGCGCGGCTATGCGCCGCTCCCTGTGGCGCTCCGATTCGACGGGCCGCCCGTCCTCGGCGTCGGCGCACACCTGAAGAACGCCGTGGCGCTGTCGGTGGGCGCCAATGTGTTCGTGAGCCAGCACGTCGGCGACCTCGAGACGGTCGAGGCATTCGGTGCGTTCGAGCGCGTCATCGACGCGTTCGAGCGACTCTATGAAGCCTCGCCGCCCGTCATCGCGTGCGACGCGCACCCCGACTACCTGTCGACGGCATACGCGAAGCGTCGCGGCACCGAGACCCGCCAGGTGCAGCACCACCTGGCGCACGTCCTGAGCGCGATGGCGGAGAACGAGATCGAGCCGCCGGCGCTCGGCGTGTCCTGGGACGGCACCGGATTCGGCCTCGACGGCACGATCTGGGGCGGCGAGTTCATCGCCGTCAGTCCCGGGTCGGCCCGGCGCGTTGCGACGTTCCGCGCGTTCCCGCTGCCGGGAGGCGATCGGGCGGTCAGGGAGCCGCGGCGAACCGCGCTGGCCCTGCTGTGCGAGGTCTTCGGCGAGGACGCCTGGGCGATGGAGGACCTGCCGACGATTGCCGCGTTCAGCCAGGCGGAGCGTCGCATTCTCCGGGCGATGCTCGAGCGCGGCGTGAACTCCCCGCGCACCTCCAGCGTCGGGCGCCTGTTCGACGCGGCGGCGTCGATCGCGGGCCTCCGCCACCACGTCCGTTTCGAAGGGCAGGCTGCGATGGCCCTCGAATTCGCGAGGGAGGGGACAGAGACAGACGAGGCGTACCCGCTGGCCTTCGTCGATGCACGACGACCCGAGAGCGGCGACGCCGCAGCGGTCGCGGGCCTGATCGACGCGCCGCTCTGGACCATCGACCCCGCGCCGCTCGTCCGCGCGCTCGTCGCCAACGTGCGAGCCCACGCCCCCGTCGGCACGATTTCGGCGCGCTTCCACAACGGCCTGGCCGAGGCCGCCGTCGAGATCGCCCGGCGGTCGGCGTTCCAGCGGGTCGTCCTCTCCGGCGGCTGCTTCCAGAATCGGTACCTGCTCGAGCGGACGATCACCCGGCTTCGTGCTGAGGGCTTCAGGCCCGTCTGGCACCAGCGGTTCCCCCCGAATGACGGAGGCATCGCGCTGGGGCAGGTGGCCGCCGTCGCCTGGCATCTGGCGTAGACAATCGCGGCCAATCCCCGGTATTCTTAACAGATCACAGGGCCTTTGAAGCCCGACTCAGAGAAGCAGAGACCGAGACATGAGCAAAAACTACATCTTCTCGTCCGAATCCGTCGGCGAAGGCCATCCCGACAAGGTCTGCGACACGATCTCCGACGCCGTTCTCGACGCCTGCCTCACGCAGGACAAGTTCAGCCGCGTCGCCTGCGAGACCTACGCGAAGAGCAACCTGGTCGTCGTCGGCGGCGAAATCACGACGAACGCCAAGCTGGACTACACGGCGATTGCGCGCGAGGCCATCCGCGGCATCGGCTACGTCCATGACGACGACGTGTTCCATGCGGACAGGGTCCTGATCATGAACGCGATCACGTCCCAGTCGCCGGACATCGCGCAGGGCGTGGACGCCAAGGCGGCCGAGGGCAAGGAGAAGGCGGAGCAGGGAGCCGGCGATCAGGGGCTGATGTTCGGCTACGCCTGCAACGAGACGCCGGAGCTGATGCCGGCGCCGATCATGTATGCGCACCAGCTGGGCGCCGAACTCACGCGTGTGCGCAAGGCCGGGAAGGTGAAGTGGCTCAGGCCCGACGCCAAGAGCCAGGTGTCGGTGCGCTACGTCGACGACCAGCCGGTCGAAATCACGAACGTCGTCATCTCGACGCAGCACAGCGCCGACGTCAGCCACAAGACGATCACGAGCTTCTGCATCGACGAGATCATCCGCCGGACCCTGCCGAAGCACCTCATCACCAAGAACACCAAGATCCTGATCAATCCGACCGGCCGGTTCGTCATCGGCGGGCCGCAGGGCGATACCGGGCTGACCGGCCGCAAGATCATCGTGGACAGCTACGGCGGCATGGGCCGGCACGGTGGCGGGGCGTTCTCGGGCAAGGACCCGAGCAAGGTCGATCGCAGCGCCGCGTACATGGGCCGCTACGTGGCCAAGAACCTCGTGGCTGCTGGCCTGGCGACGAGCGCCGAGATCCAGTTCGCCTACGCCATCGGCTATCCGGACCCGGTGAGCGTGTGCGTGAACACGTTCGGCACGGCTGCGGATGGCCTGACCGACGTGCAGCTGGAGCGCGCGGTGTGCGAGGTGTTCAGCTTCAAGCCGGCCGACATCATCCGCCAGCTGAGGCTGCTGCGCCCGATCTACAGCAAGACGACGAACTACGGCCATTTCGGGAAGAGCGATCCCGACTTGACCTGGGAACGGACCGACAAGACCGCCGCGCTGAGAAGGGCGCTGCGGTAGGTTCGAACCCGCCTCCGCTTCCGCTCTGGTTCCGTCCCGCGAACCGCCGCTCGGTCGGCCGCCGGGCGTCCCTGATTCAGGGGCGCTCGGCCGTCGCCGTGCCGGCGGGCCCCTGGTCCGCTGCCGGCATTCCTTCCGACTGACCGTCCCGCAGTATGATGTCTCTCGCGACGGGAGGGCCGATGAACCCGACTCAGCATGACGCGGACGCCCAGCTCGCGGAAAGCCTGAGGCGTATGCGCGGCGCGTTGGACACCAACCGCAGCTCCTACGCGGCGATGGTCGACCAGGTCGTGGCGGCGACGACGGTCGAGGTGGCGGAGCGCGTGCAGGAGCGCCTTGCCGATCGACGCGAACGCTGGCTCAACAGGCGGCAGCGCCGGCTGGAGCGTCTGAAGCGGCGGCGTTCGCAGCATGCCGACAACGTCGAGCCGTCCATCCCGGGAGGCATCGTCACCGCGGTGATCGCGGTCATGTGCGCGGTGATGGCGATCGCCAACCCGCAGCTCTGGTGGCTCGTGTTCATCGCGCTCGGTCTCGGCACAAACGCCGCCAGGATGTTCGGACGCGCGGCCAGAAACCGGCAGGGAGATGTGGAGCCGCCGGCCGAGGAGCGCGAGCGGATCGACGTCGCACAGCCCACGGCAGCCGACACACGAGCGCCCGAGCCGCCCGTGCCGGTCGTCCCGCCCATCGCGGCAGAGCCGCTCGATCCGCGCGTCGCCCGCATCCAGAGCCTGTGCGACAGGCTTCTCGCCGAGCTGGAGTCTGGCCCGCCCATTGTCCGCGAGGTGGTTACGGAGCCAAAGGCCACCATCGGCGGCCTTCGACAGGCGTGCATCGAGATTGCCCGGCGCGAGCGAGAGCTGCGCAGCGTTCTGGCGGCGCAGGAGGAGGGCGCCTCTGCTGCTGAGCGGGCCGCCCTCGCCGCGCGCGTCTCGACCGAGCGCGACGAGATTGTGCGGGACCGGCTTGGCCAGGCGCTTCGTGCGCTCGACGAGCAAATCGCGCTCCGCGCCGAGCTGGCGACGGCCGCCTCGCGCCTCGAGGCGGAGAACACTCGCATCCTCTACACCGTGGAGAACCTGCACATGCAACTGCTGCGCGCTCGCAGCACCGACATGGGCGCGCCGGAACTCGGCGGGAAGCTGCGCGACAGCCTGCGGGACCTCGGGACCCAGATCGATGCGGTTGCCGAGGCGCTGGAGTGGGCGAGCGCACCGGTCGGCGGCGGGCGGGGAGTGGCGATCGAGCCGACACCGGTTCGGGCGCCGACGGCAACAGACGCGGCGCAGGCTGAACGGCAAGCCGCCGCCATGCGGGCGGCCCAGGCGGCGCAGGCCAGCCGTCGCTGACGGCCAGTCGGGGATTCAGCGCAGGGCGGCCTTCAGGAAGGCGCGGCTCGAGGCGCTACGGCCGATCTGCGGCCGGGGCCGATGCGGGCTCCGAGACGACCACGTGGCTCTGGCCCGCCAGGTCCTCCAGGTGGACGAGCACTTTCGTCCGGTTCGCCTTGCCGAACGGGATCTCGACGATCTCGCGCCCTCCGGGCTCCAGCCAGTGCGTGACGAATCGTCGGATCTGCTCCCCGCCGGAGTCGGTTTCGAGGCGGACGCGGGACAGGCGCACGCGGTGGGACCCGGCGTTGGTGATCGTCGTCTGCGAGAATCATCTGGCCCGCCGCCCCGCCTGCCGACTCGTCCTCCGGGTTCGGCAGATTGAGCGTGCGGCACTCGACGTGCGGCGCCAGAGACAACATCTGGGTTCGTGAGGCCGTTTCGACCATCTCCCTCGTAGCGGCCGCCAGGTCCTGAATCGTCGCGACCATCCGGCGGACGGTCCACCCGTAGTAGGCGGTGACCACGACCAGCGCTCCCGAGAGGGCAATCAGGCCTGTGTTCGCATCCATCTGTTGCCTCCGCTCGCGTCAGTATACGCCGCGAGCGCCCGCGCCGTCGCTGCTGCCGGCCGCGTCTGCCAGCCGCGTCGCGTCGCTCCGGCCCGGTCTGGACAGCCGCTGCGTGAACATGGGCTATACTGTCGGCCACCCCACGTCAGGACGTCGCGCATGGATGCTCACCTTTCAGAACTGCCCGACCTCGTCGACCGGAAGTCCCTCGATGAAGCCCTCACGTTTCTGGTGCAGTGCGGTGCGCCGGGTACGGGCGAGGACTTCTTCCAGGCCCTGGCGCGGTTTCTCGCAGGCCGCCTTGGCATGGACTACGTCTGCATCGACCGGCTCGAGGCCGGACGCCTGTCGGCCCGGACGGTGGCGGTCTATTTCGACGGTCGGTTCGAGGACAACGTCTGGTACACGCTCCACGACACACCGTGTGGAGAAGTCGTCGGCAACTCGAATCTGTGTCTTTCCCCAGGGCGTCCGGCACCTGTTCCCCAACGATCTCGTCCTCCAGCAAATGGTTGCGGAGAGCTACGCCGGCACGACGCTCTGGAGTTCCGACGGCCAGCCAAATGGCCTCATCGCAATCATCGGCCGCAAGCCGCTTCAGAACCGCGCCCTGGCGACGTCGCTGCTGCAGCTCGTGGCCGTGCGCGCCGCCGGCGAACTCGAGCGTCTCGAGGCGGAGCGGGCGCTTCGGGAGAGCGAGGCTGCCTTGCAGCGGACCAACCACGAACTCCTCGTGGCCGGAGAGGAACTCGCCGCGGCGAATCGAGAGCTGCGCGCCGCGAACCAGTCGCTCGAGGCCAGAGTCCGAGAGCGGACCGCCGATCTCGAACGTCGGACGATTCAGCTCCGGGCGCTCGCCGTGCAGTTGACCCGAGCGGAGGAGCAGGAAAGGCGGCGTGTGGCGGAACTGATCCACGATCAGCTGCAGCAGCTGTTGTCCGCCGGCCGCATCGAAGTCGAACTTCTCAGCCGGCAGAGCCACGGCGGCGAGTTCGCGGACCAGGCTCGGCGGCTCGACGCGATTCTGGCCGAATCGCTCGCGGTGTCGCGGTCCCTGACCGCGGACCTCAGCCCGTCCGTGCTCTATCGGGGGAGGTTCTCGGCGGCCGTTCAGTGGCTGGGGCGGTGGTACGGGGACCGACACGGCCTGGCGGTGACCGTGACGATCGAAGAGGACGTCGAGGTGGAGGCCGACGAGGTTCGCATCACGCTGTTTCGATCGATCCGCGAACTGCTCTTCAACGTCGTCAAGCACGCCGGGGTCAAGACAGCGGAGGTCCGGGTCGGCCGGGACGATGGCACCGTGCTGATCTCCGTCCACGACAACGGCGTCGGATTCGACGCTGCGGAAGCTCGGGCGCGCGAGGGGAGTGCTGGGAGTTTCGGCCTGTTCAGCCTCCGAGAGCGGCTCGGCGCGCTCGGCGGAAGCCTCGACGTCTTCAGCACCCCCGGCCGCGGCTCGCGCGTCGTACTGCGGGCGCCGACCGGCTCCGGGGCCGGGTCCGCCCACGACCACGCCCAGTCGGCTTGACGGTTTGCGGCGGACCCCGCCGTCGTCTCTACTTCTCGAGGCCCGACACATAGCCCTCGGCGGGGGACCGGTCTTCCGCCAGTCCCAGATCAGCCCGCGCCCGATCCAGCAACATGATTGCACCGGCGGCCGCCGCCGCAGCGTTCCATGCGCGCGAGGAGTCATCCGGCACCCCCGGGGCAACCCGGGCGGTGGCCGAGGCGGCGCCAAGGATGCAGGCGTCGCGAAGCAGTTCGTGCGTCGCCGTCAGGCTTCGGGGCGGGACGAGGGAGGCCAGCGCTATCCGGATCAACCCGAACTCCTCGACCGCCGGTTTCAATCGCTCGTCGGGGACGATTGCCAGGGCGTCGAGCGAGACCAGCATGGGGCGAAGGCGTTCGAGGCGGTCGAGCAGCGGAGAGGCGGCGTGCAAATACTGCGCGACGTCCTTTGTCGGCGCGCCGGCAGCCGTCCCCCCGGCAGCGCGAGCGAACCCGGGCGAGCGGGCCGCACGCGCGGCTGGGGCGTTCGGCTGCGCCTCGGGTGCTGGTGGCGGACCGGCCGGCGCCATTGCGGCCGCCCCGGCCCGGACAGGGATCTCCGGAACGTCCGTCGCGGGAGGCCGGGGCCCTGGTGGTACGCCTCCTGCAACGCCCCGCGCCGCGGCCTGCGCGTTCGGCGTGCCGGCTACCGCGACTGGGACGCCGACACGGACCGTGAGTTGCCCGGACTCGCGCCCGCCCGCTTCGACCCGGTGCGGTGCCGGCTTGCTGAGGTCGATCACGACGCGGGTCACCAGGGGCTCCAACTGGTTGACCGCCACGCGCACACCGCGGACCAAGTAGCTTCCCTCGACCCGTATCCCCTCGGTCGCCGCCGCCACGTTCCGGAAGTCGAGGTAGATGCGGGGCGGATCGGTGAGGACGCCGACCTTCGGCTCGGGCAGCGCGCCGTCGGCCGAGAGAATGACCGATGTCACGCCGTCCCCGACGATCAGGCGGACCGTCTGCAGCGATGGTTGGGACGCACGCGGTCCAGCCGCGGCGAGGACGAGGATCGCGAAGGCGATACGCGCCAGGTTCCGGTGCATCGCGAGAGGGAGCCGACTCTGCATGGCTGGGGGGCCGTCCCGGCCACCTGAATCGAGGCCGGTGTGAGCCGACGGGATCGGCCTCACCTGGGATTGTAGCACCCGAGATTGCGGCGATGCCGACGGGTCCCTGCTGAACGGTGTCGCGCGCCCGCCGCCTCCGGACTGCAGCACCAGGCCGACACTACCGCGCCACAGACCGAACCTGTCCCCTGACCATCTCACTGCCGTTGTCAAGCGTTGAAGAATCGTCCGCCTTGCGGACATCACGGCGGCGGCAGGCTGTCCCATACCGACCACGCTTCCCGGAGCCCTGGCGCGGAGTTCATGCGCGCTTCGTTGACGGAACTCCCGCCGAGGCTCCAGGCCCAGTTCCGTTACACCAGCACCCTGATCAGCACCCGGCGGTTGAGCGCGCGGCCCGCCCGGGTCGTGTTCGGCGCGACAGGCTTGTCGGAGCCGTAGCTGATGACGTTGATCCGATGCAGCGGGATCTGGTGTTCTTGATAGAGGTATCGCTTGACGGACTCGGCGCGCTCGAGGCCCAGCTGTTCGTTGTAGGCTTTCTCGCCGATGTTGTCGGTGTAGCCTTCCACCTCGATGTAGGCCCCGTTGGGGTTCGCCTTCAGCTGCCGGACCACTTCGTCGATCCGCGCCTTGGCTTCGGCCGGCAACGCCGCCTGGTTGAGCTTGAAGTTGCCCTGGTCTTCGCTGATCGTCACTTCGTAGACGATTCGCTTGGTCGCCACCTCGATCGCCGTGGCCCGTTCGGCCGCACGGTCGGCGGTCGTCCGCGCGTTGGCCGCTGCCTCGCTTGCCGCCGCGTTCGCGGCCGCGGCCTTCTGGTCGACTTGAACGATGTTCTTATTGGTCTCGGCGATTGCCGCCTCGTTCTTCCGCGTCCGCTCCTGCGTTTCTTCGAGGGACTTGGAGACCGACTCCACCTTGTCGTTGACGTCGCCGACGCGGTTGCGGACGAAACCCTTGGTGGCGCACGCGGAGGTGCCGCCGGCCGCAAGTGCCGCCACTGATAGTGCCACGATGAACGTTCTCATGATCTGCCTCCTCAAAACCAGCGATTGACGATGCCGAGACGAGCGGCTGACGGCTGTGCCGCCATGTAGCCGCTGCGCGCCCTTACCACCAGCTGGCGGCCCCTGGCGCGCACTTCGAGCGGGTGCCAGCCGGGCCGGCTGGCCGAATCGAACGCGATGAGATACTGATGGCGGAGTTCGTCGACAATCTGTCGGGCGGCCAGCGCGGTGTGGGTCGTGGCGCTGGTCAGGAAGAACTCCCCGCCCGTCCAGCGCGCCAGGTCGCCCAGGTCACCGATCGGAACCGGTCTCTCGCTGTTCACCGCTGTCGTCGCGCCTGCGTGATCCAGCGGAGACACCACGGCCATGATGTAGACGGGAACGTCGATCGAACTCGCGATGCCGGAGACTTCTGGCGGCGAGAGCTGGCTGTGGTTGTCCAGGCCGTCCGTCAGCACAATCACGGCGCGATGCGCGTTCGGGCGGGCTGCCAGGTCCTTCGCGGTTGCGGCGATCGCGTCGTTCAGCGACGTCATGCCGAATGGCGCAATCCCGAAGAGCGATCGTTCCAGTTTCGCATCCTCCCGATAGAGGGCGAACGGCTCGAGCTGATGAAGCGCCGTGTCGAACGAGTAGATCGCCAATTCGTCGCGTCCGGCTTGCAGTAGCGCGAGAACCTGCCGCGCGGCTCGCCGCGCCGAGTCGATCTTCTCGGCCACCTGCATGCTTCCGCTACCGTCGAACAGCAGGGCCAGGCTAACCGACGCGGGCTCGGCTCGGAAGTCGGTGATCGGACGGCGCTCGCCGCTGTCGAACACTTCGAAATCCGATTGGCTCAGATCGGTCACGAGCTTACCCGCGCGGTCGCGAACGACCGCACTGATCGTCACCCTGTCGACGCCGGCCCGGAACGTCAACGCGGCAAACGGGGCCGCAGCCGGGGCCTGCACGGGCGCCGGCTGGCCGGCGAGGAGTGTCAGCGCGATTGCCAATCCCTGGAACCACCGCATCACGGATCCAGCCTACCGCGCCCTGCCTGCGGGGTTCTGCCCTATCCGGCACAGTGCTGTGCCGGCCTGTGCACTTTTGCACAGACGAGGGCCCGACCCGTGCGCCAAGCTGGGCCTTGGAAGGAGACACCATGCCTCTCACTGCCAGATTGCTTCCGATTGCGTTGGGTCTTGCGATCATCGCCACGGGCTGCGCGTCGCCGCCCGCCGCCGACGTGGATGCGGCTCATGCGGCCGTCGCCAAGGCCACGGCCGAGCGCGCGGACCAGTACGCGGCCGAGTCTCTGAAGGCCGCCCAGGATGCTAGCGCTGCGCTGGACGCCGAGCTGAAAGCTCAGGAAGGCAAGTGGTTCAAGTCGTACGACCAGGCCAAGGCTCTCGCCATCGACGCGAAGACAGCGGGCGACAAGGCCGCGGCCGACGCTGCGGCGGGCAGACAGCAGGCGGAGGCCATCGCGGCGAAAGAGCAGGCCGCAGCGGCTGCAAAGGCGAAGGCCGTGAAGACCGCCGTCCGCGTCGGGGGGAAGATCAAGGCGCCGGCCAAGATCAAGGACGTCGCGCCGGTGTACCCGGCCATAGCGCAATCGGCGCATGTCGCCGGGGCGGTCATCATCGAGGCGACGATCGGGGCCGACGGAAAGGTCATCGACGCCAAGGTCCTGCGCTCGGTGCCCATGCTCGACCAGGCCGCGCTCGACGCGGTGCGGCAGTGGGAGTACACGCCGCCGCTTCTGAACGGTGTGCCGGTGCCGGTCATCATGACCGTCACGGTCACCTTCAAGCTGCAGTAGAGATCACGCCGGCGACACTCCGAACGACGCACGTGTGTGCAGCCGATGAGGCCGCGTGCGTGCCGGACCTGGCGCACGTGCTGTGGGCATGGTCGACAGCGGCCGAACCCTGTCGGGATCGAGTCGACGGCGGTTGGCAGCCTCGCGCCATGGAGCGGATTGGGACGCGCCTGCCGCCTCGGTCCGGAGAAGTCAGGATGATCGGCACATGAACAGCCGCGGCGATCAGACCCGGGCGGGCCGGATGATTGCGTTCGCCGGGGAAGCAGGCCTTGGCCGCGACGGTCTGGCCGAGCTGCTCTCGTCCCTCGCCTTTGAAGGCTCTCATGTCTACGTTCTCGGCCTCGACTCCGACGGCGGCATTCGACTCGTCAACGACGCGCTGGCTCTCCGATTGAAACGTCCCGCGCCGGCCCTCCTCGGCCAGCGGGTCTGGCCGTTGTTGGCCGACCCGGATGCCGACACGCTCCGCCGGCTGATGCTGGCCGCATCGAATCCGACGACCGGCGAGTTCACCGTGCTGAACTTCATCGATGCCGGCCAGCACCCGTTCACCCTCCGCTGCAAGGTGCTCGCAGGGGCGGAAGCCGCGCTGCTGACGGGGGAGGAATTCGTGGAGGAGCATGCGTCGCGGGCCGCCCTCCTCGACCTGAGCAACGAACTCGCGGTGCTGTCGCGTGAGAACGTCCGGAAGAGCCGCGAACTCTCGGCCGCGCTGGCAGAGCTGAAGAAGACGCAGAGCCTGCTCGTGCAGAGCGAGAAGATGGCCTCCCTCGGTCAGATGACCGCCGGGATGGCGCACGAGATCAACAATCCGCTGGCCTTCGTCGCCGCCAACCACGACACGCTCGATCGCGACTTCCGCGACCTGCTCTCGGTGCTCGCCTTTCTGGACGAGGCGGTCTCCGTCCTCGAGGCGGCCGACCCCGCGCTCGCGGGGCGACTCAAGGAACAGGCCGCCGAGATCGATCTGGGCTATCTGGTGGAGAACATCCCGCGCAAGATCACCAGCAACAAGGAAGGGCTCGACCGGGTGCGGCAGCTTGTCCTCGACCTCCGGACGTTCTCCCGGCTTGACGAGGCCATGTGGAAGCCGTGCGATTTGGAGGACGGGATTCGGACGTCGCTCCGGTTTCTGCAGCCGCTCATGCGGACGCACAACGTGTCGGTCGATACCCGCGCGGCGCCCGTCGGGACGGTGTGGTGCTCTCCGGCGGCGCTCAACCAGGCCGTCAGCAACGTGGTGGCGAATGCCATTCAGGCCAGCCCGCCTGGCAGCGCGGTCACGGTGACCACCGCCGTCGATGGCGACGCCGTCATCATCGACGTCACCGACCGCGGTTGCGGCATCCCTGAGGCCCTCCTGGGCAAGGTGTTCGACCCGTTCTTCACAACGAAGCCGCCTGGTTCGGGGACCGGCCTGGGCCTGAGCATCGCTCACCAGATCATCCAGGATCACCACGGGCGGATCGAGATCGCCTCGGAAGCCAGCCGGGGTACTCGCGTTACGATTCGGATCCCGGCGGGACGTGGCCCGTCAGCAGTTGGTGACGAGCGGCCCGCGGGCCAGGAGTGAATCGGCCGATGGCGACGACTGTCCGACACGCGGCGAGCGGAACCGGCGCGCCGATGACGGGGGGGCTCCTGAGCCGCGCCGGTCAGACGAACGGCCGCCCTGCTGTGCTGGTTGTCGACGATGAGCCGCTTGTCGATGTCTACACAGACGTCTTCCAGGAGTCTCTGTACGAGGTCGGACGTCTCTGGGAACAATGCCGGATCTCGGTCGCGGCCGAGCACATGGCGACGGCGATCACGCAGTACGTGATGGCCCAGACCTACTCGGAGGTGCAGCCGGTGGGTGAGAGACGGGGCAACGCGGTGGTGACAGGGGTGCAGGGCGAACTGCATCAGGTCGGGGCCGCGATGGTGGCCGACATCCTCGAGTACCGCGGCTGGAATGTCCGGTTCCTCGGCACCAACATGCCGCACGAAGGCATCCTGCAGGCGATCGAAGAACACGAGCCGGAGGTGATCGGGATCTCGGCCACCATGCTGTTCAACGTCCCGAGCGTGGTCCGGCTGGTCGAGGACGTGGACAGGAAGTTCTCGAAGGCTCGTCCGAGAATCGTGCTCGGGGGGGCCGTGTTCCGAACGCGCGTGGGCCTCTGGAAGGAGATGGGCGCCGACGACTTCGCGCCGGATCTGGCCGGCGCACTGGCCGCCATCGACGCTGGCGCCGTCGGCACCGGGCCGCGGGTGTGAACATCGTCGTAGCCTGGCTCGTCGCGACACTGCTGGCAGAGGGCCAGGCGCCGATCGCTGTGCCCCGCGACACGGATCTGGAGACGCTGGCGCAGTGGCTGACCGGGGAGTACACCACGTCGGAACAGGCCGAGTCGGATCGCCGTGCGAACGCAGCGTACCGGCATGACGACGTCGTCCTCCTCATTGCGCCCGCCTCGGTGCCGGGCCTCCCAGTGCCCGCTGACGCCCGGGTGCTCTACCTGGAGCAGGCCGTCACGGGCGGCGAGGCTGCACCCTACCGGCAGCGGGTGTTCGCGGTCTTCCGAGCGGTGGACGGCGCGCTGACGACTCGGACCTACAGGATCGCGTCGCCTGGCGACCTCGTCGGAGCGGCGCGGGATCGGGTTAGGCTCGAACGTCTGCGCGCGGACCGTCTGACGCCGGAACCCGGGTGTGATGTCGCGTGGACGAAGGTGGATCAGGCGCTGTATGTCGGCGGAGGAGGCCGAGAATCGGCGCTGCGCGTCGGCCAGCCGAGGCGCGACGTACGTGACGACGCAGAGCAGCGTGACGGCCGACGCGCTGATCGCGCTGGATCAGGGATTCGATGACAGCGGGATTCAGAAGTGGGGTCCGCCACCGGGCGTGGTGGGGCACGTCTTCCGCAAACGGCGCTAGTCGTGGCGACCTCAATCCTCGTAGTCCCGTTGAGCCGCGTCACATGGTTCCCTCCCAGTCAGTAGGCGATGGGCGCGTGATGGAGCGAGCCTTCCAGCCGCCTCGCAGTTCACTGGTGTCCTCTGCCGGCAACAGAATGGACAAGACTAGAAGGGCTCTCTGGTTTGGAGCCGGAACCATGTTTCTGGGGGTCGCCTATGTCGGGGTGGTCACGCCCGGCATCCCCTGGTCCACCCCTTCTGTCGCTGCCGCCTACTGCTTTTCCAGGAGCTCAAAGCGCTGGCATGACTGGCTCATGAGTCACAGATTGTTCGGTCCCTTCTTGCGCAACTGGGGAGAGAAGAGGATCTTCCCGACCTACGGGAAATGGGCCATGGTGATCTCCATGGACATGAGCCTTGTCATCGTCTGGTTCACGTCGCGCAGCTGGAAGTTGGTGGCCGGGACAGCGTTCCTCATGTTCGTCTGCGCCGTATGGGCGTTCCGCTACCCCGGAAGCCTGGAGGAGTGGCAGCGGCGCAAGGCCGCCGGTGAAAGAACGGGCTGGCTTCAGAACTGAACAATCAGGATCAAGCCTTCGCCTGGTCCGCGAAGGCGTTGAGCACCGCTCTGATTCGACGCCGCGAACGGGCGATGAGAATGTCGATTGCTCGCCGGAAGATGCACTGGATCGATGCGGCGCGCGACTTAGTCGCGCTTCGCGTGCCACCGGGCAATCGCCTGGAACCGTTGAAGGGCGATCGATCGGGCTCGTGCAGCGTGCGGGTCAACGACCAGTACCGGATCACGTTCCGATTCGAGCAAGGAAACGCGTATGAGGTCTGCTGTGAGGACTACCATTAAGGCCCCGTCGGTCGACCTGTTGCAGGTGCCCCCCACGCAACCCGGCGAGATGCTGATCGAGGAGTTTCTTCGGCCCCGACAGATCACCCAGGTCGAGGCTGCGCGGCAATTGCGTGTTTCGACGACCCGTCTCAACGAGATCATTCGCGGCAAGCGTGGGATCACCGCCGACACGGCGTGGCGCCTCGGCGATTGGCTCGGTACCGGGCCGGACGTGTGGATGAACCTCCAGAGCAAGTGGGACTTGTGGCAGGCACGTAAGGTCCGCAAGACCGCTTAAGCGCGTCGCCAACCCATCGCGTCCGTGATGGTGAAATCATGAAGCAGCGGTGCACGAACGCCTTGGACGCCGAGACACGGACGCCGAGACACGGCGAGCGGCTGGACCGCGCGCATATGCGAGACGCGGCGCCGCTTCTCGGCGTCGTGGATCTGCTCGAACGCGCGCTCGACTGACATCGATGAGGTCTGGTCCCGCGACCGGATTCGCCGGTGACCTGGCCAAGCCCCTGTTATAATCGCCTCCGCCGTAATGCCGACGCTGGCGCTCGCCCCGCGTCGGCCATCAACACACGTTCCCGAGACCGGGCTCTTCTGCGAAGGAACCACCGTGAAGACATTCCTGTCCTGCGCCATCGTCTTCGTCGTGTTGTCTGTGTATGCCGTGCCGGGGCTGGCCGAGGCCGGTCCGCAGGGCAACCGCGTGATTCAGTACAGCGCCGTGAGAACGGCCAGCAACCCTGGCTACTACTTCTCTGGCGCCTTGATCCGGATGGGGGTGAAGCTGCGCGCCGGCGATGTGAAGAAGGACACGTTCAGCGCCAAAGCCAGGGTTACCGAACACGATGGCAAGGCGCAGGGCGCGTTCGGGAACTTCGGTTGGGATCCGCAGAAGGAGAGCTACGCGCTCGGTGAGGGCTGGGCCCGATGGAACATCCTTGACGCGTATGTGGCTGACGAGAAGGGGAAGAGGGTTGATGCCGGGAAGTACGTGAAGATCGACATCGAGTGGGCCACCAGAACGGTGGCCAGCGGTGCGAGCAGTGCGGAGCGGTTCGACGTGCCGGCCACCCGGGCGGCGTGGTATACGGCGTCCTCCGGCCCGGGAGCGTCCTTCATCGCCTTCGCGAAGGTGGAACTCGTGCTGACGCAGGAGAAGGCGATCCGCGGCATCCAGGGGGCGACCTACGTTCAGGGCGAGACGCTGCACGACCCGATCTTCCGCACGTTCACGATCGCGGATGCGCCTGGTGGCGGCACGTACGCCCTCTATGCGCCGCCGAACGCCCGCGCGAAGAACAAGCGGCCGATCCTGGTGTGGTTCCACGGCACCGGCGAACGGCACCACGGTGCCAACCCCGGCGGCAATCTGGTCGGCAATCGGGCGCTGTCGTTTGCGGACGAGCCCTTCCAGAAGGCGCTTGGCGGCAGTTACGTTTTGGCGCCGCAGTCGACCACGGCCGGATGGCGCCCGGACCGACTGGCCGACATGGAAGCGCTGATCGCAGAGGTGGTGGCGAAGAACCACGTAGACCCGTCACGGATCTACGTGGGAGGCCTGTCGATGGGGACGGGCATGACCACCCCGCTGATCACGTCGACCACCGCGAACCAGATTGCGTACGCCGCGGCGATCCTCTGTTCCGGCGGCAACATCGACGCGGCACGGGCGCAGGTCATCGCGGGCAAGGGCTTTCCCGTGTATCTGGTGGGCAATGCCTCGGATCGCGCCGCCACCAGCCTCCCGGCCTCCTTGCAGAACCTGCAGGCGGCAGGTGTCGCGGCCAAGCTGAAGCTGTATCCGGAGGGCCCTGTCTTCGACGGCACCAACTACTTCGGCGCGCACGACTCGTGGAACTACATCTACAACAACCTGGTCGCGGATGACGCCGGAGAGACCATCTTCGCGTGGCTCGCGAAACAGAGCCGCCCGAAGGCTCCGGCGTCAGACGGCCAAGCCCAACCCGGCCAGGTAGGAACAAGCAGCCCTGTCACCCGCGCTCGTGGCTGCACTCAGCCGCGAACGCGGGGGACAGGACGCGTCCAGACTGTTCCGACGCAGCTCCTTCCCTTGCGCCGAACCGGCCCGACTACCGCACGAACTCGAACGCGCCCGTGTCGGTGATCGCCGGCAGACGAGGCCGCTTGGCCTGAGGCCTCGCGACGCCGCGCTGGTCGAACGCCGGGCCCGACGCCGTGTTGCCGGCGTCGATCGCCGGGCTGGCCGGGCGCAGCGCGTGGGTCGGCGTCGGGCCACCGTTGTCCGCAAGCGGGAAGAGCCGGGGATTCTCGTCCAGCAGGACGCCGGTGAGATCGCCCGCCATCGTGCCTCCGGTGCTCACGCCAATCAGGTTGTAGCCTTCGGACGTCACGGCGCCGGAACAGTCGTGATGGGCAGCGACCCCGCGCACGCGATTCTTCGCCACGATGGTATTCACCATCGTGACGGGGACCGCCGCGCCGCCGATGCCGAGCCCGCCGGTTCGGCACCTGCGCGTTCGGCCCGGCGTCGGGCTTTTCAGAAGTGGCGCCGTGCGAACGCCCTTCCAGAGCCTGACTTAAGGTAACGCTCGAAGGCTGCGGCGCGAGGCGGGTCGGCGAACTCCACCGCCGCACGCACCCGCCATGGTCTGTGCTTGGCTGTATGCCGGCACTTCCCGGCGTTGTGATATTCGAGCCTCGCATCAACGTCCGACGAGAGGCCGGCGTAGTGCCTGGCCGGCTCGTCGATCGACTCCAGCACGTAGACGAAGCGCATGGGCTGCATGCGCACCAGTCATGCAAGAAAGGTCGCTGGCCGGATTCTCGAGCGAATCGAGCAATCAGCCGTCGTCGGCCAGCAGAATCTGCGAACCAGTTGTCGCCAGGGGTTGAAGAATCCGCGAGGTGACGTCCGCCTTCGCCCTGCGGGCTTCGGCGGGACAAACTTCGCCTGACAGCTGGCTTGCCCAGACGAAGCTCACCCGAAGGTCGGGCAAGCTGAGGGTGAGCGAAGTCTGGAGGCGGCGGGAGTCGAACCCGCGTCCGAGAGCACGTTACCGCAGGACTCTACATGCGTGTCCTCTTCTGTTGATTCGCGGCCGGCCTGGGGAAGAGGCTAAAACCGCCAGCCGCTAGTTCCGGGTGTCGTCTCGCCGCCCGAGGCCCGGAACAGCCTCGACCAGCCAGCCTGCCTGTTTGACATCCACTCCCCGCGCGCAGGCAACTTGGAGGTGGACGTCGCTGTTAGTTAAGCAGCGAGAGCGAGCTGCGAATCCGCAGTTATGGTTGTTTCCACCGGATTAACGAGTCGATGGGGCTCGGCATGCATCCCACGGCCCTATACCCCCGTCGAAGCCAAATCGCCCCCACGTGGCAGGACCACTCCTCCCATTATGGGGGAGCCGGGCGATTGTGTCTACGCCGCGACGCTACGCCGCGACGCACGCCGCAACGCTACGCCGCAACGACGGTCTTGACGTCGAACGTCGGCGGGTGTTCCAGGTGCTTCTTCACCGCGCACTGGCTGGCGGCTCGGACGAGCGCGTCGTGATACTTCTCAGGGAACCCCGGCGGCACCTGGATGTCGATCCCGACCTCGCCCACCATCCCGGTCCGAGGATCCACGCTGATGCGCTGGACCAGCCTGATGCCGTCGGTCTGCAGGTCGCGCTGTTTGCAGAAGCCGAGCACGTAGATGCCCGCACAGGTCGCAATCGACGCCAGGAAAAGGGAGAATGGAGCTGGTGCCGAGTCGTCGCCGCCCCCGCGAGCCGGCTGGTCGGTCTTCACGACATGCTGGCCAACCTGAGCATCGACGCGCGAGCCGCCAGGGAACGTCACTACGATGTCCATCGAATTATCCTCCGCTCTCATAGAGAATCACGCCAGCCGAGAAAGGTTACGATCGTGAAGTCCGGGCGGCGAACGGCCGATACGCCCGAATAGAGTCATTGTGTGTCTCTTGGGCCCAGGACGACCCTGCCTATGCCGCTCGACGAACGCATTCAACGCCTGTCCGACACGATTATCCAGGAAGTTCGCGGCCCGATCGACGAGGCGCTGCACCGGCTGCTCGCCGAGGTGATGACGGTCGCGTCAGCCGACCGCGACCAGGCGGTCCAGGCGGCGGTCTCCGGTGCCGCCGCCGATCACGAGGCGGCGCTCGCCGCCTTCGCGCCCAGGCCGAGCGCGAGCGTCGAGGCCGCCGTCGCGGCCCTGCGCACGCAGCTCGAGCATCGAGCGGGACACGAGGCTCACCGACCTTCGCGCCCAGGCCGAGCGCGAGCGTGAGGCCGCCGTCGCGGCCCTGCGCACGCAGCTCGAGCACGAGCGGGACACGAGGCTCACCGACCTTCGCGCGCAACTCGAGCGGGAGCACGACGAGACCCTCGCGCGTCGGCAGGACGAACTCGCGCGTGAGCACGAGGCCGCCCTCGCGGCGCTCCGCGAGGAGGCCGCCAGGGAGCGAGCCGCGCAGCAGCAGGAACACGAAGGCGCCCTCGACGCGGCACGGACCGCCGCCGAAGTCCTCGGAGCCTCGGCGCTGACCGTGGCGCTCGCCGACGCGGAGCATGCGAAGCACGACGTGGAGGCGCGGGTGTCAGCCCTCGAGCAGGACGTGGACCAGGCGCGGCGCGAGGCGGACGAGGCGCGGCGGGCCGCCGGCGAAGCGCAACGCGCGGCGGGCGAGGCCCAGCACGCGGATGAACAGGCGAGACAGCACCTGGAACAGGCGCGGCAGGACGCCGATGGCGCCAAGAGGGAAGCCGACAGCGCACGTCAGGACGCCAACCAGGCCAGACGCGAGGCCGACCAGGCCAGACGCGACGCCGACCAGGCCCAGGCCGAGCTCGACCAGGCACGGGCCGAGGCCTCATCGGCCCGGCAGGCGCACCGCGACGAGGCGGACGCCAGGCAAATCGCCGAGGAACGTCGGGTCGCCGCGGAGACGGACTTCCAGCTTGCGCACACGGCCGACCGTCTTCAGGAACTGGCCTGCAGCGACCGCGTGCTCGCCGCGTTCAGGAGACTGGACGACGCGCGTTCGCTCACCGACGTGCTGTGCATCCTCGCGGACCAGGCCGAGACCGAGATCGGACGGGCGGCGCTGCTGCTGGTGATCGGGTCGCGCCTGCGCGGCTGGGAGTGGCGGGGCGTCACGGGTTCGGACAGCCCCATCGACGTGCCCGTCGATCCGGATACGGTCTTCGGCCGCGCGATCTCCACCGGTCTCCCCGCCTCCACGTCGGATGCGCCGCTCGGCTCGGCCGACGACCCGCTGGCCGCGCGGCTTGCGATGCCGCCAGGCCGGGTTGGCCTCGCCGTCCCGATTTCGGTGAGCGGCCGGGCCGTCGCCATCCTGTATGCTGATGATGCAGCCGGTCGGACGCCGATCGTGCCGAGCAACTGGCCGGAGCTGGCCGAAATCCTGGCGCGGCACGCCGGACGGTGTCTGGAGCTGATGACCATCTCGCATGCGTCGGCGCTCGTGGCCCGCACACAGGAGGACCGCGCGGTGTCGGAGCGGCCGGAGCCAGAGCAGACGCTCGCGCTCGCCGACGAGCAGCGAGAGGAAGAGTCGGCGCGCCGCTACGCGCGGCTGCTGCTTTCGGAGATCAAGCTCTACAACGCAGAGGCCGTGGAGCAGGGCCGATCCGAACGCGACCTGCTGACCCGGCTTGGACCTGAAATCGAACGTGCGCGACGCCTCTACGAGGAGAAGACTCCGGCCGCCGTCAGGCAGCGGGTCGACTGCTTCGACGAAGAGGTGGTGCGCACGCTCGCCGGCGGCGACGCGGGCCTTCTGGGGCGGACGTGAGGCTGAGCGGATACAAGAGACTCCGGCGCCGGCGCGCCGGCACGTGGCTGATCGCGGCACTGCTGCTCGGGGGAGCGGCGGGCGTCGGCGCCGACAGGGTCACATCCCTTCCGCTGACTGGCGATGGGAGACAGAACGTCCCCGTTCCCGCCGCACTCACCTCGACGCCGCGGCCGCGCCTTCCGGGCGCCTCATCGCCGATCTGGCTCGTGCCAGACGCCGCGGCGGTGGCAGCGGTCCCGAAGACCGCCGCTGGATTCGCGGCCGCCGTCCGCTTGTTCGCCGCGGGGAAGTTCGCCGAGGCGCTGCCGCTCTTCACCGCCCCGGCGCTGGCCGGCACGCCGCTCGCCGCCTACGCCACCTACTACGGCGGTCTCTGTTCCCTGAACCTCTCGCGTGCGGCCGACGCCCGCGCCGCGTTCGCCAGCGTCCGGGCCTCCCGCGCCTCCGGCTTCGTCGTCGAGGCCGCCACCGGTCGCGAAGCCGACGCGGCCGCGGCCCAGGGCGACCACGCGGCAGCCGCGGCCCTCTACGACGAGCTGGCTCGCTCGAAGACGGCCTCTCCCGATGTCATCCTGCTGTCGCTTGGACAGGCCCACAAGGCGGCCGGCGATCGAACGCGCGCGGCTCAGGCGTTCTCGCGGCTCTACTACGAACTTCCGACGAGCGACCTCGCCTCCTCGGCGGCCGCCGAGCTGGTCCGCCTCGAGGACGTCCTCCCCGCGAAGCGGTCCGCGGACCGCATTGCGCTCGAACTGGGCCGTGCAGAACGGCTGTTCTCCGCCAAGCGGTACCAGCCGGCCAGGCAGGCATTCGAGGCGCTCGAATCGCTCGTTACCGGCGACGATGCCGAGCGCGTCACGATTCGGCTGGCCGAGTGCGACTACTTCCTCAAGCGCTACCGCCAGGCGCGGGAACGCCTCGCGCCGCGCCTCGATACCGGGTCCCGAAGGGACGAGGCGCGCTTCTACTTTCTCTCGGCCACGCGCGGGCTCGGCTCGCGCGACGAATACGTCGCACTGGCGCGCGCGCTGATCGAGCAGTGTCCGAACAGCCCCTGGGCCGAAGAGACGCTCAACACTCTGGCCACGCACTACCTCCAGTCAGACGAAGGCGAGCACGCGGACGCCGTGTTCCGCGAGCTGTACGCGAAATACCCGAGAGGCTCGTACGCGGAGCGGGCTGCGTGGAGGGCCGGTTGGTGGGCGTTCCGGCACGATCGCCACCAGGACGCGACGGCTTTCTTCGAAGGCGCCGCGGCGACGTTCCCGCGCTCCGACTACCGGCCGGCCTATCTCTACTGGTCCGCGCGCTCGCGAGAGCACGTCGCGGACACGCAGGGCGCTTCCGCCGTCTACCGCATCGTCACCACCGACTATCTGAATCTGTACCACGGGCGCCTCGCGTATGCGCGGCTCCAGAAGCTCGGTGCGAAGTCCGCGACGATCGCGCCGGACCTGGCGCCGCCCGCTGCTGCCCCGGCGGAGCCGCCGACGGTTGATCTGATTCGGCTCTTGCTCGCGTTGGGGCTGTACGAGCAGGCCCGGGACGAGCTGCTTTTCGCACAGCGGACCTATGGCGACACGCCCCTTGTCGGCGCGACACTGGGCTGGGTGCACAACAGGCTCGGCGACCTCCGCCTCGGCATCGTCCAGATGAAGCGCGCGTATCCGCAGTACATGTCGGAGGAGGGTCCGCGGCTGCCGACGGACGTCCTCAAAGTGATCTTTCCGCTCGACTACTGGGCGCTCATCCAGAAGTACGCGGCCGCACACAACCTCGATCCGTACTTCATGGCGGCGCTCATCAACCAGGAGTCGGCCTTCGACGCGCGCATCAAGTCGGCAGCGGGTGCCATCGGTCTGATGCAGGTGATGCCGTCCACTGGCCGGCAGTACGCGCGCAAGCTCGGCCTGAACCGCTACGGGACGGCTTCGCTCACGAGGCCCGAGACGAACATTCAGATCGGAATGGCGTACTTCGCGGATATCCTGCGGCGCCAGGGCGACGCGACGCGCGCGCTCATCGGCTACAATGCCGGCGAACGTCGGGTCATCCAGTGGGACGCCGACCGGCCAGGCCTCGAGCCGGACGAGTACATCGACGATATCCCGTTCCCCGAGACGCAGACCTACGTGAAGAAGATCCTCGGAACCGTCGAGGACTACCGCAGGCTCTACGGCGAGGGGCCACTCCGGTAGCTTGCCGTCAGGGCCGGGCCTGCGCCTCCGCCGTGCTCGTCCTCGGCGCGAGCCAGCGCCGCACTGACGTCACCAGGATCACGACGACGCAGGTCATCATGATGACGGTCAGCACGGAGTCCACGTAGCCCTGGACCCGCCTCGCCGGATCGCTGCCCATCGCGAGCGGCCAGAAATTGTCGCGTACGCTCAGAAAGCCAGCCGTCAGCGTCGTCGTCGACAGGAAAACGAGCGGGACGACCGTCACCCACACGTACTTCGCCCGGCCGAGGTTGATGATGATCGTCGTGCCGATGAGGAGCGAGACCACCGCCAGCAGCTGATTGCTGATGCCGAACATCGGCCAGATGGTGCCGATGCTGCCGGTCCAGATGAAGTAGCCCCACGCGAACACGACGACCGCGGTCGAGACCACCGTTCCCGGCATCCAGTCCTGGCGCGCGAACGGCTTGTAGAAGCGGCCGAAGAACTCCTGCACCAGGAACCGCGCGACGCGCGTGCCGGCGTCGATCGTCGTCAGGATGAACAGGGCCTCGAACATGATGGCGAAGTGGTACCAGTAATCCATCAGCCCCTTCATGCCCGGCAGCCCGCTGAAGATCTGGGCCATGCCGACAGCCAGCGACACCGCGCCGCCGGTGCGGCCCGTCACCACCTCACCCACCGCCTGCTCGAGTCCGGGAAGATTCACGACTGGGATGCCGAGCGTGGCGAAGACCTTCGGCGACACGTTGATGGCGAAGTAGTCGCCGGGGTGCAGCGACGCGGCAGCGATCAGCGCGACGACGCCGACCAGGCCCTCGATCAGCATCGCTCCGTAGGCGATCGGCCGGATGTCCGACTCCTTATCCACCATCTTCGGCGTCGTGCCCGATCCGATCAGGCCGTGGAAGCCCGAGATGGCGCCGCAGGCAATCGTGATGAACACGAACGGGAAGAGAGGGCCGGGGATGATGGGCCCTCCGCCGGCAACGAACTTCGTGAACGCCGGCATCTGGAGCTCTGGGTTGACGACGATGACGCCGACGACGAGCAGCGCAATCGTCCCGATCTTCATGAACGCGCTCAGATAGTCGCGCGGCGCCAGCAGCAGCCACACCGGAAGGACCGACGCGAAGAACCCGTAGACGCCCATCGCGATCACGAGCTGTTTCTGCGTGAGGGTGAACATCCACCCGAGGCTCGACGCCGCGATCGGCTTCCCGAACGCCACCGCGCAGAGCAGGCCGATGACGCCGATGACGGTCGCCTCCCGGATGCGCCCCTTCCGGAAGCGGTACATGTAGAGGCCCATGAACATCGCCAGCGGGATCGTCGTGCCGATGGTGAAGGTGCCCCACGCGCTCTCGCTGAGCGCGTTCACCACGACCAGGCCCAGGCCGGCGAGCGCGATGATGATGATGAAGATGACCGCGATGCCGGTGGTGACGCCGGCGACCGCGCCAATCTCCTCGTGCGCGATTTCAGCCAGCGACCGCCCGCCGCGCCGCGTCGAGGCCCACAGGATGATCAAGTCGTGGACCGTGCCGGCCAGGACGACGCCCGCGACGAGCCAGAGAAAGCCGGGGGCATAGCCGAACTGCGCGGCCAGCACGGGGCCGACGAGAGGACCGGCTCCGGTGATGGCGGCGAAGTGGTGTCCGAAGAGGACCCAGCGCGTGGTCGGGTAGAAGTTGTGGCCGTCGTAGCGGGTATGTGCCGGCGTCGGGCGCGAGTCATCCAGTACGAGGATCCTTGCCGCGATGAACGCGCTGTAGTACCGGTAGGCAATCACCAGGATGCAGAGGATGGGGACGATGATGTAGAGCGCGCGCATCCGGGCGATTCTATATCAGCCGCCAGGCCTGTGATACCTTCTCTGAATGGGCGCGGCAGTCCGTCGGATCCTGCCATATCTGCTCCGCTACCAGCGTCAGTTCGCGATCGGACTGGCCTCCGTGGCGGTGACGACGGGGGTGTCGCTGGCTGCCCCGTGGGTGCTGCGGCACGCTGTAGATGACCTGTCCGCGGGCGTCACGGGCCGTAAGCTGGCGGTCTACTCCGCGGCTCTCCTGGCCGTCGCACTGATCAGCGCCGTCTTCAGGTTCCTCATGCGGCGCATCATCGTCGCGATCTCGCGGCATGTCGAGTACGACCTCCGGAACGACTTCTTCGCCCGGCTCCAGCTCCTCCCGGTGTCGTATTTCCAGGGACGCCGTACGGGGACCTGATGTCGCGGGCGACGAGCGACCTGAACGCGGTCCGGATGACGGTGGGGCCGGCGGTGATGTATGCGGCGAACACCCTGATTCTCTTCGTGGCGGCGATCGCGCTGATGGTGTCGATCGATCTCCGGCTGACGCTCATCGCACTGATCCCACTGCCGTTCGTATCGGTGGCCGTTCGCTACTTCGGGGCGGCCATCCACGCGCGGTTCGAGCGGATCCAGGCGCAGCTCTCCGACCTGAGCGCCGTCACGCAGGAGGCGTTGTCGGGCGTCCGCGTCGTGCGGGCGTACCGGCAGGAGGCGGCCGAGGTGGAGCGATTCGGCCGCGCGAATCGCGAGTACCTCGAGCGCAACCGCCGCCTGGTCAGGCTGCAGGGGATGTTCTTCCCGAGCATGTCGCTGTTCCTCGGCCTCGGGGCGCTGCTGGTGCTCTGGTTCGGCAGCCTGGCGGTGATCGATGGCCGGCTGACGGTCGGCGGATTCGTGGCATTCAACGCGTACCTGGTGATGCTGTCGTGGCCGATGATCGCCTTCGGGTGGGTCACGAATATGGCGCAGCGCGGCCTGGCATCGTGGAAGCGGCTGCTCGAGGTGCTGGACGCCGTCCCGGAGATCGTGGACCCCGAGGCCGGCCGGCTGGTGGTGCTGCCGGAGGTGGCGGGTGCCATCGAGTTCCGCGACCTCACGTTCGCGTACGGCGACCGTCCGGTCCTCGATCACGTGTCGGTGCGGATCGCGGCCGGGCAGACGGTGGCGCTCGTGGGGCCGACCGGCTCGGGTAAGTCGACGCTCATCAGTCTGCTTCCGCGGCTCTTCGACCCGCCGCCGGGCACGGTATTCATCGACGGCGTCGACGTGCGCGATTTGTCGCTGTCCCAGCTGCGAGGCGCCATCGGGTTCGTGCCGCAGGAGGCGTTCCTCTTCTCGGAGTCGATCGCCGACAACATCGGGTTCGGCGCTGACGTCGGGGTCGGAGCGGTTCGCGCGCGTGTCGAGTGGGCCGGAAGCGTCGCGCGCCTCGACAAGGACGTCGCGGGCTTCCCGAACGGCTACGACACGATGGTCGGGGAGCGTGGCATCACGCTGTCGGGCGGGCAGAAGCAGCGCGTCGCGATGGCGCGCGCGGTCATGACGGACCCGCGGATCCTCGTGCTCGACGATGCGCTGTCGGCGGTGGACACGTACACCGAGGAGGAAATCCTCGAGCGACTGAAGGGCGTCATGCGCCAGCGAACCTCGATCATCGTGTCGCACCGCGTGTCGACCGTTCGCCACGCCGACATGATCCTGGTGCTGGAGCGCGGTCGGTTGATCGAGCGCGGGACGCACCACGACCTCGTGCGCCTCGACGGGTTCTACGCGGAGCTGTATCGGAAGCAGTTGCTGGAGGAGGAGCTGGCGGCGTCGTAGGCGAGCATGCTGGTGTAGCGCGGGTCTTCAGACCCGCGAGTGGAGTCCATGTCCACCCACGAAGAAGACGTGCTCGGGAAGGCGTACGACGCGCGGCTGATGCGCCGCCTGCTGGGGTATCTGCGCCCGTACTCGCCGCAGGTGGCCGTGGCGTTCGGCGCGCTCGTCGGCGGATCCGCGCTGCAGCTGGCGCAACCCTACCTGATGAAGGTGGCGATCGACCGCTACATCGCGCGCCACGATCCATCGGGCCTGCAGTTCCTGGCCATCGGGTTCCTCGCGGTGCTGCTCGGGTCGTTCGTCTTCGACTACGTGCAGACGTACGTCCTGCAGTACGTCGGGCAACGCATCATGTTCGACATGCGCATGCAGATCTACGGGCACCTGCAGCGCGTGGACGTCCAGTACTTCGACCAGAACCCGGTGGGGCGGCTGATGACACGGGTGACGACGGACGTGGACGTGCTGAACGATCTGTTCGCATCCGGCGTCGTGTCGGTGTTCGGCGACGTGTTCACGCTGGCCGGCATCATGATCGTGCTGCTCCAGATGGACTGGCGGCTCGCGCTGGTCGCCTTCTCGGTGCTGCCGCTCATCGTCCTGATCACGCAGTGGTTCCGGCGGAACGTGCGTGACTCGTACCGGACCGTGCGCGTCTGGATCGCGAAGATTAACGCGTTCGTGCAGGAGCACATCGGGGGAATGGCGACGGTGCAGCTGTTCAGGCGCGAGGCGGAGACGTTCGCGCGGTTCGACGCGATCGACCGCGGGCACCGCGACGCCAATATCGAGTCGATCTTCTACTACGCCGTGTTCTACCCGGCCATCGAGGTGACGGCCGCGCTCGCGACGGCGCTGATCATCTGGTACGGCGGGGCGCGGGTGCTCGCCGGGGCGCTGACGCTCGGGACGCTCGTGGCCTTCATCCAGTACTCGCATCGCTTCTTCAGGCCGATCAGCGACATGTCGGAGAAGTTCAACCTCCTGCAGTCGGCGATGGCTTCATCGGAGCGGATCTTCAAGCTGCTGGACACGCAGCCGACCATCGTGTCGGGCTCAGGGCTCACGGCTCAGGGCTCCCGGCTGGACCCGGAGGCACGCGTGCCGGTGCCATCTGCCGACGGCGCCGGGCCGGAAGCCGGAAGCCGAAAGCCGGAAGCCGGACCGGGTTCTATCCAGTTCGACCACGTCTGGTTCGCCTACAGCGGCGAGGACTATGTCCTGAAGGACGTGTCGTTCCAGGTCGAGCCGGGCCAGCGCATCGGCGTCGTCGGCGCCACCGGAGCGGGGAAGTCGACCGTCATCAACCTGCTGATGCGGTTCTACGACGTCAGCCGAGGGCGGATCCTGGTGGACGGCATCGACATCCGCGAGATGGACCTTGGGGACCTGCGCGCAAGGTTCAGCCTCGTTCTCCAGGACGTCCAGCTCTTCTCGGGAACGATTGCGTCGAACATCCGGCTCGGCTCGGCCGCGTCCGACGCTGAGGTGAGGCGGGCGGCGGAGGCGGTGCACGCGGCCGGCTTCATCGACCGGCTGTCGAAGGGGCTGGCGAGCGAGGTGGGCGAGCGCGGGGCGAGCCTGTCGGTCGGCCAGAAGCAGTTGCTCTCATTCGCGCGGGCGCTCGCGTTCGATCCGGGTGTGCTCGTGCTCGACGAGGCGACGTCGAGCGTGGACACGGACACCGAACTGCTGATTCGCGACGCGCTGAAGGTGCTGATGGCCGGGCGCACGACCATCGCGATCGCGCACCGGCTGTCAACCATCCAGGACATGGACCGCATTCTCGTCTTCCACAAGGGGGAACTGCGCGAATCCGGGGCGCACCAGGAACTGCTCTCGCAGCGCGGCATCTACTATCGCCTGTACCAGCTGCAGTACAAGGAGCAGGAGAGCGCGGCGCTCGCCGGCTCCGCCGGTGATACGTCAGTCGTCGCCCGCTGTTCGTCGGCCCGGCCCCGGGAGCAGGCGCGGCCGGCTCGGCGCGCTCGGCGACCTGCGAGTCGCCGAGCCGACCCGGTCCGCGCCGCATCTCGTGGCGGCACGCCGACGTCCCAGAGCCGAGCCCGCGCTATCTTCCCGGGAACTGGGGCAGGTCGGTGGATGACTTCGGGCGGGGGCCGGGCGGTTTGGGCGCAGCCGGCTTGGGGTAATCGCGCCACGGGAGCAGCGTGTCGAGAAGGCTCGGGCCGCTGGCCCGCGGGTTCCAGCCGAGTCGCAGGACGAACACCTGCACGGACCGGCGGCCGAACGTTGTCGCCTCGTCGCAGTTTCTCATATAGATGTCGAGCAGGCGTCCGCGCACGATCGGGCCCGTGTCCATGATCGCGTAGATCCCGTTGTACTGCTCGCCCACCTTCGAAATCTGGACCACCGAACCGGAAGGGAGGATGTCGGGATTGGCCGCGGCGATCCCCGTGCGGGGCGGCAGCCCGGACGCCGTCATGTCGCCGGTGCAATAGGCCGTCGCCTCGAAGCGGAGGCGCGCGCCCGGCGCCGGGTCGGCCTTGTCCTCCCGCATCAGCGCCTGGCGGGCCGCATACCGGGAGTCGAGGATGGTGGCCTGGTAGACGAGAACGAATCCCGACACGGCGACTAGCGTCACGACGAGTTTGCGCCAGACCGAGTGGGAGATCCTCATCAGTGTTTCGCTTTGCGCCGCGCCTCCTGCGCGTGGCGGTGACGCGCCTCGATGAATCCGAAGGTCATCCAGTACGCAACGATGGAGAGCAGCGTCGACCCGATCGTCGACCCGACGAAATAGGGCCAGAACAACGGGCGCATATCCGCCGCGACGGCGCGCCAGAACTCCGCGCGCAAGAGCGACCGGCTGAACAGTTGCCCGAGCTGGTCGCCGAATCCGGCCGGCAGGCTGGTGCCAAGAAGCCAGGCGCCGGCGGCGGTTGCAAGCGCGTACCACGCCGCGAGGAAGAACGGCATGTTCGAGTAGGCACCAACCAGGACCGCGACGCGGTTCAGGTTGAAGAGGAATGCCACGGCGAGGGCGATGATCGTGTGCAGCCCGAGGAAGGGCGAGAACCCGATGAACACGCCGACCGCGACGGCCAGTGCCGTCCGCCGGGGCGTGTCGTGGATGTGGAGCAGCGACTCCATCCACTTGCGGATGAGGGCGCGGGTGATGGCAATCATCGAAAGTGCGCGAACCCCACAGGTAGCGGCGACGGCACCCCCCGGCGCATCAACACGAGTCGTCGGTCCGCGGTGACGGTCCCGATGCGCGTGCAGGGCACGCCGCCGGCCAGGCTCAACACGGCCGCGAGGGCACGCCGGCGGCGAGCGGGCACCGTGAACACCAGTTCGTAGTCTTCCCCGCCCGAGACCGCCGCGTCGATCGCGTCGACGCCCTCCCGGTCTTCGAACCAGCGGCGCGCGGCCTCCGGAACGGGAATCGCCTCGCCGTCGATCTCGGCGCCGACGCCGCTCGAAGCGGCCAATTGTCGCACACCATCCCCGAGACCGTCGCTCAGATCGACGCAGGCCGAAGCCGCCCGGTTTCGGCCGAGCAGTACGCCGAGCCGGACCCGAGGGTCAGGCCGAAGGAAGCGATCGACGCACGCCGATGCCTCTCCGGCCGCATGGCGCAGGGCGAGCCGTCCGGCGCAGGCCGCTCCCACGCTTCCGCTGACATAGATCCCGTCGCCGGGCCGTGCCCCGCTTCGTGTGAGCACCCGGCGCGGCTTGACGGTCCCGATGGCCGTGACGTCGACCACCAGGGGGCCGGGCGACCTCGAGACGTTGCCGCCCACCAGCGTCACTGCGTACCGCCCGGCGAGGGCGAACCACCCATCCAGCAGCGCGTCGAACTCGGCCACTCGCATCCCGCCGGGGAGCACGAGCGAAAGCAGCGCGGCGCGCCCCTCGGCGCCCATGGCGGCCAGATCGCTCAGGTTGACAGCCAGCGCCTTGTGGCCGATCGCCGAGGCGGGCACATACGCGCGATCGAAGTGCACCCCCTCGACGAGCGCGTCGGTGGTCATCACCTCGGCGCGGTTGCGCGCCGGCTCGACGACGGCCGCGTCGTCGCCCATGCCGACGGCGACCCACGAGGGCGGAGCCGGCGCCCGGTTCCGAATCCGTTCGATGAGCGCCTGCTCGCCGAGCGCTGCGACGGTCTGGTCCGGCGCTGTCCTCATGCCGACCTATTTCGCGTACTCGACGGCGCGGGTCTCGCGGATCACCGTCACCTTGATCTGGCCAGGGTACTCCAGCTCGCTCTCGATCCGGCGGGCGATGTCCTTCGACAGCCACACCGCCTCTTCGTCGGCGATCTTCTCGCTCTCGACGAGAATGCGAATCTCGCGCCCGGCCTGCAATGCGAACGACTTCGACACCCCCTTGAACGAGTCGGCAATCCCCTCGAGCTTCTCCAGCCGCTTCACGTACGACTCGAGGATGTCGCGCCTGGCTCCCGGACGAGCGGCCGACACGGCGTCGGCGGCTTGGACCAGCATCGCCTCGAGTGACGGCCAGTCGATGTCCATGTGGTGCGCCGCGATCGCCTGCAGCACCGCTTCGCTCTCACCGTGCTTCCGAAGGAAATCGACGCCGATTTCGAGGTGCGTCCCCTGCATCTCGCGGTCGACGGCCTTGCCGATGTCGTGGAGGAACCCCGCGCGGATGGTCGTCTGGGCGTCGAGGCCGACCTCCCGGGCCATCAGCCCCGCGACGTAGGCCACCTCCTTGCAGTGGTTCAACACGTTCTGGCCGTAAGACGTCCGGTACTTCAACCGGCCCATCAGCCGCTGCACGTCGGGCCCGAGGTCGTGGATGCCCAGCTCGAAGGCCGCCGCTTCGCCCTCCTGGCGCACGGTCTCCTCGAACTCGGCCTTCACTTTCTCGACGACCTCCTCGATGCGCGCCGGATGGATACGGCCGTCCGCGATCAGCCGCTCGATCGCCTGCCGGGCAATCTCACGACGGTAGGGGTCGAAACCCGAGAGGATGATGGCGCCCGGCGTGTCGTCGACGATCAGGTCGATGCCCGTCGCGATCTCCAACGCGCGGATGTTCCGCCCCTCGCGCCCGATGATCCGCCCCTTCATGTCGTCGCTCGGCAGGTCGACGACCGACACGGTCGTCTCGGTCGCATGCTCGGGCGCGCTGCGCTGAATCGCCTCGGTCACCAGCTGCTTGGCTCGCGCGGTGGCCGTTTCGCGCGCCTCCGACTCGAGGCGCTTCACCAGGTTCGCGGCGTCGCGTTTCGCATCCGCCTCGAACTGCCGGATCAGTATTTCCTTCGCCTCATCCGCCGTCAGGCCCGCGACGCGCTGCAGCTCCTTCTGCTGCTCCGTGATCAGCTGCTCGTAGCGGGACGCCGACGCCGCGTTGGCCTTCTCGCGGTCGCGGATCGACTGCTCGCGGGCCCGCAGGTCCTTCTCCTGCTGCTCGGCGCCCGACAGCCGCTCGGTCAGCTTTTCTTCCTTCTTCGCAAGGACCTGTTCGAGGCGCGCCGTCTGCTGGCGGCGCGTCTCGGCGAGCCGGTCGGCCTCCATGGCGATCTCGGTGGGCCTTCTCCTTGGCCTCGAGCAGCGCTTCCTTCTTGCCGTTCTCGGCCTCCCGTTCGGCGTCGCGCAGGAGCGTCTCTGGCCCGCTCCTCGGCCCGGCCGACGGTGTCGGCGGCGATCCGCTTCCGCGACGCGACCCAATAGAGGACGGCACCGACCGCGACCGCCGCGGCGACGAGTGCAATCACCATCGCTGTATTGACGACTCCGGGCTGCATGCCGCGTCCTTTTCGGAACCCGTCCGTCTGGATGCCACGGGGCTCGGGTCGGGGAGGCGGAGCCGAACGCCCCGCAGTTACCGGAGATGGGGAGTGGGCGGAAGAGAGACCCCGCTTTGCCGTGTGGGGAGGTCGCATGAACCTGCATAAGCAGGTGGAACCGCTGTTGTCGATCGCGCGTTAGGCTTCCTCGCGAGGAGGCATGCACACAGCACGTCGTCGCAGTTCACTTGATGGTAATGTTGGCTCAAGCGAGCCTCCAGCACCATCACGAGCAAAGCAGGGAACCCAATATCTGCGTCGATCTTAGACCGTCACTCCAGCGCGGTCAAGGC
>CAWARN010000030.1:0-38863 GCA_963784455.1 uncultured Acidobacteriota bacterium | reverse complement strand
GAGGTCGGCATCCGGTGGTGAAGGAGCCGTCATGAACGATCCGAACGCGTATCCGATCGCTGCGGCCTCGCGCCGCATCGCGGGCGTGAAGACCAAGCCGCTGCGCCTCATCCCCGACGAGCGCGGCTGGCTGATGGAGATCCTGCGGGCCGACGACCGCGAGCTGTTCGCCCGGTTCGGTCAGGTCTACGTGTCGGCGACGTACCTCGGGCGTGGTGAAGGCCTGGCACTACCACAAGGTCCAGACTGACAACTTCGCCTGCGTGTCCGGTATGGTCAAGTTGGTCCTGGTGGACACGCGGCCCGGATCGCCGACCGAGGGCGCGATCAACGAGTTCTTCGTCGGCGACCAGAATCCGCTCCTCGTCCAGGTGCCGAACCTGGTCTACCACGGGTGGAAGTGCATCAGCGAGACAACGGCGATCGTGGTCAACGTCCCGACCGAGCCGTACCGCTATGACGAACCGGACGAGTTCCGCCTCGATCCCCACGGCACGCTGCCGTACGACTGGAGCCGAAAAGATGGTTGAGGTCCTGGTTACCGGAGGCGCGGGCTTCATCGGCAGCAACTACGTGCGCCACGCGCTCGCCGCCCACCCGGACTGGCGGGTGACGACGCTCGACAAGCTGACCTACGCCGGCCGCCTCGAGAACCTGCACGATGTGATGGACCACCCGCGGCACGCGTTCGTGCGCGGGGACATCGCCGACGCCGAGGTGTCGCGGCCCCTGGTGCAGCGGTCCAATCTCGTCGTCCACTTCGCCGCCGAAACGCATGTCGACCGCTCGATCCTGGAGGCGGGCGACTTCATCCGCACGGACGTCTTCGGCACATTCGTGCTGCTGGAAGCGGCGCGCCACGCCACGGCACTGCGCCGATTCATCCAGATCTCGACCGACGAGGTGTACGGCTCGGTGCCGACCGGCGCGAGCCGGGAAACCGACGAACTGAAGCCGCGCAATCCCTACGCGGCGAGCAAGGCGGGCGCCGATCGGCTGGCGTACAGCTACTGGGCCACCTACGGCGTGCCAGTGGTCGTCACCCGGGCCTCGAACAACTACGGCCCCTACCAGTTCCCCGAGAAGGTCATCCCGCTCTTCGTCACCAACGCGATCGACGGCCAGCCGGTCCCGCTCTACGGCGACGGCCTCAACGTGCGCGACTGGCTGCACGTGCTCGATCACTGCCGGGCCGTCGACGTGGTGATCGAGCGCGGCGAGGCCGGCCAGGTCTACAACATCGGCGGCGGGAACGAGGTGGCGAACGTCGATCTGACGCGGCGGATCCTCGGTCTGCTCGGCCGGCCGGAGTCGCTGATCCGCCCGGTGACGGATCGCCCCGGCCACGACCGCCGCTACTCGCTCGACACCACGAAGCTCCGCGGGCTGGGCTGGCAGCCGCAGGCCGACTTCACGTCCGGCCTGGAGGAGACCGTTGACTGGTACCGTCAGAACGAATGGTGGTGGCGGCCGGTAAAGCACGGGGACCCCGCATTCAAGGAGTACTACGCGAGGCAATACGACGGGCGGTAGGACACGGATAGAAGCCGGGATTCAGAATTCAGAATCCAGAATCCAGAAGACGGTGGGTTCGTGCCCGAGCCCAGCGCCCTGAGCCCTGAGCCTTGAGCCTATCCGAGCCACAGAGAAGAGGAAACCAGGTTCCAGTGGACGAGACCGTTCTGATTACGGGTGCCGCGGGCTTTGCCGGCAGCCACCTGCTCGACCTGATTGAGCCGGGTGGCCGGCCCATCGTCGCGTGGCGGCGGCCGGGCGAACCGCTGCCGGCGCCGCCGACCGGGACGCGCTGCCGGTGGATGGACGTCGATATCCTCGACGAGGACGCCGTCGGCCGTGCGGTCCGGGAGATCCGTCCGGCGCTCGTCTACCACCTGGCCGGGATCGCGCACGCGGGCGGCTCCTGGGGCCGCACGTTCAAGACGCTCGAGGTCAACGTCCTCGGAACGCACCATCTCCTCGCCGCGCTCGCGACAATCGACCATCCCGCCAGGATCCTCGTGTCCGGATCGGCCCTCGTCTATCGCGAGCAGGCGCGCGCCGTCGCCGAATCGGATCCGGTCGGGCCCGGCAGCCCGTACGGTCTGAGCAAACTGGCGCAGGAGATGACCGGCGCGCACGCCGCCCTGGAACAGGGGCTGCCGGTCGTGTTGACGCGGTCGTTCAACCACATCGGTCCGCGGCAGGATCCGTCGTTCTTCGCCTCGAGCGTGGCCCGCCAGATCGCGCGCATCGAGCGCGGTCTCGCCGAGCCGGCCCTGGCGGTCGGCAACCTGGAAGGGCGACGCGATCTCACCGACGTCCGGGACACGGTTCGCGCCTATCAGGCGATCGCGGAGCGCGGCGCTGCGGGCAGGATCTACAACGTATGCTGCGGCGTGGCCTATCGGATAGGTGACATCCTCGATGCGCTGCTGTCGCGGTCGCGCGTCGCGATTGCCGTCCGGCGCGATCCCGCGCGCTATCGGCCGCACGACGCGCCGCTCGTGCTCGGCGACCGTTCTCGACTCACGAGCGAGCTTGGCTGGGTGCCCCGCATTCCCATCGAGCAGACGCTGTCCGACCTGCTGGAGTACTGGCGACAGGCGGTGCGTGCCGGCGTCGCAACCGACGAACTCGGACCCTGATGCGAGTGCTCATCACCGGTGCCACCGGCTACCTCGGGCGAGCGCTCGTGTCTGCCTTCCGGACGTCGGGCCACTCAACGGTGGCCTTTGCTCGCCACGTCGGCGCCAGTGGCCTGCCCGGCGAGACGGTCGACGGCGATGTCCGTGACGCCCCGGCCCTGGCTCGCGCGGCCCGGGGGTGCGACGCTCTCTGCCACTCCGCGGCGCTCGTCAGCGTCTGGAGGAAGCGGCGCGAGGACTTCGACGACGTGAACGTGGGCGGCCTGCAGAACGCGCTCGATGCCGCGCGCGCCGCCGGCATCGGCCGCGTAGTCTACACCTCGTCGTTTCTCGCGCTCCCGCCGTCCGGAGCCTCAATACCGGGACGCTGGAACGACTACCAGCGCACGAAGGTCCTGGCCGACGAACTGGCTTCGCGCGCGGTGGCCGACGGCGCCCCCGTGGTCCGCGTCTACCCCGGCGTGATCTACGGCCCCGGGGCCTTGACCGAGGGCAACCTCATCGGCACGATGGTGTCCGACCATCTCGGGGGCAGACTCCCCGGCATCGTCGGCGCCGATTGCGTCTGGTCGTACGCATGGGTGGACGACGTGGCCCGCGGCCACGTCGCCGCGCTGGAGCGCGGGCGTCCGGGCGGGCGCTACCGGCTCGGCGGCGAGAATCACCCGCAGATGCGGGTGTTCGAACTGGTGCGCGAGATGACGGGCCGTGCGCTGCCGCGCCGGCTCCCGGCGTGGATCGCCGTCGGGGTCGGTGCGCTTGAGGAAGTCAGGGCCCGCCTGACCGGCCGGCCGCCGCTTCTGACGGCCGGCACGGTGAAGGTCCTGACGCAGGACTGGACGATGGACAGCAGCGTCGCCGTGGACGAACTGGGCTACTGCATCAAGCCGCTCGAGGATGGCATGGCCAGAGTCGTCGCCCAGGCCGTGCGCGGCCACGGCGATCAGCCAGGGAGACGAGGCGCGTGACAGGATTCTCCGAGTACCGGCGCCAGACGCTGCACGTCACGATGGCGTCGTTCGCCCTGCTGCTGCGCGTGCTGACCTGGTGGCAGGCGGCACTGTGCGCGGTTGCCGCCTTCCTCTTCAACCTGCTGGTACTCCCGAGGATTGGCGGCGCCGCCCTCAACCGGCCCGGCGACAGGGCGCGCGGCTACCCGCTCGGCATTCTGTTCTACCCACTGTCGGTGCTCCTGCTGATCCTGGCGTTCCCGAGGCGTCTCGACATCGTGGCCGCCGCGTGGGGCATCCTCGCGTTCGGTGACGGCGCGGCCACCATCGTCGGCACCCGGTTCAGGAGCCGGCCGCTGCCGTGGAACCCGGACAAGTCGGTGGGCGGGTCGCTGGCGTTCGCGGTGGCGGGCGCGCTCGCCGGCGCAGGCCTCTGCGTGTGGACGCGGCCGGCGGTTTCGCCGCTGCCGCCGCTGGCATTCGCGCTGGGCGCCCCGGTCCTGGCGTCGATCGCGGCCGCGGGCGTGGAGTCGATGCGGATTCGCCTGGACGACAACATCTCGGTGCCGATTGTCGCTGCGATTGTGCTCGGCGGCCTCGCGCTGGTGGACGGCCCTTCGCTGGAAGCGGCCCGGGCCTGGCTGCCGCACGCGCTGCTGGTCGCAACGCTGGTGAACGTGCCTATCGCCACGCTCGGCTGGCGCGCGGGCAGCGTGACCGCCGCCGGCGCGCTCGTGGGCGCGTTGATCGGGATCGCGGTGTTCGCCTTTGGCGGCTGGACCGGCTGGGTGCTGCTGTTCTCCTCGTTCCTGGCGGCGACCGTGTCGACGCGACTGGGCCTCAGACGGAAGTCGGTGCTGGGCATCGCGGAAGCCCGCGGCGGCCGGCGGGGGCCAGGCAACGCCGTTGCGAACACCGGCCTCGCCGCGTTCGCCGCGGTCCTGGCGGGGCTCTCTCCCCACCGCGACGGTGCGCTGCTGGTGATGGTGACCGCGCTCGTTGCCGGCGCCAGCGACACGGTGGCGAGCGAGATTGGCAAGGCCTGGGGCACACGGACGTACCTGTTCCCGATGTTCACGAGGGTCAGGCCTGGAACATCCGGTGCGGTCTCGCTCGAAGGAACGGGCGCGGGCCTCGTGTCCGCGCTCGCGCTGTCGGCGCTCGCGCTCGCGCTGGGCCTCGTCAAGGGCAACGGACTCTGGTACGCCACCGCCGGCGCGACGGTCGGCTCGTTCATCGAGAGTTCGCTCGGCGCCACGCTGGAGTCGTCGGGGACGCTCGACAATCACACGCTGAACTTCATCAACACAGCACTGTCGGCGGCGTGCGCCGTCGCCCTGGCCTGGCTGGTGGCGCGATGACGGTCCGGGAACGGTTCCGCGTCTACGTCGAGTTCGCTCGCCCGTTCACGCTGTTCGCGCCCGCACTCGGCATGGCGTCGGGAGGCGCGACCGCCATCGGTGCCGCGCCGCGCGAGGCCTGGAGCGCGTGGCTCGTCATCTACCCGTTGCTCGGCGCGCTGATGGCCGCCGTGCTGAACGCCGCGTCGAACGGCCTGAACCAGATCTACGACTGCGACATCGACGCGGTGAACAAGCCGAAGCGGCCGCTGCCCAGCGGGCGCATGACGATGCGCGAAGCGTGGGTGTTCACGTGGGCGACCTTCTGCGCCGCCTGGCTGCTCGCGTGGTTCGTCGCGCCGGGCGGCCGGCACCAGTGCTTCTGGCTCGTCGCCGCCGCCACGCTCATCACGACGCTGTACCCGGTGCCTCCGTTCCGAACGAAGCGGCTCGGCGTCTGGGCGAACGTGACGGTGGCCATCCCGCGCGGCGCGCTGTTGAAGGTGGCCGGGTGGTCGTCGGTAAAGACGGTGCTGGGCCTCGAGCCCTGGTTCATCGGGACGATCTTCGGGCTGTTCCTCCTCGGCGCGACGACGACCAAGGACTTCGCCGACATGGAGGGTGACGCACAGGGCGGGTGTCGCACGCTCCCGCTGCAGTTCGGTGTGAAGCGTGCGGCGTGGATGATCTCTCCGGCCTTCGTCGTGCCGTTCCTCATGATCCCGATCGGCGCCTGGACCGGGATTCTCACCGGGCATTTCTGGCTGCTGCAGGTGCTGGGCGCCGTCATGGTCGTCTACGGGATCTACGTGTGCTACCTGATGCTGCGCCGGCCGGAAGACCTGGCGGTCGAGGAGAACCACGTGTCGTGGGCCCACATGTACCGGATGATGTTCGTCGCGCAAATCGGATTTGCGTTGGCCTACTTGCTGTAGCTGGCCATGATCGAGCCGACCGACACGGCAGCACGTCAACGCCCGCCGATCGACCTTCGCGCGACGGGGCTGGCGTGGGCGCTGGCGGTCGTGATCACCGCCGTCCTCGTCGCGGCGACCCACTACGAGAGCCCAGACCCTGACTCCCAACTCCACGCCGGTATCGCCGCGAGAATCAGCGAACTGCCGCTCCGCCAGTGGATCGCGCCCGAGTGGTGGGGCCTGTGGGATTCCGAGGGCCCCTACTGCGAGCACCCGGCGGGAATCTTCATCCTTCCCGCCGCGCTCGCCCGCCTGGGGTTTCCGGCGATCCAGGCCGCGTACGCGGTGAATGCGGTCTACCAGGCCGCGACGTTCATCCTGGTCGCGCTCATCACCGCGTCGGTGGCCGCACCCCGCGACGCCCGCGCTCTCGGCTGGATCCTGCAGTTCATCCTCGTCGCCTTCGCGTACCGCATCCGCGCGAATCACGAATTCGCACTGCTCGCCGGGCTCCTCTTCGCCGTGTACTCCACGGAGCGCGCCCGCACGCGCCTGGTCTGGACGCTCGGCATGATCGCGGGATTCTGCGTGGTGCTGCTGGTGAAGGGCGTGTTTGCCGTCGTCGTGCCGATCACGTGCGCCCTGTGGCTGCTGGCGCGCGCGGAAGGCGCCGGCGATCTTCGCGCGCGCTGGACGCCCTGGGCGGCCGTCGCGGCGATGCCGCTGGCCGGTGCGCTCGTGGCGTGGGGCTACGAGGCCGCCTACGTCGGTGCGACGGGCCGGTCTTTTCTGGCCGTGTACCAGGCCAGACAACTGCCGGTGACGGCCGTCACGGAAGGGTCGCTCGTCGGCCGCGCCGCCTATACAGCGGTCTGGTACGCGGCACGGGTGTTCTGGTACCCGCTCCCGTTCAGCCTGTGTGCCGGAGCCGTCGCCTGGCGCGGTTTGAGGTCGCGCAATCTCTGGCCGTGGCGGCTGACGCGCGCCGATGAAAGCCCGGCGGCGCTACCGCTCCGACAGGGCGCGTGGTTCGCTCTCGCGGCCACGATCGCGCTGCTGGGCGCGTTCTCGCTGGCCCATCGAAAGGCCGACCGGTACTTCTTCGCGGTCTACTTCATCGTCGCGGCGGTCGGCGCGATCGACGCGATCCACCGCTTCGCCTGGCTGCGCCGAATCGTGGAGCGACTGGACCGGCCTTGGGTGCCGGCCGCCGTTCACGTCGGCCTCGTGGTGCTCCGCCTGCTCACCGGAGACATGCTGCCGCAGTTCACGTTCTGGAGAACGTGAGCCGCCTACACCGTACCCAGCAGCGCCTGGATACGCTTCTCGAGCGGCGGATGCGTGCTGAACACCGAGAGCATCCCGCTCACCGAGAACGGCTTCATGATGAACATGTGAGCGGTCGCCGGGTTGGCCTCCATCGGCACGCGCTTTGACACGGCATCGATCTTCGTGAGCGCGTCCACGAGGCCGTATGGCGTGCCGACCAGCCGCGCCGCGCCCGCGTCGGCGGCGAACTCGCGCGACCGTGAGATCGCCGCCTGAATCACCATCGCCGCGATCGGCGCGAGGATCAGGGTCGCGAGCAGGCCTATCGGGTTGCTGCCCCGATTGTCGTCATCGCGGCCGCCCCCGCCGAAAATGGCGGCGAACTGCGCCATGCGCGCCAGCATCATGATCGCCGCGCCCATCGTCGCCGCCACCGAACTGATGAGGATGTCACGGTGCTTCACGTGCGAGAGTTCGTGGGCGATGACACCCTCGATCTCGTGCTCGCTGAGGACGCGGAGGATGCCCTCGGTCGCCGCCACTGCGGCGTGCGACGGGTTCCGGCCCGTTGCGAACGCGTTGGGCGACGGGTCGGGAATGACGTACACCTTCGGCATCGGCAGACCGGCGCGCTGCGCCAGCCGCTCGGTGATGCGATACAGCGGATGCTCCGGCCCGACCGGCTGAGCCCGGTACATCATCAGCACGATCTTGTCCGAGAACCAATAGGACGCGAAGTTCATCACGACGGCCAGGCCGAAGGCCATGACAAGGCCGTTCGAGCCGCCGATCGAGTCGCCGATGAGCAGCAGAAGGCCGCTCAGAACCCCGAGGAGAAGCGCCGTTTTCAGACCGTTCGCCATGACACCAGTATCCCTTATCCTGTCGGCGGCCGCACGTCCCAGGCCCGCTCGGATTCGCAAAACGCGCGCCGCTGCTTCATAATTGGGCCATGAGGCGCCAGGCCTTCATCCCGATCACCGCCGCGATGGTCCTCCTCGCTTGCTCGGCGCCTGCCCTGGCGCAAACGCAGACGCAGGCGAAACCGAAGGCCGCGCCGGCGGCGGCCCAGGCGCCGACGGCCAAGCCCTCTCAGGCGCCTCCCGCTGCGGTCCGGGAGCAGGCGCCAACGCCAGAATCGCTGGGTGTGCCGTCGTTTCACCCGACGATGCAGTACCTGGAGTCGTACGACGCCGGCGGCGGGCAGCGCTTCTACCTGTTCGGCGCCAATGTTCCGTTCGCCGAGGTCGTGTCTTACTACCAGAAGCTGCTGAAGGTGAAGGGCGAACTCGTGTTCGAAGAGCCGGCCACCCACATGTTCGACATCGGCCGGTACCAGGAAGCGACGATGGCCTTCCCACCGAGCATCACGGTGAAGGACTACACGTGGGGCGGGATGCAGGGCTACGCGAACCCGAAGCCCGCCGCCCAACCGGCGAGCTTCAAGACCATCGTCCAGATCGTGCCGATGCCCGCGGCCGCGCCGGCGGTCAAGAAGTAGGACGGCCTGCGGGCCCGCTCAGCGCTTCTTGCCGGCCTTCTTGCGCCGCTTGGGCGCCTTCGCCGTCATCTTCTCCACTTCGACGGCCATCTCGGCCACCGCCGCCAGCGCATTCTGCGCGGTGAAGATGATGCCCACCCAGAATTCGGGCGCAGTGCCCTCGCCGGCGAACAGCGTCTGCACCTCGTCGAGCGCCTCGATCGCGTCTCCCAGCCGTTCCATCGCCAGTTCGTAGTCGGTCCTCGTCGCTGCCTTGGCCATCAGATGCTCCTTGTGGGTGAACGAACGGTCAGGGACAGGGTACACGATCTGGCAGGCTCAGGGCTCAAGGCTCAGGGCTCAAGGCTTGATGTTGGCGTCAGCGTTGGGGACGATCGCGCGAACCTGCAGAGTGGGGCCTTGAGAATTGGGGGGGGCGCTGGCAGCGGGCAGCTGGCAGCGGGCAGCGGAATACGTCGTCACACGCAGTCCGCTGTCAGCTTCCGTGTCCGTGATCCGCTACCCGCTGCCGGCTCGGGCGTCCGTGATCCGCTGCCAGCCCTTCGACTCGCTGCCCTCGCTCAGGGCTGCCCCAGCGTCGCCGATGGGCAGCTACTCGAGCGTGAAGTTCACCGTCACGGTCATGATGACCGAAACCGGGTTGCCATTGACCTGCGTCGGCGCAAACTCCCACTGGCGCACCGCGTCAATCGCCGCCTGGTCGAGAAGCGGGATTGACCTCAGGACGCGCGCGTCCGCCACCCTGCCATCCGGCCCGATCAGCACCTCGCAAATCACGACGCCCTGCACGCGAGCGGTCCGGGCGACCTCCGGGTAGACGGCTTTCACGTCGACGACCCTGGCCGGCGGCTTGATGCCGCCGCCCACCCGGATCGCGTCTGTCGGCCAGTTGGGCGCCTGGGCGTGACCTGTTACCGGATCCCCAGGTTGGGCGTTCCACCGTCGAGCGTGAAGTTCACGGTCATCGTCATGATGATCGGGACCGGGTTGCCATTGAGGAGGCTCGGCGTGAATTCCCACTGGCGCACCGCTTCGACCGCCGCCTGGTCGAGAAGCGGGGTCGAGCGGAGGACGCGCACGTCCGCCACCTTGCCGTCCGCTCCGATCAGGGCCTCGCAAATCACCACGCCCTGCACGCGAGCTGTCCGGGCAGTCTCCGGGTACGCGGGCTTGACGTCGCGGACCTTGGTGGGCGGCTTGATACCACCGCCGACGCGGACGGCTTCGGCCGGCCAGTTGGTCGCCTGACCATATGCGCCGGGCACGCTGCCAACGACACCGCCAGGAACGCCGCCGATGACACCTCCAACGACACCGCCCGAGACGCCGGCGGACGTGCCTCCCGAGACGCCGTCGGACCCGCCGGGTCCAACAGCGGCTCCTCCGCCAGAACCCGTCCCGGCGCCCGCGGCCACTCCAGGGCGGACGCTGCCGGACACGCCCCCGGGGACCGTCGACGGACTCGGACCTTTCACCCGCTTCACGATAATCGAGTTCGGCCCGGCAATCGAGTACATCAGGCCAACCGGCTCGAGGACCGCCGCCAGAGCCTGCTCGATGTGACGCCGTGGCGTTCGAACCTGTCCACGGTGGTATTCAACGCAGGCGCCGCGTCGGCGTCAGCGCTGACGACCAGGCCGGCCGCTCGCGACATGAACTCGAGGATCTGCGCGCGCTTCATGCCAGGCCCAAACGAGAAGCTCAGCGGCTTGGTGATACTCAGCGTCGGCGCCGCGGTAGCCACTCCCGGCTTGGCGGCGCCCGCCTGCTGGAGCGGAAACGCCGAGGTCGCGAAGCTGCCGCCGATGATGATGACGGCCGCCATGACGGCGAGCGTGGCGGCGAGACGGGCCTTCGACATGGAAACCTCCTTGACGATCAGCGTGACCCGCTTCCGCAGGTGCGCGCGCTTGAGAAAGAGCGTGGCGGGGCTCAGGTTGAGCCGTGGTGCAGGTCTCGCCATCCGAAGAAGCGCCTCGAGATACGCCTGCCGCCCGCCGAGCCGGCGGACCGCCTCGCGGTCCACCACCTGCTCGCGCGCCAGTTGAATCTGATTGATGAGCCACCAGATGGCCGGATGGAACCAGAGCGCGGCGCGCACGACTTCGTCGATCGCGTTCCGCAGCCAGTCGGACCGGTTGACGTGCAGCAGCTCGTGGCACGCGATCGCCGTCTGCTCGTGATCGGGGAACGATTCGAAGTTGCGCGGCACGAGCACCACCGGCCAGAGCACGCCGCAGGTGACCGGCCGGCTCGCGGTCGCCGACACCAGGAACTCCGCGTCGGTCTCCGCCAGCGTCGCCGCGCGATCGATCGAGTCCGGGCGCGGCCAGAGCCGCCGCGCCGACCGGCGCAGGCGCCCGACCGTGACGACGCCGAGGCCGAGCCAGCCGAGGCGAAGAAGGACACCGGCGACGAGCGCGTCGGCAGCACGGAACGGCAGCGGGCGTCTCCAGATGGGCAGAGGCGCCGCGGCGGCAGAAGTCGCGGCGCTGGCTGGCGGGCCCGCGATATCGGTGGCGGCCGCGATCTGGAGGCCTGCCGGCGGCTCCTGCCGCACGACCCGCGGCTGCACCAGCGGCAACAGGAGGCAGCCGATGAGAACAATGCGCCAGTACGCCATGCGGACCCTGGGGGACCACAGCCCGAGGAGCCGCGGCAGCGGCGCAGCCACGAGGACGACAACGCCGGTCTGGAGCCACCACGCCAGGAGATTGGCCGTCGTCTGGGCGTCCATCACTCAGCCTCGCGAATAAGGCGCTCCAACTCCTCGAGTTCCTTCGGGGACAGGCGGCGGTCCTCGACGAGGTGCACGAGGAGCGGCTGCGCGGATCCGTTGAACACGCGGTCGACGAACTCCCGGACCATCGACCGGACGACCTGGCGCTGGGGGCGCGCCGGCCGATAGACGAAGGCCCGGTTCACGCGGTGCGTCTTGACGTAGCCCTTCTTCTCCAGCACCCGCATCATCGTCATCACCGTGGTGTAGGCGATCTTGCGGTGCCCGAGCAGCGTTTCGTAGACGTCGCGCACCGTCGCCTGGCCTTTCTGCCAGACGATCTTCATCAGTTCCAGTTCCTGGGGCGTCAGCGTCGCACTGGCCGGTCTCATATACTAATAAATTAGTACTGTAAAACAAGGATGTCAAGGAGTTTCTCTTACGGCCTGAGCCCTGAGCCTTGAGCCCTGAGCCGCGCCCTGATACAGTCCCTCCCCAACAAGGAGGCCGTCCGATGGCACCCGATTCCTCTGCACGCACTCTCCTCATCCTCAGTATTGGATGCGCCCTGACCGCCGCAAGTTCCGGCCAGGGTCAGCCGGCCTGGATGGACATCGCGCGCACGCCGCCGATGGGCTGGAACAGCTGGAACAAGTTCGGCTGCAATGTCAGCGAGAGCCTGATCCGCGAAGTGGCCGACGCGGTGGTTTCGTCCGGCATGAAGGACGCGGGCTACCAGTACATCGTCATCGACGACTGCTGGCAGGTGGCTCGCGACAAGAACGGCGCCATTGTCCCCGATCCCGAGCGGTTCAAGGGCGGCATGAAGGGCCTGGCCGACTACGTCCATTCCAAAGGGCTGAAGTTCGGCGTCTACTCCGATGCCGGCGCGCGGACCTGTGAAGGACGCCCGGCCAGCAACGGCTACGAGGTCGAAGATGCCCGCCAGTACGCCGCCTGGGGCGTGGACTACCTGAAATACGATTGGTGCAACACGGACGGCGTCGACCCGAAGATCGCGTATCCGACGATGCGGGATGCGCTGAAGGGAACGGGCCGGCCGATCGTGTTCAGCATGTGCGAGTGGGGACGCAACCAGCCGTGGACGTGGGCCCGCGGCGTCGCGCACCTCTGGCGCACGACGGGCGACATCCAGGACCGCTGGACCAGTTTCGTCCGACTGCTCGACCAGCAGGTGGGCCTCGAGAAATACGCGGGCCCCGGTGGCTGGAACGATCCGGACATGCTGGAGGTGGGCAACGGCGGGATGACGATTCCGGAATACCGCGCGCACTTCAGCCTTTGGTGCCTGCTCTCGGCGCCGCTCATGGCCGGGAACGACATTCGCAGCATGACGCCGGAGATACGCGAGATCCTGACCAACAAGGAAGTGATCGCGGTGGACCAGGACCCGACCGAGCAGGGGCGCCGGCTGAGGAAGAACGGCGATCTCGAGGTCTGGGTGAAGAGACTCGCCGGCAACGCGCGCGCGGTCGTCCTCTTCAATCGCGGCAACGCCCCGGCGCAGGTCGCGCTGTCGTGGCAGGAACTCGGCCTCCCATTCGACGCCGAGCTCGCGGTCCGCGATCTCTGGGCGAAGAAGGATCTCGGCAGCGTCAAGGGGACATTCGTCACCAGCGTCCCGTCCCACGACGTCGTCATGGTGAAACTGATTCAGTAGCGGCCGCTATCGCGGCCGGCATTTCCGGGAGTTCGTATGCGCCGTTTGTTGACCGTCCTCGTTCTCTGCGCAGCCTGCACGTGGCTGGTGAGCGCACAGCAGCCGCCAGGCCACGACGTCGTCGCCTGCCAAGCCGGCTGACGCCAGGCCCGTGCCGTTCACCCTCACCATCGACAACATCATGAAGGGCGACAAGCTGATCGGCTCGTCGCCGACGGCGGTCCGGTGGGCGCCCGACTCCTCGAGGATCTACTTCTCCTGGCAGAAGCCGAACGAGGATCGCCCGAGCACCTATTCAGTCAGCAGGGAGGGCAACGATCTCAAGCAGCTCACCCCCGAGGAGGTGCGTCAGATCCCGACCGCCCCGACGGGACGGCTCGATCGCGCCCGCAAGCGGCTGCTCGCGGCAGAGGGCGGTAACGTCGTGATCTACGACGTCGCCACCAACGCGCGGCGGCTGCTCGTGAGAACGGCCGCTGTGGAGTCGAACCCGCGCTGGGCTCGGAACGACACGGCGGTGACGTTCATGCGCGACGGCAACCTGTTCCTGATGGCGCTCGAGCCGTCCGGCGCGTCGCCGACCGAGGTGCAGCTCACCGATGTCGTCGCGAGCGGCGATGCCGGAGCGCGTGGAGCGACGGGCGCCGGGGGCGGTGCAGCGATGGCGCAGCGCGGCGGTATCCAGGGCGGCGCGCCGGCTCAGGGCGGACGCGGAACCACAGGGCCCGATCAGGGGCTGACCGAGTCGCAGCGTGTCCTCCGCCAGGAGGAACAGAAGCTGATCGAGCATCTCCGGCGCGAGACCGAACAACGCCAGCAGGGCGGCCGCGGCGGCGCCACGATGACGGGTGGAGGCCAGCGGGGCGGGCGAGGCGGAGCCGTCGGCGGTGCGCCGGAACCGATCGCCCGATTCCAGCCGGGCGCTCGGCAGACCGTCAGTGACATGTTGCTGTCCACGGACGAGAACTGCGTGTTCATCGCGGTGTCCGAGCGGCCGGAGATCGCGGCGCGCAACCAGGACGTGCCGGACTACGTCACCGAATCGGCCTACCCCGAGATGATCAACGGACGGTCCAACGTCGGCGACTCGCAGGCGCGGCGCCTGCTGGCGGTGCTCGACCTCAGGCAGAACCGCACCCTGTGGGCCGACGCGTCGGCGTTTGCCGGCAACGAGAAGAGCGCGAAACCTGGCGACAAACCGGTCCCCCGCAGCGTGGACTGGAGCCTCCCGGATTGCTCGGAGGATGGCGCGACCTGCCTGGCGACGGTCCGGTCGCAGGACAATCACGACCGTTGGCTGGTGAAGATCGATCCGGCGACCGGAAAGGCCACTTCGATCGACAACCTGCACGACGATGCGTGGCTGCGCGAAGGATCGGTCGACGCGGGCACCGGCAGCGGGGGCGGCGGCCGGTTTGGAGGCGGCGGCCTCACGTGGCTGCCCGACAACAAGCGCATCCTGATGCTCGCCGAGCGCGAAGGCTGGATGCATCTCTACTCGCTGGACGTGACGGCTGCGAACCCGGCGCCGAAGGCGCTGACCAGCGGAAAGTGGGAGGTCGCGAGCGCACGTCTGTCGAAGGACCGAACGAAGATCTTCTTCACAGCCGGCGAAGTGCACCCGGGCGAACAGCAGTTCTACACAGTATCCGTCGATGGCGGCCCGTTCGCGCGCATCACGACGACCACCGGGGGCCATGAGATCACGGTCTCACCCGACGAGAAGACGCTGGCGGACCTCTACTCGACCATCAACAGGCCGCCGGAACTGCACATTCAGGCGTTCGCAGCCGGCGCTCCGGCGAAGAAGATCACGACGACGCCGGTTGCCGAGTGGCTGGCGTTCAAGTGGCTGGAGCCGAAGGTCATCAGCTACAAGGCGCGCGACGGCGCTTTGGTCTACGCCCGGCTCTACACGCCGGAGATGATCGGCGCGAAGCGCGACCCGAGGCGCCCGGCGGTCGTCTTCGTGCACGGCGCCGGCTACCTGCAGTTCGCCCACAAGTACTGGTCGCAGAACTACTACCGCGAGCACATGTTCCACACCCTGCTCGCGGCGCGCGGCTACGTGGTGCTCGCGCCGGACTACCGGGCCAGTTCAGGCTACGGGCGCGACTGGCGGACCGGCATCTACGAGCACATGGGCGGCAAGGACCTCGACGACACCGTGGACGGCGCGAAGTTCCTGGTGGCGGCCGAGCGGGTCGATGCGAAGCGGATCGGCATCTACGGCGGCAGCTACGGCGGTTTCCTCACGCTGATGGCGCTCTTCACGACGCCGGACGTCTTCGCGGCAGGTGCGGCGCTCCGGCCGGTCACCGATTGGGCGCACTACAACCATAGCTACACGGCGCCCATTCTCGGCCTCCCGCAGACCAGCCCGGAGGCCTACAAGCGCAGTTCGCCGATCTACTTCGCCGAGGGGCTGAAGAACCAGCTGCTGATCTGTCACGGCATGGTGGACACGAACGTGTTCTACCAGGACACCGTGCGGCTGATGCAGCGGCTGATCGAACTCCGAAAGGAGACGTGGTCGGTCGCGCCGTACCCGGTGGAGAACCACGCGTTCACCGACGACACGAGCTGGTCGGACGAGTATCGGAGGATACTGCGACTGTTTGAGCAGTATCTGAAGAGATGAGAAGTAGGCGGTCAGCTCGCAGCGGTCAGCCGGCAGCGGATGGGGTGCCACGCGGGATCCGCTGTCAGCCGCCAGCCTGGGCATCCGTGGTCCGCTTCCAGCTACGTGATCCGCCTGAGGATGAAGCACTTCAGATAGTACGTCTCCGGAACGCCGAGCAGCACGGGATGGTCGCGGCCCTGCATCCGCTTCTCGAGGACGTTCACATGGATGAGCGCGTCGGCGGCCGCCTCGTGGACGATCTGTCCGAATGTCGCCTCGTCCAGGTTGTAGGAGCAGCTGCAGGTGACGAGCGTGCCGCCGGGCTTCAGCAGGCGCAGCGCGCGGAGATTGATTTCGCGGTAGCCGGCCATGGCGTTCGGCACCGACGCCTTGTTCTTGGCGAAGGCCGGCGGATCGAGCACGACCATATCGAAGCGCTCGCCTTCTCGCTCGAGCCGCCGCAGCTCGTCGAACGCGTTCGCCTCGCGCGCCTCGATGTTCACGAGGCCGTTCCGGGCGGCGTTGGCCGCGATCCGCGCCACGGCGTCGGCGGAGACATCCACCGCGACGACCTCGTCGCAGCGCGGCGCCAGCCGCATGGCGAACCCGCCGTTGTAGCTGAAGCAGTCGAGCACCCGCCCGCGCGCGTACGCGACCGCCGCCTCCCGGTTCTCGCGCTGGTCCAGAAACAAGCCGGTCTTCTGTCCCTTCCACGGGTCGACGTCGTACTCGATTGGCCCCTCACGCGCCGGAATCGTCGCAGGCACCTCGCCGAGCAGGACCTCGACCCGCGACTCGAGACCCTCGAGCGAGCGCACCTTCACGTCGTTGCGCGCCAGGATCCCGCGCGGAGCGAGCAGGTCGGCCAGAATCGCCGTGATCATCGTCAACTGCCGCTCGACCCCCTGGGATAGCGACTGCAACACCAGGTAGTCCCCGTAGCGGTCTACGATAAGCGAAGGCAGCAGGTCGCCTTCGGCGTGCACCAGGCGGTAGGCGGTCGCGTCGATGGCGAGCGACTGGCGGAAAGCGATCGCGCTCTCGAGCCGGCGCCGCCACAGCGAGGCGTCCGCACGCTCGGCGCCGTGCGACAGGAGGCGCAGCGAGATCTGCGACCGATCGCTGTAGAGCGCCTGGCCGAGAGGCCGGCGCCGAGCGCCCAGTACGGTCACCGTGTCCCCCGGCGCGGCCTGCACCTCCAACACGTCGCTCTTGTAGATCCACAGGTGACCCGCCTGGATGCGCTCTTCCGCGCGCCCGCTCACGACAACCGTCGGCTGCATGCCGGTAGCTTACCTCAGTTGAGCTGACGCCCGGGCGGGCCCGCGTTCCGAATTCTGAATTCTCAATTCTCAATTCTCAATTCTGGATTCTGTCTTCTGTCTTCTCTCTTCCGTCTTCTGTCGCTACAATCTGACTGTGCGCATCGCCATCGGCTCCGACCATGCCGGCTACCGTCTGAAGCAGACCATCACGTCGAGCCTGCTCGATTCCGGTGTCGCGATAGAAGACGTGGGCACCGGCAGCGAGGAGTCGGTCGACTACCCCGACTTCGCAGCCGCCGTCGCGCGGCTCGTCGTGTCGGGCGCCGCTGACCGAGGCGTCCTCATCTGCCGCACCGGCATCGGCATGGTGATGGCAGCCAACAAGATCGACGGCGCCCGCGCGGCGACAGCCGGCGACCTGGAGTCCGCCCGCCTCGCGCGTGCACACAACGACGCCAACATTCTGACGCTCGGCGCGCAGATGATCGGACCCGACCTCGCTCTCGCTGTCGTCCGCGTGTTCCTCGAGACGCCGTTCGCGGGGGGACGCCACCAGCGCAGGGTCGACAAGGTCATGGCGCTCGAAGGTTCGCACGCGGATGCCCCGCGGTAGGGGTGAGCCGGCGGCCGGCTCGCTCGGCGCGGCGGTGGATCGGGCGTTCGACGAGGAGGGTCCGCTGGCGCGCGCCGTGCCCGAGTTCGAGCCGCGCCCGGGCCAGCGCGCCATGGCGGCGGCCGTGGCGGACGCGATCGACCAGGGCCGCGTCCTTCTCGCCGAGGCCGGAACCGGCACCGGGAAGACCATCGCCTACCTCGTGCCGGCCATCCTGAGCGGCCGGCGCGTCCTCGTTTCCACGGGAACCAAGACGCTCCAGGAACAGATCTTCTCGAAGGACCTCCCGCTCCTGCAGGCGTCGCTCGGCGTCCCGTTCAAGGCCACGTACATGAAGGGGCGGGGCAACTACCTCTGCCTGCACCGCCTCGATCAGTTCCGCGACAATCCGATGGCGATGGCGTTCGCCGACGCCGACACGATGGCGGCCATCGGCGACTGGGCGGAGCGGACGGACACGGGCGATCGCGCCGAGCTCGAGGACCTGCCCGAGGACCTGTCGGTCTGGTCCGATCTCTCTGCCGCGTCTGAGAGCTGCATCGGCGCGTCGTGCCCGCGCGACGCGGACTGCTTCATCACGCGGATGCGCCAGCGCGCCGCCGAATCCGACGTCGTCATCGTCAATCACCACCTGCTGTGCGCCGACGCGTCGGTCAGGCAGAACGCTTACGGCGAGGTGATTCCGGAATGCCACGTCGCCATCATCGACGAGGCTCACCAGCTCGAGGACGTGGCGACGCAGTACTTCGGCATGACCATCAGCACCTATCGCATCGAGGACCTGGCGCGCGACGTGGAGCGGATGATCGCCAGCGGTGGGTGCGCCGACGATCCGGCCGAGATGCGGCGCGCGAGCGACCGGGTTCGCGACCGCGCGGCGTTCTTCTTCCAGGCCCTCCGCGACGTCGGCGTCGCCGGCGGAGCCGGGCCGCACACCGGGCGTTCCGTGGCGCCGGACCGCCAGCGCGTGACGGCCGGCCTGCTGGCCGGCGTTCAGCCGTCCGGAGCCGCCCTCGCGGACGCGCTCGACGGCCTGCAAGGCGTCGCGTCGCTCGTGCGGGACCCCGGCGAGGACGTGGCGGCTGTCGGACGCCGTGCAGGAGAAACGCGCGATGAGCTGGCGTTCCTGCTTCGCGCGGGCGATTCCGACTACGTCTACTATCTGGAGATCCGCGGCCGGGGCGTGTTCCTTCGCGCGTCGCCGATCGATGTCTCGACCATCGTCCGCGAACTGCTGCTCGACCGAATGCAGGCGACCATCCTGACTTCGGCCACGATGAGCGTCGCGGGTTCGTTCGACTACGTCCGGCGCCGGCTCGGCGTGCGCGAGGCGGCGGAGGTCCGGCTTCCGTCGGAGTTCCGGTACGAGGAGCAGGCGATCCTCTACCTGCCGCAGGGGATGCCCGATCCGCGGTCGCCGCTCTTCGCATCGGCCGTCAGCCGCGAGGTCCTGGAGATCTCAGGCGTACCGAGGGGCGGGCGTTCGTCCTCTTCACCAGCTACTCGGTGCTGCGGGATGTCGAGCGCCAGCTCGCCTCGACGCTGGACTACCCGGTCCTGGTCCAGGGCAGCGCCCCGCGCTCGGTCCTCCTCCGGCAGTTCCGCTCGCTGGGCAACGCGGTCCTGCTGGCCACGTCGAGCTTCTGGCAGGGGGTGGACGTGGTCGGCGAGGCGCTGAGCTGCGTCATCGTGGACAAGCTCCCGTTCGCGTCCCCGGCCGAACCGGTCACGGCAGCGCGCATTGAGGCCATCAACGCGCGCGGCGACAGCGCATTCGACCAGTACCAGCTGCCGCTCGCCATCCTGACCCTCGCGCAGGGGCTGGGCCGGCTCATCCGCCACCGACAGGACCGGGGTGTCCTAGCCGTGCTCGACCCGCGCATCCGCTCCAAGGGATACGGTGCACGGTTTCTCGAGGCGCTGCCGCGGGCTCCTGTCGTCACCCGGCTCGAGGACATCACCAAGTTCTTCGAGCGGTAGCCGGCGATGGGTCCGACGGGGACGCCCCGCCCCTTCTACGCGACATGCCTGTTTTCGGTGTAGACTAGGGCCGGAAGCACGTTTACCTGGCGTTCATCTCGTATTCATGTCTAGCGGAGGACACTGATGTTTCGCGTATCTTTCGGCCGGCGCGCGCTGATCGTGGGCTGTGCCGTGCTCGTGGCCGTGGCCATGGTCTCGCCCGCCGCCGCCCAGACGGGGGTGGTGAAGGGCAAGATCGTCGACGCTAAGGGTGTGCCGGTTGAAGCGGCGAAGGTCTCCATCCAGCTCATGGATGGGATCCCGCGCACCTACGTGGTGAAGAGCGACAAGAAGGGTGAATACACTCAGATCGGCCTGACTCCAGGCGCCTACAAGGTCACGGTCGAAAAGGAGAAGGTCGGCATCCAGTCGCTGGAAGGCCGCGTGCGAATTGGCGAGACGCTCGACCTCAGCTTCAAGCTGACGCCCGGCGGCGGCCCCGGGCCGTCGAAGGAGGAGCTGGCCAAGGCGGCCGCCATCAAGAAGGTGTTCGAAGAGGGCGTCGCGCTCAGCAGGACCGACGACTACGACGGAGCGATCGCGAAGTTCGCCGAGGCCATCGTCATCGTTCCTGCCTGCGCCGAGTGCTATCACAACACGGGCCACGCGTACGCCCAGAAGAAAGACTGGGACAAATCCGAACAGGCGTACAAGAAGGCGATCGAGCTCAGACCCGACTACATCGAGGCGTACAACGGCCTCTCGCAGATCTACACGCTCCAGAAGAAGTTCGACGCGGCCCAGGCAGCCAGCCAGAAGGCGGCCGAACTGGCCATGGCCGCCGGCGGGGCAGGCGGCGGCGGCGGGACGGAGGCGGTGTTCAACGTGGGCGTCACCGCGTGGAACGCGGGCAAGGCCGAAGAGGCGAAGAAGGCATTCGAAGAGGTGCTGAGGATCGACCCGAAGTACGCGAACGCGCACTACCAGTTGGCGATGTGCTGGGTCAACCTCGGCAAGATGCCCGAGGCCGTCGCGTCGTTCGAGGCGTACCTGCAGAACGCGCCGGACGGTCAGTATGCCGCCCAGGTGAAGGCCATGCTGACGCAGTTGAAGAAGTAACCCAGTCAGCTGGCAGCTGTTCTCCGAGGTCGCCCGCGGCTGAACGCCGCCGGCGGCCTCTTTGTTTCTCGGCTTGCCTTCCCGGCGGAGCGATGCCAGAAGCCGATCTCGCCCGGCGCCTCGCAGAGGTTCGCGAGCGTGTTGCGCGCGCCGCAACGCGCGCCGGCCGACGGCCGGACAACGTCCGCCTGGTGGCCGTGTCGAAGACGCACTCGATCGCCGACGTGCGCGCGGCTGCGGCGGCGGGTCAGCTCGATTTCGGCGAGAACCGCGTTCAGGAGGCGCTCCAGAAGATCGCGGCAGCCCCCGACCTGCACGTCCGCTGGCACCTCATCGGACACCTCCAGTCGAACAAGGCGCGCAAGGCAGCCGTGTCGTTTTCCTGCATCCACTCCATCGACAGGATCGAGATCCTCGACGCCGTCGACCGCGCGGCGGCCGACGCGGGAACCTGCCCGGAAATCCTGGTCCAGGTGGATCTGGCCGGCGAGCCGACCAAGCATGGCGCTGCACTCGACATCGTCAGGGTCGTCGTGGAGCGGGCCGTCCAGTGCCGTGCCGTCCGCCTGGCCGGACTGATGCTCCTGCCGCCGTGGCTGGAAGACCCGGAGGCGGTCCGGCCCTACTTCCGGAGCCTGCGTGAACTCCGCGACCGGCTCGTGGCGAGCGGCGTGCCGGTTCACATGCTCCGCGAACTCTCGATGGGCATGAGCCACGATTTCGGCGTGGCGGTCGAGGAAGGCTCCACGATGGTCCGCGTGGGCACGGCGATCTTCGGCACCCGCCTGCCCTGAGCCGTCCGGATTCGTCTGCCCCCTGAAGTCCTTTGGGGGATGGGCCGAAACTACAGGTACCGGGAATGGCCCCGGCAGGAGACCGTCCATGAAGGTGACCCCACTCGACCTTCGGCAGGCTAAACTGCGTGTCGTCATGCGCGGCTACGACCGCAACGAGGTCGATGCCCTGCTGAGCGAGGTGGCCGACGACTACGAGCAGGCGCTCCGCGAGTCCGATCGGTTGCACCAGGAACTGCTGCGGCTCGAAGCGGTGGTGACCGAACACCGCGAGCACGAACGGAATCTCCGTAACACGCTGCTGACCGCGCAGCGCCTCTCGGACGAGATCCGCGAGCACGCCGAGCTGGAATCCCGTCGCATCGTCGAGGATGCCGAGTCGCGCGCCGAACTGGTCCTCCAGAAGAGCGAGGGCCGGATCGAAGAGGTGCAGCGGGAAATCGACGGACTCAAGCTCAGGCGGCGCGACGTGGAGACGACGCTGCAGTCGACCATCGCGACGCTGCGAAACGCGCTGCAGTTCGTGCGCGAGCAGGATCAGAAGGAGCGCGACGACAAGATACTCCTGCACCGCCCGCGCCAGGTCGTCCCCGAGCCGCAGGCGCAGGCCGCGCCTCAGGCGCAGGCCGCCGCGGAGGGAGTCAGTTTTGCCTCATCACCGCCGACTTCGTCATCCGCCGCACGAGGCAGGTCGTCACCTGCGCCGGTCCCGCGCCGCGCCGCGGCCCGGCCCAGGCCGGCGTGTCCGCAATCCCGAACGGCGTGGTGGCCTCCCTCGACGGACGCATCGTCTTCGTCGGAAGCGAGGCCGCCTTCGATGCGGGCGTGCGCATGACTCCCGACGCCGTGGTCGTCGACGCCGGCGGAGGAACGGTCCTGCCCGGCTTCGTGGATCCCCATACCCATGTCGTCTACGCGGGCGATCGCCGCGAGGAACTGAGGCGGCGCCTCGCCGGCGCCACCTACGCGGAGATCGCCGCAGCGGGCGGCGGCATCCTCAGCACCGTGCGCGCCACGCGCGAGGCGTCGGAAGACGCCCTCGTCGAGTCGGCCCGCGTTCGCCTGGTCGAGATGCTGCAGTGTGGCACGACGACGGCGGAGGCCAAGAGCGGGTACGGGCTGGAAACGGCTGCCGAGCTGAAGATGCTGCGCGCCATCCGACGGCTCGGCCAGACGCAGCCGATCGACCTGGCCGCGACATTCCTCGGGGCCCACGAGATCCCGACGGAATACCGCAACCGCCGTGCCGACTACATCGACCTCGTCATCCGAGAGATGATCCCGGCCGTCGTGGCCGAACAGCTGGCGGACTGGTGTGACGTCTTCTGCGAAACCGGCGTCTACACGCCGGAGGAGTCGCGCGCCATCCTGGGAGCCGCGTCGAAGGCCGGTCTCCGGCTTCGCATTCACGCCGACGAACTGGGTGCCAGCGGCGGCTCTGAGGTCGCCGTCGAGGTCGGGGCGCGCTCGGCCGACCACCTCCTCTTCGTCCAGCCCGAGACGTCGAACCGGATGGCGCAGGCGGGCGTCGTCGCCACGCTGCTGCCGGCCGCCGCCTTCTACCTGAAGCTCGGCCGCTTCGCGCCCGCGCGGATGCTGGTCGAGCGCGGCGTGGCGGTCGCGCTCGCCACCGACATCAACCCCGGCGGCGGCTTCGCGCCGTCGATGCCGTTCGTGATCACGCTCGCGTGCTTCGCGATGGGGATGACGCTGGAGGAGGCGCTGGTGGGGGCGACGCTCAACGCCGCCTACGCGATAGGGCGCGATGCCGACGTGGGCAGCCTGGAGCCGGGCAAGCTGATGGACGCGGTGATCGTCGGTGGCGAGGCCGTGGACCTCATCCGCGTCGGTGCTCCCGCCATCGCGGCCGTCGTCAAGCGAGGCCGCGTCGTCGCGCGCGCTAGAACCTCACTCGAGCCGACGCCGTCGGTTTGAACTCCCACGGATAGAAGTAGCCCGGCAGCAGCTGGAGGCGGTCCTGGTACCATCCTTCGATGGTCAGCTGCGCCCCCGCAACCGCCAGCGAGCTCCCCTTCAGCGCCGTCGGCCCGGTTTCGCAGTTGAATGGCGGGTTGCCGCCCTTGCGAACCGTCAGGTCGGCCGCCGCGATGGGCACGTCGTACTCGGCAGCCGTGGACAGGGCTTCGTCGCACACCTGCCGCTCGGTGCGGCGATCGCCGAACTGGGCGATCTGCAGCAGCGCGTCCTCGTAGCGATAGAAGTTCCAGTAGGCGCTGCCAACACGGAAGGCGCCGTGGAGGACAATCAGGGCGACGGCGATCTTGATCAGCGTCTTGGCCATGGCACGTCGGCGCCTGGCCCGCGGGGTGGAGCCAGGGCGCCATCGGGAGTATCGGCGGATCAGGATCGATAGCTTAGAGCTGGCAGCTGATAGCCGGCAGCTGTTAGCGGATGAGCTTGCACATCCGAGACCACCGGGTCCGGGTGAAGAACTGGGTCACAACCGTGAAGACATCCTTCGCCATCGCGCCGATGCCGGTCTGCTGGTAGTCCTCGGTTTCGGACTCGTAGGACCAGTAGATCATCACGGCGCGGCCCTTGACGTCGTCGCGCGACAGCAGCCCCCAGTAGCGGCTGTCCTGGGAGTTGTCCCGGTTGTCGCCCATCATGAAGTACTGCCCTTCCGGGATGGTGACCGGGCCGTAGCGCTCGCGCTTGTCGGAGGAGGTGACCTCGGCGAACGCCGACGCGCTCTGCGGCGGGTCCAGGAAGTGCACGTACGGCTCGTCGATCGGCTTGCCGTTGATGTAGACCTTCTTGTTCTTCACCTCGAGCGTCTCGCCGGGAAGGCCGATCACCCGCTTGATGAAGTCGCGCTCGCGATCCTCGGGGTACTTGAAGACGATGATGTCGCCGCGGCGGATCGGGCGCTCGGGCAGCAGCGCCCGCTCGATGGCGCCCGCCGACGGGCCGAAGACGAACTTGTTCACCAGCAGGTGGTCGCCGATGAGCAGGTTGTTCTCCATCGAGCCGGTCGGAATCTTGAAGGCCTGGACGACGAACGTGCGGATGAAGAGCGCAAGGATGACCGCGATGACAATCGACTCGAAGTACTCGCGCGCGACCGACTTCTTGAAGGGCTGCGGTGCGGCAGGCGCCGGCGCGGGTTTCGATGGCGCCTTCTTCTGGTTCTTCATCGCTCGTCTCTCGCCTTCTGTCTTCTGTCTTCTGGATTCTGGATTCTGTGATTCTGAATCCTACCCTTCCCCATCCACCTTGAGCACCGCTAGAAACGCCTCCTGCGGAATCTCGACCTTTCCGACGCGCTTCATCCGGCGCTTGCCTTCCTTCTGCTTCTCGAGCAGCTTGCGCTTGCGCGTGATGTCGCCTCCGTAGCACTTGGCCAGCACGTTCTTTCGCAGCGCCTTGACCGACTCGCGCGCGATGATCCGCCCGCCGATGGCCGCCTGGATCGCGACTTCGAACATCTGGCGCGGAATCAGCCCGCGCATCCGGCTCGCCAGCGAGCGCCCGCGCTGGTACGCCGCGTCGCGGTGCACGATGATCGACAGCGCATCGACCGGGTCGCCGTTGACCAGGATGTCCAGCTTCACCAGCGGCGACTCCCAGTAGCCCGTCACATGATAGTCGAGCGATGCGTAGCCACGGGAAATCGTCTTCAGCCGGTCGTAGAAGTCGAGCACGACCTCGTTGAACGGCAGCTCGTAGGTGATCAGGACGCGGTTGCTGGCGAGGTACTCGAGCGTCTTCTGAATCCCGCGCTTCTCCTGGCAGAGCGTCAGGATCCCGCCGACGTGCTCGGCCGGAGTCAGGATCATGGCGGTGATGACCGGCTCCTCGAGCTTCTGGATCCGACCGGCCTCGGGCAGCTTCGCCGGGCTGTCGACCTCGTGAACGTCCCCGTCCGTGGTTGTGACCCGATACAGCACGCCCGGCGCCGTCGTGACCAGGTCCTGATTGAATTCACGCTCGAGCCGCTCCTGCACAATCTCCATGTGGAGCAGGCCGAGAAAACCGCACCGAAACCCGAAGCCGAGCGCCGCCGACGTCTCGGGCTCGTAGAAGAACGAGGCGTCGTTCAGCCGCAGCTTCTCGAGCGCGTCGCGCAGCTCGGGGTACTCGTGCCCCTCGACCGGGTACAGCCCGGCGAACACCATCGGCTTCAGTTCCTTGAAGCCGGGGAACGGCTCGGCGGTCGGCCTGGCGACCTCGGTGATCGTGTCACCGAGCTTCGCATCCGCGACGCGCTTGATGCCGGCCGTGATGAACCCGACCTCGCCGACGCCCAGCTCTTCGAGCGGCACCGCCTTCGGCGTGAACGCGCCGACTTCTTCGATCAGGTACTCCTGCCCGAGGGCCATCAGGCGGACGCGCATCCCCTTGCGGATCACGCCGTCGATCACCCGGACGACAATGACCACGCCGCGGTAGGGGTCGTACCACGAATCGAAAATCAGCGCCTTGAGGGGCGCGTCCGGCACCCCGGCCGGCGGCGGCAACCGGTGCACGATCGCCTCGAGGACGTCCTTGGCCCCGGTGCCGACCTTGGCGCTGGCCAGAATGGCGTGGCTGCCGTCGAGGCCGATGATGTCCTCGATCTGCCGTCGGGTTTCCTCGATTTGGGCGCCGGGCAGGTCGATCTTGTTGATGACCGGGACGATCTCGAGGTTGTTGTCCACCGCGAGGTAGGCGTTGGCCAGCGTCTGCGCCTCGACGCCCTGCGCGGCGTCGACAATCAGGACCGCGCCTTCGCAGGCGGCGAGCGACCGTGTCACCTCGTACGAGAAGTCCACGTGCCCAGGCGTGTCGATGAGGTTCAGGACGTAGGTGTTCCCGTCCTCGGCCGCGTAGGTCAGACGGACCGGGTGGGCCTTGATCGTGATGCCCCGCTCCTTCTCGAGGTCCATGCTGTCGAGCAGCTGGGCTTCCATCTCGCGCGACTGCACCGCGCCGGTCAGCTCGAGGAACCGGTCCGCGAGCGTCGACTTGCCGTGGTCGATGTGCGCGATGACGGAGAAGTTGCGGATGAGGAGCGGGTCCATCCCCTACTTCACGACTTCTGTCTTGAGCACCACGCTCTCGCCGGCGAACTGCTGGACCACCGAGAGGACGCCGGTGTAGAGGAAGCCGATCTGGAAGAGCATCAGGAACGGCACAGTGGCGTAGATGCCGTTGGCCAGCGCGTAGAAGACCGTCCAGGTGAAGTAGAGGCCGAGCATCAGCTCGATGAGCGGCTGAATGGCCACCGACTGCCGGTACTTCTTCGACTGCCACTCGTCCACGTCGCGGCGGACGACGCCGTACTTCGGCGTGCGGGCGAAATCGCTCTTCTTGTCGAGCAGCGCCTCGACGACCGCCTTCGTGTTGTTGACCGACAACCCGATGCCGATCGACATCAGGAACGGCAGGTACTTGAGCCGCGCCTTCCAGCCGTCCGGGTACAGTTCCCGCTGCGAGACGATGTAGAAGTTGGCGACCGAGGCCGTGGCCGCGAAGAAGAGCGGCACGTCGATCAGCAGCATCTCGTACCAGCCCATGTTGTACCGGATCACCATCGACGGGAAGATGAGCAGGCACAGGACCGACATGAGCAGGTAGTTGAAGTTGGCCGTCAGGTGCATGAACGCCTCGGCCTTCACCTCGAACGGCACGTTCGCCCTGAGAATGTGCGGCAACAGCTTGATGCAGGTCTGGATGGACCCCTTCGCCCACCGGTGCTGCTGGGACTTGAAGCCGTTCATCTCGACCGGCACCTCGGCCGGCGCCTCGAGGTCGGGCAGGAACACGAACTGCCAGCCCCTGAGCTGCGTCCGGTAGCTGAGGTCGAGGTCCTCGGTGAGCGTGTCGTGCTGCCAGCCGCCGCCGTCGGCGATCGCCTCGGGCCGCCAGATGCCCGCGGTGCCGTTGAAGTTGAAGAAGCGGCCAGCCCGGTTGCGTCCGCCGTGCTCGAGCACAAAGTGGGCGTCGAGCAGGATCGACTGAACCTTGGTCAGCAGCGAGTAGTCCTGGTTGATGTGCGTCCAGCGCGCCTGCACCATCGCGACGCGAGCGTCCGCGAAATACGGCACCGTGCGCTTCAGGAAGTCCACCGACGGGATGAAGTCGGCGTCGAAGATCGCGACATACCGGCCCGTCGCCACCTTCAGCGCGGCGTCCAGCGCGCCCGCCTTGAACCCGTCGCGGTTGTCGCGATGGATATACTTGATGTCGAAGCCCTGGGCGGCGTAACGTTGCGCGGCCAGCCGGGCGATGTCGCGCGTCTCGTCGGTCGAGTCGTCGAGGATCTGGATTTCAAGCCGGTCCTTCGGGTATCCATCCGGCAGACGGCCTCCACGAGGCGGTCGACCACGTACATCTCGTTGTAGAGCGGCAGCTGCACGGTCACCGCCGGCCACGCGTCCGGCACCACCGGCGTCGCGACTTTGTCGCCCTTGTGCTTCATGTAAAGATACACAAGGTAGTAGCGGTGCCAGCCGTAGACGGCCAGGATGCTGAGGATGAAGAAATACGCCCCGAGGATCAGGGTTTCAGTGGGCGTCATAGGGGTTTGCGGTTCGCCGGAGTCATCAAACATTCAATTATACCTGCAATGGCCGTTGAGGCAAGGGCCGCTCGCTCCGTCAGCGGGCTGCCCGGGCCGGATTCGGAGGTCTGCATGAACCTGCCGCCGCTTCGCGACATCCTCGATCAGGTCTCCCGTGGCGCACTGCCCGCCGAGGAGGCCGAGCAGCGTCTGCTGGGCTACCTCAGGGACTTCCCCTTCGAGGACATCGGCTTCGCCCGCATCGACCACCACCGCGCCCTCCGGAAGGGCTTCCCGGAGGTGATCTTCGGCACCGGCAAGACGCCCGCGCACATCACCGCGATCGCGGCGCGCATCGTCGCGCGCGGGCATTCCCTGCTGGTCACCCGGACCACCGAAGAGGCGTACGCGGCCGTGGCCGCCGAGGTCCCGACCGCCACCTTCCATCCGGAGGCGAGGGCCATTACGCTGCGGCAGGAGGACATCGCGCCGGGCCGCGGCGTCATCCTGGTTGCGGCGGCGGGCACCGCGGACCTCCCGGTAGCGGAGGAAGCGGTGGTCACGGCCGAGATCATGGGCAACCAGGTGGAGCGGCTCTACGACGTGGGCGTGGCCGGACTGCACCGGCTGCTGAGCGCCTACGACCGGCTGGCCGCGGCTCGCGTGATCATCGTCGCGGCCGGGATGGAAGGCGCCCTGCCGAGCGTGATTGGCGGGCTGGTCAGCGTGCCCATCATCGCGGTGCCGACCAGCGTCGGCTACGGCGCTTCCCTCGGCGGCATCGCGGCGCTGCTCGGGATGCTGAACAGCTGCGCCGGGGGGATCTCGGTGGTCAACATCGACAACGGGTTCGGCGCGGCCGCCGTCGCGAGCCTCATCAACCACCTCTGAGAATCCTGCGATCGTGCGATCTGGGGATCTTGCGATCGAGGGATCTGCGGGGGCGGCGCCCGCGATGCCACTTCGCAAGATCGCCATATCGCAAGATCGCGAGAGTCCTCTGTTCGGCCCTTGGCTTCGGCTCCCGCGGACCCGATGTTTCACGTTGGAGCCGTCCTGCATCTTATGCTAGAGTAAGAGGTTGCCTCCGCAGAAGCGGCTGGCCCCCGGACGTGAAGTCCGGCCTTCCTCGGCCCGGTTTCCAGCCTCGATATGCAGCGAGCCGCGCAGCACGCTCTTGAGTTCCACCGCATCGTCGAGGCGGTCCGCAGCCTTGCCGCGACGCCCCTCGGCCGAGACCGGCTGGCGTCGCTCCGCCCGCAGTCGGACCCGCGCCGCGTCGCGCAGTGGCTCGGGGCGACCACCGAGGGCGTCCGTTACCTGGCCGACGGCGGCGGGTTTCCGCTCCAGGCGCCACCGGACATCGACGCCACGCTCTCGGCGCTCGCCATCGAGGGCCGCCCGCTCGAGCCGATCCGGCTGCTCGGGCTGGCCGATTTCCTGTCGTCGGTCGACGAGACGCGCGCCTCCATCCGTCGGGCGGCCGGCAGCTACGTGTACCCGGCTTCCCTCTCAGAGATGGCGGCGTCGTTCAAGACGGAGGTCGGGGACATCCGGGAGAAGATTGACGCGAGCGGGGAGGTGAACGACCAGGCGAGCGGCGAACTCCGGTCGATTCGAGACCGGCTCCGAAAGCAGCGCGCGCGCTTGCGGAACACGCTGGAGTCCTACTTGCGCGGCCGCGACACCGCGCGGTACCTTCAGGACCAGATTGTCACCGACCGCAATGGCCGGTACGTGCTCGTCGTCCGCTCCGAGCACCGGTCCGCTATCCCGGGCATCATCCACGGCAGTTCGGCGAGCGGAGCCAGCCTCTATCTCGAGCCGCTCAGCACCGTGGAGATCAACAACGACGTGGTGGCGCTCGAAGAACAGGAGGCAGCCGAGGTCCGACGCATCCTGCTGGCGCTCACCGACGCGTTCCGCCGCCGGGCACTCGACCTGCAGCGGACGCTGGAGGCGGCGACCGAGCTGGACGTGGTGCAGGCGAAAGCCCGGTTCGCCCAGCTGGTCGGCGGCGTCGAGCCGGCGATGACGAGCGACGGGGGCCTGGAGCTTCACGCGGCGCGGCATCCGCTGCTGATTCGCGCCGTCACCGAGCGGCTTTCCGGCGGAGCCGGGCCCGACCTCGAGGCCGACGACGGCCGCGACGGCTCGGCCGCCGACGCCCGGGCGGCTGCCGGGATCGCCGCGCGCGCCCAGGCCGGCCGGGCCGCCGAACCGGTTCCAGTCGACATCCTCCTGGCGCCTCCGGCGTGCGTGCTGATCATCACCGGCCCGAACACGGGCGGCAAGACGGTGGCGCTCAAGACCACCGGGCTGCTCGCCCTGATGGCGCAGGCCGGGCTGCACATCCCCGCCGCGCCAGGCTCCCGGCTACCGGTGTTCCGCAGCGTTTTCGCCGACATCGGCGACGAGCAGTCCATCGCGGCCAATCTCAGCACTTTCTCGTGGCACGTCACGAACATCGCGTCGATGGACCGGACGCTGGCGCTGCCGGCGCTCGTGCTGTTCGACGAGCTGGGTGCGGGCACCGACCCGGCCGAGGGGGGGCGCTGGCGACCGCCGTCGTCGACCACTTCAAGTCGCGCGGCGCCCTGGTGGTCTGCACGAGCCACAGCGAGGCGGTGAAGACCTACGCGACGACGACGGCCGCGGTGACGGTGGCGGCCTTCGGTTTCGACCCGGCGTCGTTCGCCCCCAGCTATCGGCTGGTCTACGGATCCCCGGGGCGGAGCCTCGCGCTCGAGATTGCCGGCCGCCTCGGGCTGGCCCCGGCGGTCCTCGCCAAGGCCCGTCAGAACATGAGTGCGCGCGACGCGCAACTGGCGGAGCACCTGGCCCGCATCGACCAGGGCCTGAACGATCTGGAGCACGATCGACGGCTGGTGGCGCGCGAGCGACAGGCGCTCGCCGAGTCGGAATCGAGGCTCCGGCAGCGCGACGAGGCACTCCACCAGCGCGAGGAGGCGTTCCGCCGGAAGACGGAGGAGCGGCTCGACGAGCGCCTGCGCGACGCACGCCGCGAGGTCGACACGGTGATCGACGACCTCAAGAAGAAGGCGTCGGAGATGACGACGGAGGCCGAGCGCCGGCTGTCGAAGCGGTCGTTCACAGGGCCGGCCATCTCGACGGGAGAATCCGGGGCGGCCCGCCTCGACGCGCACAAAGCGCTCGACCAGGCCGCGACGCGATTCCACGGCGGCGAGGTGCCCAGACCCGAGCCGGCGACGGCGGGCGGGCAGCCCGGAATCGGCGACCGGGTGGTCGTCGCGGGCCTCGGCCTCGAGGGGATCCTGGCGACGCTGCACGGCGACGAGGCGGAAGTCGACATGCACGGCAAGCGTCTCCGCGCGCGGGTGGCCGATTCTGCGGCTGCTGGCGAAGGGCGGCGCGGGCGCTCCGAAGTCCGATTCGCGGGTGAGCGTGAACGTCAACCTGCAGCCGCGCGGCGACGAGACACTGGGCGACCTGAACGTCATCGGCTGCACGGTCGAAGAGGCCCTGGCGAGGACGGCGCGGTTCCTGGACGAGACCATCCTGCTCGAACAGCGCACCGTGCGGATCATTCACGGGTACGGGACGGGACAGCTGCGCCGCGGCCTGGCCGACTATCTCCGGAATCACCCGCTGGTGTCCGGCTGCCAGCCGGCGCCGCCGGACAAGGGCGGCGGCGGCGTCACGGTCGTGGACCTGAAGGAGTAGGGATTGGCGCTGATCCCGCAGACCTTCATCGATGACCTGAGAACCCGGGCGGACATCGTCCAGGTGGTGCAGGACTACGTCCCGCTCAAGAAGGCCGGGGCCACGTGGAAAGGGCTCTGCCCGTTCCACGGCGAGAAGACGCCGTCCTTCCAGGTCAGCCCGGACAAGGGCTTCTTCTACTGCTTCGGGTGCCAGACGGGCGGCGACGTGTTCAAGTTCGTCGAGCTGCAGGAGAAGGTCGGGTTCCAGGACGCCATCCGGCTCATCGCGAAGAGATTCGGGATGACGGTGCCGGAGGCGAGCGGCGGCGACGAGACCGACAGCGTCGAACGCGAGACGCTGCTCAAGATCCACGAGGCGGCGGCGGCGTGGTTCGGGCAGCAGCTGACGGCGGCGGCGGGGACGCGGGCGCGGCAGCAGTTGGCGGCGCGCGGCATCGCCCGCGAGACGGTCGAACGGCTCGGCCTCGGCTATGCGCCGCCGTCACGCGACGCGCTGAAGTCGGCCCTGCTGCGCCAGGGATTCGGCCTTCCGCTCCTGGCGAAGAGCGGCCTCGTCGTCGAGCGCGACGACGGCCAGACGGTGGACCGGTTCCGCGGCCGGCTGATCATCCCGATCTGCCGCGACAGCGGGTCGGTCGTCGCCTTCGGCGGGCGCGCGATGGAGGCGGACCAGCAGCCGAAGTACCTGAATTCGCCGGAAACGCCCATCTACTCGAAGGGCCGCACGCTCTATGGGCTGCATCTGACGAAGAGCGATATCCGGCGCGTCCGTTACGCGGTACTGGTGGAGGGGTATTTCGATTTCGCGCAGGCGCTGCAAGCCGGCGTGCTCGCGGTCGTGGCCACGTGCGGGACCGCGCTCACCGTGCAGCAGGCGCACCTGCTTCGTCGGTTCGCCGACAAAATTGTGCTCAGCTACGACCCCGACGCCGCCGGCCAGGGGGCCGCGGAGCGGTCGTCGCTGCTGCTGGTGCAGGAGGGCTTCCGCGTAAACGTCGCCCTGTTGCCCCCGGGCGACGATCCCGACGGGTTCATCCGGAAGCAGGGTGCGGCCGCCTACATGGACCAGATCAAGGCGTCGCGCCCGTATCTGGAGTACCTCATCGACCGGGCGGCGCAGGGTCGGGATTTCGGCGACGACGAGGTGCGGCGCGAGTTCCTGAACCGGATGCTGCCGATCGCCGCCCAGATCCCGGACGCCGCCGGGCGCGACCAGTTCGCCGACCGGATTGCGCACAAGGCCCGGGTGACCGAGGACGTCGTCCGCGCGGAGATCCGGAAGGCCGCCGTCGATCGCAGGACGACGCTGACAGCGCGGGAGCTGCCCAGTTTCGGCCAGATTCGGGCGGCCGAGCGGGGCCTGATCTGGGCCTTGTTCCACGACGAGGACGGGGCGCGGGAGGCCCTTGCGCGGCTCGGGCCCGACGATTTCGAGACGCTGCTGACGCGCCGGATCCTGGAAGTGGCGCAAAGTCTGCATGAAAGCGGGGTCGAGGACGCACCGGCCGCGCTGCTCGCGCGTCTAAGTACCGAGGAGGCCCGGCTGGTCACCGGGATTGCCGCCGAGCCGGCCCGGCCCGTGCCGGCGGCGGAATCGGCGGCGGAACTGCGACTGCTCCGCTTCGAGCGCGAGCGGGCCGCCCTGCAGCGCGAAATCGAAGCGCTGCAATCGAGCGGCGCCGGCGACGATCGGATGGGGGAGCTGGGACAGCGGAAGGTCGAACTGAGCCGGGAGATCAACCGGCTGCGCATCGCGTGATCACCTGGCCATACGTGGACATCATGACTTCGAGGAGGAATGCCCTTGTCGATCGAGGATAAATACGACGAGGTACGGCAGCTGATTTCCATCGGAAAGGAAAAAGGCTACCTGCTGTACGACGAGGTAAACGACCTGCTGCGGTCGGACATCACCTCGCCCGATGAGCTCGACGATCTCTTCAACACCTTCGGCACCGCCGGGATTGAGGTCGTCGACTCGGAGGCCAAGTACCGGGAGGACAAGCAGGACGCCGGCGACGAGCTGGAGCTCGATCTGACGCCGGGCGCCCTCGACAAGACCAACGACCCGGTCCGCATGTACCTCCGCGAGATGGGCACCGTGCCGCTGCTCACGCGCGAGGGCGAGGTCGAGATCGCCAAGCGGATCGAGCGCGGCAAGCGCGCCGTCATCAAGTCGATCTCGCGGACGCCGACCGTGGCGCGCAAGGTCATCGAAATGGGCGAGCGCCTCAAGGCAGGCGAACGGACCATCCGCGAGCTGGTGATCTTCAACGACGAGGAGATCACCGACGAGCGTATTGACGAGCGGACGCGCGAGGTGCTCCACCAGATCGACGCCGTCCGCAAAGCGCGGGTGTCCTACGACAAGTACGTCGCCAAGCTCGCCGTGACGCCCAAGAAGGACAAGCGGAAGTACCGCCGGGCGCGTTGGAAGACGCTGCGCGGGCGGGTCGGCGTCTCGCAGATGATCCGGGCGATCGAGTTCACCGAGCTGGTCAAGCGCCGGCTGATCGAGGACATCAAGGAGGGGGTCGAGCGGGTGCAGCGGCTCCAGCGCGAGGTGGACACCCTCGAGCGCCTGCTCAACCCGAAGACCAAGAAGGCGAAGCTCAAGGAGGACGACCGGAAAGCGGTCGCCCAGCGGCAGAAGGAAATCAAGGTCGAGGTGAAGCGCCTGACCGAGGAACTCGAGGAGACGCCGGAGCAGCTCAGGCGCACGCTCGATACCATCCGCCGCGGCGAGGCGCAAGCCGAGCAGGCGAAGAAGGAGCTGGTCGAGGCCAATCTCCGGCTCGTCGTGTCGATCGCGAAGAAGTACACGAACCGGGGGCTGCAGTTCCTCGACCTGATCCAGGAAGGCAACATCGGCCTGATGAAGGCCGTGGACAAGTTCGAGTACCGGCGCGGCTACAAGTTCTCGACCTATGCGACGTGGTGGATCCGACAGGCCATCACCCGCGCGATCGCGGACCAGGCGCGGACGATCCGGATCCCGGTCCACATGATCGAGACGATCAACAAGCTGATCCGCACCTCGCGGTCGCTCGTGCAGGAACTGGGGCGTGAGCCCACATCGGAAGAGATCGCCAAGCGGATGGACATCCCGGTGTCCAAGGTCCGCAAGGTCCTCAAGATCGCCCAGGAGCCAATCTCCCTCGAAACCCCGATCGGGGAGGAGGAAGACAGCCATCTGGGCGACTTCATCGAGGACCGCGGTGTCGTCTCGCCGGCCGACGCGGTGATCAACCTGAACCTGCGCGAGCAGACCGAGGCGGTGCTGAAGACGCTGACGCCGCGCGAGGAGAAGGTGATCAAGATGCGCTTCGGCGTGGGCGACGGCAGCGAGCACACCCTCGAGGAGGTCGGCCAGAACTTCGCCGTCACCCGCGAACGCATCCGGCAGATCGAAGCCAAGGCGCTCCGCAAACTGCGCCACCCGTCGCGCAGCCGCAAGCTGCGGGCGTTTCTGGAGGGTAGGACGTAGACCAGTCGGAACTGACGCGGTCAGTCGGGGCTGACGACCGTCAGTCGGCACTGACGATGAGGAGTCGGACGGGGCGGCGGACAGCAGGCCTTCGCCCCTGTCCTATTTCGCGGCTGTCGCCGCCACGGAGCGGCTGAGATCGGCCAGTACCTCCGTTCCGTGCCAGAACGTGGCACGGCTGGGGTGAGGCGGCCGCCCGTCGTAGAGCGCCACCGCACGGCGGACGCGAAGCAGCGTCCGATAGCTCAAGAGGGCCATCCACCTGGCCTTGAATACCCGGCCTGGATTCTCCAGCAGTTCCGCGACCGCGGCGTCGTACCTGTCGACGATCGTCAGCGCGTCGTCGATCTGAACGCCCAGCCACTGCTTGTCCGCCAGCACCGGATCCTCGAGGTAGACGAGGTACTCCTCGACGGCGCGAATCGCCAACGCCTCGTTGGGAATGAGGAGGAACGGGAGCAACTCGGCCCAGAGCTCGGCCATCGGCCGGAGGGTCGCATGATGGAGATGGTAACTGCTGAGCATCGCGCACAGGCCCCACCAGGATGCCGGCTGGGGCGTGCGGACCTTGGCGGCGAGCGCACGCGCGTGATGATAGGCGCGTTCAGCCGATACCCGACGACCGCTCGCCACGATGCGTGCGGGCCATCTCATGCGCGCCTCCCAGCCGTCAGTCTACGCCTCCGTGATGCGCTCGGCAACCGGCCGGCGGCAACACTGTCAACGCTCGTTAGAAATGTCCCCACCCTTCGCTCGTTAGAAATGTCCCCTGTGTCTGCTGTTACGTCGAGGCCGCCGAGCAGGCCCCCTGTCCTGCGGCTTCCTAGTCGGCGACGTCGAGGACGACGTCCGCCGTCTCCGACCGCCCCTCCGCGAGCCAGGCAATCCCCTCGTTGACCATGTCGAGCCGGAGCACGTAGCGCCCGGGCGACGCGGGCGCGGTCGCGCGCAGCGCGACGGTTGCGCCTTCGCCGCGCGACAGATCGCGCGGCAGCGGCGCGCGGGCGAAATCGGCATTGGCCATCGTGCCGTCGGCGCCGAGCAGGTGGGCGCCGAGCCGCACGTATCCGCGCCCGTGACGCCCCTCGCGAAGCCACGTGGTCGCCCCGGTGTTCGTCACGTCCGTGTCAATCGTCAGCGGCTCTCCCGGTCGGCACGAGATCTGCCGGACGCCGGGGCGAATCGCCGCCGACTGGTCGCGCGGGTGCAGGCTCGAGATGAAATACGGCCCCTTCCAGAGCAGCACGATCGGCGCGCCGAGGATGGCCATGCGCGTGAGGTTCGCCGGCAGCAGCCACGACAGCCCTCGCAGGTACCAGCGGAGGCGACGCATGGGGAGCGTCAGCGCGCGCGGATGCAGCCCGGGCACCATCACCTCGAGGCTCTGAAACCCGGCGGCCACGCCGCTCTGGTAAAGTTGCTCGATGTCGATCTCGCGCTCGAGCACGCCGGTGTCCATCTCCTCCTTCGAGTGAAGCTCGTCGGCATGGCCGACGCCTGGTTCCGCCATGCCCAGGCGGCAGTTCGGCGCGAGCACCCGGTGGAACTCGCTGAGGACGCGCTGCGGGTTGGGCAAATGGTGGAACGCGTCGAAGACGACGATCGCGTCGAAGTGGCCGTCGGGATACTCGATGCGGTCGCCGGAGTAGACCTCGAACCGCGGCTGGCTGCCCGCCATCCCCACGCCGCGCCCGGCCGCGGTCGCCCGCGCCATCTCCAGCGCAGCCGGAGAGATGTCCATCCCGACCACCTCTGTGCCGAGCCGCGCGAGCATCTCGGACGACCACCCGGTCCCGCACCCGAAGTCGAGCACGCGGTCGCCCGGGCGCAGTTCGAGCGCCGTCAGCAGGTGGCCGAACCGGGAGAGCACCCACCCGGCCTGCCCCGGATCCGAGAACGGCTTGTTCATCCAGAACGCACGGAAGCCCTCCCGCTCGAAGTACTTGCGTGACTGGCCGTTGATCCGCGCGGCCTGGTCCGGGCCGAGATCGATGAACGGGCCGGGCGCTTGCGCCGCCAGCCCCGCCACCAGGCGGAAGTGCCGGGGCCGCTTGGCGGCGAGCTCGCGTCGGCTGGCGCGACGACCGGGAAAGAGGGTCTTGAACGGGAACATGGGCCTTGGCCGACGGCGAGTATACTTCACGCTGGCGGTTTCCGTTGGCACCGGCATCGACGCGAGGTACACTGGCTCTCGAATTGACGACCGTCAGCCCCGACTGGCCTTCGTCACACTCGACTGATCGCGTCAGTTCCGACTAGTATTGGGCCCATAGCTCAGCGGTCAGAGCCGCCGGCTCATAACCGGCCTGTCCCAGGTTCGAATCCTGGTGGGCCCACCAGCACCAGATGACGCACGAAAGGACCTTGCGCGCCGTACGACACGCCGGGCGGCAACGCCCGGAGGCGCGCGCGCCCGAGCACCCAGGCCCCGCCTCGCGGGGCCTTTTTTTTCAGACGATGACACCGCATGCACGCTGACCTCGACTGTCTCATCCGCCTCTCTCAACTCGACGTCTTCAGCGAGAGTGCCCGGCGGCGCATCGCCAATCACCCGGCGCTGGTCCAGAGCCTCGACGCGCGGCTCGCCTCAGCCACGGCGGCGCTCGAGGCGGCGCGGGCGGCGGCGGCCGACAACCAGGCGAACCGGCGCGCGGTCGAGAAGGACCTCGCGATGATCAACAGCCGGTTGAGCAAGTTCAAAGACCAGCTGATGGAGGTCAAGACCAACAAGGAATACACGGCGATGCTCAAGGAAATCGAGGCCGCGCAGACGGAACTGCGCCGCCTGGAGGACCGGCTCCTCGAGCGGATGCTGGAGGCCGACGACCTCGTCGCGCGGCAGAAGGAGGCCGAAGCCAGGCTTGCCGAGGACAAGGGCGTCATCGCCGGCGAGCGGGCGAAGCTCGAGGAGGAAACTGCGCGCCTGCAGCGGGAGCTCGACGGGGCCGTCGCCTCACGCGCCCGAGTCGTCTCCGGGGTCACGCCGACCGTGCTGCTGACGTATGAGACCGTGCGCGCGAAACGCGGCGCGGCAGTGGCCGAGGTCAAGGGCGGCTACTGCAGCGCCTGTCACGTCAGGCTGCGGCCACAAGTGGCGAACGAACTTCTCCGGCAGGAGCTCCTGTTCCAGTGCGAGAGCTGCCAGCGCTTCCTCTACCACCCGCCCGCGACGCCCGGGCCGGCGGAGGCCGGCGCTTGATCGTTGCCTACATCGACGGCGGCTCGAGGGGCAACCCCGGACCGGCCGGCTACGGCGTGCGGATCGAGGACGAGCAAGCGACGCTCGTCGAAGAGCTGCGCGGCGCCCTCGGCGTGGCGACGAACAACGTCGCGGAGTACAACGGACTCCTGGCGGCGCTGACATGGGCCGTCGATCACACCGTCACCTCACTCGAAGTCAGGTCCGACTCGGAACTCCTCGTCAAACAGATGCTCGGCGTCTACCGGGTCAAGAACCCGGGACTGCAGGCGCTCCACCGGAAAGCGCGCCTGCTCGCGGCGCGCGTCGGCCGCGTCCGATTCCAGCATGTCCGGCGGGAGCTGAACAAGGAAGCGGACCGCCTGGCGAACCTGGCGATGGACGAAGGAGAGAAGACAGAAGACAGAAGATAGAAGATAGAAGCCAGGATTCTGAAGAAGGCCCGGGCCCAACGTCCGCTGCCAGCTACCCGCGACCCGCTGCCTACTGCCTACTGCCTACTGCCTACTGCCTACCATCTGCGATCCGCCCTGCCCCCGACTCCTGATCACCGCAGCGATGCGTCCC
>CAWARN010000029.1:0-188303 GCA_963784455.1 uncultured Acidobacteriota bacterium | reverse complement strand
GCCACCGGAAGATGTAATCGGCGATCGACTTCGCGAACCGGATTTGCGGGTTCCTGGTCATGCCCGCCGGCTCGAACCTGACGTGGCCGAACTTGTCCACCAGCACCTGGAGCGGCACGCCGTACTGGAGTGCGTACGAGACGGCCTGGCGAAGGCGTCGGCGAAACCGGAAATCGTCGCGCCTTCCTTGGCCATGACGAGGAAGATCTCGCCCGGCATCCCGTCCTCGTAGAGGCCGATGGTGATGTACCCCTCGTGGCCGGCGATCGCGAACTTGTGGGTGATCGCCCGGCGCTCGTCCGGCAGCCTGCGCCGGATCGGCTGCGCCACGACGCGGGCCTCCGCCTTCGATCCCGGCGCCTTGTCGCGCGACGTGCTGAGCGGCTGGGTCCGCTTGCAGCCGTCGCGGTAGATTGCGATCGCCTTCACGCCCAGCCTCCACGACTCGATGTAGGCCTGGGAGATGTCCTCGACGGTCGCGTCGCGGGGGCATGTTCACCGTCTTGGAAATCGCGCCCGAGATGAACGGCTGCGCGGCCCCCATCATCCGGATGTGGCCCATGTGGTGGATGGAGCGCGAGCCGCGAGCCGGCTTGAACGCGCAGTCGAACACCGGGAGGTCCTTCTCCCGGAGGTGCGGCGCGCCCTCGATCGTCTCCATCTCCTCGATGTGGTCGACGATCGCCTTCCGCTGCGGCTTGGTATAGCCCAGTCGGGTCAGCGCCCCCGGGACCGACTGATTCACGATCTTCAGCAGCCCGCCGCCGACCAGCTGCTTGTACTTCACGAGGGCGATGTCGGGCTCGATGCCGGTCGTGTCGCAGTCCATCATGAAGCCGATGGTGCCGGTCGGCGCCAGCACGGTGGTCTGCGCGTTGCGGTAGCCGAACTCCTCGCCGAGTTCCACCGCCTCGTCCCACGCTTCGGCCCCGCCCTCGAAGAGATCGTCTGGCACGAACCCCGCGTTGATGTCCTTCATGGCGTCGCGGTGCTTGCGCATCACGCGGAGGAACGGCTCGCGGTTCCGCCGTAGCCGGCGAAGGGGCCGCCGTGATCGCGGCTGATGCGCGCCGACGAGGCGTACGCCTGACCGGTCATCAGCGCGGTGATCGCCGCGGCGAAGTGCCGCCCGGCGTCGCTGTCGTACGGCAGGCCCCGCGACATCAGCAGCGCGCCGAGGTTCGCGTAGCCCAGGCCGAGCGGGCGGTAGTCGTGGCTGTTCTTCTCGATCGCCTTGGTCGGGTAGCTGGCGTTGTCGACGAGGATCTCCTGCGCGACGATCAGCGTGTCGACGGCTGCGCGGAACGCCGGCGACGTCGAGCTCGCCACCGGCGTCCACGAACCTCATCAGGTTCATCGACGCCAGATTGCACGCCGAGTCGTCCAGGAACATGTACTCGCAGCACGGGTTCGAGGCGTTGATCCGATCCGTGTTGGGGCAGGTGTGCCACTCGTTGATCGTCGTGTCGAACTGCATCCCCGGATCGCCGCACACGTGCGTCGCCTCGGCCATCTTCCGCATCAGGTCGCGGGCCTTGTAGGTGTCCATCGGGTGGCCGTCGGTCACCGCCCGCGTCTGCCACGTCCCGTTGTCCAGCACCGCGCGCATGAAGTCGTCCGTCACGCGCACGCAGTTGTTCGAGTTCTGGAAGAAGACCGATGAGTACGCCGTGCCGTTGAACGATCCGTCGTAGCCCGCGTCGATGAGCGCCCAGGCCTTCTTCTCCTCGTCGACCTTGCAGGTGATGAACTCGACGATGTCGGGGTGCTCCACGTTGAGGATCACCATCTTCGCCGCACGGCGGGTCTTGCCGCCCGACTTGATGACGCCCGCGAACGCGTCGTAGCCCTTCATGAACGAGACGGGACCCGAGGCCGTGCCGCCGCCTGCCAGCGACTCGCGCGACGAACGGAGCGACGACAGGTTCGTGCCGCTGCCGGACCCCAACTTGAAGAGCATCCCCTCGGTCTTCGCGAGCGTCAGGATCGACTCCAGGGTGTCCTCCACCGAGTTGATGAAGCAGGCCGAGCACTGCGGGTGCGGCTCGACGCCGCAGTTGAACCAGACGGGGCTGTTGAACGCGGCCTTCTGATACAGCAGCAGGTGCTTCAGGTCGTCGCGGAACCCCGCCAGGTCCCCGTCGCTCGCGAAGTACCCGCGCCCTTCGCCCAGTCGGCGATCGTGTCCACCACCCGGCCGATCAGCTGGCGGACGCTGGACTCGCGAAACTCGCCCGGCTTCGGCTTCAGCGGGCCGCGGAAGTACTTCGAGACGACGATGTTGGTGGCTTGCTGCGACCAGAACGCCGGGACCTCGACGTCCCGCTGCTCGAACACCAACTCGCCCTTGTCGTTCGCGATGACCGCACTGCGCGTCTCCCAGGCGACTTCCTCGAACGGATCGCGACCCGTGGGGGTGAAGAACCGTGTGAAGGTCAGTCCGGGTGCCGCCGCCTGGCCCGGGCGACCCGCGGGCCGTACGGACTCCGGCAGCCGGCTTTCATGGCCCTTGGGCGAGGCTGGGGCCACGTCATGGGTTACGCCTCTCTGCATGCCACCCTCCGCGCTGCCGCGCCTGCGCCCCTCAGACACGCACAGCCCACCGCATTCAAACGACACCGCGACCCGTCTAGGCCATCGAGATACCGCGCACGCCGCAGCCGGCCGCTCGCCGCGCCTGCACCGCCGCCACCCGCTCTCCACGGGCCGCCGCCGGCAGGGGCCGACTGGTTCTGCCTGAACATCTCCGGCAGCTGGGAACTACCGGCTGGGTGCGTTCGTGGCAGAGGGCAAATATGGACGACGGTCGATCGATTGTCAAGCGGCGATCTACCAGATATTGTGTTCGGTTTTTAGGGCAGTCGCAAGAGATGGTGTATTTCCGTGGAATTACACATCTTCTGTCGATTGCCAGAAGATCAGGGCCGTTTCAGGCAGGTTTTCGCCGATTTTCGTGTTGACAAGGACGCGGGTTCCTGTGTCAGCGGACTGGGAGGCTGGCGGCCAGGCCGGCGGCCTTCTCGGCCACCTTCGCCGCGAACACCAGGTTGCCTTCCCTGAGCGCCAACTCGGCCTGCGCCACGAACCGATTGGCCGTGTCGTACTGGGACTTCGCGTCCGCGCCAAGGGTCCCGTAGCTGACGCGCTTCAGGTCTTCCTTGGCTCGCGTCAACTGCTCGCGCACCAACCGCTCCGCTTCCTTCGCGGTAGTGGGCAGCGCCTGCTGAAGCGTGGCCGAAGGCACGGCCGCCGCGACGGGCGGGTCGGCGGGTTTGGGCGCCTCGATCTTCGTCTCCGGCCGCGGAGCCGCCGGGCGTCGCGCCGGCGTCTGCGGCTTCGGCGTGACCTCAGTCACGATCGGGGGCGGCGGCGTCAGCTCGGGATCCGGCGGCACGATGATGCGGGGGGCGGCGCCGGCACGTCGAGCGGGGTTGGCGTGGCCGGCGTCTTCGCGCGCGCGGCCGCGCACCCGCCGGAAGCCAGCGCCATCATCGCCGCGACCAGGAAGTAGCGTCGCACAGTACCGATTATTATGACAGGGATCGCCACCCCTACGAAGCCTGCGGCAGCGAGATCCGAAACGTCGTGCCGCGCCCCTCGGTGGACTGCACCTCGATCTCGCCGTCGTGCAGCTGCACGGTCCGGTAGACCAACGACAGCCCGATGCCGCTGCCCTTCTCGCGCGTCGTGAGGTACAGATCGAAGATCCGACCGAGGTGCTCCGGCTTGATCCCGACGCCGGTGTCTTCGACGCTGAAGTCGACGCGTCCCGCGCGTGCCGTCGCGGAGATCCGGAGGGTGCCGCCGTGTGGCATCGCCTGGCGCGCATTCAGCGCCAGGTTCAGCAGGGCCTGGCGCAGCATCGTCGGATCCCCGGTGATGGGAGGCAGGCGATCGACACCCTCGACCACGACGTTCACCCGCGCCGCCTCGCATTCCGGGCGGATGACGCCGACGACCTCGTCCACCAGCGCCGCGAGCGACAGTGTCTGAGGTTTCAGGTCCTCCGATCGCGTGAATCGCAACAGGCCCTGCATCACCTGGTCGAGGCGTTGAATCTCCGCGCCGATGATCCGCACGTGCTCGAGCACCGGTTCCACTCGGTCCCGGGCCCCTCGGCGGCGCCATCCGTGCCTCCCGCTGCCGCGCGACCGCGGACGACGCCGCCGGCGCGGGCCAGCTTCTGCTTCAGCAACTCGAGGTGGATGGTCATCGCATTCAGCGGGTTCTTCACCTCGTGGGCGACGCCCGCCGTCAGACGGCCGAGCGCGACGAGCTTGCGCGAGTAGCTCAGCAGCGCCGCCTCCCGGTCCGGGCGCTCGGCCTCCGCCTCCTCCCCCGAGCGCGCGCCGCCCGGCTGGAGACGGTCGGCGGACAGCTGGGCGCTGACGGCGTTGAAGAAACTGCCCAGCTCACCGAACTCGTCCTGCTGGGGCAGGTCGAGCCGCACGTCGAATTCGCCGCGGCCGAGGCGCGTGAGTCCGCTCCTGATCACGTGGATCGGCCGGAGGATCAACCGCGCGAACGACGCCGAGACGACGACGGCGATGAGGAGCGCCACGAGGCTGGCTATGCCGACCCGCCACAGCTCCGTGTTCAGCTCCCGGCGAACGAGCAGCGTGGACACGCCGATGCGAATCGTTCCGAACTTCTCGTCCCCGAGCACGAGCGGCTTGCGCACCTCGAGCGTCGCGGCTCCCAACGAATAGATGCCGACGAGTTGCGCCAGGCTGTTCGCGCGGATCAGGTCATCGAGTTCGCCGGCCCGCGCCAGCCTCCTGCCCTCGAGATCCGGGTCCCACGCCGCGACCGCCACGTCGTCCACCCGGCAAATCGCCGCGTAGGTGACGTTGGGGGCGAGCCCGCCCGACCGCAGAATCGCGCGCAGCCCGCCGTCGGAGGTAATCGCGGCCCAGGGGTCTGCCTGGCCCGCCACGACGTCCTGGGCACGCAGGAAGATCGTGTTGGCCAGCAGGTCTCCGCGCGTCCAGGTCTCCCCAAGCAGGACCCGGGCGACGGACGTCACGTGCAGCACGCTCAGCGCAACGACGGCGAGGCCGACGATGAGCGACACGCCGCCAATCTGCTTGGCCTTGATGCCCAGGTGCACGGGATCCTACTTCCGGAGCTTCAGGCGGTTGAGCTTGTTGTGCAGCGTCTTGAGGCTGATGCCGAGGACCTCGGCTGCCCGCGTCTTGTTGTCCTGCGTGTGCGCGAGCGTCATCTCGATCAACCGCCGCTCCGCCTCCTCGACCGTCGTGCCCGGTGAGAGCGCGAGGGCCGGCTGGGACGGCCCCTCCGGCTGGGAGAGCGCGGCCGGCAGGTGGCGCGGCTCGATGAACCGGCCCTCGGCCAGGATCGTCGCCCGTTCGATCACGTTCCGAAGCTCGCGGACGTTCCCCGGCCAGTGGTACGCCTCCAGCATCCGCGTGGCCTCGGGAGTCGTCGCGGCCACGGCCTTGCCGTTCCTGGCGTTGAACTCCCCGATGAACGACTGCACGAGCAGGGGCAGATTGTCCTTCCGATCCCTCAGCGGCGGCAGCGTCACGATGAAGACGTTCAGACGGTAGAAGAGGTCCTCCCGCAGCGTCCCGGCTCGCACGGCCTCCGCGGGGTCGTGGTTCGTCGCCGCGATCACCCGCACGTCCACGGTCTGCTCCTGCCGGCCGCCCAGCCGGCGGAACGTCCGCTCCTGCAGGACGCGGAGGAGCTTGACCTGCGTCGCGGGCATCATCTCGGCGATCTCGTCCAGGAACAGGGTGCCGCGATCGGCCAGCTCGAAGCAGCCCTGGCGCCGCTCGAACGCGCCGGTGAAGGCCCCCTTCTCGTGGCCGAAGATCTCGCTCTCGAGCAGGGTCTCCGGAATCGCGGCGCAGTTGATCGCGACGAACGGCAACGCGGCTCGTGGGCTCAGCTGGTGGATGGTCTGGGCGACCAACTCCTTGCCGGTGCCGGATTCGCCGCTGACGAGCACGGATGCCGACGTCGGCGCCGCCTGCTCAACGATGCGGTAGATCGCCCGCATGCCCGGGCTGTTGCCGATCATCCGCCCGAAGGCCCCGTGGTCCCTCAGTTGCCGCCTGAGCGCCTTGACCTCGCGCATCGTCTCCTGCCGCTCGACGGCCTTGGCGATCAGGATCTGAAGCCGCTGCGGATCGACGGGCTTGGTCAGGTAGTCGTAGGCGCCGCCCTTCATGGCGTCGACGGCCGATTCGACGGAACCCTGAGCCGTCAGCATGATGACGCTGACGTCGGGATCGTGCTCGCGGAGCGCCTTGAGCAGGCCATGCCCGTCCAGGCGCGGCATCACGAGGTCGGTCACGACGACCCCCGGGCGGAACGCCGTGACCTTCTCGAGGGCCTCCTCGCCATCCCTGGCGCTGTCGGCGGCGTAGCCCCACGCCCGGACCAGCTCGGTCAGCCCGATGCGGGTCGCCGGGTCGTCCTCGACGACCAGCACGCGCTCGGCCGACGGCGCGCCGGCGGCGGAGGCCCGCTCGCGGGGGTTGGCGGTGTCGTTCACGTCGATGCCTCGCAACGTCCGGGTTTCGTCGGCCACCATCTCGGCGCCGCCGTCCCAGGCCATTCTGCCACGGTCGTCGTGATACAGTCGAATTGTGGCCAGAATTCGCCTCGTCGCGGCGCTCGAGATCCTGGCGTGTTCGGGCCTCCCGACCCAGCTGGCGATCGCCGCCGCACTGTCGCTGGCCGGCATCAACTCCTACGACGCCCGCGGCCACCTGAACGCGAGCTATGTCTTCGCCGTCTCGCTGCTCGACGCCGTGGCGATTGTCGGGCTGGCGGTGTGGTTTCTGCGGTCCCACGGGGAGCGGTTCTCGGACGTGATGTTCGGCCGGCGGCCGCACCGGGTCGAAGTCGTCCACGGCGCGGCCCACATCCCGGTCGTGTTCCTGATTGCGGTCGGCTTCATGCTGGCAATCCAGCAGGCCGCCCCCTGGATGCACAACGTCCCGACGAACCCCTTCCAGGGCCTGATCCAGAACCGGGGCGACGCGGCCATGTTCGCGGTGATTGCCATCGTCGGCGGCGGCGTGCGGGAGGAGGTGCAGCGGGCGTTCATCCTGAGCCGGTTCGAGCGGCACCTGGGCGGCGGATGGGTCGGGATCGCGGTGTCCAGCGTCGGCTTCGGCCTCGGCCACATCATCCAGGGACGCGACGTGGCGGTGACGACGGCGGCCCTCGGCGCGTTCTGGGGGCTGGTCTACCTGAAACGCCGGAGCATCGTCGCGTCGGTCGTCAGCCATTCGGGCTTCAACGCCGCTGAGATTTTCCGCTACACTTTCTACGGCGCGTGACTGCCGCCCCGAACTGGGGCGGGCGTCCGCACCGGCCGGGACCACAGCTTGCCGTTCCAGTTCCTCCGCACCAACCGCCGCGCGTGGGGCGCCCTCGCCCTGCTGTTCCTCGTCTCGCTGCCCGCGATCACGACGCGCATCTACGCATCCGACGAGGCAGAGTACTTCTCCTACCTCCGCTCGCTGTGGTTCGACCGCGATGTCTCGTTCGAGAACGAGTACCGCTTCTTCTACGAGCATGGCCTCGAGCGCGCGTCCGGATTCCACGAGACCTTCCTGGAGCGCCAGACCGTCACGGGACTCCGGGAGAACTGGGCCACGATTGGGTGCGCCATCTTGTGGTCGCCGTTCTACGCGGCCGCGGACCTCGGCGTCCGCGCCCTTCGGCTCGCCGGTCGGCCGGTCGCAGCCGACGGCTTCTCCCGCCCGTACGTGGCCGCAGTGTGCTACGGCTCGGCCTTCTACGGGTTCCTGGCGCTCGTGCTCTCGGCGGCGGCGGCCGCGAAGATCCTCCAGGCGGACGGCGCGGGGGGCACGGGCCGGCGAACCGACGTGGCGGTCGTGATCGCCGTCTGGCTGGGCACGCCGCTCCTCTTCTACATGTACGTCTCGCCGCCGTTCTCGCACGCCTGCTCGGCGTTCGCCGTCGCGGCGTTCGTGCTCGCGTGGCTGCACGTGCGCGAGCGCTGGTCCACGCGCGGGTTCGTCCTGCTCGGCGTGCTGGCGGCGCTGATGACGATGGTGCGGGAACAGGACCTGTTCTTCACGGTCGGCCCGGCGCTGGACTTTGCGGTCACGCTGATGCACCGGCGTCCGCCGTCCGCGGCCGGGAAGCCCGGCCGGCCGACAGGCGCCCTGATTGCCGGCGCGGCCGCCGGTGCCGCGGCGGCCGCCGTGGCGTACGTGCCACAGGCGCTGGCCTACCTGGCGCTGAACGGCCGGATTGGCCCATCCCAGCTCGTTGCCAGGAAGATGCACTGGGCCGCTCCCCACGCGCTGCAGGTGATGTTCTCGCCCGAGCACGGGTTGTTTGTCTGGACGCCTCTCGCGCTGGTGGCGCTGGCGGGCGTCGCCATCGTCGCGGCGAAGGGCGGCGACCGGGGACGCGTCGCCATGGTCCTGGCCGTGATGTTCGCCGCCCAGGTCTACGTCTCTGGCTGCGTCGACTCCTGGAGCGCGGCGGGCGCGTTCGGAGCTCGCCGGTTCGTCGGCACGACGATCATCCTCGTCGTGGGGCTGGCGGCGGTGGCACAGACTCCGGCACGGCGGCTGATCCGCTCCGCCGTCACCGGCGCGGTCGTGCTGTGCATCTGGTGGAACCTCGCGCTGATGGTTCAGTTCGGGACCGGCTGGATGGACCGGCAGCGCCTTGAACTCGGGCGCAACGCCCGCGTGGCGTTCATCGAGGTCCCGGCCCGAATACCCGGCCTGGCCTGGCGCTACCTCTTCGATCGCGCCAGCTTCTACGCGTCTCCGGACGGCGGCGAGCGATGAGCGGGCGGATCCTCTGCGTCGCGGATGTCCGGTTCCCGGTGGAGCGGGCCAACGGCATCCAGACCATCGAGACCTGCGCCGCGCTGGCGCGATGCGGCTACGCCGTGCGTCTCGTCGTCACGGCCCGACACGACCGTCCCCGCCAGAGACCCGTTCGAGTACTACGGCGTGGAGCGAGACCCGCGGTTGTCGATCGAACGCGTCCGCGTGGCCGGGCCGGCTCCGCTCCGGCGGATGGGCTTTCTCCTTGGCGCGCTGGCCCGCGCTCGAGGAGCCCGACGAGACGATGTAGTGCTGACGAGGGATCCTGGCTTCGCCAGTCTGTACCTGCGCGCGCGGCGATCCGACTCGGCGCGCCTCGTCTACGAGTCGCACGGGTTCGCGCCGGCGGTCAGCCGGGAGCGACCCGCGATGCTGACTGGCGCGGCGCCGCCGTCGGCGCTCAAATTGCGGCGCTTGTTGCGGCGCGAGGCGCGGGTGTGGCGCGAGGCCGACGGGTACGCGGCGATCACGCGCGGGCTCGCCGATGAACTGGTGGAGCGGTTCGGACCGCGCGCGGCACTCGCGGTCGTTCCCGACGGCGCTCGCATGGATGCCGGCCGCCGATTCGAGGCGCGGGCGATCGCCACGCCGGCCGTTGTCGGCTACTCAGGACACCTCTATCCCTGGAAGGGCGTGGATTTGCTGCTCGAAGCGTTGGCGGAGTTGCCGGGCGTCAACGGGATCGTCATCGGCGGCCACCCCGGAGAGAGCGACCTCGGGCGAGTGCAGAAGCGCGCGGTCGCGCTTGGCCTGGCGTCGAGGGTGGCGTTCACCGGCATGGTGAGGCCCCGAGAGGTGGCGGCACGCCTGGAGCCGGCGGACGTGCTCGTGCTGCCGAATCCGGCTACGGCGGCATCGGAGCGCTACACGTCGCCGCTGAAGCTGTTCGAGTACCTCGCGATGGGCCGTCCCATCGTGGCGTCCGACCTGCCGGCGTTTCGGGAAGTCGTTCGCCACCGCGAAAATGCACTGCTCTTCGAAGCGGGAAGCGCGCCGGCACTCGCGGCCGCGGTGCGCGCCGTCGTCGGCGATCCTGCGCTCGCGGGGTCGCTGGGGAGGCGGGCGTTCGAGACGGCGCACGACTACTCGTGGGACGCCCGAGCCAGGCGCCTGGACGGCCTGCTCAGCGAGGTCGCCGGCCGGCGGGTTGGGTGAGGAAGACGAGGATGATTGCGTCGTGATATCCGAACGGCTCCTGACGATTGCGAGGTGCCCCGACTGCGGCGGGCAGCTGGCTGACGCGGGCGAAGAAGCGGCCGCGTGCCGGGCCTGCGGGCGGTCGTTCGCCCGCTCGGCCGGCTACCTCGACCTGCGGCCGAACGCCGCCTTCGACGAACAGACCCGCTACCTGGACGAGGCGCTTCACGCCGACGCGCGACACGAGCGCGTCTCGCCGCCGCTGCTGGCCTCGGGCGTGCGCCACGACATGCTGCGCAAGTTCCTGCAGCCGGGGCCGGGCGACCGTGTCATCGATTCGGGATGCGGCAGCGGGCGGACGCTGGTCTGGAACCGGGACGCCGGAGCCTACCAGGTCGGCGTCGACGTCAGCCCGTTCTTCGCGAGCGAAGCGCTGGCCGGCGCGGATCTCGCGCTCGGCGATCTCCGGAAGCTGCCGTTCGCTGACGGCGCGTTCACGAAGGGGTATGCCCTGGACGTGTTCGAGCACCTGTCGCGCGAGAGCCTGGCCAGCGTGCTTCGAGAGGCCTCCCGCGTGCTGGCCCCGGGCGGACAGCTGTTCGTCTACAGTCACGTGCGGAAGAACTCGCGCCTGGCGCTCGGCCTGCGCTTCATCAACCGGGTTGCCGGGCTGCTCCATCGTGCGGGCGCCCTGGACCTGACCCAGGAGCATCTGCGAAAGTCGGATCACCTCAACCCGCTCGCGGACATCCCGGACCTCGAGCGCGCCGTCGGCGAGGCCGGGTTCCGAATCGCGCGCATCCGCTACTACACGCCGCTCGTGGGCGGCGTGGTGGAGAACATCATGATGCGGTCGGCTGAGCGCTGGATGGCGAGGCGAGCTGCGAAACGGGCAATCGAGGGCGGGAAGGCGGAGGGCGGAGGACGGGAGGTGGAAGATCGCGCCGCCCACACTCGCGCGGCGCGCAAGCAGGCGCAGGAACGGATTGCGCGCGGCGGGTTCGTGCTCGCGGGTCTGAAGGCTCTCACCGCCGTGATGAAGGTCGACGTGCTGTTGTTCGGCCGCGTGCGCTCCGGACCGTTTTTCGCGCTGCTGGAGAAGCGCGCGGAATGAACAACCACAGAGCACACGGAGAACACGGAGACGACACCACACTGGCGGCCGCGCACGAGGAGCACCTGCGTGCGGAACGGCTGCGGGCGAGGCCCGCTGGCCGACCGGGGACGCAGCGGGCGCGAGCGCGAATGTGCGGTGCCGCGTTCGCGCCCGCTGCGCCACCGGCCGGCCTGATGCGCCACCACAGGTGGCGCGGGCCGTTCCGCACGCTCATCTCTGTGTCCTTTGTGCCCTCCGTGGTTGATGTTCGTGCGGCCGCCGGGCGGCGTGGGGCGGCGCGATGAGGATTCTGTACTGCGCCATCGACCAGACCGTGCCCGGGACGAAGGGTGGGTCCGTCCACGTGCAGGCAGTGGCCGAGGGCCTGGCCGCACTGGGGCACGAGGTGCACGTCCTCGTCCAACCCGGAGCCGGCGGCTTCCCGCCCGGCGCCGTTCGCTGGCACGAGATGGCCCCGCCGCTCGGCAGTGCGAGGCTTCGGCTGGTCCGCGCGGGCCGCGTGGCAACCCTCGCCCGGGCGCTCCGGCCCGACGTCGTCGTGGAACGCTACTTCAACTTCGGCGGCGAAGGCATGCGCGCGGCACAGGCCTGCGGCGCGCTTTCCGTGCTCGAGGTCAACGCACCGGTCGTCGACTACCCCGGCTCGCCCAAGCGCCTGCTGGACCGCGTGCTGCTCGTCGAACCGATGCGGCGATGGCGCGACTGGCAGTGCCGCGCTGCCGATGTGATTCTCTCGCCAAGCCGGGCCATCCTCCCGGCGTGGCTGCCGGACGAGCGCGTGGTGGAGATCGAGTGGGGGGCCGACACCGATCGCTTCCGTCCAGGAGCCACTGGCGTCGTGCCGTTCGAACGGAAGCCCGGCACCGTGACCGCCGTGTTCGCCGGGGCGTTCCGCGCGTGGCATGGCGCCGTGCACCTGGTGGACGCGATCAGACAGCTCCGCGAGCGGAGCATCGGGAACATCTCGGCGGTGCTCGCCGGCGACGGCCCGGAAGCGCCGCGCGTTCGCCGCGCGGCCGAAGGCCTTGACGACGTGATCTTCACGGGGCCGGTCGCCCACAACGCGATGCCCGCGCTCCTCGCGGCCGCTGACATCGGCGTCGCACCGTTCGACGTCGCCGCTCACGCGCCGCTGTCGATCGCCTTCTACTGGTCACCGCTCAAGGTGTTCGAGTACATGGCGTCAGGCCTGCCCGTCGTGGCGCCGGCGATCGACGGAATGAAGCGAATCGTCGGGGACGGCAGCGAGGGTCTGCTCTATGATCCGTCCGACCCACGGGCGCTCGCGGCCGCCCTCGAGCGGCTTGCGGACGGGGAGCTGCGGCTCCGGCTCGGGTCGGCGGCGCGCGCGCGCGCCGTCGGCGAGTTCAGCTGGGCCGGGCACTGCACGCGCCTCGAGGACGCCCTGGCCCACGCGCTGGCGCGGCGGGTTCAGAGGCAGGTTCGACCGTCATGAGAGTGGTCATCGCCACCGATTCGTTCCCTCCCGGCTGCGGAGGCAGCGGCTGGAGCACGTACGAGCTGGCGCGCGGTCTCCGCGCTCGCGGCCACGAGCTGACGATCGTCCAGCCATGCCCGGGACGCCGCGACGGCGAGCGTGAGTATGACGGCTTCGTCGTCCGGGAGGTTGGCGTCTTCGCGCCCGCCATTCCGTTCGTTCGGAACTACCTGAAGAACGAGCGCCTGTACGCCGACCTCGCCAACGTGCTCCGCCAGGTGGCTGCCGGCACGAAGGCCGAGATTCTGCACGGCCAGCACGTGATGACCATTCCCCCGACGATCGACGCGGCTGAACGCGCCGGCATCCCGTCGATCGCGACGATACGCGACTACTGGCCCGTCTGCTACTGGTCGGATCTGATCCACGACCCTTCCGCCGACACACTCTGCCCAGCGTGCTCCGCGCCGGCGATACGCCGCTGCATCCGCCCCAGGGCGGGCGGGGCGTGGCCGCTCGCGCTGCCGATGGTGCCCTACATGCGGGCGAACCTGGCTCGCAAGCAGCATGCCCTCACGCGCGCGGACCGGGTGATTGCCGTCAGCTCGACGATCGCGAGGGACCTCGAGGCGCGGTCTGCCGGGCTCGATCCGCGTCGCCTGCTCACGATTCCAAGCCCCGTGGATGTCGCGGCCATTCACGCCATGGCTGAGGCGCACGCACCGTCGCCTCGCGCGCCGTTCGTCCTCTATATGGGCAAGCTCGCGCCCAACAAGGGAACCAGGCATCTGCTGGCCGCCATCGAGCGCGCGTCGCTTCGCCTGCCGCTGGTTGTCGTCGGTGACGGGCCTGATCGCCCGACCATCGAGCGCTGGTCGAGCGATTCCGGACGCGACGTGACGCTGACGGGCTGGCTGCCTCGCGAACAGGCGCTGGGCTGGCTGGCGGCTGCGTCCGTGCTCGTGTTCCCGTCGCACGGGCCGGAGTCGCTGAGCCGCGTGCTGCTCGAAGCCTCGGCGCTGGGCGTGCCCATCGCTGCGATGGACACCGGCGGCACGCGCGATATCGTCCTGCCCGGCCGGACAGGACTGCTGTCGAATGGCGCGAACGGCCTGGGTGACGACGTCGCGCGGCTGGTGGCCGATCGGGTGCTCGCGCGCCGCCTCGGCGACGGCGCCCGCGCCCACGTCGAGGCCACGTTCGCCGCCGATCGCGTCGTCGAACGCGTGGAGGCTCTCTACCGAGAGGTCGCCGCCGAACATGCCTGACCGCCTGCGCGTCGTCGTTGTCTCGCGGGCGGTGGCGCCGATCCACGGGTACGGCGGCCTGGAGCGACACGTCGGCGACCTCGCGCGACATCTCGCGCGCCGTTCCGTGGACCTGACGTTGATCACCCGGACGCCGAGCGAGCCGATGACCTCGGAGGAGGCGGCTGCAGCCATTGTCGACGATGGGCCGCTGACGGTTCGGTTCGTGCCGTACGTCACCTTCCCGGGCGCGGGCCGGCGCGGAACGACGGTCCTCGACCGCAGCACGGCCTACCCCCTGTTCGGATGGCGCGCCGGACGGCTTGCGCGGCGTCTGGTCGAGCGCGGCCAGGCGGCCATCGTCCACGGACTCGGCGCCAGCGTGCTGGGCTACGCGCTCGCCGGCCGGTCGGTCAGGGAAAAGGCGCCACTGGTGCTGAACCCGCAAGGCCTCGAGGAGTTTGGCGGAACGGGCAACCGGTTCGCCGGCAGTTCGCTGAAGGCGATCGGCTACGCGCCGCTCCGCTGGGCTGTCCGCGCGTGCGCCGCACGCGCGTCTGCAGTCATCGCCACGGACCGCTCAATCGAGCCCTCGGTGCGACAGTACCTCGGAGTCGGCGCGGCGCGCCTGGTGACGATTCCGAACGCGGTGGATCTCGAACGGTGCGAGTCGCTGGCTGGACCGGCCGCCGGCCACCACATGCGGCGATTCGTGCCGGCCGGAACGGACTTCATCCTGATGAGCGTCGGCCGCCTCGAGCAGAACAAGGGGTTCCACGTCCTCGCCGAGGCGCTCGCGTCTCTCAGGAGCCGGTCCTGGTTCTGGGTGATCGTCGGTGACGGTCCGGCGCGGCCGCAACTCGAGCTGCAGATCGCCACGCTCGGCCTGACCGATCGCGTGCGCCTCATGGGGCGAACTCCCACCGAGGACCTGCACGCCTGGTACGAGGCGTCCGACGTGTTCGTCCATCCCACACTCTACGAGGGCAGCTCGCTGGTCACGCTCGAAGCGATGGCTCACCGGCGCGCGGTCATCGCCACGACGGCGGGAGGACTTCCCGACAAGGTGATCCCGGGACGCACGGGCTGGCTCGTGCCTCCCGGAGATGCCACGGCGCTCACCGAGGCGTTGCGCGAGGCATCGTCTCGGCGCGGCAGCCTGATGGCGATGGGCGACGCGGGACGCGCGCTGGTCGAGCGCGAGTTCTCGTGGGACGCCGTGGCGGAGCGGACCATCGCACTCTACCGGACGTTGACCCGCTCGTGACGACTGACGGTGAGCCGAGGGCAGTCCACACCGGCGGGCACGCACGTGAGCGAGCGTCGGCCCCGGATTCGCCTGCGTCGATATCGAGCCGCTCACGTCCGAGGGTCAGCCGCCCGTGAAGTACCCGGTCACTTTGCCTCGCTGACCGATGCCGGCTGACCGACGATCCGAACCTGGCCCCGGCGCCTGAGCCGGTCCAGCCATTCGGCAACCAGCGCCCGCCTGCGATCGGCCGCGAGCTTCTGCTGGGTCGCCGGCTGGACCTCGTCGAACGGCGCGAGCCGTCCCGCCCGCGTGAATTCCGCTGGATGTTCCCGGTAGTAGCGCAGCACCTCGTCCGGCGCCGGCTGCGCGGCCGACCCGAACCGCTGGTCCAGGTAGGTCTCGATCCGCAAGGTCTCGCTGACGACGGCCCGCAGCCGCGCCTCGGTCATCGCGGTCCGCGCCAGCGCTTCGTCGTACAGCGCCCGATCCGGGAACCGCGCCTGGATCTGCGCGAGACGCCGGTCGAGGACGGCGGATTCGGGGTCGGGCGCCGCGTACCGGTCCACTTCGCCCAGCATCAGCTCCCGATCGATCAAGGCGGCCAGCACGTCAGCCGGCGCTGCTCCCGACGTCAGGCCAAAGGCTTCCGCGGCGCGCACGTCCGACAGCGTCACCGCTGCCGTTCCAACCACTGCCATCACGCGGTCGACGACTTCGGCGCGCAGCGGCGGAGCGCCGGAGGCCAGCAGGAGCGCGCCGATGCACAGGGCTGAAGCCCAGCGCCAACCGGTGATCGTAGGCAGCGGGATTCTCGTCACAGTCTTCTTTCGTACGTCGTCTGTTTCTTGCCTACCGAATTCCCAATTCCTAATTCTCAATTCCTCATTCTCAATTCCTCATTCTCAATTCTCCGTTAGAACGCCTGTCCGATGGTGATGTACCACGCGAAGCCTTTCTCGCGCGAGCCGTTGTCGAACGTGATCGGATGGAGCTTCCACGCGAAGTCCAGGCGCAGCGGGCCGACCGGCGACTTCCACCGCGCCCCGAAGCCGACCGCGGTTCTGAGCTGCGCGAGATCCATGTCACCCATCGTCGCGAAGACGTTGCCCGTGTCGACGAACACGACGCCGCCAAGCGACTTCCTCTTCCAGATCGGCATGCGCAGTTCGGCGTTGAAGACGACCAGCCCGTTTCCGCCGTTGGAGACGCCGTTCTGGTCCAGCACGCTGGCCGAGCCGAGCTGGTCGAGCGCGAATCCACGCACGGAGGTGTCGCCCCCCGAGAAGAACCGCTCGGCAGCAGGGATCTCCTGATCGATCACGGTCACCGAGCCGTCGGGCTGCTGAACGGCCTGACGGAACCCGTTCGCCAGTCCCAGCCTGGCGCCAGCGGCCAAGACCGCCCCGCCGAGTGACGGCACCTGCTTGTAGATGAAGGCCTGCATGAAGCCCTTCGCGAATCCCACTTCCGAACCGATGGCGCGCGCGGCGAGCGTCGCGTCGAAGGAGAGCAGCATGCCCCGCGTCGGGTCGAACGCGTCGTCGCGCGAGCTGCGGGTGATCGACCCCGAGAAGGCCGAGAGGCGGACCTGAGGGAACAGCTTGTCCACGTCCAGCGCACTCGCCGGGTCGATCCGTGCGTTGAAGATCCGATTCTCGCTGAGCGAGTAGCGCCCGGCCACCCCCACCGACGAGCCGAAGCGGTGGCTGCCCTCCGCGAACAGCTGCTTGCGGTTGAAGTCGAACGTCGACCTGATGGCCTGGTCCACGTTCACCGTGCCGGTGAGGTCGAACGGCAGGCCCATGAACAACGGCTCGCGGTACGCGACCAGGATCCGGTATTCGTTGATGCCGGCGCTCGACGCTGCCGTGGTCGAGCCGGGGGGCGCCTGGTCGGTGTTGAACGTCTCGCTCGTGCGGAGGGCTCCGCGCACGAACAAGTTCAGCGATCGGTTCTTGCCCCACAGGTTTCGACGCCCGATCTCGAAGAACCCCCGCGGCGCGACGTCAAACCGCTGCTCCGGCAGACCGGTCGCCGCATTGGTCTTCAGGACGTACGCGCCTTCGACGCCGCCGCCGTACCCGATTGAGTAGACCGGGGCTTCCTCGACGATCACCAGAACGTCGTAGCGGTTGCCCGGGCCGCGTGTCACCGGCGACACCTGGATCTTCCGGAACAGGCCCAGCGCGCTCAGCCGGCGCTGAGCGTCGGCCAGCGCGACGAACGAGAGCGGCATGCCGGTCTTGAGGCCGGCTTCGCGATCGATCGTCTCCACCTTCGTTCGCTCGTTCCCGGCGATCAGGACGTGGTCGATGAGGCTCTGCGGCCCCTCGTTCACGACGAACCTCAAGGTGAAGCGGGTGCCGTCGTCGCTGAACTCCGCGGGGATCGTGACGGTCGCCTGCTGATAGCCCCGCAGCTGATACTGGTACTCGACCGCTTCGCGATCCGCGCCAATGAGAGGTTCAAAGTAGTCATCGCCGGTCCGGGTCTTCACCGCGGCCTGCAGGGTCGCGACCGGAATCGCCGACACGTGCTCGAACACGACGTCGCCGACCAGGGTCCTCGCGCCTTCGGTGATGGCGACCTTCACGAGGCGCTGTGTCGAATCGCCGCCGGCCGGCTCGGCACTCACCCTCACGTCCGCCGCCCGGAAACCCTTCTGCTGGTACAGCGCGCGAACCGCTTCAGCGTCGGCGCTCATCCGCGCTTCGACGAACGGCTGGCCGGGCTCGATGCGGAGGACCGGCTGGAGAGTGGCCCGGGCCAGCTGCTCGAAGCCGGTGACGTCCACGCCCGCGACGCGATACCGGGGGCCCTGCGCCACGGTGAACACGACCTGCAGCCATCCCTCCCGCGGGGTCTCGCGGGTCACCGGCGCGGTGGCGTCACGGTAGCCGCGGCCGCGCAGCTCGTCCGCGATGTTCCTCTCCTCGTTCTCGAGCGCGTCCTGATCGAGCGCCGCCTCCCGAAGACGCGCGGCGATTTCGTTGCGCCGCTTCTCCGGCAGCGGGTCGCCCCTGAACACGACGGTGACCTGAGGCCCGCGCGTCATCCGCACCGTCACGTCGACCTGTTCCTGGTTCTCGACGTATCTGAGATCCGTCTCGACCCTCGCCCCGAGGAAGCCGGCCGCGCGCAGCTCCGCGACATACCGTCCGACCGCCTTGTCGAGCGCCACGCGATCGAAACGGGCGGCAGGCTGGATGCCGAGCTTCGACCGGACGAGCGCGGCGTTTCCCTCCGGCGCTCCCTCGATCTCCGCGCTCAGGACACGCGCCTGCCGGCCTGCGGCCATCTCGAACGTCAGCGTGGTCTGGTCCGGATTGTGCGTCACCTCGGTCACGGGTCGCGCCGTCGCCTTCATGAACCCGTGGTCGCGACAGATCGCCTCCAGCATATCCGCGATCTCCCTGACACGCGACAGCGGCGGCGACGCGGTGTACCGCTCCGTCACAGCCGTCCGGAGCTGCTTCTCGGGCAGGCCCATGTCGCCGCGGAACCGGATGACTTTCACCGGATGCGTCGGCGCGAGGGCGTAGGTGAGGACGACGCCAGACGGCGCCATCTCGACCTCCGCAGCGACGTCGTCGAATCTCGCGATCGCCATGAGGCGCACGAGGCTCACGCGCACGGCCTCGGTTGTCAGCGGACGGCCCACCGCGGTCTCGAGCGCGCGCGAGACCTCCGCGTCCATCACCTCGCGACCGTCAATCACCACGCGGATCGCTGCAATCGGCTCGCCCAGACACCGCATCCAGGACGGCTGAGCGTCCGCCGGCTGCGCCGCGCCGGGCCGCGCCGCGAGGACGATGAGGGAGGCGGCGAGGAGGAAGGCCCGCGGCCGCATCAGAACACGTGCCTCACGCGGACGTCGAGCGCGTACGTGCCGTCCTCGTTCCGCGAGACGATCCAGGACAGGCGTGCGCTCTGGTTGTACTCGAGCAGGATCACCTGCGTCCCTCCGCCGGCCGTATTCAGGCTGCGCGAGAACGTCAGGTACACCTTGTCCGAGATCCGCTTGCCCACCGTCAGCCGCGCCGCCGTGTTCAGGCGCTGGTTCGTGTCGAAGGCCAGATTCGGTGTGATCTGGACCGCGTCGAGCGCGAACGTCTGCTCGACGGCGCGGGTGAACGGCAACGACAGCATGCCCACCGCCGCCTGCTGCAGCCGCGACGTCGCCAGGTCGCGCTGCGTGGTGTCCTTCTGCAGGGTGCGCAGTTCGGCGTCACGAGCATCGGCGCTTTCGGTGTTGCTGCCGAAGAGCAGCGACACGATTCTCGAGCTGCGAGAGCGGGGGGTCCGAGGTGAGCTGGGTCGCCATCCGAGCCGGCGGCCCGTTGACCTGGATGGTCACCACGTACGTCTGGCCGGGCACCCGGATCAGCGTCTCAGCCTCGAGGTCGAGCGACGGCTCGATCCTGGTTGGGTTGATGAAGTCGATGATGCCGCGCCGCACCAGGTACCGCTTCCCCTCGAGGATCGCCTCGCCCCGGTCTACCTGGATGCGCCCGTCCAGCACCGGCCGCTCCAGGGTACCGCGCAGCGCGAGATCCGCGCCGGCGACCATGTGGAGGAGGTTGTTCTCGATGCGCATCGACGACGGGGCTTGAATCCGGATGTCGAAGCGAACGGGCAGGCTGGGAGTCGCGGAGGCCGCACTCGCGGGCGCCGCCTTTCCGCCGACGAGGTCCGTCAGTCCCGGAATGAGATCGAGCCGTTTGTTGTAGAGCGCGTCCTTCACCGTCACCGTGCCGCGCACCATCGGCGCCGCCATGGTCCCCACCAGATCGAGCTGCGCGTCCACCTGGGTGCGGAAGCCCTCGGGGTACCGAAGATCCAGGTTCTCGCCGGTCACCGTCACGCCGAGCTGGCCGATCGTGTAGCCGTCGATCCCCACGCGGCCCCCGATGCGCAGCCGTCCGCCGGCGAGCTGCGCCGTCAGGTTCTCGAAGCGGATCCCGTCGCCGGCGAAGGCGACCCGCCCGTTGATGCCCTGCAGCGACTGCGGCAGCGACATGAGCCGAATGCGCCCGTCCGTGATGTCGGCCGTCCCAGAGAACTCGGGCTTGCGCAGCGACCCGTTGATCGCGCCGCGCAGCACGGCCTGGCCGGAACTGCGCACGTCGTGGAAGAAGCCCTGCAGGATGCCGAGGTTGGCGTCTCCCGACACCGCCACCGCGATGCTGTTCTCCTTGAGGCCGATCGATCCCGTCACCTCCAGCCTGGTGTCCTTGCCGGCCAGCTTCAGCTCCTGCGCGGTGATGGTGTTGTTCTCGAACGCGAGGCGGATCGGACCGTCGTTCGAGATCTGGTAGTCGAACAGGCTGACGTCGAGCGCGTCGACCGTCGCCGTCACAGACAGCCGATCCCAGTTCGCCAGCTGGCCGACGACGCGGATGGCGCCGCTCACGATGGCCTGAGTGTCGGCTGGAAGCCGCGGCTCGAAGAGCCGCACGTAGGGGTCGAGCGGCGTCTTGCTGAACCGGAGCCTGAAGTCCGACTCGACCGCATCGGACATCTCGATCTGGCCCGCCCCGGACACGCCGAGGCCGGCCTCGAACTGGGCGATCGTGATGAGGCGCGCCCTCACGCCGAAGCGGATGGCGACTTCGCCGATCGGCACGCCGCCGAAGGCCACGTCCTGTCCGCTCATCTCGACGTCGTAGCGCGGATTCGCGAACGTAGAGGCGCCCGTGGCCTTGAAGCCCATCTGGCCCTCCCACTCGGCCGTCCCGAACTTCAGCGAGGCGACCTTGCCGAGCGGGATACGCTCGCCGAGCGCCTCGAACGAGTAGCGTGCCGTCCCACCCGACGTACGCCACGCCGGTGACCGCGCCGCCACTCTTTCTGAATCTCGACGGCGTCGAGCCTGACCCCTTGGCCCTGGAACCGCATGGGCGAAGTCGCGAGGTCGAGCGGCTCGCCCCAGGCCGTGGCATCCGCGATCGACCAGCCGCCCGTATCCGACGGGCCTCGTGTACCGATCCGAGAGATGGAACTCCCCGGACACGCGGCCTTCGAGCGGCCAGTCGTCGAGCTCGAACGCGTGGCGCAGGTCGCGCATGCGGCCGGTCCTTCAGCACGAATCGCGCGTTGATCTCCTCCCCGCCGTCCTGGCGCGGGTACCCGAGCGAGAACCGGCCGTCGACTTCAATCGACGACGGCCCGCTCGTGACGATCGCCTTCGTGACGTCGACGTAGCTGTTCTCGATCGACAGTCGGCCGGCCGCATGCCCCCACACCACGTCCCAGGCGCGCATGTCGTGTCCCGACGAACTCCCCCTCGATGCAGCGGGCTCTTGAACGACTTCGTCATCGTCGCCGCGGAACTCGCCGTGGCCGCCGACGTTGATCACGCCGGTCGTCGAGCCGAACGCCGTCAGGATGCCGGCCATGAGGCGGTCGCTCTCCTGCCAGTCGGCGCTGCGCGCGTAGAACGGGAACTCGGATTGGTCGCCGAAGGCCGTCCGCCCCTGGAACTCGACGTAGGTGCGCTCGGTGGCGAGATGAGCTCGGGTCGACCTCCAGCCACTCGGGATCGAGAGCGGTAGGTGAACTCGCCGCCGATCGCGGTCGGCACGGGGAAGCGGCTGCAGGTTCGCGCTCGGGCCCGAGCTCGGGCGGCAGCTCGTGGATGCGCCGCCTCCTCCGGCGCGGGCTCGCGGCCAGCAGCGACCGCCCTGCCGGCGGCGCGACGCCTCATCGCGGCCGCCGCCGCGGTGCTTCGAGAACGCGCCGAGCGGCCACTCGAGCACGGTTGTCGCCGGTCGCCCGGCCCAGCAGGCGCACGCCCCGCATCCCGATGGCGTCGGAGAACAGCGCGAGATCGACGTCGCGGTAGGCCAGGTCGAACCGCGCGACGGCGCGCGGCGCGGGGCGGAGATCGGCGCGATCAGGTACCGGAACGACGCGCTCGCCGTCGTAGAACCTGGCCGTCGCCTTCGTCACCTCGAAGCGGTGCGGCTCCCACACGAGCGAGCCGCGCAGGTCCGGGAACGCGAACGCGTTCACGTACGCGCAGGTCGCTCGTGAAATCGCCCTTCAGCTCGTGGCCGCCCGGGAACAGGTGGAAGGTGCCCTTGAAGCGCGCCTCGCCGCGGCTGCGCCACGACTCGTTCGCGAAGAAGATCTCGCGCATCCGCCAGAGGTCCACCCGCGACTCGACGCGGTAGGTCATCTCGCGGCCACGGGCGCCCGAAGTCCACCTCGCCCGTCACCAGCGAGTGCGCGCCGTCGGTGTCAGGTCGATCTCCGGGAAGCCGCAGCATCGCCGCCGTCGACCTTGAACTTCACGCGCATGTCGGCCCGCATCGGCTTGTAGTCCTTGATTTGCACCATGCCGTCGCTGATGGACTCGCCGTCCCGAGGTACTCGCCGGTGTCGTGCCGCACGTAGATGTCGAGGTTGCGCGCCGACGGTCGCTCCACGTGCTGTGGTCGATGTAGGTGAACTGCGCCCCGGTAGGCGTGCAGGTATTGGAGCGTCGTCGTGAAGCGCCTGCGGCCCTCGGCGGCGGCTTCGTCTTGCGCTTCAGGTTGCGGCAGGCTGTTGCCCTGCTCGAACTTCTCGATCTGCATCGTCCAGTCGCTCATCTCGACCGAACGAATGAAGAGCTCCCTGGTGTTGAACACCTGCCACCAGGGGAAGTCCGACGGTGATCCGCTTCGCGGCGAAGAACGGCGCGTCGCTGCGTCTTGAGCCCTTCGATCCGCACGTCCTCGACGACGAAACGGCCCCGGCGCGATCTGGATGCCGAGCCGGCCGAGATGCAGCGGGCGCTCGAGGAACTTCGACGCCTCGGCCTCGGCCAGGCCCTTGATCAGGCCGCCGAAGACGCGCCCGAGGTCGATCGTGAACGTGACGACAAGGGTGACGAGCAGGATGCCGACGGTGATGCCGGCGCCGCGAAACAGGTCGCCGACCCGACGGCGGATGGCGAAGACCGCCACGCCGCCGGTCGAGCGCAATCGCGACGGACCGCCACGCCAGCCCGGTGAAGACCGCCGCGATCGCGAGGACCGCGATGAGCGCCGCCTCGGGCCAGCGCCGGCGCAGGGAGGACGAATGTCACTCGATCACCGCCAGGAGCCGGCCGGCGTCGACGAGGTCGCCTTCGGCGACGTGCACGTCCTTCACGCGCCCGGCGCGCGTCGCCCGCAGCTCGTTCTCCATCTTCATCGCTTCGATGACGACGAGTCCCTGCCGCACCGCGACCTCGTCGCCGGGCTTCACCAGCACCCGCACGATCTTGCCGGGCATCGGCGCCGTCACCCGCTGCGGCGCCGCCCGGCCCGGCCGCCCGGCGCCGGACGACCGGCGGGCGCGCTCGCCGGCCGAGGCGACGCGGGCGTGCACGACGCCTGCGCGCAGGTGAACTCTCGACGTCGCCTGGCTCGCGGCCGTTCAGCACGCTCACCTCGTGGCTGGTGTCGCGATCGCCCTCGAGAATCATCGACACCGTCGTGCGATCCATCGCGCGCGACGTCCACCGCGTCGACGCGGCCGTCCGACTCGATTCGAAAACGGCGTCCCACGCGCTCGACTCGACCGCGTGCCGACGCGCCGTTGACCTCGATATCGAAATTCATGCGCAGCCCTTCGACCGGCGCGCCCTGCAGCGCACCAGCCTGCGAGCCGCGTCCGCTTCCGGCGTCGCCGGCCGAGCCGCGCGGCGTCGCGCCCTCGTACGCGTGGATCGCGGCCGCGAGCAGCGCCACGTGCTCGGCCTCCTCGGGCACGGTGATGAACGGCTCGCCGGCGCGCCGGGCGAGCTCGCGGTCGAGGTAGGTCGTGTCGAACCGGCCGTGGCGGAAGTCCTCTTCTGCGAGCAGCCATCGGAAGAACGGGATGCTCGTCTTGATGCCGCGCACCTCGTACTCGCCGAGCGCCCGGGCCATTCGACGAGTGGCCTCGTCGCGGTCGGCGCCCCACGCCGAGAGCTTCGCGATCAGCGGGTCGTAGAAGATCGGGCACGTCGAGGCCGCGGCGTCGCGCCGCCATCGTCGCGCCGGATGCCCGGGCCGCCCGGCACCCGCCGGCCGAGCATCCGGCCCGGCGAGGGCATGAAGCCGTTGTCGGGGTCCTCGGCGTAGATGCGGCACTCGATGGCGTGGCCGCGCGGCGTCAGGTGCTCGGCGGCGACGAGCGTCAGCCGCTCGCCGCTGCGCGATCTGCAGACTGCCAGTGGACCAGGTCCACGCCTGACACCAGCTCGGTGATCGGGTGCTCCACCTGGAGGCGCGTGTTCATCTCCAGGAAGTAGAACCGGCCGTCGCGATCCAGCAGGAACTCGACCGTCCCGGCATTCGTGTAGCCGACGGCGCGTGCGACCGAGCACGCCGCGGCCGCGCCAGCGCGGCGCGAGTCTCCGGCGTACAGCCACCGACGGCGACTCCTCGAGCACCTTCTGGTGCCGCCGCTGGATCGAGCATTCGCGCTCGACGAACGGCACGACGTTCCCGTGGGTGTCGGCGAGCAGCTGGATCTCGATGTGGCGCGGCGGACGGAGCTGGCGCTCGATGTAGATATGCGGGTCGCCGAACGACGAGCCGGCCTCCGAGCGCGCGGCGCGGATGGCTGAGGCCAGGTCTTCGGGCGCCGCCACCAGGCGCATCCCTTTGCCGCCGCCGCCGGCCACCGCCTTCACGAAGATCGGGTAGCCGATCGATGCGGCGAGCGCCGATGATCTCGGCGTCGCCGACCGACGGGCCGAGCGGCTCGACCGTGCCGGGCACGACCGGAACGCCCGCGTCGATCGCCACCTTGCGGGCGCCGGTCTTGCTGCCCATCCGCTCCATCGCCTCGGGCGACGGGCCGATGAATGTCAGTCCGGCGTCGGCGCAGGCCCGCGCGAAGTCGGCGTTCTCCGCCAGGAAGCCGTAGCCGGGATGGACGGCGTCGCGCCCGACCGGCGCGCCGACATCCACCAGCTTGTCCATGCGCAGGTAGCTGTCCGACGGCGCATTGGGACCGATCGCGTAGGCCTCGTCGGCGAACCGGACGTGCAGGCTCGCCCGGTCGCACTCCGAGTAGACGGCGACGCTGGGAATCCCCATTTCGCGGCAGGCGCGAATCACGCGGACCGCGATTTCCCCGCGGTTGGCAATCAGAACCTTCATGCGTGTCAAAACACCAGCATTCTAGCACCTAAACCACTGCGGCCACGAGACTTGCCGCGCGCGGCGCCGCCGGTGCCGGCGGCCGGCGCTAGTAGAGGAAAGGGATCAGCTTGCGGACGCGGCGCTGGTAGGCGGAGTAATCGGGGAACTTCTGCGAGAGCCAGCGCTCTTCCTGCCGCGACTTGATGTCGAGCAGCACGAACAGCGCGGCCACGTAGAGGAACGTCAGCCACCCGGAGACCGTCAGCGCAATCCCGATGGACGCGATCAGTCCGCCGCTGTAGATAGGGTGACGAACGAGCGAGAAGGGGCCGGTCTGCACCAGGGACGCGCCCTCCTTGGGATAGGGCAGCGGGGTCAACGCCGAGCCGAGCCTGAGCAGGGCGGCCAGGAAGAACGCGCCTCCGCCCGCGACGAGGATGGCGCCGAACGTCTGCCGCTGCGGTGCGAACGGCAGGCTCCACTCCGGGCCTCCCGGAAACGTCCGCGGCCCGACGAAGACAAGCAGCATCAGAACGGCCTGGGCGATCACGTACCACTCGCCGCGTGCGCCCTTCCACCAGGATGTCGCTCTGTCAGGTGTCATCGCCCACTCCAGGATTCAGAAGGCCGCAAGCGCGGCCAGCTTCACGACGGTGTTCCAGTTGCGGCCCGTGCCGCGGGTCTCGAGCGTCCGTTCGATCAACGCAGTGGTCAGGCGCGATCGGCCCACCCCGTCCGGGTAGACGAGATACGCGTGGGCACCACGCGCCTCGATGACCTCGCGGCCCGCGATCACCGCCCGCAGCGCCTTGACATCGGCCGCCTTCGGCGCCTTCTTGAAGACCATGACGAGCAGGTGACCGGGGTCGTCCTGCGCCTGGCGCAGGAACGGGTTGCCCCCAATGATGGCCCGCCAGTCGGCCGTACTCCGAACCATGAAGTCCGCCTGGAGGCCGAGACGCGCGGCGGCTTCCACCTCCAGCATCCGCTCGAGATCCGCGGTGGATCGCGCCGCGGTTCTGAACACGAGGTTCCCGCTCTGCAGCAGCGTGCGGGGATCGTCCAGCCCCAGCTGCGCTGCGAACCGGCGCAGTTCGGACATGCCGATCGGATTCCGGCCGCCGACATTCACGGCTCGCAGCAGCGCCACGTACGTCGCCATCACCCTACCAGAGCGTTCGCGCCGGATACTGAGTGACCAGCGGATCCGGCGTGAGAATCGTCAGGCCGTGCACGATCGCCTGGCCGACGAGCAGGCGGTCGAACGGGTCACGGTGAAGCGCCGGCAGCCGTGAGATATGGAGCGCCGACTCCTCGTCGATCGGCAGCGGCTCGATGCCATGCGCCTCCCGCATCTCCGGCAGGAACCGCTCGGGGGCGTCCGGCAGAGGAAGCCGCCCGAGCGCGTGTTTGATGGCAATCTCCCAGGCCGACGCGGCACTGAGGAACACCTCGTTCTCAGGCGACTGAAACAGCGCGCGCGCCCGGCGCGACAACTGCGGCGAATCGCCCGCGACCCAGAGGAAGGTGCAGGTGTCGAGGAGAAGCCTCACTTGGAGCGCCTCCCGCCGCGGCCCGCCCGATACCGCGGAGGCCGTTCGGCGACGCGCACGGCCCTCGCGGCCTCCTGCCCACCGGCGTCTTCCTGTCCGGAGAATACCGACACGGAGATCGTCCGGCAGAGGATCGAAGAACGCCGGCGGAACATGCAGGCGACCGGCGGCGTTGCCGACGGGCCGCAGGGACGTCCGGGCGCCCGGGATCGCCCGCAACTCGGCCACCGGCTGGTTCCGCTTGCAGATCAGCACCCGCTCGCCGCCGGCTGCCGCGTCGAGGTACTCGGAGAGCTTCGCCTTGGCCTCGTAAATGTTGACTATCTTCATAGTCATAAACTAGACCATGAACAGACGGGTGTCAAGATGGCCCGGCCGGCGGCCTGCGGCTCAGCGCGGCGGGGTGGTGCGCCGCATCTCCCATGTGAGGTACGGCGTGAACGCCTCCGGCTTTCCGGGAGGAGCGCTGGAAAAACTGCCCTTGACCGCGCCCCCCGGCGCGGTCTCGTAGGCGAGCCGGAAGCGGGGGGCTCCGGCTGCGACATCGCTGACGAGGATGACCCGGCCAGGGCCCGGAACAGTGACGGCGTACCGGATCACGTGCCCTTCGTTGTCGTAGTAATCGGCCCTGACATCGCCCAGTTCGTCCGCGTAGACGATCATCAGGTCGTCGTGGCGCGACGCCGGCGTCTTGTCTGTGGCGGCGATCACGGCGAAGTTCGTCCGGACGATGACCCGATCCTGGAGGCCCGTCGCGAACGACGTGCCGCCGCTTCCCTGCCCGGGCGTACCTGAACCGCCGCCGTCCCAGGTGCCGATGAGGAACTCCAGCGGCGCGAGTTCCTTCGGCAGCGAGGGCGGCGACGGCCAGGCGAGGCCTCCCGCCAGCGCGACGGCTGTGACCGCGAGCGCCGTGATGGGTCTCCGCATCGCTGCGATCTCCCCTGAGCCCTGGGCCTTGAGCCCTGAGCCCCTACTTCCAGTGCGACAGAATGAACTCCTCGATCTCGGGGAGGCCGCCCTGCATGATGAGGTAGCCGTTGTGCGGCTCGCGCAGGGTGATCTCGTGCGACACGACCGCCCGCATCATGCGCAGCACCTCGTCGTGATCGTCGGTGTGGGCGAGCACCCATGACAGTTTCATGAGCGCCGTCTCCGGCAGCATGTTGTCGAGCGGCACGATGCCGATTTCGAGCAGGTCGCGGCCCGTGTCGTAGACGTACATCTGCGCGTAGCCCCAGAGGGTCTGCACGGTCATCACGACGTGCACGCCCTTCTCGATGGCATTCTTCAGCGCCGGGTAGAGCGGCTTGTTGACGTGGCCCAGGCCGGTGCCGGCAATCACGATCCCGCGGTAGCCCTTTTCGACGAGCGCGTCCACGAGGTCCGGCGACATGCCCGGGTAGTAGTAGAGGATGGTCGTCCGGTCCTCGTACACCGCGTCGACCTTGATCTGACGCGTCATGTCCCGCCGGCGGTACTCGTCGTGGAGATAGGTGAAGCTGTCGCGGCTGACCGTCGCGAGCGGGATGTCTCCGACCGTGCGGAACGTGCTCCGGTAGGAGCTGTGCATCTTCCGGCACCGCGTGCCGCGGTGCAGCAGGCCGTACCGATCGGAGGTCGGCCCGAACATGCAGATCTGCACCTCGGCGATGTCGCCGTACGCGGCGGACCGGACCGAGTGGATCAGGTTCAGCGCGGCGTCGCTCGACGGCCGGTCGCTCGACCGCTGCGACCCGACCAGCACGATCGGCACCGGCGTATCCTGGACCATGAACGACAGGATGGCGGCCGTGTGTCCCATCGTGTCGGTGCCGTGGCCGATCACGATGCCGTCGGCACCGTTTCGGATCTCCTCGCCAATCGCCTCTGCCAGCACGAGATATTGCTCCTTCGCCATGTTCTCCGAGAACACGCCGAACAGCTTCTTCGTCGTCAGGTTGCAGATGTCGGCCAGCTCGGGGACCGCGCCATAGAGTTCGCCCGGCGTGAACGCGGGAATGACCGCACCCGTGCGGTAGTCGAGGCGCGAGGCGATCGTGCCGCCGGTGCCGAGCAGCGTGACGCTCGGCAGGTTGGGCCGGCGGGGGAACTCCTTCTCGGGGATCTTGTAGATCGCCTCCTTGTAGCCGACCTCCTTCACCGCCCGCAGGCGGTCGACGTCAAGGCCGACGTTGTACCCGTTCTTCAACTTGATGACGACGTGGAGGTCGTCCTGGGTTTCGCTGCGCGGAAGGATGACGCCTTCGAAGTGGCTGCCCGCGTCGTTCACCACCTGGACGTCGCTCCAGACGCGCACACCCCAGCGCTCGAGCGCGGCGCGCGCGTGGCCCTTGTATCCCTTCAATGCGTCTGCCGGGGTGCTCATCGCCCGCTCCCTGTTTCCGCGGTGATCGTCCCGCCTGCCGGCCTCCGCCCTCCGCCTTCGATTTCCGCCCTGACGGCGCCCGCGACGTCGAGCGCCGGAACCTTGCCGCGAAGCTCGCGCATCGCAAGCCCCATCGAGAACCGGAACAGCCGGTCCGCGCCGGGAGCGTACAGCCTGGCGCCCGCGGCGGCGATCGCCTCGGTGACGCGCCGCCGCCAGTGGTCCGGCGCGCGGCCAAGCTCGAGACCGGCCACGATCACGCCGACGGCGGTACCCGGCGCGGCGGCCATCGCGCGGACAATCTCGGCCCACGCCTGCCAGAGGACCGGGCGCGCCGAGGCCGCGGCGAACAGCTCGCACCAGCGCTCGTCTGGGACGCCGTCGACCGACAGGCCGTCTCGGCGGAGGCCCTTCAGCTGTTCGCCGAACAGCACGCAGGCCAGCTTGACCCTGTCGTCACGCGCCGCTGTCACCTTGTCCACCAGGCGCGCTCCCCCGCGGCGGATGAGATAGTGAATCGTTGACGTCGGCACGCCGGCCGCCGCGTAGCGCGCCTGGCGCTCCCACGGCCTGGGGGCCAGAGCCGCCTGCAGCCGCTCGACACGCTCTCTCGTGACGCGCGACGGCGGGCTGTCGGTGTCCGGGTACATCCGGTCCGGGCCCGGCAGGATCCGCTCGAAGTCGGTCATGCCGTCCTCGAACGGCTGACGCGTCTCGTTCGGAATGCCGTTGAGGGCGTCGACGTATCGCAGCCGCACTTCGTTGGCCGCGGTCATCGTGTCTTCGTCCGGACCCCACACCAGCACGATGCCGTCCTCAGGGTTGCACTTCAGGTGCGTGCGCACCCGACGCAGTTCCTGCAGCGACCGGTGATAGTCGGGCCACTTCTCGCTGTGGAGCAGGATCGGCCGCTGGTCGAGGCCGGCGATGACACGAATCCGCCCGGCCAGTTCGTGCGCGAAGATGCAGTCGGGCTGCGTCGGCCAGGCGAGCGTGCTGCCGAGGCCCTTCACCCGGATCGCGCGGACCGTGAACTTGCCGGCCCCCAGCTCGAAGCCCGGGCGGCGCTTCTCGTCGCGCGTATACTTCTCCCACCCCTCGACCGTGAGGAAGGCCGCCTCGGACGAGGCGAACAGCGCCGTCACGTCGGCGCTCTCGACGCCGACCGACTCGGGCGTCGTCAACCCGCGCCGAAGCAGTTCGTCCCGCAGCTTGAGCAGGTTCACCTGGCGAATGGCCTCGCCGTGCACCAGGTTCGGCGCCCAGTTCGCCTTCGGCACGCCCTTGATCTCCACCCGGCGGCCGCCGCGCACGGACACGTTCACGTCCTGGCGGCTCGCACCCATGCCGACACGGACGTGCCCGGTGCTGCGACAGACTCGGCCCACCAGCAGAATCGCCTCGGCCACCTCGTCGGGTGTGCGCAGGTCCGGTCCCGTCACCGTCTCGATGAGCGGCATGCCGAGCCGATCGGTTCGCCAGACGATCAGATGTCCCTCGTCGGACACCTCGCGGCACGAATCCTCCTCGACGCTCACCTGGAGGATCGTCAACTCGCGCCCGCGGAACGGCAGGCGACCGTTGACGCCGACGATCGCGGTGCGCTGGAAGCCGGTCGGGATCGACCCGTCGAGGTACTGCTTCCGCGCGATGTGCACCTCGTCCACGATGTCGCAGCCGAGCATCAGGCACTGCTCGATGGCGACGTCCACCGCGTCCTGGTTCACCAGGAACGGCGGCGTGTCGTCCATCTCGTAGGTGCAGACGTTCTGCTTGTGGAGCAGGTAGATGATGTTCTTCCTGGTCTTGAACTCCATCAGCGCCGTGCCGTCGGTACTCGCCGAGCTCGGACAGCGTCGGGCGCATGTGCCTCAGCACTTCGCCGTCGTGCGTGTCGGTGTACCGGCGCGCCGGGCAGTGGCAGAACATCTTGCGTTCGGTGAGCAGCTGCTGGTGAACTTCGAGGCCGGAGATGAGGCCGATTTCCGCGTAGAACTCGGGCGACTTGATATCCAACGGACCATCCTCCGTGGCGGGGACTCGGACGGAACAGTCTACAACGGGATATTCCCGTGCTTCTTCGGCGGGTTCCGGTCGCGTTTCGACTCGAGCGAGGCAAGCGCCGTAATGAGCCGCCGCCTCGTCGTCCGAGGCATGATCACTTCGTCGAGAAACCCCCGGCTGGCCGCGATGAACGGGTTGGCCAGCTTGTCGCGGAACTCGCCCACCTTCGCGGCCCGGAGCGCCGCCGGGTCCTCCGCCGCCTCGATCTCCCGCTTGTAGAGGATGTTGACGGCCCCTTCAGGCCCCATGACGGCAATTTCCGCGGTCGGCCACGCGAAGTTGATGTCGGTGCGGATGTGCTTGCTCGCCATCACGCAGTAGGCGCCGCCGTACGCCTTTCGCGTGATCACCGTGAGCTTCGGCACCGTCGCCTCGGCGAACGCGAACAGCAGCTTCGCCCCGTGGCGGATGATGCCGCCGAATTCCTGCTGCGTGCCAGGCAGGAATCCCGGCACGTCCTCGAACACGACGAGCGGGATGTTGAATGCGTCGCAGAATCGAACGAACCGCGCCGCCTTCACCGAGGCGTCGATGTCGAGCACGCCGGCGAGGTGCGCCGGCTGGTTCGCGACGATGCCGGCCGGCCTGCCGCCCAGCCGCGCGAACCCCACGATGACGTTGCGCGCGTAGTGCTGCTGCACCTCGAGGAACCGCCCCTCGTCCACGACCCCGTGCACGAGGTCGAGCATGTCGTACGGCTGCGTCGCGGACTCGGGCACCAGCGTGTCGAGCGCCTCGTCCTCGCGGTCGAACGGGTCCGTCGTCTCGCGCCGCGGGGGATCGTCGACGTTGTTGCCCGGGAGGTACCCGAGCAGCTCGCGGATGAGCAGCAGGCAGTCTCTGTCGTCGGCCACGGCGAAGTGAGCGACGCCGCTCTTCGCGTTGTGCGTCATCGCGCCGCCCAGGTCCTCTTTCGACACGTCCTCGTGCGTGACCGTCTTGATGACGTCGGGTCCGGTCACGAACATGTAGCTCGTGCCCTCGACCATCACCGTGAAGTCGGTGATCGCCGGGGAGTAGACGGCGCCGCCCGCGCACGGCCCCATGATGGCCGAGATCTGCGGAACGACGCCGGACGCCAGCGTGTTGCGGAGGAAGATGTCCGCGTAGCCGGCGAGCGACATCACGCCTTCCTGAATCCGCGCCCCACCGGAGTCGTTGAGACCCACCACCGGCGCGCCCTGCCGCACCGCCAGGTCCATGATCTTCACGATCTTCGCCGCGTTGGTCTCCGACAGCGACCCGCCGAACACCGTGAAGTCCTGCGCGAACGCGTAGACGACGCGCCCCTCGACACGGCCGAAGCCCGATACGACACCGTCGCCGGGAATCATCTGCTCTTCCATGCCGAAGTCGCGGCACCGGTGAACGACCAGCTTGTCGATCTCCTCGAACGTCCCCGGGTCGAACAGGAGTTCCATCCGCTCCCGGGCGGTCAGCTTGCCGGCCTGGTGCTGGCGCGCGAGGCGCGCCTCTCCGCCTCCCAGTTCGGCCGCCTTCTCCAACCGGGCCAGCTGTTCGCGTTTGTTCATGAGTTCACCTGGCCGCAGCCGCGCCGCCGCGGCCGGGCGCGCCCGACATCGTGAGGTCCCGGCCTTCCCTCGGCTCGAAGTCGCGGGTATCGCGCTTCCACGGCCACTCAATCCGCAGCAGGTTCGCGATGCTGCGGTTCGGATTGAGGAGCGACCGCAGGAGCCTGGCCTGATTCCGGCCCAGTCGCCTCTCGACCTTCGCGATCAGGTAGCGGTCGATCGCGTCCTCGGCGATGATCATGCCGAGGCCGAGCACTGGCGTCATCACGAGGTCGACGTAGGCCATCGTGCCGGGGTTCAGCCCGACGTTGCCAATCGACGCCTCGCTCATCGGGCCCAGCTCGAACTGCGCGCTGTAGATGGCGGCGGCGGCGAGCGCCCACCCCCGGCTGCGCCAGTAGGCCCTGCTCTTGCCGAACTCGACCGGGCGGCCGGCCGGATCGTTCTGCACCTGGATGTAGCCCGTGACGGCGCCCATGATCGGGTGGGCGACATAGTTGGTGGCAAAGCTGTCGCCGTCCGACCAGCCGCTCAGGCTCTGCACCGACTCCACGTAATCCGACCAGAACGGCCCCCCCAGTTCGGCATGCGTCTTCTCCTGGAACAGCCGCATCGAATGCTGCCAGGTGAGGAGCATCATGTACTGCTTGAAGGCGTCGGCCCACTGGAAGCCGCGCTGAGACTGGAACGGTTGCGCCGGCTCGGACCTCACCGGGAGGCCCTGCGCTGCCGTCTGCTGGCCGGAGGCCTCCGCGAGAGGGAGGACGAGCAGCCTGCCGCCGACCATGCCGGAGTCCGAGTTCGGGTCCGTCGCGTCACTCGGCGCGGTCTGCGTCGGCGCAACAGCCCCGCCTGACGTCGTCGCAACGGCCGCGTTCTGCGGCGTGGCAGCGGTCGCGGTCTGCGGCATCGCGAGACCCGCGCCCTGCGCCGCGGCGGGGACCGCGCACATGAGAAGCACGCAGAGCGTCGCGATTGTGTCCATTGAGGTCTGGCCGGTACCCCCGGCAGGAGTGACTGCGGGCCACAGTCTAGCAGGCTCCGACGGCCGTGTCGACTGACCCGACGGAGGCGTGACGTGACGGAGACGCCGGGTGCCCTCGCGGACCGCGCGCCGTCGCCCGCCTACGTCCGCTCGGCCTGCGCCTTCGCCGCGTCCTTCAGGAAGCGCTCGAGGCCGAGGTCGGTCAGCGGGTGCTTGAACATCGACTCCACCACGGCGGGCGGACACGTGCAGATGTCCGCGCCAAGCCGCGCAGCCTGCACCACGTGCACCGGGTGGCGCACGCTGGCGACGATGATCTCGGTGGTGAAAGCGTAGTTCCGGAAGATGTCGACGATCTCCTCGATGAGGTTCATCCCCTCGGTCGCGATGTCGTCGAGCCGGCCGATGAACGGGCTCACGTAGGCCGCGCCCACCTTCGCCGACAGCAGCGCCTGCGTCGGCGAGAAGATGAGCGTCATGTTGACGGGGATCTTCTCGGCGCTGAGCGCGGCGCAGGCCTTCACGGCGGCCTTGCCGAACGGCAGCTTGACGACCACGTGCTCGTCGATGGCGGCCAGCTCGCGGGCCTCGCGGATCATGCCCTCGGCATCGGTCGAGAGCACCTCCGCGCTGACGGGCCCTTTCACGATCTGGCAGATCCGCTTCGTGATGGCCCGCGGATCGCCCTTCTCCTTCGCCATCAGCGACGGGTTCGTGGTGACGCCGTCGATGACGCCGAGGGCGGCGTACGACTCGATGTCGGTGAGACTGCCGGTATCAAGGAAGATTTTCATAAGGCTCTCGGCTTTCGGCTCTGGATTCTGAATTCTGAATTCTGGCTTCTGGATTCTATCTCTCTTCCACCGGATTCGTGAGCTCTCCGATGCCGGGCACGCGGACCGTGAACACGTCGCCGGCCGTGAGCGGCCCGATGCCGGCCGGGGTGCCGGTCGAGATGAGGTCACCAGGCAGGAGCGTCATGATTGACGACACGTACGCGATCAGGTCAGCGACCCCGAAGATCAACTGCGCCGTGGTCGAGTCCTGCTTGAGGCGCCCGTTCTGCCAACCCTGCACCGCGATGGTGGCCGGGTCGAGGCCGATCGCAATCGCCGGTCCGATCGGCGCAAACGTATCGTACCCTTTGACGTGCGAGTACCGGTACCCGCGGTTCTGGAGTTCGCGGGCCGTGACGTCGTTCGCGCAGGTATAGCCCAGGACGTGCTCCAGGGCCCGCTCGCGCGGCACTCGGGTGGCGCGCTTACCGATCACGACCGCCACTTCGCTCTCGTAGTCGATCCGACCGACGCCGGCCGGCAGCCTGATCGGATCGCCCGGGCCGACGACCGCGCTGGACGGCTTGATGAACAGCATCGGCTCGGCCGGCAGCGGCTTCTTCTGCTCGGCCGCGTGGTCCTTGTAGTTCAGCCCGATCGCGACGATCTTCGACGGGATGATCGGCGCCAGCACCCGCGACCCCGCCGGCAAGTCCTTCGGGAACTCGCCGCGCGCAATCTCCTCGCCGAATCCGTACTCGCCGAACAGGTCGCCGTCGAGAAGGAACAGCCGGCCGTTGTGCTCGGCTGCGTAGCGTTTCGACCCCTGGTACTCAATGCGGAAGATACGATCCATTCCGGACTCCTCGGCCCAGGGCTCAGGGCCCAGGCACGCTACGCCCCGGCCCGATTCGGGCACGCTCAATCCTCAATTCCCAATTCCCAATTCTCAATTCTCAATTCTCAATTCCCACTCCCTACCTCGCCGCCTCCTCCACCCGGGTCGATTGCGCGCTGCGGTTGCCGGCCTTGTCGATGGCCAGTGCGACGTAGGCGTAGCGGGTGCCCGGGACGACCGCCGTGTCGTTGAACGTCGTTTGCGCGATCGGCGCGGGCGTCAGCGGCACGAAGTCGCCGCCGGGCAGCGTCGCCCTCATCACCAGGTAGCCGGCGAGGTCCGGCTCGCGGTTGGCCTCCCAGATCAAGCTGATCGCGCCCGCGCCGCCGATGGCGGTCAGCGACGCCGGCGCCGCCGGCGGGAACGTGTCGATCGGCGTGACGCACCGGGCGGGCGGCGCCTCGCTTTCGATCGCCTGCGCCCCGAACACGCTGACGGCGCGCACGACATAGCACCGCGGCGTGCCGAACACCAGCCGGGAATCGACGAAGGCAGGGCCCGGGACTGGCTCGGCATTGACAGGAACCGGCAGCTGGCCCGCCGCCGCGGGAGGCGTCTGGATCCTCACGCCCTCTGGAGCGGAAGGTCCGGCCGGCACGTCGTACACGTTGAACGCGGCCGTCTCGGCTGCCGGCGTCCAGACGAGTGTGAGCGCGGTCTCGGTGTAGGTCACCGCCAGGTCGGACGGCGCCGGCGGAGGCAGCGCCAGCGCGACGGCCTGAGACTCCGACACGGCTCCCTTCTGGCCCTTGTGGTTCACGCCGACCGCCACGTAGGACCGGGTCGGTGTCGACGGCTTCTCCGGGGCCGGAGCGGCCACCACTCCGGGTTTCCGCGGGATGACGACGTTCGCAAGCTGCGCCTGGCCGATCGGCTCGGTCACGACGACCATGTCGCCCTGATCGAAGCCGTTTTGCATGGAGGGAGCCGGCCGCGGCGGGGGCGCGGGCCAGGTCTCGGGCCTCCCGCCGCTTCTTCCCTTCCCCTTCTCGTTCCCCTTCTCCTTTGGCGCGGGCGCTTCCTCGGCGGGTTTGCGCACGGGAACGGACGCCACCACCGTCCCGTACCTGAAGAGGTCCTCGCGGGCCGGAGGTTGGCCGGTGAACCCGTAGACGTCCACGCGCTGGATGTCGGCCGGCGTCGTGCCGTCCGCGTTCGCGGCGGGAACCTGAACCTGCAGATAGGCGACCGAACCGAGGCGGCGCGCGGCGAGCGCCTCGGGGCGAGCGGGCAGCCTGACGAGCGGCGGCATCGGCCGCCCCTTCTTTCCGCACGCGGGCACGAAGAGAGTGGCCACCACGACGGCCAGCGCGAGGCGCCGTGTGATCGACCTTCGTCGTGGCCAGCCGGTGGGGCGGCGCGTCACAGGATGTAGCGGGTGAGGTCTTCGTTCTTGACGATGTCGGCCAGCATCCGGTCGACGTAAGCGGCATCAATAGTAATCGATTTCTCGAGCAGGTCGGGCGCCTCGAACGACACCTCGTCGAGCAGCTTCTCCATCACGGTGTGCAGGCGCCGGGCGCCGATGTTCTCCGCGCGCTCGTTCACCAGCGACGCGAAGTCGGCGATCCGTCCCGACGGCGTCCTGCGGTGAACTCGAGGCTGATCCCCTCGGTCTCCAGCAGCGCGGTGTACTGCTTGACGAGCGCGTTCTTCGGCTCGGTGAGGATGCGGACGAACTCGTCGCGCCCGAGCGGCTCCAGCTCCACGCGGATCGGGAAGCGGCCCTGCAGTTCCGGAATCAGATCCGACGGCTTCGACACGTGGAACGCGCCGGCGGCGATGAACAGGATGTGATCGGTCCGCACCATCCCGTACTTCGTGTTGACCGTCGTCCCCTCGATGATCGGCAGGATGTCGCGCTGCACGCCTTCGCGGCTGACGTCCGGCCCGTGCCCGCCCTCGCGTCCGGCGATCTTGTCGATCTCGTCGACGAAGATGATGCCGGCTCCTCCACGCGCTCGACGGCCACGTGCGCCACGCTCTCCATGTCGACGAGCTTCTGCTGCTCTTCCTGCAGCAGGTGCTCCAGCGCCTCGGCCACCTTCACCCGGCGCGTCTTCGTGCGCCCCTGGAAGAGGCCGGGCAGCATGTCCTTGATGTTGATGCCCACCTCCTCGACCGACGAGCCGGCGATGATCTCGAACGACGGGAAGGAGCGCTCGCGGACGTCGATCTCGACCATGCGCTCGTCGAGGCGTCCGTCGCGCAGCTGCTCGCGGATCTTCTCGCGCGTCGCCTTCGCCTGGTCGCGGCTGGCGGCCGGGTCCTCCTCGGCGGCGGGCGGCGACGGCGGCAGCAGGAGGTCGAGCAGGCGCTCTTCGGCATTGCGCTCGGCCTTGGTCTTGACCCCCTCGATCTGCTCGGCGCGCACCATGTCCACCGCGATCTCGACCAGGTCGCGGACCATCGACTCGACGTCGCGGCCGACGTAGCCCACCTCGGTGAACTTCGACGCCTCGACCTTGAGGAACGGCGACTGCGCCAGCCGCGCCAGGCGCCGCGCGATCTCCGTCTTGCCGACGCCGGTCGGACCGATCATCAGGATGTTCTTCGGCGCCACCTCGTCGGCCATGTCGGGCGCGAGCTTCTGGCGGCGCATGCGGTTGCGGAGCGCGATCGCGACGGCGCGCTTCGCCTTGTGCTGACCGACGACGTACTTGTCGAGTTCGGCGACGATCTGGCGGGGCGTGAGCGATTCGTTCGCGTCCGACAGTCTCTCCGGCAGGTAGATGGGCATGGGGCGCTACAGCTCTTCGATCGTCAGGTTGGTGTTCGTGTAGATGCAGATGCCGGCGGCGATGGCCATCGCGCTCTCCGCGATGGCGCGCGCGTCGAGCGTCGTGTGCTTGCACCAGCGCCCGGGCGGCGGCCGCGGCGTAGGCGCCGCCCGATCCGATCCCGACGATCCCGTCGTCGGGCTCGATCAGGTCGCCGTTGCCCGACAGCAGGAACGTCGAGTTCGCGTCCATGACGACCAGCATCGCCTCGAGGCGCCGAAGGATGCGGTCGGTTCGCCAGTCTTTCGCCAGCTCGACGGCCGACCGTTCGATCTGGCCGCGGTACTGCTCGAGCTTGGCCTCGAAGCGCGAGAACAACGCGAACGAATCGGCGGCCGATCCGGCGAACCCGGCGAGGATCTTGTCGTTGTAGAGCCGCCGGATCTTCCGGGCGCTCTGCTTGACGACCGTGTCGCCCAGCGTGACCTGCCCGTCCCCGGCCAGTACCGGCTCGCTGGTTGTGTCGAACGGCCAGAATCGTCGTGCTGTGAATCATGGCGGGCACCCCTTTCCGGAGTCTATCGGATGGCCGAAAAAGGTGTCAAGGAAGCGGCCCGGTGTGCTGCTCGGATGACACCTTCGGCGTCGGGCGCTGGCGCCCGGGTAGAAATGGGAGTAATTTGTTGACAGGACGGCGGCTGTCGATTGGCAAGGCTGTTGCTGGTCGAGTCCGCAGCGCTGGCTGCGGAGGTTCGCCCGGCGCCTGCAAGGAGTCCCTATGAAACCGCTCATGTTCGCCCTGACTGGCGTTGTCGTCGTCGCACTGACGGCCGGCCCGGCCTCGGCCCAGCGCGCGAACCCGGCCGGGACTGGTGGAGGCGGGGCGACCGCGGGCGCAGCCGGCGGTGGCGGCGGAGGCGGGGGCATGAGCGGCGGCGGTGGCGCCATGGCCGTTCCTCGGGGCTCGGCGGGCGGCGGATCCGGTGCCCCCCCGTCGTCGTCCGGCGCGTCCAGTTCCCAGGGTTCGGGGGGCGCCTACGGATCCCCGTCCGGCTCGGCGAGCGCGCGGACGAGCCCGACAAACGGCAGCAGCGGCTACGTCAGAGAGATGTATGGCAGCCCTGGTGATCGCGCCGTGCCACGCGGCTCGCGCCCGAACCCGGGCGGCCAGACCGTTGGTCAGGCGGTGCTCCGGCCGAACCCTCCGGCACCCGGTGGCGGTGGCGGCTGGTATTCCTCCTATCCGTACTACCCTTACTACGGCTGGGCGTACGGCCTCGGCTACTACGGCTTCTACGACTCGTGGTGGGGGTGGGGTTCGCCCTACGGCTACGACAACGGGTACTACGGCTACTACGGCAACGAGCCGTCGGGCCGCGGCGGCTTGAAGCTCAAGGTCGAACCGAAGTTCGCCGAGGTCTACGTGGACGGCTACTACATGGGCACGGTGGACGACTTCGACGGCGTGTTCCAGAGAATGGAGCTGGAGGTGGGCGCGCACCACATCGAGATCAGGGCGCCCGGCTATCAGACGATTGTGTTCGACGTTCGGATCGAGTTCAGCGACACGGTGACGTACCGCGGCGAGCTGCAGCCGCTCTCCGGGAAGTAGGGGGCGGCGGGAGGGACTGTCCGTGGGCGCGAGCGCCGCGTGGCTGGCTTCAATCGGGGAGGACGTCCGGCTCCTGGGGATGGAGTACCTGCCGGAGCTGCTCCTGATCTCGCTGGTCCTGCTGCTGTCCTGGGGCATCCGACGGGGGCTTCGCCGCGATGCCCGTTCGACCTCCTAGCGTCCGCCCGCTCGTCATCGTCGCCGCCGTCTCGGGCCTCTACTATTTCCTGCTCGGCGTCGCCATGCTGGCCGGACGCGAGTGGATGCAGTCCGCGTTCGCCCTGCCGACCCCGGTCCCGCCGATTCACGCGGATCTGAACGGCCTCTTCCTGCTGGCCGTCGGCATCGGCTACCTCTGGCCGTGCCGGGAGCCGGATCGCTACCGCGGCTATCTGTGGGTCATGGGACCGTTGCTGAAGGGCGGTGGCAGCCTGCTGTTCGTCGCGGACCACTTCCTCCGCGGCTCACCTGACGTCTTCCTGCTCTTCGCGCTTACAGACGGGACGTTGGCGCTGTGGACGCTGTGGGCGTTGCGACGGGCGACGGAGAGAACGCGCGATTGAGGAAGTAGACCACCAGGCCTGCCGCCAGGGTCACGGCACCGGCCACCAGGACCATCGGGCGCTGCCGGACGACGAAGAACATCATCCAGCCGGTGACTGCGAGGAAGATCAACGGTGTGACCGGGTACCCCCACACGCGGTAGGGCCGGGGCAACTGCGGCTCGGTGAGGCGCAGCACGAACACGCCCGCCACAGTCATGAAGGCCGACAGCGACAGGATGAACCCGATGTAGTTGACGATGGAGTCGAACGTCGAGGTGATGATGAGGCCGACGACAAGCAGGTACTGAAAGCCCAGCGAGACGTGAGGGACGCCGTTGGCGTTCCTCGCCGAGAGCACGCGCAGGAGCCGTACGTCCTCGCCCATGACCTGCGTGACGCGCGGGCCGGCCCACACCATTGAACTGATCGCGGAGATGAGGCCCGTCGAGATCAGGAGCCCCATGATCAGCCCGCCGGTGCCGCCGAAGATGTGGTTCGCGGCGATGAAGCCGACATCGAGCTGCCCCTTCAGTTCGCTGACTGGCGCCGCGTACAGGAACACGGCGTTGAGCGGCGCATAGAGCAGAATGACGAGGAGTGTGCCGAAGATGAGCGAGAGCGGCAGGAAGCGGCCGGGCTGTTTCACGTCGCTCGCAACGTAGATCGCCGCGTTCCATCCCGAATAGGCGTACATCACGTAGACGAGCGAGGCGGCGAACGCGGGAGTGAGGATGGAATCGAAGGCGGCGCGCGTCGGCGCGAAGCTCACCGCCTGCGGGGTCGCCAGCGCGAAGCCGGCCACAATCAGCATCAAGATCAGCGACACCTTCAACGTCGTGAACGCCACCTGGAACCGGCTGACGATTCGCACCTCGAACAGGTGGACGATCGACACGAACGTCACGCCGATAATCGCGACGGCCGTGACCGTGAGCGCCTGCGAATCGGCCGCGACGACTCCGGTCTGAACCAGCACGCGCGTGAGGTAGACCCCCATCGCCATGGCGGCCGCCGCGATCGGCGCGGAGAAGCCGACGACGACCGACACCCAGCCCGAGAGGAAGCCGAACACGGGGTGGTAGATCCTCGACAGGAGGTAGTACTCACCCCCCGATCGGGGCATGGCGCCACTCAACTCGCCGTAGCACAGCGCGCCGCACAGCGCAGCAAGCCCCCCCACCAGCCACAGCGCGAGGATGGCGAAGCCCGTCTCGAGCGACAGCAGCTGAAAGCCGAGGCTCGTGAACACCCCGGTCCCGATCATGTTGGCGGCCACCACCGCCGTCGCGGTGCTGAGGCCGATTGCGCGCTCGTCCCGATTCGGAACCACCATGGATGGGATTATAGTCGAGCCGGAGCGGGATCTACCGCGTGAGCAGCTGTCGGGCGATGGGTACTCGCCCATCTTCGCCCAGTTCTGGGCCGCGTACTTGGCGAAGAGCTCGACGCGCACGTCTTTGAACATGCTGTGGGTGAACATCTGCGCCCGCGGCGCCTCGCTCGTGTAACCGACGTCGATCTTCATCACCACTGGACCGCCGGTCTGTCCCGGAGCCAGCCCCTCGGGGCCGATGGCGCGGACGTACGGCCCGGACCCGAGCTCCTGGGTGTCGCCGATCAGGCTGAACCGGGCGAGCATCTGCACGCTCGCGATCGGCTGGCTGTCGCGGTTCTTCAGACGGATGGCGATTGTCGGCACGAGCTTGTTCTTGCCGTCGATGACGCCGGCGTCGAAGAAGCCTGTCTCGACGTCGGTAATCTCGAGCGCCTTCGGGAGGTCGATGGTGCGCGTCGTGCAGGCGGACAGGGCCACGCTTGCCAGCAGCGCAGACACGGGCAGCAGGCGGCGGAGAGTGTGAGCCATTGGCGTCATTGGACTCCTGCCTGACTTAGAAACCGGTCCCGGCGTCGAGGTTCCCTGCCTTCGCGCTCCGCCCCGTCTATTTCTTGAGCGTGACCGGGAACAGGTTGTTCATCAGGGGCTGACCGCGCGGAGCCGTGATGGCGGACGGGCCCGCGTCCAGCCGATCGAGGTTCTGCTGTACCCGCGCCAGATCGGCCCTCCGCTGCGTCTGGAACTCGCCCATCACCTGGTTGATGCGATACGACGTCCACAGTTGCTGGCGCTGGGCGCTGTCGTCGATCATCGCCTGGACGGAGGCCAGCACGCGGCGCTCGTCTGCGCTGACGGGCGCCGGCACGCCGGTCGGTCCCGCCACAGCGCTGGCCGCGCGCACGGTCGTCATCTGCTGGCGGAACTCATCGCGGAGCTGGCGTTCGAGTGACGCCATCTCGGTCCGCCAGGGGGCGTCGGCTCCTGCCGGCTGCTGAGCGGGCGCGGCTGCCGGCACCGGCGCGACGGTCACCGCCCGGGCCGCTGGCAGGTTGGCCGCATCGCGAGCCGCCGCCGGCGCCGCCTTCTGCCACCCGGTCCGAATCGCGAAGCCTCCGCTGTCGTACCGCACCTCGAGGTTGGCCAGCGCGGCGCCTCCCGCGAACAGCAGGATCCCGGCGGCGACCTGCGCCAGAGCCGGCACCGGCGCCTGCCACCACCGGGCCGGGCGGAGGATCCTGGCCGGAGCGTGCGCCGGGACCTCCTCCTCGCGCACGAGCCGGAAACTCCCGATGCGATCGGGCGGGTCCACTCGGACAGCGTTGTCCTCACCCGGCCGAATCCGCCCACCTCGTCGGCGCACGCCGCGCAGGTCGCGAGATGCGCGTCCACCGCGGCGCGCCGTGCGTCGTCGCACTCGCCGTACACGTAGGCGATGAGCGTGTCCTTGTCGGTGCAGCTGAAGCTCATACCGTCCTCGTCCCTGAATGGATGCCGCTGCGCTCGAGCTCTTTCCGAAGGACCGCGAGTCCCTGGTAGAGCCGCGTCTTCACCGTGCTGAGGGGACACCCCAGCAGATCGGCAATCTCCTGGAAGGTCAAGTCGTGATACTCCTTCAAGACGATGGCCGCCCGCTGCTCCTCCGGCAGGGCGGTCATCGCGCGGGCGACCGCCCGGCTCAGGTCCTTGCGCACCACGGCGGCGTCGGCTGATTCGACCGTCTCGGACTCCCCGGCAAGCTCGACGAGGTCCACGCCGTCCGGCGTGGCGATCACCGGGGTGCGGCGCTGCCGGCGCATCCAATCGCGGCACAGGTTCAGGGTGATCCGATACAGCCACGACGAGAATTTCGCTTGCCCCTTGAACCCGCTCAGGCCGCGGAAGGCGCGTAGAAAGGTCTCCTGGACCACATCGCGGGCGTCGTCTTCGCGGCCAATCGTTCGGTACGCAAGGGCGTAGATTGGCCGCTCCCACCTCCGAATGAGCTGGTTGAAGCTCTCAGGGTCGCCGCCCATCGAGCGCGACACGAGTTCCTCGTCGGTCAGGCCGACGACGCCGACCGCATCCTGCAGGGACCCCTCCCAGGGCGCCACGCCCGGACCCGATGCCCGTCGAACCTTGGCACCGCAAAGCAAGCCCGAACACCTGCTTCTGCCTGATTAGACGGTGGTCGGCCCGGGATGGTCGGACCCATGATCGCCTCTCGGCCATTATAGGCCCTCGAAATGGCGCAGGTCCGCGACGCGGTGGGCCAGGTGTGGCCGCAAGCGTGTGCTAACATCAGACTTCTGTGGATTCCGGCCATTGATCCAGATTTCCTCCCTCACGAAGTCCTTCGGCGACCGGGTGCTGTTCGACAATGTCACCTGGCAGATCTCCGATGGCGAGCGTGTCGGCCTGTGCGGCCCGAACGGCTCGGGCAAGACCACGCTGCTGAAGATCTTCGCGGGGCTCGAGGAGAGCGACGCTGGCCGTGTCGTCAAGCCGTCTGATCTGACCGTCGGCTACCTGCCGCAGGACGGCCTGACCCACTCGGGTCGCTCGGTCTACGAGGAGGCGATGCTGGCCTTCGCGCCGCTGATGGCGGTGAAGGCCGAGATGCACGATCTCGAGGACCGCCTCGGCCACCCCGACATCCCCGACGCCGAGCACGAGCAGATGCTCGCGCGATACAGCGACCTCCAGGACCGCTTCCGCCTCCACGACGGCTACAGCATCGACCTGAAGATTGCCGGCGTGCTGCAAGGCCTCGGCTTCAGCCCTGCGGATTTCGCGCGGCCGACCGAGACGTTCTCGGGCGGGTGGCAGATGCGCATCGCGCTCGCCAAACTGCTGCTCGCGCGGCCGAACCTGCTGCTGCTCGACGAGCCGACGAACCACCTCGACCTCGACGCGCGCAACTGGCTGGAATCGTACCTGCACGGCTACCCGCACGCCGTCATCCTCGTCTCGCACGACCGCTACTTCCTCGACACCGTCGTCACCCGCATCGCGGAGGTCTACCTCCGCACGCTCAACGACTATCCGGGCAACTACAGCCACTACCTGGAGGAGAGCCAGGCGAAGCTCGAGCGGGTGCGCGAGGCGAAGCGCCAGCAAGACGAAGAAATGGCGCGGATGAAGATGTTCATCGACCGGTTTCGCTACCAGGCCACCAAGGCCGCGCAGGTGCAGAGCCGGATCAAGATGCTCGAGAAGATCGAGCCGATCGAGGTGCCGCCCGAGCGCAAGCGGGTGCACTTCTCGTTTCCGACCTCGGTGAAGAGCGGTCGGATGGTCCTCGAGCTGAAGCACGCCCACAAGGCCTACGGCGACACCGTCGTCTTCCGGCGCGCGGGCCTCCACATCGAGCGGGGCGACCGCATCGCGATTGTCGGTCCGAACGGGACCGGGAAGTCGACCCTGATGCGGATGCTCGCCGGCGTCGAGCCGCCGGACTCGGGTGAACGGCGGGAGGGACACCAGGTGGTGATGCAGTACTTCGCGCAGGACGAGGCGGCGCGACTCGACCCCGATCTCACCGTCTACGACACGCTGGGGACCGGCTCGCCCAACCACATGGTTCCGGCCATCCGCAACATCCTCGGCGGATTCCTCTTCTCGGGCGACGACGTCTACAAGAGGGCCGGCGTGCTGTCGGGCGGCGAGCGCACGCGGCTCGCGGTGGCGCGCATGCTGCTGCGTCCGTCGAACACGCTGCTGCTCGACGAGCCGACCAACCATCTCGACCTCGACTCGAAAGACGTCCTGCTCGACGCACTGGAGGCTTACGGCGGCACGCTGATCTTCGTCTCGCACGACCGCTACTTCGTCGAGCGCCTCGCCAACCGGATTGTCGAGGTCGGCAGCGGCGACGCACACAGCTACCCGGGAACCTACGAGGAGTTCCTCTGGAGGAAGGCGGGGAGCGGAAAGCCGGCAGGCGCGAAGCCGGCAGGCGAAAAGGCGGCGGGCGGGAAGGCGGACGGTGGGAAGGCGGACGGTGGGAAGGCGGAGAGGCGGGTGGCGGGTGGGGGAAAGGCGGCAGGCGGCAAGGCGGACGGCGGCGAGGCCGAGAGGAGGGAGGCGGGTGGCGGGAAGGCCGAGGCCGACGCGAAGCGCCAGGCGCAGATCGCCTCGCGGCGCGCCGAGCGCGCCATGAAGGCCCACCAGGCCCGGATCGCCGACATCGAGAGCCGCATCGCGAGCTGCGAAGCGTCGATCAAGCAGCTCGAGGCCGAGATGGCGAGCCCTGGCTTCTATGACGACCGCGTCGCCGCCCAGCCCGTCATCGACCGCCACCAGGCGCTGATGTGGAAGGTCGGCGACCTGATGCACCAGTGGGAGGCGCTCCACGCCGACATCGTTTAGACTAGACCCCATGACGGACCGTTCCGGCCGGCGCGCGCCCGCGGTTCCCCCAGCCGCTCGCAGATGTCCGCCAGCCGCGGAACGCCGGGCCCGCGTCGCGAGCTCGACGGGCCGTTCACCGCGGTCTCCGATTGGTTCTATCGGCAGCTGGTCCTCGGCATGCGGAATGGCGTCCTCGCGGTGACCCGCGATGGACGCGTCGCGATCATCAACGAGGTCGCCTGCCGCATTCTCGAGATCCCGCCGCTCGACAGCTACCTGGGGCAGGACTACGCGACGGTGCTCGCCGCCCAGCCCGACATGGTACGCATCCTGTCGGCCGCGTTCGACCTCGCGCACCTGCCGAACCGCGCCGAGCTTCGGCTGAAGCCGTCCGGCAAGGTCATCGGCTACACGCTGTCCCTGATCCGCGACGAGAGCGGTCAGCCGGAAGGCGCGGCGGTCTTCTTCAAGGACCTGACGCTGGTCGAGCAGATGGAGGAGCGCGAACGCCTCCGCGATCGGCTCGCGGCGCTCGGGGAGATGGCGGCCGCCATCGCGCACGAGGTGAAGAACCCGCTGGCGGGTATCGAGGTCGTCGCGGGCCTGCTGCGTCGCCGGGTCGCTGACGACCCGGACGCGCAGTCGATGGTGAACGACATCATCGGCGAGGCCAAGACGGCAAACGCCATCGTCATCGAGCTGCTGGAGTTCGTGCGACCGCTCCGGCTGCGGGTCGAACCGACGTCGATCGCGCAGGTGCTCCACGACGCGCTGACGATGGCCGAGCGGAAGGTGAGCCGTGGCGGTGTGGAGATGACGCTGGACATTCGCGAGCAGCTGCCGCTCATCAAGGGCGACCACCAGCAGCTCTGCCAGCTGTTCGGCAACCTGCTGATCAACGGCCTCGAAGCCTTGGGCGGCGCGGGCAGGATTGCGATCACCGCGGGCCTGGGCGTGGAGTACCAGGAGCCGGGTGCGAGCCCGGCCGGGCTGGCGCCGGATCCGACGGTCGTCGTGGACGTCGCCGACGACGGCCCGGGCCTGGCGCCGGACGTGGCCGAGCGGGTGTTCAACCCGTTCTTCACCACCAAGCCGCAGGGGTCAGGGCTGGGCCTCGCGATCGTGCGCAAGATCGTGGACGCGCACAACGGGCACATCGATCTGACGACGGCACCGGGCCAGGGCGCGCGGTTTCGCGTGACCCTTCCCCTCAACTCGGGCGAGCAGTGGCTCCAGTAGCCGGGGACGAACGGGCATGGGACGCATTCTGATCGCGGACGACCACGACGCGCTGCGGCGCGGGCTGGCGCGGGCTCTGACCGAGGCCGGCCACGAGACCGAAGAGGCGCCGAACGGCAACGCCGCGATCGCGCGGCTGCACGAGGCATACTTCGACGTCGTGCTGAGCGACCTGAAGATGGGCGGCAGCGACGGCCTCGATGTCCTGCGCACCGCGAAGGCGCTCCACCCGTCGACCTCCGTCATCCTGATGACCGCGTTCGGCTCGGTGACGACTGCCGTCGAGGCGATGAAGAGCGGCGCCTTCGACTTCGTCCAGAAGCCGTTCGAGATCGAGGAGATGGAGGTCAAGATCGAGAAGGCGCTGGAACTGCGGCGCATGCGCCACGAGCTCGACTACCTCCGCCATTCGCAGAACGACATCTACGAGTTCGACCGGATCGTCGGCAGCAGCGGCGCCCTCGCCATGGTGCTCGGCGTCGTCCGGAAGGTCGCCAAGAGCAACACGACGGTGCTCATCCGCGGCGAGACTGGAACGGGCAAGGAGCTGATTGCCGGCGCCATCCACCACAACTCGCTGCGCGCCGGGCGCAACTTCGTGCGCGTCAACTGCGCCGCGCTTCAGGAGAACCTCCTCGAGTCAGAGCTGTTCGGCCACGAGAAGGGGGCGTACACCGGCGCCGACAAGCAACGCATCGGCCGATTCGAGCAGGCCGACGGCGGCAGCCTGTTCCTGGACGAGGTCGGCGACATGAGCGCCAACACGCAGGCCAAGATCCTGCGCGTCCTCCAGGAGCACGAGTTCGAGCGCCTGGGCGGCACGCGGACACTGAAGGTGGACGTCCGGATGATCGCCGCCACCAACCGGAGCCTCTCGGCCATGGTCGCCAGCGGGCACTTCAGGGAGGACCTGTACTACCGGCTCAACGTGGTATCGATTGAAATGCCGCCGCTCCGCGAGCGGAAGGACGACATCCCCGCGCTCGCGGACTCGTTCGTGCGGCGGTTTGCCGGCGAACTGAAGCGCAAGATGGACGGTATCCGGCCCGACGCGATGAAGCTCCTGCTCCGCTATAACTGGCCGGGCAACATCCGCGAACTCGAGAATTCAATCGAGCGGGCCGTGCTGCTCGCCGAGGGGGCGGTGATTGGCCTCGACGATCTCCGGCTGGGCGAGACGGCCGCGGCTGGCGGCGATGCCGGCGGGCCCTCGGTGGTGCGGATCCCGCCGACCGGCATCCCGCTCGAGGAGATTGAGCGGCGCGCGCTGATCGAGGCGCTGAAGATGTCGAACTGGGTGCAGAAGGACGCGGCCGATCTGCTCTCGATCAGCCCGCGCGTGATCAACTACAAGATCAAGATGCTCGGCATCGAGTCGCCGAGGGCGCGGAGGGAGTCGGGGACAGGGACGTCCACGCCAGACTAGCCTTCAGCGGCCAGCTGGTAGCCGGCAGCGGATGGCGTGCCACGCGTCTTCCGCTGCCAGCTGCCCGCTGCCAGCTTCTCGCCGTCACTCTGCTTTCGCCCTGGGGTGCGCACGACGATACACATCCATCAGCTGCGCCGCGTTCACGTGCGTGTACCGCTGCGTCGTGCCCAGCCGCACGTGTCCGAGCAGCTCCTGAATGACCCGCAGGTCCGCGCCGGCCTCGAGCAGGTGGGTGGCGAACGAGTGCCTGATGGCGTGGGGGCTGATGCCGAACCGGACGCTGCACACCGCGACGTAGTGGCGCACGAGGCGATGCACGTGCCGCGACGACAGCCGGGTGCCGCGGTAGTTGAGAAAGATGGCTGCGCACCCCGGCGGCACTGATTCGGCTCGTGTCGTGCGGTCGGCCGATGTCTTCTTCTGTCCTCGCGGATCCGCTGCCGGCTGCCCGCTGCCGGCTGCCCGCTCGTCGCTTCCCGCTGCGTGAGCAGCGTCTCCCGGTCGGCCAGCCAGGCGCGCAGCGCGTCGGCTGCACTGCGGTTGAAGGGCACGAGCCGCTCCTTCCGCCCCTTCCCCATCACGCGAACCATCCGACTGCCGAGATTCATGTCCTCGAGGTCGAGCGCCACGAGTTCGCTCAGGCGGAGGCCCGACGCGTAGAGCAGCTCGAGGATGGCACGATCGCGGCGGCCGAGCGGGCCGCTCACGTCGGGGGTTTCGAGCAGGCGGACCATCTCGTCGACTTCCAGGTGCCGCGGGATCTTCTGCTCGCGCTTCGGCGTGACGACCAGCAGGCCCGGATCCGCTTCGATCAGCCCTTCCCGCTTCAGGTAGCGCAGGAACGTGCGCACGGCGGCCAGTTTCCGCGCCGCACTCGCCCGGGATTCTCCGCGGCGGAAGAGCTCCGCGAGAAAGCCGCGGATCATCGGTCGCGTGATGTCGGCCGGCTGCAATTCGGGCCGCGGCCGCTGAAGCTCGGCCGCGATATACGTCGTGAACTGCGACAGATCTCCGTCGTACGCGCGCACCGTGTGCGCCGACGCGTTGCGGTTCAACCGCAGGTAGGCGAGGAAGGAGCGGAGAAGGTCTTTCACAGCATGCGCACCGTCGTGACTAGTGGTCAGTGGGCAGTGGGCAGTCGGTCACGCGTGACTCACTGACCACTAGCCACTAGCCACTGGCCACTACTCGTGTCCACTCCTCCAGCTCGCGCAATGCCCTCGCCGAGATCGCTTCGTTCCGCGCTTTGCGATCCCGGCGCAGGCGGCCATCGACCGCCTCGAGCGGCGCCATGATCCCGAACGTGATGTTGCTCGGCTGATAGTGCGCCGGATCGGCGTGCGACGCGTAGTAGGACAGCGCGCCGATCGCAGTCGTCCGGGCCGGCGCCGACGGCGTCACGCCAGCCGCCGCCGCCGCCGCGTTCATGCCTGCCAGCAACCCCGACGCCGCAGATTCCACGTAGCCCTCGACGCCAGACACCTGCCCGGCGAAGAACAGGCCCGGACGCGACCGCACCTCCCACGTCTCCGCCAGGACGAGCGGCCCGTTGATATAGGTGTTGCGATGGACGAGGCCGAACCGCGCGAACTCGGCCCGCGCGAGTCCCGGGATCATCCTGAAGACACGAGCCTGCTCGCCATACGTCAGCTGGGTCTGGAACCCCACCAGGCTGAAATGGTCGGCCGCGAGATTGTCCTGGCGCAACTGCGCAACCGCGTACGCGCGCCGACCCGTCTGTGGGTCGGTCAGGCCGACCGGCTTCATCGGCCCGAACCGCAGCGTGTCCGGACCGCGATGCGCCATCACCTCAATCGGCAGGCACCCTTCGAAGAACGTCGCCTTCTCGAAGTCGTGCACGACGGCCCGCTCCGCCCCGAGGAGCGCCTTGTAGAACGCCTCGTACTCGTCGCGCGTGAACGGGCAGTTGAGATAGTCGCCGCTGTCGGCCGGCAGGGACGCCGGCCCCACAACGCCCCCGCGGGCTGCCGCCGCCGAGTCCCCCGTGGGGCAAGCCTCCGTGCTTGCCAGGCTCCTCCCCCACCGCGACGCGCGGAAGACCCGCGACCGCTCGATCGTGTCGGCCATGATGATGGGGCTGATCGCGTCGTAGAAGGACAGCTGCCGGTGACCCACCACGGTCGCGATGCTCGCCGAGAGCGCCGCGGACGTCAGCGGGCCTGTGGCCACCACGACAGGGCCGCCCGCGGACGCAGGTTCCGGCACCTCCGTCACTTCCTCCCGCACGACGGTGACGAGCGGGTGGGCTTCCACCTCCGCGGTCACCCTCTGAGCGAATCGCTCCCGATCGACGGCGAGCGCCGCGCCGGCCGGCACGCGCACGGCGTCGGCCACCCGCATCACGAGCGAGCCGAGCCGCCGCATCTCCTCCTTGAGGAGACCCACGGCGTTGTCGAGCTTGTCGCTGCGCAGGGAGTTGCTGCAGACGAGTTCGGCGAGGTTCCCGGTGCGGTGAATCTCCGTCTGGCGCGCGGGCCGCATCTCGTGGATCACGACCGGCTGGCCGCGCGAGGCGGCCTGCCACGCGGCCTCCACGCCAGCCAGGCCGCCGCCAAGCACGTGGATCATCGGCTACGACACTCCGGCGGACGGCCGTCGCCGGCGGCTCCCGCCGGCCGTCCCGCGCCGGGTCGGCTTCTTGCTCGGCCCCGCCGCCGCCCGCGCCTCGAGCAGTTCCACCGCCTCGCGAAGACCGACGCTCGCCTGATCGGCGCCCTTCGCCAGTGACGCATTCGTCTTGCCGTCCGAGACGTAGGGACCGTACCGGCCGTCGAGCAAACGGACCGCGGCGCCTGTGTCCTCTCGAACGCCCAACTCGCGCAGGACGGTTCGCGTCGCCGACTGCCGGCGCCGCGCCAGCTTCGGCGCGGCCAGCAGCGCCAGCGCCCGCTCCAGGGTCACGTGATAGACATCGTCATCCGGATCGAGCGAGCGGAACTCATCGCCGTGCTTCACGTACGGCCCGAACCGCCCCACGCTCGCGACAACCTCCTGGCCGTCGCCCGGGTGCGCGCCGAGCACGCGCGGCAGGCTGAGCAGCCGCAGCGCCAGCGGCAAATCGACATCGCCCTCCGCAACGCCGCGCGGCAGTGACGCCCGCCTGGGCTTCACCGCCTTCGTGCCCTTCGGCGGCTTCGTGCCCTTCTGCCTTCGTGCCCTTCGGCGGCTTCGCGCCCTTCTCCGCCTTCGCGCCCTTCGGCGGCTTCTCCGGCGTCTCCCCGAGCTGCACGTACGGGCCGAAGCGCCCGGTCGCGAGGTAGACGCGCTGCCCCGTCGCAGGATCGGCGCCAAGCTCGCGCGGCCCGGCGGCCTTCGCCCGGATGAGCGACATCGCACGCTCGGCGGTGAGGTCTCCCGGCGCCAGATCGTCGGGAATAGACGAGGTGTTCCCCGGCCCCCCATCCCCGAGCTGCAGGAACGGGCCGAACCTCCCGATTCGAACCCGGATCTCGCTGCCCGTCTCCGGGTCGATGCCGATGGCAACCACCGGATAGTCGATGTTCTGCTCCTCGTCGCGAGCCATCGCTTCGAGGCCCTTGTGGTGCCTGCCGTCGCCGCGGAAGAACTCGCGGATAAAGTCCAGCCACGGACGCTCGCCGTTCGAGATCTCGTCGAGGTCCTTCTCCATCTCGGCGGTGAACCCGATGTCGACGAAATCGGCGAAATGCTCGCGCAGGAGCTGCGTCACGGCGAACGCCGTGAAGCTGGGCACCAGCGCCTTCCCCTGTCGAAAGACGTAGCCGCGCCGAAGGATCGTCTCGATTGTCGGCTCGTAGGTGGACGGCCGGCCGATCCCCTCCTCTTCGAGCTTCTTGATGAGCGACGCTTCGGTGTACCGAGCCGGCGGGGTCGTCTCGTGTTTCTTCGGCTCCAGGCGCGCCAGCGAGGCCATGGCCCGCCCGAGACCCGCCGGCAGGGACGCCGGCGCCGCATTCGCCGGCCGACCGCCCCCGACGACGAGGTCGCCCTGCTTGAAGGCGGGAAGGATGGTCTCCTGCGCTTCCAGCTCGCTGTCGGGATCGTCGCTGCCCTCGACGTAGGCCCGGCGAAAGCCTGCGTACTCGATCGCCTTGCCCGTCGCGGCCAGCACGCACCGCTCGCCGTCCAGACCCGTCGCCGTGAACTCCACGGTCGTCTTCAGGACCCGCGCATCGGGCATCTGCGACGCCATCGTCCGCTTCCAGATGAGGTCGTAGAGCCTCAGCTCGTCCGCGTCGAGGACATTCGCCACGCTCTGGGGCGTCACGTTGAAGTCGGTCGGGCGGATGGCCTCGTGCGCTTCCTGCGCGTTTCGCACCTGCGTCTGGTAGCGGCGCGGCCCCGAGTAGTACTCGTCGCCGAACATCTCGCGAATGGCGCGACCCGACTCCTTCAGCGCCTTCTCGCCAATCGTCGTCGAGTCGGTCCGGTGGTAGGTGATGATCCCCTCGATCGTCCCGTCGGCAAGCTCCACGCCGTCCTTCAGCCGTTGCGCGATCCGCATCGTCCGGCTCGTTGAGAACCCGAGTTTGCGGCTCGCCTCCTGCGTGAGCGTCGAGGTCGTGAACGGCGGCGCGGGCCGCTCGACCCCGGGACGCTCGTCGACCGCGGTCACCTCCCACGGCAGGTGCGCCTCGAGCGCTCCGGCCAGACGCGATCGCGTCCTGCTCGCTCAGATGCCGCACACCCTTGGCCGAGAGCCGTCCGGTCTCCGAATCGAAGTCCCTTCCCGTGGCCACCCGCTCGTCGCCGACCCGCGTGAGTGCTGCGTTGAACTCGCGACGGTCGGCCGAGAGCGTCGCCGCGATATCCCAGTAGGTACTGCTGCGGAACGCCCGCCTGGCCTCCTCGCGTTCGACGATCAGCCGGACCGCGACACTCTGGACCCGGCCCGCGCTCAGCCCGGTCCGCACCTTCTTCCACAACACCGGCGACAGCGTGTAGCCGTAGAGCCGATCCAGGATGCGCCGGCTCTCCTGCGCTCTCACCAGGTTGTCGTCGAGTTCGTGCGCGTTGGCGACCGCCTCCTGGACCGCCTCCCGCGTGATCTCGTGGAACGTCACCCGGCGGACCGGGACCTTCGGTTTGAGCACTTCCCTGAGGTGAAGGCTGATCGACTCCCCCTCGCGGTCGGGGTCTGTCGCCAGCAGCACTTCGGACACGTCCTTCATCGCCGCGCGAAGCGTGGCGACGTGGCGTTTCTTCGACGCCGGGACGACGTAGTAGGGCTTGAAGTCGCCCTCGGTGTCGACGCCCAGGTTGGCCCACGGCTTGTCGCGAATCTCGGCAGGCACTTCGTCGGCGCTTTCGGGCAGGTCGCGGATGTGGCCGAAGCTGGCCTCCACGCGATAGTCCCTCCCGAGGAATCGGGACAGCGTCTTCGCCTTGGCGGGCGACTCGACAATGACAAGTGATTTGGGCATCGAAGGTCCTACGTTAGCACGTTCGGCTGGCCCGAACGAACCTCCCCCCGTCAACCCGGCGCACCACACCCTGCAGCTCCAGCGCCAGCAGCTGCGACAGCAGTTGCGGCGCCGTGAGGCCGGTTTCGCGCCCGAGCGACTCCACGTCGTGGCTCTCGCCCGGCTGCATGCACGCCAGCAGAGGGTCGGCCGACGCTCGAGCCGAGCCCTCCCGCACTGCCGGGCGGAGCGAGCTGCTCCGGAGTTCGGCCAGGACGTCCTCGGCCGATTCGACCACGGCGGCGCCGTCCCGGATCAGGCCGTGGCACCCGCGGTGCCGCCCGGACAGGATGTTGCCCGGTACCGCCATCACAGCACGCCCCTGCTCGAGAGCGTAGCCGGCCGTGATCAGCGACCCGCTCTTCTCGGCCGCCTCGACCACGACCACGGCCAGCGAGAGCCCGCTGATGATCCGATTTCGCGCGGGGAAATGGAAGGGGCGGGGCGCCGTGCCAGGAGGCCACTCGCTCAGCACGACGCCTTCGGCGGCGATGGCCTCGCACAACCCGCCGTGCTCGGGTGGATAGACGACGTCCACACCCGATCCGAGGACGGCGGCCGTCGGTCCGCCGGCCGCAAGGGCGCCGCGATGGGCGGCGGAATCGACGCCGCGCGCCAGTCCGCTGACCACGAGCGCGCCGGCCGCCGCGAGGTCCCCGGCCAGCCGCGACGCTGCCTCGAGGCCGTAGGACGTCGCGGCGCGTGAGCCGACGATAGCCACCGAGGGCTGGTCGAAGGCTGACGGGTCTCCTCGCATCCAGAGCACGAGCGGCGGGTCTGGGATCGGGGCGAGCAGGGCCGGGTAGCGGGCGTCGCCAAAGGGCACCGCGTCGATGCCCAGCCTGCGGGCCGACGCCAGCGCGGTCGCTGCGCGGCGCCGCAACAGGCTCACCAGATTGGCCGGCGGCGGCGCGTCCGCCCCCGCGTCGATGACCGATTCGAGCGTGAGGTCCGGTTGGCCGCGCCGAAGCTGCTCGACCACCCGGAGCCGCGACCCGCGTACCACACCGACAGTGCCACCGTGTCATCCAGGCTCAGCATGGCGGACTCCTCGCGACGACGACTGACGCCGCACTCCGGGCGATCGCAACGAAAGCAGCCGCGGAGGGTGAGTGCCGACGCGTGGCGGTGGCTCGATGCAGGCAGAGACCGAGCCGGCAGCCCGGAACAGGCGGCCGGAGCCCGACCTCGGTTTCCACTATAGGCCCGTCCGGGCGCCTGCGCAAGAGCCGCTTTCGACGGGCCGGCCTTCAGTTTGCGCGCCCCGGCCCGACAGCTTATAGTGGAACGTATCCGTGCTTAGCCTTCGATGCACAACACGGCAACGTATTTGTGCCCTCAGGACTAGTGCTGAGCGAGCGCAGCCGGCCACGTGCCGCGAGAGCCGATCGTGGCCGTATTTGCGAGTCGAAGTACTAGGACACTGGGAATATCATGCGGAAGATCCTGTCGTCGGCTGTTCTGGTCCTCGCGCTCTGCGTGCCGCCGGCCCTCGCCGCGAACCCGCGCAACGAGGCGAAGGCCCTGGTGCAGTTCGGCATCGAAGTGGCGCAGAAGGGCCTCTGGAAAGAGGCGATGTATCGGTGGGAGCGGGCGGTCGAGATGGATCCGACCTACGCCGCCGCCTTCAACAACCTGGCGGTGGCCTACGAGCACGAGGGGCTGTTCGAGAAGGCCCGAAAGGCCTACGACACGGCGATCTCCCTGGACCCGAAGAGCGCCTCCATTCGACAGAACTACGAGTTCTTCAAGGAAATCAATGATTGCGCGAGCCGCCGCAACACTAAGTAGCGTTCTCGCGGTCCTGGCGGTCGCCGCGTGCGGCACGGCCGTCTACGAGACCCCGATTGAGACGCCCATCCAGCCGAAGCTCGACACCTCGTCGTTCCAGCGGGTGCTCGTAGTGGGGTTCGTCGCCGGCGGCACCGAGGACGTCGATGCGAACCTGGAAACGGTGCGCCTCCTGCGCAGCCAGCTCCGCACCAAGTCGAGCCTGAGAGTCATCGAGGCCGACGCCGTCTCGCTGATCGAGGCTCCGCCTCCGCAGGCCCCGTCGGGCGCCGACGGCCAGCCGGCCGTGACGATCGATCCGACGGCGCTGCCCAAACAGATCCGCGACGAGAAGGACCTCGAGGCCTACAACTACGTCTTCGAGAACCCGGAGTACTGGAAGAAGCTCGGCGACGAGTTCCAGGCCCCGCTGATCGTCACCGGCTCGGTGCTGTTCACCCCGTATCAGCGCACCGGCTTCGTACAGCGCGAGAACGAGGCGGTCGACGCGTACGGCCGGCGGACGGTGGAACCGACGCGGACCTACATGGAGCGCAAGGGCTACATCCTCCGACCGAAGTTCGTCTTCATCGACGGACGGACGGGCGCCGTGCTCCACTCAGAGGTGTTTCGGGAAGAAGTGCTCTACAACCCGAATCAGGAGACGCCGGCGCTGTCCTCCTACTTCGAGTTGATGGACCGACTGATCCCCGGCTTCCTCGGCACGTTGAGCAGCCAGAAGATCCGCGGCATGCGCGTGCTCCTGAGGTAGGGCGCGGCTTTCCGCAGGGTTCCGGATTTGACCGTTTGATGGTAGACTAGGAGTTTCCTCCTGGCAGGCGGAGGCCGTGCAGGGGCTTGTCCCGGCCGGGGGCGACAGCAGCGACAGGAGATACACGCGTGTACGCGATTGTCCAGTGCGGCGGCCACCAGGTGAAGATGATTCCGGGCTCGACGCTCGTGGTCGACAAGGTCGACGGCGAGAAGGGCGCGGAGGTCAGCTTCGACCAGGTGCTGATGGTCGAAAAGGACGGCGGCGAGCTGATGACTGGCGCGCCGTTCCTCGCGGGTGCCCGGGTCGTCGCCGTCGTCGACGGCGTGGCGCGCGGCCCGAAAATCCGGGTGTTCAAGAAGAAGCGGCGCAAAGGCATGCGGCGGACCAAGGGCCATCGCAGCACCTACACGCGCGTCACGGTCAAGGACATCGTGCTCTAGGGTGAGTTCTCATGGCACATAAGAAAGGGCAAGGCAGCTCGCGCAACGGCCGCGACAGCAATTCGCAGCGGCTGGGCGTCAAGCGCTTCGACGGCAACATCGTCACGGGCGGGTCGATCCTGGTCCGGCAGCGCGGGCGGCGGTTCAGCCCCGGCCTGAACGTCGGACTCGCGAAAGACGATTCGCTGTTCGCGAAGGTCACCGGGCGCGTCCGCTTCGAGGATCACGGCGGGCATGGCCGCAAGATCAGCGTGCTGCCGGTCGAATAGGCGACTGCCACTGAATGTTCGTTGACGAGGTGGACATCCGGGTTTCCGCCGGCGATGGCGGTCGCGGATGCGTCAGCTTCCGCCGGGAGAAGTTCGTTCCTCGCGGCGGGCCCGACGGCGGCGACGGCGGCAATGGAGGATCGGTCTTCCTGCTCGCCAGCTCCCACCTCAATACGCTCGTCAACTTCCGGTTCCACCCCGAATTCAACGCCAGGCGCGGCGGGCACGGCCAGGGATCCAATCGCCACGGGCGGAACGGCGAGGACCTCGCGCTGGAGGTCCCGGTCGGAACCATGGCGTTCCGGGTGGAGGCCGACGGCACCGCGGTCGAGCCGCTGGCCGACCTCACCGAAGCCGGCCAGCGAGTGCTCGTGGCGCAGGGCGGCCACGGCGGGCGCGGGAACTCGCAGTTCGCCACGTCCACCAATCGGGCGCCGAGACGCGCCGACCCTGGATATCCGGGCGAAGCCTGGGCGCTCAGGCTCCAGCTGAAGCTGCTCGCTGACGTCGGACTCGTCGGCTATCCGAACGCCGGCAAGTCGACGCTCATCTCGCGCATCTCGGCCGCGAAGCCCAAAATCGCCGACTACCCGTTCACGACGCTCACCCCGCATCTCGGCGTCGTGCGGCTGGACGGCGACCGCAGCTTCGTCGTCGCCGACATTCCAGGCCTGGTTGAAGGCGCGCACCGCGGGCTCGGCCTCGGGCACCAGTTCCTCCGTCACATCGAGCGCACGAAGGTGCTGATCCACATGGTGGACGTGTCGTCCGCCTCCGGGCGGGAATCGGCGGACGACCTCGACGGTGATTCGGCGGGAGCTCGAGCTGTTTCAGGCGGAACTGCTGCAACGCCCGCAGCTGGTCGCCGCCACGAAGATCGACGCGGTTGACGAGCCGGAGCGGCTTGAACGCCTCCGGGCCAAGGCGGGCGAGTGGCGGCTTCCCGTCTTCCCGATCTCGGCCGTGACCGGCACAGGGCGTGCCGGCGCTGCTCGAGGCGCTGTGGCGTGGGATGACCGTGGGCGCCGCGACGCGACGAGGAGGCATGACGCCCCTGCCCGGCCGCACCGGAGTTCTGGGGGGACGTTCGACCCGGTCCACGAGGGGCACGTCGCCGCCGCCGAGGCCGCGCGCAGTGCGCTGGCGCTCGACCGGGTCCTGTTCATCCCCTCGCACCGCCCTCCGCACCGCGCGGCGCAGCCGAGGGCGTCGGCGTTCCACCGGTTCGCGATGCTGTCGCTGGCCGTCGGGACGCATCCCCGGTTCCTGGCGTCCGACCTCGAACTGGGCGGCCCGGTCCCTCCTACACGGCCGACACCCTCAGGCGGCTTCACGAGGCGGGGTACGAAGCGTCGCAACTTTTCTTCATCCTGGGCACGGACGCGTTTGCAGAAATTGCGACGTGGCGCGACTATCCGGCGGTCCTCGACCTGGCGCACTTCGTCGTCGTGGCGCGGCCGGGCCAGGCGCTCGGGCTGATGAAGGCACGCGTGCCCGGACCTGGCGGCGCGGATGCGGCTGGTGGCCGAAGGCGCCCGCGACGACGCCGACGAGCCGCCATGCGCGGTTTTCCTCGTGAATGCGGCCACGCCCGACGTGTCGTCGACCGAGATCCGCGAGCGGGCGGCCCGGGCACGCTCGCTCGCCGGGCTTGTCGCGCCCGACGTCGAGCGCCATATCGGCCGGCATCGGCTGTACCGATCGGTGAGACGTTCGCATCAGGAAGCGGTCTTGCATGAATACCACTGAGACGAGACCCGGAGCGTCGAAGGCGCCAGGCCTGCCGCCGGCAGATTCGGCTGGCGATCGAGGCGGCGCGCGACAAGAAGGCCATCGACCTCCGGGTGCTCGACCTGCGGTCGGTCGACGCCTTCACCGATTACTTCGTCATCTGTTCGGGGAAGAACCTCCGCCAGGTGCAGGCCATCGCCGACGCCGTCGAGGACGCGCTTCGGAAGGAGCAGGTGAGGCCGGCCCATGTCGAGGGACTCCAGCGAGCCGAGTGGGTGCTGCTCGACTACTTCGACTTCGTCGTCCACGTCTTCAGCGGCGAGCGCCGCGAGTTCTACGCGCTCGAGCGGCTCTGGGGCAGCGCCGAGCGCGTCCCGCTGCCCGAAGAACCCCAGCCGGCCAGGGGACGCGCCCCGCGCGAGTAGGCGCCTGGCGCTGGCGCTCGTGTCCATCCTCCGCGGGTGGTCGAACGCCGCCCTGTCCGTCCTGATCGCCCCCCGGTGCCTCACCTGCGGCACCTCGCTCGACACCCCGATTGACGGCCCCGTCTGCGCGTCCTGCTGGCGGGCCGTCGTCCCCGTCACGCCGCCGTTCTGCCGCACGTGCGGCGACCCGCTGCCGGCCTGGCGCGGGCGAGACCGTGTCGTCCGGCCTCTGCGCGCGCTGCCGCCGGCAGCCCGCCCTGCTCACCTGCGTGCGAGCCGCCGGGCCCTACGACGGGGTGCTCCGCCAGCTCCTCCACGCGCTCAAGTACCGAGGGCGGCGGACGCTGGCCGTCCGGCTGAGCGCCCTGATGAGGGAGCGCGGTCGGGAGGTGCTGGCAGGGGCCGACTGTCGTGGTGCCGGTCCCGCTGCACTGGCGGCGCCGGCACGCGCGGGGGTTCAACCAGGCCGACGATCTTGCGAGCGGGCTGGGCCCGCCGGTCCTCCACGCGCTGCGCCGCGTCCGCGCCACCGCCCCGCAGTTCGGCCTGAGCGCCGCGCGGCGGCGCCGCAACGTGCAGGCGGCCTTCGCCCCTCCACGGCGGGGTTTCCTGCGCCGGCGCCGGCACGACCTGCGCCTGCGCGGCGCGTCCGTGGTGCTCGTCGACGACGTGTGCACGACGGGGGCCACGCTGGAAGCGTGCGCGGCCGTGTTGAAGGCGGGCGGCGTGCGTGACGTGCGGGCGCTTACCGCGGCGCGAGCAGCGTCCATGCCGCGCGGGTGACGTCGGCCGCCACCTCGTCGACCGCCCGCTCGCCGTCGATGGCCACCCAGCCCGGACCGGAGGCCTGGCGGCGGTAGCTGACGCGCACCCGCTCGAGCATCGCCAGGTCCCGCTCGAACCGGTCCCGGTTGGATTGCTTGCGCGCGACGGCGGTTGCGGGCGCGATGTCGATCATGACGGTCAGCGCCGGCGGCGGCAGGTAGCGCTGGGCCTCGAACAGCCAGTCGGGATCGAGCCCCTGCGCCTCGCCGTAGGCGACGCTCGACGCCAGGTAGCGGTCAGCCACCACGACGTGGCCCTCGGCGCTGCGCCCTGAGGATGGCGGGCTTCCACTCGTACCGGTTCGCGATCATCAGCATCTGGATCACGTCCGGCCCGTAGTCGCGCTCGCCGTGCAGCGCCCGGTACAGCTCGGCTCCGATCGGCGTCGCGTAGTCGGGAAACGACACCATCGTCACGCGCCGGCCGGCCTCGACGAGGCGCGCCGCCAGCGTCTTGGCCTGCGTCTCCTTCCCGCTCTGGTCGAGTCCTTCGAACGCGATCAGCACACCGGACATGGTGATTTCCCTAATTGAGAATGGAGAATGAAGAATGGAGAATTGAGGAAGGCGGCGCCGTACTCACGCTCGACTCGCAATGTGGCGTCTTCCGTCCTTCGGCCTTCGTCTTTCGCTCTCCGTCTTCCGTTCGGCGTTCTTCCGTTCTCAATTCTCAATTCTCAATTCTCATTCTCAGTTCTCGTTCGCCACCATCTCGTCCACCGTCTGTCGCCGCCGAATGATCGTCCACGTCCCGCCGTCCACCAGCGCCTCGCAGGGAAGCGGGCGGCGATTGTAGGTCGACGCCATCGTCGATCCGTAGGCGCCCGCGTCGAACACCGCCACCAGGTCGCCGACCTCGACCGGCGGGAGGTCCCGGTCGCTCCCGACGACGTCGCTGCTCTCGCAGAGCGGCCCGACGACGTCGCACATGCGCAGCGCGCCGGCGCGAGGCATCACCGGCTCGATGCGGTGGTAGGCGCCATAGAGCGCGGGCCGAATCAGTTCGGTCATGCCGCTGTCGAGCACGACGAACGGCTTCGCGTCGAAGTAGGCCTTGACGTCCACGACGCGCGCCAGAAGCACGGCAGACGCGCGACCACGGCGCGGCCGGGCTCGATGAGGATCGTAAGGCCGGTCGGCGCGACCGCGGGCAGCACCGCCGCCGCGTAGTCCTCGATCGTGGCCGTCGCCGCGCCGTCGTACGAGATGCCCAGCCCGCCGCCCAGGTCGAGGTGCTCGATCGCGATGCCGTCCTCGCGCAGGTCGGCGACGAACGCCGCCAGCGCCTCGGCCGCCTGCCTGAGCGGCGTGACGCCGGCGATTCTGAGACCCGATGTGCGCGTGGACGCCGACCGGCTGGAGGCCGGCCGTCCCGGCCATCTTCCGGTACAGCTCTCTGCCGAGCTCGATCGGCACGCCGAACTTGTCGATCCGCCGGCCCGTCGAGATGTGGGGGTGCGCGCCCGCCTCGATATCGGGATTGAGACGCACGGCCACGCGTGCGCGGATGCCGAGGCTTCGCGCCAGGGCGTCGATGCGCTCCAGTTCGCCCGGCGACTCGGCGTTGATCGAACGGAGGCCGAGCGGCACGGCGGCGCGCAGCTCGTCCGGCGTCTTGCCGACGCCGGTGAAGACCAGCTGCTCGGGGATGAACCCGGCGCGGAGCGCGACCTCGATCTCGCCCCAGGAATTGGCGTCGGCGCCGCTGCCGAGTCCGCGGAGCAGCCGGAGCAGGGCGAGCGTGGAGTTCGCCTTCAGCGCGTAGTGGATGGCGTGCGGCACGCCGGTGAACGCCGCGTCGAATCGCTGCCACGTCGATCGAATTGCCGCCGCGCTGTAGACGTACGTCGGGGTACCGGCCTTCGCGGCGATGTCCGCGAGCGGGACGCCGTCGCACGACAGGCCGGCGGCAGCGTCGCGGGCGAACGCCGAGCGCGCGTTGGTCACGGACGGGATCTTACCCGAGCGCCCGTCGTTTGACATCGCGAAAAACGCTTTGTTATCATCCGATTCCCGCCGATGTGCTCGATGGCATGACGCCCCAACTCCCTTCGCCCCAGCCAGCAGCCATCGACCGGCTGATCGAGCAGTGCCTCGCCGGCGACCAGATCGCCGTGGGAGCAGATCGTCAGGCTGCACTGGCGGAAGGTGTTCAACGTCGCCTACCAGTTCGTCGGATCGCACGAGCAGGCCGAGGACCTGGCGCAGGACATCTTCCTCAAGATCTTCCGCTCGCTCGACAGCTTCGACCGCCGCGCCAACTTCCAGACGTGGCTGATCAGCGTCAGCCGCAATCTCTGCATCGATCACTACCGGAGCGTGCGAAAGGAGCGGCAGACCATCGACCGGGACGTGACGTCCGAGGATCTGTCGCCCGCGTCCTCCGAGGCCAGCCCGCTCGCGACGCTCGAGAACCGCGACCTCGCCGCGCTGCTGCGGCAGGCGCTGCAGACACTGCCCGAGACCCTCCGGATCGCGGTTCTGCTTCGCGATATTCAGGAACTGTCGTATCTTGAGATCGCAGAGCGGTTGCGCCTCCCGGAAGGGACCGTGAAGTCGCGCATCAACCGCGGGAGGAAGGAACTGGCCCGGCGGATCCTGCGGCTTCGCGAGGAGGCCGAGGGGCGTCGGACCCATGGGCGTCGACCGGGCAACGGCGCTTCGGGAGTGCTCGAATGAACCTCACCATCGCTCGCACCGGAGATGTCACGCTCGTTCGCATCGGCGAGGCACGGCTGATGTATCCCCTGCTCTCCGACTTCGCCGGCTCGGTGTCGTCCCTGCTGACCGCCGGCGACAAGAAGGTCGTCATCGACCTCGCGGCGGTGAACTACATCGACAGCGCCAGCATCGGCTGTCTCATGGATCTCTACCGCCAGGCCAGCGCGGCGTCGGGCGCGCTGAAGCTCTGCGGCGTTCAGAAGCGCGTCGAGACCATGCTCACGATGACCGGCGCCCAGAACTTCCTGGAAATCCATCCCGACGAGGCCGGCGCGATTAGAAGCTTCGGGGGGTAGCCATGCGCAGGATTACGACGACGACCGGCGCTGACATCGCGCTCGATGGCGACCTGCTGGCCATCATCGAAACGCTCTTCCAGGAAGTGACCGCCAGGCGGGAGCTCGACCGATCCTACGAGGACATGATGCGCGAGATCCGGCATCTGATCGGACAGATGACCGGGAAGGAACGGCGGGACTACCTGGCCGAGAGCCTCTTCCACAACACCGTGCGGTTCGAGAACGAACGTCTCGCCACCTACATGCAGAAGCTGGCAGCTGGAAAGAAGAAGCCTCGATCGAAGAACGCCTGAAAAGACAAACGCAGAACGGAGAAGATCCGCGCGGCCTTCCCGGTTCTGCGTCTCTGTCCCGCCTTCTGAATTCTGGCTTCCGTTCCTACCGTCCGGCCGGAACCGGCACGCCAATCGGCGCGGCCGATGGCGCCGGCATGGCCTGCGCCTCCACCATCTCCCACGACTCGCGCGCCTCGAGGATCTTCGCCGCGAACGCGGTATGCAGCCCGTGACCGCCGCGATGGGCGACCACGTGACCGAGCAGCGGAACTCCCAGCAACGCCATGTCACCGACCACGTCGAGGATCTTGTGGCGGACGAACTCGTCGTCGAATCGGAGCGAGGTGTTCAGGATGCCGGCCTCGCCCACCACGACCGCGTTCTCGAGCGAGCCGCCGAGCGCGAAGCCGTGCTGCCGCAGCAGTTCGACTTCCTTGAGGAAGGTGAACGTGCGGGCCGGGGCGATCTCCTCGACGAACGCCGATTCGGTGATCGCCGTCGTGCGCGTCTGGTGGCGCAGCAGCGGGTGGTCGTAGCTGATCGAGTAGCTGACCTTGAACTCGTCGGCCGGATAGACGGCGATGCGCTTGTCACCGCGCACGAGCTCGATCGGCCGCGTGATGCGCATGAAGCGCCGCGATTCCTGGAGCGTGCGGACGCCGGCTTCCTGGATCAGGTAGACGAACGGCGCCGCGCTGCCGTCCATGATCGGCACTTCGGGGTGGTTCAGTTCGACGACGACGTTGTCGATGCCGAGGCTCGCGAGCGCGGCGAGCAGATGCTCGACCGTTTCCACGGATCCTTCGTTGCGGGCCAGTCCCGTCGCGTACTCGACGCCGGCGATGTTGCGGACGGTGGCATCGATCTCGACGCCGCCCAGATCGGTCCGCCGAAACCGGATCCCGGAATCCGCTGGAGCCGGCTTGAGCGTCAACGTGACTTTCTTGCCTGAATGAAGACCGATTCCCGCACAGGAAACCGACCGCCGAAGAGTCCGCTGTGAGTCCATGAAGGTCCCTATCCGCAAGTCGGCCAAATGATGGCGGTTGGTGACTCAGCAAGCGCCATACCGTTCGCGGCCTGGACGAACAGAGACTTATAAATCATTATTATAGTTATACTTAAAGCAATATCGCGGCCGCGAATCAAGCCAGAGCTGAGCAGGCTGTGGCTAATTGACTACGCCAGGCGGACGGCGAAGTGTGGCTCCCGCACCACGCCAGTCTAGACCGCCATTTTTCTGACGATCCTCAGGGGAGGCCGGCGGAAGAGGCTCGCCAGGATCCGACCAGTATGTGACTTCGCGACGCGAGACACCTCTTCCGGCGTGCCCGACGCCACCACCCGGCCGCCCTCGTCGCCGCCCTCGGGGCCGAGGTCGATTACGTGGTCGGCTGTCTTGATCACGTCGAGGTTGTGTTCAATGACGACGACCGAGTTCCCCTGGTCGACCAGCCGCCCAAGCACGTCGAGCAGCTTCTTCGTGTCTTCGAAATGCAGCCCCGTCGTCGGCTCGTCGAGGATGTAGAGCGTCCGGCCGGTGCTCCGCCGCGACAGCTCCTTGGCGAGCTTCACACGCTGGGCTTCGCCGCCGCTGAGCGTCGTGGCCGACTGGCCGAGCGTGATGTAGCCGAGCCCGACTTCCTGGAGCGTTCGGAGCTTGCCGGCAATCGGCGGGAAGTTCTCGAGCAGTTCGAGAGCCTGGTGGACGGTGAGGTTCAGCAGATCCGCGATCGACTTGCCGCGGTAGTGAATCTCGAGCGTCTCGCGGTTGTAGCGGCGTCCCTTGCACTCCTCGCACGTCACGTAGACGTTCGGCAGGAAGTGCATCTCGACGACGATGACGCCGCCCCCCTGACAGGTCTCGCAGCGGCCGCCCTTGACGTTGAAGGAGAAGCGCCCGGCCTTGAACCCGCGTGCTTTGGCGTCGGGCAGCACGGCGAACAGCTCGCGGATGAACGCGAAGAGGCCGGTGTACGTCGCCGGGTTGGAGCGCGGCGTCCGGCCGATCGGCGACTGGTCGATCTCGATCACCTTGTCCACCAGCTCGATGCCGTCGATGCCGTTGTGCTCGCCCGGCTGGTCGGAGGCGCGGTAGAGCAGCCTCGCCAGCGACCGGTACAGGATGTCGTTGACGAGCGTCGACTTCCCGGACCCGCTCACGCCCGTCACGGCCGTGAAGACGCCGAGCGGGATGCGGACGTCGACGTTCTTCAGGTTGTTGGCGCGGGCGCCGCGGATGACGAGCGCGCCGCGGTCGGTCGCGCGCCGCGTCGCCGGAGTGTCGATCGTCCGCTCGCCCCGCAGGTACTGCCCGGTCAGCGACGACGTAACCACTCCGGGAGTGATTCCCGCGGTCGTCTGGCCGGAAACCACTCCCGGAGCGGTTTCCGGCGGCGCCGACATGAGCGCGCTCGGCGGGCCCTGGAAGATCACCCGACCGCCGTGCTCGCCGGCTCCCGGCCCAAGGTCCACGAGGTAGTCCGCCGTGCGAATCGTCTCTTCGTCGTGTTCGACGACGATCACCGTGTTCCCGAGGTCCCGCAGCCGGCGAAGCGTCGCCAGCAGCCGCCTGTTGTCGCGCTGGTGAAGGCCGATGGACGGCTCGTCGAGCACGTACAGCACCCCGCGCAGGCTCGCGCCAATCTGCGTGGCCAGCCTGATCCGCTGCCCTTCCCCGCCCGACAGCGTCGCAGCGCTCCGGCCGAGCGTCAGGTAGCCCACGCCGACGTCGGTCAGGAAGCGCAGCCGATCCTGAATCTCGCGGAGAATGCGGCCCGCGATGAGCTGCTCGCGGCTCGAAAGCGCCATGTTCTCGAACTCGCGCAGCGCATCGCCAAGCGGGAGATCGGAGTACTCGGTAATCGTGCGGCCCTTCACCTGGACGCTGCGGCTCTGAGGCTTCAGGCGCTCGCCGTGACAGGCCGCGCACGGGCGCAGCGACCGATACCGCTCGAGGTCCTCCTGCTCGGACCACGTGCCCTGCTCGAAGCGCCGCCTGAAGTTCGGAATCAGGCCCTCGAAATCGCGCCCGTACGGGTCGGCGACGCGCCTGCGGCGCTTCGTCGGCGCTGGAGCCACTGCGACAGCCGCGCCCCGTCCCGCGCCGTTCCCGTTCCCGTTTCTGCGAACCGCATCCGGGCCGTAGAGCAGCAGGTCCCTCGCCCGCTTCGGCAGCGCGCCGAACGGCGCGGCGAGGTCGATCCCGAAGTTGCGGCCGAGCGCGGCCAGCGCTTCGCGCACCAGCCGCTTGTCGCCAAGCGCCCACGGCGCGACGGCGCCGTCGAGCAGCGAGACCGACTCGTCCGGCACCAGGCGCGCCGGGTCGAAATCGTAGAGCGATCCAAGGCCCTGACACTCCGGGCACGCCCCGTGCGGCGAGTTGAAGGAGAACGCCCGCGGCGTCATCTCCGGCATGCTGACACCGCAGTCAACGCAGGCCAGCCGCCTCGAGAAGAGCCGGTCCCCGGCTTCCACGCTGTTGATGATGACGATGCCGTCGGCCAGATTGAGCGCCATCTCGACCGAGTCCGAGAGCCGGCGCTCGATGCCGGGCCGGACGAGCAGCCGGTCCACCACCACCTCGATCGTGTGGTTTCGGCGCCGTTCGAGTTCGATGTCCTCCTCGAGGGTCCGGACTTGCCCGTCGATTCGCGCGCGCGTGAATCCCCGCGTCCGGAGCGCGGCCAGTTCCTTCTTGAACTCGCCCTTCCGCCCGCGGACGATCGGCGCCATCACGTTGATGCGCTCGTTCGACGGGTACGCGAACACGAGGTCGACGATCTGACTGAGCGACTGTGACGAGATCTCCCGGCCGCACGAGTGGCAATGCGGGATGCCGATGTTCGCGAAGAGCAGCCGCAGGTAGTCGTGGATCTCGGTGACCGTGCCCACCGTGGACCGCGGATTCGACGCCGTCGTCTTCTGCTCGATGGAGATGGCCGGCGACAGTCCGTCGATCAGGTCGACGTCCGGTTTCTCCATCTGCTCGAGGAACTGGCGGGCGTACGCCGACAGCGATTCGACATAGCGGCGCTGCCCCTCGGCGTAGATCGTGTCGAAGGCGAGCGACGACTTCCCCGACCCGGACAGGCCGGTGATGACCACCAGCTGCCCCCGGGGCAGATCGACGTCGATGTCCTTGAGGTTGTGGACCCGGGCGCCGCGAACCGTGATCCAGTCGTGACCCATGCTGCCAGACCGCCGCCGTAAGGCCGGCTATTCCTGCGAGTCCCTAAACAGGAAATTGTAGCACGCGCTTGACGTCGGGCGGAGCCCGATGGCCTACTCTCTGTGATGTCCGACGTGATGCGCGTCCAGCCGTTCGCCACGCAACTGCGCCGCGTGCTGATGGAGTACGAGCGTCGCCGTGCGATCTTCGACATCCCGTCGCCGCTCTTCCACACGCCCACCGCTGCCTTCGGCGTACCGTCCCTCTTCGGTAAGTCGCTGGCGACCCCCATCGGCCCCTCGGCCGGCCCCCACACGCAACTCAGTCAGAACATCGTCGCCTCGTGGCTGTGCGGCGGCCGGTTCATCGAGCTGAAGACCGTCCAAGTGAAAGACGACCTCGCGATTCCCCGGCCGTGCATCGACATGACCGACGAGGGCTACAACGTCGAGTGGTCGCAGGAGCTGTCGCTGAACCAGTCGGCGCACGAGTACGTCGCCGCGTGGGCGCTCGTCCACGTCCTGGCGCGGGCGCTCGGCTGGGGCGGCCCGGGCGCGATCTTCGACATGAGCATCGGTTACGACCTCGCCGGCATCCGCCACCCGCGCATGACGCGCTTCATGGACGTGATGGCCGACGCCTCCGAGCCGCTCGCGGCGATCCGCACGACGCTCCGGCGCGAGTTCCCGCGCTTCGCCGACGTCGACATCCCCGCGGCCATCGTCAACAGCGTCACGCTCTCGACGATGCACGGCTGCCCGCCGGACGAGATCGAGCGGATCGCGCGGTACTGCCTGGAGGAGCGCGGGCTTCACACGGTGGTCAAGCTGAACCCAACGCTGCTGGGACAGGAGACGGTATTCGGCATTCTCCACGACCAGCTTGGGTTCCGCGAGATTCGCATTCCCGACGCGGTCTTCGACCACGACCTCCAGTACGGCCGGGCCGTCGCGCTGATCCGCTCGCTGAAGGAGGCGGCCGCTCGCCTCGGCCTGACGTTCGGCGTGAAGTTGAGCAACACGCTGGCGATGAGCAACCACGCCGGGAGGCTCCCCGGTGGCGAGATGTACATGTCGGGCCGGGCGCTCTACCCGGTGACGATGCGCCTCTACGACAGGCTGCTGCACGAGTTCGGCGGCGATCTGCACGTCTCCTACTCCGCTGGTGCCGACGCGGAGAACGTCGCAACCGTGCTTGGGTGCGGCGCACTGCCCGTCACTGGATGCACGGACCTCCTCAAGCCGGGCGGGGTGGCGCGCATGACGCAGTGGCTCGATCGCCTCGCGGCGGCAATGCGTGAGCGCGGCGCCTCGACACTGGCAGATCTGTCGCGCGACAGGCTGGCACACGTGCGCGCCGCGGCCGCCGAGGCGGCCCGTCACCCGCGCTACAAGAAGCCGGCGTTCCCTCACGGCCTGCCGAAGGTGAAGTCGGCCCTGGGACTCTGGGACTGCGTGGTCGCGCCGTGCGTGGAGGCTTGCGCCGTCGAGCAGGACGTGCCCGGGTACGCCTGGCACATCGCGCAGGGCGAGTACCGATCGCGCGCTGGAGACGATCCTCGCGCGAAACCCGCTGCCCGGTGTGACCGGCTACGTCTGCACGAGGCTGTGCCAGACGAAGTGCACGCGCAACGACTACGAGGAAAGCGTGGCCATCAGGGCTCTCAAGCGGGTTGCCGAGGAGCGCGGCCGCGTTGACTATGCGTCGGCCCGTCTGGAGCCGACCGGGCGCGCCGTGGCCGTCGTCGGCGCCGGGCCATCGGGACTGGCGGCGGCCGGCTTCCTTGCGCTGAACGGCGTGCGCGTGACCATCTTCGAGAAGAGGGACGCGCCGGGCGGCATGATGCGCGCCGTGCCGCCGTTCCGCCTGCCGTGGGAGATCGTCCAGCGCGACATCGATCGGATCCTCGCGCTCGGTGTCGAATTGCGGCTGAACACGCCCGTCACCGGTCCGCCAGAGGACCTGCTCGGGCAGGGCTTCGACGCGGTCTACCTGGCCAGCGGATTCCAGCGCGACGCGCCGCTTCGCGTGCCCGGGGTCGAGGGGCCTGGAGTGATTCCGGCGCTCGTCCTCCTGGGCCGCTCGCGCCTCGGCGAGCGCGTAGACCTTGGAGGGAAGGCCCTCGTCATCGGCGGCGGAGACACGGCGATGGACGCCGTCCGGACGGCGCGCCGGTTCACCGGGACGCCCGCCACTCTCCTCTACCGTCGAACGCGCGCCGAGATGCCAGCGGACGGCGAGGAGCTCGACGGCGCCATCGAGGAGGGCAACATCCTCGAGGAGCTCGTCACGCCTGTGGAGATCCTGCGCGATGCCGGCCGTGTCGTCGGAGTGAGGTGCGTCAGGAATACCCTGGGTGAGGCCGGGTCAGACGGTCGAAGGTCGCCGGTTCCCATCGCGGGCAGCGAGTTCACCGTCGCCTGCGACTCGGTGGTCGTCGCCGTCGGCCAGCGGCCGGAACTCGCGTTTCTCGACGGCAGCCGCGTCGTGCGTCACGAGGGCGGCGGCGTGATGGTGGACGAGGCGACGCGCTGCGCTGGTCCGCGGGGCGTCTTTGCGGGCGGCGATGTCGTCATCGAACCGGGCAGCATCATCTCGGCGTGCGCGGACGGCCGCGCCGCGGCGGAGGCGATTCTGCGAGCATCTCGGCGTGCCGGTCGCCGAGCGGCCGTGGCCGCGGCCGACGCTCTCAGACGACGACGTCGCCGCCGTCAAGCTGGCTCGCTCACGCCGCATCCCAGCGGCACGGCCGGCGATGCTGCCGGTCGCCGCTCGCGGCGGCTTCGCGCTCATCGAATCGACGCTCACCGACGCGGACGCGCGCGCCGAGGCCCTTCGTTGTGTGCAGTGCACCACCTTCTGCGACAAGTGCGTGGAGGTCTGCCCGAACCGGGCGAATTACACGTTCACGATCGAACCGGTCCACTGGACGCTTCCGCTGCTGGCTCTCGTCGACGGCGGCGTGCGCGTCGCGGGCCGCGAGGACTTCCGCGTCGCGCAACACCGGCAGATCCTGCACGTGGACGACTTCTGCAACGAGTGCGACAACTGCCAGACGTTCTGCGTCCACCACGGCCGCCCGTACCTGGACAAGCCGCGCCTGTTCCTCGACGCGGCGGCGTTCGAAGCCGAGGCCGGCAATGCCTTCCGCATCGAGGGCGTGGTGATTCGCAGACGGGACGGGGGCATGGAGAGCCGCCTCACCGTCGCCGGCGCGGAACGGATCTTCGACGACGGCGTGGCGCGTGTGACGCTCGACGCCGACTGGCGCGTGGCTTCCGCGAAGGCTCTCGCACCGTGGACCGGCGAGCGGTCGCTCCGTCGCGCGGCCGAGATGGCGGCCCTGTACGACGGAATCACGACCACGCTGCCGTTCCTGCTCGTCGAGTAGCCTGCATCGAATCAACGCCGGTCCGGCAGATTCGGAGGTTCGCGTGCTTCAGGGTAACAGGATTGTCGTCGTCATGCCGGCATACAACGCGGCGCGGACCCTTCGGAAGACCTACGATGAGGTGATGGCGCTCGGCATCGTGGACCGGGTGTTCGTCGTGGACGACGGCAGCCGCGATGAGACCGTGGCCGTCGCGCGGTCCCTCCCCGATGCGCAGGTCCACGTTCACCCCGCGAACCGTGGCTACGGCGCCAACCAGAAGACCTGCTACAGACTCGCACTCGAAGCGGGCGCCGATATCGTCGTCATGCTTCATCCGGACTACCAGTACACCCCGCGGTTGATTCCTGCGATGGCGTCGCTGCTGGCGAGCGGCCTGTATCCGTGCGTCCTGGGCTCGCGCATTCTCGGCGGGTATGCGCTTCGCGGGGGCATGCCGATCTGGAAGTACGCGGCAAACCGAATCCTGACCGCGGTGGAGAACGTCGTGCTGGGAGCCAAGCTCTCCGAATACCACACCGGCTACCGTGCCTTCTCGGCGGAGCTCCTGCGATCCCTGCCGCTGGCATCATGTTCGGAGGGATTTGTCTTCGACAACGAGATGCTGGCGCAGATCGTGTGGTCGGGAGCCACGGTCGGGGAAGTGAGCTGCCCGACTCGCTACGAGCCGGAGTCGTCATCGATCAATCTGCGCGGCAGCGTCGTGTACGGGCTCGGGTGTCTTCGCACGACCCTCGGGTATTGGCTCGCGAGGACCGGGCTGGTCGGCTCTTCACTGTTCCCGCACGAACTCAGGAACACGTGGCAACCGGCGGGGACTGCAGCTGGCATTCCCTCAGCGCGGTGACGTCAACAGCTGGAGCCTACTGAACCTTGATCCGAATGTTGCGGAACCTGACCACGGAGTCGTGGCTCAGGAAGCCGATGTAGCCGGCCGTGCGCTTCAGGCCGGGGTGTTCCTTCTTGTCGATCGTCCCGTTCTTGCTTGCCTCGACGAGATCGCCCTCCACCGTGACGACGCCGTTCACGGTCACCGTGATGCGCGACCCGCGAATCGTGATCTCCTCGGCGTTCCACTCGCCTACCGGCTTGAGCGCGCCACGCTTCGCCGGAATCACGCCGTAGACCGAGCCGTGATACTGGTACGGCTGCAGCGTCGCGTAGACCGGTGCCGTGTCGTCGAGGACCTGGATCTCCATTCCGACGTACGCGGCGTCCCCTTCGTTCGGCGTACGGATGCCCACGCCGCTGTTGGCGGCGGGGGTCAGCTGGAACTCGAACCGGAATCTGAAGTCCGAGTACTCCTTCGCGGCGTAGATGTTCGACCGGTCGCCGGCATTCGGGTTGTACACCAGGACGCCGTCCTCGACCGTGTAGCCGGCGAGATTGCCGATCCAGCCGTCGAGGTCGCGCCCGTTGAAGAGCTGGACGAATCCCTCGGCCCGTTCCTGCTCCGACAGCGCGTTGCCACCGCTATCCAGCTCGCGCACGTAGATGTCGCGGAACGCCAGGTCGGTTCCGTGCGCCTGCAGCTCGATCGCCCCACGCGGGAAGATCGGCCGCGCGCGGTCCCAGTAGTTCTCCATCGTCACGTTGTCGACGACCTTCGTGCCGTTCAGGTAGACCGTGACCTTGTCCGCGATCATCAGGATGCGGAACGTGTTCCACTCGCCCACCGGATTGTCGGCGAACACCAGCGGCTTGCTCGGGTTCTTCTGGTTGTTGTAGAGGCCGCCGGAACCCACCTCCGCACCCACGTCGGTGCGCGCCGGGTCCCAGATCTGGACCTGCGGCGAGCCGCGCAGGTAGATGCCGCTGTCGCCGTCCTTCGTGATGCGCCAGTCGACGAGCATCTCGAAGTCGCCGTAGTCCTTCACCGAGCTGAGGTTGTCGCCCTTGCCGTTGAAGACGATCGTGCCGTCGCGGACGCTCCAGGTCGTCTTCGCCTTCGCGTCGGCGGCCGCCTGCTTCGTCGCCATCTCCTGCGGCGTCATCTTCGCGCGCGCGATCGGGTTCTCGACGAGGCCCCTCCAGCCGGCGAGGTCCTTCCCGTTGAACATCGAAACGAACCCCTCGCCCTGCGGCATCGTCTTCAGGTAGGCGCGGATGCTCTCCTTGTCGTAGTCGCTCTCACCGCCCGTCAGCACCCGCAGCACCCGATTGAGCGCATCCCGAACGAGCCTGCCGCTCAGACCGTCGCGCGCGCCAGGCGTCGGCAGGACGATCCGCATCACCGCGTTCGCCGCGTCGTTCGCCAGGTCGGCGTTGTCGAGGTACGAGGACGCGACCAGGAAGGCCTGGTAGGTCTTCATGCTGCCCAGCGCGCGAATGAGCGCGCGCCGCTCGCGCGCCGTGGTCGCCACGCCCAACGCTTTACGGACCTGCAGCACTCGTTGCTCGTCCGGGAGGGAAGACGACGAGACCTGGCGGACGAAGCCATTGAACGCCTGGTCACGGTAGGCCGGCTCGCCGGCCGTATAGATGGCCAGGAGCCGGTCGGAAGCCTCGGGGCCACGCCAGTCCACAAGGCCGCGGAACGCCGTGCCCTTGATGTCCGGTGCGTTGAACCGCTCGATGAGCGCGGCCAGCGCCTGCGGGCCGCCGACCTCCGGCAGCACCTCGATGATTCGCTCCGGATGCGCCGACGTCTTCATCGCGCCGACGAGCGCCTTCGCGCCGGCGCCGGCCGGCGTCATCTGGCGCGCCGAGGCCACCACGCCTTTCTGCACCTCGTCTACCAGGGCGGCTTCGCTCGTCGTCTCGAGCAGACGAAGCAGCGCCGGCAGGTCGCTTGCGCCAGCCACTCCCGACAGCGCGCCGATGGCCGCGGCGCGGACCTCGGGGTTCGCGTCCGACGTCAGCACGAAGACGCGCGCCGCGTAGCGCCTGCCCGACTTGGCGCCGATCACGCGGACGGCGGCGGCCTTCGCCGGTGGTGAGAGCGCGTCCAACGCGGCGGCGATCGGCTCGAGGCGCGCCTCATCGGTCGTCCACAGCAGAATGTCGCCGACCTGCCGGGCCTGATCGTCGTCGGACCGCTTGAGCAGCGCCAGGAGATCCGCGTTCGCCGCGCCACGCTCCATGTGGGCCAGCGACTCGGCGGCGGCCATCACGACGACGGGCTCCTTCGCCGCGAGCGCGCCGCGGATGTACGCGGCCGACGCCTTATCGCCGTGCCGGCCGAGCATCAGGATGATCTCGGCCCGACGTTCGGCATCCACCTTGTCGGCCTTGGCCGTCCACTGCCGGACGGCAGTCGGCGCGCGCAGTTTCTCGCCGAACAGCAGCGCGGCTTTGCGGTATTCGGGGTCCTGGTGATCCACCGCTGCGATGAGATCCGCGAGCGCCGCCGGCCCGCGCCCATCCACCACTACGCCGAGCGCCGCCACCCGCGTCGGCAGCCGCTCCGCATCGTCGGTCTTCGTCATGACCAGGCGGGCGACCTTCTCGGCGGTGGCTCGGTCACCCTTCGCCGTCAACGCCCTCGCGTACTCGATCAGCGCGCCGGTGGCGTTCGCGGGTTCGTAGCGGAACTCCACTCGCTCGGCAGCCTGCACCATCGTCGCGTACGACTTCGGGCTCGCGATGTGCGCCAGCGCCGCGAGCGCGGTCTTGCGCACGACGATATCCGAGTCGCCGGCCAGCGCGAGGATCCGATCGTTCGCCTCGGCGGCCTTCATCTCGCCGAGCGCCTTCACGATCGTCAACTTCGACGGGCCCGCCGCTCGGCCGAGCGCTCCGACGAGCGCCGCGCGCGCGGCGGGGCTGTTCACGGTCAGGAGCAGCTGTGTCGCCGGTTCGACCATGGCCGGCTCCGAGAGAAGCGGCGCCGCGGCCCTCACCGCCGCGTCGCGTCCGACCGGTCGAAGCTGACTCAGGAGGAACGTCCGCACCTCCGTGTCGGAGGCTGATCCCAACGCGGTGCAGAGCGCGCGCTCGGCGAGTGCCCGCTTCGGCTCTCCCGCCTGGCTCGCGTAGACCGACACGGCGTTCAGGGCGAACCGGACCGCCGTGTCGTTGCCGGTGCCGGCTGGCACGAGCTTCTTCGCGATCTCCGCGATGCCCGGCTCGCCGAGCGCCAGGATGTCGTCGGCCAGCCTGTCGCGCTTCGCCGAGCTGTCGCCCGGGAACTGGGCCAGGATGTCCGCGACCTTCGTGGACAGCAGGCGCACGTCCTGACCGGCGGCCGGTAAGGCGGCCGCCGTGCCGAGGAGCAGAATCCCCAGGATAGCGATGACGCGACGACATGTCGAAAGGGGAATGGTCATCTGCTTGTCCTCGTCACGTCGCTCACAGCACCCATGGCGCGCGCATCGGCTGGTTGATCAGCCGGTTCGCCGCCTCGTCGTTCACGCACCGTTGCGCGATCGGGTCGTAGTGGATCGTCCGGCCCAGCCTGACGGCCATGATCCCCAGGTTGACGATGGTGGACGACCGGTGGCCGTTCGACTCGTTCAGCGCGAACTTCCGGCGCGAGCGCACCGAGTCGGAGAACGTCACGATTTGAGGCTCGGGGTCCGGCAGCGTGGCGATCAGTTCCTGGAGTTTCGGGATGTCCGAGCGGAAGCCGCGGAAGATCTTCCCTTTCGGACCGGTGATGTAGGCCGCTTCGGTGTCCTTGTTCTCGCCGTCGAGGATGATCTTGCAGCCGTCGGCGTACGTGAATTCGATCCGGCGCCACGAGCCGGCCGCGTCGTAGTGCTGCTGCGGGGCGTCCACGTCCACGCGGACCGGGCTGGTGTCGTCCTTGCCGAGCAAGGTACTGGACCGGGTCGAGGTAGTGCTGGCCCATGTCGCCGAGGCCGCCGCCGTCGTAGTCCCAGTAGCCGCGGAAGTTGGCGTGGACGCGCGCGACGTTGTATGGCTTGTAGGGCGCCGGGCCCAGCCACATCTCGTAGTCCAGCTCGGGTGGCGCCGGCTGCGGCTTGAGGTCGGTTCGGCCACTCCAGTAGAACTTCCAGTCGTAGCCGGTGATGCCGCTGACCGTGAAGGTGAGCGGCCATCCCAGGACGCCGCTTTCGACGACTTTCTTCAGCGGCTTCACGTCCGTTCCGAGGCCGTAGAAGGTGTCCTTGAACCGGAACCAGGTGTTCAGCCGGAAGATGCGGCCGTGGCGGTTCACCTCGTCCACCACGCGGATGCCCTCGCCGATCGTCCGCGTCATCGGCTTTTCGCACCAGATGTCCTTGCCGGCGCGCGCGGCCTCGACCACCATCAGGGCGTGCCAGTGCGGCGGCGTGGCGATGTGCACGACGTCAATGTCCGTGCGCTGCAGGATCTCGCGGTAGTCGGCATACCCCGTGACGTCGTTGCCAGCCGCGGCCACCGCCTCGTCCAGGTGCCTGCGATCGACGTCGCACACGGCGAGGAGCCGGCCCTCGTAGGCGAAGTGCCCGCGTCCCATGCCGCCGACGCCGATGATCGCCTTGGTCAGCTGGTCGCTCGGCGCGGTGAATCCCTGCCCGCCGAGGACGTGGCGCGGCACGATCATGAACCCGGCGGTCGCCGCCGCCGTGCGTGCCATGAACGCGCGTCGATTGGTGGTGTGCATGGATGTCCCTCGATGACAGGTGCGCCGGTCCCGAACGCGGGACAGCATACCCCAGAGAGACTGCGCCGGGGTACGTGAAGGAGGCGGCCTGCTCGGCGCGCCGACCCTGGGGTGAATCGACGCCGCTCGGCTGGACGTCTGGCCCGCTCGGGGCTAGGTCGCTGCACCCGGGCGTTCCACCAGCTTCTTGAGTTCGCCCGTCAGGGACTCCCGAGATCTGCGGGTGGTGCTCCACCAGGCGGACGATATCCGCGAGGTCTTTGATGCGCTTGCTCTGCCGGCGGGTTGGGTCGGACCAGGCTCTGATCTTGCCGCTGAGCGTGTCGGCCAGCGATGCCACCCGCAGCAGAATGCCATGGACGTCCGCAGCGACCGCCCTAGACGGGAAGTCCCTGTAGGACTCCTCCGTGGTGAGTTGCAGGCTCACGGCCGAGCGTCCCTTGAAGTTCACGGACCACGGAAAGCGCTCGGTGCGGAAACCTGCCTCCTCGAGCAACGCCACGACGCGATCGACGGCGTCGGCGACCACGACGAAGTCGACGTCCTCCGTCACCATCGGGTGCAGTGCCCAGTGATTGACGGCAAGTCCGCCTATGACGCACCACGACACGTCAGCGCGCTCGAGACAATCCACCAGCCGCATCACGTCGTCGGTTCCGCCGGTCGTCTGCCAGTCGTAGAACTGCTTGCCCGTCATGGGCGCAGGCTACCAGATGACCGCCTCAGTTGTCATCCGGCGATGTGGGGGGTTGAGGGTCGCCGAGCGGTGCGAGGACGTCGCACGGGCCGAGGGTCATGAAAGGGGTGGTGGGGGCGGACTATACCCTGTTCCCGACTGCGAATGTGGGTGGGATCCGTTTCTCCGGAAACCGCATCGGCCGCCCTCACACAAACCTCACACAGGGTCGGAGGGAGACACGGCATAATCTCAGCCGGTGACACACCAGCCCACCGCGCGATCGTTGGGCCGCTGGTTCCGTCCGCCGCGCCACGTGCTGACGCTGTTTCTCGGCGTCACCGGAGCGCTGTCGCTGGCGATGGCCTGGCTCGCGTGGCAGTGGCTCGCCCACGATCGGGCGCTCGCGGCCCAGCGCACGCAGGAGCGACTCGACAATGCGGCCGAGACGGCCGTCACCGTGCTCCGGCACGGTGTCGACGAGATCGCGCGGCAGCTCGACGCGTTGTCGAGGGTGCCTGCCGGCGCAACGCCGGCCGATTTCATCGTGCAGGTTCCGCTGGTCGGAGACGACGCCGTGCTGATCGTGACGGGGGATCGGCGGTTCGAGGTCTGGCCGGGCGGTCGCCTTGTCTACTACCCGCCCTCGGCACTCGCGCGGCAGCCGCCAGAGTCGATGCCGGGAGCGTTCGCCCGTGGCGAAGAGCTGGAGTTTCAGCGTCGCGACCTCGCCGGCGCTCTCCGCGCACTCGATCCGCTCACGCGTTCGGCCAGCCCGCATCTCCGGGCGGGGGCCCTCGTTCGAATCGCCCGGATCTGGTCGCAACTTCACCAGGCCGGTCGCGCGCTCGACGCCTACGAACAGCTGGCCGGGCTGGGATCGACGCCGACCGAGGAGATGCCGGCCGGGCTCCTGGCGCGATACGGCCGATGCCTCGTGTTTCGGGAGGCGGGCCGGACCGACGACCTTGGCCGAGAGGCTGCTGCGCTCCAACGCGACCTCGACGCCGGCACATGGCGGCTGACGCAGGCCGAGTACGAGTTCTATCGCGCGCAAGCTCGATCCTGGCTGCCCGTGTCCCGCGTCTCCGAACCCCAGGCGGCGCTCGCGGCGAGCGAACAGTTGTCGGCTGCGACAGCGGCGATCTGGAACGAGTGGGAAACCGCCCGCACCACCGCGACATCCGCGGGCGTCAGCAGGCTGGTCGCCGCCGACGGCGCTGCCGTGCTGGTCGCGTGGCGCACCGCAGCCCGTCGCGGGGCCGCACTGGCCGCAGGGCCTCGCTTTGTCGACGCGCGCCTGGCCGAGCCCGCCCGCGCAGCGCTCACCCGCTCTCGCGCGCGGCTTATCCTCGACGACGCCGACAGCCGCCCGCCGGGCGCGGGCCGCGCGATCGGCGGAAACGCGCCGGCGGGCAGCGCCCGTCAGGCGCAGCGCGCGGCCGCCGACAGCGGCCTCCCCTGGTCGATCCGCGTCGTCGATGCCGACCCCGGCGCGGAGGCTGCGGCCCGCCAGTCGCGCCGGCTGGTGGTCCTCGCCGGCCTGGTCACTCTCGGTTTGTTCGTTCTGGCCGGCGGGACTTTCGTCGTACGCGCGGTCAATCGCGAACTGGAGGTCTCGCGGCTGCAGACCGACTTCGTCGCCGCCGTGTCGCACGAGTTCCGGACCCCACTCACGTCGATGCGGCAAGTGAGCGATGCGCTGGTCGAGGGACGGGTGCCTGAGCCGCGTCGCGGGGAGTACTACCGGATGCAGCAGCGCGATGGCCAGCGGTTGCAGCGCCTGGTCGAATCGCTGCTGGACTTCGGCCGCATGGAGTCGGGCGCGCTGGAGTACCGCCTCGAGCCGGTGGACGTCACGGCGCTCGTGCGGGCGTTGACCGGGGAGTTCTCGGCAGGCGTGGCAGCGGCGGGCTATCGGGTGGAAACGACGCTCCGGTCCGAAGACGCCTGGGTCTCGGCCGATCGCGAGGCGCTTGGGCGGGCGATCTGGAACCTCCTCGACAACGCGGTCAAGTACTCGCCATCGAACAAGACCGTGTGGCTGACAACGGCGATCACCGGCGACGTCCGTCGCGATCGCCGTGCGGGATCGTGGCGTCGGGGTGTCGCCGGATGACCAGCGCCGCATCTTCGACAAGTTCGCCCGAGGCGCCAACGCGGCCGCCGTCGGCGCGAAAGGCACGGGCCTCGGGCTCGCGATGGTGCGGCACATCGTGAGCGCCCACGGCGGGCACGTGCGCGTGGAGAGCACGCCGGGCGACGGCAGCACGTTCACCATCACGCTTCCCTCTTGGAGATCCCGATGCCGCGGATCCTGATTGTCGAAGATGAGCTGTCGATCGCCACGCTGCTGCGCGACGATCTCGCGCTCGAAGGCCACGAGGTCGACATCGTCAGCGACGGCGAGGCGGCCATCGCCGCCCTCACGTCGGGCCGCTTCGACCTCGCCATCCTCGACGTGATGCTGCCTGGCAAGGACGGCTTCGAGGTGTGCCGCACGGTGCGAGGCGCCGGCCTGCGCATGCCCATCATCATGCTCACGGCGAAGACCCAGGAATCCGACAAGGTGATGGGCCTCGAGATTGGCGCCGACGACTACGTCACCAAGCCCTTCGGCGCGCGCGAACTTCGCGCACGGGTCAAGGCCGCACTGCGGCGCGCTGCGGTGGAGACGCCGGAGATCTATCGATTCGGCCAGGTGGAGGTGGACTTCGGCCGGCGCGAACTGCGGTGCAGGCGGCGTCCCGCTCGAGGTGACGACGATCGAATTCAAGCTGCTGTCGGCCTTCATCGGGCATCGCGGCCGGGTGCTCTCGCGCGAGCAGTTGCTGAACGAGGTCTGGGGCCACGGCGTGTTCGTCACCGACCGCGCCGTCGACACGCACATCGTCAACTTGCGCCGGAAGATCGAGCCCGATCCGGCCGTGCCGCGATACGTCGTCAGCGTGCGGGGCGCCGGGTACCGCTTCGACGGGTAGCGAGGCCTCAGGTCTCACACGAACCTGACACCGATGCCATCGGTTCCCGACGGGCAGGCGAGACCATGGGCCTGGAGGTAGCGACGATGCGGAAGACAAGAGGCCCGAAGAGTTGGTGGGGAGTGGCGGTGGTGGCGCTGGGCGCGGTGGCGCTTGTCGCCGCGTCGACCGCCATCTTCGCGCAGAAGGCCGATCAGGCAGAGGCGCTGCTGCAGGCCGCGCGCGCAAAGCACGTCGTCGAAGGCAAGCTGGACGAGGCGGTCGCGATCTACCGCGACGTCCTGGCACGCTACGGCACCAACCGGCCGGTGGCCGCGCGCGCACTTGTCGGACTTGGCCAGTGCTACGAGAAGCTCGGCGCCGCGCAGGCGGCGGAAGCGCGGAAGGCGTACGAACGGATCGTCGCCGCAGTACGGCGACCAGCAAGATGCCCTGGCACACGCGCGGGCGCGGCTGGCTGCGCTGGCGGGAACCGCCGGCGAAGCGGGCGGTTCGACGCTGGCCGTGAGGCGGGTATGGGCGGGAGCGGAGGTGACGGGAAAGGTGACGCCCGACGGCCGTTTCCTGTCGTTCACCGACTGGGATGCGAATGGCAATCTCGCCATCCGCGACCTCGCCACGGGCCAGAACCGGCTGTTGACCAACACGGCCGACTTTGCGGAGAGCGGGTGGTTCGCCGAACCCTCCGTGCCCTCGCCCGACAGCAAGAGCCGTCGCCTACGCCTGGGTCAACTCGTCGGGTGGCGCGTCCGACCTGTGCGTCGTCGGGCTCGATGGCTCGAAGCCCCGGGTCCTGCAGGCCGCCGGAGACGGTGTCAGAGGCCACATTCCACTGGCATGGTCGCCCGACGGCAGGCACCTGCTCGCCGAGTTCGTGAAGGCCGACAACACCCGCGACATGATGCTGGTGGCCGTCGCTGACGGCTCGACGACGCTGCTGAGAGCGCTGGGAAATGACCGGACTCCAGGTGGGGTGTTCTCGCCTGACGGACGGTACATCGCCTGGGCGACCAAGGAGGGGATCTCGTTGTTCGAACTCCGCGACCGGAACCGAGTCGCCTCTCATCCCGGATCGGTCGAACCACAGCGTCCTGGGCTGGGCTCCAGACGGCAGACACATCCTGTTCTCCAGTGAGCGTTCGGGCTCGGCCGATGCGTGGCTCGATCGCGGTGGCCGATGGGAAGGCCCAGGGCGAACCGATGTTCGTCAAGCAGAACTTGGGCTCCAGGCCCATGGCGTTCACCCGCGGCTCCCAGCCTATGGGGTTCACCCGCTCAGGTGCCTTCTACTACGGGGTCAACAACAGCGTCTTCGATGTTCGGATCGCAGAACTCGACCAGGCCAGCGGCAAGGTGGTCTCGCCGCCGCAGTCTGCATTTCGACACGGCAATACGCGGGCTCCAGACTGGTCTCCCGACGGACGCTCGCTCGCGGTCGGTGTCTCCAGCGGCCAGGCTGTGATCATCCGTTCCATGGATTCTGGCGAGGAGCGGGAGCTTCGGGTCGGTGAGAGGACAGTCAAATGGGGTGGCCTCCGCTGGACGCCAGACGGGAAGGCCGTCGTGGTGCAGGCGTCGGAAGCCGGAAAGGACGCGTACCTGATCCGGATTGATGTCCAAACGGGGCAGGTGACTTCGCTGATGCCTTTTCCGGCTATGAACTGGCAGGGCTTCGACTTTTCTCACGATGGCAACAGCATCTTCTACAGTAACGGGGCTCGCTTCGTGTCCCGCGATGTGCGATCCGGCCAAGAGACGCAAATCGTCCAGAAGCCAGGCCTCTTTGCGGGCGTGGTGTCGCCCGATGGCCAGCGACTGCTGATCGCCACCTCCGACGGCAAGCGTCAGGTGCTGCTCGTCATGCCGGCTGCCGGGGGACAGGCCCGGGAGGTGGCCAGTGTCGATGGCGAGCAGGAAGTCCCGTTCCCGGGCTCGCCGTCGTGGACGCCTGACGGCAAGTCCGTCGTCTATCTGAAGCGCGTCAAGAAACAGAAAGGGCCATGGGAGCTGTGGCGTGTCGCAGCCGAGGGCGGAGAACCGCAGCGGCTGGGGCTGACCATTGTCGGAGGGACCGTGATTGAGTTGCGGCTGCACCCCGACGGCCGCCGGGTGGCGATCAGCGATGTCAAAGTGGACCTGGAGGTCTGGGTGATGGAGAACTTCCTGCCGAAGGCTGGCGCGGCGGGCGGAGCGAAGACGAAGTAATGCGCCGGTCCCGGACCATGACCGCACCGTGACCGTTTCCTGACACAACTGCCCGAAACCGAGGAGTCGACGCCAGCAATCTGGGTTACAGTTCCACCGTCACGCCCCCCTCTCCCGGAAGCGCATGCCGTTCGGAAACTGGCTTCGCCCGCCGCACTATCTGCTGGCGTTGTTCCTGGCAGCGACGCTCGTGCCTGGCGTCGCCCTCGTCTGGCTCGGAGCGCGACTGCTTCAGCAGGACCGCGACCTCGAGCGACAGCGAATCCAGGAGCGCATCGAGCGCGCGGCCAGTGCGATCGCCTCCGACGTTGTACGCGAACTCGACGGGATCCGCGATCGCCTGCCGGCGTTCCTCGCCTCTCCGCCAAGCGCGCTCGCCCGAGACGGAGCGTTGGTCGTGGCGTTCGATGCCAGCGGCGTGTCGCGCCGCGCGGGGGCGCCGCTGCTGTGGGTTCCGACCGCAATCGCCGACGCCGATCCGCCCGGCGACCAGTGGCGCCCCGGCGAGATCGAGGAATTCCGGAACGCGAACCCGGAGCGCGCATGCGCCATCTACAGGAGCCTCGCCAACTCCCCCGATCCCCGCGTGCGAGCCGGAAGCCTGGTCCGGCTGGCTCGAACCCTCCGCAAGTTGCGCCGCCTCGACGAAGCGCTCGATGCTTATGATCGACTCGGGGCCCTTGGTGCGGTCCAGGTCGGTGGCGAGGCCGCCAATCTGCTGGCGCGTCAGGAGCGGTGCGCGCTTCTGGGCGAACTGCAGCGATTGTCGGACTCGAACGCGAGGCATCGGCTCTGTCGAACGCACTCGAAGCCGGCCAGTGGCCTCTCGACCGCGCCGGCTTCTTCTTCCACTGGGAGCGGGCGCAGCGCTGGCTGGCGGCGCCCGAGGCGGGTCATGGAAGCGCACCGGGTACTGGGCCGCCCATCACGGGTAGCCCACGACCTCGAACGCAGAAGGGAGAGCCTCGCACTCGCCGCTGCCGTCGAACTGGCGTGGACGGAGTGGCGAGACTCGGGGCGCGCTGATTCCAATTGGGGCGGATGGCGAAGCGCATGGATCGACGGGGAGGCGGTGCTGCTGGTCTGGCGCGGCGCGCCCGATCGAGCGATGGTCCTGGTCGCTTCATCCCGCTACCTGAATGCGAACTGGCAGACCATCTGGCGGAATCGGCGAGCGGCGCTCGCGCTGATCGACGGCGCGGGTCATTGGGCCCTGGGGGATGCGACCGCCCCCGCAGCGGGGCCGGTCGCCGTCAGAATGGCGCAGGATACGCGGCTGCCCTGGGCGATTCGGGTGACTGGCGCCGATCCGCGCCTGGACATGGCGGACCTCGCCGGCCGCCGGCAATTGCTGCTGGTCGGTCTTGCGCTCCTCGGCTTTCTTGTCGTGGCCGGCACCCTCGTCGTGGCTCGCGCCGTGCACAGGGAACTGGCGGTCGCCAGGCTCCAGGCCGATTTCGTGTCCGCCGTGTCGCACGAATTCCGCACACCGCTGACGTCGATGAGCCATCTGACCGAGTTGCTCAGGACCGGCCGTACCGTGGACGAGGCGCGGAGGCAGCAGTACTACGAGGTCTTTGCACGCGAGACCGAGAGGCTCCAGCACTTCGTCGAGACGCTGCTCGACTTCGGTCGCATCGAAGCCGGCGCCCAGCGGTACGCGCTGGAGCCGGCCGACCCCGCTCTCGTCGTCTCGCGCATCGTCGAGCAGTTCCGCGCGCGGCCGGAGGCTGCGCGACACTCGCTCGAGATCGAGGCCGGCGACACGCTTCCCTCCATTCGAGTCGATGCGGACGCGTTCAGCCACGCGCTTTCGAACCTGCTCGACAACGCAGCCAAGTACTCGCCAGACGACGCGCCGATTCGCGTGGTGGTGGAGCGCGCCGGATCGCGGGTCGCCGTGCGCGTTCGAGACCACGGACCGGGCGTCCCGGCTGGCGAGCGGCGGCGGATCTTCCAGAAGTTCGTCCGCGGCGCCGCTGCGCGTCACTCCGCCGTGAAGGGCACCGGCGTCGGGCTGGCGATGGCGCGGCAGATCGTGCGGGCACACCATGGCGACATCCAGATTGAGAGCGAACCCAGCGGCGGCAGCACGTTCTCCATCCTGCTGCCCGTCGTGGAACAGGAGGGAGTCTGACCGCACGTCCGTCAGGAGGAGCCAGTCGTGACGAAGCGCATTCTCGTGGTGGAGGACGATGACGGGATCGCGATGGCGCTCGACGATGACCTGAGATCCGAGGGCTACCTCGTGGAAGTCGTCGCTGACGGCGAGACAGGGACCAGCCGGGCCATCGAGGGCGCCTTCGACGCAATCCTGCTCGACGTCATGCTGCCGCGCAAGGACGGATTCGACGTGTGCCGCGACATCCGGCGCGCCGGGCATCCGCACGCCGATCGTGATGCTGACCGCGAGGACTCAGGAAGCGGAGAAGGTGCTCGGTCTGGAACTCGGCGCCGACGACTACGTGACGAAACCGTACAGCGCCCGGGAGCTGCGGGCCCGCATCAAGGCGGTCCTGCGCCGAACGTCGGACGATGACCCCGGGACGTATCGATTCGGCGACTGCGAGGTCGACATGGGGCGGCGCGAGATGAGGCGCGGCGGCGAGGTCGTCCCGCTCACCCCCCTCGAGTTCAAGCTGCTCGCCGCGCTCGTCCGCCACCACGGCCGGGCCATGAGCCGCCAGCAGCTCATCGACGAGGCGTGGGGCTCCGGCACGTTTGTCACCGACCGCGTCGTCGACAACCAGGTGACCAGCCTGCGCAGGAAGATCGAGGCGGACCCGTCGAAGCCGGCGTTCGTGTTGAGCATCCGCGGCTTCGGCTACCGATTTGACGGCTGACCCGTGACCGAACGGTGACCGAACGGCCATCGCACCGGAGCAGTGGCCCGCTACATTGGGTGCCAGGAGGATTCGATGATGAAGATTCGCCTCTCCATCCTGCTGGCGATCCTGATCCTGACAACGGCCATCACCGCACAGCAAGCGCCGTCGGCTGACGTGGCGCTCAAGGCGGCCGTGCATCGCGAGTTCGTCGAGGGCGATCTTCAGGCGGCGATTCGCGACTACAACGCGATCATCACGCGCTTCCCCAGCGACAGGGTCGTTCGGGCCAAGGCGCTCGTCCAACTCGGCGGCTGCTACGAGAAGCTTGGGCAAGCCGACGCCCGCAAGGCGTATGAACAGGTGATCCGCGATTACGCCGACCAGGGTGACGCCGCCGCCCACGCGCGGGCGCGGCTGGCTGCGCTGGCGGGAACCGCCGGCGCAGTGGGCAGTTCGACGCTGGCCGTAAGGAGGGTGTCGAAAGGGGTGGCGCACAAGGTGTCGGCCGACGGCCGCTTCATCTCGTTCACGGACATGAGCTGGAATCTCGCCATCCACGACCTCGCCACCGGGCGGGACCGGCGGTTGACCGAAGAGGGCAGCCTGAATGGGCCCGAGGAGTGCGGGGAGTACTCCGCGCCCTCGCCCGACGGCAAGAGTGTCGCGTACGCCTGGCGCCGCCGTGGCGGGTTCGAATCTGCGCGTCGTCGGCCTCGACGGTTCGAAACCGCGGGTCCTCGGAGTCTCCGGAAGTGGAGTCGTCATCCTGATTCCGCTGGCATGGTCGCCTGACGGCAAGCACCTGCTGACCGAATTCGCGAAGGCCGACGGGACCCGCGACATGATGCTGGTGACCGTCGCCGACGGCTCGGCGAAGCTGCTGAAGGCGACGGGAAAGGACCCTCTCCAGGTGGGGTGTTCTCGCCCGACGGACGGTACATCGCCTGGTCGACGCACGGAGGGCATGTCGCTGTTCGAACTCCAGACGGGGACTGAGTCGCCGCTCATCCCGGATCGATCGAACCACAGCGTCCTGGGCTGGGCGCCGGACGGGAAGCACATTCTGTTCTCCAGCGAGCGGTCAGGATCGGCCGACGCGTGGCTGATCGCGGTGACCGGCGGGAAGGCGCAGGGCGAACCGATCTTCGTCAAGAAGGACTGGGGCTTCGAGCCCATGGGGTTCACCAGTTCAGGGGCCTTCTACTACCTGGTGAACAACAACGTATGGGGTGTCAGGGTTGCAGAGCTCGATCCGGCCAGCGGGAAGGTGGTCTCGCCGCCGAAGTCTGCATCTGCGCGCGGCAACATCTGGGCTCCAGACTGGTCGCCCGACGGACGCTTCCTCGCGTACGTGCTCATCCGCGAGCCGAACCGAACCGTGATTGTCCGCTCCCTCGATACGGGCGAGGAGCGGGAGTTCGAGGTTGGTGCGCAAACGATAGAGATGGGGGCTCGCCTCCGCTGGACGCCGGATGGAAGGGCCGTTGCGATTCCCGGATTCGAATCCGGGAAGGGCAAGAGCCTTGTGCGCATCGATGTCCAGACGGGGCGGGTCACCTCGCTGATGCCGCTTCCGGTCGGGACCGGCTTTCAGCGCTTCGAGTTCTCCCCTGATGGCAACACCGTCTATTACCCCAAGGGTGGTGGCCTCGCGGCCTACGATCTCAGGTCCGGCCAGGAGAAGGTCGTCGCTGAGAAACCCGGACCTGGCCGCATCCAGGTGGGCGTGGCGTCGCCCGATGGCCGGCGACTGTTGCTCGCGGTGGTGGACGCCAAGTCCCTGGTGCTGCTCGCCATGCCGGTCGCCGGGGGAGAGGTCCGGCAGTTGGTCAGGGTCGACGAGGAGGATGTTCCCTTCTGGGGTATCCCGTCGTGGACGCCCGACGGCCGCTACGTCGCCTTTCTGAAAGGCGTCAAAGGAGAGGCGCAGATTCCCTACAGGGACCGGCACTGGCAACTGTGGCGTGTCGCAGCCGAGGGCGGCGAGCCGCAGTCGCTCGGGCTGACCTTCACCGGTCAGTTGACGGGAGCGCTCCGGCTGCACCCAGACGGCCGCCGCGTGGCGATCGACGATGTCAAATTGAATCTGGAGGTCTGGGTGATGGAGAACTTCCTGCCGAAGCCGGCTGCCGCGCCTGGCGTCAAGGCCAAGTAGCAGGAACTCCGCGGCCGCTCACCGCGGCCTGCCATCTCTCCCGCCCGGTGAGGTGGCAGACGGCGTCACGATCGACGTCGTGCCGACGTCGCGCGGGATGACGGGAGGCCGGCGTGGCGCGTCGTCAGGCCAGCGGGTTCTTCCAGCGCAGCCCCGAGAACCTCGAGAAGTCGGCGTCGGTCGAGTGCAACTCGGCCTGATGCTCGATGCACAGCGCCGCCAGGTGGGCGTCCGTCGTGAGGTTCCCGCCCGTGCCCAGGCGGTCGAGGAGCCCGAACAGGATCTCCGCGTGACGCTCCCCGGGGTGGAGGATGGCGACCAACGGACGCTCCAGCCAGGCGCGCGCTGGGGCACATGCGGCCTGCGGTGAAAGGGGCCGCTCGAGTACCCGCGGGTGGGTGGCGACGCGAATGAAGCCCAGGATGGTCACCCAGGGCAGGCCGACCGGCCGGCTCCCGTTGAGCAACGACTCCCACCAGGCTCGCGCCGCCGCGTGAACGCGCGATTCGCTGTTGTAGGCGTGCACCAGCACGTTGACGTCCGGGACGATCATCGTCCCAGCCTCCGGGCGGATTCCTCTGCTTCGAGTTCGTCGACAAGCTGGTTCAGCCGGTCCGGGTCCACGCCGGGCCTGAGGCCAAGCGCGTGCGGTTCCACCACGAATCGGGGAGTGCGCAGACGCTTCCCTCCGAGCCCGAGGCCGAGGCGCAGCGCATCGTTGACCGCCGCCTTGAGGCTCCGGCCCGTGCGACGGACCTCGCCGGTCAGCCGTTCCGCGACGTCGGGGTCGAGCGTGAGTGTCGTCCTCATGCAGGCATCATGATGCCGACGGCATGTGATGTCAAGATGTCGCTCCGGTTCTGCCACTCCGGTTCTCAGCCGGCGGCCGGCTGGAGGCCGGACAGCGCCGAGGGCCGAAAGCCGGCTGTCGGAGTTGACGGCGAAACGCGTGACGGAACAGAGTGAGAAGCTGACCGCACGGGAGGATCCATGACGACGACCGCCGAACCGACCCCGACCGTAGCCGCACTCGCCACCCGCTACACGGGCGACATGACGACGTTCCTGCGCGACATGATTGCCATTCCGTCGGAGAGCGCCGGCGAGCGCGACGTCGTCGCGCGCGTCGGCGCCGAGATGCGGCGCGTCGGCTTCGACGAGGTCAAGATCGACGGGCTCGGCAACGTGCTCGGCCGCGTCGGCAGCGGCCCGACCGTCATCGCCATCGACGGCCACCTCGACACGGTGGGCGTCGGCGATCCCGTCCACGTGGACGCGCGATCCCGTACCAGGGCGAGCTCCGCGACGGCATCGTCTTCGGCCGCGGCGCGGGCGACCAGGAGGCGGGCATCGCCGCGGCGGTCTACGGCGCGCGGATCGCGAAGGAGCTCGGCCTGCTCGACGGCGTGCAGCTCTGGGTGACCGGCACGGTCATGGAGGAGGACTGCGACGGCCTGTGCTGGCAGTACATCCTGACGGAGGGCGTGCTGACGCCCGAAGTGGTCGTCATCACCGAGCCGACCAACCTCGGCGTGTACCGCGGCCATCGCGGCCGCATGGAGATCGAGGTCCGCACGCAGGGGCTGCTCGTGCCACGGCTCGGCGCCCGAGCGCGGGGTCAACGCCGTCTACAAGATGGCGCCGATCGTCGCCGACATCGAGCGGCTGAACGAGCGCGCTGGCGGCCGACGCGGATCCGTTCCTCGGCAAGGGCACAGTCACCATCTCCGAGATCCGCTCGACGTCGCCGTCGCTGTGCGCCGTGGCCGACAGCGTGCACGATTCACCTCGACCGCCGGCTGACGCGCGGCGAGACGCTCGAGTCAGGCCGTCGACGAGATCGAGGCGCTCGAGAGCGTGCAGGCGGGCCGGCGCCACGGTGACGGTGCTCGACTACGCGCGCGCGGCGTACACCGGCCTCACCTACCCGACGAAGAAGTACTACCCGACGTGGTTCGCTCGACGAGGACAGTCCGGCGGTGCGCGGCGCGGTCGCCGCCGCGGCGCGCGGCGCTCGGCGCGCCCGCCGGTCGTGGCAAGTGGGGGTTCTCGACCAACGGCGTCGCCACGTGCGGCATGTTCGGCGTCCCGACGGTCGGCTTCGGGCCCGGCGAACGAGATCCACGCGCACACGCCGGACGACCAGTGCCCGGTCGAGCACCTCACGGCTGGCCGCGCAGTTCTACGCGCTGTTTGCGGGGGAGTATCTGAAGGCTCAGGGCTCCGGGCCCAAGGCTCAGGACTGAGCGGGCCTGTCCTTACTTGCCCGGCACGTTCGTCTTCAGCTCCTCGAACCAGTTCAGCACCGCGGTCAGCGGTCCGAGGACCGGTGGCGGGAGGGGTTCGATCATCAGGAACTTCCCGTTGGGTGCCGTGTCGTAGGGATACAGCGGGGCGACTCTCAAGGCCCTCCGGAACAGCAGGCGCGGGCGGCTCGGAGAGAACGCCGGCGACGTCCAATCGTCACCGCCATGATGGCATCCCCGTCGCGGTAGAACAGCTCGTGTCCCTTGCGCGCCCACAGGGGCTGGGTTCCGCCGTCCCACGAGATTCGCTCCCGGTGTCCCGGCCCGGGAAACGGCTGGACGTACACCTGGGGGCTTCCCGTCTCGTCGGATTCGTATGCGACCCAGCGTCCGTCCGATGAGAGCCTCGGGTTCAGCTCGTTGTACGAGGTCTGCAGAAAGGACTTCACGCCCGGCTCGCCGCCCACAGCACACGTCCAGAGGTCCCACCTCGATGCCTGGTTGAGTTCACCGAAGATTCAGGAGCCGGCCGCCAGGCGCCCATAATCCGTTCCCGATGCGAGACGGACGGCCCGGGGTGACCGGCTCAGGAGCGGTTCCGCCGCCAGGGGCCTGGCAGTAGAGTCGAGAGACGCCGCCGCGCTCCGAGACAAAGCAGACGCGAGCCCCGTCAGGTGACCAGAACGGACCGTTGTTGCTCCATTCGGAGGACACCCGGGTCGGCGGGCTCATTCGAATGAGATCCAGGGCCCAGATACTGGCGTTCGCGCCGTCGATCTCGAGCGCCGCCCAGCGCCCGTCATCGGAGACGCTGACGGCCTGATACGCTGCCGCCTCTGTCGGCAGAACGCTCGTCTTGCCGGTCGGGTCCACCCAAGTGAGCGTCGCCCGGCTGGTGACGGCCTTGCCCGCGATGTAGATGAGCGTTCCATCCGCGGCCACGGCGTACTGAGCAGCGCCGCTGATGGGGTAGGTCACGAGGCCATCGAGCACGGGCTTTTCGGCACCGGTCACCCTCAGGCGCGCCATGTCGAATCGCGCGGCCATCAAGGCCCCGGCGCGCGCGAAGAGCAGGTGTCCCGTCGCCGTGCACGTCGCGAAGCTCCCGCCCCGAAGCAACTCGCGCTGCTCGCCCGTCCGGAGCGAACGCACCATCAGTCTGGCGCTGTCGAACGACTGAATGTCGGACGTTGCCATCGTGAAGAACACCGCGGTGCCGTCCGGCGACACCTCCGGCCAGCGGTAGCTGCGCTCGCCCTTCGACGGGTCCGGCTGCGTCAGCACGCGCTCGCGCACGTCCCCGCCGGCGGCCGGCACCTGCCACAGGCCGCTGTTGTCGGAAGGGGAGAAGATGATCGTGTCGTCCGGCGCCCAGGTGCCGCCGCGCGGCCAGATGATCTGCGCCCGAATCCTCTGGCGCTCCGCCCGCGAGCGACACCACCTTCAACTTGCCGCCGGCGAAGAAGCCAATCCGCTGCCCGTCCGGCGAGAAGAACGGCTGCATCGCGTTCTCCGTGCCGGGCATTGCGGTCGCCTGAAGCGTCCGAAGCTCCCGCACGTACAAGCATGGAACGCCGTCGCGCTCGGCGATAAAGGCCACGCGCTGTCCGTCGCGCGACACCGCGAAGAGCCGTTGCGGGTCGGCTTCCGCCGCTGTCACGAGCCGATCCGAGACCACGAACCGCACTGGCGGTCGGGCGCCTGAGGCCCGAGACGAGAGGACCCACACGACCGCGGCGAGCGCTGTCGTCACGGCCGCGAGCAGCAGAGCGGCCACCGCGATGCGCCACGCGGGCGGCGGTCCACTCCGGCGCCGGGATTGGGCTTCCGCGGGTGAGCCAGCGCCGCTCCCTTCCCGCATCCAGCGCAGTTCATCGGCCACGTCGTGTGCGCTCTGCCACCGCTCGTCGGGGTCCTTCGCGAGGCACTTGCGCACGAGGCGGTGCAGCGCGGGCGGCGCGACCGGCTGCAGTGTGGCCAGCGGGGCCGGCTGCGCGCTCATGATCGCCGTGATGAGACTCGCTGCGCTCGCACCCTCGAACGCACGCTTCCCCGTCAGCATTTCGTAGAGGATCGCGCCCAGCGCCCAGAAAATCCGTGCGCGCGTCCGCCGGCTTCCCCTCCACCTGCTCCGGCGCCATGTACTGCAGCGTGCCGACAATCGTCCCCTCGCTCGTCAGCGGCCGCGTCTGCGTGGCCACCGATGCCAGGCTGGCCGCCGCCGGCAATGCGCCGTGCCCCGCCAGCTTCGCCAACCCGAAGTCGAGCAGCTTGGCTCCCGACTTCGTCAGCATCACGTTCGCCGGCTTCAGGTCGCGATGGGTGATGCCCTGCCGATGCGCTGCGGCGAGGGCATCCGCGATCTCCGTCGCCACGCCGAGCGCCTGCTCGAGCGCCAGTGGCCCCTTCTCGAGGCGGGCCGCAAGCGTTTCGCCCGAGACGAGTTCCATCACGAGGTACGTGGTGCCGTCGGACTCGCCAACATCGTGAAGCGTACAGATGTTCGGGTGATTCAGGCCGGCGACCGTCCGCGCTTCACGCTGGAAGCGGGAGCGGCGGTCAGCATCCGCGCTGACGTCGGGCGGGAGAACCTTGATGGCGACGCTGCGCTCGAGGCGCGTGTCGCGGGCCCTATAGACCTCGCCCATTCCGCCGGCGCCAATCGGGGCAACGATCTCGTAGGGACCAAGCCGCGTGCCGGGCGACAACGCCATGGCTCACCTCGCGATCCGTGCCGATTATAGCCGAGGCGGCGCGGAACGTCAGGCTCAGGGCTCAGGGAGTTGACGCCACCACACCCGTCAGGGCAGAGTGAGGGACAGTATTCGCCGCGTCCCTTGTTCGCAAGATCGCAAGGTCGAAAGTCCGCAAGATGAACTCCATCTCTTCCAGAATCGCCGCCCTGTCGTCGCTGTCCACAAGCCTCCACGACAAGGACTTCCTGCTCACGTGGCAGTACCCCGAGGCCGACGATCCGGGCGGTCCTGCTGACCGCCGAGATCCTCGAGGACCTGGCCGCAGCCAACATCTCGACGCGCGTCTTCGACACGGGCCTCGGCATCTCGATCTTCCGGGACAAGTCCACGCGCACCCGCTACGCGTTCCGGTCGGGCTGCAACCTGCTCGGCCTGATGACCGAGGAGCTCGACGAGTCGACCTCCCAGATCGCCCACGGCGAGACGGTGCGCGAGACCGCGGCGATGATCTCGTTCCTCACCGAGGTCATCGGCATCCGCGACGACATGTTCCTCGGCGAGGGCCACAAGTACATGACGCGAGGTCAGCGACGCGCTCGTGCGAGAGCTCGCAGCAGGGCGTCCTTCTGCAGCGCCCGGCGGTGGTCAACCTCCAGTGTGACCTCGACCATCCGACGCAGAGCATGGCCGACCTGCGGCACCTCGCCGCGACCTTCGGGGGGCTGGATGCGCTGAAAGGGAAGAAGTTCGCGATGACGTGGGCGTACTCGCCGAGCTACGGGAAGCCGCTGTCGGTGCCGCAGGGGATCGTCGCCCTCATGACGCGCTTCGGAATGGACGTCGTCCTTGCGCATCCCGAGGGCTACGGCCTCGTCGAAGAGCCGCTGCGGGCCGCGCGGCGGTTCGCGGCGGAATCCGGCGGCTCGTTCTCGGTGGCCGGCTCGATGGAAGACGCCTTCAAGGACGCCGACATCGTCTATCCGAAGAGCTGGGCCCCCGCGCGCGTGATGCACGAGCGGACGAGGCTGCTGCGCGCCGGCGAGACGGCGAAACTGGCCGACCTCGAACGCGAGGCGCTGGCGAACAACGCGCGCTTCAAGAACTGGGAGTGCACCGACGACCTGATGAGGCTCACGAAGGGCGGGCGGGCGCTCTACATGCACTGCCTGCCGGCGGACATCACCGGCGTGAGCTGCAAGGCGGGCGAGGTGAGCGCGTCGGTCTTCGAGCGCTACCGGCTGCAGACGTACCGCGAAGCCGGCCACAAGCCGTTCGTCATCGCCGCGATGATCCTGGCGACGCGGTTCGCGGACCCGGCGGCGGTGCTCCGCGACTGCCTGGAGCGGAATCACCCGAGACGGTAGCTGAGCCAGGCTGTCGGTGTGGCGTGGGCCTTCAGGCCCGCGGCTCGGCGGGGCTGAAGCCCCGCCCTACGTCGAGAGCCCTGAGCCGTAAGCCCTGAGCCATCCATGATTGCAGGCCACGGCGTCCTGCTCTTCCTCTTCATCCCGCTGGTGCTGTTCCTGCTGGTCCGGCAGCCGGCCGGCCCGGGCTGGTCGGTTGCGATTGGTCTGGCCGTCATGTTCGGCCATCGTTTTCTGGCCGTGCCGTGGATGGCCAAGTTCGCGGACGTCCGGTGCCTCTGGTGCGGCCGGGTCGGCGCGGGCCGAATCCTGCCGGTCGCCGCCTCAGGCCGCGAGTGGAACATGACGGCGTGCTCCGAGGCGCACGCGACGCTGATCGCACGGTTCCTGCGCTTCATCTTCCGATTCCGCGCCCTCATCGGGCTCGGCATCTTCCTCCCGCTCGCCTGGCTCATCATCGCCTCGCTGGCCGCCGCAACCGGTTGGCCACTGCTGCCGCATGCCACGAACGCGCTCGTGTTCCGCGTCGTCGTAGCCACGACGGTGGTCGCCGCCTCGATCGCCCCTTTCGTCGGCGCGGTTTCGGCCTCCGCTCCCGAGTCGCCCCTACGCTGCCCGTTCCCCCTGCACAACCTCTTCCTGCTCGGCATCCGCAACGTCCTCTGGGTCTTCCGCCTCGTCGGCGCCTGGTGGCTGATCGACGGGGTGGTAAGGCTCGTGCGGTAGATGCGGATCAACGCCCGGCGGAGTTGGCTGCGGTGAAAGCCGCCCCCCGATCAGAAAATCGGGCAGGTCGCTGTGGGGCGCTACGTCGTGCTCGAGAGGGAGGTGGCCGCCATCAAGGCGCGGTCGACAAGCTGCTGGGCCCGGGGAAGTAGGGCGGGTCCGTAGGGCGGGTCTTTAGACCCGCCTCACCGCGGGGCTGAAGCCCCGCGCTACACCGCCATCACGCCAGCTGGTCGCTGCCGGAGAAGATGACAGCCACGCGCTCGAAGGCGAGCCGCGGGTCGATCCCGACCGCCTTCATCAGGCCCGCCAGGCCCGCCGAGCCGGTGTGATCGACGCTCAGCCCGGTGAGTTCGCGCGCGAACACGTTGGCGTCCACGAGGCGGTCCTCGTTGACGACGAGCGGCCAGCCGCCCGTCTTCAGCATGCCTTCGACGACGGCCGCCCAGTCGTACGTCTCGTCATCGAGGATGCCGTGCGCGATGCTGCGCGGCAGCTTCTCCCACGGACGCATGAACGCTGACCGATGCGTCCGGGCGTGGCGAAGCTCCTCGTCGATGATCGCAGGATGCTGCATCATCAGCTCGGCCCGCTCCCGGTCTGACGCCGGGCTGAAGCCCTGGTCGATGACGGACGGCACGCGCTCGAGGATCCGCTCGGCGACCGCGTCGTAGGCGCGCTTCAGCGGGTAGGCGCCCACCGTCTGCACGGTGTAGAACCGGGGTGCGCGGTCGATGGCCCCGGCGGCCAGCGCGTCGCCGAATCCCTGAATGACCGCGCTCGCGAGCGCGCCGCCTCCAATCTGGAGGAACACCGCGTCGATCCCGGTCGTTCCCCACTGCCTCCGCGAAGGCTGGCGCGCCTCGGCGATCATCTCCCACGCCAGCGTCTTGCCGCCGTCGATGGTCAGGCCGTTGTCGCTGCCCTGGCAGCAGAACGGGACGGCCCCCTGAGCGACGGCCGATCGGAATGCCGCGTGGCACGGATCGCCAGGCACGCCAGGCGTGCGGGTGCAGACGTGAACCGTGGCCGAAAGCTGAGCGAGGCGCTCCAGGATGGCGTCGCTCGCGGATGACGGGACGAAGACGTCGAGGGGCCATCCCGTGGCGCGACCGATGATGGCGGCCGCCAGCGCGGCATTCCCGCAGCTGGAGATCGCAAGCGGGGGGCGGCCCGCTACGGCGCCGGCGCCCCGCCGACGCTCGTCCACCAGGAGGTAGAGCATGACGCCCATCAGGTGCCGCGCCTTGTGCGATCCCCCGACGTTCAGCGTCTCGTCCTTCACCCGGATTTCGCCGCTGCCGCAGCCCAGCTTCGCGGCCAGCGCGGGCCAGGGCGAGAACGGCGTCGCGGCGAATCCCGCGCCGCTGGCGTCGGCGATCGCCCGATCGAGGTCGCGCACCTGCTCGACGAACGACGCGTCGCTCATCCCCGACTCGATCGCCAGCGCGTGGGCCGCCAGGAACTCCCGATAGCGGATGAACGGGTTCGCGTCCCCTTCGTCCGGGAACGCCGCGGATGGCACGTCCGTCCGCCGGAGGACGTGATCGATGTCGTCGCCCTCCTGCGCGGAGGGGCACCTGAACGGCGCCGATGCCGAATCGGCGGCCGGCAGCGTCCTGCCGCAGCCGGCGCATGCGAATGTCAGCATGCGACACCCGCGCGGGCGTTGAACTCGTCAATCATGGCATCCCACGCCGGCAGGATCTGGTGGAGCCCCGTCCAGAACGAGGCCTGCCGACGCGCGGTGAACTCAGTCACGGTCACACCCTGCTGCTCGACCCACGTGTAGTAGCCCAGGTTGAAGATACGCTTCCGGTCGACCGCTGACAACTCGAGCAGGTGGTCGACGCCGGCTCCCAGCATGTGCCGGCCGAACACCTCTCCGGCGGTGACCGCATCGAACTCGCCGGCGAAGGCGCGAGCCATCGCCTTGCTGCGCTCGCTGCCGTACATCTCCGCGCCGTCGGTGGCGACAGTCAGCACCAGGTCGTCCGGGCCGAGATCGAAGTACTTCGCCGTCTTGACCGCCGCCAGCACGTTGCAGATGCTCGACAGGCCGAGCGCGTCGAGCGCTGTCACGAGGGCCTCCGGCACGCCCCGGCGCTCGACGAGGTACTCGCGCCCGGCCGGCGAGCTGAACAGCACACCCAGGCCGTCGGTGGCCTCGTCGGACACGGCCACCGCGAGGTCGGTGTTCATCACGTTGTGGATGAACGGGACGTGTTTGTCGCCGATGCCCTGGATGTTGTGCTCGCCGAAGCCGTTGTAGAGGAGCGTCGGGCACTCGAGCGCCTCGACGGCGACGATGCGCGCGCCGAAACGTGCCTTGAGATAGTCGCCCGCACCGAGCGTCCCGGCGGAGCCCGTGGCGGACACAAACGCCCGCACATGCTTCTTCCCTGCCGGGTCGAGCGACTCGACAATGCGCTCGAGCGCGCGGCCGGTGCAGCTGTAGTGAGCGAGATAGTTCCCGAACTCGCAGAACTGGTTGAAGATGATGTTCTGCGGGTCGCGCTCGAGCACGGCGCACGCGTCGTAGATCTCCTTGACGTTGCTCTCCGACCCCGGCGTGCGGATGATGTCCGCCGGGTCGGTCACCCAGTCCTCCAGCCAGCCGAACCGCTCCCGGCTCATCCCCTCGGGCAGGATCGCCACGCCGTGGCAGTTCATGATCCGCGAGATCGCCACGCCGCCGCGGCAGTAGTTCCCGGTGGACGGCCACACCGCCTTGTGCCGCGTCGGGTCGAACTGGCCGGTGATGACGCGCGGGGCGAGGCACCCGTAGGCCGCCAGCACCTTGTGCGCGCGGATCATCGGGAAACGGTTCCCGAGCGCGACGACGATTGGCGCGGCGACGCCGGTCAAGGATGAGGGCAGCACGAGATGGTCGGGCGTCGGAACCCGGTGGCGGCGGTCGCTGCCGTTGTACCAGTGGACTCGGAAGAGGTTGAGCGGGTGAGGCGAGTCAGGATCGACGGACGCCAGCGCCTCGAAGATCGCGTCGGGGATCTTCGTCGGGTCGGCCAGTTGCGTGAAGGTCGGCAGTTGAATGCCGGCCTCCCGGAACCGCGCCACGGATCGGTCGTAGATACCCTGGTCGACGATGTGCGTTTCGATTCCCAGTCTCTTCATCAGTGCCGCCTGTTCTTCCCTACCATCTTGCCCAGAGGCGTGAGGCCTGCTCCCGCGCGTCTTCTTCAATCGCCTCGATGTCGCTGGCCGAAGGGGGCGGGCCGGCGTCTGCCGCCAGGTGCTCCCGGGAGATGCCGAGTCGCTCCGCCAGCAGTGCCCAGCCCGCCTCGAGGCGCCCGGCAATCGCGTCCGGCGGCTCGCCGGCCGCGGCCGACGTCTCCGCAAGCGCCGCCGCCTCGTCCGGCATGTTCGACGGGAAGCCGTCTGTGCCCAGCGCCACGCGTGCTGCGCCGGCCAGCCTGAGCGGATAGCCAACGCCGTTCTTCCGATTCGATCGCGCGTTCTGCACGAACCAGCAGCCGGCATCCGACGCGCGCACGACCTCGTCTGCCGACAGGTGCACGCCGTGCGCGAGGATCGACCCCGGCGGCAGCGCGTCCAGCGCCATCAGGCGCCGGAGCGGCCCCGCGTACCCACGCTCGCGAGCGTCGCGAACGTCCGCACCGTCCTCGGCGAGGTGGATCTGGAGCACCGTACCCAGTCCTTCGCACAACGTGCCGGCCTCGCGAATCGTCTCGTCCGACACCGTGAACGATGCGTGGAGTCCGACCACGCCGACGATTCCAGGCCGCCGGTTCTCGCGGATGAAGCGCCGGCACTCCTCGAGCCCACGCTTCGCCTCGTCGCGTCCCCCGTTGCGCTCTGTGGCGCCGTAGCAGAGGACCGCGGCCATGCCGGATTCGGCGCACGCGTCGGCGAGAACGTCGAGCGACCCCTCGATGAGGTTCGGCGACTCGTGGTGATCGACGAGCGCCACCGTCCCCGCCAGCCGCGCCTGCGCCACGTACCAGCGTGCAGCCGCGCGGAGCGACGCCTCGTCCAGCGCGCGGTCGAGCCGCCACCAGATGCGCTGGAGATTCTGGACGAAGGTCTCCGGCGGCGGGACCGGCGGAGGCATCCCGAACGGCGCGAGGCCGCTGTAGAGGTGGGTGTGGGCGTTCACGAACATAGGTGCGACAACGATGCTGTCAGTGGCTAGTGGCCAGTGATCAGTGGTCAGTCGATCACGCGTGACAGACTGGCCACTGCTAACTGACCACTGAGCACTACTCGTTCCCCTGCTTCCGCTGTCCCACACTCATTGCCCGTGCCGCCGCCGAGTTCCGCATCGGCAGGGTGTGGCGGCGGAGGCCGTCGAACGCCTCGAGCGCCCCAGCCACAGCGGCAGCCGTGGGGACAAGGCCAATCTCCCCGACGCCCTTCGCGCCGAACGGCCCCTCGGGCTCGCGGTCCTCGATGAGGATCACCTCGACCTCCGGCATGTCCCGCGCGCGCAGGACGCCGATCTCCCGCAGCGAGAATGTCGCCGGCATCCCGTCCACGCAGGGTAGTTCCTCGGTCAGCGCGTACCCGAGGCCCATGTGGATCGCCCCCTCGATCTGCCCCTCGCAGAGCGCCGGGTTGATCGCGCGGCCGACGTCGTGCGCGGCGACCATGCGCGCCACGCGACCCTCACTGTCCAGGACACAGAGCTGAGTCGCGAAGCCGAACGCCGTATGGGTCTTGACCTTCTGCACCTGCGCGCCCAGTTCGGTCGTGTCGTCGATCAGCACGTCGCCTGGGTAGACGCGGCCGATCAGGTCCGACACGTGCCGGCCGGCCGCCAGGTCGGCCCGGAGTTTCTCCGCCGCGCTGACAACGGCGCGGCCGCCGAGCAGCGTCGCCCGCGAGCCGGTCGTCTGGCCGCACGCCAGCGGATAGGTGGTGTCCACCTTCGGGCGGAAGCAGCCGGCGGGCAGGCCCGTCACCTCGGCGGCGAACTGCACGAGCACCGTGAGCAGCCCCTGGCCCATTTCGGTGTAGCCGTTGTAGATCGAGACGGTCAGGTCCGGCTCGACCACCAGCCGGGCCTGGCCCCACTCCTTCGCGCCGTTGCCGATGCCGCTGTTCTTCAGGCCGCACGCGATGCCGACGGCGCGGCCCTCGGCCAGCGCCCGGTCGTAGTGCGGCTTGACGGCCGCCAGCGTCTTCTTGATGCCGACCGACTTCTCGAGCACCTGGCCGGTGGAGAACACGTCGCCGACCTCCAGGGCGTTGCGCCAGCGGATCTCCCACCGGTCGAGCCCCGCCTTCTTCGCCAGCAGGTCCACGCACCCTTCCATCGCGAAGTGCGCCTGGTTGGCGCCGAACCCGCGCATCGCGCCGCATGGCGGGTTGTTCGTATAGGCCGCGATCGACTCGATGTCGATGTCCGCCACCCTGTAGGGACCGCACGCATGGCCGGCCGCGCGTTCGAGCACCTTCGCGCCGACCGACGCATAGGCGCCGGAGTCGCCGAGCATCCGCGCCTTCACAGCCGTCAGGCGCCCTTCGGCGTCGCAGCCGACCGCGTACTCCATGCGAATCGGGTGGCGCTTGGGGTGCAGGCGGATTGACTCCTCGCGGCTGAGCGTGAGCTTCACCGGGCGGCCGGTCACGCGCGCGAGCAGCGCGGTCTGCGCCTGGACCGACATGTCCTCCTTGCCGCCGAACGCGCCGCCGTTGGGCACGAGGGTGACGAAGACCTGCTCCTCCGGCAGTGCGAGGAACGCCGCGACCTGGCGGCGGTCGTCGAAGATCCCCTGCCCCTGGCTGTAGAGGTGAAGACCGCCGTCGGCGCGGGGCTCGGCCAGCGCGCTCTCGGGCTCGAGATACAGGTGCTCGATCCGCTGCGTCTGCCACGTCCCGCGGACCACGTGGGCGCTCGACGCCAGCGCGGCGTCGGCGTCGCCCCGGCGGATCGACGAGTGAGACAGGACGTTCTCGTGCTTCGGATTGACGCGCGGCGCGCCGGGGGCGATCGAGGCCTGCGGGTTGAGCACGGCAGGCAGCGCTTCGTAGTCCACCTCGACGAGCGCGACAGCCTCTCTGGCAGAGTGCCGGTCCGACGCTGCCACCGCAGCCAGCACATCGCCGACGCAGCGCACCTCCTCGCCCTCCGCGACGAATCCCGGCCAGTCGTGTTCGATCAGGCCGTACCAGCGCTCGCCCGGCACGTCGGCCGCTGTCACGACAGCAACGACGCCGGGATGCGCCCGCGCCTTCGACGTGTCGATCCGGCGGACCAGCGCACGTGCGTGCGGCGACAAGAGCACGGCGCCGTGCAACAGACCAGGCCGGTCCAGATCGTCCACGTACGGCCGCTCGCCGAGCGCCGTTCGCACCGCGTCGTAACGGGCCAGCCGCGCGCCGACGCCGCCGGCGGCCGTCGGCTCGGGAATGGCCTCGCCCCGGCGGCCGCGGGCCATCCACTCGATCGCGTCGATGATCTTCTTGTAGCCGGTGCACCGACAGAGATGGACGTCGATGGCGCGCGCAATCTCATTGCGGGTCGGGTTGGGGTTGCGATCGAGCAGGTACTTCGAACGCAGCGCGATACCAGGGATGCAGAAGCCGCACTGCACGCCGGCGGCTACGGCAAAGGCGCGGGAGAAGAGGTGCCGGTCGGCCTCGGACAGGCCTTCGAGCGTCAGGACGGCGCGCCCGGCCGCCGATGCCGCCGTCATCGCGCAGGTGACCTTCGCGTGCCCGTCGATGAGCGCCAGGCAGCAGCCGCACTGCCCCTGCGGCGAGCAGCCGTCCTTGAGCGACCGGATGCCGCACCGCTCCCGCAGCGTCTCGAGCAGCGACTCGTCCGCCCGCGGCTCGACCCGCACCGGCTTGCCGTTGAGCGTGAACTCGACGGTCCATCGGCCTGATTTCCAACTCGCACGATCGCAAGGATCGCACGATCGCCCCTCGACGCCGCTCGGGGCGACCCTGAGCGAGCGAAGCGAGCCGAAGGGTCGCAAGATCTCCCTGCGTCAGTATAATCCTCTCGTCCATGCGCACCCTGCTTCGTCACGGGACCATCGTCAACGCCGACGGCCAGCGGCGGGCCGATGTTCTGGTGGATGGCGAGCGCATCGCCGCCATCGGCGTCGATCTCGCCGATCGGGCCGATCGAGAGATCGACGCGACGGGTCGCCTGCTGCTGCCGGGCGGCGTGGATGTCCACACGCACCTCGACATGCCGTTCGGCGACATCCGCACCGCCGACGACTTCGCCAGCGGTACGAGTGCGGCCGCGTGCGGCGGCACGACGACCGTTGTGGACTATGCGACGCAGACGAAGGGCGGATCGCTTCGCGAGGCCCTGGGTCAGTGGATGGCGCGCGCCGCCGGGCAAGCCGTGATCGACTTCGGGTTTCACGTCTGCATTGCGGACCACCGCCCTGACGTCGAAGGGGAGATGGCATCGCTCGTAACCGAGGGCGTGACGTCGTTCAAGCTCTTCATGGCCTACCCGGGCCGCCTGATGCTGAACGACGACGAGATCCTCCGCGTCCTGCGGCGGGCGGCGGAGGTTGGCGGGCTGGTCTGCCTCCATGCCGAGAACGGACCGGCCATCGACGTGCTCGTCCACGAGGCCCTCGCCGCCGGCCACACCGAACCTCTGTTTCACGCGCACACACGGCCGCCGCTGGTCGAAGCCGAGGCGGTGCGGCGCGGAATCGCTCTGGCGGAAAAGGCCGGCGCCTCGCTCTACGTCGTCCATCTTTCCAGCGCGCTGGGGCTGACGCGAATCGCGGCGGCCCGCGAGCGCGGCCTCGACATCCTGGCTGAAACCTGCCCGCAGTACCTGCTGCTGACGGATGCGGCGTACGACGCCGAAAGCGCTGAAGCCGCGAAGTTCGTCATGAGCCCGCCGCTTCGAACGCCCGGAGACCAGGAAGCGCTCTGGGCCGGCCTCGAACGCGGAGACATCCAGGTCGTAGCGACGGATCACTGCCCGTTTATGACGGCCGACAAGGCGCGTGGTCTCGACGACTTCTCCCGGATCCCGAACGGAGTGCCCGGCATCGAGCATCGGATGGCCCTGCTCTACGACGCCGGCGTCGCTGGCGGCCGGCTCTCGCTGGAGCGGTTCGTGGATATCACCGCCGCCGCGCCCGCGCGGATCTTCGGCCTCGCACCGAGAAAGGGTGCGGTCGCCGAGGGCGCCGAAGCCGACATCGTCATCTTCGACCCTGCGGGGACCACCGTCATCTCCGCGGCGTCGCATCACATGCGGGTGGACTACAATCCGTACGAAGGACGAACGCTTCGCGGGGCCGTCGAGCTGGTCCTCGCCCGCGGAGAGGTCGTCGTCTCGGGCGGCCGGTACGTCGGCACGCCCGGCCGCGGGCAGTTCCTGAAGCGTGCGCCGTTCACAAGCGCGACGGCCTGAGCCTTGAGCCCTGAGCCTTGAGCCTGTCTATGTCAACCATTGGCCGCAACGTCCCGCGCCGCGACGGCGTGGAGAGAGTCACCGGGGCGGCGAAATACGTCGACGACCTCGTCTTCCCGGAAATGCTGCACGGGCGGACGGTCCGTTCGACGATCGCCTGCGGGCGCATCCGCGCGGTGAACCTCCTGTTCGACCAGGCCGGGTTCACCGTCGTCGATCACCGCGACATTCCAGGCCGCAACATCGTCGCGCTCATCGTCGACGATCAGCCGTGCCTGGCCGAGCGGGTGGTCCGACACTACGCGGAGCCGATCCTGCTGCTCGCGCATGCGGATCGAGAGCGCCTGATCACGGCCGACGTCGACATCGAGTACGAGCCGTCCGAGCCGGTGTTCGACCCGCTGCACTCGCCCAAGGTCTTCAAGTCGGTCGCCATCAGCAAGGGCGACGTCGAGGCGGGCTTCCGCCTCGCCGACGAGATTGTCGAGGGCGAGTACCGCGTCGGTCACCAGGAGCACGTCTACATCGAGACCAACGGCGTGATCGCCGTCCCCGAGAACGGCGGCATCACGCTCCACGGCTCGCTGCAGTGCCCCTACTACGTGCAGAAGGCGCTGTGCGTCGCGCTCGGCCTTCCGCCGGATAAGGTCCGCGTCGTGCAGGCCGAGACGGGCGGCGGGTTCGGCGGCAAGGAGGAGTACCCGTCGATCCTCGCCGCGCACGCGAGCCTGCTGGCGCTGAAGTCCGGACGGCCGGTGAAGATGGTCTACGACCGCGCCGAGGACATGGTGGCCACCACCAAGCGGCACCCGGCCATCGTCCGGATCACCGGACCGGCGTGACGCGCGACGGCCGGCTGACGGCCATCGACGTCGACGTCCTGCTCGACGGCGGCGCCTACGTGACGCTCAGCCCGGTCGTGCTGTGCCGCGGCGTCATCCACGCGAGCGGGCCCTATCGCTGCGACAACGTCAGGGTCAACGGCCGCGTCGTGATGACGAACACGCCGCCGAACGGCGCGTTCCGCGGCTTCGGCGCGCCGCAGACGCAGTTCGCCGCCGAGGTTCAGATGGAGCGCGTGGCGGAGCGCCTCGGGATGGATCCCGTGACGTTACGCGAGATCAACGCGCTCCGACCCGGCGACACGACCGCCACCGGCCAGGTGCTGGGCCGCGACACGAGCGCGCTCAAGGTGCTGCGCGAAGCGGTGAAGCGCACCGACTTCAGACGGCGCCGGCGCCAGCTTCGCGGCACGAATCGCGGCCTCGGCCTGGCGCTCTTCTTCCACGGCGCCGGATTCACCGGCTCCGGCGAGGTCAGACTCGCGTCGAAGGCCTCGCTCGAGCTGACCGAGCGGGGCGCGCGCATCCTGGTCGTCGAGCACCGACATCGGCCAGGGAGCGCGTACCGTCCACGCGCAGATCGTCGCCGACACGCTCGGCCTCCCCTTCGACGCCATCGACGTCGCACGCGCCGACACCGCCAGCGTGCCAGACAGCGGCCCGACAGTGGCGTCGCGTACCACGATGGTCGTGGGCGGACTGCTCCAGCGCTGCGCCGTGGAGATGAAGCGGGCGCTGGGCCGGCTCACGCCCCGCGAGTACCTCCGCCGGCACGGCCCGCTGGTCGTGACCAGGCAGTACGAGGCGCCGACGGCGGCGGCATTCGACGAGACCACCTATCGCGGCGACGCCTACGGCACCTACGCCTGGGGGTGCGACGTCGCCGAGGTCGAGTTCGATCCGGTCACGTACGAGATCCGGCCGGTGCGCGTCACGGCCGTGCAGGAGATCGGCAAGGCGCTGAATCCCCGGCTCGCGGCCGGGCAGATCGAGGGCGGCACGCTCGCAGGGCATCGGCTACGCGCTGCTCGAAGAGGTGGTGGTGCGCGACGGCCGCATGGCCAACGCGCAGCTCACCAACTACATCGTCCCGACGACGATGGATACGCCGAAGATCGACGTGGTGATCGTGGAGAACGCATACCGGCACGGCCCGTTCGGGGCGAAGGGCGTCGGCGAACTGCCGTTCGACGGCGCGCCGCCGGCGGTGGCGAACGCCGTCCGGCACCTGGGCCTGGACGTCCGGTCGCTTCCGATGACGCCGGAGCGGATCATGGCGGCTGACGATGGACGGCGGAAGGCGATGTAGACAGTAGTGACCAGTGGTCAGTGGCTAGTGGTCAGTCAGTCCCGCGCGACGGACCGGCCACTGACAACTCGCCGCTAGCCACTAGCCACTGACGACGATAACCAAATCGGAGACTCCCTGTGCGATTCGTGTTGAACGGCAAGAGCGCGGACGTCCGGGCGCACCCGATGAAGCGCCTGCTCGACGTGCTGCGCGAGGAGTGCGGCCTGACGGGCACCAAGGAAGGGTGCGGCGAGGGCGAGTGCGGCGCGTGCACGGTCCTGCTGGATGGCCAGGCCGTCAACGCCTGCCTCGTGCCCTTCGGACAGGTGCGGGGCCGGTCGGTGAAGACGATCGAGGGCCTCCGCGGACGCCATCCCCTGCAGCAGGCCTTCGTCAACGAGGGCGGCACGCAGTGCGGCATCTGCACGCCGGGGATGATCATGGCCGCCGCAGCCCTTCCGAAGAACGCGTCCCGCGATGACGTCCGTGTCGGCCTCGCGGGCAACATCTGCCGGTGCACGGGGTACAAGGGGATCTACCGGGCGATTGAACGGTCAAGGCGGAAGGCGGGGGCCGGGAAGCCGGGAAAGGCGCCCACACTGAAGCCAGGCTTGTCTCGCCGAAGCCGCGCCGACGCTCACGTCAGCAAGCGAAGGCGGGGCGAAGGCGGAAAGGCGGCGAAATGAGAACCGCCATCTCCACCCTCGAGCTCGTCGAGCCGCGGTCGCTGAAGCACGCGCTCGACGTCTTCGCGATCGGCAACCCATCGTGCCGCTCGCCGGCGGCACGGACATCTACGTCCTCTTCAACGCGGGCTCGGCGCCGGGCTCTCGGTATCTGAATCTCTGGAATCTCGACGCGCTTCGCGGCATCACGATATATGACGAGGCCGTGTCGATTGGGGCATTGACGACGTTCAGCGAGATCATGCGGTCGCCTGTTGTCCGCAGGCGCGTGCCGATGCTCGCCGCCGCGGCCCGCGAGATTGGCGCCGTCCAGATCCAGAACAGGGGCACGCTCGGCGGCAACGTTGCCAATGGATCGCCGGCCGGTGACAGCCTCCCGGTGCTGGCCGCCGTCGATGCGGTCGTGGTGCTCCGGAGCGCGGGCGGCGTGCGCCGGGTGCCGTTCAACGGCTTCTACACCGGCTACCGCAAGACGGTGATGCGGCCCGACGAGCTTGTCGCGGCGATCGAGATCCCGCCGGTCCCTGGCGGGCAGTGGTTCCGCAAGGTCGGCACGCGGGCGGCGCAGGCGATCTCGAAGGTCGTCATCGCGGCCGTGCGCGCACCTCGCCCGCGCATCGCGTTCGGCAGCGTCGCGCCGACGGTCGTTCGCGTTCCGCGAACCGAGGCGGTGCTGGCCGGCGGCGGTTCGATCGACGAGGCTGTGGCCACGCTCGTCACCGAGATCGCACCGATCGACGACATCCGATCGACGGCCGAGTACCGCCTGCGCGTCGCGTGCAACCTGCTTCGCCAGTTCTGGACGGAGACGACATGAGCGGACCGCGGCCGGAAGGGGCCAAGCGCCCTTCGATGAGACGTCAGTCGTCCCTCGACGTTGCTCGGGACGACCCTGAGCGTGTCGAAGGGTCGTGGCCCGGTTCGTCTCATGTGGCTTCAGCCCCGTTGAGGCGGCCGGCCGATGAGACGGCCGTCGTGGCCCGGTCCGTCGCTCCGGGCTCCGGTTCGGCGGACCTCACAGTCGCCCTTCGCGCCGGCCCGGTCCGCACCGGCCCCTCGCGTGCCGGGCGCAAGCCGCAAGTCGCCAGTCGCCCGCCGGAGGCTGTCGCCATCTACCGTGCTCATGTCCTCACGCCCGTCGGCGACTCCGGCTGGGCCGACTGGAACGACGGCCGCCTCGACGTGCTCGACGGGAAGATCGTCCACGCCGGCCCGTGGAAGAGGCGCGCGTCGGAGTCGGCTCTGCCGAAGCACTACACCGACCTGCGCCCGCACATCCTCTTCCCTGGCCTCGTGGACACCCACGCCCACGTGCCGCAACTCCCCATCTGCGGCGTGCATCCCGAAGACCTGCTCGAGTGGCTGCGCAAGTGGACGTTCCCTCTCGAAAAGCGCTTCCGGGGCGAGCGCGCGCTGACGCTCTCGCGCGACTTCATGCACGAGATGCTGGTGCAGGGCACCACAACAGCGGCGCTTTACACGTCCGCGTGGCCGGACTCCGTGGAAGCCTGCTTCAAGGCGGCCGAGGAAGTCGGCGTGCACGCGTGGATCGGCCCGCCGCTGATGGACGACGGGGCGTATCGCAAGGTGACGACGAAGCGCGTGCTGGACGAGGCGCGCACGCTCGCGAAGCTCGATCGCCCGAAGCTTCGCTTCGCGGTGACGCCGCGTTTCGCCCTGTCGTGCACGCGCGAGCTGCTCGAAGGGTGCGGCGACCTCGCCCGCGAGAAGAACCTCCCCATCCAGACGCATCTGGCCGAGCAGCAGGACGAGTGCCAGGCGGTGCGCGAGCGGTTCGGCCGGGAGTATCTCGAGGTCTACGAGGACGCGGGCCTGGTGACGCCGCGAAGCCTCTTCGCGCACGCCATCTGGCTCACCGCGCGGGAGTGGCAGCACCTCGCGCCGTGCGCCATCGCCCACTGTCCGACGTCGAACGTCTTCCTCGGCAGCGGCGTCATGAACTGGCAGCGCGCCCAGGTCGCGCGCGTCGGCCTGGGTTCGGATGTGGGCGCCGGGCCCGATCTCTCCATCTTCCGCGTTGCCCGCATGTCTTGGACCGTGCACCTGCTCGAGGGCCGCGCACCGAGTCCGGCCGAACTGCTTCGGACGGCGACCGTCGGCGGCGCGAAGGCGCTCGGGTTCGACGACGTCGGCAGTTTGGAGAAGGGGAAGGCGGCCGACTTCATCGTGCTCGACTGGCGGCAGATCGTGCCGGCCGGCGCGCCGACGACGGAATCGACCGATGATCTGCTGTCGCGCATCCTTCACCGCGCGACGCGCTCGTCGGTTCGGCAGGTCTACGTCTCCGGCGTCCTGCGCCACCAGCGGGCGTGATCGTCGTTGCTGACCAATCTCTGACAGAAGGCTGACGGCGGTCCGACCGGGCCGCGCTATACTCGCCGCATCTTCCGAACACTCCGGATCCACTCGCCCTCGCGGCTGCTCGTCCTGTTCCTGTCAACGGGCGTGCTGCTGGTGTGCGCGCTGCTGTGGCTCGGGTGGCAACTGGCCCGGCAGGACCGGGAACTGGCGGCGCAACGGATGCAGGAGCGGCGGGAGAGCGCGGCCGACCTGTCGGTGTCCGCGTTGCGGCGTGCGCTCGCGCAGGCCGAGGATCACCTCGGGGATATCGCGACGGCTTCGCCGCCGCAGCTCGGGCCCGATGCTACAGCGGTGGCCGCATCGCTCCCCGACGACAGCGTGCTCGTCGTGTTCGCGGGGCCGGCCGTCGACGCCTATCCGGCCGGCCGATTGCCGTTCCTGCCGACGGTCGCGCAGCCGCCGCTGCCCGGGAACGCCGACCTCGAAAGGGTTGCGGACCTCGAAATACGGACCGCCGACTACGCCGCCGCGCTCACCATGCTCGACCGAGTGGCGCGAGGCCCCGATCGTGTCGCTCGCGCCACGGCCCTGATGCGCATCGCCCGGATCCATCGGAAGCAGAGTGAGTGGGACCGGGCACTCGCGGCGTACGACGAACTCGCCGCGTTGGGCAGTACCCCGGTCGAAGGCGAAGGGCTCCCGGCCAATCTCGTCGCTGCCGGAGCGCGGCTGGCGGTTCTCGCGCGCCAGGCCAACCTCGATGCGGCACGCAAGGCCGCCGAAGCGCTTTTGGATGGGATTCGCCAGCGTCACTGGCGGCTCACTCGCGGCCTGTACGAGTTCCACGCCGGCGAAGCGCTCGCGGTCCTCGGGCGCCCCGGACAATGGCCGGACACGCCCGGCGCACTTGCACTCGCGGCCATGGTCGGTGTGATCTACGAGTCGCCATCCGGCGATGGTGACCGCGCCGTCGTCCGCGAAGCCGACCGTGCGGCTGTCGCCCTCCGCCGCAATGGGCCGACGCGTCAGGCGGCGCTGCTGCTCGGTCCGAAATGGCTGGCCGCGCAGGTCGAGGCTGAACTCCGTCCCATTCTGGCCGGTCAGGGCGTCGCCATCACGCTCACCGGACCGGACGGCTTCGTCGTCGTCGGGCCCCCTGTTGGAGATTCGCGGCTCCAGACCGTGCGACTTGCCGCAAGCACCTCGCTCCCGGTGAATCTCCACGCACTGACCATCGACCCCGGCGCCGACCTGAACTCGTCAGGCTCCAGGCAGCGCCTGCTCGGGACTGGGCTCGCCGTGATCACGGTGCTGCTGCTCGCGGGCATCTACCTGATCGGGCGGGCCGTCAGCCGCGAACTCGCGGTGAGCCGCCTGCAGTCGGAGTTCGTGGCCGCCGTCTCGCACGAGTTCCGCACGCCGCTGTCGTCGCTGTGCCACCTGTCGGAGATGCTCGAGGCCGGCCGCGTCGCTGGCGAGGCCGAACGCACCGAGTTCTACGGCGTCCTTGCCCGCGAGAGCCGTCGCCTGCGCCGCCTGGTCGACGGGCTTCTTAACTTCGGGCGGATGGAGGCCGGCGCCATGCAGTACCGGTTCGACACGGTCGATCCGGTCGAGGTTGTCCGCGACGTGGCCGCCGAGTTCCAAAGCGACGTTGAAGGCAGCGGCTTCGTCGTCGACACTGAGTTCCACAACGACACGCCCCTCGTCCGGGCTGACCGATCGGCGCTGGCCTGCTCGGTGTGGAACCTGCTCGACAACGCTGTGAAGTACTCACCCGAGTGCAAGACGGTCTCTGTCGAAGTCAGCCGCCTCGACGGCTTCTCGGCGATCCGCGTGCGCGACCGCGGCCTGGGGATCCCGGCCGCCGAACAGGGCCGCATCTTCGAGAAGTTCGTGCGCGGCCGTGCCGCCGAGCGTGACGGCGTGGTCGGTACCGGAGTCGGCCTCGCGCTGGTGCGCCACATCGTGACGGCGCACGGCGGGGAGATCCGGCTCCAGAGCGCAGCTGGCGAAGGCAGCACGTTCACGCTTCTCTTTCCTGCAATCGGTTGATATGCCACGAATCCTCATTGTCGAAGACGATGCCGGCATCGCGCTCGGTCTGAAGAACGACTTGTCGCTCGAGGCATACGACGTCGAGGTCGTGCGCGACGGCGTGGCCGGATCCGAGCGGGCGCGGAGCGGAGCGTTCGACCTCGTGCTGCTCGACATCATGCTGCCAGGCAAGGACGGCTACACCGTCTGTCGCGAGCTGCGGCAGGCCGGGATGCGGACGCCGGTGCTGATGCTGACCGCGAAGGCGCTCGAAGCGGAGAAGGTGCTCGGCCTCGAGATTGGCGCAGACGACTACGTCACCAAGCCGTTCAGTTCTCTGGAGCTGCGCGCGCGGGTCAAGGCGATGCTCCGCCGGGCCGCGCCAGACGAGCATGAGGTGTATGCCTTCGGCGACGTCGAGGTGGACTTCACGCGGGCCGAGGTCCGGCGCGCGGGCGTGGCGCTCGACACGACGGCGCTCGAATTCAAGCTGCTCTCGACGTTCGTCCGCCGCCGAGGCCGGATCCTGACGCGCGAACGGCTGCTCGACGAAGTGTGGCGCCCCGACAGCGGCCCGACGGATCGCGCGATCGACAACCACGTCATGAACCTGCGCCGCAAGGTCGAGGCCGATCCGCAAGCGCCGCGCTTCATCGTCAGCGTGCGTGGGCTAGGCTACAGGTTCGACGGGTAGCGCAGCGCCCCGTAGGGCGGGGCTTCAGCCTTGCCCGCTCGGAAGATCTGACGGAGATCTGACCGGGCGCCGAATGCCGCCAGACATCCCCTCGCTATCTTGATAGCGGAGGTGAATGAGATGCGAACGAGAGCGATCTTCATCCTGGCGCTGACCGTCGCCGCGACGCTGCCGCTCGCGGCGAGGCAGCAGAATGCCAGCCCGGAAGCCAGGCTGCAGGCGGCCATCAACAAGGAGACGGTCGAGGGCGATCTGAAAGCCGCGATCGAACTGTACAAGCCGCTCGCGGCAAGTTCCAACCGCGTCGTGGCGGCCAAGGCGTTGCTGCGCATGGGGCAGTGCTACGAGAGGCTCGGGGACGCGGAGTCGCGCAAGGCGTACGAACGCATCGTGGCGCAGTTCCCCGACCAGAAGGACGTCGTCGCCGAGGCGCGCAAGCGCCTGGGCGCTCGCGGTGCCGCCGCCCCGGTCGAGACCGGGCTGGTCGAGCGTCACGTGTGGACGTTTCCGCCGAGCAACTACACGTGGGTGAGCCGCGTGACGGCCGACGGACGCCTCGTGGCGGTCGCCGCTCCGATGAAGGACCTCCTCCGGGTTTACCTGCTCGATCTCGCCACGGGCCAGGAGCGGACGGTGGCGGAGAACACCAACTGCGCGACTGTCGTCGTGGCGCCTGACATACGGCAGGTCGCATGCGGGTGGATGGCTGACGGCACGGGAAGGTCCGAAATCCGCGTGATCCAGGTCGGCGACGGGTCGATGCGGACCATCTGGCGCGGAGAAGGACCGGCCAACCGGATCGACGATTGGTCGCCGGACGGCAAGTACATCCTTGCCAGGACGTGGAAGAGGGTGGGGGGGAATTCGGATTGGGACATGGTCCTCGTCTCCGTGGCCGACGGATCGGTAAAGGTCCTGAAGGCTGGCGGTGGCGTCGGCGCCGGCAACGATGGTTCTAGTCAGCCGCGATTCTCGCCGGATGGCCGTTACATCGTGCATCCCGCGGCGCGAACGGGCGCCGACGGCAAACCCGTCCTCGGCTACAGGGGGACTCTTCACATCATGCCGGCCGCCGGAGACACCGAAGCTCCTCTCGTGCAGGGCGCGGCGTCCGAGGCAGATTGGAGCCCGGCCTGGACGGCGGACGGGAAACGCATCGTCTTTCTCAGCACCCGGTCCGGAGTCGCCGCCGTGTGGGCCGTCGCGGTGGTGAACGGCAAGCCACAGGGTGAACCTGAGCGCCTGAAGGTGAGGGCAGATGGCGACAGCTTCGGGCTGCTCGGCTTCGCCCGCGACGGAACGCTCTACGGCCTTCGGCCCGTCTTCGCCGCGGATGTCCTTCTGGCCGAGGTCGACCCGGGCGGAGGCAAGGTGGTCGTCGAGCCGAAGCGGGTCAACCAGACGCACGTTGGCATGGCGGCGGGGGCGGTCTCGTGGTCCCTCGACGGGCGGTGGGTGGCGTACAACTCGATCCTGAACTCGGAGACCACCACGCTGGTCGTGCACGACCTGAAGACCGGGGAGGATCGCGACCTGGTTTCGACCAAGTTCAGTCCCTCAAGGGCCGGCTGGTTCCCCGGCGGGCAGTCCCTGCTGGTCGGCAACAAGCGCATCGACGTGACGAGCGGCCGCCAGGAGTCGATCCCCGGGCTGGACTTCAAACGAGACAACCTCTCGGCAACGAGCGTCGGACTGTCGCACGATGGCAAGAGCGCCTACTACTCCGTGGACGACGACGATGCGGCGAACAGCGGCGGCTGGTTCACGCTACACCTCATTCGACAGGACGTTCAGACTGGCCAGAAGCGCGAGCTCTACCGCACAACCTCTCCGGCCCGCGCTCTTTCATCCATCGCCGTGTCGCCTGACGATCGCCTGGTTGCTTTCAGCGAGACTCGGGCGAATGGCAAGGGAGTGGTGAAAGTCATTTCGGCAGAAGGGGGCGAGGCTCGCGAGGTGTTCGCGAAGTCGTCGGGCGTGGGATGGGGCGCCGACGGCCGGCACGTGATGCTCATCGACGCCGGAACGGATGGCAACGGGGAGTTCCTCTGGGTACCGGTCGCTGGCGGGCCGGCCCGACCGACGGGGCTGCGATGTGGCGGTCGTGCCTGGGGGTTCGCAGTACATCCGGATGGACGTCGTGTCGCGTACGTCGACGGGCCTGACGTACACGACGAGATCGTCGCCATCAGAAACCTGCTCACATCGCAGAAGCCTGTGCGGTAGCCCCGGGGCGGCGGGTCCGGCTGCACCCATCCAGCCGGGCCCGCTGTTTGCCGAGGCCGTCTCCCAAAATCACTCCCGGAGTTTCCGGGTCCAGTCAGTCGCCGCGATGACGACGGATGAAGGGGGTGACGCGCGCGCGGTATAATCACGCCGATGACGCGCGGGCTGGCGACGCGACCGGCACCGAAACCTGCCCGAGGCGCCGCGGCCCGCCTCGAGGAGGCGGAGCGCCTGTTCGCGGATTTCCGCGCGATCACCCCCCACCGGTTCCGGCCGTTCGCCCGGTCGTTCCGAACCTTCGCCGACTACGAGCGGTGGAGACGTGCCCAGACAAACCCCTGGTACCGATAATCGCGTCGTGCGGGTCTGCCGGTTGCTGAACCGGCACCGGGCGCGCTATGTCATTGCGGGCGGCGTGGCGGCCAACCTGCACGGGTCGGTGCGCGCCACCAAGGATGTCGACATCCTGGTGCCGCGCGACGAAGCGAACATGCGACGCGTGCTGGCCGCGCTGGAAGAACTTCCCTACGGAGTCGCGCGCGAACTCAACGCCTCCGACATCGTGCGCAATCCGATCACCATCGTCGGAGACGATCCCCGCGTAGACATCCTGACTGTCGCCTGGACGGTCAGCTTCGAACGAGCCTGGGTCACCCGGGTCGTACGCCGGATCCAGGGCATCCGCATCCCGTACCTCGGGCGCGATCAGTTGATCGCATCGAAGAGGACCGGTCGGCCGGCGGACGAGGCGGACATCGAAGTGCTGGCTGCCGTCGAGCACGAGAAGCGACGCCTGAAGTAGCTTCGACGACGACACCCGGACCGTTGTGGCCCTCATCGACAAGTCGGACCGGCATCATCGGGCGCTCACCGCGCTCTGCGAGGAAGGCCCGGACCGATGGGCATTCACCATCGCCCGATGGGCACGCCCCGGCTTCTCGGGGCTTACCCGGCGGTCACCGAGATCTGGGCGTGGAACAACTTGCTGTCGGCCGGCAGGACCAAGCCGGCCAAGTGATTGGTGCGAGGTGGGCGACCAGCTATTCTTCCGACGCGCCGCCGAGCGCGCGTTCGAGCAGATCGGAAACGCCGAGAATGCCTGCGCCGTCGCGCAGGTATTCTCGGTCCAGTCTCGCGCCCTGAACGCGGACGATCGCAGCGACGTCCCGCCACTGGCGGTCAGACACCTCGCCGCCGAGCCGATACCAGCGCAGCTTCTGAAGCAGGATGTCCTCGGGCGGGTGCACGTGGAGGCGGCGGCCCTCGCCGAGATCCACGGGCATCCGGCGGGCGAGTTGTCGGGCGTCGAGCGGCGTGCCGCCTGCCACGAACAGGTCCACCTTCAACTGCGTCGCCTGGTGAATCAGGTTGGCGCTCGAGCGCGTCCGGATTGCACGGCGGAGCGCATCGGCCTCGATGTAGAACTCCGCGGACAAGGCTGCGACCAGCGCGTCGACGTGCCGCTCTTCGAGCGCAACGACGATGTCGATGTCGATGGTCGAGCGGGGCTCCCCGGCGAACGAACTGGCGATCGAGCCTCCGATCGTGTGGGGGATGTGCAGCGCGTCCAGCTGGCGCACGACGAGGAGCGCCGTCTCGATCGGATCGATGGCCGCAGTCACTCGGAGATCACCCCAGCCGCATCCGGGTAGGCCAGGCGCGCCAGGTCCGGCCCAAGCACGATGACGGCCACGCGCAGGAAGTGCTCGCGGGGCGTCGCGTCGGGATGGCGCTGCCTCACGCCGGCGGAGGTCATCTCCCAGGCCGCGCGCGTCAGGCCCGTCACCAGCGCGGCCTTCTGCGCCGGCGACATCTGCCGCCACGATTCGACCTGTCTGCGCTCGACGTCCGTTGACGTGTCGAGGCTGAGCGGAGTCTCCACCACGCCGGCGATTATAGCAGCGGCGGCACGACGGGTAATGAGACCAGGGTGCGCCCGGCTCGCCCTCCCTGACGCAATCCACACACACCCCGCTCCCCTCCCGGCGCATCATCGGCGTGGCATCCTGACAGCCAGCGGTCCATGCGCCGAAGCCCGTGGTGTGGATCTCATCGGCGCCTTGCGAGTCAGCGAATGGTTGAGCGTCTCGACGGCGCCGCCGACGCGCCGGCCGTTCTTGACCGCCTCCAGGCAGAAACCACATCGCGCGACGACGGATCCATGCGATACTGCGGCCACTTCACCAGACGGCCGGACCTTCGATTTCGAGGAGCGTGCCATGCCGCTGACCCTGGAAATCGCTCAGGCGTTCCTTGACATGCAGCTGTCGGCCCTTGGCGCGGTCACCGCCACGCTGACGGGCTTCAACGCCGTCCTCGGATTCCTCATCTTCTGCACGATTTGGGGGTGGTGCCGTGTGCTCACCCGGCCGCACGCCAGCGGGTTGGGCGGCGCGTAGCGCTGACATCGTCCTCGGGCGCCGAAATCACTCCCTGAGTGATTTCGGCCTTCACCTCGACGGAATCTCGACGCACGCACGATCTGGCGCGCCGATACGACGGTCTCCCGCTCGGTCTGGCCGACGGGATCGTCGTCGCCGTGGCAGAGCGGTTCAGGGCAGAAGCCATTGCCGCGCTCGACCTCTGCGCCACTTCGGAGTCCTGGCGATGAGGGGTAATCCCTCACGGTGGCCCCGCGACCGCTGAAGCGCGGAAACGGCGATGGCCAGCCACCTCGGCCTTTGATTCCTCGCACCCACTGTGATAACGTGTGTACGTGGCCAATGTCACCGTATCACTGCCAGACGATGTGTACCGACGTGTCAGAGTGAGGGCCGCCGAGGAGAACACCTCAGTGAGCGGCCTGGTCAGACGGCTGCTGCTCGACGTCGGAACCGAGGAGACCGAATTCGAGCGGCGCCGGCGTCTTCAGGACGAAGTGCTCGCATCGATCGGACGCTTCAGCGCGGGTGATCGCCTGACGCGCGACGAGGTGCATGCCCGTGACCTTCGTTGACACGAACGTGCTGCTGTACGCGGTGAGCACCGTGCCGGAGGAACACGCGAAGGCCCTGGCCGCCCGCGCGATCCTCAACCGCACCGACCTTGCGCTCTCCGTTCAGGTGCTGCAGGAGTTCTACGTCCAGGCGACGCGGGCCGGGCGTCGTGATCCCCTCGCGCGAGGCCAGGCTTCGGCACTGCTCGAATCCTGGCTGCGATTCCAAGTCCAGGACATCACCGTGCCGCTGATGCGAAGCGCGGTCGAGACTGGTGCGCGCTATCGGATCTCGTACTGGGACGCGGCGATCATCGAGGCCGCCCGGATGACGGGATGCCGGACGGTGTTGTCGGAGGACCTCGCCGACGGCTCCGACTTCGGAGGCGTCCGCGTGATGAATCCCTTCGGGCCTTCCGGCACAGGCGCCTGATGCCCCACCATACCGAATCCTGACACGCGCGCCATCCGGGCCCGCCATTCGCGCGTTGAATCGCTGGATACCAGACAACTGGCGATTGTGAACGCGAGGTCCGTCCGCGGCCGCCGATGTTCCTCCCCGCGCAGGCGCGCGTCGGCTGCTTTTCGCGGGGCGGAAAATCACTCCGGGAGTGATTATCGGCGGGCGCAGCGGTGAGAGGCGCCGGGCGGCAGAAGCCGCGCCACCTTCGGTCAAGGCGCCGCCGGCTACGCGAGGGTCTCCTGTGCGCGCATCAGATTGTCACGAACCGCCACGCCATGGGCGCATCTGAAGGAACAGGAGGCACAGTCGCCGCATCGCGCGTCTCTGGCCGGCTGCGACATTTCCAGGAACCGTTCGCGAGCGAGAGCGAACTGGCCGTAGCCCTCCGCATAGGTCAGGAACCGAAGCACGTCGGGGACCGGAACGCCTCTCTCGCACGCGCCTCCGCAGGACCCGCACATCCGGCAGTAGGAAGAGCTGATGCTGGCAAGCTGGTTTGAGAGCAACAGCTCATCCTTCTGCGTGTACGGCTCTGCCATCGCCCGGAGGTTCTCGTCCAGCTGATCGAAGTCGGTCATGCAGACGATGGCGGTGTCGACCGAGTCGTTCTTGAGGGCCCACTTGATCGCGGCCGCCGGAACGCCGGGTTGGCTGAGACGGCTGCTCAACTCTCGCGGGTTGGCCCCGTAGAGCCGGTCTCCCCGACCGACGCGGCTGACGCCGCCGGCCATGGTCTTCATCGCCACGATCCCCAGGCCGGCTTTTCGCGCCGACCGGATCGCCGCCGTCATGTCGGTCTTCGGCGCGTCGGGATTCGTGTTCATGCCAGCGTCCACCGATCGCATGGCGAAGTTGTAGGTGGTCAGCGCGACGTCTGTCTGGCCCAGCTTCGCCAGGTACTCGAGCACTCGGTCCATGTTGAAGTGGGTGCTGACTCCGGCGAAGCGGATCTTCCCGCTCTGCTTGGCTACCCGCTGCGCCTCGAGCAGTTCCTCCTTCACCTGCTCCGGCTCGTTTTTCATGTGGAGGTACCAGATGTCGAGGTAGTCGGTCCCCAGCTCCTTCAGGCTCGTGTCGAGATCGGCCAGGAGCTGCGCCTTGGTCTGGGCCCCGCTCTTGCTCGAGATGATCACCTTCTTGCGCACGTCCTTGAGAGCGGCGCCGACCATTCGCTCGTTGTTGCCGTTCTGATAGGCGCGAGCGGTGTCGAAGTGGTTGATGCCGATGTCCGCCGCGCGCGTGATCACGGCCGGTTCTGGTGTCGTCATGCAGCCGAACGCGAGCGAGGTGACCTTGAGACCCGTCTTTCCCAACGTGCGGTAGGTCAGCTTGACGGGTTCGGGTTTCGCTTGGCCGCCTGGGGCTGGAAGTGCCCGGTCCTTGGAGCCGCGAACACCGACCGCTGGAAGGATCAGGCCTGCCGCCAGAAAGTCGCGACGCGAGACGTCAGATTTCATGCGAAGTCTCCTGGGCTGCGTTTCGGCTCGCGATTATACACGACGTCGAAGAGCTTTTGCCCGAGGTCCTCTGCCTCGAACCGCTTGCTTCCGCGGATCCGGTCCGAAAGGGATCGCCGATGTGAGGCGATGTCCCTATCGCCGGTCGTCCGGAGACGATGTGCCCGCGCTGGAGCGGCGCTCCGCGCGCGTCAGCGCCTCGCGCAGCGCGAATGCCGCCGGCTTGGGGTTGCAGTCGCGGTCGAAGATGAGCGGGATGTCGTCGATGTGCGTGAGGTTCTCAATGGTGGTCTGATAGCGGTCGGTGAAGGTCCACACCGTCACACCCTGGCACGCCGGCACGGACAGGCAGGCGCGCGTCACCGTGGCGTAGACGTCGGCTTGCCGCTGCAACTCCGTCGCTTCGTCGTACGTGAAGCCGAGAGTCAGCAGGTGCTGGCGCGTCCGTGTGAAGACGTTCAGTTCCGTGATCTCGACCTGAACGCCGAGCGCCGCGAAGCGCCGCAGCGTCGAGGTGATCTCCTCGCCGGAGGTCGGTCGGCCAAGCAGCGGCACCATGTGTGCCTGGAATCCGACGGCGTCGAGCGGAGCGCCCGCTTCACGCAGCTCCTTGACGAGACGGAAGTACCGGTCCTGTTTGGAGCCTGCCTCCAGCACCCCGAAGTCGTTGATGAACAGCTGCGCGCCCGGGTCCGCCTCGCGCGCGAGACGCAGCGCCTCGGCGATGTACCCCGGCCCAAGGATGTCCGTAAAGACGTTGGCGGAAAGCCCGCTGCCCTTCGCGGGATCGCCGAAGGGCCGCAGGGGTTCGTTGACGACGTCCCAGGCGCTCACGCGGCCCCGGTACCGCCCGGCCACGGTGCGGATGTGATCGGCCATCATCGCGCGCAGTGCCACTGGATCCTTCGTCTCCGACAGGTAGGTCGGGTTGGGCGGGTCCACGACGTGCCCGTAGACCAGCGTATGTCCCCGCACCCGCATGTGGTGCGCGGTCGCGAAGCCGACGAGCTCGTCGGCCCGCGCGAAGTCGTAGCGGCGGGGTTCCGGGTGGATCGTGCCCCACTTCATCTCGACGAACGGCGTGAGCGAGTTGAACTCGCGGGCCAGCACTGGCCCGTACTGGGGGTCGTTGCGCAGGTCGCTCGCCATGACGGCGGCCCCGAACCGCACGCCGATCCGGTCGGCCAGGTCCCGCAGCGGCGGTTGCCCTTCCCACTCACGCGCCCTTCGCGCCGCGCCCGGCAGCCCGTCGCGTCCCGGGGCGGTCAGTGCCGTGGCGACGACCACGACCGCGACGAAGACGACCAGCACGAGCATCGTCCAGCCCAGCCGCCGCAGGATTCGTCTGACACCGGACACGGTCACCCCTTCTGATGTTCGGAATGCTGATTCCCACCACCCTCGCCATCGAGTCGGTCGCCGGAGGATGGCCCGTATCACGTCACCGGCGCGGGGTTGAACAACACCAGCGCGTTGTGCAACGGCCACCGATCCGACCACGGCCTCGTGGCCCCGCTTGCGACATCGAGGATCATCCGAAACAGCTCCCAGCCGACCTCCTCCACGGTCGCGTCGCCGGTCGCGATGCGGCCGGCGTCGAGGTCGATGAGGTCGTGCCAGCGAGCGGCCAGGTCGCTTCTCGTGGCGACCTTGATCACAGGGGCTGCAGCCAAGCCGTAGGGCGTGCCGCGCCCGGTCGTGAACACCTGCAACGTCATGCCCGAGGCCAGTTGCAGCGTACCGCAGACGAAGTCGCTCGCGGGCGTCGCGGCGAAGATCAGGCCCTTCGCCGTCGCCTGCTCCCCAGGTGCCAGCACTTGGGAAATCGGACTCGTTCCTGACTTGACGACCGAACCCAGAGCTTTCTCGACGACATTCGCGAGTCCACCGACCTTGTTGCCAGGCGTGGGATTGGCACTGCGATCGGTTCCGCCGGCCGCCAGGTACTGGTCGTACCATGCCATCTCGCGGACGAGGGCGCGGCCAACGTCCTCGTTGACCGCCCGCGGCGTCAACAGGTGAACCGCGTCGCGCACCTCCGTGACTTCGGAGAAAAGTACCGTCGCGCCCGCACGAACCAGGAGATCGGACGCAAAACCCACGGCCGGGTTGGCCGTCACGCCCGAGAACGCGTCGGAACCGCCGCATTGGACCCCCACGACGAGCGCTGAGGCCGGGCACGATTCGCGCCGACGGCGGTTGAGGGCTGACAGTCGCTCGTCCGCACGTTCCAGGATGGCGTCCACCATCGCCTTGAACCCGACGAATCGCTCGTCCTGCAGTCGGATGATGCTCGCCTCGGCGACCGCATCGGGCAGCCCAGGCAGCAGCTGTTCCGGCTGCAGCTTCTCGCAGCCGAGCCCGACGACGAGGACTGTTCCTCCGAAGTTCGGGTTGCGCGCGAGGTTCTGCAGCGTGCGAATCGGGATCGCGGCGCCCGGCGCATCGGCGTCAAAGCCGCAGCCGTAGGTATGGGTGAGCCCGACCACGTCGTCCACGTTGGGATAGTTCGGCAGCAGGCGCTGCTTCACGATCGGCACCACGTAGTCGATCACGCCGGCCACGCATTGAACGCTGGTGGAAATCCCAAGGATGTTGCGCGTGCCCACGGAACCGTCGGCGTTTCGATAGCCCTGGAACGAGTAGCCCTCGAGCGGAGGCCGGGTCGGCGGCACGCGCGTGGCGATCGGCAGGACGTCGAGAGGCGGCGGCGCGACCGGCGACAGCGACGACTCGCCGACCCACGAGCCTTGGGGCAGCGACGTGACGGCACGCCCGATGATCTCGCCGTATCGGACCACCCCGTCGCCTCGCGCGATGTCCACAATCGCGACCTTGTGTCCCTGCGGCACGGGGTCCAGCAGCACCAGACCATCGTCGAAGGCCGTCCCGGCGGGCAGACCTCCGGCGTTGACGACTATCGCGACGTTGTCGCGCGCATCGACGGCAATCCGCAGGGTGTGCCGCTCGTGCCGGGCATCGCAGTCATGCGAACGCCTTCCTCGCCTCGTCCTGCGCGAACTCGGCTCCGCTCGTTGGCCGATAGCCGCTCGCGGCGCCGTTCGCCCCCGAACCGCGGTCATCGGACCCCGGCGTCCCGCAGGAGCGGCGTCTTCAGTTCGACGCGGTGAATGTCGCCCGCGAATCGCCGTTCCGGGGTTCTGACGGGCGACCGGAGAAGGCCGCCCGATCAGCGCTGGCGACGGAATGTAATCGTCGCGTAGTTCATGTTTCCGCCGGTCAGCGTGTGAACGGTCAGGACGCTCACACCCGCCGGCAGTTCGAAGCTCGCCGCGTCCTTCAGCAGGTTCCAGTGGTGCCACTGCCGCCACGCGATGGGATCTCCGGCGTCGAAGGTCGTGGGCACCTCCACGGCATTCGTCAGCGCACGCCCGTTGCGATCGAGCGAGATCGATCCGCCCCGGTTCGACGTGTAGAGCAGATTGATCGTGTAGCGGCCCGCCTCCTTCACGTCGACGGTCACGTTGAACCACTCCCCGGGCTCGGTCCACCCCACGTACAGCAGGTTCGGGTCGGGCCGGACCTTGTTGTACTGGCTCGTGTCGGTATCGTCCTTTGTCTTCGTGTAGCTGATGTCGACGCCCTCGTCCTTGCGGAACTCGTGGAGGTAGCTGCCGTCGGCGGGGTTGAGCGCGCCGCTGCCGTTGTTCTTGGCGTCACTGTCGTGGTACGCGATGCCCTCGCCGCCGCGGTCGTAGTAGGCGCAGTAGACGATGCCCGGCACCTGCTGCGGCCCCGTGGGCCGGACGCGGTCGGTGAAGGGGGTGCCCTTGTAGTTCCACGTTGGCGCCCCATCCTGGGTTTGCGCCCGTGCGGGCGCCGTCCCCTGCGCCTCGACGCCACGCATCGGTGCCGTCGCGAGAACCGCCGCCAGAACAAGGGTCAGAATTGTGCGTCGCACAGGCATCACCTCCTCGAGGGCGGGAGCATCACGCAGTATACGCCCTCGTCGTTTGCGACGGCGCAATAGTCCGGGGGCACCGCGGGTGGGTGAAGAGAACGCCCGTTGTCGGACATCGTGGGCGGCGTTCGGAAGAGCCGCTCCGCCGCGGGGCCCGCCAGGCACAGCCGGTCCGTCACTCGCTGCGGGACGCCAGCCCCGGTTCGATCCGCGTCGCGCGCCTGGCCGGCAGGAAGCTCGCGGCTGTCACGGCCGCGACGATTGCGGTCATCGCACCCGCGAGGACGAGCGGGTCCAGCGGGCTCACGCCCACGACGAGTCGGCTCACCAGGCGCCCGGCTCCGACCGCCAGGACGAAGCCAACCGCGAGGCCGGCAGCGAGCATACGGATGCCGTCCTTCATCACGAGCGAGACAACACCTCCCGGCGTGGCCCCGAGGGCCATCCGAATCCCGATTTCGCGCGTGCGCCGAGCCACGAGGTACGCCTTCATCCCGTAGAGCCCGACGACCGCCATCGCCAGGCCCACCAGGCCGAGCGCGCCAAAGGCGGTCCCGGCGGCTCGGATCAGCCAGCTGACCGGCGTGCGGTCGTGCACGTCGCGGAGCGACGAAGCCGAGAGCAGGGCAAGCCGCGCGTCGGCCCCTCGGACGACGGTGCGCAGGCCTCCGAGCAGGTTCGCCCGGTTCGCCCACGCCGCGCCCGCCAAGCGGACGTGGATGTTCAGCGGCCGCTGGTCACGACTCCCCAGCGGCCTGTAGATGTGCGCGACCGGTGCCCGGTCCGTCAGCCGGCTCCGTTGGCCGGCCACGAGGCCGACCACCTGGAGTGACTCGGGTAGTCCGCCCGCTCCGATCGGTGGCAGCGCGACGTACTGCCCAATGGCCTCCTTGCCTGGGAACAGCGCGCGCGCCAGCGGCTCGTCGATGATCGCGACCGGCGTGGCGGGCGGCTCGCTCTCTTCGGCCGCAGTGAACTCGCGTCCGCGCAGCCGCGCGAGTCCGAGCGTCCGGAAGTAGTCGGAACCGACCGCGTAGTCCTGTGCGGTCACGCCCGAGCCAGACGGCGTGCTCGAGGCGCCGGCAGCTGCCACCGGCCGGGAGCTGTAGTTGTTGCCCAGCGCAACCAGAGAGGCCGCCGACGCCGCCTCGACGCCCGGCATCGCGCGGATCCGGTCCATCAGCGCCGCGAACGCCGTGCGTGCCTCGCGCGCGGTCAGGCCCGGTGCATCCACCTTCACGAGGATCTGCTGATCCACCCGGTAGCCGGGGTCGGCCTGCCCTGCGACCACGGCGGCCCGGATGAAGAGACCGGCCGTCGCCAGCAGCGCCAGCGATAATGCCACCTGCCACGCGACCACCAGGTTGCGCGGGCCTACACGGACATGGCGCCAGTCCGCTCCCGCCGCCGCCTGGCCCTTCAGATCGTCGAGGACACTGACCTTCGACAGCCTCAGCGCTGGACCCAAGGCGCACACCAGCGCGCTCACCAGGCAGAAGACGAGCGTCGCGGCCAGGACGCGGACGTCCGGTGCCGGGGGGATTGCCAGCACGTCATCGACGAGCGGAGCGAACGAGGCCCCGGCGAGCTTCAATGTCCAGTCGCCGAGGAGGAGGCCGAGCAGCCCGGCCAGGGCCGCGAGCACCAGGTTCTCGACGAGCAACTGGCCGACGATGCGGGCCCGGCCCGCTCCGAGCGCCAGGCGCGTGGCGATCTCCCTGCGACGCGTGGCGCCGCGCGCCAGCTGCATGTTCGCCGCGTTCAGGCTCGCCACCACGAGAAGCGTGGCGGCCATCCCGACGAGAGCTCCAAGAGGCAGGTACAGCCCGTCGTCGTCCTCGGGCACGTCGCTGTCCTGCGTGCGCGCCAGCGGATTGGCCGTCAGCACTTCCTCGCTCGCAGCCGGTTCTCGGGGAGCGGCGACGCGCGGCGAGACGACCCGCAACTCCGCATTGAGTGCATCGATTGAGAGTCCAGGTCGGGGCCTGGCGACGACCGACAGGTTGCGCGCGGTCCACAAGGCGGCTGGCCCCGGGGAAGGCTCGTCGTCGGCGGGCGCGCGAAGCAGCGGGTCCGCGCCGACCGGCACCCAGATCTCCGGGCCGAACGCGGCCAGCGTCCCGGTGAATCCCTCCGGCGCGACGCCGACGATTGTGAATGGATGCGAGTTCAGCATGACGACGCGGCCGAGAATCGAGGTGCGCCCGCCCACCGCCCGCCAGGCGGCGTGGCCGATGACAGCCACGGCGGCGCCGCTGCCTGGGCGTGCTTCGTCTTCGGTGAACGACCGACCGATTGCGAGCCTGGTCTGCAGCGTCGAGAAGAACGACGCCGTCACCTCGCCCACCTGCGCGGTCCGCGAAGTGTCTCCGTCGGTGAGGATGGCGCGGATGCTGCGGTGCGCCGCCACGGCCCGAAAGACGTCCGTCTGGCGCCGGAGCGCGTCGTAGTCGGCGTAGGCGAACCGGCGGTACGAGTCGGTGCGGGCGGGCGCGTGGACGTGCAGGGCGACCAGCTCGTGCGGCGCCCCGACTCCGGCCCGCGGCTTCAGCAACAGGAGGTTGACCAGCCCGAACACCGCCACATTGGCTCCGACGCCGAGCGCGAGGACGGTGATCACCGTCAGCGAGAAGACCGGGACCCTGAAGAGTTGCGCGACGCCCTGCCGGAAGTCGCGAGCCAGCGTATCGAGCCACGCAGCGGGCCGGACGTCGCGGACGCGCTCCTTCACCTGTTCGACACCTCCCGTCTCGAGCCGCGCCTGGCGAAACGCTTCGTCCGATGACAGGCCGGCCGCCATCTTCTCGTCGGCCAGCATCTCGAGGTAGCCGGAGACCTCCGCATCCAGGTCGTCATGAACCGGGCCGCGGCCCGCCAGGCTTCGGATCGCGCGAACGAGCCTCCTCCAGCGCTGCATGGCACCCTCCGGGCTATTCGGCGGTTCCAAGCGCCAGCGTCATCGCCGCCGACACCTTGTCCCACTCCTCGGTTTCGACGGTCAGCCTGCGGCGCCCCGCCGCCGTGAGCCGGTAGTAGCGCGCTTTGCGGTTGGTGTCCGACACGCCCCACGAAGAGGCGAGCCAGCCGGCCTGTTCCATGCGGTAGAGCGCCGGAAAGAGCGAGCCGGGTTTCACCTGGAACGCGCCCCGGGTGACCTGCCCGATCCGGCGCGCGACGCCGAGGCCATGCAGCGGTCCGAGGTTGAGGACCTTCAGGACGAGCAGGTCGAGGGTGCCCAGGAGGAGGTCGGTCTTGGTCGGTGGGGTCACGGGCGCTCTCCTACAGACGGTCTATAGCAGACACGCTACTATAGACGGCCTGTAGGAGAGAGAGGTTCCATGTCTTTCTACTTCAGCGTGATCGTCGCATCGACAGGCGTGTCCGCCGTCGAGGATCCGACGAGGATGCGGTAATCCCCGGCGTCGGCCCGCCATTGGCGGCCGGAAGCGTCCCAGGTACCGAGAACGCCCGTGCGTCGAGCTCGACCGTCACCCGCCGCACTTCGCCGGGTTTGAGCTCCACTCGGGCGAACCCCTTGAGTTCTTTCGGCGGCCTCGGCACCTTCGGCTGGATCGGCGCCACGTATACCTGCGCAACCGCCGCGCCGGCCCGTGACCCCGTGTTCGTCACGTCGAACGACACGGTGTAGGCGGGTCCCGTCGCCCCCGCCTTCGGCGTGATCGCCGGCTTGCCGAACGAGAACGTCGTGTAGGAGAGGCCGTACCCGAACGGGAAGAGCGGCGCCACCTTGTCGCGCTCGTACCCGCGGTAGCCGACGAACACGCCGTTCGAGTACGGGACCTTCTTCGTGCCCGGCGCCGGATAGTAGCTGTCGTGGTTCGGATTGTCCGCCCACGACTTCTCGATCGTAATCGGCAGGCGGCCCGAGAAGTTGGCGTCCCCGGCCAGGAGCTGGCCGAGCGCCGTGCCGCCCTGCTGCCCCGAGAACCACGACATGACGACGGCCGGCACCAAATCGAGCCATCCGGCCATGTCCACGCCGCCGCCAGAGGTGATGGCCACGATGGTCTTCTTGTTAGCGCCGACCAGGCCCTTGATCAGGAGGTCCTGGCCTCCCGGCAGGGCGAAGGGACGATCTCCGCTCTCCGATTCGACCTGCGCGTCGTAGCCCAGCGCCGCCACGACGACGTCAGCCTTGGCCGCGATCGCGAGGGCGGCCGGTTCGACGATCGACTGCTCGGGGACGATGCCCAGCCGGACGAAGACCCCGGTCGATCCGGGGATGACCCGCCGCGAACACTCGAGCACGACCTTGTGCGGCCCGGGCGTGAAGGTCATCGTCGTCTCGGTGAGCTGCGCCTTCGGCACCTCCCAGTTGTCGAGGACCGCCTTGCCGTCCACCATGGCGCGGCAGCCGGCCTCGCCGCGGAAGTCGAAGAGGAAGAACCGGTGCGGCGTGGAGTCGGCAGGCGTGAACCAGCCGGTCCAACGCGCCGACGAGAAGGCGCCCGTCGGCTCGGTGCTCGGACCAGGCGGTACGTACGGTCCCACGAGATTGATGCGCTCTTCGACACGCGTCGCGGCCGGCCGGCCCTCGAGCGCGAGGTTGCCGAACACCTCGACCACGACCCCGGCGCGTCCGCCGTTCTGTTCCGTCGTGAAGTTCGTGCGGTTGGCCAGTTCAGCGAAGGTCGGAAGCCCTCGGTGATGGAGGACCGTGACGTTTGGGCCGAGCGCTGCCGCGATCCCTTCGAGCTGGCTCACGGTCCTGTACGGCTGGACGCCCGCGCTCCCACCGCCCACGGGCACGCCGGGATGCGCGAGCGGGCCGATCACCGCGACGGTCTTCAGCCGCGTCCTGTCGAGCGGCAGGATCTGCCCGTCGTTCTTCAGGAGCACCATGCCCTGGCGGGCCGCCTCGAGGGCGACGGCGTCTCCCTGCGGGTTGAGCGTGGGAATCGCCAGGTCGGCCTGCTCGCGGTCCAGCCATCCAAACCGGGCCGCCGCGCGCAGGATCCGCCGGACCTTGTCGTCGATGGTCGACGCCGACACGATGCCCGACTTGACTGCTGGGAGGAGCGATGCCCGGTTCATCGCGACCCCGCTCGGCATCTCGAGATCGAGGCCGGCGTTGGCGGCGCCCACGCCGTCGTAGGTCGCCTTCCAGTCGGACATCACGACGCCGTCGAAGCCCCAGTCCTTCTTGACGACGTCGGTGATCATCGGGCCGTTCTGCGAGGCGTGAACGCCGTTGATGAGGTTGTACGACGTCATCAGCGCGCCCACCTTCGCCTCCTTCACCGCGGCTTCGAATGCGGGGAAGTAGATCTCCCGCATCGTCCGTTCGTCGAGAACCGAGTCGGTCCGGTTCCGGTCAAACTCCGAGTTGTTCGCGAGGAAGTGCTTCACCGTGGCGCTGACGCCCTGGCGCTGCATGCCGTTGATGTAGCCGACGGCGATGCGACCCGCGAGCAACGGATCCTCGCCGAAGTACTCGAAGTTGCGGCCGTTCATCGGCGCGCGGTAGATGTTCACGCCGGGCCCGAGCAGGAAGTGAATGCCGCGTGCCCTGGCGTCGCGGCCGATTTCGACGCCCACCGTCTCGGCCAGGGTCGGGTTCCAGGTGGAGGCGAGTGCGATGCCAGCGGCCATGGCCGTAGACGGCGACGTCCCCCGCACGCCGAACGGGCCGTCGGCCATCCTCAGCGCCGGGACGCCGAGGCGGGGCACCGCGCGCACGAAGAACCAATCCGTGCCGCCGACGTAGTCGACCTTCTCCTCGAGCGACATCTTCGACACGATCGCGTCGATGCGCCGTTCGGCGTCCGGTCCGGTCATGCCAGCGGGCGCCGTCCCAGGTTTGGCGCCCGCGGCAGGAGGCGGGGGCGCCGACCGGCTGCCTGACCCGCACGCCAGCGCGAGCGTGAGCGTCGTCATCAGGAGGACGACGAGAGCCATGCGGCCGAGGATGTTCTTGTTCCGTTCCACCGGTTACCTCCACCGTGCATTCTAGCCCAGCCGCGCGGTCGCGATACCACGTCCCCGAGGAGGATGCCATGGATCTGCACGCCGCAACCACCGGACCGATCGCAGATTCTGCGTCCTCGCTCGAGCCGAACCAAGAGCGCCGGACCTCATCGGACGCGATTCTCGGCCATTCCTGGCGATCTCGCGGAGACCGCGCGCCTGGCCGCCGGATTGCAGGGGAACTCCGCCGGCAGGGGCCGCCGTTCTGGCCTGCCCCAGAGGGAGGAAGTCGATGTTGACACTGGTCCATTCCGTGCTATACGATAATCATCGTATGAGCAAGCAGGCCATCTCCGTCACCCTCTCCCCCGACAACCTGGTCTGGCTGAAGGGCCGGGCGCGGGCCGAGGGTGTCGGCAGTCTCAGCGAGTATCTCGACCGACTGTTGACGCGGACGCGCTTCGGGGCGAACACGCCGCGGCCGGCGAAGTCGATGAGGGGCGCGCTCACCGCGATGACCGACGAGCCGCTCGATCTGGCTCCGGCCATTTCGGCAGAGGTCTGGGACGCCTGGCGGGCAAACTGGGACGACCTGCTCGGCGACATTGACATCGCCGCACTCCGGGTTCGCCGTGGCTAGGCTGCCTGACGCCGCCGTCTGCGATACCCACGCGCTGGCCTACTACGGCTTGGGAGACCGGCGCCTCGGCAAGCGGGCGGCGGCGTTCTTCGATGCCTGCGAGGCGCGGCAAGCGATCGTCTACGTCCCTGCGGTCGTCATCGTCGAGTTCGAGTTCGTGCTCGCACGTCGATTGGCGCGTGCCTCGATGCCGCTTCGCGACTTCTTCGAAGACCTGTTCGCCAACCCGGCGTTTCAGCCGCTCGACCTGACGCCCGAACAGGTCTATCTCGCCAACGAGGCCCGGCCGAACAACGACCCGTTCGACGGCCTCATCTGCGCCGCAGCCCGACGGCTCGACGTCCCGCTCATCACCCGCGACGCGGCCATCACCGCGTGGGGTGGCGTTCGCGTGGTCTGGTAGATCCGGCGCTACACCGTCGGCCGCGCGAGGCGGACGGTCGTCTCGATGAGCGATCGAAGCTGCCCGGGCACGCCGGGCGCATCCGGTTTGTTCGCCGCTTCGAGCACCGCCAGCGCCAGGCCCGGCTTCGACCGCGCGTGAATCGCCCTGTAGATGACGGCCGTCGGCCGCTCGCGGAATCGCCGTCCGCGCCCGCCAGGCGGCGGCGCGCCAGCCAGCGTCCGGTAGACATCAGCGTAGCCGTGGTGGAAGAGGCAGTGCTCGACGTCGGGCTCCTCGAGCATCGTGATCCGGTCCTCGATCGGCCGCCCCTTCAGATGCGCCCTCGCCGACATGACGTAGCTGTGCCCGGCCTCGTCACCGTCGGTCAGCAGGTGCCACTCGATGCCGAGGTCGTTGGCCAGCCGCAGCAGGGCGCGCAGTCCGCTCTGCGCGAACTCCACGCAGCGAATCCCCTCCGACGGGAAGTCGTAGCCGCGAATCTGCGCCAGCTCGGGCAGCAGCCACGCCTCGGTCTCTCCTTCGACGAAGAGCCAGCACCGCGCAAACAGCGCGCTCGCCCTGTTGATCCGGACGTGATAGGCGATCCGGCGCAGGTCGTCCACCGAGTACCGCTCGGAGTCGATACGGTACACCCGAGTCCCGAGGCGGTCCGTGACGATGCGGCGAATCGACCGCAGCGGGACCGCCGCCAGGAGTTCGCCCGAGTTCGTGGTCAGGATCTTCTGAGCGGGAAGCTCCGCGATGAGCTCCCACATGGCCGAGAGGGTCGTCGGGTGGAGATGCGCCTCGACGTCCTCCAGCACCAGCAGCGGCTGCGCCTCCTCGGGAAGCGAATGGCGCTCTCTCGCCTCGAGGATGGCGCCGATCAGCCCGAGGAACGCCAGGCCGCGAGCGCCCCGGCCCTGTTTGATGCTCGACAGGAGCGGCTCGGCGCGCCTGCCAGTCGACGAAGGCGTCTCCGCCAGGTCGCTCATCGAAGGAGGCGCTGGCCGGAGTGGCGCGCGGCGGAAGGGACCGCGAGCGGCGAGGTAGGCCTCGGCCGCATCGAGGCCGCGCCGCAGTTCGTCGTCCTGGATGTCCGACGCGCCCGTGAGCCGGTCATAGATGAGGCGGATCTGCTGCTCGAGCTGTCTGGCCACCGGGTCGGTCGCATCGGCAACGTCCGCGCGGCCGGCTGCCGCGGCCGTGCCCCGCGGGTCCTGCTCCACGTAGCGGTTGGCGCGCAATCGGAGCATCGGCGTGAGCCGCCGCCACTCAGCGAGCAGCCCCGGCTGCGGACCCGATGACCGTCCCTCGCCCCCCGCAAACGTCCAGCTCGCCTCGACCGCGTTGCGTTCCGGGTGACGCCTGCCGGAGACCTCGAGCCTGATGACCCGGCGCCCGGGCGGTCCCGGGCGGAGGAATCGGAGAAATGGCGCACGCACCTGCTCTGCCCACTCGGCGTCCGTCCCCTCGAAGGTGAGCGCGATGCCCAGCGACTCGGACGGCGGCGACTGCCCCGCCTGGCGGAAGTCGCGGACCTCGAGCGTGACGCGGTCGTCGCGCCCGCCGCAGCAGATGGCCACGGCGTCGAGCAGCGTCGTCTTGCCCGCGCTGTTCTCTCCGATGAGCGCCGTCGTTTCGTCGAGCTCCACGACGGCGGATCGCAGTCCCCTGAAGTTCTCGACCTCGATGCGTCGCAGCAGCATGGGCGGACTCGCAGTGCGGCCGCGCGGCGGGCGCTCCGCGGCGGCACGCTGTGACCGGGATGATACAATACCTGTCCGCCAGCATCAGAAGGAACCGAACGCCCATGCCCGTCAATCGCCGGCAGTTCGTCGTCAAGATCACCGACCCGCTGCGGGGCTTCGCCGACCACGGCCCGCTGATTGAACGCGTGCTGTCGGCGGCCTGCGACGAACTGCCGGGCTGATCGCCGCGATGGCCATCAGAGGAACTGCGGCCTTTGTGCCTGCGGCGCTGGTGCTGGGCATCGTCGCGCTGAGTTCCGCGTGCCGATCCGGCGAGCAGGCGGCCCCAGGCAAGCCGGTCACGCCCGCCTCGCGGCCGTCGATCCTCCTGGTCACGCTGGACACGACACGCGCGGACGCGATTGGTCCGGACGCGGTCGGCATCGAGACGCCGGGCTTCAATGCCCTCGCCGCGCGCGGCGCGCGGTTCACCCAGGCGTACGCCACCGTCCCCGAGACGCTGCCTTCGCACGTGACGATGCTGTCCGGCGTGTTTCCGGCGACGCACACGGTCCACGAGAACGCCCGGCCGATCCCTGCGGCCACGGAGGTCGCCGCGGAACGACTTCGCAAGGCGGGCTATCGCACGGCGGCCTTCGTCTCGTCGTTCATCCTGGCCCGACAGTTCGGCCTCGCGCGCGGGTTCGATGCCTACGACGATGCGCTGCCCCGAAGGGTCGGCCGAGCGGGTGTCGAAGGGCACGACTGACGCCGCCATTGCGTACCTGCGCAGAAGGCCGCCCAGCCGCTCTTCCTCTGGGTTCACTACTTCGACCCGCACTATCCCTACGCACCGGCGAGCCCTTTCGAAGCCGGTTCCCGGGCAAACCGTATCTCGGCGAAGTGGCCGCGATGGACGCGCAGCTCGGCCGGCTGGTCGCCGCGTTCGAGCAGGCCGTGACCGGTCCGTCCGGCATCGTCATCGTCGGCGATCACGGCGAGGGTCTCGGCGACCACGGCGAGGCGCTCCACGGCAATCTGCTCTATCAGTCCACCATGCGCGTGCCGCTGGTCGTGATCGGGCCCGGAGTGACTCCTGGCGTCAACGATACCCCGGTCAGCACCCGGCGCGTCTTCCACACGCTGCTCGACTGGGCAGGCACGCCGAGCCGCTCAGCCTTCGGCGCCCGGTCGACCGAGGTCGTCGTCGGCGAAGCGATGAAGCCGTTCCTCGAGTACGGCTGGCAGCCGCAGGTGATGGCCGTCTCGGGCCGGCAGAAGTCGATTCTCGCCGGCCGCATCGAGATGTACGACGTCGTCGCCGACCCGGGCGAGACGCGCGACCTCGCGGCCGACGACCGCAGCCGCCGCCGGTGCCCGCAGCACTTCGCGACTATCCCGTGCCTTCCCCCGCCGCGTCGCGCCCTCCGGAGAACCTCGACGAGGCCGCGCGGAAGGCGCTGGCGAGCCTGGGCTATGTGAGCGCCACCGCGGCGCCGGAGGTGCAGGAAGGGCGCGCCGCGCCCGCCGACATGGTGGGCACTTCGACGTCATCGACAAGGCGTCGGGCCTGTTCGTCGCCGGCCGGTACGCGGCGGTCATCCCGCTGCTCGAGAAGATCCTCGCCGCCGACCCGTTCAACCTCGATGCGGCGCTGCGGCTGGCAACGGCGCACTCGTCGCTCGGCCACGACGCGAAGGCGCTCGAGATGTTCAAGCGTGCGGCCGAGATCTCGCCGACCTCGCCCGATGTCCGCATCTACCTCGCCCTGCACTACGCGCGGACGCCGCAGTGGGAGCAGGCCGTGCCGCTGCTCGAGAAGGTCCTCGCCGACTCGCCCGACCGCCTCCCGGCTCGTCGAGGCGCTCGCGCGGCTTCGCGAGAGGCAAGGGCGGATGGAGGACGCGGTGGCGCTCAGGCTGAAGAGTCTACGCGCTGCGCGCGCCGACGCCGGTGGAACTGGCCGAACTCGGGAGCTTCAGATGGGGCTGGGGCAGACCGGGCCCGGCGATCGACGCGTTCGAGCGCGCGCGGGCGCTCGCGCCGGGCCGCTTCGCGCAACGACTTCGAGCTGGGCCTGCTCTATCTCGACGCGAGCCGGTTCACCGACGCGCGTGACGCTCTCGACCGCGTCAAGCCTACGCACCCCGAGTACCCGATGGCGCTCTTCAAGCGCGCGCAGGTCAGGTGCTGCTGAACGAACCCGACCGCGCCGGGCGCATCCAGCGCGCCCGCCAGCGCGCAGACGCGACGACGCGGGAGTTCATCGAGAGGGAAAGGCTCTTTCGGTAGCCAGCGCCAGAGCCGAGAGCCCAGAGCCGAGGGCCGCCGCACAAGCGAAGAGCCCGGCAGCGTCAGCCACCGGGCCCCGTGATTGCGGTCTGTGCCTGAGCCCTAAGCCCTGAGCCTTGAGCCCTGAGCCTCCGGGCCCTTCTAGAACTGGAACCGCGCCGCGATCTGCAGGCGCCGCGGATCCATGTAGTTGCGCGGCGTATTGAACTGCGTGCTGTGGGAAAACGGGTTGTAGTTGTACCCGGTCTGCTTGTTGAACACGTTGAACAAGTCGGCCGAGACGCTGGACCGAGTACCGGCCCTTGAAGCGGAAGTTCTGCGTGTAGTTCAAGTCGAGCTGGTAGTGCGTCGGCGTCCGACGCGACCCGGCCGGCTCGCCGTACTTGGACATTTCGGTCGTGCTGGTCGAGAGATTGAGGTACGGCACGTAGTCCCACTTCTCCCAGGGCTGTCCCGACTGCACGATGGCGTACGCCCCGACCGTCGCGTTCCAGTTCAGGATGTAGTAGCCGTACAGCTTGAGCGACAGCGGCCGGTCGCCGTGCAGCGTGCCGTCCCTGAAGTTCCACAACTGGCGGCCGACGCCGTCACCGATGTAGGACGACCCCATGAAGCTCGCCGAGTCGTTGACGGACGTCGTGGCGTCCTGGTCGAAGTTGCCCGTGTACTGGGTCCACGTGTACGACCCGCGCAGGTAGCGACTTCGAGGTCCGCCACTCTCCTTCGAGCGTCGCCTCATAGTACTTGGTGTACGCCCCGTCAAGCTCGGTGATGACGTAGCTGGACCCGCTGCCGATCTGCGTCAGCATGTCACTGAGATTGGGGATGTACAGCGTCTGGGGAATCCCCGGCGGCGGCGCATATATCACCCGCGCGTTGTTGTTCGTGTCCTCCCAGAAGTGGTCGGAATACCGGTAGCGGAAGTAGGCCCGCCCCGACACCGACTTGGTGATCTGCTTCGACGTGCCGACCAGGTACTCGGTGGTGGTGCGCGGCGTCATGCCCTCCACGAACAACTTGCCGGACGACGACCCTCGCGGGACCGAGCCGATCAGCAGGCCGTTCTGGTCGAAGTACGCGTCGATGAACTGGTTGCTGGTGTTCCTGTCCCACGAGGCGGCTCGAGGCAGCGAGCTGACGGCCGGCACGTAGCGGGCGTAGCTCGCGTACACCGTGTCCTTTCCGTTGTAGGACCAGGTGGTCGAAACGCGCGGCTGCAGCGTCTTGCTGAACGGGATCGTGTACATCTTGTACTTGCTGCCGGGCGCCGCGACGTAGCCGGAGACCTTCGACGAATCCTCGCGCAAGCCCTGGCCGTACAACGTGTCGCTGCTGAACACGAACCCGACGTTGAACACCAGGTTCTTCAAGTTGATCGTGTCGTTCGCCTCGATGTTGAGCGACTTGTACTCGGAATGCAGCGACGGCGTCAGCCCGGTGGACTGCTGCAGGTAGGTCGCCTGGTAGTACGCGGCCGGTCCGGCGGGGTTGGCGCCGGTCAGACGCCCGCCGGGAACGATGATTCCCCCCCAGCCGTTCGAATACCGAAGCAGGTCCTCCATTTCGGAGGAATACTGCACGCCAGCGTGCAAGTCCTGCCGCACCGTGCCGCCGAGCGTGACGTTGTAGGCGGCCTGAATGGCATTGCGGTAGAAGTCCTGCTGGTTGTACTCCGTGTAGTAGCCGACCGTGCCGCCGCCGGTCATCTGGCCGGTCGTCGACGAGATGTAGCCGTACTTCTGGATCAGGGGCGAGATGAACGCGTTGAAGGTGTCCTGGCCGGCGATCGGCGAGGGCACGCCGAACTGGCCGATCGAGTCCAGGTGCGCCACGTCGAGCGGTGTGCCGAGCGTCTGGCTGGGAGTGGCGGTGGCCGCGTAGTCGGGCCGCCCGGTCGTCGGGTTGGCGAAGTACGTGTACTTGAACGTGACGAAGCTCTTCGAGTTGACGATCCACGAGCCGTCCGCCGTCCCGATCTTCTGCCAGGCTTCGTTGCCGGAGCCGGTGGTTCCCGACGCCGTCTGGCCGAACGTCGAGCCGGTCTCGAGCCGGTGCGACTGGCGCCAGGTGACGTTGACGAGCAGCGAGCTGACCGGAGTGATCGTGCCCTTCACGAACCCCTCGTTCCGAACGCTCTTGTACTCCGGCAATGGGCCGTAGGCGTTGGAAGCGTTACTCCGGGACACCGTCGGCCGGTAGTACGACCCGTAGAAGAAGACCTTGTTCTTGATCGCCGGCCCGCCAACGTTCATCGTGAGCCAATCGCGGGTCTGGTCGTATTTCGACAGGCTGTTGCCGACGACCGCGGCCGCCATCGAGGCGTTCTGCAGCTGGTAGCTGACCTGGCCATGGAGCGCGTTGGTGCCGGACTTGCTCACGGTGTCCACCGAGAAGCCGCCGGCGCGCTCGAAATCCACCGCCTTGGCGCCGCCCTTGATGGTGGTGACCTGCGCGATATCGTACGAGGCCGGCTCCGCCGACAGCGTGCCGTACATCGGGAGCGTCACGTTCACGCCGTCGAACTTGTAGACATTGTCCTGGCCGCTGCCGCCCGCGCTCGGTCCGCGAACCGAGTCCTGCGTGTACTGCACGCCTGGAATCAGCTTGATCAGGTCGCGGTACTCCTGGCCGACCGGCAGGCTCTTGATCGTCTCCGACGACACGCCGCTCTTGATCGCGGCCGAGTCCTTGTCGATGACCGGTACGATCGTGGCCGACACGACGACTGTCTCCGTCACACCCGCCACGCTCATCGTGACGTCCACGATGGTGTCCTGGGCGAGCTGAACCATGACCTCCTTGGTGACCTTGCCCATGCCCGACAGCTCGTAGGTGATCGTGCAGAGACCAGGCGGCAGCGCCTGGAGCCGGTAGACGCCCTGTCCGTCGCTCACGGTAACGCGCGGCCCCGGGAGCGCCTCGGCCCGCGCCTCGACGGTCACGCCTGGGAGAACCAGGCCGTCAGTTCCGACCAGCTTCCCCGTCACCGCGCCGGTCTGCTGCGCGAACGACAGCGCCGGCAGGAGCAGAAGACACGACAATGCCCACAGACTTCGCTTCAGGACCACAGCGCACACATCCTTCCTGACGTATTTCGGATTCGTCATGCTATCGCCTTGCTTGCGGCGCGTCAACCGCGCGGACGCCACGCTGCATCGCGGGGCTGAAGCCCCGCGCCACAACAGGTGCGTGTGGCGCAGGTGCGTGCGGCGCTTGACGGCCTCTCGCCAAGCATGTAGCGTCTCTCGAGCGACCGTGACCCCCGTGGAGGCCTCCGTGGACTTCTTCGAACTCATCGAATCGCGCCACAGCGTCCGTGCCTACTCCAGCCAGCCTGTCGAGGACGAGAAGCTCCGGCTCGTGCTCAGGGCCGCGCAGCTCGCGCCGACGGCCGCGAACCTGCAGCCCTTCCGGTTGATCGTCCGCCACACGCGCTGCAAGGAGACGGACCTCGGGCGGCTCTATCACCGAGACTGGATCTGCCAGGCACCGCTGCTCATCGGCATCTGCTCGGTGCCCGGAGAGGGCTGGGTGCGCCGCGACGGGAAGAACTACGCCGACGTGGACGCGACGATCGCCATGGACCACATGATCCTGGCGGCCACATCGCTCGGCCTCGGCACCTGCTGGATTGCGGCGTTCGACCCGGACGTCGCCCGCCAGTTGTTCGACCTGCCGGCGGGGATCGAGCCACTGGCGTTCACGCCGCTCGGGTATCCGGCCGATACGCCGCCGCAGGAACGGCCCAGGAAGCCGATCGCCGAACTCCTGTGGCGCCAGGACTCGGACTAGGCTGGCGCGGAGCGGCTCCGCTTCGTCCGCGCGGGCGGCTTCAGCAGAAGCGTGGCGCCCGCCGCCATCACCAGCGTCACCGCCGACCCGTAGTACGCGAACGCGAACGAATGCGTGAGGTCGAAGACCTCGCCGGCGACCAGTGACAGGGTAAAGCCGCCCAGTCCCCACGCCGTGAACACGAGGCCGTAGTTCGCGCCGAAGTTCTTGAGGCCGTAGTAGTCCTTGGTGACCGACGGGAGCAGCGACAGGTTCGCGCCGTAGTTGGCGCCGATGAGCGCCGACAGCGCCGCCATCACGACGCCCGCTGCCCAGCACGTTGTCGGGCCGGGCCGCCGCCAGCAGGAGGATCGCCGACCGCCTGCGACAGGTACGCCGCCAGCAGCGCCGGCTTCCGCCCGAACCGGTCCGACAGCATCCCGCCCGCGACCCGGCCGCCGCCGTTGCCGAGGGCGAGAATCGCCACCAGCAGGAAGCCGAGCGTGAGGCCGGTCTGCACCTCCACCATCTTCACCAGCTTGGAGATGACCATCAGGCCCGCGCCTGCGCCGCACGCGAGCATGAACCACAGGACGTAGAACTGCCACGTCCGCAGCACCTCGCCCGGCGTGAAGTCGGTCTTGAACGACGCGGCGGCCGCCGTCTTCGGCGCCGGCCCCGCGGGCACGAATCCGGCCGGCGGCACCCGCAGCCACTGGGCCAGATGACGACCACGATATCAGGAACCCGATGCCGAAGATCAGCATCGTCGCCGGCACGCCACGCGCCAGGATGAGCGCGTTGGCGAGCGGGGCGACGTAGACGCCCGACAGGCCGAACCCGGCGACGACGAGACCCGTCACCAGGCCCGTGCGCGCGCGCCGGGAACCACTTGACCGCCGCCGGCGTCGTGGCCGCGTAGCCCGCGCCGAAGCCGGCGCCGGCCAGCATTCCGAACCCGACGATGTAGGCGGAGACCGACGAGGTCAGGCTGGCGAGGATCAGGCCCGCGCCCACGCAGCACGCCGCCGACCGTGGCGACGACGCGCGGGCCGACCCGGTCCTGGAGCCGTCCGGCCGGCACCATCGTCAGCGAGAACATGAGGCAGGCCACCGAGTACGGCAGGGCTCGGCTCGCCTCGCTCCAGCCCCAGTCTGCCGGAATCGCCTTGCTGATGACGCTCCAGGAGTAGAGTACGCCCAGGGCCAGGTTGATGCCCATGCCGACGAACGTCACCTGCCAGCCGCGGTTGGGAACGGCGCCCGCGGGCGCGGGCGGGCCTGTTCATCATCGCGGCATCCGCGCCTGGCGCTGGCGCGTCAGGTGCGGCACGAGGCCGAGCATCCGCTCGAACACCATCAACTGGGCGCGATGGTGCATCTCGTGCTCCTTCGCGCTCAGGATCATCTCGAACCGGCTCTTGGCCGGCGGCTCGGCCGGCGGGGAGAACGGGATGACGACGGCCAGTTCCTCCTCTGGCACGGTGTCGAGATACGCGCCCCACGCGTCGCCGTCGGCCCGCAGGACCTCGATCAGCTGCGCCTTCGACGACCGGGCCATCTGCTGCTCCTGCTCCTGCCGCTCGCGGATGTACGTCGGCCAGTCGATGCCGGCGAACGTGGTGACCTTCTGCACCGCGTGTCCCTGGTAGGTGCGCTGCGACGACACGGCGATGTGCGCGAGAATCTCCCGCACGCTCCGGCAGTCCGGCGTTGGCCGGTAGTCGTACTTGTCCTCCGGGATGTCCTCGGCGACCGCCAGCGTGTTCTTGCGGACCGTCCGGAAGCTCCTCGCCAGTTCGCTCGCACCGTAGTAGGTCATGGGGACTCCTTCGCTGGCTCGGGACTCAAGGCTCAGGGCCTGTCGGCTGCCAGCTGACCGCTGACAGCTACTTTCCCCGTCCTCAACTTGCTGTGCCAGAACCCGTAGCAGAAGTACAGCGCCAGGCCCGAGCACCAGCCACAGGCCGAACCGCTCCCACGCCGACGTCGGCAGGCCCTACATGATGAACAGGCACGCCGCCGCGCCGAGCAGCGTCACCGGCCAGACGAACGGCACGCGGAACGGCCGCGGCCGGTCCGGCTCGGTGTAGCGCAGCACGAGCACGCCGACGCACACCAGCACGAACGCGAACAGCGTGCCGATGTTCGTGAGGTCGTACGTCTCGGCGGCGTCGCCCACGGCGCCGGCCAGCGCCACCACGATGCCCGTGAGCAGCGTCGTGACGTAGGGCGTGCGGTGCACGGGGTGCACCTTGGCCGCCCACTTCGGCAGCAGGCCGTCGCGCGCCATCGCGAAGAAGATGCGCGGCTGGCCGTACTGGAAGACCAGCAGCACCGCCGCCATCGACACCGCGGCGCCGAGCGCCACGATCCAGCCGACCGTCGTCAGCCCCGCCAGCTCGAGCGCCCGCGCCAGCGGGTCGGCCACGCGCCAGCTGCTGGTACGGCACCATGCCGGTCAGCACGGCGCCGATGACGACGTAGATCAGCGTGCAGATGGCCAGGCCGCCCAGGATCCCGATCGGCAGGTTGCGCTGCGGGTTCTTCGTCTCCTCGGCCGCCGTCGAGATCGCGTCGAAGCCGATGTAGGCGAAGAACACGATCGCCGCGCCCTGGTGGATCCCCGTGAAGCCGTTCGGCGCGAACGGGTGGTAGTTGGCGGACTTGATGTGCAACGCGCCGACGCCGACGAACAGCGCCAGCACGGCCAGCTTGATGCCCACCATGATGTTGTTGGCGGTCGTGCTCTCGCGCGCGCCCGCGCAGCAGCAGCCAGGTGATCGCCATGACGATGGCGAACGCCGGGACGTTGACGAGGATCGGGATGCCGGCGATCGTCGGCGCCGTCTGCAGCAGCCCGTGGACGGCCGGGTCGGAGCTGAGCAGCGCCGTGCGGTAGCCGGTCGTCATCCACGGCGGGAGCACGAGGCCGAAGCCGCGGAGCAGCGTCGTGAAGTAGTCGCCCCAGGAGATGGCCACGGCCACGTTGCCGACGGCGTACTCGAGGATCAGGTCCCAGCCGATGATCCACGCCACCAGTTCGCCGAGCGTCGCGTAGGAGTAGGCGTAGGCGCTGCCGGCCTGCGGGATCATCGCGGCCAGTTCCGCGTAGCACAGCGCGGCCAAGCGCGCAGGCGCCGCCCAGCAGCAGGAACGAGAAGACGAGCGCCGGCCCGGCGCCGGCGCGGATGATCTCGCCGTTCGGGCCGATCTGCCCGGCGGCCGCCGTGCCGATGGCGCCGAAGATGCCGGCGCCGATGACGGCGCCGATGGCGAGCATGATCAGGTCGCCCGCGCCGAGCACCCGCTTCAGCGAGTCGGGCCGTTCGTCGTCGACGAGCAGGTCCTTGATGGGCTTGCGTTGGAAGAGCTGCAGAGAGGCCTCCGATCGCCGGCGCACCGTCGCGCAGGCACCTGGTCGCGCGCGATTACGTGTCGCCGCGCGCAAGCCGGCACTCTACCACATGTCGAATCCGTAGACGGCTCGCCCGACGCCACGGCCACGCCGCGCGCCGGGTGGAACGCCAGGCCGACGACGCCGTCGCCGGCGACGACGAGCTCGCGGGGCCGTCCCGGCACCACGCGGAAGATGCCGCTCGCGCCCGCCAGCGAGTCGGCCACGTGGAGCGTGCCCTCCGCGTCCACCGCGAGCCCCTGCGGCCGCCCGAAGCCCTCCGCGATAGACGCGTGACCTCGCCCCTGCGATCGACGCGGTAGACCGGGTCGCGGGACGAAAGCGTCGGCCCGCTCACGTAGACCTCTTCCTCGGGACCCACCGCCAGGTGAAACGCCGCGACGCTCGGCGGCAGGATGGCGAAGGGCACGGCGCGGCCCGCGGCGTTCACCCTGAACAGCGTGCCCGTTCGGTCGCCGACGAACATCGTCCCGTCGGGCGCGAACGCCAGGCCGCACGCGACGCCGAGGTCGGATGCGATCTTCTCGACCGCCCCGTCGCGCGCGATGCGGTAGACCGCCCCGTCGAACCGGCTGGTGACGCACAGGTCGCCGAAGGTGTCGAACGCGAGCGACGTCGCGTTCGCGATGCCGGACGCGACCGGCTCGGGGCGTGCCTCCGGGACGCACGCGGAACACCGAGACCGGCACCTGCTGACCGCGCGTGCCGCTGAAGGTCGCGTAGAGGTTGCCGTCGCGGTCGAACGCCGGGCTGTCCACCTGGTGCAGGCCGTTCGCCCACTCGACGCCGACCTCCAGCTGCGCGATCGGCTCCCCGCCGGCGAAGCGGATGGGCACGCAGCCCGCCTCCGTGCCGGACGGAACGATTGCGACGAGGCGTCGCGAGGACGCGGAGGACAGCCACGCCTCCGTCGATCCGACGAGGACGCTCCGCGGCAGGGTCGGCGGCGAACGGCTCGTCGCCGGCCTCGATGACGATCCGGCCGCCCGGGATGGCCGTCGACGGGACGACGCGCCGCGGCGACATGCGTACGGAGGGAGCGCGGCACGTCAGCAGGCTAGCGGGCTGGCAGGAGCTGCAGCGGCAGGTACGGCACGTGTGGCGTTGCGGATCACGCTAGCGGAGGTCCGGATCCGCCGACGGCTGCCAGCCGTGTCGAGCCGTGCCAGCTGCTACGTGTCGTCCAGCTCCACGTTCCAGTAGAGGTAATCGCGCCAGCTGTCGGGCGCGTTGCGCAGGCCGATCGTGATCCGGATCGCCGGCGCGGAGTGCGGCCGCGACGCCGGGTGCACCAGCCGCATCCCGGCCTCCTCCGGCGTCCGCCCGCCCTTGCGCCGGTTGCAGGTGACGCAGCAGGTGACGATGTTCTCCCAGTCCTTGCGGCCGCCCTGCGCGACCGGCACGACGTGGTCGAACGTCAACTCGGTGGCCGGCAGCGTGTCGCCGCAGTACCTGGCACGCGGTACTCGTCGCGGGCGTAGATGTTCGCGCGGGAGAACGGGACGTAGTCGAACCGGCGCTTCATGCGCACGTAGCGCAGCAGCCGGATGACCGAGGGGAGCTTGAAGCTGATCGAGACCGAGCGGATCTCCCGGTCGTAGACCGAGATGACCTCAACCTTCCCCTGGCACCACAAGCGTCACGGCCTTTCGCCAAGGCACGACCTTCAGTGGCTCGTAGGAAGCGTTGAGGAGCAGCGTGTGCTGCATACCGCCACGTATTGTGACCGAGGGCCTCGCCGGCTGTCAACCGAGGAGGCATGGTAAACCGCTAGATGCGACAATGGCTTACCATCGTCGCGCTGTTGCCGGTCGACGGTCGCGCCGATACGTGTGGTGTGCGCCGGCTCCGCGTCCCGCTGCTCGTCCCTCTTCTGCCGTCGTCGTCCTGACCGGCTGCGTGAAGCGCGGACGGCCGGCTGTTGCCGCCGCCGGCTCCCCCGCCGGCGTCCGGCGCCGCGGTCGTCGCGCTCGCGCGGTCGTTCGTCGGGACGCCCTACCGGAACGGCGGCACCGATCCAGGCGGCTTCGACTGCAGCGGCTTCACCCGGTACGTGTTCCGCCAGCTCGGCGTGGCGCTGCCGCGAGGGGTCCAGGAACAGGCGACGGCGGGCGACCGCGTCGATCGCCGCGACCTCCGCGCGGGCGATCTCGTCTTCTTCGCCATCGACGGCCGCACGGTCTCTCACGTCGGCATCGTGGTCTCTGCCGACCGGTTCGTGCACGCCCCCAGCTCGCGCGGAAGCGTGCGGGAGGAGTCGCTCGGAGTGGCGTACTGGCAGGCGAGGTACGCCGCCGCGCGGCGCGTGGTGCGGCGCTGAACAGCGCCGCGATTCGCGATCGCGGGTCTAAAGACCCGCGCTACCTGATGATCGGCGCAGGCGGCTCGGTCTGGGCGGGCTCCTCGACCGGAGGCGGCGGGGACGGGTCGGGCGGCGGCGTGACCACGCCCATGCGGCCGAGGATCAGCTTCTGCCTCCTGATGAGCCCCGGCGTGGGGCGGGCCGGGTTCAAGATCCGCGGGTTCATGATGCTCGCCGGCGAGCAGCGCGGCCTCGTCGGCGTCGAGCGCCGACGCCGGCTTGCGGAAGTAGGTCCGCGCCGCCGCCTCGGCGCCGTAGATCCCGTCGCCCCACTCGATCACGTTCAGGTAGATCTCGAGGATCCGCGTCTTCGTGAGCGACGCCTCGAGCCGCCGCGTGATGAGCAGCTCGCGCAGCTTGCGGACCGGGTTCTTCGACGGGGAGAGGTAGAGGTTCTTCGCCAGCTGCTGGGTGATGGTGCTGCCGCCGCGGCTGAACGTCCCCTTCTGCAGGTCGCGCTCGATCGACTCCTTGATCTGCTTGACGTCGATCCCGTCGTGCTGCCAGAACGCATCGTCCTCGGCGACGAGGACCGCGCGCTTGAGCGAGCTCGAGATCGCGGCAGTACGGCACCCACTGCTGGACGCGGCGCGGCGCGGCGCCGCGCGCGCGCGCCTCGCTCGCGCGAAGCTCGATGAACGCGGTCGTCGGCGGGTTGACCGTGGCGAGCCGCGCCACGTCGGGCAGCGTCAGGTAGACGTACGCCAGGAAGCCGAACCCGACGGCCGCGCACGCCGCCGCGACCTTGACGACCTTCTTCACCGGGACATTCTACCCCGCCAGCGCTGCCGAGGCCTCGATGGCGGCGGCCGTGCCCGCGCCCGGCGGGACGGCGTGCCCCTGCGCGCGGAGCGCCGCTTCGATGCGACGAGAGGAACAGCAGGATGGCCTCCATCGACGAGCTGTGGCCCATCAGGCCGACGCGCCAGATCTTCCCGGCGAGCGGCCCGAGGCCGGCGCCGATTTCCATGTTGAAGCGCGTCAGCAGTTCCCTGCGCACCTTCGCTCGTCCACGCCGTCCGGCACGCGCACCGCGTTCAGCGTCCAGAGCCGCTCCCCCTCGGGCGGAAGCAGGCCGAGGCCCATCGCGTCGAGGCCGGCGGCGAGCACGCGGTGGTGGCGCTCGTGCCTCGCCCAGCGCGCCTCGAGCCCTTCCTCGCCGATCGCCAGCAGCGCCTCGTGCAGCGCGTAGACCGAGCGAGGCGGAGATCGTGTGGTGGTACTTGCGGCGCACCCAGTAGTCCTCGAGCAGGCCGAGGTCGAAGTAGAAGCTGCGGCACTTCACGCGGCGCGCGAGCGCCGACGGCGCGAAGGCCACCGGCGCCAGGCCCGACGGCGCGCCCACGCACTTCTGCGTGCAGCTGTAGCCCGCGTCGATGCCCCACGCCTCCATCTCGAGCGGGTGCCCGCCGAGCGACGTCACGGCGTCCACGACCGACGAGCGCCCCGGCGTCGTGCGCGACGGCCGCGATCTCCTGCACGGGGTTGAGGACGCCGGTGGATGTTTCGGCCTGGACGACGCAGACGATGTCGGCGCCCTCGCGCGCCAGCGCCTCGCGGACGCGCTGCGGGTCGCACGCCCGGCCCCACTCCACGTCGAGCCGCGTCACGCGCCCGCCGTAGCGCTCGCACACCGACGCGAGCCGGTCGCCGAAGTAGCCGGTGACGACGGCCAGCACCCGGGTGCCGTCCTGCACGAGATTGGCGACGGCCGCCTCGAGGCCCGACGTGCCGGTGCCCGACACCGCGAAGGCGAACGATCCCTCCGGCGCGCGGAACAGCTCGCGCAGCTGCACGCGCATCTCGTCCATCATCGCCATCAGGTCGGGGTCGAGGTGGCCGAGCACGGGCGCGGCCAGCGCGCGCATCACGCGCGGCGAGATCATGCTCGGCCCGGGGCCGAGCAGCAGGCGTTCGGATGTCGGCAGTGTCGTCATCGGAACCTCCAGTCCACGGCGTGTCCCGCGTCAGCTTCTGGCGGCCGAGGGCCAGGCGGAGCAGCGCGATCGGCATGCTGCCCTGGCGCAGCACCTCGTCGTGGAACGCCTTCTGCCCCATCAGCCCCGTGTCCACCAGCTCGCTTCGGAGCGCGCGCAGCTGCATGCCGCCCAGCAGATAGGCCGCCTGGTAGAGCGGGCCGTAGCCGCCCTGGAACGACCGCCGCACCTCGCCCATCGCGTTCTCGCGCTCGAAGCCGACGCGGTCCACCAGGAAGTCCACGCACTCCTGCGGCGACCACTCGCCCATGTGGAACTTGAGCGAGAAGATGATGCGCGCGCACCGGTGCATCCGCCAGAACAGCGCGCCGACCTTCTTCTCGGGCGTGTCGTGGAAGCCGATGTCGTACATCGTGATCTCCCAGTAGAGCGGCCACCCCTCGGCGTAGAACGGGCTGTTGCCGCCGAGCGACGGGCGGTAGCCGCGGTAGCGCGCCGACATGTAGCCGACCAGGTTGTGGCCGGGAATCACCTCGTGGAACGCCGTGGCGTGCGAGAACGGCGTGTTGTTGCCGCGCATGCTCTGCAGCCGCGCGTCGTAGTCCATCGTGTCGGTCGGGTACGACACGCTGATCTCCGAGCCGCCGGTGAAGAACGGGTTCACCAGCTGCCGCTCGGGCGTCATCATGATCATGTGCAGCGACTCGGCGGCCACGGCCGGCACCGTCAGCAGGTCCTTCGCGCGCAGGTAGTCGACCGCCTCGAACATCAGGTCGCGCACGACGCCGGCCTGCCCGCCCGGCGGCGGCGTCATCCCCTTCACCTTCTCGAGCGCCGCCTTCCAGTCGTCGCCGAGGCCGAGCTGGCGCGACGCCTTCTTCATCTCGGCCTCGCACCAGGCGAACTCCTGCTCGCCGATGGCGATCAGCTCTTCGGGCGTGTACGGGATCAGCTCGTCCTGCAGGTCGAAGATGAGCCCCTGCCGGCCGCGCGCCGGCCCGGGATGCCCGACGATCCGCCTTGCGCGGCGGGTTCGCGGGAAGCGCGATGCCGACGCGCGCGATCTGCATCTCGGCCATCTTCTTGATGTAGAGGTAGTCCACCTGCGCGTTGCGCGAGAGCTTGTCGAAGTCGAGCGTCTTCAGCGCCTTCAGCCAGTCCTCGTAGAACTTGCGGTCGCGCACCGGGCCGCTGCCTGCGGCGTGCCGCCGCCGCGCGGCGTGCGCCAGCCGACGCGCCGCCGCGCCCGCCGGCGGCCGCCGGCGCCGCGGAAGCGCGAGACGATGTCGGTCATCTCGTCCTGCGGCAGCGCAATCAGCTCCTTCAGGTCGGGCACCGAGGGGAACTTCGGCGGCGGCGCTGGCGCGATCGTCTGCGCCCTGGCGGCCGACACCGTCGGCGAGGCGCCGTCGGCCGGCACGACCTTCTCGCGCAGGAACTGCGCGTAGCCCTGCAGCGCCGCGTCCGCCTTCTTGAACGGCAGGCCCATCCACCAGGTGAACAGCGGGTCGTAGCCGTTGTAGAAGGTGAACCACTCGGCGAGGCCGGCTCGCAGCGCGTCGACCGCCGCCGGCCCGCGCGCCGCCACGTCCTTGCCGACGCGCAGCGCGTCGCCCGCCGACCCGCCCGCCAGTCCGGCCTCGAGCCTCGCCCGCACCCGCCCGATCTCCGCCGTCGCCGCGGTGAGCGTGCCCGCGGCCTTCTGCGGGTCGATGTCCTCGATCCGGATGCGGGCTTCGACCAGGCCGACGATGGCGGGCGCGAAGGGAACGAGCGGTGCGATCTGGGCGAGGGCGAGCGAGGCGGCCTCGGCCTGTTTCAGGTTCGACTGGACCGTGCTCCTTCAGCGTCTCCAGCTCCGTCTTCGCGGCCGGCGACAGCGCCGACGGATCGAGCGCCGCGAGCGCGGCCTGCCAGTCGAGGTCGAACCGCTTCAGCCGCGCGATGCGCGCCGGCGACAGCGGCTCGGGCTGCACCGCGGCGCCGCCGCCGGCGCCGCCTGCGCCCCCGCCCGCCGCCGCCGCCGCGGCCTCCACCGCCGAAGTAGTTGCCCGCGAGAGTCGTGCGGTCGAGCGTGTAGCGCGCCGTCACCAGACGCATCTCGCTCTGCCGAGCGGTGAGCAGCGGCCTCAGGTCCTTCGGGACACCGGCGCTGGCGCCGCGCGCGGCTGGGCGGCGCGGGCGCCCCCTGACCGGACAGGCCGACCACGAAAACGACCGCCAGCCGAACAGCATCAGACGTCCGAGTGACGAACGTTCGATGCATGCCTGAGTTCCTCGCATGAGCCGGCTTGAGGTCCAGGGCCTCTGCCGACGGGGCTGAGCCCTGAGCCCGGCCTACACCTGGATGCCCAGCGCAGCGAACTGGCTGTGCAGGGTGTCGTAGATCTGCGGCGTCGCGGGCAGCAGCGGCCGGCGCGGCGCGCCGCCCACGTACCCCGCCAGATCCATCGCGGCCTTCAGGCCGGCCACGCCGAACGCCGAGGTCACCGACTTGGCCAGCGGCGTGATCTTCCGCTGAAGCGCCACCGCCTCGGCGTGCTTCCCGGCCCGCGTCAGTTCGTAGAGCTGCACGACCAGGTCGGGCACCACGCACGCGACCGCGACGATGCCCGCGATCGCTCCGACGCACAGGCTGGCGTAGAGCGTCGGCGCCGATCCCGACCATCACGTTGAAGCCGGCCGGCGTCATCGCCACCAGGTCCGCGATCTGCGTCAGGTCCCGCTCGAGTCCTTCACGCCCGGAATGTTCGGGTGCGACGCCAGCGTCGCCACCGCCTCCGCCGCCATCTTCACGCCGGTCAGGCCGGGCACATTGTAGGGCAGCACCGGCACCGGCGACGCGTCCGCCACCGCCGTGAAGTGCCGCACGAACAGGTCCGTCGTCATCTGGTTCTTGAAGTAGCAGGGCGTGCGGACCAGAACGACGTCCGCGCCCGCCTCGGCGGCGCGATGAACGGCGGCAATCGTCGAGCGCGTCGATTCCTCGCCCGCACCGACGATGAGCGTCTTCTCCTTCGGCACCGCCTCGCGGGCGGCGCAGGCGACGCGGAACGACTCGTCGGCGTCGAGCATCGGCGCCTCGCCGTTCGAGCCGAGCACCAGCACGCCCGCCAGACCGGTCTTCATCCACTTCGACACGTTCGACCTCATCGCGTCGAGGTCGATCTCGTCGTCCTTGAACGGTGTGGCAATCGGGGGAAAGATGCCGTGCAGGTTCATGTGGTTCTCAGGAAGTCACTCCCGGAGTGGTCTTCGGTCTCCGCTCGGGCGGCAGCGCGTCGAGCGGGTCCACGTGGATGACGACGTGCGCCGACGGCAGCGCCTGGCGAATGTCGCTCTCGATCTCGCGCACCGCGGCGTGGCTGGCCGACAACGTCGCGTCGCCTCCCATCGTGACGTGCACGTCGATGTGCCGCTGGCTCCCCGACTTCCGTGTCCGCAGGTTGTGCCACTCGAGCACGGTCGGATGGCGCTCGAGAATCCCACCGATGATCTCCAGCTCCGCTTCGGGAAGCCCCCGGTCGAGCAGATGGCCGACGGCGCTCTTCGTCAGGTCCGCGCCGATCTTCAGAATGAACAGCGCGACCAGGATGGCGACGATGGGATCGACGACGTCGAGCGCAGTCGAGCCGCCTGTCCAGGTCCGATAGCCCCAGACCACCGCGAGGCCCGCCGCGACGCCGAGCGACGTGAGGACGTCGGTAGACAGGTGGTGCGCGTCGGCCTCGAGCGCCAGGGAGTCCTCCTGCTTCGCGACCTTGAACAGCTGGCGCGACACCAGGATGTTGACGACCACGGACACCGCCATCACCGCGGTGCCAGCGCCGAGATGCTCGACCTCTCCGCCGTGCATGATGCGCTTCACGGCCTCGACGATGATCCAGATGCCGGCGACGACGATCAGCAGCGCCTCGACGGCGCCGGACACGCCTTCGATCTTCCCGTGGCCGTAGGGGTGCTCCCGGTCGGCCGCCTTGTCGGAGGTTCGCACCGAGACCCACGCGATGATCGCAGCCAGCAGGTCGTTGGCCGAATGGATGGCTTCCGAGATGATGCTGACCGAGCCCGAGAGCATCCCGACGGCGAGTTTCAGCAGGACCAGGCTGGTATTGGAGGCGACCGACAGCGCGGCCGCGCGTGACTTTGCGCTCATGGGAATTTCAACGAAAATCACTCCCGGAGTGATTATCTGCCACAAGCAGATTGGCCGCCAGGGTGACCGCGAAGATGGCGCCGGCCGGCGCCAGGGTCCACGGGAAGTCGGCAATCGCGTTCACGTTGCTCGCCTGGTGCAGCATCGATCCCCAGCTGGGCACCGCCTCCGGAAACCCGAGGCCGACGTAGGACAGCGTCGCCTCCGCGAGAATGAAGCCGGGCAGCAGCAGAATGGCCTGCGTGGCGACCACGCCGCGACACGCCGGCAGCAGATGGCGGAAAAGCACGCGGCCCGGGCCGGCCCCCAGCGACACCGCGGCCGCGGCATAGTCCTTCGTTCGCTCGGTGGCCACGACCGTCCGCACGGCCCGCGCCACCCACGGCCAGCCGACGAGCGAGAAGATCCCCGCCATCAGCGCGAACACGGCCCACGACGGGAGCACCAGCGGCAGCGCGGCGCGCAGCGCCAGCACCACGTAGACCGCGGGCAGGACCAGCACGAACTCCGCCAGCCTCATGATCCCGTCGTCCACGAGGCCGCCCCGGAAGCCGGCCAGGCCTCCCGCCACCGCGCCGAGAAGCAGCGCGGCGAGCGTCGCCAGCAGGGCCACTCCCAGTGACGTGCGCGCGCCGAACAGCAGACGCGCCAGCACGTCCCGGCCGTCGCGGTCGGCGCCGAGCGGCAGCCACGGGCCGGCGCTCTCGTCAGACAGGCGCGCGAGCTTCCCGCCGGCGAAGAACTCGAGGGGAACGGCCCGGCTGACATCCTCTTCGTATGTCTGCTCGAGCCGGCTCACCAGCCGCAGCGGGTGGACGAACGGCCGACGCCACGCGCCGTCGGGCCCGACGATGTGCGGCCGCATCGGGGGCGCGTAGAGAAAGGCGCGGAACGTCACCGCCGGGTCGTTGGGCGAAAGCACGGGCGCCGCCAGCGCCTCCAGCGCGACGAGCACGAGCCAGACGGCCGCCAGCTTCCTCATGCGGCCGCCCCCGCGACGTCGTCGGCTTCGCCCTGCCTGAGCCGCGGGTCGGCCCACGCCTGGACGAGATCGGAGACGAAGGCGCCGGCGGCCAGGAAGAACGACCCGGCGGCCGCGCATCCGGCGACGAGGAAGAGGTCGCGGGCCCTCAGCGCGTCGTACATCAGCCGGCCCAGTCCCGGCCACGAGGTAATGACCTCGACGACGAACGATCCGCTGAGCAGGCTGCCCAGGATGAAGCCGTACATCGCGGCGACCGGGCCGACCGACGGCCGGAGCGCGTCGCGCCAGACAAGGCGTCGGAACGGCACGCCGCGCGCGAGCGTCGCGCGCGAGTACGGCATCGCCAGGGTCTCGCCAAGCGACTGCGACTGCACCCGTTCGATCATCGCCGCCAGCGGCAGCGCGATGGCGAGCGCCGGCAGCGGCAGGTGGCGCGCGAGGTCGGCGAGCCCCGCCAGCGCGCCGGCGTCCGACGCCCCGGCCGACTGCATCCCGCCGGTCGGGAACCACCCGGTGCGCGCGGCCACCATCACCAGCACCAGCGACGTGATGAGGGAGGGAAGCGAGAGGAGGACGATCGACGTGGCACGGATGATCGATGGCAGGAAGCCGCGGCGCCGGCTGCCCGTGACGATGCCGGCGGGCAGGCCGAGCGCGGTGGCGAGGAGCAGCGCCGCCACCGCCAGGATGCTGGTATTCAGCGCGCGCTGGCGCACCAGCTCCGCAACCGGCCGATGGTAGATGAGCGACACCCCGAAATCGAAGCGCACCGCCCGGCCGAGCCAGGCGACGAACTGCGTGGTGACAGGCCGGTCGAGGCCATACGTCGAGCGTTCGGCGGCTATCGCCTCGGCGCTCGCGCCACCGAACAGCTCGGATGCGAAGTCGCCCGGCGCCAGGAGCGTCAGGAGCAGCGCGCCCGACGACACCACGGCCACCAGCACGAGTGCCGCGACGACTCGCCTCGCCATGTAGCGCGCCACGTGGTCCTGCTCTCCGTGAGATCCGCTGCCAGCTGCCAGCTGCCAGCTGTCATACCTGCCTACTTGACCGTCAGCGTATCCGGATTCCAGCAGATCGACGGCCGCAGGAGCGCCGGCGTCGCGCCAGCCACGCGCGTGCTCGTCGCCAAGTAGATGCGCGGCACCACGAACTGGGTCATCGGCTGCTGCTCGGCGATGATCGTCTGCACCCGATCGAAGAGGGCCTTGCGCTGCGCCTGATCGAGCGCCGCCACCTGCTTCGCCATCAACTGGTCCACTTCGCGCTCCCACTCGGTGGCCGGCTTCGCCTGGCTGGGGTTCCACACGTGCGCGCTGCCCGAGCTCACCCACATCTCGATGTTCAGCGCCGGGTCGAGGTCGGTCGTGAGGAACCGGAAGTAGACCGCGTCGTAGTCCCCGCTCTCGATCCGGTCGACCGCCGCTCCGCCGTCGATCGCCGCCACGGTCACGTCGAGCCCCACCTTCTTCAACTCCTGCGCGATGAACGCCGCGCCGCGATCGAGCGCGCTCGTCCCCTTCGACGTCAGGATCGTGAAGCCCGCCGACGCGCCGGTCCGGTCCTCCAGGATGCCGTCGCCGTTCCGGTCCGAGAGGCTCAGGCCGGCGAGCAGCCGCCGCGCGGCCGCCGGGTCATAGTCGAACTTCGGGAGATTCGGCGCATACCACGGCGTGTTGCCCGGCGTGATCGGCCCGTAGACCGGGACGGCGGCCCCGAGGAACACCGTTTCGGCGAACGCGACCCGATCGACCGCGTGCGAGATGGCGGCCCGAAGCTCCGGTCTGAGCAGCCACGGGCGCTTCGCGGCGGCCGGCCGGTTCGGTCTCAGGTTCATCCAGAACGTGTCGGCGTCGAGGCCGGGGCCGAGGTCGAGGATCGCGATCTTCTTCTCGTCGGCAGCCTTCTTCAGCGTGGCGTAGTCCTCGGGGCGCACCTCGGTCTGCGTGAAGTCGATCTGCCCGGTCTGCAGCGACAGCAGCTCCGCATTCTGGTCGGGCACGATCTCGAGCGTGAGCCGGTCGAGCAGCGGCAGCTGCTGGCCGCGCTCGTCCCTTCTCCAGTAGCGCGGGTTCCGCTCGAAGACCAGCCGCTGCCCCGGCTGGTACGTCTTCAAGACGAACGGCCCGAGGCCGACGATCTCCGATGGCGGCGTCGCCGGATCCCACGCCTTGGCGAGCGTGCCTGCGTTCAGCGCCGCTTCCAGCTTGTGGCGCGGCAGGATCGCGAGGTTGTCGAGCAGACGGATGCCAGGTCCGAACGCCGACGGAAACCGCACGACCACCGTGCCGGCGTCCGGCGCGGTGGCCGTCAGCGGCTTCCCGCCGACGCGGATCGACTCGCCCAGGATCGGCGGCATCTTCTCGTCGTAGATCGCCCTGAACGCGAACAGTACGTCGGCCGACGTGAACGGCGCGCCGTCCGAGAAGGTGACGCCGGAACGGAGCTTCAGCGTGTAGGTGAGGCCGTCGGGCGAGGCGGTCCACGATTCGGCCAGCCACGGCTCGAGTTCCTGCGTCTGCCGGTTGATGCGGACCAGCCGGGACTGCGTGAGCTGGGAGAACAGCTCGGCGACCGAGTCACGGCTGGCGTAGCGATTGAACGTCCGCGGCTCGACTCGCAGGCTCGACACCAGTGCTTTGACCTTCGCCGTCGTGTCGGCGGGCGGCGCCTCGCGCCGGCATCCGGCCGACATCGCCGCCAGCGCGGGAAGGCTGGCGGCCAATACTGCCACTCGAACCAGGAGCGCGCGTCTCGAGGTGGTCAATCTCTTGTCCTCCAGGCCAATCCGTTGGCCGGTCGGCTGTCAGTTCTTCCCGTTGCCCGTCTTGCAGTTTCTGCCGACCAGTTGGCGGAATTCCGCGCACAATTCCGGAATTCCGGCTTGGACATGTGCGCAAGCGCCGTGCGCGGCTGGCGCACTCTGTGCGCCGGCCAACCACTTGGCCGGTCCTTCTTCGAGACCAGCCGCCGCCGCGACAGCATCCTAGTCGAACAACTCGCGTCCGCGCAACCACTTACGCGATAGCTTGCGTAACGGGCCGGATTGGCGTGTCCCTTGCCTTCGCAGTTGGCGGGAGGCTACCGCGTGGAGCAGGTGCATCAGGCCGGAATCGAGCAGGTCGAGCAGGACCTGGCCGGCCGGAGCGTCTTCATCGAACAGGCGATGTGGATGCTCGGCGTCTCCAAGCGGACCGTTTATAACCGGATTCGGGAAGGCCGCCTGCGGACGATTCGAGTCCGGGGCGGGTCCCAGCGCGTTCTCATGGAGTCGATTCTTGATCTCGTGGCCACCAACAAGCAGAGGCGGACCCCGCCGTCCGGGCATCGGTTCGCCGTCTCGTCGCGATCCGTTTCCTGCCGGTGACCGTCTGGAGGCTGTCATGTTCCGCCGTACCGCTATCGTGTTCCTCTCTCTCATGCTCGCAGCCACCGTGGCGCTGGCCGGCCAGGGCCCGCACCGTGCGCGGCTGTCAGCCGACCTCGAGCAGCACCTCTCCTCGCCCACCGTGCCGACCGTGTCGGTCATCGTCACGGGCAGCAAAGACGAGATCGCGGCGCTGGCCGCGCGCCACGGCCTGACGCCGAAGCGGTGGCTTTCCGAGGGCGCCGTCCTCGACGTGGCGGCCGGCAGCCTGCAGGCCCTTGCCGATGACGAAGCCGTCGCGCACCTCTCGGGCGACGTGCCCGTGCGCGGGACGATGGCGGTGACCAGTGTGGCGATTGGCGCCGACCAGGTGTTGGCCGGCCTCGACGGGCTGAAGCCCTACAGCGGCAAGGGCGTGGGCATCGCGCTCATCGACTCCGGCGTCGCCCGCCTCCCCGCGATTAGCAGCCGGATCATCGCCAGCGTGGACTTCACGGCGAAGAGGAAGAGCGGCGCGATTGACGAGTTCGGGCACGGGACGCACGTGGCGGGGATCATCGCGGGGGCGCCGACCGACGGCCCGGCGAACTACATTGGCGTGGCGCCCGGGGCGAACATCGTCAACCTCAAGGTGCTCGACGCGAACGGCGAGGGCACGGTGAGCGACGTCATCGACGCGATTGACTGGGCGGTGGCGAACCGGACGAAGTTCAACATCCGGATCATCAACCTGTCGCTCGGCCACCCCGTGTTCGAGTCGGCGGACGACGACCCGCTCTGCCAGGCGGTGAAGCGCGCGGTGGCGAACGGCCTCGTCGTGGTGGCGGCGGCGGGGAACATGGGCAAGACCGACGACGGGAAGCTGGTCCTGGGCGGAATCGACTCGCCGGCCAACTCGCCGTATGCGATTACCGTCGGGGCGCTGAACACCAAGGGCTCGGAAGTCCGGTCGGACGACGTGGTGACGACCTACAGCTCGCGCGGCCCGACGATGTTCGACTTCATCATGAAGCCGGACGTGGTGGCGCCGGGAAACAAGATCGTGTCGCTCGAGGCGCCCGGCTCGTCGATCATCGGCGAGTATCCGGCGCTGCACGTTGAGGGGTCGGGCAACGGCGCCTACATGCAGATGAGCGGGACGAGCATGTCGGCGGCGGTGGTGTCGGGGGTGGCGGCGCTGATGCTCGAAGCGAACCCGAGGCTGGACCCGGTGAAGGTGAAGGCGTCGCTGCAGCTTGGGGCGACGTTCATCCCTGAGACGGGGCTGGTGGCGTGCGGCGCGGGGAGCGTTGACGCGATCACGTCGATTCGGATCGCGAAGTTCGGGCCGAAGACGAACGACGACGTGCAGATTGCGGGCGAGACGGTGACGCCGAGCGGGATGGCGTTCTGGCGCGAGGACGAGACGACGGAGGCCGCACGGATCGTGTGGGGCGACCGCATCGTGTGGGGCGACCGCATCGTGTGGGGCGACCGCATCGTGTGGGGCGACCGCATCGTGTGGGGCGACCGCATCGTGTGGGGCGACCGCATCGTGTGGGGCGACCGCATCGTCTGGGGTGACCGCATCGTGTGGGGCGACCGCATCGTCTGGGGCGACCGCATCGTGTGGGGCGACCGCATCGTCTGGGGCGACCGCATCGTCTGGGGCGACCGCATCGTCTGGGGCGATCGATCGTCGTGGGGCGACCGCATCGTCTGGGGCGATCGGATCGTGTGGGGCGACCGCATCGTGTGGGGCGACCGCGTCCAGGACGAGCGGATTGTCTGGGGCGACCGCATCGTCTGGGGTGACCGCATCGTGTGGGGCGACCGCATCGTGTGGGGCGACCGCATCGTGTGGGGCGACCGCATCGTGTGGGGTGACCGCATCGTCTGGGGCGACCGGATCGTCTGGGGTGATCGGATCGTCTGGGGCGACTAGATTGGATTTGCCTCATCGTTTGGTCTGAACAGCCTGCAAGGTCCGTTGAAGCCTTGTGGGCTGTTCCGTTGTACATCGGTTGCGCGTGTGCGTCGGGCCGAACCCGGTGTGTGCCCGAAGCCTCCTGCGACCCCGGTATCCAACCAAGCACTCGCTTCCGCCGACAATCACTGATGAGCCGGGTCATCGAGCCGCCCAGAAGCGATACCTCTCCCGCCTTCGCCGAGTGGGAAGCCGAGCCGCGACCGAATCACAACGTGCATCGCCAACGGATTTGCACTCCGGATACGGGGGCCGCCTGATTCTGAAGTCGGGTCGACCCAGGCCGACTTCTGAAGCACCTGGCGACCAAGTCCATTGCGCGGAATTCTGGCGAAGCAGGAGAACCTGATCTTTCCCGTAATCAAACATGCCCACGGCCTCACGCTCACTTGGCGGTATCATCTCTTCGCCGGGACCGACTGGACTCGCCGCCTATGCAAACCACCGCCGACCTTGTCGACTCGGGTCGCTATCGCGCGGCGCTCCGAGGGTTACTCACCGGGTCGCCGGTTCGGCCGCAGGAGCAGGCCGCTCGGGACACTCTGATCGCGGAGTTGCTTCAACTCACTGGCCGTGACGACGAAGCAGTAGCCCGCGCGACCAGCGTCCTACGCCAAGGGCCACTTGACCTTTCATTGACAGCACGCTGTCACATCGCTTTGGGAGAGGTCGATCGAAATGCCGGGCGCGTCGAGTCGGCAATCGAATTCCACAGGCTCGCACTGGAGGAAGCGACAACGGCGAACGACTTGAAGCAGAAGGCATGGGCAGGGCTCCGGCTGTTCTCGGCACTAGCGGACGGTCCCGGACTCGAAACGGCAATAGCATTCTTGCCCGTTGTTCGTCGGGATGTGGCGCGCTTCGCCGACGCTCGAACCACGAGTGCGCTTCACCTCTTCATCGCATGGATTGAAGCGCAACGCGGCCTCTTCGGTAACTCACGGGAGCACGTCCGCATCGGTCGATCGGTGATGTCTGGCACCCGCAACTGCTATATCGAAGCCGTCGCCGCCATCGACGCCTCGTGCATCGCCTTCTCCCTGGCTGATCTCGATGCAACGCGGGATGAGGCACGCACGGCGTTGCGGGAATCGGCGAAATCGGGGCATGCGGCCATCATGCGCGCGGCACTCGCGAATCTCGCGCACGTGGAACTGGCGCGCGGACGGTTCGGACACGCCGGACGCTTCTTCGAGCGGGCCGCTCGCATGTCCCCGCCGGCGGGGACGACCCAGGCTGGAATCACCGACGGGCTCGCGCAGCTCGCGCTGGCGCGCGGTGACCTGGCCGAAGCCGACCGGATTCTCGCCACGGCGAGGATCTGGTCGCCAGAATCACCCAAGGGAACCTGGTACTACGGACTCTGGACTGCCGTCACGCGCGCAAAGGCCATGATCAGGCGGGAGCGCCCCGAGGAGGCCGCAGCGGTGCTGACCGGCGCGCTCGCCGGCGCGCACGAACTGGCCGAACCGCTGCTGACGTCGTCCATCGAACTCACGCTCCTCGAGGCGCAGACGCGCTTCGGGAACGCGGCCCGGACGACGCCCGCGATCGACGTCGCTCAGAGAACCTGGACCGCGACCATCGACCTGCTGGCCGAGTTCGGCAGAGTCGTGGGGCTCGCGCTTGCCGCGGAAGGCTCGCTCGAGGCCGGTCGCTCGTGGTTCGAGCGGGGCGCGCATGCGCTCGCCAGCGCTGGCAACCACACTGCGCTCGCGGGCCTCGCCGACAGCTACTCCGAGGCGGTGGCCGCGCGGGAGGGACTGTCTCGCGCGTCGCTCGCGGCCGCCCCGCCGATTGAGATCCTCCCACCACGGCCCCGGCGAATCGCCCGCCGGCTGGATGCCTGCACGCCGCTCGTCGCTCCGCCGGCAGATGTTGCGACGGCCTCGATGGAGCGGGCCGCTTCGGTCGTCGACTCCGGCGCCTATCCGCCCCTCGTCGGCCACGAGATCATGCAGGCGCTGCTCGACACCCGCTGTGTGTCGGAAGCCGTGCTGGCGGCGGCACGCGCCGGGCAGCGGTTCGAGGTCGACAGCTGGTTCGGCTGCTCGTGGACGGAGGCCAAGAGGCGCGCGGCCCACCCGCCGCGCCGGATCGATCTCGGGCCCTGGCAGGAGCGCGACTACGTCATCGCCGTGACGCTCCCCGCCGACGTCGGCCGGCTCGTGACGCTGATGGCGCTCGAGCGGCTCGTCGCCGCCGCACGCTTCCAGCACAAGGCGAAGAACGAGGAGCGCGAGCGCGTCGCGCTCTGGCCCATCGAGCGGTACGAGGACGCCGAGGACGTCATCTTCTGCAGCAGCGAGATGACGACGCTGGTCGCCAGCGCGCGCAAGGTGGCGCCGGCGACAATCAACGTGCTCGTCACCGGCGAGACGGGTACCGGAAAGGAAGTCATCGCGCGCGTCATTCACGGATCGTCGCCTCGCGCCGACCGCCCGTTCATCCCGTTCAACTGCACGGCCGTTCCGAAGGACCTGGCCGACAGCCAGCTGTTCGGACACCGCAAGGGCTCGTTCACCGGCGCCGCGGCAGATCACCCGGGCGTCATCCGCGCCGCGGCCGGCGGCACGCTCTACCTGGACGAGGTCGGCGACATCGGCCTCGACGTGCAGCCGAAGCTCCTTCGGTTCCTCGAGGCGAGCGAGATCCAGCCTCTCGGCGAGCCGCGCCCGCAGCGCGTCGACGTGCGCATCATCGCCTCCACCAACCGGAACCTGCAGCAGATGGTGGCCGATGGCCAGTTTCGGGAGGACCTCTTCTACCGCCTCAACGTCGTCCCGCTGCACGTGCCGCCGCTGCGCGAGCGCCGGGAGGAGGTGCCGCCGCTCGCCGAGCACTTCCTCCGGCGCGCCGCGCGCGACTTCGGCAAGGAAGGACTGCGGCTCGCCGAGGAAACGATGGAGTACCTGGTGCTCTATCGCTGGCCCGGCAACGTCAGACAGCTCGCCAACGAGATGCGGCGGCTGGCCGCGATGACCGAGTCGGGCGCCGTGCTCATGCCCGAGCACCTCGACCCGGCCATCACCGCGGGGAGGAAGACGGTCGTCGTCGATCGCGCGAGCCTGGCGCCGGCGGAACTGGTCGTCCGCCTCGACCAGCCCCACGCCGCCCTCGTCGAGCACGCCGAGCGCGCGCAGATCAAATACGCGCTGGCCCAGTGCGGCGGCCGCATCGAAGACGCCGCCCGACTGCTCGGCCTCTCGCGAAAGGGCCTGTATCTGAAGCGCCAGCGGCTGGGGCTGGAGTAGGCAGAATCGGCGCTAGAATAGCCGCATCATGCTCCACCGCTGGCGGTCACTCCTCCGAACCGTCTGGCCCGTCATCATCCTCGTCGCCCTCGCCGGCTGCGCGTCTTCCCGCGCGAACCGCGCCCCCGCCGCCGCGCCCGACGAACCCTCCGGGCCGCCCATCGCCCTCGAACGCCCGCCCGTTCTCGTCGTCGAAGCCATCGTCACCGACAAGAAGGGCGCGCCCGTCACCACGCTCCGCGTCTCCGACTTCCAGGTGTCGGTGGACGGCCGCCGCCGACCTGGCGCCGCCGTCGCCAGGCTCTACCGCGGCCCCGGCGCCGCCGCGCTCGCGTCGTCCATCACCTCCACCGCACCCGGTGAAACCCAGCCCCTGGCGGAGCCGAGCCGCACCATCGTCGTCGTCCTTGACCAGCCGAGCTTCGGCCCCGGCGACGAGACGCGCGCCCGCACGATCGTCGAGGCGTGGATGGCGGCCGTCGGTGTGGCGGACCAGGTGGCGGTCGTCTCGCTGCCGCTGCGCGCCGGCGCCACGATCGCCTTCGAGCGCGCCGCCATCCGCCAGACGCTCACCGCGCTGAAGCCGCTCAGGGCGACCGGCGCCGAGGCGCTGTTGAACGAGGCGGCCGACCCCGCGCTCGCCGGCCAGGACACCAGGCCGCCCGACGTGCAGGCTGCGGGGCAGCAGCAGGACGCCGGCGGCGGCGAGAACCCCGAAGTCGAGAAGCCGCGCCGCGAGGCCGATGGCGGTCAGGTGTCGGCCGCGGTCCTGAAAGCGCACGCCGTGTCGTCGCTCGGCGGCCTGAGCGCGGTGCTGCGCTCGCTGGCGAGATGGCCCGGCGCGAAGACGATCCTCTTCGTGTCCGCGGGCCTCGTCGCCACGAACGCGAGCGTGGACGCTGCCGCGGTGCTGGGTTACGCCGCCGGGGCGCAGGCGCGGATCTTCACTCTGCAGGTGCCCACGCCCTCCGGATCATACGGCGACGCGGGCGGGAGGTACCTGCGCGACATGGCCCAGGAAACAGGCGGCGCGCTGGTGCCGCTCTCGAGCAAGCCCGAGGCGGCGCTCGAGCGGCTCGCCGGCCAGCTCTCGTTCTCGTATCTCCTGATGCTGACGCCGATGCCGGGCGACACGGAACCGGGGCCGCATGCCCTCAGCGTCACGCTGCCCCGGCGGTCCGACCTGGTGGTCCGGACGCCGCGACGCGTCATGTCGGGCCGTGTGACGACCGAGGCCATTGTCGCGTCACTCTCGCCGCGCGCCATCGAAGCCGCGGCCGCCCTGCCGCCGCCGGTTGGCGAGCGGCCGGCGGCCCCGCCCCAGCCGGGGCCGGCCACCGGGCCGCCGCGCCCCTCGTTCGCCCACGACCCGGCGCTCAACTCGTTCATCGCGCGTGTCGCGGACTACGTGCTGGTCTATGGCGACGAGTTGTCGTCGGTCGTTTCCGAGGAGACCTACACGCAGGAAGCCACGGCGCCCAGGCGCCCGACGGGCAGGCCGTCGTCCTCGACGGCAACGCGGCCGGCACGTCGGTGAACGCTGGCGGGAAAACCACCCGGACGCTGGTCTCCGACTATCTCCAGGTGAAGATTCCCGGGTACGAGGGCTGGCTGCCGTTCCGCGACGTCTTCGAGGTGGACGGCCAGCGGGTCCGCGATCGGCAGGATCGCCTGGTGAAGCTGTTCGTCCAGACGTCGCCATCCCGCGCGCTCGACAACGCCCAGGCGATCGTGAAAGAGAGCGCCCGCTACAACATCGGCGGCGTGCGGCGCGAACTGAACCTCCCAACGCTGCCGCTCTGGTTCCTCGAGCCGCAGAACACCCGCCGCTTCAACTTCCGCAAGGTCGGCGAGGAGACGCTGTCGGGCCGGCGCGTCATCGTCATCGAGTACACCGAGATCGTCCACCCGACGTTCATCAAGACGCCGGAGGGTCAGGACATCGTCGCATCGGGCCGGGTCTGGGCCGAGCCGGCGACGGGCCGGGTGCACCGGACGCTGCTGATGGCGTCGATTGCCACTATCACGGTGAACTACGCGCTGAGGCCGGAGGTGCCGGGGCTGTGGCTGCCGGTGACGATGGAGGAGAGGTACGCGCGAGGCGTCACGCTCATCACCGGCAAGGCCACCTACGCGAACTTCCGGCAGTTCCAGGTGCAGACGAGCGAGCAGATCGTGCTGCCGAAGAAGTAGGGGGCGCGGGAGGCGGCGAGGCGAAGAGGCGGAAACGCGAAAGGCCCAAGGCCCAGGGCATGATGCCTGAGCCTTGAGCCTCGCCGAGTGTCGAGCTTCAGCCTGCTATCCGTAGGCCGGAAACTCAACGCCAGAAGCCGAGCGCCGTCAGTACCTTCTCCATCACCCCGCGATACGGAATCACCTGCCCGGGTTCGATGGTCACGTCCCACTCCATCGGCCGGTAGCCGTTGCGCTGGATGGCAATCCGGTGTTCGCCGGGCGTGAGGGTCAGCGGTTCGCCCGCGGGCTTGAACGTGCCGACGGTCCCCACGTACTCGCCGTCGATGAACGAATCCGCGTCGGACGGCTGGATGTCGAAGCTCACGCCTCCGTAGACCGACACCGCGGGCTTCTCCATGTAGGTCTCGATCCCGTAGTAGTCACTCCCCGAGTAGTAGCTGTTCGTGGAGTAGTAGCTGCCATACACGTGCGGCGCGTAGCCACTGTAGAAGTAGCTGTAGGGATACGGCACGGAGTACCCGACCCACAACCCGAAGCCGATGTTCCAGTACGGCCGGAACGAGTAGTAGTCACGCCCGAAGTAGTAGGGTCGATAGGCCTGGTAGTGCGGCGGTCGGACGTAGACCTGCGAGTGGTACGGCCGCGCGTAGTAGGAGGTCTGGCGGCCGTAAGCGGGCCTGCCGTAGGTGCCGTAGGGCGACCGTGACCCGTTCTGCGCCGCACCGTAGCCTTGGCGCGCGTCGGACCCGTAGGCGCGGCCGTTGTTCGGCGCCCCGCCGTAGCCACGCTGCTCTGCGCGCGGCTGCGCCGGGTTCGAGCCCTGCGCATAGGACCGCGAGTCACCACGCGGCTGCGCCTGGCTCGGACGATTCATGTTCGCCGGAGGCGGAGCGGCGGAATAGAGCCGAGAACCGTCGCTGCGCGGTATCGGCTGCGCGCCTTGGTACTGCCGGCTGTCATACGTGCGCGGCATCGGCTGCTGGGCTTGGTACTGCCTGTTCTCGTTCGCGCGCGGCACCGCCTGCGGGGCGGTCGGGAGCGGCCGGCTTTCGTACGTGCGCTGTGCCTGCGGCGGCGCCTGGTATTGACGGTTTTCGGCCGGACGAGGCGCGCTCTGGCGGTGACGTGCCTGCGGCGGCGCACTCTGCTGACGCGCCTGCGGCGGCGCGCTCTGCTGACGCGCCTGCGGCGGCGCCTCGCGCGGCGCCTGCCGAGGCGCGGCCTGTTGGGCGCTCTGCTGCCGCGGCGCCTGCCCGCCGCCGCCCTGGCCTCCACCCCCACCCGGGCGCCCGCCTCGCTCGCGACCCTGCGCGCCCGCCGGGAGCACCGCCACGCTCATGGCGGCGACGATGACGGCTGAGGTGAACGTCCATTTGCGGTTCATATATGTCTCCATGTGCCGGCCCCTCTCCGCCCCGTCTCCGCTTCCGGGTGCCACCGGGAAGAGCCGTCACCCACTCCTATCGCAACCGAGATGCCAACCGCGGACCCGTCGATTCCGGCCATTTCCGCCCCAATCCCAGAGGCGGGCCCGGCAGGGCGTCACCAAATGAGGACACACAGCCGAGGTGGCGCGCCGAACCGACAGCACGGCTGACGGCCAGCGCCGACCGCCGCGCGTCCTGGGAATCGTAACCCCGGCCGGGCGTTCTGTCATATCCTAGCAGGAAGGAGATCGCCATGGTGCTCGCCGCTGCACTGATCTCACTCGCGGCCCTCGCGCCGCAGGCCGCTGCTCAGGCGGCACCGCAATCCGCCCCTCAGGCCAAGGCGCAGACGGAACCCCCGCCGGCGTCGCCGGACGACTCGAAACCGTACACCGTCGAAGGCGTCAGACGGGCGATGGCCGCCGGGGACCAGCCCTCCATCGACTACAACGCTGCGGACGGCAGCGGGCGCGGCTACCGGGTGGTGATCGACTCGCGCGCGATCAGCCCGGATCCCTGCAGCCTGATGATTACCGCCTGCCAGCCCGCGTGGGGCGGCGGCGCGAACCCGACCTGGCACGACCAGTTCATCGCCATGACCGGCCCGCCGGCCTACACGGTCCCGTACTCGGGGATGAGCAACATCCAGACGCTGGAGGCGGTGGCCTCGAGCGCCGCGATCAACCTGGCGCTGCAGGAAGTCCTCTCCTTGATCTACGACCAGGTCGTGCACATCCGCAGCAACGCGAAGCAGAGGAAGGTCGAGAAGGTCCGCGCCGAGATCCGCTCGGAGCTGGATGAGCTCGAACGCGTCAACGCGTCGGCCCGCGCGGCCGGCCAGACCGCCGTCAAGTGACCTCTGGGGTCACGTCTGGCGTCCCCAGTTCTCGCACGATCGGACCCCGCGGCAAATCGCCTCGGAGACGGCGCAGCGCGCACGCGCTACAATCAGCTGCCTGGTGACCCGTTCCGCGAGGAGGGCAGTATGAACCGACCGCGTTGCAGCGGATCGAGCGGCGCTGCCGCCGCGTGGATCGTGATTGCGATCCTCGCCGTCGGGATTGTTCTCGTGATCGGCACTGCCGTGGTGATCGTCCTTCCGCGCATGCGGGACGCCCGAATGCCTGCTGACTACGAGTCGAGCGCAGTCGGCTGGCTGCGCGTCATCAACAGCGGCGAAGACAGGTACTCGGCGGCGTGCGCCCCGGGGGGCTACGCGGTGAGCCTCGAGAATCTGGCAAAGCCGCCCCGAGCCGGCGGCAGCCCGTTCGTGCCTGGCGACATCGGCACGAACGGCGTCAGGAAGGACGGCTACCGCTTCACCGTCGTGCGGAGCCGGGCCGCCGGGGTGACTGACGTCGGGACCGTGGCGGCGACCTGCAACGGCTCGACGGCGACGCCGGCGAGCGGGTACTTCGCCAGCGCCGAGCCGACCGATCCAGGCAGGAAGGGCCAGCGGTACTTCGCGACCGACGCGAGCGGCATCGTCTACCAGAGCGACCGCCCCATCGCGAACCCGATTCTGCCGTCGGCCACGGTTGTCCCGGTCCGCTAGCAAGCGGGCTCACATCGTTCGAAATGTGACGATGCAAGATCTGACCCCACGCACAGTCAGAACCTGACCCGCACGCCAATCGCCGGGCGCACGACCCGGCCGATCTCGTCCCAGGGGTCAATCGCCCCATGGACGCGCAACTGCGCGACCACCGCCACACGAGACGTCACGCGCACCGCGGCCTCGGCGCCAACCGACGTCCTCAACAGCCAGTCGTTCCAACTGTACTGGTGCGACTCGGTGACGATGCCATTCGAGAGCGACTGATACTCGTCAGTTCGCCTTTCGTTGCGGTACCCGGGGCCGAACTGAAACGCCACATCGACGCGCCTCGAGGGCCGCACGTGGACGCCAAACAGCACGGCGACCGTCGGCGTCCGGTATGTCGTTCGCGTGACGGACGAGTACGACGGGTAGCCGGTCGGGTAGCCGTATGGGTAGCCGGTCGGGTACTGAATGACCACTGTCTGGTCCGACGTCGGCCACTCGCCTTCAACCTGCACGGACCACCGGTCCTGGAAATCCATGCCAACGGCCACGCCGACCGCGAGTGTCCCTCCGCTGCGCTTTGACCCGCTGGGGGACCAGACGGAGTTGTCGATGTTCCCGGCCACACAGCCTCCGGCGAACACGCGCCGGGCTTCCCCGCTGGTCTGGGCCGCGCCGTCCTGCGCCGCCAGCATGACCACCAGCGCCGCGGCAACCGTTCCGACCCGCCTTGCCCTCGCTCTCATGACGTCTCCTCCTGTCAGGAATGCGCGAGGAGGCGGCGAATCGGCTCATGCCCGAACGTGGTGTGCGCTATCCTGTCCTCGCCATTCACTCGGCCACACAAGGGAGAACGACATGCCGTACGACGCGATCGACCAGCGATTCGGCGCCATCCGGAAGGGCTTCGCCCGCAGCGTCGGGCTTCTCGTCATCGTCTTGCTCGTGGTCGTCGTGGGCTCCTGCTCGCTGACGACCATCGACACCGGACACGTGGGCGTGCTGACGCTGTTCGGCCAGGTCACCCGCGAGCAACTGCCCGAGGGTATGCACATCATCAACCCGCTGAAGGCCGTCACCAAGCTCTCGATCCGCACGCAGGAATCGAAGGAGACCGCCGAGGTCCCGTCGAGCGAGGGGCTGCTCATCCACCTCGAGGCCTCGCTGCTCTACCGGCTCGAACCGGCGCAGGCGACCGACGTCTACCAGAAGATCGGCCGCGACTACATGGACGTCGTCGTCAGCCCGAACTTCCGGTCGGTGATGCGAACCGTGACGGCGGCGCACACGGCGAGCGCGCTCTACAGCGAGGCGCGCGAATCGGTGGCGCAGCAGATGCTCGCGGAGATGCGCAAGATCATGCAGCCGCGCGGCATCATGATCGAAAACGTCCTCCTGCGCGACATCAAGCTGCCGGCCACACTGAAGGCGTCGATCGAGGCCAAGCAGCAGGCTGATCAGGACGCGCAGCGGATGAATTTCATTCTGCAGAAGGAGCGGCAGGAGGCCGAGCGGAAACGGATCGAGGCGCAGGGCATCTCCGACTTCCAGCGGATCGTGACGCTGGGTATCAGCCAGCAGCTGCTCGACTGGAAGGGGATCGAGGCGACGATCGAGATTGCGAAGAGCCCGAACGCGAAAGTGGTGGTGATCGGCAACCCGAAGAACGGGCTGCCCGTGATCTTCTCCGGGCAGTAGCCCGCCGCCCCCTGCCGCCCGGACGCAGACGCGACGAGGAGCAGACAGGCGGCGAACGCGGTATCATGACCTGCCCGTGCGACGGGCGGGCGCGGCTTCTTCGGCAGGTTCGGCGTACCCGCGGCTTCCAACCAGGAGGTCATCGTGGGACCCAGCGCGCTGACGGGACATACGATCGGGCACTACCTCGTGCTCGAAGAGTTGGGCCACGGCGGCATGGGCGTCGTCTACAAGGCCAGGGACACGCGGCTCGGCCGCCTCGCCGCCGTCAAGGTCCTGCGCCCCGACTCGCCGGGCGGGGCCGAGGCCACTCGCCGGTTCCTGCGCGAAGCCCAGACCGCCTCCGCGCTCAACCACCCCAACATCCTCACCATCTACGAGATCGGCACTGACGAGGGTGTGGACTACATCGCGATGGAGTTCGTCGAGGGAGGCACGCTGGCCAATCTCATCGCCTCCGGCCCGCTGCCCGCCGAACGCGCCCTGCGGCTGGCCTCACAGGTGGCCGACGCCCTGGCTGTCGCGCACGCCGCGTCGATCGTGCATCGGGATCTGAAGCCGTCGAACATCATGATGCCAGCCGCGGACCGGGTGAAGGTGGTCGACTTCGGCCTGGCGAAACTCGCCGGCACCGCCGCGTCGACGTCGGACACGGCGGCCGCGCTCTCCACCACCGGCGCCATCGTGGGCACGGCGCCATACATGTCCCCCGAGCAGGCGTCCGGGCTCCTCGTCGACGCGCGAAGCGACCTGTTCAGCCTGGGCACGATTCTGTACGAGATGCTCGCGGGGTGGATGCCCTTCCGCAGCGACTCGGCGGTCGGCACGCTTGCGGCCATCCTCAAGGACACGCCCGCGCCGATCCCGGGGATCCGGCCCGCCGTGGCCAGGCTCGTTGAACGCTGCCTGCGGAAGGACCCGGCCGCCAGGTTCCAGTCGGCCGCCGAACTCAAGTCCGCGATCGCCGACTGCCTCGCTCCGCAGCACGCCGCCGACGCGCCGTCCATCGCGGTGCTGCCGTTCACGAACATGAGCGGAGTCAAGGAGGACGACTACCTCTGCGAGGGTCTGGCTGAGGAGATCATCGACGCGCTCACGCGAATCCCTGGATTGCGCGTGATCGCCCGCACGTCGGCGTTCGCGGTCGGCCGCATGGGGCTCGATGTTCGCGAAGCGGGATCGCGGCTCGATGTCGGCACGATCCTCGAAGGCAGCGTCCGGCGCGCCGGGCCGCGGGTGCGCGTGACGGCACAGCTCGTGTCCACCTCTGACGGCTCTCACGTCTGGAGCGAGCGCTACGATCGCGAACTGACCGACGTGCTGCAGCTCGAGGACGAGATCGCGCAGGCCATCGCGGCCCGGCTGCGGGTTGAACTCGCGGGCACCGGGGGAAGACAGCCGCAGGCTGTCACCAACCCCGAGGCGTACACCGCCTATCTCGAAGGGCGGTACTACTTCGCGCGGGGCACGCCGGACGCGCTGGCCCAGGCGATGGCCTGCTACGAGCGGGCGACCTCAATCGACCCCGGCTTCGCGCTCGCCTACGACTCGCTGGGGGAACTGTACCTGGTACCTGGGCTTCTTCGGAAACGTGCCGCCGCGCGAGGCCTTCGCGGTCAGGTACCTTTCACGCCCTGCGCGCCCTCGAGCTCGACGACCAGTTGGCGCAGACGCACGCCCTGCTCGGCATGCTGCGCAAGGAACTCGACTACAACTGGCCCGAGGTCGACCGCGAGTATCGGCGGGCGCTGCAGTTGAATCCCGAGTCGCCCCTCGTGCGGCTGCGCTACGCGCTCAGCGGCCTGATGCCCCATGGCCGCGTGAACGAAGCCCTGGCCGAGATCGAAGGCCTGCTTCGAACCGACCCGCTGTCTCTCTTCCTCCGCTGGTGGGCCGCCATCATGGCCTACCTGGCCCGCCGGCCCGATCGCATGCTCGAGGAAGGCCGGCACATGATCGCGCTCGACCCGACCCACTTTCTCGGTCACTGGGCGCTCGGCATCGGGCTGGGCGAGGTTGGCGACGCGAGCGACGCCGTGGCCTCCCTGGAGAAGGCTCACGACCTGTCCGGGGGCGTGCCGATCACCCTCGGCTTCCTGGCCTACGTGTGCGGGCGGGCCGGACGAAGCGACGACGCCAGGCGCCTCCTCGAGCGTGCCGAGAAGCTCGCAACGGCGGCCTACATGCCTCCGTCGACGTTCGCGCTTGGCTACGTCGGCCTCGGGGACTGGGACACCGCGCTGCACTGGATGGACAAGGCGATCGACGGCCGCGATCCGATCATCGTCCCGATCAAGACGTTCCCGTTCCTCGATCCGGTCCGCCGCGACGCGCGGTTTCACGCACTGCTGAAGAAGATGCGGTTGGGGTGAGCGGTACCCGCCAGCCGGCTTCCGAGAGGCAGGCGCGGACCGGGTCGGCGCAAAGGGCGACTGTGAAGTCTGCCGAACCGGAGCCCGGAGCGACGAACCGGGCCACGACTGCCGCCTCATCTGCCGGCGACGCCGCGCCACACGTACCGCGCGTCCAGCTACATCAGCTTCAGCCTGACGCTGAAGGGTCGGCGCTTACGGCGAAGGGTCCCGCCGCACCGTGAGCCGATGCGACCCGCCGGCTCAGAAGCCTCAGGCAGTCCCGCCATGCCGGCGCCGGCCGCGGTAGAATCCTCGCGAACGAGAGAACGCGGATGGACACCCGGTACGAGGACGACGAACGCTTCGAGTTGTGGCTCGGCGCGCCCGGGACGTCCGGGCCGATCGCCCAGGCGGGCCGCGCGCTGCTGCTCGGCCTTCTGGCGCTGTGGACGGCCTGGTTCCTCCACGACGGCGTCAACGCCGAATCGCTGGGCGGATCGTTCCTGCACCTCGTCAACCTGCCGTTCCACGAAGCCGGCCACGTCCTGTTCATGCCGTTCGGCCGGTTCATGATGACGCTCGGCGGCAGCCTGCTCCAGGTCGCGGTTCCGATCGTCTGCGCCGTGGTGTTCCTGACGAAGACCCGCGACCCGTTCGCGGCGTCGGCGGCGGCGTGGTGGGGGGGCCAGAGCCTGATGGATCTGGCGCCCTACATCGCCGACGCGCGAGCGCTCCAGCTCGTGTTGCTCGGCGGCCACACCGGCGCCGAAGTCGAAGGGCACGACTGGGAGTACCTGCTGCAGACGCTGGGATGGCTCCATCGGGACATCGCGCTCGGCCAGGCGGCATTTGTTACGGGCGCCGGAGTGATGATCGCCGCGCTCGCGTGGGGCGCGGCTGTCCTCGTGCGCCAGTACCGCGGCATGAGAATCTCGCTGACGCCCCGTGACACAGCCGTGACACCGCGATGACGGACCGTTGACCCGGCGGGCGTATACTGCTCGCACGCCTCGCCGGAGTCCGTCATGTTCCTCCGCGAGTGGTTCCGCCCTCCGCGCCACCTGCTGGCGCTCTTCATCGCGATCATCGTCCTGCCCGCGGCAGTACTGGCCTGGCTTGCGTGGCGCACCTTCGAACAGGACAGGGCCCTGGAGCGTCAGCGGCTCGTGGAGCGGCTCGAGGCCGCGGCAACCATCGTCGGGTCCGGTCTGGAGGCGAGGTTGAACGGACTGTCGCGACAGCTTCCCGCGCTGGCGACGACCGGTGTGTCACTGCCGGGCGACTCGGTGCTCCTGGTGGCCCGCGACGAAGGGATCAGCGAGATGCCTCCGGGACGTCTGCTGTACTTCCCGCGTGTGCCAACCGGCAGACGCCCGCAGGACGCGCGGCTTGCTGCCGCGGAGACGCTGGAGTTCCGCGGTGCCAATCCGGCGTCCGCCGCGGAGGCATTCGGCGCAGTCGCCCGCGATGAGGATCCAGCGGTGCGTGCTGCCGCCCTGCTGGGCCTGGCCAGATGCCTGCGCAAGACAGGCCGCGATCAGGACGCACTTGCGGCGTACGACGATCTCGCGAGACTCGGTACGTTCCTCGTCGAGGATGCGCCGGCGGAACTCGTGGGCCGCCACGCCAGGTGTGCGTTGCTGGCCGAGCGGAAAGCGCCCGAACTTCCGGCCCAAGCGACAGCGGTATACGCCGACCTCCTCAGGCGACGCTGGATCCTGGACCGAGCGTCGTACACGTTCTACACCAGAGAGGCGCGCGCGTGGCTGGCGTCGCCGCCGGAGACGCCTCCCGGCCCCGTCACCGCTCTCGCAGACGCGGGCGGAGAGGTCGATCGCCTGCGACAACAGCAGGGCGGCCAGCCGGGGCGGGGCCGCGCGTCGGCGAGGTTCAACGACACGCCCCTGGTCATCGTCTGGGAGAACACCCCGAAGGAGATGACGGCGCTCGTTCGTGGGCCTTCGTGGTTCACCGAGGCCGCCTCACTCTGGCCCCCGATGAATGCGGCCGTCGCGCTGGTCGATCGCGAGTCGCGCGCGGTCTTCGGCCAGCCCGGGCAACTCCGCGGCCCGGTCGTGGTGCGGCCCGCTGGCGACACCGGCCTGCCGTGGACACTGCGGGTGGCCAGCGCGGATCCCGATCGCGAGCTGGCCGCGCTCTCCGGTCGCCGGAAGATGACGCTGGCGGGGCTCGCCCTTCTCGGCGTCCTCGTGCTGGCAGGAGGCTACCTCGTGGAACGCGCCGTCGCGCGCGAACTGGCGGCCGCGCGGCTCCAGTCGGACTTCGTGGCGACGGTCTCGCATGAGTTCCGCTCTCCTCTCACGTCCATGAAGCACCTCCTCGAGATGCTGGAGGACGGCGCCGTTTCGAGCGACGAACGCCGCCAGCGCTACTACAAGGTCCTGTCGGGCGAGGCCGAGCGGCTCCGGCAGCTCGTGGAGAACCTGCTCGACTTCAGGCGCATGGAAGAGGGGAAGGTCGAGTATCGCCTCGAGGCGCTGGATGCAGGCGAGATCGTCGGCCGGGTCGCCGAGGAGTTCGGTGCGCAACTGGCGTCGCGCGACCGGCTCGTCGTGAGCCTCGACGGGCGGGAGGCCCGCGTGAAGGCCGACCGCGAGGCGCTCGCGCGCGCGCTCAGGAACCTGCTCGACAACGCGGCGAAGTACTCGCCCGAAACCGCGCGAATCGACGTCGGGGTTGCGGTCGATGGACCGCAGGTGCTGATCTCGGTGCGCGACCACGGCCCCGGCATCCCGCAGGACGAGCGGAAAGCGATCTTCCGGAAGTTCTACCGCGGCGCCGGCGCCGCGAAGTCCGGCGTGAAGGGCACGGGCATCGGCCTCGCCACGGTCTCCCACATCGTCCGCGCGCATCACGGCGAGATTCGGCTGGACACGACGCCCGGAGACGGATGCACGTTCACGATGGCTCTGCCAGGCCTGAGCCCGGAGCCTTGAGCCGAGAGCCCAGAGCCGAGAGCCCTGTTGAGTGGAGGTCCCATGCCTCGCATCCTCGTCGTCGAAGACGAACCCGCCATCGCGCTTGCGCTCGAGGACGACCTGACGCTCGAGGGTTACCAGGTCGAGGTCGTTGGCGACGGCGAGGCCGCCGCACGCGCGGCGCGCGGGGGAACGTTCGACCTGATCCTGCTCGACGTGATGCTGCCGAAGAAGGACGGCTTCGAGGTCTGCCGCGAGCTGCGCCGCGCCGGCGTGCACACGCCGATCCTGATGCTGACGGCGAAGACCCGGGAGGCGGAGAAAGTGATGGGGCTCGACCTCGGCGCCGACGACTACCTAACCAAGCCGTACGGCCGTCACGAACTGCGCGCGCGCGTGCGCGCGCTCATCCGTCGCGCGGCGCCGGAAGCCGCGGAGGTCTGCCAGTTCGGCGACGTGGAGGTCGATTTCGGCCGGGCGGAGGTGCGGCGCGCGGGAGAGACACTCAATCTGACGCCGCTCGAGTTCAAGCTGATGGCGGCCTTCGTCCGCCGCCGCGGGCGCGTGCTCTCGCGCCAGCAGCTGCTCGATGCGGCCTGGGGCCCCGAGATCGCCATCACCGAGCGCGTGGTGGACAACCAGGTCGTCAACCTCCGCCGGAAGATCGAGCCCGATCCCGAGAACCCGCGCTACATCGCCAGCGTGCGCGGGATGGGTTACCGATTTGATGGCTGAGAGATCACGCTCCGGTGACAGAGCGGCAACGCGGATGCGATGCGGCGGACCTATCGTTGGTGGCGAGCCCAGAGAGAGGAGAACAGTCATGAGGCACTCACTCGCCATCCTGATCGCTGTCGTCATCATCGCGGTGCTCGCGCCGCCGGCGGCCGTGGCCCAGAAGGCCGACCAGGCCGAGGTGCAGCTCAAGGCCGCGATCAACAAGGAGGTGGTGGAGGGCGACCTGAAGGCCGCCATCGCCGAGTTCCAGCGAATCGCGAACGTGCCGGGTGTCAGTCGTGCGGCGGCGGCCACGGCGCTGCTGCATCTCGGACAGTGCCACGAGAAGCTTGGCAATGCCGAGGCGCGGAGATCCTATGAGCGGCTGATTGCCAACTACCCGGAGCAGACGAGCGAGGTGGCAGCGGCGCGGGCGCGGCTTGCCGCGATCTCCAGTGCCGCCCTGGCGTCCTCCCTGGAGCCGCGCTTCCGCAAAGTCGAGATGGCGGCCAGCCTGGGGTACGCGCACGTGCAGCTCTCGCCCGACGGGAAGGAGATGGCCTTCACCGACCGCGGCGCGGTCTGGGTCGTCCCCGTCGCAGGCAGAGCCGACCCGAACACGACTGGAATCCCCACGAAGCTGACCGCCCCGCTCGATGCCGTCGGCGTCGCGTGGGCGCCTGACGGCCGGTCGATCGCCTTCAACACTCCGAGCGGCATCTCGCTGATCCCCCGCTTAGGGGGTGTGCCCAAGGAGGTAGTCAAGGTCGCGAGCGGGCCCAACGACAGACGAATGCGCACCATCAGCACTTCATCCGGTGGGGCCAATCTGGCTTTCAGCCGCGGAGGGTCACTGGCGGAGTCGCGAGTGTACGTGGCAGGAACCAGCGGCGAGGCGCCAATGGAGATCCCGAGCGGGGCAGGCAACAGCATGCCGGCGTTCTCGCCGGACGGGAAGCGGCTGGCCTACGTGCACATCTCGAAGTCGGAGCGGCCGCCTGGGACGGGGAGTGCGCCGACCCTCGAGGGCGAAATCTGGATTGCCCCCGCCGACGGAGCAAACCCGGTGATGGCAAGCAGGCTGCCCGGGTGGCCGGAGGGACCGGTGTGGTCGCCTGACGGGAGCATGGTCGCGTTCCTGCAGAGAGCAAGAGCTGAAGAGACAGCCAGCCCTGAACTGCGGGTTCTTACGATCACCGCCAATGGAAAGCCGATCCGGACTCCCGCGCGAATCAAGCTGCCGTTCGAGACCTACGGGTTGCTTGCCGGGTGGACGGCCGACAACAAGATCGGCCTTCTTCGGTACAACCCGGAGCAGCAGAACATCTACCGGGTACCTGCCACTGGAGGCCGGGCCGCGAAGATCAGCGCCAAGGGTTACGCATCACACCCACGGTGGTCTCGCGACGGCAAGCGAATCTACCTCCGGTGGGAAAGGGGACAGATCGGCTGGATGCCGGCCGAGGGTGGAGAGGTCACGGTGATTCCGGTCGACAGAGCCGTGATGGAGGCGGAGGCCTTGCCCGGGGGTGGCAACTCGGTCTCTCCGGACGGCAGCACCGTCGTCTTCTCCGGAGGGCACCGGTCACACCAGGGGACGACCCAGATGTACACGAACATCTGGACGATCGGCATCGAGGGAGGTCAACCGAAACAGCTGACCCACTTCACCGACCCCGATACCCGGTTCCCGTGCTGGTCTCCCGATGGCCGACAGGTGGCTTTCGTCGCACGCGACACCGACAGGAAGACGGCAGACTCAACCGGGAAGCCAGGCTCTCCCGTCTACCAGATCTACGTTGTGTCCCCGGATGGAACGGGGCTCAGGAAGATCACCTCGGAGGCGCATCGAGTTGCCTGGTCCGCCGTCGCGTGGTCCCCCGACGGAAGGTCGATTGCGTTCTTCACGCGTGACACGACCCTGAACCTCATTCCGGCCGAGGGGGGCGACTCGCGCGTCGTCGCCGACCTTCGCCGTATCGACAGCCTGGCGGTTCCAGGTGTCGGTGGCCTCGCGTTTTCCGAAATGGCATGGGCCCCGGGTGGGAAGGAGCTTGCCTTCTCGTTCGACGGACGGCTGTGGACGGTCGGCGTCGCGGGCGGCGCCGTGACGGAGATCCGCACGGGCCTCACCGGCGTGCGCGCGATCTATCTGGACTGGTCCCCCGACGGTCGGACGATCGCGTTCACCGGCAGCAAAGGCGGCGACGAGGAGCTCTGGCTCATGGAGGACTTCATCCATCTCGTGACGGCCGCCCCGGCGCAGAAGGGCACGAAGTAGCGCTGCTGGACCAATACTGGACCGGCGCTGGACGAACGCTGGATGTCGGCCCGCTATCGTGATCAGCGGAGACGCGAAACCATGAGCAAGACGAGCGCGGCGCTGGTCGGCATCGTCATCCTGAGCGTAGGGATCCTCGCGGCCTGGAACGTGCCCCAGGCCGGGGATCCCGCCGTGCTCCTGCGCGCGGCCATCGAGAAAGAAGAGGTCGATGGCAACCTCGACGCCGCAATCGAGCAGGTACACGCACATCATCAAGATCGCTGGTGCGAACCGGGCGGTGGCCGCGCAGGCGCTGCTCCGGCTGGGCGGCTGCTACGAGAAGCGCGGCCCGCAGGAAGCGCGCAAGACCTACGAGCAACTGATCCGCGACTACGGCGAACAGTCGCGAGAGGTCGCCGCCGCGAGGCAGCGGTTGGCGGCGCTGACGGCCAGCGCGCCGCCGGGTGCGCGCGACTCGCGGTTGGCCGTCCGCCGCGTGCCGGATCTCGACATGTACGCCAGGCCATCGCCCGACGGGAAGTACCTGGCATTCGTTGAATGGAAGGCCGGAAACCTTGCCGTTCTGGATGTGGCCAGCGGCGCAACACGGGTGCTCACCAAGGACGGGTCGTTCGTCGAGCCGGTCCAGATGGCGCAGTTCTCCGCCTGGTCCCGCGACAGCAGCCGAATTGCCTTTCAGTGGGATGTCATGGTTCCGAAGGACTTCCGCGAAGAAATCCGGATCCTGTCGGCGAGCGGCGACACACCGCCTGTCGTCATCAGACTCCCGGGAGCGGCCTGGATCTCGCCGCGCGACTGGTCGCCAGACGGAACCCGGATCGTGGGTGTCTATGGGGGCGACGGCGGGAGGGGAACGGTCGCGCTCGCCAACGTTGCCAGCCGGACAATTGACAAGCTGAACCTGCCCCCTTCGTCCTGGTTGGAGTATCGATTCACAGAAGATGGGAATGCGGTTCTCCATTCCGCCCCGGCGGACGGCAAGGCCGGCCCGAACGACATCTTCCTGCTCAACCTGAAGACCGGCATCTCCACGCCCGTCGTTCAGCATCCCGCCGAAGACCTGTTGGTGGGCGTCCTGCCAGGTACGGATTGGCTGTTGTTCGCCAGCGATCGCCAGGGTCGACTCGACCTCTTGGCTGTCCCCTTCCGTCGGGGCAAGGCAGAGGGCCAGCCTGTGCTCGTCAAGCAAGGGCTTGGGAGGTTCTTCCCGCTCGGGTTCACGAACGACGGACGGTACTACTACGCCACCCTGTCCGCCACCGATGATGTCTTCCTCGCCGACTTCGATCCGGCGACAGGCAAGGTGACCAGCGACGCGCGCAAGCTTCCATCGCGATGGGACGGGTTCAGCGGTGGGCCGAGTTTCTCGCCGGACGGTGCAAGCGTCGCCTACGTCGTCAAACGCAGCCCGATGCCCATTCCGACGGGCGTCTTCGATTCGCTCGTCGTGCAGTCTCTCAAGGACCCGACGGCCGAGCCTCTGGTCGTGAGCTTCGAGGAGTCCGGGCGCCCCCAGATCGGCGGGCCATGCTGGGCGGCCGACGGAACTGCGGTCGTGCTTGGCGGAGACAGCCAACCACAGGGGAGCGCTCTGTATCGCGTCGACCTGCCGAGCCTCCGAAAGACCAGGATCTACTCGCCGACAGCTGGGCGGCGCCTGATCTCCCATGTGTGCGCGAGCGATGCGCCTTTCATCTATGTCGCCCTGAGCACCCCCGAATCCGGGCAAATCGGCGTACAACCAGACGAGGTCGTCAGACTCGACCTCGCCGGCGGCAAGGAGCGCGCGGTGTTCCGAGCCGCGCAAGGTCAGGGCATCAGGGGAGCGATCGGGCTGTCGCCCGATGGTCGATCGCTGTCGGTCATCACCGGGCTGGATCGCCTCCGGCGGGCGTTGCTCGTCATGCCGTCCGAGGGGGGCACACCTGGACAGATTCTGGAGTTCCCACAGCCCACCGGGGGAGGAGTTGCCCATGTGTGGGCGCCGGACGGACGGTCGATCCTGTATGTCGTGAGGTCCGAGGAGCGGTCCGGAAGCCTGTCGTTCGAGCTTCGCAGCGTTCGGGTTGATGGAGCGGCAGCGTCGCCCGGCGTCATCTACAAGTGGGCCGGTCAGTTCTTCGGGCTCAGGTTCCATCCGAACGGCCGCACGCTCGCGTTCACCGGCCGGCTCACCTACTCCTCGAGCTCTGAGGTGTGGGTGATCGAGAACCTCCGGGAGGAGTTGAAGATGCTCGCGTCCCCAGGAAAGCGGCCGTAACCGTTGGTGCGGTGGTAAGGTGAGGCGACACAGCGGACACGTGCCGACATGAAGCCGCGCCGTTTAAGGATGCGTGCCCCTGGAAACCTGACGGCCGTCTTCCTGGCCGTCGCGGGCGTCTCCGTGTTCGCGCTCGTCTGGCTGGGTATCGGGATCGTGCGGCAGGATCGCGCTCTCGAGACCCAGCGCCTGGCCGAACGTCGGGAGGGGACCGCCGACCGCGTGGTCGCCGCGCTCGAGCGTGCGGTGTCAGCTAACGAACGCCTGCTCGACAATGCAGCGCCACCTGAGGGTTTCGGCCTGGACGGCGCACTTCTGGTGGTGGCCGGTTCTTCAGGGTTGCAGACGTGGCCCAGGCGAAGTCTCCTCTTCTCTCCCTTGGCGCCATCTCTGCCCGAGCCGCCGACCGAGGTGTTTCGTGCGGCCGACACACTGGAGTTCACCGACCGCAACCCTGAGCGGGCCATCACCCTGTTGCGCCAGCTCTCCACGTCTCGCGATCCGGCTGTGAAGGCCGGCGCCAACCTCCGGCTGGCCCGCAATCTCCGGAAGGCAGGCCGCGCCGAGTCGGCGCTCGAGGTGTACAGCGCGCTCGCCACGGTGACCGACATCAGCCTGTCAGGCGTGCCGGCGGATCTCGTGGCGCGCCGGGCCCGCTGTGCGCTGCTCGAGGAACTGGGGCGCTCGGAGCAGCTGCGCAAAGAGGCGCAGGCCCTTGCCTCCGGTCTGCGAGGTGGGCGCTGGCAACTCGATCGCGCGGCGTGGCACTACTATGCCGGGCAGACCGGACGGTGGCTCGGGACGAACTCCGAGGGCGATGCCGAGCGGCGGGCGCTCGCCGAAGCCGTCGACTTGATCTGGCAGCGCTGGCGGGCCGGCCAGGCGGTGGAGTCGCAATCGTCGGGCCGTCGCGCGCTCGAGTTCGACGGTCGGTCGATCACCCTGCTGTGGCGCAGCTCGGGCGAGCGCCTGGCGATGCTAGTTGTAGGCGCACGATATCAGCAGCGACACTGGTTCGAGCCAGCGCTCGCCGCGCTCGACCGTCCCGCCATCGGGATTGCCCTCCTCGACGAGCGCGGCCGCGCGCTTCATGGAGTTGCCCCGCCGACCGGCTCCCCTGAAACGCGGCGGCTCGCGACGGCGACCGGTCTGCCGTGGACCATCGTCGCCACCAGCAGCAACCTGGACGCCGACCTGCGCGGCTTTGCGCAACGCCGCCGGCTGGTCGTCGCAGGCCTCGGGGCGCTCGCGCTGCTGGTTGTCGCGGCGAGCTACCTGATCGGCCGCGCGGTGTCGCGCGAGCTGGCCGCCGCACGCCTCCAGTCCGATTTCGTCTCGGCCGTGTCCCACGAGTTCCGGACGCCGCTGACCTCGCTGGCCGAGTTCACGGAGATCCTGACCGAGCAAGAGGACGCGCCGGTCGAGAAGCGGCGCGTGTTCCACGAGGCGCAGGCGCGCGCCACGCGCCGCCTGACGCGGCTCGTCGAATCGCTCCTCGACTTCGGGCGGATGGAGGCCGGCGCACGTCCCTACCGGCTTGAGCCGATCGATGCAGCCGAGCTTGTCGAGAACGTGGTGCGCGACTTCCGGCAGCAGGTGGACGGAACAGGGTTCACGATCCACTATGCTGGCCCGCCCGGCGCTGCGATGGTGAAGGCCGATCACGACGCGCTCGCCCAGGCGCTCTGGAATCTCCTCGACAATGCCGCAAAGTACTCCGGCGAAAGCCGGGACGTGCACGTGGAAGTCGAGGGGAACCGCGAAGTGGCAATCCGCGTGCGCGATACGGGCTACGGAATTGCGCCGTCGGAGCGGAAGCAGGTCTTCCGCAAGTTCGCGCGCGGCGCCGCCGCCCGCGAGCACGGCATCAAGGGCACCGGCATCGGCCTCGCCATGGTGAAACACATCGTGGACGCCCACGGTGGCAGAATCAGGGTCGACAGCGAGCCAGATCGCGGGAGCACGTTCACGATTGTCCTGCCTGCAGGAGGCTGACCATGCCGCGCATTCTCGTCGTCGAAGATGAGCCCGATATCGCGCTGGGGCTCGAGGTGGACCTGACGTCCCACGGCTACGAAGTGGAGACCGTCCGCGACGGCGAGACGGCGATGCGGCGTGGCCGTGAAGCAGGCTGGGACCTGATCCTGCTCGACCTCATGCTGCCGCGCAAGGACGGCTACGACGTCTGCCAGCAGCTCCGGCAGGCCGGCGTGCGGACGCCAATCGTCATGCTCACCGCCCGGACGCACGAGGCGGAGAAGATCATGGGCCTCGACCTTGGGGCCGACGACTACGTCACCAAGCCGTTCAGCCTGCGGGAACTCAGGTCCCGGATCAACGCGGTGCTGCGTCGGGCCGCCGAGCCAGCGACGGGGTCGGCAGGCGTCTATCGCTTCGGCGCCTGCGAGGTGGACTTCGACCGGGGCGAGGTCCGGCGGAGCGGGGCTCGTGCGGACGTCACCGCGCTCGAGTTCCGGCTGCTCACCGCGTTCATCCGCGCCCGCGGGCGGGTGCTGAACCGCCAGCAGATCATCGACGCGGCCTGGGGGCAGGACACCTCCATCACCGACCGCGTCGTCGACACCCACGTCCTGAACCTGCGCAAGAAGGTCGAGCCCGAGCCCGCCAGGCCCCGCTTCCTGACCAGCGTCCGCGGCATGGGGTACCGTTTCGACGGGTGAGGGAATCGAGCACCGGACTCAACCCCCACCCGCCCCAACCCACTTCACTTGCGCTTCACCAGCGGGAGGAAGCCCTCCATCAGCCAGAATTCGTTTTCGCTGTCCTGCAAACCCGCGAAGGCGATCGTCTTGCCGTCGGGCGACCAGGCCAGGTCCACGTGGTTCACTTTCAATCCGGTCTGAACCTCCTCGCTCTTTCCAGTCTCGAGGTTCAGCTTCCAGATGCGATTCTCTGTGCTGTAGAGCAACTGTTTTCCATCCGACGACCAAGCCAGGTTCGCGATGGAACGATTCCCAGTGAGCCCCTCGACCAGAACCCTGGCCGAACCGCCGCCGGCTGGAACCAACCTGATCTTCCGGCCCTCCTCGGAATGAAAAGCAATCTGGCTGCCGTCGGGTGACCAGGCAATGCCTGCGTAAGCGACCTGGTCCGGCTGGGAAGTCAACTTGCGTGCCTGTCCGCCGCGCGCGGGCACCGTGTAGACGTCACGCAGGTACTTGTTGTTGTCCACTTGCTGCCACCCGACGAACGCGACCGATCTGCCGTCCGGCGACCAGCAAGGATTCGTGGCCGGGCTACCTTCGGTCAATGCAGTGACATCTCCTCCCTCGACGGGGACCGTGAAGATCTGCGTCATTCGCTTCGCCGACCCGCGATAGGATGCCATGAACAGGATCCTCTTTCCGTCCGGCGAGACCGAGATGCCCGTGCCAGGATAGCTGAGATGAAGGGGATTAGGGCCAGGAGCACGAAAGAGGATCCTGTCCATCTTGCCGCCCTGACTAGGGATGAACTCAATGTTCCCGAATCTCTCGAAGTGGAATCCGCCAAAGTAGATCCTCTTGCCGTCCGGCGTCCAACTCGGCAACCGAGCCCCGTCCGATGTCAGCTGAACGGCCTTGCCTCCGGAAGATGGCACTGTGTAGATAGCGGCCTCGTCAGGCCTGCGCAGTATCAATCCAAGCTGGTCGCCGGAACTCCAGCCGACCACCCATTGCCCGACGGGGTAAGGCAAGGTCAGCCTGCCGGGCGAAGGAGAAGGACGCCCGTCCGGCCCAATCGGGATTAGGAGTATCTCCTTGCATTCGTCCGTACGATTCTCACCGTTCACAAGGACGGCAACTGTCTTTCCGTCGGGTGACCACGTGGGGCCGGCGAGCCTGCCGGGACGAGGCAGTTCAAATGCCAGCACCGGAGAGCCACCGTTCACCGTGTTGATCCAGAGCTGTCTCCCTCGCTCACGACCCGATCCCCAATCCGGGTCATCAACCAGACGGAGGTAGGCGATTCTCTTCCCATCCGGCGAGAAGGCGGGATCCGATGTGATCGGCTGGGTCAACCGCGTAGCTGGCCCTCCGTCTGTCGGAGCCAGGTAGACAGACCGCTCTGCCGGGCTTCCCCCTTCCGGCCAGGTCGTATACGCCAGCCATTTTCCATCCGGCGACAAGCTCAGGCGGCTGTCATGGAAGATCCGCTCTCGACTCTTCAACTCCAGAGAAACCTGCCTTGGCTCGCCACCGGTTGCGCGTAGCATGTAAACGGCATACTCGTATTGGGCAGCGTCGCGCTCCCTGACGTGTAAAGCGAGCCAGCTTCCATCTCGCGACCAGGTGATGTCGGTTGTTTCGGCCCATGACTTGTTCGGCCGGGTAATCTGCCGCGGGGCGCCGGCGATCGTTGGGTCCGTCGCACCGTGGACTGGTACGAGCCAGACGCTGCCTTCTGAGAGGTAGGCGAGTTGCTGACCGTCGGGGGAAAGAGCAAACGGGGCATTGTCGGGCAATCCGGTGGGCACTCGAATCTTCGTGAACCGCGGCTTCACTTCCGTCGCGGCAAGCGCGGCTAGCTTCTGTCTCGCCAGAGCCACCTCGGCGATCTGCTCCGGAAAGGTGGCAATCAGCCGTTCGTAAGCGCCGCGCGCCTGCACGTCCCCGAGCTTCTCGTAGCAGATGCCGATGTGCAGCTGCGCTCTCGCGCGAATCGCAGGATCCGCCGCCTTGTCCTCGGCGATCCGGCTGAAGATGACGATGGCCTCATTCAGGGTTCCTTCGGCGTTCTCCTTGAGCAGGCCCTGCTCGAACCGCGCCGAAGCGCTCTGCGAAAGCAGCAGCGCCGGTGTGGCCAACAGCAAGGCCATGAAGAGAACGACCATGCAGCGGGATCGGGTCTTCATGTCTTCCTCCCTCAATACCAGTTACACGCTGAGGCGAGGATAGCCACTCACGGAACGGGCCTTGTCACAGGCGGGTCGGAATGCCGCAAAGAGCGCGTCAAAGTTCGTCGCGTCATGGCATAAACTTGTACCCGACCCCCCGGACACTGAGAATGTGCGCCGGGTGCGACGGATCGGCCTCGAGTTTCTTCCGCAGGTCGAGAACGAAGCTGTCCACCGTCCGGGTTGTCGGAGTCACGTCGTATCCCCACACTTTGTCGAGCAGGTCGCTGCGATGGACGGCCTCGCCGGCGTGCTCGATCAGGTAGCGCATCAGGTCGAACTCCCTGGCGGAGAGCTCCACCTCCCTCCCCTCGACCTCGGCCTGGTACCTCTTGAAATCGAGCGTCACGTTTCCGAACGAGTACCGCTCCAGACCCGCTTCTTTTGCCTCGGACCGGCGGAGCAGCGCCCGGATTCGCGCCATGAGCTCCGACACGCCGAACGGCTTCGTCACGTAGTCGTCCGCGCCGAGATCCAGCCCGGCCACCTTGTCGATCTCCTCGCCCTTCGCGGTCAGCATCACGATGGGCAGGGCCGGTTTTCGCTCCCTGACCTTGCGGCAGATGTCGTAGCCGCTCAGGCCCGGCAGCATCAGATCGAGCAGGAGAAGGTCGGCCGGTTCTTCCACGGCCTTCTTCAGCCCTTCGTGCCCTTCCGTCGCAACCAGAACCGTGTAGCCTTCGAACTTCAGGTTCATTTCCAGGCCGCGGAGGATCTTCAGGTCGTCTTCAATCACGAGGATCGTCGCCATGTCCTATCGCTTTCCCTTCAGGCGTGTTCCTGCAATCGCGGCAGCACGATGGTGAAGCTGCTCCCCTCCCCGACCGTGCTCTCCACTTCGATCCTGCCTCCGTGCGCGCCGACGATGTGTTGAACGACCGTCAGCCCGAGGCCGGCGCCGCCCGCGTCCCCTTCGTTTCCCGCACGGGAGCGATAGAACTTCTCGAAGATGCGCCTTTGCTCGCCCTCCGGAATCCCGATCCCCTTGTCGGACACGCGGAGGAAGGCGAGGTGGTCCCGGCTCCACAAACCGATCCGCACCCACTTGTTGTGATGAGAGTACTTGACCGCGTTGTCCACCAGGTTGAGGATCGCCTGTTCCAGAGCGTCGGCGTCCCCCGCGGCTCTTACGCCAGGCTCTATTTCCGCTTCCAGCGTGAATCCCTTTTCCTCCAGCGAGTACTTCAGGGTGTTCAGCGCGGAGCCGACCGCTTCCGACACATTCACCTCGGTCATCCGGTACTGCTTCTGCCCGCGCTCGATCTTCGAGAAGTCCAGCACCGTGTTGATTAGGCGGGAGAGGCGGCGCGTCTCGTTGACGATGACGTCCAGGGACTCCTGCCGCTCGGCTTCGCTGCTGGTTCGTCCCAGTTGCAGCGTCTCGGCGAACATCCGGATGGAGGTGAGCGGAGTCTTCAGCTCGTGCGTGACGTTGGTGACGAAGTCGGTTCTGAGCTGCGACAACCGCCGCTCGCGGGAGAGGTCACGCACGACGAGAACAACGCCCAGGACCATGCCGGCCACGAGCAGGGCCAGCGTCGTCCCGTAAATCCAGCGCTGGCGTGAAATGTATCTCGAGACGATTCCCGGATCGCGCGGCCGGATGCTCACCCGCCACCCGGGCACGAGCGGACTGAGGTCCCGCAGCACGGCCGCTGACCCGTCCGCGTAGCGCCTGTCACCTCGCGCGACGATGTCCACGTCCATCTCGAGTCTCGTGGGTATTCGAGCGGCTCGCTCCAGCAACGGGGTCGCAGATGTTCGAGGTCCACCTCGAACCCCACGATCTCTGGCCGGTTGGCGATTCGCTGGACCACGTAGAGTCTCGGGCGGCCCGCAACTTCGCCGGCCACTGCCCCGAAGGGGCCCAGGTCGAGCATGGGGAACGAGGCCGGGATCCTTGGACTGGAAGAACTCGATGTTCCTCGCGTCTCGAGCCACGAAGTCCAGCCGGCTTCGCAGCACGCTGATCTGGCGCGGCATGGGCTCGATTCGCCGCCGCAATGCCCGGATTCCGCTTCAGCCAATCCTCCACGTCCTGGAGCAGCGGTTCCGTCTGATCGGTGAGAGGCTCTTCTCCGCTCTCCAGGCGCGACAGCAAGGCGGAGAGCGGGGCGGCCTTGGAGGTCGGATCGCGTGCGCGAATGCGCATCAACTGGTGGAGGGCATATCGCGCGAAGGCCACCCCGTTCTCGTCACGAAGGCCGCCGTAGCGTCCGAGGAGGAGCTGGTACTGGAAGACCGCCTGCTCGGTCCGTCCGCTTTTCGCCAGCACGCGCGCCAAGCCGTTGGTCGCCGCCGCACGCTTCGCCTCCTGCCGGGCTGCTGCAGCCGCCTCCCGATAGAGCCGCGCTGCTTCATCCAGATTCCTTGCGGCGGAATTCCGCTGTCTCCGCGTCCGAGAACAGGGCAATGAAGCGGGTGGATTCGGAGGCGGGTTCGCCCGCGGCGCCAGCCGCGACGTACCGCGGCCACAAGAAGACGGCCGGCGGCGTCGAGGCAAAACGCGCGGCCGACATAGGATCGCGTTTCGATCGGGAGCGCAGGTTCCTGGAAATCGGGCGCCCCCTGTCAGCGGCCGTGAAGAACACTGTCGCGGTCTTCACCAGGTCATCCCGGAGGAACGCGCCGAGCTCGGCCGCGAGTCCCTGCTCTTCTTGCTGGAGTCTCTTCTCCGCAAGTTCCTTCTGGCTGCCGACATTTTGGATGCTGAAATAGGCCAGAAAGCAGCCGGGAATCAGGATCGCCGCCACGAAGAGGGCGCTCAGCCTGGTGCTGTTTCTGCCAATGTCGCGGGCCATTGTCTTGAACCGCACCTACTTGGCTTCGATTCTAGTGCTTTCCGCGCCCCCGAGTGTCACGGCTCCGTCAAACAACGGTCAAAGGTCGGATTACTTCTTGATCTTCTGCGCTGGCGCCACGGCTGCTTCCTTGGCCACGGGCAGGAAGTTCTCCATGAACCAGAATTCGTTTTCCATGCCGCTCTCGCCCGAGAAGACGATCTTGCGGCCGTCGGGCGACCAGTCGAGTGTGCCGGCCGCAGCATCGACGTCCGTCTTCACTTCCACCGGTTCGCCGCCGGATGCCGGGACCACCCAGATCTTGCCCCTGGAGACGAACGCGAGTTGTTGGCCATCGGGCGACCAGGATACGTCGCTGTGGGCGCTGACGTCGGAAATCTGGCGAATCTGCCGGGCTGCCCCGCCCCCGGTGGAGATGAGCCGCAGACTGCCTTGCGGACCGCTCGCCATCCTTGAATAATAGGCGATCCATCTTCCGTCCGGGGACCAGTCGATCCCGCCCTGCACGACATAGTCTGATTGCCCGCTGATCCTGAGGACCTCCCGTCCATCCGGCGACATCTTGTATATGGCCGGCCGGTCTTTGTCCGTGTCGTCTGGGCCCAGATAAGCGATCCATCTTCCGTCCGGCGACCAGCACGGATAGCGACCCATGCTCGCAATCTGTTTGGGCTCTCCTCCTTCGACTGGAACTGCGTACAGATTCGGCCCGTATGTGGCCGTGCCGGCCGCGAACACCACGGTCTTCCCATCCGGCGATACGGAGTTTCCGGCTCCCGGATAGACCGTGAAAAGGCCGGTCTTGCGAGCCGCTTCCACATCGGGGTGAGCCGTCACCTCTCCTCCGTCAGCCGAGACAAACCCCAAACCGCCGCCCTGCCATCGGAAGAAATCCGCTTTCCGTCCGGCGACCAGCGCGGGATTCCGGCAAGTCTTTCAAGAGGAGTCACCTGGGCGGCCTTTCCGCCCGAGACGGGAACCGTGTAGACGTACTCGTGATAGGGAGTCTCAAGAAGAAGTCCGATCCTGTTGTCGGGTGTCCAGCCCGCCAGGTTGTCGCAGATGAGCGGAAGCGCGATTGAAGAGGAGAACCAAGCGGTCCACCCTGTTCGGACACGCGAACGATGCAGAGCTCTGCACGGACGGGTGGTCCTACAACATAAACATACCTGAAGAAGGCGAGCATCCTTCCATCCGGTGACCATATGGGCCCTGTCGAGCTGAGTCTCTCGTTCAATCCCCCGTTCACCTTCGCGGGCGAGCCTGTCCCATCGGCGGGAATCACCATTACGTCGGCAAAACGCGGAGCAGCGTTGCCCTCAGACGTGCCAGGTCGCAGATAGGCTATCTTCTGCCCGTCCGGCGAAACGCAAGGGGCGATGCCCCCCTCTTTGGTGATCTGCTCGATGTTCCCCGTATCGACGGAGGCCCTGAATATCTGGCCGCCGGCATCGAACACGACGGTTCTTCCATCCGGAGACAGGCTCAGTCGGCGCGATGTCCGTCCGATCTCGTTCTTCCATGCCACCCATTGAGGGATGGCGATTCTCCTCGGCTTCCCTCCGGAGGAAGGAACGACGTCGATGTAGGCTTGCTCCGGCCTGAAGTTGATTCGCGTCTTTTGGCCGCGCACGTAGGCCGGGCTGAACGCGATCCAGCGGCCGTCGCCGGACCACGACAGGCCGTCACCAAGAGCATCTGAAGCACCGGCCAACTCCTTCGGCTCTCCGGCCAGGTCGGCATCGACCCGACCCGGTGTGGGAACGATCCAGATACCCTTGTCGGAACCGAAAGCGAGTGTCCTTCCGTCCGGCGAAAGACGGCTCCCGCTCCAGAGGGGGATATTGAACGGCGTCCGCATCTTCCGGAATGTGGGTCTGTCGGCTGCCGTCTCAATGCCCGCAGTCAAACGCTCGGCGCTAGCCGTCAGCGCGGCCAGCCTGGTTCGGGCCTCTGCCGCCGCATCGGCTTGGTCACCGAACTCGCGGACAACCCGCTCGTACGCCGTGCGGGCCTGTCGCACCTGGGTGTCGCCGAGCTTCTCGTAGCACCCGGCCAAGCGCAGGAGCGCTCGGGCGGTGACCACGCGGTTGCCGCCGTTCTCCGCAACGATTTTCTTGGTACTGGTCGATCGCGGCCTGCAGATTGCCGTCGACGGTCTCCAGCAGGATGGCCTTCTGAAGCAGGCGTTCCGCCTCGGTCACGCCCTGTGCGTTGCTGGAGAGCTGCCACGATCCGCTGGCGGCCAGCAGCACGATGACGAGCAGGGCCCTCCGGATGTTGACGGGCATGGTGTACCTCCTGCTTTCAATCTAGCAACCGTGCATGCGACCTCCGTCGGGCAATCGTGCGACTTCGGTTCGGCTCTCGAGAGATTTCAGGCGTCCAGCCGATAGCCGAGTCCGCGGACACTCACGAGGTGGCGAGGTCGCGCCGGATCGTCCTCGATCTTGCGCCGCAGGCAGACGATGTGGCCGTCGACTGCGCGATCGGTGACGAACGTCTGCCCGCCCCACGCATCCTGGATTAGCTGGTTACGGCTCAGCACGCGCCCCCGGTTGCGCACGAAGACTCCCAGGAGCTTGAACTCGATCGGCGTGAGCTCGACAGGTGTGCCGCGGCGCCGGAGTTCGCCGCGCGCGAAGTCGATCTCCACATCGCCGAATCGAAATGTCTCTTCCGCCTGCTCGGTGATCCGGCGCAGCACTGCGCGGATGCGGGAGCGGAGTTCCCGAGGGCTGAAGGGTTTGGTGACGTAGTCATCGGCGCCCAAGTCGAGCCCGAGGATCTTCTCTGCCTCGTGTGTCTTGGCGGTCAGAATGATGATTGGTGTACGCACGCGCGCTCTGCGGATGTCGCGGCAGACATCGAACCCGTCCCGCCCGGGGAGCATCACGTCCAGAACGATGAGATCCCACTCGGGCTCGAGGCCGCGGCGGCTCGCAGTTGGTCCGTCCCGAACCACCTCGACGCTGTGCCCTTCGGCTGTGAGGTCGTCGTTCAGGAACATCGCGATGTCGCGATCGTCTTCCACCACGAGAATTCGAGCCACGATCACTCTCCTGCCCGCAGCACGATGCTGAAGGTGCTGCCTGCTCCGGGCGCGCTCTCCAGGCGAAGCGAGCCGCCGTGGCCGTCGACGATGTGCTTCACCATCGCCAGACCGATGCCGGTGCCCTTGATGCCGGTGGTGTGAGCCGCCGTGCCGCGGACGAACTTGCGCAGGATGTCCCGCTGCTCCGCCGCAGGTATGCCAAGCCCGTGATCCTGCACACGAATGGCGATCCCGGCTCCTTCACGCTCGACGTCCACCTGTATCGTCTTGGACTCCGGGGAGTACTTCTCCGCGTTGTCGAGCAGGTTCCAGACCGCGCGGCCGAGGGCTTCAGGGTCAGCGTGAATCGAAGGGAGGTCGCCCTCCGTCTTCAGCTCCGCGTGATAGCCCCGGTCGCCCGCCTCGCGTTGAAACTCGTTCACCACCGACGTCACAAGCGCTGCGACGTCGAGGTCCTGCTTCCGGTAGACCATCGCCCCGGATTCCATCCGCCCGAAGTCGAGCAAGCCCTCCACGAGCTTCTGCAGCCGGTTGGTTGCGCGGTCGAGTGCCTGGTAGGACCTCGCACGGCGTTCGTCCAGGAGCGGCCGGCCTTCGTTGAGCGTTTCGCTGAGTTGACGCAGAGACGTGAGCGGCGTCCGGAATTCGTGAGAGACCGCCGACACGAAATCCGATTGCAGTCGCATGACGGCCAGCTCGCGCGCGTACGCCCGGGCGACCGAGTAGCTTCCGGCAACGACGACGACCGTCAGTAGGCCGAGGGCGCCCAGCAGCAGCCTGCGCCTCCCTGCGAACTCCTCCAGTTCCGCCTTCGCATCCCGGTTTGCTACGAGGACGGGCCACGGCAGGCCCGTCACCGAGGCGCTTCGCCCGGTCGCCGCCGCCCCGGGACTGAGCTCTTTCAGGGCGACGGTGACTCGAAGCCGGTCGGCCAACGGCGCCACGGGCGACAACCACCTCGCTCGCGAGGTACGCGGGCCTGCAACCAGCGCGCGCAGCCCGTCGGGCCCTCGGGCCCAGAGTATCGTCACGAGGCGGTTGTGCCGGACGCTGGACGCACGGCCTGAGTCGAGCGTATGCCGGCCTTCCTGCGGCACGAGCCACGCCACCGCTTCGGCCAGCGCCAGCGCCGGAGCTTCCGAATCGCGGCTCACGCCGAGCCAGGCTGCCGCTTCCTCCGCGTGGACGTCATACTCGGCCTGCGACAGCCGCCACTGCCCGCGACCGAGCACCGCGTAGAGGTCAGCGGCGTCTTTGGTCAAATCCCGCCGGCGGCCGAGCCCGGCAAGCACGTCGCAGCGGGCCCTGCGGGCGACGAGGCTGGCGGGGAGACCGTCAGCGGACGTCTTGTCATACGCGGCCGAGTTCGGTGTAGGTGCGGAGCGCCGGATCAAGCTGACCGGCCTTCCGCTGATTGCGCGCAATGCGGAGCAAGGCCCCGGCCCGAATCAACGGGTCTGGCGAGCGTGTCAGCGGCTGAAGCGCCGAAATGGCCCGTTCGAAGTCCCGGTACTGGAATTGGTACGTCTCGGCTCGTCCGGTAGACGTTCGAGAGGACGTCCTGCGGCACGGACGCCACGGGAACGTGCACAGCAGGCCGCCGCTCGGATAGGCGAAGAACCTCCGAAGCCTTGAATTCGACCATCAGCGCATCGTCGCCGGCCGCCGGTGCACGAAGTTGCGCGAGGGCGAGTTCGCTTGTCTGCACTGCGCGCTGCAAAAGAGGCCACGACCTGGTCCGCGGCCCGCTCGCGGCGCTCGTCAATTCGCTGGTTCTCGAGGGCGCGATCCTGGTCCAGCAGACTGCCAGCCGAGCCAGACGAGGCCCAGGGACGGTCCAAGCGTGAGGAGGAGGAATGCCGCCAGTAGCCCGTATGGAGACCGGAACCACGAGCGAAGCCGGCTTGGTCGAGGCCATGTCTGACCGACCCCGGCACAACTATACCGCCGGACGGTGCGATTCTGATGCCGGAACGGTCAGAAGACGGTGAGGAGCGCCTTTGGGGGTGTCGATTCGCGCGGGAAGCCCGCTCCCTGGCGGCATCGGCTCCAAACCGCCCTTCGCCAAGGCATAATGACGGCAGCCCTGGCCCCGGGGCGATGGAGACACGATGCCGTCGACGCGCGCGTTTGTGTTGGTTCTCGGCCTGGCGCTGTTGCTCGTGTCCGCCGCGGCCCCGCCCCTCGGCGCGCAGAACGCGTTCTCCGC
>CAWARN010000028.1:0-83825 GCA_963784455.1 uncultured Acidobacteriota bacterium | reverse complement strand
CCATGAAGCTGTTCGCGCGCTGGTCCACCGGGAGCATCGGGATGTGGCGCTTCGGCTTGTGTTCCTGCCCCCGCAGGTCCTTCATGCCGACCTTGGCGAAGACGTCCTTGCGGCTGATGAACTCCTCGGGCTCCGACCGCACGACGCCTTCCCGGATGTAGCTGTCGATGGTGTACGCCGCCTTGCGGCCGGCCGCGATCGCCTCGATCGCCGTCGCCGCGCCGGTCACGACGTCGCCGCCCGAGAACACGCCCTCGACCGACGTCTCGAACGTCTTCTCGTTCACCTGCACCGTCTGCCACCGTGTGAGGGCGAGCGCCTCTCCGGGCGGCAGCATGTCGGGGACCTTTCCGTCCACCAGGTCGGCCACCGTCGTGCTCTGACCGATGGCCGAGATGATGAAGTCGCACGGCTCGAGGTCTTCGGATCCGCGGATCGGCTTCGGGCTCCTCCGGCCCGACGCGTCGGGCTCGCCCAGCTCGCAGCGCTGGCACTCGATCCCCTTCAGCGTCCCGTCCTCGCCGGTCACGACCTTCGTCGGCGCGACCAGGAACTGCATGTTGACGCCTTCTTCGATTGCGTCCTTGATCTCGGAGTCGTTCGCCGGCATCTCCGCCCGGGTCCGGCGATAGAGCAGCTTCACCTCGCTGACGCCGAGCCGGAGCGCCGTGCGCGCGCAGTCGATGGCGGTGTTCCCGCCGCCGACGACGGCCACCGTCCCGCTGACGTCCATCGGCCGGCGCAGGCCGAACTGCTTGAGGAACCCGATCCCCGAGAGCACGCCCGTCGCGTTCTCGTTCTGGACGCGCATCAGCGAGCTTCGCCACGCCCCGATGCCCATGAAGATCGCGTCGTAGCCCTGCTTCTTCAGGCTCGCGATGGTGAAGTCGCTGCCGAGGACGGCGTTGATCGAAGCCGGGCCCAGGCCGAGGATCCGCGCGATCTCGAGGTCGAGGACGTCCTTGGGCAGGCGGTACTCGGGATGCCGTAGCGCAGCATGCCTCCCGGCTCGGGTTGCCCCTCGAGGATGTCCACCCGGTAGCCCTTGATGGCGAGGTAGTACGCGGCGGAGAGCCCCGCCGGCCCCGCGCCGACCACCGCCACCTTCTTGCCGTTGGACGGCGCCACCTCGGGACGCCACACGTCGGCGCTGTTCAGGTCGAGGTCGCTGATGTAGCGCTTGATGTAGTCGATCCCGACCGCCTCGTCCAGCATGTCCGGCGGCAGCCCTTGACCTCGCACGGCCGCGTGCAGACGCGCCCGCACACCGAGGGCAGCGGGTTGTTCTCCTTGATGAGCGCGATCGCGTCCTTGTACTTCCCGATCGCGGCCAGCGCGATGTAGCCCTGGATGTCGATGCCGGCCGGGCACGAGATCTGGCACGGCCCGACGCAGTCGGCGTAGTGGTCCGACAGGAGCAGCTCCAGCGCCGCCTTGCGCGACTGCCGCACCTCGCCCGAGTTGGTCTCGACGACCATCCCGTTGAGGACCTTCGTCGAGCAGGCGGGCATCAGCGACCGCGCGCCCTTGACCTTCACCACGCAGACGAAGCAGGACGCGAACGGCTCGAGCTGCGCATCGTCGCACAGCGTGGGAATCGTTGGATGCCGTGCTGGCGGGCCACCTGCAGGATTGTCTGGCCGCCGTCGGCCGTCATCCGCCTGCCGTCGATTTCGATCTTCACGAGCGCCATGGGATGTCCTCGCGGTGAGGAGCTAGTCCTTGTGAACCGCGCCGAGGTTGCACACCTTGTAGCACTCGCCGCAGACCGTGCACTTCGACTGGTCGATGACGAGCACGGTCTTGCGCTCGCCCGTGATCGCGCCCACCGCGCAGGCCTTCACGCACAGCATGCAGCCGCTGCAGTCGTCGGTGATCGTGTAGGTCAGCAGCTTCTGGCAGTGGTGCGACGGGCACTTCTTGTCGGTGATGTGCGCCTCGTACTCGGACCGGAAGTACTTCAGCGTCGTCAGCACCGGGTTGGGCGCGGTCTGGCCCAGCCCGCAGAGCGACGAGTTCTTGACGCGCGCGGCCAGGTCCTCGAGCAGCTCGATGTCGCCGTCCTGGCCCTTCCCTTCGGTGATGCGCGTCAGCATCTCGAGCATCCGCTTGGTGCCGATCCGGCAGAACGTGCACTTCCCGCACGACTCGCGCTGCGTGAATTCGAGGAAGAACCGGGCGACGTCCACCATGCACGTCGTCTCGTCCATGACGACGAGGCCGCCGGAGCCCATGATGGCGCCGGTCTTGTTGATCGACTCGTAGTCGATCACCGTCTCCTGCAGCTCGGCCGGGATGCAGCCGCCCGACGGCCCGCCCATCTGCACCGCCTTGAACTTGCGGTCGTCGCGGATGCCGCCGCAGATGTCGTAGACGATCTCGCGGATCGAGATGCCCATCGGCACCTCGACCAGGCCGCCATGGCGGATCTTGCCCGCCATCGCGAAGACCTTCGTCCCCTTGCTGTTGGCCGTGCCGAGCGAGTTGAACGCCTTGGCGCCGTTCATCACGATCCACGGCACGTTGGCGAACGTCTCGACGTTGTTGATGGAGGTCGGCTTCTCCCACAGCCCCTTCGTGGCCGGGAACGGCGGCCGGACGCGCGGCATGCCGCGCTTCCCTTCGATCGACATCATCAGCGCGGTCTCCTCGCCGCACACGAACGCGCCGGCCCCCTCTTTCAGCTTGATGTGGAACGCGTGCGTGCTCCCCAGGATGCCGTCGCCGAGGAAACCCCGCTCCTGGCACTGCGCCATCGCGATGTTCAGCCGGTCGATCGCCTTCGGGTACTCGGCGCGCACGTAGATGTAGCCGTGGTCGGCGCCGATCGCGTAGCCGGCGATGATCATCCCTTCGATGACCGAGTGCGGGTCGCTCTCGAGCACCGAGCGGTCCATGAACGCGCCCGGGTCGCCCTCGTCCGCGTTGCAGATGATGTACTTCTCGCGGCCCGGGGCCTGGCGCGTGAACCGCCACTTCATGCCGGTGAGGAAGCCCGCGCCGCCGCGGCCGCGCAGCCCCGACTCGATCATCGTGCTGACCAGGCCGTCGGGATCCTTCGCCTCGAGCACCTTCTGCAGCGCGAGATAGCCGCCCGTCTTGATGTAGTCGTCGATCGACTCCGGGTCGATGTTGCCGCAGTTGCGCAGGACGATGCGGTGCTGGCGCGAGAGGTAGGCGGTGTCGGTCCCCTGGCCGGCACTGGTCCAGACGAGCCAGTCGGCCACCGGCTCGCCCTTGCCGATGTGCTCGTCAACCAGGCGCGCCACCTTGTCGGGGCTGACGTGGCCGTACAGGTACCGGACGCCGTCGCCGTTGCTGATCTCGACCAGCGGCTCCTGGTAGCACATCCCCACGCAGCCCGTGCGCAGCAGCTCCGTCGCCTCCGGCAGATCGGCCAGCTGCTTCCCGAGCGCTGCGAACGTGTCCTCGGCGCCGGCCGCAATGCCGCACGTGGAGTAGCCAACGGTGACCCGCGTCATGACCGCTCCCCCTTCTGGAACTTCTTCACGACCTTCACGGCGCCCGACGGGCTGAGATTGCCGAACGTCGCGGCGTTGATCATGATCGCGGGCGCAAGCGAGCAGCACCCGAGGCACGACACCGTCTCGATGCTGAACAGCCGATCCGGCGTCGTCTCGCCGTTCGGAATGCCGAGGTGCTTCTCGACCGCCTGGCTCAGTTCGACAGCCCCGCTTACATGGCACGCCGTGCCGTGGCAGACGCGCAGCAGGTGCTTGCCGACCGGCTTCAGTCGGAACTGCGCGTAGAAGGTCGCGACGCCGTAGATGGTCGCCATCGGAATCCCCGACTGCTCGTGAATCTCCTTCAGGCGTTCGGGGCGCAGATAGCCGTCCTCGGCCTGGACCTGTTGGAGGAGCGGGATGAGCCGCCCTTCCTCGCCCACGAAGTGCTGGTTCTTGAAGCTGTACCGCCGATGGGTGTGCATAGGGACTCCGAATTGGCCGCCCGGCCAGAACTCAATCGTGCGGGATCTTGAACATCCGGTTCAGGAGATCGGTCATCTCGTCCGCGTCGCCATAGCCGCCAAGGACCCGGCCCCGGCATCCCGCCCGGCCGCAGAACTCCATCGCCTCGCCGGTCGGCAGATTGGCCGACGCCAACGGCCCGCCGCAGAACTTGCACGGCGTGTCCACGGTCAGGCTGCGCTCGCACGACGGACAGGCGTAGGTGACGACGGCCCCGTCGCCCAGGGTCAGGTCGCTCTCGACCCGGGAGTCGCCAAACACGGCGCTGAGGCGAACCTCGCCGTCCTGGTCGGTCGATGCGAGATGCGCCCCGAGGATCACCTGCTCGCCGTTCGTGAGCGGCGCCTGACAGTTGGGACAGTACACTTCGAGCAACAGAAGTGGATTGCTCATAGGAAATCCGGATGAATCGGGAAGGCACGAAAAGTCTATCAACAACCGCCGGCCAGCGACAAGCTGTGCCGCAGCGATTGCTCGAGTACCGGCTTCACCGACAGGCAGGCCGCCCCTACCGTTCCTTCTTCAGCCGTTCGATCGCCTTCTTCAGCGACTCGAGCTTGAGGCCCGCCTCCCCGAGTTTGCCCTCGGCCGTCAGGCGCTGGTAGTCGGCGAAATCGCGCGCTACCTGATCGATCAGCGCCTGGGCCGCCGGCGTAAGCGTCACGGCTCCAACGGCAGCGGCACCGGCCTGCGGGACCGTCTGGCCGGGTGTCGGCGGCACGGCGGCAGCCTCCCCGGACCCGCCACCGGCCGGAGCGGGAGCGGCGCGACCGGCGCCGGCGCCGAACAGGCTCGCCATCGCGGCCTCGAACGTGGGCCCGTAGCCCAGCGCGTCCTGGAGGGCGAGGATGACCAGCCGCAGCTGCGGCATCGGGCTGCGCTCGGCTTGCAGGTAGATCGGCTTGGCGAACAGCAGCGCCCGCCCGATTGGAATCACCAGCAGACTGCCCCGTCGGACGCGGGAACCCTGCTGGTTCCAGAGCGTCAGCTGCGACGACAGCGCGGGCTCCTGGTCAATCCTGGCCTCGACCTGGAGCGGGCCGTCGACGAGCCTGGACTTCGGGAAGTCGAACACGACCGCCTTCCCGTAGTTCGCACCGTCCGACCGGCCGGCGATCCAGCCGATGAGGTTGTTCCTGTTCGACGGCGTGAAGGGCAGGATCTCCACGAACTCGAGCGAGGTCTCGCCCGGCAGCCGCATCAGCACGAAGTTCGGCTCAATCGTGCGCGTCACCTGCTCGCGATCCTCTCCCAGCGTCACCTCGCTCGCCACGCTCCACAGGTCCTCGCGGTTGTAGAACAGCTCCGTGTCGCGCATGTGGTAGAGGCCGAACGCGGCGGCTTGGACCTCGAGGAGGAGTTCCGGATAGCGCACGTGGGCGCGGACGTCCGCGGGCATCCGGCTGCCATCGACGAACAGCGTCGGGAAAAGGTTTCGGTAGGCCGCGACGATCGGGTCGTCCGAATCGAACACGTAGAAGGTCACCGTGCCGTCGTACGCGTCCACGGTCGCCTTCACGCTGTTGCGTGCGTAGTTGACCGGCGTGTCGCCCATTCGGAAGTGCCGGGCGTAGGGGTACATGTCCGACGTCGTGAAACCGTCGATCATCCAGAACAGCCGCCCGTCCGCGCTCACGACGACGTACGGATCGGCGTCGAACTGGAGGAATGGCGCCAGCGTGCGGACGCGCTCGTTGATGTTCCGGCGCATCAGCAGCCGGCTCCCGGGGACGATGTCGTCGCTGAACGGCAGCTTCGACAGATCCCCGCCGCCCCGGCTGGCCGCCAGCAGCAGCCGGCGACCGAACGATCCGATCGGGATGCCGCCCCGCCCGTCGTACTTGGCGTAGCTGTTACCTTCGCCCTGCGGGTAGTTGAACTCCTGCTGCCGGGTGTTCACGTACACATCGGTGTTGGTCAGCTGGCCGAAGTAGATCTCGGGCCGCGTGACCTTGAGGTCGGGCACGGTGCTCCGCACCGGCATGTCGCTCAGCATGAGTTCAGGCAGGCCGTCGGCCGTGAAGCCGTTCACCGCGTTCATCGTCACGCCGTAGCCGTGGGTGTAGATCAGCTTCTCGTTGATCCAGTTCCGGCTGCTTTCGGGCAGCCGCTCGACGTTCAGCTCGCGGGCCGCCACCATCACCTGGCGCACGCGTCCGCCGATCGTGTAGCGGTCGAGGTCGATGTCGGGGAAATCGTAGTAGCTGCGGATCTCCTGGATCTGGCGCAGCGTGTCCTGCAGGGCGCGCCAGTCCCACAGCCTGATGTTGTCGATCGTGTCGCGGTTCGCCGCCAGGTCGACCGCAGCGGTGCCGGGGTCAGCCGGAAACGGCCGCTCCTGGACACGATCGAGGTCGAAGGCCCGGCGCGTGAACTCGATGTTGTGGGTGATGTAAGGCCGCTCACGCACCAGTTGGTTGGGCTTGACGACGAACCCGCCGACGTACCAGGAGACGACGGTCACGCCGGCGTAGACGGCGACAGCCGGAGCGAACGCGACGAGCAGCGTGGCCAGCTTCCGCGGGCCGATGCCGTTGTAGATCGCGATCGCGGCGCCGACAACCAGCGCGAGCGCGACCAGCAGGAAGCCCGGGATGATGACGTGCGCCTCGGTGTAGCCGACGCCGGAGAACACCGTGTGATCCTGGAACAGGCGGTCGTAGCGCGCGAGGACGAAGCGGGCCGCCGCGACCAGCATCGTCAGCGAGAGCGCGAACGACACGCCCCGGTAGCCTGCGCGCCGCTCGTGCACGCTGGCGAACACCAGCGGGTTGTCGGCATTCGTCAGGAGCAGCACCAGCACGGCCCCCGCGAGGATGATCAGGGCGATGGTCGTCAGCCAGGTACCGAGGAGCTGCCAGACGGGCAGCGTGAAGAGGTAGAAGGCCAGCGGCCGCCCGAAGATGGGGTCGGCCAGCGCGGCTTCCCCCGCGGCGCCTGGCGCGTGCAGGTACAGGCCGAAGGTGGTCCACTCCGACATCATGCCTGAGCCGGCGCCGAGCCCGACGACGAGCGCCACGGCCCACGTGACGATCCGGATGACGGGGCCGAGCGACAGCGGGACGGGCTGCCCGTTCACGTACAGGATGCGGTCGATGGGCGCGTTCAGCTGGGGCGGCTTCAACAGTCGCAGCGTGGCATAGACGAGGAGGAAGGTGACGAGCGTGAACCCGCTGAAGAGCGTGGACTTCAGCTGCAGCGTCGTCCAGAAGACGTCGGAGTAGCCGAGCGAGTCGAACCACTGGGCATCGATATACCAGGCCAGCAGGCTGCTCGCGCCCAGCACCAGGCCGACAACGATGGCCAGCACCACGAACCTGGCACGGCGCCGGCGCCCTCCGCCGATGGCCCGACCAGTCGCATCACCGCCGCGATCTCCAAAGGGCATAGCTCCTCCCGAGCGAGGAGTTTAGCACCCTTCCCGCCTCTTGGCAGGCGCCGGCTTCTTCCCTCCGGGCGGCGGGAGCTTCGGCACACCGGACGCCTCCTGTGCGACTCCGGACGCCGTCGGCGGCACGAGCGCGTCAGTCTCTCCGCCCATTCTCGGCGCGCCGCCGAAGTGCGCGCTGACCGCCTCGAGCCTGGCGCGCGTCATGGCGTCCGCGCCGTCCACACGCGGGTGCACCACCTGGTCCCGCCATGCCGCCAGTCCGCCGTCCACAATCGAGGCGCCGGTGTAGCCCGATGCCTCGAGCAGCAGCCACGCCTGCGCCACGGTCACCTGGTCGTCACCCACGAGGAGGATCTTCTCGCCGCGGTCCAGGCCGGCATCGAAAAGCGCCGTCAACGGGATATTCTCGGCGGACGGAATCCGAGAGCCGGCGGCGAACGCGGCCGGGGTGCGAACGTCGACGAGCCGGAAGTCGGAGCGCCCCTGAATGATCCAGTCGGCGAGCGCCCGGGCTGCGACGCGATCCGAACCGTTCGCCGCGAGCCACGCCATATCGCGCGAATCGACCGTCACGCGCCCGCCTCGCGCGGGAGTGGCGGCAAGCGCGCCGAGGCCGAGGAGAAAGGCCAGAACGGCGAGGCGCTGGTTCAGAGTCAGCTTCGTCAGGAACTTCAGCATCGGGGTCACCTCATGGCTGGCAGCTGGTAGCTCGCAGCTGGCAGCTGGCAGCTCTCAGCTGGCAGCGGATTCAGCTGATCCGCTGTCAGCTGCCGGCTGCCCTCTGCCAGCCATCCACTTCTCCACCCACCCCGCCCCGGCGAAGCCTCCGATCGCCATCAGGACGACCGCGAACACCACCACGCCGTAGGGCAGGTTGAAGTACTGCGGGATCGTGATCTGGCCCATCGGCGTCGCCGTGTGCAGCGGCTTGAACACGGGGTACAGCTCGGCGAACAGGAACGTGCCGGCGTAGAGGCCCAACCCGTAGACAATCGCGTCCACGCGGCCCGTCGCCGTGGCCGCGAGCGCGGTGCCGGGACAGTAGCCGCCGACGACGAATCCGGCGCCGAGGATCAGCCCGCCGACCACCTGCGGCAGCAGGAAGGTCGGTACCAGGTACACGAGCGAGAGATTGAGGACGCCGATCCACGACAGGTAGGTGACGCCGAGCATCGCCGTGATAATGGCGGTGAACATCACTTTGAACACGGCCAGGTCGTTCAGGTAGAACTGCGACACCAGTTTGCGCGCGCTGCCGAAGCCGGCCCGCTCGAGCGCGAAGCCGAAACCGAGGCCGATGAGGAAGGCGAAGACCAGGCTGGTCTCGCCGCCGAACACGCCGTACTTGAGAAGTGGAGCCATCATCGCCACTGCCACCTCATGAAAGACCGCGACCGCGTATGCGCCCGCGAACACCATCATCATGAATGCCCAACTGCCCAGATTCAGGAGCGCGCCGCCCGACAGCGCCTGACCGCTCGTGCAGCCCCCGGCGAAAGCGGCGCCGACGCCCATGAGCGCGCCGCCCGCGAAGGCGCCCGCCATCCGGGCCCGGATCGACACGCGCGGCCCCTTCTCGACCATGATCACCGCCCGACGCGCGAGCAGGCCCGAGATCAGCGCGCCCAGGAACACGCCCACCCCTTCGAACACCAGCCAGTCCTTGAGCGGGCGCTCCTCGCCCGCGAGCCGCCCTGACAGCCACTCCAGGCTATGTGCGTGATCCGGCGCGACCGCGTGGAGGCCGGCGGTAACCACCGCGCTCACGGCGCCGGACGCGCCGAGCCCGCGGCCCGCGACCACGAACGCTGCGAGGAGCACCAGACCGAGACCGATGCCGGCGAGATACGGGTTCGAGTACCGGAGCCGGCGCCCGCGACGACTGCGTGTGTGACATGTGCGGCCTACCCCTTTGCCCAGTGGCTGACCTGACCCGCTGCGACGACGACGAATCTCAACGCCAGGCCGCCGGCCATCACCAGCAGCGGCCCGAGCGGCGTGTGCTGGATCCTGCGCGACACGGCCAACACCTGGATGATCAGCGGAATCACGACCCCCACGCCCACGACCAGCACCCAGAACGCCCCGGTGAACGGCCCGCCGAGGACGAGCCGGGCCGCGTCCACGTGCGCCTGTGACGCCCCGAGCAACCCGACCAGAAAGATCGCGATCACGAGGAGTTCGATCACCAGGAACACGTTGTCGCTCCTGGCCAGCAACTCCCGCTCCTCCGCGTGCCTCGCGATGAGGTGCGTGAAGGCGGCCGCCGACGAGAGACCGGACACGAGGAACAACGGCCCGAGAATCGCGCTGCTCCAGAAGGGCCGCGCGCCGAGCGAGCTCAGCAGGATACCGGTGTAGAGGCCGAGCGAGACGCCGAGCACGATGTTCGCCGCCGCAATCAGACGCGCGAACGAGAGCTCCCCAAGCCGCGCGGTCAGGCGGTCGAAGCCCGGCCAGATCCCCCGGAGCATCTCCGGCGGACGCAGGACGAAGGCGGCGGCAAGCGCCGGATAGACGAGGACCAGAATCCAGGCGCCCCAGGACATCGGCGACGTGACCTGGAAGGTCGTGTAGAGCCGCCAGACGTACAGCTTGTGCTCCAGGTCGAGGAACAGCGCCAGCATCCCGAGACTGAGGATGATCACGCTGAGCCCCGGGAGCACCGAGCAGACGCACGTCTCGTCGCGGTGCCGCCCGCGCAGCAGGAAGGAGCCGACGATGATCATCATGCCCGCCACCCAGCCGCCCAGGAACAGGTAGACGGGGATCTCCCAGCCCCACACGCGGACCAGGGGATCGATCAGCTCGTTGTGACGGGCGGTGACGAGTTCGGTCATAGAGCTTCCAGGTAGTGGCTGGTGGCCAGTGAAGAGTGGCTAGTGGATCACGCGTGACACACTGACCACTAGCCACTGACCACTGACCACTAGGTCAGGTAATAAATCCGTGGCCCCGTCCCCGCCGCCGGGATCAGCGCGTGGTGCGCCCGTGACCCCCAACTGCCGGCTCACCTCGCTATTCGGGTCCTCGAGGTCGCCGAACGTCATGCAGTGCGTCGGGCAGACCGACACGCAAGCCGGGTCCTTGCCGTCCTTCACCCGGTGGATGCAGAACGTGCACTTGTCCGCGTAGCCCTCCGGGTGGACGAAGCGCGCATCGTAGGGACACGACGCGTGGCACGCCTTGCATCCGATGCACAGCTCGTGCGTGACGAGCACGATCGCGCCGAACGGCTCCACGTGGCTCGCGCCGGTCGGGCAACAGGCGACGCACGGCGGGTTGTCGCAGTGGTTGCAGCGCTCGGTGCGGATCTCCAGGTGCAGCGTCGGAAAGCGGCCCGTCGTCTCGGTGGCAATCCAGTCGCGGTTGAGCCCCTCGGGCACGTCGTTCTCGGTCTTGCAGGCGACGACGCAGTCGGTGCAGCCGACGCACCTGCGGGTGTCGATGACCATGCCGAATCGTGCCATCGCCCTACGCCTCCGCCTCGATGGTGACGAAGTTGACGTTCATCCCGGTGCCCCCCATGAGCGGATCGGTGACCGACCGCGTCACGAGCTGCGCGTCGCTCGCGCCCTTGCCGAGCGCGCGCGTGAGGCCCTTCGCCGTGTGGCCGAAGCCGTGCACCATGTAGACGCAGTCGGGCCGGATGCGCTCGGTCGCCTTCACCAGGATCCGGTTGCTGAGCACGCCGTCCTGGTTCCGCAGACGCACGTACTCGCCGCTGGCGAGCCCGAGCCGGCGCGCGACGTCGGCGTTCATCCACACCTCGTTCTCGGACATCCCGTCGTGCAGGATCGGGTTGGACTGGGTGCGGCTGAACGAGTGCATCGGCGCGCGGCCGAACAGCAGTCGGAAGGCGCCGTCAGGCGGCGCCTCCGGGCGCTTGAACCTCGGCACCGGATCGAACCCGGCGTCGCTTCAGCGTCGTCGAGTAGAAGTCGATCTTGCCCGACGCGGTGGGGAACTCCGGCTCGACGCCCTCGTCGAAGAAGACCGGCGGCTTCTCGCCGAGAATGATCCCCTGCGTCTTGAGCGTCTCGAAGCTGAGGCCGGCCTTCGTCAGCCGGTGGTCCAGGTACTCTTCGATCGTCTCCCAGGGATAGTAGGCGCCAAGGCCGAGCTTGAGGGCCAGTTGGCGCGCGATCCACCAGTTCGGCTTCTGCGCGTGGGGCGCGCGGACGACCGGCTGGCGCAGCGCGACGAACGGCTCGCGGAACCACTCGACGTTCAGATCGTCGTAGCGCTCGAGATAGGTGGCTTCCGGCAGCACCACGTCCGCCCACCCGGCAATCTCGCTGGGGATGACGTCGACCACCACGAGGAGATCGAGCGCCTGGATGGCTCGGATGGTCTCCTGCGGCTCGGGCATCGCGTTCAGGAGATTGGTGGCGTAGACGAACCACCCCTTCACCGGGTACGGCTGGCCGGTGATTGTGGCTTCGCGGACGCCGGTGGTGATCGCTTCGTGCGCGAACGGGTATTTCCCGTTCGGGTTGTCGACCGTGCGGCCTTCGCAGGCTTCGGGTAGGCCGGATAGGGATAGCCCGGAACGGACATCTGAGCGGGCTTCCAGAATCCGCCCTTCCGTCCCCAGCTTCCGAGCAGCGCGTTGAGCAGCGCGATCGCGCGGCTTCGCTGCGTGTCGTCTCCATACCACGTGGTGTGGCGCCCGGGATGCACGAGCGTCGCAGGCTTGTAGCGAGCCATCTCGCGTGCCGTCTCGCGGATGACGGCCGGCTCGATGCCGGTCTCCGGGTACGCCCACTCCGGCGTCGTCGCAGCGATCTCCGCCTGGAACGCGTCGAATCCGAAGCCGTGCGCCTCGACGTAGTCCTTGTCGTAGAGTCCCTCGGTCACGAGCACGTTCATCCAGGCGAGCAGCAGCGCCAGGTCGGTGCCGGGCTTGATCGGCAGGTAGTACTTCGCCTTGCCCGGCGGCCACCGAGAAACGCGGATCGACGACGATCACCGTGGCGCCCGCGCCGACCGCCTCGGCGAATTCCTGCGCCTGGGTGTTGTGCATGTTCTCGCCGAGGTGCGAGCCGATCAGCACCAGGCACCGGCTGTTGCGGATGTCGGTCCGCTCGGGCGACCCGATCTCCTCGCCGAAGGTCAGCGAGAAGCCGACGTCGCGCGGGCCACGGCACTGCGCGTAACGACGGAGCCGCGACGTTGTGGGTGCCGAAGGCGCGCAGCGTGTGCTTGAGGAAGTTGCCGCCGAGGCCGTGGGAGAAGAGCGCCACCGATTCGGGGCCGTACTCCGCCTTGATCTTCTGCAACTTCTCGGCGATGACGGTTGAGCGCCTCGTCCCAAGTGACCTCGGTCCATTCCTCCTGGCCCCGCTTCTGCCGGCGAACGAGAGGGACCTTCAGACGGTCCGGTGTCGAAGTGCGCGCCGACGCCGCCGGTGCCGCGCGGGCACAGGCGCCCGCGGCTCAGCGGGTCGATCGGGTTCCCCTCGATCTTCCAGAGGCGGCCGTCCCGCACGTGCGCGATCGCGCCGCACTTCCAGAAGCAGACGTCGCAGAAGGTCGGGACCGTCCGGGTCCCCTTCTCCGTCGCCGTGACCGCGCCGACGCCGCGCGCGAGGCCGCCGGCCATCGAGCCGGCCGCGGCCACGCCGGCCGTGGTCCCGGTGATCTGGAGGAATCGTCGCCTGGACACCGTGTTCATGATGAAGAACCCGCGCGGCTCGCCCTCGCAGCCTGCCAGTCGCCCGCTTGTGAACGAAGCACAAACGCCGGCGACACCGACCGCCGGCCAGGTCGCTTACGACCGGAGATTCACGCCGTCGGTGATTGGTGACAGCCGGCGTCGAAGACGAACCGTTCGATGGCGGCCGCCACCCCGCCGTGGTCGTTGTCGAGGGTCATCGCCCAGCCCAGCCCCCTCAGTTCCTCTACGGCGTTTCCCATCACCACGGGGACGCCCGCGTACTCCAGCATTTCGCGGTCGTTGAAGTTGTCGCCGACTGCCATCACCTCTTCGCGCGTGAGTCCCTGCCGCCCGACCCACTCCGCCAGCGTTGACCCTTCGTGCACCCCGCCGCGGTTCACGTCCACGAGGCTGAAATCCCGCGACTCGTACTCGGTGACGGCCACGGCAATCTGAGGGGCGACGTCGAGGCTGCGCAGGCGCGCGACCAGCTCGCGCATGCGGGAGACGCCGCCGGAGAACATGACCTGGATCGGATCTTCGACGAGCGCCGCCTCGAGCGGCACGACCTCGGTGATGAAATCGCGATTGCGCTGGAAATACGACCGGCGGTGCGCGTCGCGGATGTCCAGCCGCTCGTGGACGACCTGGCCGGCCTGGAGGCGGTCGAACACGAGTGCCGTCGCATCGCGGAAGTCGGCGGTCGCATCCGACGACGGCCCGGGCAATCGCGGCGGGCAGCAGGTGGCGGACCAGAGTCACGCCGTCGCGCCGCTTGACCAGCGCGCCGCCGCTGACGATCAGCGTGAGCGGCCCGTCGAGCTGGTCGATGACCGGCCGGGCGAAGTCGAATCGGCGCCCTGTCACGAGCGCCACCTCGATGCCGGCGTCGGTGGCGCGGCGAATGGCATCGCGATTCACCGGCGGCACCTGCCAGCGGCTGTCGAGGAGCGTGCCGTCGATGTCCAATGCGATCAAACGGACCATAGTCGGAGCTGACGATGTCAGTCGGAACTGACGATGATCAGTCGGTTCTCACGATGAGTGGTCGGTGTCTCGCGATGAATGCAGTCGGGGCTGACGATGAGTCGGGTCGACCCTTCAGCGTGACGTTCGCGACCCGTCGGCGTCAGTTCCGACCCTTCAGACGAAGTCACCGACTGACCAGCGCCGTCGGTGGATTATAGCGCCGCAGAGCGAACCGGGCGACGAGGGTAGAATCGACCAGTGGAGCCGCCGACCGATCCGACGCATCGTGCACGTCGACATGGACGCGTTCTACGCGTCGATCGAGCAGCGCGACAACCCGTCGCTGCGAGGCCGCCCGGTCGCCGTCGGGCGCGAGCCGGCCGAGCGGGGCGTCGTCGCGGCGGCCAGCTACGAGGCGCGCCGGTTCGGCGTGCACTCGGCGATGGCCAGCGCCGTCGCGCTCCGGCTCTGCCCCGATCTGGTGCTGGTGCGCCCCGACTTCGAGAAGTACCGGGCCGTGTCGCAGCAGGTCTTCGAGATCTTCCGCTCCGTCACGCCGCTGGTCGAACCGCTGTCGCTCGACGAAGCCTACCTCGATGTGACCGAGAACGCTGGCGCGAGCCGCTCGGGATGACGGTCGCCCGGCGCATCAAGGCCGCCATCCGCGAGACGACGCGGCCTGACGGCCTCGGCGGGCGTGGCGCCGAACAAGTTCCTCGCCAAGATCGCCTCGGGCTGGAAGAAGCCGGACGGCCTGACGGTGATCGCGCCCGAGCGGGTCGAGGCGTTCCTTCGCGATCTCCCCGTCGACGCGCTCTGGGGCGTCGGTCCGGTGACCGCGCGCCGCCTTCGCGAGGTCGGCGTCACCAAGGCGGTAGACCTGCGGAGCGTCGAACGGGCGGCGCTCGAGGAGGCGGTGGGTAGCTCCGCCGGGTGGCTCGTCCAGCTCGCGCACGGGATCGACGACCGACCCGTCGAGCCCGAGCGGCCGGCGAAGTCGTCGGGAACCGAGAACACATACGCGCAGGACCTGGTCGACATGGCGCGCATTCGGGACGAGGTCGAGCAGATGGCCGCGGACGCCGCCGAGTGGCTCGAGCAGCACGAGTTGTTCGCCCGCACGGTGACGATCAAGGTGCGCTACGCCGATTTCACCACGATTACGCGGAGCCACTCGGCCTCGCCGGCCACGCGCGACCGCGGCGACCTCGTCGGACGCGCGCTGGCGCTGCTGGAGCGAACCGACGCAGGCCGGCGGCCGGTGCGCCTGCTCGGCGTATCCGTCCACAACCTCGCCGACGTCCCGGGCGACTGCCGCCCCCGCCGCCGCCCGACACCGCTCCCGCTGTTCGACGACGACGAACCGGCGTGAACAAGTCAAAGACCACCACAGAGAACACAGAGAACACGGAGGCTGGCCAAGTCACGCGGGTCTGCGTGACGGCAGACCGGGCTTCGGCCGGGGCCGGCCCGAATGGCCCGGCAGGCCGAGCGCAGCGCCGCGGGAATGAACCGGCCCGCACTCACGAGGGCTCATTCCCGGGGCGCTGTGCTCGGCCGCCCGGCGCCGCCGCTCCGCGGCGGCGCCACCCGGTCGAAGCCCTCGGCGGTGGAGCCTCTGTGTCCTTTGTGTGCTCCGTGGTTGTCTTGCGTGGTCACCAGGGCCCGCGACAGTGCTCAACGCACGGGCCCGGTCACCCGCGCGCGGATGATTCCGATCTTCTCCTTCGGCTTCTCGCCGTCGACCGGCGCCGCCTCGATCGCCTCCACCGCCGCCATGCCGTCGACCACCCGTCCGAACGCCGTGTAGACGCGGTCGAGGCTCGGCGCCGGCGCCGTGCAGATGAAGAACGAGGTGGACGCGCTGGCCGCATCGTCACCGCGCGCCATCGACAGCGTGCCCTTCACGTGAGGCAGGTCGTTGAACTCGGGCTGAAGCGTGCGGACGACCCTCTGCTGCGGCTCGTCGAGCGCCTCGCGCCGGAAGTTCATCGAGCCGGCCTGGATGACGAAGCCGCGTACCACGCGGTGAACGAGCGTGCCGTCGTACACCCCGGCCGCCGCCAGCCGCAGGAAGTTGCGGACGTGGCCCGGCGCCTTGTCCGGCCGCATCTCGAGCGTGATGACGCCAGCCGTCGTCTCCAGCGTCACGCGATACGCGGCCAACGCCTCGAGGCTCTCCGTCGAGAACGCCTCGGGCTTGTCAGGGGGCCTGTCGCGAATGGTCACCGACGTGATCTCGATCCGCTCGGTGGCCTTTCCCTTGTCGTCCACCGCCGCCTCGGAGATCGTCTGGACGACTTTCATGCCCTCGACCACGCGGGCGAACACCGTGTACTGGCCGTCGAGCACCGGCTGATCGACGATGCAGATGAAGAACTGCGAGCCGCCGCTGTCGGGCTTGCCCGGCAGGAGCACGCTCGACACCGCGCCGCGTGTGTGCTTCTCTGCGCTGACTTCGGACTTGAGGACGCCAAGACCACCGGTGCCGTAGGCGTCGCGCCTGGCGGGATCCTTCGACAACGGGTCGCCGCCCTGGATGATGCCGTACTTGATCAGGCGGTGAAAGGTCGTGCCGTTGTAGGCGCCCTCGCGGGCCAGCTTGATGAAGTACCCGACGTGATTCGGCGCCGCGTCGGCCAGCAGGTCGATGACGATGGTCCCGGCCGTCGTGTCGATCACCGCCTGCTTGTTCTTCATCTCCGCGGGTGCGAGCGGCGTGATGAATGGCGCCGCCTTTGGCGGAGCGGCCTGCTGGAACCACAGCGTGAGGAGCAGCACGAGTGCGTTCATGGGAGAGAGAATACGATAATGCCGGCGGCGGGCGTCCCGCGCGAACCGGACGTGACGATGAACCCACCTGAGCCGACGCTGACGAGCCGCTACCAGAACACCGCCGCGCGGCACGGCGCGGAGCGCGACCGCCACCGGCGCCAATCGCGGTGGCTCTCGTACGCCAGGCTGGTCGTGTTCCTCGCGGCCGCCGCGTGCATCCTCTCGCTGTTCCCGGGACCCGTATCGCACGCGGCGCTCCGCGTCGGAGCGGGCCTCGGCGGCTTCGTCGCGTTCTTCGTCCTCGTCGGCTGGCATAGCCGGGTGGAGGAGCGGGAGCGCTGGCGCGCGACGCTGGCCCGCGTGAACGAGGAGGCGGCGGCGCGCGTCGGACGCGACTGGAACGCGCTGCCGCCGGCGATCACGGGCGGCCCCGGGCCCGGCCACGCCTACGCGCATGACCTCGACATCTTCGGCCACGCGTCGGTGTGTCAGCTGCTCGGCTCCGTTGGCACGGATGCCGGGAGGGCCACGCTGGCCGGCTGGCTGACCAGGAGCGCTCCGCCGGACACCATCCGCCTTCGGCAGCAGGCCGTGGCCGAACTGGCGCCGCTCGAACGAGAGCGAGAGGAGTTCGCCGCGCTCGGCCGGACCATCGAACCCGCACAGCATGCGCTCGACGGCCTGTATGAGTGGGCGGAGACCGGCCCGTGGTTCATCACGCACGCCTGGGCGCCGTGGGCGATCCGCCTCCTGACTGCCGTCCTCCTCGGCCTGTTCGTTGCGCACACCGCCGGCGTGATCGACCGTGCCCTCTGGCTCTACCCGTTCGCAGGGTCGGCCATCCTGATGGCCGTCTTCGGCAAGCGCATCGCCAAGACGTACACGCGCGTCTTCTCCCGCAGTCGCCTGGTCAGCCACCATGCCGCGTTGTTCGCGCGCATCGGCGAGGCGCGGTTCACGTCCCCGCGGCTGAAGGCGCTTCAGGAGGACCTCCGCCGTTCCGGCCTGACCGCATCGCGCGAGATGGCGAGGCTCTCCCTGATCGAGCAGTTCGCCGACCTCCGGCTGGTCACGCTGATCCACCCGCTGATCACGCTGATCACGCTCTGGGATTTCCACGTGATTCGTGGAACTCGAGCGGTGGCAGGTGCGTGCGGCGCCGCACCTTCGCCGCTGGTTCGGGGCACTCGGCGAGTTCGACGCGCTCTCGGCGCTGGCGTGGCTGAAGCACGACAACCCGGAGTGGGTATTCCCGGAGATCGATGAGGCCTCGTCACAGCTCGTAGCGCGGCAGCTCGGCCACCCGCTCATTCCAGGCCACCGGCGGGTGGGGAACGACGTGAGCGTGGGGCCGCCCGGCAGGTTCCTGATGGTCACCGGGTCGAACATGTCCGGGAAGAGCACGCTGCTTCGCGCCATCGGCGCCAACGTCGTCCTCGCACAGGCGGGGGCGCCGGTGTGCGCGATGCGGATGACGCTGCCGCCGCTCGCCGTCTTTACGAGCATGCGGGTGCAGGACTCTCTGGAGGAAGGCGTGTCGTACTTCATGGCCGCCCTCCAGCGCCTGAAGCTCGTCGTCTCGGCAGCCCGCGCCGTCGGCAGCGGCGAACCGATGCTGCTCTACCTGCTCGATGAGATTCTCCAGGGCACGAACACGGCCGAGCGCCAGGTGGCGGTGCGGCGAATCGTCCATCACTTGCTGACGCTCCGCGTGATTGGGGCCGTGACCACGCACGATCTCGAACTCGCGGCTTCCGACGATCTCGCCGCGGTCTGTGACACGGTGCACTTCTCCGAAGGCGTCGAACACCAGGACGAAGGGCTCCGCCTGTCGTTCGACTACACGCTGAGGCCGGGCGTGGCGACGTCGCGCAACGCGCTGAAGCTGCTGAAGTCGGTGGGCCTCGAATGAGGACGCCGGAGCCTCGAGGGCGACTGTGCGGGGTGGCCGCGGCATTCGCCTTGGGTTATAATCCCACCGTCACGGTTCGCCGTTTGCGACCCGGCCACCTGCGGATGGGGGCCCGCAGGCGCTGAGCGCGAGCGGCGAGCCTGACGTTCCGCTTGGAGTTCCCCGTCGGCCGGTCACCCACTGTTCATCTCGACCTGCGAGGAGGGCCCGTGATTCGATTGTTCACACTGGCGATGGCGGCGATGACTCTCGTCGCGTTCGCGGCCGGCAGTGCGATCGCTGCGCCGCCGAAGACCCTGGACAATCTCATGGCCGCCTACAACGGCGAGTCGAACGCGAAGGCGAAGTACACGGAGTTCGCCAAGAAGGCCGACCAGGAGGGCTTCGCGGGCGCTGCGGCGCTGTTCCGCGCGGCGGCGAAGGCCGAAGAGACCCATGCGACCCGGCACGCCGAGGTAATCAAGACGCTCGGCGGCACGCCGAAGGCGGAGATCAAGCTGCCCGAGATCAAGGGGACGGCTGACAACCTGAAGGCGGCCCTGGAGGGCGAGACCTACGAGCGCGACAAGATGTATCCCGAGTTCATCGCGGAAGCGAAGGCGTCCGGGAACAAGGCCGCGCTCCGCGCGTTCAATTTCGCCGTGTCGGCCGAGGCTGAGCACGCCAAGTTCTACGCCGATGCGGGCGCCAACCTGGCCGCCTGGAAACCGGCGAAGACGTTCTTCGTGTGCCCCGAGTGCGGCAAGACCGTCCTCGCCGTCAGCTTCGAGAAGTGCCCGGTGTGCTTCACGCCCGGCGCGAAGTTCGTGAAGGTCGCCTAGCCTGCCAATGCCAGGGGCCGGGAATCACCGCCCGGCCCCTCTCTGAAAGGACGAGCCCATGCTGCCGCCGTGGCCCGGTTGGGACGGTCTGCATCCGCTGGTGATCCATTTCCCGATTGCGCTCTTGCTGGTCTCGCCGCTGTTCGTCGTGTTGTCGATGGTCCTGCCGAAGCATCGCGGCGCGTTCGCCGCCTCGGCGGTGGCGATGCTGGTGCTCGGAACGGGCGGCGCGTTCATCGCGGTCGAGACGGGAGAGGCGGCGGCTGAACTCGCGACGCGGAGCGACGCGATCAACGCTGCCATCGAGAGCCACGCGACCCTGGCCGAAACGGCTCGCAACGTCTTCGCCGGCTTGACCGTGATGTACGTCGTGATCCTCGCCCTTCCGCGCTTCGTCAAGGCGCTCTCGACGCGCACGGCGATGATTGTGGCACAGACCGTATTCCTCGGCCTGCTGCTGGCGGGCAATCTCGTGCTCGCGGGGGCGGCTCACCGAGGCGGGTTGCTGGTGCACAAGCATGGCGTGCACGCGATGCTGCCGCCGGGGTCGTAAGGGCGGGCCCGCTCCAGGCCCCGGGGCTCAGTCGACGATGAAGAGCCTGGCCCCTCCCGCGGTGCGCGAGCGGTGTGGCATGGCGTTGTCGGCCACCTGGTAGCTCTGACCGGCATGCAGCGCGTGTGACGAACCGTCCTTCAATTCGGTGACGAGCTCGCCTTCGAGCACCAGCAGGACGTGTCCGCGCGGGCACCAGTGGTCGGCCAGGTAGCCGGGCGAGTACTCGACCATCCGCACGCGGACGTTCCCGACCTCGACGGTTCGCCACCGCGCGACGCCGGTCTCGCCTGTGTGCTCGGTCGTCGGAACCGCGGCCCAGTCGGTGACGCCGAACGGGACATCCTCGATTCGCATCACGCGCCTGTCTTCAGCTGCCGCGCGAGCGCGGCAATGTGCGCGGGCGTCGTGCCGCAACAGCCGCCCACGATGTTGGCCCCGGCCGCCGCGACGCCCTTCATGCCGTCAGCGAACGCCTCGGGCGATAGTCGGTAGACGGCGCGCCCGTCCACGAGGTCAGGGCTGCCCGCGTTCGACTGGATCATGATTGGCTGCTTTGTCGTCTGCCGGAACGCCTCGGAGACGCGTTCAAAGTCGGCCGCCGTCATGTGCGTGCCGCAGTTCGCCCCGACGATGTCGGCGCCTTCGTCGACGACCGCCCTCGCCGCCTGCTCCGGCGACACGCCCATCATCGTCCGGATACTGCCGTTCGGGACGTGGTCGAACGCCATCGAGGCGACGATGAACGGTGCCTTGGCGGTGCGCGCGGCGCGGATGGCGATGCGGAGTTCGTCGAGCGCGCTCATCGTCTCGATGATGATGCCGTCAGCGCCGCCCTCGAGCAGCGCGCCGGCCTGCGTGGTGAATTCGGCCTCGAGTTCGGCCGGATTGACGTCGCCCAAGGGGCGGATGAAACCGCCGCACGGACCGATGTCGCCGAGCACGCAGACGGTCTGGCCAGCCGCGCGCCGGGCGATGATGGCCGCGGCGCGGTTGACGGCAGCCACGCGCTCGGCCAGACCGTAGCGGCCCAGCACCCACCGGTTGGCGCCGAACGAGTTCGTGATGATCGCGTCGCTGCCCGCCTCGATATAGGCGGCGTGGACGTCGATCAGCCGGCCGGGCTGGTCGAGATTCCACCGGTCGCCGCACTCTCCAATCGCGAGGCCGGCACGCTGGAGTTCGGTGCCCATCGCGCCGTCGCCAATGACGATGCCGGTCGCGCAGAGGTCGAGGAGGTTCATAAGTATCAGGATATACCGTTATCGCTCGGGGAACGCCAGGGCGGCCATGAACGCGGCTTGGTAGTCCGGGTGCACGGCGAGATCGACGTACTCGGCACGCGCCGCCAGTTCGCGCCCTCGCCGCAGCACGTCGTGGTCGACGAGCGCGAGCCGGGCCCCGACCCCCGCGGCGTTCCCGACGAAGCGAACGCGCTCGGCGGCAACCGGCGGGAGCAGACCAATCCGCACCGCGCTCGATTTCCTGATGTGGTTCCCGAAAGCGCCCGCCACGAGCACCTCGTCGAGCGCCGCCGGGTCGAGGCCGACGTGCCGGCACAGCAGCGTGGCGGCGGCAACGATGGAACCCTTGGCGAGCTGCACTTCGCGGATGTCGCGCGCCGTGATCAGCACCGGGCCGGGACCGCCCTCGTCGATCTCCGCGACGACGAGCGCGATTGCCTGCTGCCCGTCCAACGGCGCGAGCCTGGCCGCAAGCGGCGGGCAGTCAGGAATCTCCTCCGCTCGCCGCAGGTAGCCGGACGAGGTGAGGGCACCCGCCGCAAGCAGTCCGGCTACGGCGTCGATCAGCCCGGACCCGCAGATCCCGTGCGCCGGCACGCCGCCGATCGCATGGACCGCGACGTGCCCTTCCGTCGAAATCGAAACGACGTCGATGGCGCCGGGCGCCGCGCGCATCCCGTGGCGGATCGACACACCCTCGAACGCCGGACCAGCCGCCGCCGATGTGGCGACGAGCCGGCCGTTATGAACGAGGAGCAGCTCGGTGTTCGTGCCGAGATCGATGAGCAGGCGCGACGCTCCGCCTTCTGCGCCCACGCCTCTGTCGAGATTGGACGCGACCGCGGCCGCCACCGCATCGCCTCCGACGTGACTTCGGATGAGCGGAAACGCCGTCACGTTCGCGTTCGGGTGGATGGGCAGTCCGACGGCGCCCGCTTTCACGGTCAGCGCGTCGGTCCACAGGGCGGCATACGGCGCGCGACCGAGGCTCCCGACCGGAACGCCCAGCCACGCGTGCGTCATCGTGGGGTTGCCGGCCGCTGCGGCAATGACGATGTCGTTCGGACGGCATCCGGCCTCGTCGGCCAGGCCTTCCGTCAGCATCGCGAGCCCGTCGCGAACGGCCCTGGCCAGGTGCGCGCCTCCGTCCGGGACCTCGAGCGTGTGCCTGATTCGCGAGATGACGTCGGGGCCGAACGCCACCTGCGGATTCAGCGAGGAGGCAGAGGCCGCCACCGACCCGTCGTCGAGCGACACGAGCGCGGCGGCAAGCGAGGTCGTTCCGAGGTCGATGGCGAGCCCGAAGAGCCTCGCGGCGCTCCCGGCCCGGGCCAGCACCAGCTCGCGACCGTGGATGGCGACCGTCAGCGTGTCCGCGAGCACGTCGGCCGCGGCCAGTTCGGCGAGGGCGGAGGGCCAGGCCGTCAGGGCTCGATCCACGAGGCCGGCCGACGTCCCCAGGGCATCGAGCACGGACGACGCCGTCGTGTCGCCCGCGAGGAGCGGCGCACGAACGGTGCCGACGAGGACCACCGGCCTCGCGAGCGCGGGCGCGGACAGCTCGCCACCGAACGACTTCCCCGCAAGCGACCTCGCGACGACCGGGATCTCGACGACGGCCGGCGCGGAAAGACGCAGCTCGCACGAGAGGCGCCAGCCCTCATCGAGGTCCTCCGCGGTGAGCCGCGCACGGTCGGCTGCCGTGGGTGTTGGCGCGCCCTCGACCACCCGCACACGGCATCGTCCGCAGGTGCCCCGCGAGCCGCACGGCTGTTCCACGAGGATGCCGGCGGCAGCGGCGGCCAGATACAACTCGACGGCGGCGTCGGCCTCGTAGGTCCGGTCGTCGGGGAGGAAACGGATGGGGAACGAACTCGCAGTCACCGCGGAGGAGTTTAATTGGGATCGGAGCGGCTTTTCCAGATCTTCGCTTGCGGCTGACGGATTTGGCGTCGGCGGCCGTGTGGCCGGCTCGCGGTGTAGAATCGCGGGAGATGCACGAGCTGTCCATCGCCCAGTCGATCGCCGACTCTGCCCGCGAGCACGCCGCGCTGAACGGCGGGCGCCGCGTGCTGCGCGTCGGGGTCCGTGTCGGCGAGGTTTCCGGCGTTGCGGTCGAGGCGCTCGAGTTCTGCTTCGGGATGACGGTCAAGGACACCGACCTCGACGGGGCGGCGCTCGACCTCGAGCGCGTTCCCGTCACGTATCGGTGCGGCTCGTGCGCGCACGAGTTCCATCCCGTGGAGTTCCTGGCCGACTGCCCCGCCTGCGGGCACACGGGCTCGGCGATGGTGGCCGGCGACGAGCTGGGGCTTTCGTTTCTCGAACTGGAGTAGGACCGTGGCTGAGCGCGTCGAAGTCCGAGAGGGCGTGCTGAAGGAGAACGACCGGATCGCGGCGGAGCTGCGCGAGCAGCTTGCGGCGAGCCGCACGCTGTGCCTCAACCTGATCTCGTCCCCGGGGGCCGGCAAGACCAGCATCCTGGAGGGCACGCTCGACGCCCTGCGCGCAACGCCTCTCCGCGTCGCGGTCCTCACCGGCGACATCCAGACCGAGCGCGACGCCGATCGGCTGAAGCGCTACGGATTCCCGGCGCTGCAAATCACGACCGGCGGAACCTGCCACCTGGACGCCAGCATGGTGCGGCGGTCGCTCACCGGCCTGTCGGCTGACGATCTCGATATCCTGTTCGTCGAGAACGTCGGGAACCTGGTGTGCCCGGCATCATACGACCTCGGAGAGGATGCCAAGGTGGTCGTGCTGAGCGTCGCGGAGGGGGACGACAAGCCGCTGAAGTACCCGGGGATCTTCAGGCGCGCACGTCTCATGCTGCTCCACAAGATCGACCTGCTGCCTTACACGCGGTTCAACCGCAACGCGGCCGTCGCCGACGCGCGCCGCGTGAACCCCGAGATCGAAGTCGTGGAGACGAGCTGCGTCGCGGAGCCGGGCCTGGGGGCCTGGCTCCGGTGGATGGAGAATCAACTGGCCGTCAAACGACAGGCGGGCCGACCGGCCCGCGGCTAGAACCGTCAACCACCGCCGCCGCCGGTGCCGCAGCCGCCGGAAGAACGGCCGCCCGACAACGCGCCGACGCCCGCGAAACCCAGCGACGACACCCTCTTGTCGAGATCCTGGCTCTTGCACTTCGGGCACGCCGGAGTGCGCGACCCAACCACGAGCGCCTCGAACAGCTGCCCGCACTTCCTGCATTCGTATTCAAACAACGGCATGATGCCTCCGCGACCGGACCCCAGTGAGGCGGCCCTCCGGGACCGCCCCTCACAGGTATGATTCAGAACCCGGCGGCCAGGTTACAGACGGGGCTCAAGGCCCAGGGCTCAGCATCGTCACGGCGGGTCTGAAGACCCGCCCTACTTCTCTGAAAGCAGTTTCGCCGCCGTCGTGAAGTTCGGCTCGATGTCCACCGGCACGTCCGTGAGCCGGTCCAGCACCTTCTTCACCTCGGGCCGGACGACGGCCAGGCGAGCCAGCATGTCCTTCGCCTTCGCGTAGTCGCCCGCGGCCTGGAGCGCCATGATCTCGCCCGTCAGGGCCTTCACGCCCTCCTTGATCTTCGCCGGGTTCACGGCAAACGCGCCGTCCTTGTCCACCGTGAACGCGCCGTAGTCGAGCAGCCAGTTGAGCTGCAGCGCGATGCCGCGGCCGTGCGCCTCGTTCACGCCGAACCTGATCGAGCGGAACGCCGACGCCAGGAACGTGTCGTACACCGTCTCCTGCATCGCCTTGTCGAGAACGCCCTTGTCGATCAGCAGCTGCAGCGCGAACAGCCCGGAGATGTCGGCCTTCGCCTCCTCCATCGAGCTGTACGTCTCCTTCAGCTGCGCGCGAACGGTCGTGTCCTTCCCGTCCACCTTGATCTGGTGCGGCCCGAGGCCGTGCATCAGTTCGTGCATGACGATGTGCGTGAAGAAGGCGTCGAAGCGGACGTTCTGCTGCTGCGCCGGGTTCAGCACCTTCGCGGCGATCGGCGTGAGCACCAGCTTGAACTTCGCCTCCTGGATGTTCCGCAGCATCACTCGCTTGGCGCCCTTCTCCTTCACCACCCTCTCGTCGTTCGGCAGATTGAAGGCCGCAGTCTGCACGCCGCGATTGCCGTCGCCCGCGGCCAGCACGACGTTGACGACGCGGATCGGCGCCATCCCGCCGAGCTTCGGATTGCGCAGCTTCGCGTCGATCGGCAGGTTGTCCTCGATCCCCTGCAGCTCCGCGCCCAGCTTCGCCAGCTTCGCCGTCTCGCCGTCGTCGCGCAGCGAGATGAACGCTTCGAAGCCTGCCTTGGCGTTGAACCACTCGTCCTCGTAGACCTCGTACGGCCCGATGGTCGGCTCGATGCTCGCGTCGAGCTCCATCCACGCTACGTCGCTCGCGTAGTAGTCGTTGCCGAGGAACGCGTCCGCGCGGCTGGTGAGAAATGCCTTCAACGTGGGCTGGGCCGTCAGGGCGGCCGCCTCGCGCAGCAGTTCGGCGGCGCGCTCCAGCTCGCCCTGGTACTCGACGCTGTACGGCACGATGTCGAATCCGGCCCTGGCGCCCTTCACGGCCACCGCTCTCCGGATGGTCGTGAAGAAGCCCGTCGCCTTCACGCGCTCCGCCTCCGGCAGCGCCTTCAGCCACGCCTCGATCTCGGCCTTCGTCGCGCCCGCAGGATAGAAGTTCCCGCCCTCCGGCTTGATCGGGGCGCCGGCGATGAACGGCGCGTTGTGATCGAGCCGATCCCACGGGCCCTTGTTGATCAGGAAGTAGTGCGTGCGCGCGGTGCCGAGCGGCGAGCGGTCGGTCAGCAGATTCAGGAGCATCCCCTCGTTGCCGGCCCAGACCTGCCGCAGGAACAGCGCGTCCATGATCCAGCCGGCTTGCACGAGCTTCGCCAGTGCCTGCTGCTCGTTCGCGGGCAACTTCGACAGGTCGGCGCCAATCTCCGTCGGCGCGTACTGCGCGGCGGCGGCCTGGAGTTTCGCGAGTTCGGGCACCACAACCTCCTTGGCCGGCTCGGGTGCCGGCGTCGGCGACGAGCAGGCAGCCACGGCCAGGACGACGAGCGAGACGAATGCAGCGAGCTGCTTCATGTGAGGCCTCTCGGGAATGAAGGGCGCGGGCGCGCCACTCGGGCCATTCTACTCCGGGCTTCCGGCGACCAGCTATCGGTCCACGGCTCACGGCCTATGGCTTGCGGCCGGCACTGGAGAACCAGGCGCGGACCGGGTCGGCGCGAAGCGCGACTGGCGAGGTCCGCCGAGCGGAGCGCGGAGCCGACGAACCGGGCCACGACTGGTGCCTCACCGCCGGCTCACGACGCGCGCCTCACGGCCGGACGCCGCTGTTTCGGAGCGCCACGGCGAGGTTTCGCCGCAGGCCTGCGACGCCGGCTCGAGACAGCGCTGACCCGCGGGTGAGACCTGCTAACTCGTCGTCGGTCATCGCCCACAGGTCGCCCAGCCGCGCGTGGTCCAGCGCGGGACGGGGCTGCCAGGCGGGATCGTCGCTCCTGGCGGCAGACTGGTTCCACGGACACACGTCCTGGCAAACGTCGCAGCCGAAGACGCGGGCGCCGACCGCGGCGCGGAGCGGATCCGGAATCTCACGCCGCAACTCGATCGTGAGGTAGGACACGCACCGCCTCGCGTCGAGGACCCGCGGTTCGACGATGGCGCCGGCGGGACACGCGTCGAGGCAGCGCGTGCACGTTCCGCAGCGATCGAGGGCGGGTTCGTCGGGTGCGAGCGGCAGGCTGCAGGCGATGACGGCGAGGAAGAGCCAGGAACCGAGATCAGGGTTGATCAGGCAGCCGTGCTTCCCGATCCACCCGAGGCCCGCGCGCTCGGCGTACACCCGCTCGTGAACCGGCCCGGCGTCCACGAATGCGCGCGCCTCGAAGGGCGCCCCGTGCTCGGCGCGCATAAAGTCCAGCAGGCGCGCCAGCCTCTCCCCGACGACATCGTGGTAATCGTCGCCCCAGGCATAGCGCGAAACAACGGCCTGCGCGGGATCCGTGGCTTCGATCGAGTACGGCCGGTCGGTGTTGTAGACGGTGCCGGTGACGATCACCGACCGGGCGGACGGCAGGACACGCCGGACGTCCTCGCGCAGGCGCGCCGTCCGCGGGAGGTACCCCATGTCGCCGGCGTAGCCCCGCGCCAGCCACTCGCGGATGCGGCCCGCCTCCGGCAAGGCTTCGGCGGGCGCCACGCCGCACAGGTCGAAGCCGAGCGTCCGCGCGCGTTGCCTGACGGACCCGGCGGTGAGCATTACGCGGGACCGGCTCCCACGAACTGCCGGAGCACGTACGGGAGGATTCCACCGGCCTTGAACGCCCCCAGCTCCTCCGGTGTGTCGATCCGCGCGATCGCGGTGAACGACACGGCGCGGCCGTTCTCACCGCGCGCATCGACGCGAACCGCCGCCATCGGCGCCAGCCCCGAGGCGATCCCGGTCAACTCGTACGTCTCGGCGCCTGTCAGCCCGAGAATCGCCGCGGACTCGCCCGGCGCGAACTGCAGGGGAAGCACGCCCATGTTCACGAGGTTGCTGCGGTGGATCCGCTCGAAGCTCTCCGCCATCACCGCGCGAACGCCGAGCAGCAACGTACCCTTGGCCGCCCAGTCGCGCGACGACCCCGACCCGTACTCCTTGCCGGCGATGACCAGCAGCGGCGTCCCTTCCTCGCGGTACCGCACCGAGGCGTCGTAGATCGTCATCGTCTCGCCGTCGGGCAGGTGGCGCGTCCAGCCTCCCTCGGTGCCGGGCGCCACGAGGTTGCGCAGCCGGATGTTGGCGAAGGTCCCGCGCATCATGACCTCGTGGTTGCCGCGGCGCGCGCCGTACGAGTTGAACGCGGACGGCGGCACGCCGCGGGACACGAGGTACTTGCCCGCGGGGCCGTCCGGCTGAATCGACCCCGCCGGCGAGATGTGATCGGTCGTCACGCTGTCGCCGAGCAGCGCCAGCACGCGAGCGCCCCGGATGTCGGCCGGCGGCGCGGGCGACGAGGACAACCCCTCGAAGAACGGCGGATGACGGATGTACGTCGACTCCTCGTCCCACACGAAGCGGTCGCCCGTCGGTACCTGAAGCGCCTGCCACCGCGCGTCGCCGGCGAACACGTCCGAATAGGCGCTGCGGAAGGACTCAGCGGTGACCGCCCCGAGCATCGCCGCCTCGATCTCCTTCGCGCCCGGCCAGATGTCCTTCAGGTAGACGTCGGCACCCGACCTGTCCTTGCCGAGCGGCTGCGCCGTCAAATCGATGCGCATCGTACCGGCCAGGGCATACGCCACGACGAGCGGCGGCGACGCCAGGTAGTTGGCGCGCACCTGCGACTGGATGCGCCCCTCGAAATTGCGGTTGCCGCTCAACACGGACGCCACCACGAGGTCGCGCGCCTTCACGTCGGCGGCCACGTCCGCCGGCAGCGGCCCGCTGTTGCCGATGCACGTCGTGCACCCGTACCCCACCAGCTGGAAGCCCAGGCGATCGAGATACTCCGACAGCCCCGCCTGGTCGAGGTACTGCGTCACGGCCTTCGAGCCGGGCGCGAGGCTCGTCTTCACCCACGGCTTCACCCGGAGGCCCCGCTCCACCGCCTTCTTCGCGAGGAGTCCTGCGCCGATCATGACGCTCGGGTTCGATGTGTTCGTGCAGCTGGTGATGGCGGCGATCACCACGGCCCCGTGATCCAGCCCCTCCACGCCCGGCTGCGCCCCGAGGGGGCCGGCCGGCGTCGGCTTGCCGGCCTTCTCCCGGTCGGCCATCGTCTTCGCCAGCGCGGCATCGAACGACGCGGCCGCCTGGCTGAGCGTCACGCGATCCTGCGGCCGGCGCGGCCCGGCCAGGCACGGCTCGGTGGATCCCAGATCGACCTCGATCCGCTCGGCGTAGTCGGCCTCGGCCGAGTCGGGCGTCCAGAACAGCCCCTGCGCCTTCGCATACGCCTCGACCAGCGCGATGCGCCGCTCGTCGCGCCCGGTCAGCCGCAGGTAGTCGAGCGTTGTCTGGTCGATCGGGAACACCGCGATCGTCGCGCCGTACTCCGGGCACATATTGCTGAGCGTGGCGCGGTCGGCAATCGACAGATGCTCGAGGCCAGGCCCGTAGAACTCGACGAACTTGCCGACGACGCCGTGCTTGCGCAGGCGCTCGGTGATGGTCAGCACGAGGTCCGTCGCCGTCGCGCCGCCTGGAAGGCTGCCGGTGAGCTTCACGCCCAGCACCTCCGGCACCAGCATCGAGACGGGCTGGCCGAGCATGCATGCCTCGGCCTCGATTCCGCCGACGCCCCAGCCCACCACACCCAGCCCGTTCACCATCGTCGTATGCGAGTCGGTGCCGACCAGCGTGTCCGGGTAGGCCACGGACTTGCCGTCGCGCGTCTCCTCGAACACGACGCGGGCGAGGTACTCGAGGTTGACCTGGTGGACGATGCCGGTGTCGGGCGGGACGACGCGGAAGTTGGCGAAGGCGTCCTGCCCCCAGCGCAGGAAGACATAGCGCTCGCGGTTTCGCGTGAACTCGAGATCCGCGTTGAGCTCGAAGGCATCCGGCCGGCCGTGGGCATCGACCTGGACGGAGTGGTCGATGACGAGCTCGACGGGCTGCAGCGGGTTGATGCGCGCCGGATCGCCGCCCAGGCGAACCACCGCGTCGCGCATCGCCGCGAGATCGACGACGCACGGCACACCGGTGAAGTCCTGGAGCAGGACCCTCGCAGGCGTGAATGCGATCTCCTTGCGCACGCGGGCGGACGCGTCCCAGTCCGCGAGCGCCGTGATGTCGGCGGCGCGCACGAACCTCCCGTCCTCGTTCCGTAGCAGGTTCTCGAGGAGGATCTTCAGCGCGAACGGCAGCTTCGCCACGCGCGGGTGACCAGCACGCCCGAGAGCCGCGAGGCTGAAGATGCGCGTAGGCGTGCCGTTGACGACGATGTCGGTGGCGGTCGAGAACGTGTCGATGGTGGCCATGTGCCTTCATTGTAGGCGGGAAGGCGGGGGGAGGGGAATCGTGTGATCGTGCGAAGTGGCGATCGTGCGGAGTGAGCCAGCCCCGTGCCTGAGCCTTGAGCCCGGGGGCCGGGCCCGGCCATGCCCCGCACGCGTATACTGGGCGGCAACACCTCCTCTTCTGGAAGGACGCCGCCGTGGATCCCAACCTCTTCACGAACCTCTTCCACATCGGCCCCGACGCGCAGACGACGATCAGCATCCTGGAGAAGGTCCTGAGGCCGGTGCTGGTCTACGTGTTCCTCGTCGTCGGCCTCCGGCTCGCCGGCAAGCGGGAGCTGGCGCAGCTGAACGCCTTCGATTTGGTTGTCCTGCTCACGCTGTCGAACACCGTCCAGAACGCGATCATCGGCTCCGACAACTCGGTGCTCGGCGGCGTCATCGGCGCCGCGACGCTTCTGGTCTTCAACTATGTGGTGGTCCGCTTCGTGTTCGCGCATCCGAACGTGGAGCGATTCATCGAGGGCGACGTCGACGTGTTGATGCGGGGCGGGAAGGTGCTCGACGACCGCCTGAGGGCGGAAGGCATCACCCTCCACGAACTCGAGGCGGCGTCGAGGCGGCAGGGATTCGCGTCGCTCAACGAGGTGGACAAGGCGATGCTCGAGGCCAACGGCGGCGTCACCTTCGTGGCGAAGAAGCCCCGTCCGCACGACGCCCGGCACCAGGACCTGATGAAGCGGCTCGACGAACTGGCGGTGGAAGTCAGAGCCATTCGCGCCCGGCTGGAAGGCGGGCAGTCATGACCGGCGACCCGCGACTGGCGCGGGCGGGACGGCGTCAGTCCTCCGGCGTGCCCTCGCAGAGCGACGCGGACGTCACGGTCTGCGGGCCGTTCTCGGAATCCGGGATGAGGATGCCACCGCACAATCGCGGCGCCCGTGAGCGAGTCCGGAGTTGTCAGACCATTGACGCCCCAGCCGACCGGCGGCTAGGATTTGAAGTGCTCTCATTCGAATTCACCACGGCGGTCACGACTCCATGGAACGATATTCCGGTTCGACTCCCATTCCCGAGCGCATCCACCGAATCGAGGAACTCGCCCGTGATCTCTGGTGGAGCTGGCACTACCGCGCGCGGGATGTCTTCAAGCGCCTCGACTACGCCCTGTGGCGGGAGACGGCCCACAACCCGGTGCGGATGCTCCGGCAGATCTCTCCCGATCGGTTGAAGAGCGCCGCCGAGAACCGCGGCTTTCTGGCCATGTACGACAGCGTCCTGCACGACCTCGACGTGGCGCGTGCGGCGAAGCACACCTGGTGGTCCGAGTACGACGGCCCGATCGCCAAGGACGCCAGGATCGCGTACTTCTCGGCCGAGTTCGCACTGCACCAGTCGCTGCCCCTCTATGCCGGAGGCCTGGGCGTGCTGGCCGGCGACACGTGCAAGGAAGCGAGCGACCTCGGCGTGCCGCTGGTCGGCATCGGGTTCATGTATCCCCAGGGTACTTCCACCAGCAGGTCTCGGCGGACGGGTGGCAGCAGGAAGTCTACGAGCGGCTGGACTGGCTCGACGCGCCGATCGAGCCGGCCGTGCGCGCGGACGGCACGCCCTGTGTCGTCGCGGTTCCGCTCGGCGACCGGACGGTGCTCGCCCTCGTGTGGGTCGTCTACGCCGGACGTGTCACGCTGCTGCTGCTCGACACCGATCTGCCCGAGAACGCCCCCTGGGACCGCGAACTGTCGGCCCGACTCTACGGCGGGAACCAGGAAACGCGCATCCAGCAGGAGATCGTCCTGGGGTTCGGAGGCGTGCGCGCGCTGCACGCGCTCGGCATCTCGCCAGCCGTGTGGCACCTCAACGAAGGACACGCCGCGTTCGTGGTGCTGCAGCGCATCCGCGACGCGGTCGAGCAGGGCGTGGCGTTCGAGCGGGCCGTGGCGGACGTCCGCCGCACGACGGTGTTCACCACGCACACGCCGGTCGCCGCCGGGCATGACGCCTTCCCGTTCCACATGATCGAAACCTACGTGTCGGGCGCGTGGGGCAGCCTCGGCGAACTGCGAGACAAGTTCCTGGCGCTCGGCGCGTACGACAACGGCGGCGGCCAGATGTTCAACATGACGGCGCTCGCGCTCCGCTCCGCCGGTGCGGTGAACGCCGTCAGCCAGCTGCACCGCGACGTCACCTGCCAGATGTGGACGCCGCTCTGGCACGGCGAGGCGGCCGACGGGGCGGGGGACAGCTGCCCCGCGCGGGCCATCACCAACGGCGTGCACGTGCCGACGTGGGTCGCCTCCGAGCTGTCGAAGCTGTTCGAAGGCCACATCGCGCCCGACTGGCGGCAGCGGCACGACGACGAGCAGATGTGGGACGCCATCGAGGCGATTCCGGACGACGAACTGTGGAACGTCCGGCTGGCGCTGCGCAGCTACCTCTTCGCGTTCATCCGGGAGCGCGCGCGGCTGCGCTGGACGAACGAGCGCGTCGGCCCCGGTCAGATTGTCGCCGCGGGCACGCTGCTCAACCCCGACGCGCTGACCATCGGGTTCGCGCGGCGGTTCACCGCCTACAAGCGCCCGGAGTTGCTCTTCTACGACCCCGATCGCCTGGGCCGCATTCTCTCCGCCGCACGGCAGCCGGTCCAAATCGTGTACGCCGGCAAGTCGCACCCGGCCGATGACTCCGGGAAGCACCACCTGCAGCGCATCTACAAGCGCGCGATGGACCAGGGGTTCGGCGGGCGCGTCGCGTTCATCGACGACTACGACCTCCACGTGGCCCACTTCCTGGTCCAGGGCTGCGACCTCTGGCTCAACACGCCGCGCAAGCCGATGGAGGCGAGCGGCACCAGCGGCATGAAGGCCGCGGTCAACGGCGTGCCCAACCTGAGCATCGGCGACGGGTGGTGGGCCGAGGGGTACAACGGCGCGAACGGCTGGCTCATCGACGGACAGTGCCAGAGCGCCAACCCGGCCGAGGTGGACGCCGCGGACGCCGACGCGCTCTACCGCCTCCTCGAAGACAAGGTCGTGCCGGCGTTCTACGACCGCGACGTCCACGGTCTGCCGACGACCTGGCTGCGCATCGTGCGCGAGTCGATTCGGACCGTGATGCCGCGCTTCAGCGCCCGGCGCATGGTCAAGCAGTACGTCGAGTCGATGTACGGGCCGGTGTTCGGCGGGCAGTGATAGGATCGCAGCATGTCTCGCAAAGCGGTCGCCAAGTCGCGGTGTGTGCTCTGCGGCGCGAAGGAGGTCTCCGAGCCTCGCGGGGAGGAGCGGTACTGCCGCGACTGCTGGGACAAGAAGATCGCGGTCGAGGAGATCGTCGCCCGCGAGTTCGCGCTGAAGCGCTACATCAGGGCACACAGCGCGGAGAAGTACCTCGTCTACCACTCCACGACCAAGCGGCCCTGCGGGCAGTTGATCGTCATCGACGACGGGTACGATCTGTTCCTGACGATGACGCTCTACCCGAACTTCTCATGGGACGAGCCGGCCTACCATCTGGAGGGCGACCCCGAGGGGCGGTCCTTCGCCGAGATCCTCGTGGACGTCGTGGCCACGGAGGTCATCGAGCCCTGGGGAGGCGGGAAATGGCACCTGGAAATCTTCCGGTCGGCGGCAGCTGAACCGGAGGACTGGAACGGCGAGATGTAACGCTCTATAATCGTGCCCGGCCGGGAGCACTGTGCCCCCGGGATCATTCACATTCTGCCTGGAGGATTCGATGTTCCGCCATTATCGCGCTCTGCTGGCGCTGACGTTCGCCCTCGTCGTCTTCGCGGGTGTTGCCGCGGCTCTCGCGCAGGACGCCACTGCGCAGACCCCGCCCAAGGCCGTCTGGATCAACCCAGTCCGTGGAATCGCGGAGATTCAGTACATCAAGGGCGCGCCCAGGCGCGACAAAGACATGATCGTCACGACGTTCCAGGTGAAGAACATGTCATCGGCCCCTATCGCCCGCCTGACCATCGAGGAGTTCTGGTGGGACAAGCAGCGGAACCCGGTGACGGGCGACAAGCAGTTCCTCAAGAAGCCGCTGGCGCCGGGCGAAGTGGCCACACTCGTGCTGAGCACGCCGAGCAAGCCGAACATGGACACCAATAACTACAAGTTCTCGCACCAGAACGGCGACATCAAGCCGAAGGCGGTCACGAAGTTCGAGACGGCACCTACGAAGTAGCCGCGATCTCCGGCCTAGGGAACGACCCGAAACTGCACTTCCCGGGACGCGGCGACGCCCTTGCCGAGCCGCGTCCTGGCCTCCACTTTCAGGACGTACAGCCCCGGCGCCATCCCCTTCAGCGGAATCGTCGCCTGGTGGCCGTAGCCGCCGATGCTCCCGCCCAGTTCCTGGCTCGATCGTTGATCGTCGTGCGAGTACACGACGCGCCCATCGTCTGACTGCAGTGACGTCGTGATGTCCACGGTGTGCGGCGTCTTCGACTCGTTGTCGTAGATTTCGGTCACGAGCGCCAACTCCTCGCCGACCCGAAATTCGCGGGAGACGGTGGGCGGCCCCGGCAGCGCCTTGCGGATGAAGTCGTCCGGGCTGGCGACGGCCGTGCGAGTCTGGGCCGCGAGCGTAGACGACAGCACGACGCCGCTCATCGTCAGCGGGCCGGCCGAAAAGTCGGGGACCTCCAGGTCGTAGTGCACGGAGCCGACGCGCTGGCTGACCGTGTCGGCCGCGCCGATCCGCAACTGGTAGGTTCCCGGCGGCAGGGTGATGAGCGCCGTGACCCGGATCCCGGTCGCGATGACCTGCCCTTGCGAGGCCGCTGTGACCGGCAGCACCAACGAGAAGTGGAGCCCGTTCTTATCCTTGCCGCTCTGCCCGTCAACTGCGAGCACGGCCAGGTCGAGGGCGCTCTCGAGCTTGCCGTCACTCTTCGTGAACGTCAGGTCGCGGCCGTCCGCCTGCACGACGATCCGAACCGCCGCCGTCTTCCCCGTGCCTTTGAACGGTACGGCGGTGGCGGTGAGCCGAATCCCCGGCATCGGCATCGGGCTGCTGAGTAGGTCGCGCAGGATCGGCGGCGTCCCATCCGTGGCGTTGACCGGCCGGGCCGCGGCCGGCTTTCCGTCGGGCGCGACGTAGCCCTTGCGGTACCGGACCTCTACTCCCGGTCGGTTCACCCTGACCTCGATCTTCCGGAACCGGCCGTCCCGGCGCTCGTTGGCCGGGTAATAGCCGAGCACGTAGTACGAGCTGTTGTCGTGCTGGATGCGATCGAAGGCGGTGGCGAAGTCGTTCGAGTTGATCGACGCGAACCCGCCGGTCTCCTCCGAAATGACCCGGAGGCTGTCGTTCTGCCGCCGCACTTCCTCCTGCATCCCCAAGGGGCCGAGTTTGAGGGCCGGGTCGGCGTCCATCGGGGGGCTCGGCGAGGCCGCGTCCATCCCGGCGAGCGTCGTCAGTCCGCGCGGATCGATGGCATAGACGCTGACGTTCGCGCGGGTCGCGGCCGCGATGGCCGCGCTCGTATCCAGAATGACCTGCGACGCGTTCGGGTTGGCGAAGATATTGGTGATGTCGTAGCCGATCCCCTCGCTGAACAGCACCACCGCCTTGCGCCGCCCGCGGACGCCCGACATGAAGTCGGAGAGCCGATGGATCGAATCGAGGGTGGCCGACGCGTTGGAGGCCCGGTGGGCCTCCTCCGGATCGATCAGCGGGCCCTGAATGCCGCCCGCCTGCCGGCTGCGATTGCTGTACTCGTTCATCCTGTTGAGCGTCGCGGACTCGAGCGAGTTGCCGATGAACTTGTCCACCGCGGCCAGGAGCAGCCGCTTGTTGCTGGTGAAGTCCTGGCTGGCCATGCCCTGCGTGGACACGACGGCCGCGACGTCGTTGGCGCCGATTGACGTCTCGATGAACTTCTTCGCGGCGGCACGGACCATGGTCGTGTTCTGCGCGCTCGTGTGGAGTCCGTCGAGGAAGATCAGGTAGACCCGGCCGTCGAACGGCCGGATATTGCTCTGCACGTCGGGCTGGATGGGCCGCGTGACGAACAGCGGAGCCTCGAGCCGCTCGAGCGGGATCCGCACCAGGCCAAAGGACTTGATCGCCTGCGGCTTCCCGTCCTCGAGCACCTGGAAGTCGGACTGCTGGAGGTCGGGGACGAACTCGCCCCGCCTGTCCACGACGATCGCGTCGACCTCGACGTAGTTGACCTCGACGCGAAAGGTCAGCGGCATCTGGTCGTCGGCCTGGGCCCGGGGTGGCGGCGCCGCCTGAGAGCCGAGGAGCGCGGCGCCGAGAGCGGCCGAAAACAGCAGTGACCAAAGGACAACCGGTTGACGTCGTGGCGGACGCACACTTGGCATAGCAGGGAACCTGACTGAATGGCAGACGCAGCTGTCTTGATTATAGACCGCTGAACGCCGGCCATCGGCGCGGATAGAACGTCAAACGGGAGTAGCGGGTCGCCGGGTCCCGATTCGACGCGCTATACTGCAGGAAGCCCCGGTTTGGCCCCGAATCAGTCGGAGGATAGGAAATGTCTACCCGCAGGATCACGTTGGTCTACGCCGTACTCATCGCGGTGGCGTCGCTCGCCGTCGGCATGGTCATCGCCTCCCGCCTCGACCTGGCGCCGCGCTCGGAGGCTCAGACGCTGGCGGTGCCGGCCGCCAACAGCGCCCCGCTGAGCGGCCCGGTGGACGCCACGACCTTCCGGAACATCGCCAAGGCGGCCTCGCCCTTCGTCGTGAACATCAGGACGAGGTCGAAGCAGAAAGCCCAGGATCTGACCGAGTTCTTCGGCGGGGCCGACCCGCTCGGCCGGTTCTTCGGGAACCCGCAAGGCCGCGGGAATGCGAGGCCACGCGAGCAGGTCGTGGAGGCGGTCGGCACCGGTTTCGTGATCAGCAAGGAAGGCCTCATCCTCACCAACAACCACGTCGTCGACGGCGCGACCGAGATCTTCGTGGCATTCGGCGAGAGCCTGACCGACGAGGAGTACAAGGCCAAACTCGTGGGCCGCGACCAACTGAGCGACAGCGCGCTCATCCAGCTCGAGGACAAGCCGGCCGTGCCGCTCGTCGAAGCGAAGTTCGGCGACTCGAGCCAGATGCAGACCGGCGACTGGGTGATGGCGATCGGCAACCCGTTCGGCTTCGGCCACACCGTCACGGTCGGCGTCATCAGCGCGACCAAGCGGCCCTTCACGGTGGCCGATCAGCGGTCGCAGGATGTGCTGCAAACCGACGCCGCCATCAATCCGGGCAACTCCGGCGGACCGCTGTTGAACATCCGCGGCGAAGTCATCGGCATCAACACCGCCATCATCTCGAACAGCCAGAGCGAGGGGAACATCGGGATCGGGTTCGCCATCCCAATCAACCTCGTGCGCGAACTGCTGCCGCAGCTCCGGGCGGGGAAGGTCGTGCGCGGGCGGATTGGCGTGACCGTCAGGGACGTGCCCAAGGAGTTCGTGGCCGACCTGGGCCTGAAGTCACGAGCCGGCGCGGCCGTCGTGTCGGTGGGCAAGGACACGCCGGCGGCGAAGGCCGGCATCGAGCCGGGGGACGTCATCATCGAGTTCAACGGCAAGCCGGTGGCGAGCCGCGACGAGCTGATCAAGCTGGTGGCCGGCACCAAGCCGGCGACAACGGTTCCGATCAAGGTCATGCGCGACAAGCAGGAGAAGAGCCTCACCATCACCGTCGAGGAACTCGATCTCGACGCGGAGACCGGCGCAGCGGCGCGCACGCAGACGGCACAGGACGACGCGAGTGCCGGCTTCGGCCTGTCGCTCGGCAACATCACGCCGAACATCGCGCGGCAGCTGCGGTTGCCGGCTGGGACGACCGGGGCGGTCGTCATGGACGTCGATTCGGGCGGCCCGGCGGACACTGGCAACGTGGCGCAGTACGACGTCATCCTCAAGGTGAACGGCGTCACCGTCACCAGCGCCGCCGACGCGAGTCGAATACTGCAGAAGATCGCGGCCGGCGGTCGCGCGGCACTGCTGGTGTGGAAGACGCGCCAGGGCGAGCAGCAGTGGTTGACGATCAAGAAAGAGTAGCGGCGTGACAGTGGCTAGTGGTCAGTTGTCAGTGGTCAGTCGATCACGCGCGACAGACTGACCACTAGCCACTGGCCACTGACCACTTCCGAGATGCCCTCCCCCCTCACCCCTCTCCTCCTCAGCCGAATCCGGGACCACGGTCCGCTGACCGTCGCCGAGTTCGTCGAGACCTCGCTCTACCACGAGACGCTCGGCTACTACGCGCGGGCTGGCCAGCGAACGGGGCGTGACGGCGACTTCTTCACCAGCGTCGACCTCGGGCCGCTGTTCGGCGAACTGCTCGCCAGCCAGTTCGCCGAAATGCAGGAGGCGCTGTCGGGAGTCGCGGCATCGGGTCGACCCGGGCCCGATCCACGCCCGTTCGACCTCGTGGAAGCGGCCGCTGGTAATGGCCGGCTGGCGCGCGACGTCCTGGACGCAGCCGAACGGCACCACCCCGAGTTCTACCGCGCCATGCGGCTGCACCTCGTAGAAAGGAGCCCCCTGGCGCGGGCTGCGCAGGAGGACGTACTGGGCCGACACGCCCCGTTGCTCGCCTCCTCATCCCCGGAAGTGCCCGACATGGTGGCGGGGGTGATCTATGCCAACGAGCTGCTCGACGCCATGCCGCCGCACGTCGTCGTGATGCGCGAGCAAGGGCTTCGCGAGGTATACGTCGATGCCGACGGCGGACGGCTGGTCACGCGCGAGGGGCCGCCATCCTCGCCGCGGCTGGCCGAGTACCTCGGGTCCGTTGGCGGACGTCTCGAGCCCGGGTGGCTCGCGGAGGTCAACCTCGCAGCGGCCGACTGGATTCGCCGCGCGGGCCGCTGTCTCGTGCGCGGATTCCTGGTGATCATCGACTACGGCCACGGCGCCACGACGCTCTATTCTGCCTCTCACGCGACCGGCACGCTCACCACCTATCGGCGACACGCCGCCGAGCGGCGCGAAGAGGGGCCCGGCTGGCTGGTGGAGCCCGGCGAACGCGACATCACGTCCCACGTGAATCTCACGGGCGTCGCCATGGCTGCGCGCGACGCAGATCTGCGCCTCCTCGGTACCGTCGACCAGGCCTACTTCCTGCTCGGCCTCGGCCTCGCAGAGCGGCTGGCAGACGACGATAGCGGCTCGCCCCGCGCGTTCGCGCGACGCCTGGCGCTGAAGACGCTCGTGATGCCCGGGGGTCTCGGCAGCACCCTCAAAGTCATGGTCTTTGCGAAATCGGTCGACGGCCCACCACTTCGCGGACTATCCTTCGGCGGTCGCGTCACCTGAGTCATCCGCGGTCAGGAGCCACCATGGGCACCACGTCGCTCGAGCGGGAAATCAAGCTGCGATTCCAGAGCCCGGCGGAGGCCCGGGAGGCCGTGATCGGCATCGGGGCGACACCGCTCCGCGGGCGCCGGCTGCAGGAGGACTGCCTGCTGGACACCGACGATGAGCGCCTGCGGGCCGCGCGGTCGGTGCTCCGGGTCCGGATGGACCAGGGCCGCAGCCTCCTCACCTACAAGGGGCCGGTTCAGCCCGCGCCCTGGAAGCTCCGCGAAGAGCGCGAGACGGTGGTCTCGGATGGGGAAACCATCCTCTACATCCTCGAGCGGCTGGGCTTCTCGGTCTGGTTTCGCTACCAGAAGTACCGCGAGGAGTTCGGCGCCTCCGACGCCATCATCGCGCTCGACGAGACACCCATCGGCACGTTCATCGAGATCGAAGGCAGCGAGAAGGCGATCACCGAGACCGCCGCTGCGCTCGGCCGCTCCGAGCGCGACTACATCGTCGATTCGTATCGGGGGCTCTACGTGCAGCACTGTGAAGGGGCAGGGCGAGCGGTCGGGGACATGATGTTCGACGAGTAGAAGTCAGAAGCGTGTCCATGTATCCCGCACTGCTGCTGACTGCCGGGCTGGGCACGCGGCTCCATCCGCTGTCCTCGATCCGTGCCAAGCCGGCGCTGCCGGTGGCCGGCGAGGCGCTGGTCCGACGGGTCCTCGGCTGGCTGGCTGCGAGCGGCGTGACCGACGTCGTGCTGAACCTCCACCACCGGCCCGAGACGGTCTGCGCGGTCGTCGGTGACGGGTCCGGCCTCGGTGTACGTGCCCGCTACTCATGGGAGAATCCCGTTCTTGGCTCGGCGGGCGGCCCGCGCCGCGCGCTGCCGCTGCTCGATGCGGATCGCTTCTTCATCGTGAACGGCGACACCCTCACGGACCTGGATCCGGAGGCGCTCGCGGCCGCGCATCGCGCGTCGGGCGCGCTGGTGACGATGGCGGTCGTGCCGAACACGGAGCCGGCACGCTACGGCGGCATCGTGATGGAGGCCGACGGCAAGATAACGAGATTCGTCGCCCGAGGGAGCGCGAAGGCGTCCTGGCATTTCATCGGCGTGCAGGTGGCCGAGCGTGAGGTGTTCGCCGGCCTCCCGGACGGCGAGCCCGCCGAGTCGGTCGGGATGGTGTACCCGGCGCTGATCCGGGAACGCCCCGGCAGTATCCGAGCCATGACCGCCGACGCCTCGTTCTCGGACATCGGCACGCCGGCCGACTACCTGGCCACATCGCTGGCGTTTGCGGGTGGCGCGGCTGAGGCCCCGCTGCGGCTTCCGTCCGTTCTCGCCGGGGCGCGCACGACCGTCGCACCATCGGCCCGTCTCGTTCGCACGATTCTGTGGGACGATGTGGAGGTTGGAGCGGACGCCTCACTGAGCGAGTGCGTCGTGACCGACGGGGTTCGTGTGCCGCCGGGCGTTCGATGGACCCGCCTGGCGGTCGTTCCCGCCGGGTGCTGCGCGCCGGGTGCCGGCGATCAGCGCGCCGGCGATCTCCTGCTCAGTCCACTCGACCGGTAGCCTTGACATGAGCCTGACTGCGCACCCTGCCGCCGTGCCCGTTCCCGACCAGATCAGCGAGTACCTCGCGCGCCGCGGCACCGGCAGCCCGGCGGCCCGAGTGGTCCCGCTGACCGGCGACGCGTCGGACCGACGCTACTTCCGGCTGATCGAGCCCGACGGATCCACGTCGGTCCTCGCTCTCCATGCCGCCCCGTTCACCTGCGACACGCTGCCGTTCGTGAACGTCGCCGGCCTGCTGCAGCAGGTGCCGCTGCCGGTGCCGGCCATCCTCGGCCACGCGGAGGATCTCGGGATCCTGCGACTGCAGGATCTCGGGGACGTCACGATGCAGGCGCATCTGGGCGCCGCCACGCCGGGCGAGCACGCGGCGCTCTACCGCCAGGCGGTCGGGTTCATCGAGGTCCTGCAGCGGCGCGGCCACGAACTGGCCTCCTCTGCCTATACGCCGTACTCCCTGGCCTTCGACACGCAGAAACTGACGTGGGAGCTGGAGTTCTTCGTCAAGCACTTCATCGAGGCCTACCGGGGCATCGATGTGCCCGTCGCCACGCGGGACGCGATCCGCGGTGAATGGACGGTCATCGTCGAAGAGCTGGCCGCCGAGCCGAGAGTGCTCTGCCACCGCGACTATCACAGCCGCAACCTGATGCCCAACCGCGGCGTGCTCTACATCATCGACTTCCAGGACGCGCGCCTCGGACCGGACACCTACGACCTGGCGTCGCTGCTGCGCGATTCGTACGTCGACTTCACCGAGGAGACGGTGGACGAGCTGACGGCCTTCTTCCTCGCGCTGCGGGGCCAGGGGGCGGGCCATGGAGACGCGGGCGCGCTGGCGGCCTACCAGGCCGACTTCCGGCGCCGCTTCGACCTGATGTCTCTGCAGCGCAACCTGAAAGCGCTGGGCACGTTCGGGTACCAGACGACCACGCGGCAGAACCCGGTCTACATCCAGTACATGCCGCGGACGATTCGCCACGTGCGCCGGAACCTCCAGCGGTACCCGCGGTTCGGCCGGCTCCAGGAGTTGCTGGCCCCGTTCGTCGAAGGGCTGCGGTAGACGCCCGAGGAACGTCCCGCAGCAATCACGTCCCCGACGAACCACCACGGAGGACACGGAGAGCACGGAGGCTGGCTTACGTCACGCGTGTTCCACTGATCGCGAACGCGGCTTAGAACGGGCGGCGCCACCGCGCAGCGGCGGCGCCAGGCGGCCGAGCGTCGCGCTGCGGGAATGAACCCGGTGGCCAGTCGACGGGTTCATTCCCGTAGCGCGACGCTCGGCCCGCCGGGCCCTTCGGGCCGGCCCCGTTCGAAGCCGTCGGCGTCGGCATCTCTGTGCTCTTTGTGTGCTCCGTGGTTGAGAAGATCTGCCTTAGAATAGGTCGTCCGGTCTCTCGACGAACAGGAGCGCCGACCGATCATGCGATTCGGCATCTCGACGCATCTCTACCACGACCGGCCGCTGGCGGCCGAGCACCTGAAGGAGCTGGCCGAATTCGGTTTCCGCCAGATCGAGCTGTTCGCCACGATCGGCCACTTCGACTACCACGATCAGGCGGCGATTGATGCGCTCGCCGGCTGGCTGCGCGACGCGGGGCTCCAACTACACTCGGTCCACGCCCCGATCGTCGAGCACCGCTGGCACGGAAGGTGGGGAGCTGCGCTCTCCACGGCGTCCTCGGACGACCCGGTTCGGGAGCGCGCGGTGAAGGAGTGCCTGGCGGCGCTTCAGATCGCGCGGACGGTCCCGTTCCGCTACCTGGTGGTCCATCTCGGCATCCCGGACGACCTCGACCCGCCGGCCGGATCGAACGCCCGCCTGGCCGCACAGCGAACCGTCGGGGAACTCGCGGCGGCCGCGCTGCCTCTCGGCGTCCAGATTGCCGTTGAGGTGATCCCGAACACGCTATCGGCGGCCAGGGCGCTCGTGCACCTCGTGGAAGACGACCTCGAACTGCCTCCGCCCGGGATCGGCATCTGCCTCGACACCGGACATGCCTTTCTCCTGGGCGATCTCCCCGACGCCATCGAGACCGTCGGCGGCGACCTGGTGACGACGCACGTCCACGACAACCGCGGGAAGGGCGACGACCACCTCGTGCCGTTCGACGGCATCATCGACTGGCCGACCGCGCTGATGTCGTTCGAGAAGGTGGGCTACGACGGCGTCATGATGTTCGAGCTGGACAACACCAGCACGGCGCGCGGCGTACTCGAGAAGACCGCCGAGGTTCGCCGGCGGTTCGAAGCCATCGTCAGGGCCGGCGCCTTGAGCCCTGAGCCTTGAGCCCTGAGCCCTGAATGAAGATCGGCTTCGCCTCCCTCGGCTGCCCCAAGAACCTGGTGGATTCGGAAGTCATGCTCGGCCTGGCCGAACGGGCCGGCCACACGCTCACCTCCGACGCCGCCGCCGCCGACGTTCTCGTCGTCAACACCTGCTCGTTCATCGAGTCGGCCCGGCAGGAATCGATCGACACGGTCCTCGAAATGGCCGCGCACAAGGTTGGCGGCCGGTGCCGGCGGCTCGTCGTGACGGGCTGCATGGCGGAGCGGTATCGGGACGAATTGCGGAAGGCGATTCCGGAGATCGATGTCGTCCTCGGCACGAACGAGGTGCCGGGGATTGTCGCGGCCCTGGAGGCGCGGCCACAGCCCGAGCCCCGCGCTGCGCCGGCGGTGCCGCTGCCCATCTATCTTTACGACGACCAGACCCCTCGCCACCTCACCACCCCGTCCCATTACGCCTACGTGAAGATTGCCGAAGGCTGCAACTACAAGTGCGCCTTCTGCATCATCCCGCGCCTGCGGGGCCGCTACCGGAGCCGCTCGGCCGCCTCGATCGTGCGCGAGGCCAGAACCCTCGCCTCGCGAGGCGTCAAGGAGCTGCTGCTCGTCTCGCAGGACACCACCTACTTCGGGCATGACCGGGGCGAGCGCGGGGCGCTCGCGCGGCTGCTCCGTCGGCTCAACGGGGTGAACGGCCTCGAGTGGATCCGGCTGCTCTACCTGTACCCCACGACGGTCACCGCCGACACGCTCAGCGCCATCGCCGAATGCGACAAGGTGTGCAAGTACGTCGACCTGCCGCTGCAGCACGCGTCGGATCCGGTCCTGAGACGGATGCGCCGGCCCGGCTCGCGCCGGAGCTACAGCCGACTCGTGCAGAAGATCCGTTCTGCCATCCCGGGCGTCACGCTGCGGACGACGTTCATCGTCGGGTTCCCCGGCGAGACGGACCGCGAGTTCGAGGAACTCCGCGAGTTCGTCCGGGAGATGGCGTTCGATCACGTCGGCGTGTTCACCTACTCGCACGAGGATGGGACCGCCGCCGGACGCCTGAAAGACAACGTGCCGCGCCGCGTGAAGTTGTCCCGGCAGCGGGCGCTCATGACGCTGCAGAAGCGCCTCGTCGCCGCCGCGGGCAAGCGGCGGGTCGGGGAGCGGGTGCGCGTGCTGGTGGACGGCCCGTCGCCCGAGCACCCTCTGGTGCTCCGCGGCCGGACGGCCGGCCAGGCGCCGGAGATCGACTCGATCGTGTACCTTTCGGACGCGGACCCCGAGGCGTGCCGTCCCGGCACGCTGCTGAACGCCGAGGTGGTGGCCGCCAGGGGCTACGATCTCGTCGCTCGCCCGCTGTCGCCCGCGTCCGAATCGGGCGGGCGTGAGCGAGGCCTCGGCGAAGCGCTTCGCGCGGAGGCGGGTCCTTTGCCGGTCGAGAAGGCACCGTGATATACTGAACCGCTTCTGTTCCCGGGGGAGAGGCAACTGAAGTGGGCTCGTGCCCACTTTTTGTTTTTGGGGTGATTGTGGAGCGCCTCGATGACGTTCGCGCGCTCGCCGAGCGCGTGGCCGGGACGTACGGGCTGGAGATCTTCGACGTGCAGTTCCGCCGGGAAGCGTCCGGCTGGGTACTGCGCGTGGCGATCGACCGCCCCGGCCTCGCCGACACGCAGGCGAAACCGGGGGCGCCGGCCGACTCGGTGGGAGTCGACGACTGTCGCCATGTCAGCCACGACCTGAGCGCGCTGCTCGACGTCGAGGAGCCGATTGACCGGGTGTACACCCTCGAGGTGACGTCGCCAGGCCTGGATTGCCCGCTGCGCCGCGCCGCCGACTACGACCGCTTTCGCGGTCGGCTGGCCCAGGTGGTCACGGGTGAGCCGGTGGAAGGGCAGACGCACTTTCGCGGCCGGCTCCAGGGGCTCGACGGGGGTGACGTGGTCCTGAGTTACGAGAGCGGCCGGCAGGTTCGCATCCCGCTGGTTGCCGTGTCGCGCGCGCGGCTCGAAGTGGAGTTCTGACGCGCCTCAGCCGTTCAGAGAGTTATGAGCAATCCTACACTGCAGCAGACCATCGAGGCCCTCGCCAAGGAGAAGGGGATCGAACCCGAGGTCATCGTGTCCGCGATTGAGGAGGCGGTGAAGACCGCGTCGCGGCGGTACTACAAGACCAACGAGGACCTGCACGCGCGGTTCAATCTCGAGAACGGCCAGGTGGAGCTGTTCGCGGTCAAGCAGATCGTGGACGAGGTGACCGACGCCGCCACCCAGGTGGCGCTCGCCGAAGCGCAGCAGCTCTACGGCGAAGAGGCCGAGGTCGGGATGGAGATCGAATTCCCGAAGTCGACCGACGTCCTGGGGCGGATTGCCGCGCAGACCGCGAAGCAGGTCATCTTCCAGAAGGTGCGCGAGGCCGAGCGCGAGAACATCTTCGCCGAGTACAACGATTGGATTGGCGAGGTGGTGAGCGGCACCATCAAGCGTTTCGAGAACGGCGACATCATCCTCGAGCTGGGGCGCATCGAGGCGGTGCTGCCCCGCAAGGAGCAGTCGCGCGCCGAGAGCTACGCGCCGGGCGACCGGATCCGCGCGGTCATCCGGCTCGTCAACCGGAGCGCGAAGGGACCGCAGATTGTCCTGTCGCGGACGGACGCCGCCCTGCTCATGAAGCTGTTCGAGCAGGAGGTGCCTGAGATCTACGACGGAACGGTCGTCATCAAGGGCGCCGTGCGCGAGGCGGGCGACCGCGCCAAGGTGGCGGTCTTCTCCCGCGAGCGCGACGTCGACCCGGTCGGCGCCTGCGTCGGGATGAAGGGCACCCGCGTTCAGGCGATCATCCGAGAACTCCGCGGCGAGAAGATTGACATCGTCGAGTGGTCGGACGACCCGACGGGGTTTGTGACCAACGCGCTCAGCCCGGCCAAGGTGCAGCGCGTGTCGATCGTCGACGACCTGGAGCGCGTGATGGAAGTGGTGGTCGAGGACAAGCAGCTGTCGCTCGCCATCGGCAAGAAGGGCCAGAACGTCCGCCTCGCGGCCAAGCTGACCGGGTGGCGCATCGACATCAAGAGCGAGGAAGAGAAGCGCAAGGAAGTCGAGGCCCAGCTGGAAGGCCTGGAGATGCCGGGCGAGGAGGTCGAGGCTGGCGAGGCGGCGGCGCCGGTGCTGGTCCTGCCCGACATCCACGACGAGATCGTCGCGAGCCTGCTCGCGGCCGGCTACGAGTCGGCCGAGATTGTGGCGGGCGCGTCGATCGAGGCCCTGATGGAAGTGCCGGGCATCGACCAGGGCACGGCGGAGAGCGTGCTCGCCGCCGCGCAGGTCGAAGTCGAAGCGGCGGCAGCCCGCGCGCAGGACGAGGCGGCGGCAGGCGAGGCGGCTGGTGCCGCCGGAGTGGACGAGGCGGCCGCTGCCGAGGGTGGGACCGATGAAGCCGGCGGCCCGCCGGCGGCAGACGACGAAGGCGCGAAGCGCGAGTAACACGCAAGTCGAGGTAACCGTTGGCCACTGTCCGGATCTACACAGTCGCGGAGCTGCTGGGAACGACCAGCCAGGACGTCGTCGCTCTGCTCAAGCGCGATCACGGGATCGAGGTGAAGAGCGCATCGAGCACGATCGAAGAGGTCGTCGCCAGGCAGTTTGTCGAGCGGATGGCGCGGCAGCGCGGAGTGAAGCTGCCGAGCGGCGACATGTTCGCCGAAACGCTGGTCCACAAGCCGAAGAAGGCGGAGAGCGCCAAGAAGCCGGAGCCGCCCAAGCCGGTCGCGCCGTCGCTTCCGCCGCCGAGGCTGGTGAAGACGATTCGGCCGAAGTCGGCCGAGGACGAAGCCCACGCCGCGGAACCGCTGGCCGAAACGCCGGAGGACGACGCGGCCCACGCGGCGCCGGCGCCAGCCGCCGAGCCCGCGCCTCCGGCTCCTGAAAAGCCGGCGGCACGGGCCAGGCTCGTGCCCGCGAGAACCCGGCTCGTCGTCGAGGAGACCCGCCCCGTCGAGGTACCTGCGGCCACGGCCCCCGCCGAACCGGAGGCCCAGCCGAAACCGCCGGCCCCGGCGCCCGCGCCGGCGGCGACTGAACCCGCAGCTCCAGCAACCGAGGCGGTCCCGGCGGAAGCGCCGGCGGTGACTGAACCGCCGAAGCCCGCCGCGCACGCCGCCGCACCGATCGCCGCCAGACCGGCGCCTTCGTCCGGCGTGGGCGCCCCGCGCCTCGTGCATCATCCGGCCGCCGCAAAGCCAGCGGCGCCGGCCCAGGACGCGCCGTCCGTGCAGCCGGCGCCGGCGCCGGTTCCAGCGGCTCCACGGCCGACGGTGCCGCCGCCCGGCCGCCATGTGCCGCCCCAGATGCGGCTCCGCGTCGAGGACACGCCGCCGCCGCCCGCGCCCCGGCTCACGCCGAGGACCGTGCCGCCGCCGGCCTACAAGCCGGCCGGCCAGCCCACCGGCCCGATCGGTCAGGTCGGCCGACCGGCGGTGCGGCCGGGAATGCTGCCGCCAGGCGCGGGCGCACGTCCGCCAGCCGGCGCCGCCAGGCCCGGAGGGTATCCGCCGCGTCCGGGCGCCGCGACAGGAGGACCCAGACCGCTGCCTTCGCAGCCCGTGCGTCCGGCGCAACCGCCGCGGCCAGGCGCCCCGCCGCCGTCAGGGGCCAGGCCTTACCCCCCGCGGCCCGGGCAACCGGCGCGGCCGCCGATGGGCGGCCGGCCGCCCGTGCGCACCGATCAGCGGCGTGACTCACCGCGCGTGCCGTTCGTCTCGACGCCGGCGGCGCCGCCGCCGATCACGCGCACGATTACGCTCGCCGAAGGCATGACCGTCAAGGATCTCGCCGAGAAGCTCGACCTCCGCACGAAGGACGTGCTGAAGAAGCTCCTCGACAAGCGGATCATGATGACGATCAACACGACCCTGAACGTCGACACCGCGACGATGATCGCGCGTGAGTTCGGCGCGGAGGTCCAGCTTCGCAGCTTCGAAGAGGAACTCCTCGAGGTCGAAACGGTCGACATCCACGCCGAGGATCGCGTCACCCGCGCCCCCGTCGTCACCGTCATGGGGCACGTCGACCACGGCAAGACCACGCTTCTCGACGGCATCCGGGAAACCCGCGTCGCGGAGCGCGAAGCCGGCGGCATTACCCAGCACATCGGCGCGTACCACGTTCAGGTCAACAACCGCAGCGTGGTCTTCCTCGACACACCGGGCCACGAGGCGTTCACCCTGATGCGCGCCCGCGGCGCGAGGGTCACCGACATCGTCATTCTCGTGGTCGCGGCCGACGACGGCGTCATGCCGCAGACGCGCGAGGCGATCGACCACGCGAAAGCGGCGGGCGTGCCAATCATCGTCGCCATCAACAAGGTGGACAAGCCCGACGCAAACGCCGAGCGGGTGAAGCGCGAACTGTCCGACCTGGGATTGATGCCTGAGGAATGGGGCGGCCAGACCGTCATGGTCGAGGTCTCGGCCAAGAAGCGGCAGAACCTCGGCCTGCTGCTCGAGATGATCCTGCTCGTGGCGGACATCGGCGACCTCAAGGCGAATCCAAAGCGGGCGGCGATCGGAACCGTGCTCGAGGCCGAGCTCGACAAGGGGCGCGGCCCGGTCGCCACGATCCTCGTCCAGGAGGGCACGCTCCACATCGGCGACACCGTCATCGCGGGTCCGATCCTCGGCAAGGTCCGAGCGCTCATCGACGACCGCGGCCGCCACGTCAAGTCGGCCGGCCCGTCGATCCCGGTCGAGGTGCTCGGGCTCGCAGCGCTCCCGCAGCCGGGCGACTCGTTCCAGGCGATCAACGACGCCGCCAAGGCTCGTCAGGTCGCGCTGTTCCGGCAGAGCCAGGTGAAGGAGAAGGCCGCGACTGCGAAGTCGACGCGCCTCACCCTCGAATCGCTGCAGCAGCAGATCGCCGAAGGCGAGACCAAGGAACTGCCGATCATCATCAAGGCCGACGTGCAGGGCTCGGCCGAGGTGCTCGCCGACACGCTCACCAAGCTGTCGGACGAGAAGGTCAAGATGCGGATCATCCACTCGGGGGTGGGCGCCATCAACGAGTCGGACGTGCTGCTGGCCTCCGCGTCGAACGCGATCATCATCGGCTTCAGCGTGCGGCCCGACCGGAACGCCACCGGCGTGGCCGAACGCGAGCGCGTCGACATCCGCCTGCACTCGATCATCTACAACGTCATCGACGAGATGAAGAAGGCGATGGCGGGCCTGCTCGAGCCGACGTTCAAGGAAGTGCGGCTGGGGATGGCCGAGGTGCGCGAGGTCTTCCGCGTGCCGAAGGTCGGTTCGGTCGCGGGCTGCCTCGTTTCGGAAGGCGCGATCAAGCGCAGCGGCGACGCGCAGGCCCGGCTGCTCCGCGACCACGTGGTCGTGTTCGAAGGGAAGATTGCCTCGCTGCGCCGATTCAAAGACGACGTGTCCGAGGTCAAGTCGGGCTTCGAATGCGGCATCGGCCTCGAGCGGTTCAACGACATCAAGGTCGGCGACACGATCGAGGTCTTCGTCGTCCAGCGCGTGATCCTGCCGGAGGCCCAGTAGCGCCGGCGGGTCTCGCGCGGAGTGTTCGCCCCGATGGTGGTTGCGCTCCTGTCGGTCGAGTTGTTCCTGCCCGGCGCCGGGTCGCTGAAGGCCAAGCGGATGGTCCTGCGCCGCCTCAAGGATCGGTTGGCGAAGTTCAACGTGGCGGTGTCGGAAGTCGAACACCACGATCTCTGGCAGCGGGCCGGCCTGGGCATCGTCACCATCAGCACGGCAAGGGCGCACGCCGAGCAGGAGCTGGCCGCCGTGGCCGACGAGATCGAGCGCCTCGAGCCGGGGGCGATCACCCGGACGGAGATCGAGTTCCTCGCATAGACGGCTGGCAGCTGGCAGCCGGCAGCTGGCAGCGGATGATGAATGGCCCTCTGAGCCCTGAGCCTTGAGCCCTGAGCCAGTGGCCGGCTGGTTCCAGTGTGTTATGGCCCAAGGTTTCCGCCCCGACCGCGTGGCCGACCAGATCCGCGCCGAGATCAGCCAGATGCTGGCGCGCGAGGTCCACGACCCCGGCATCGGGTTCATCACCATCACGCGCGTTCAGGTGTCGCCTGACCTCCAGCTGGCACGTGTGTACTACACCACGATCGGCACGGAGAGCCAGCGCAAGGCCACGGCCAAGGCGCTGCGGCGCGCCATGCCGTTCCTCCACTACCAGATCGGCAAGCGCATGCGCCTCAGGCGCGTCCCGGTTCTCGAGTTCTTCTTCGACAAGTCGGTCGAGCACCAGGCGCGCGTGGAACAGCTGATTCAGGAAATCCACGAGGCCGATGCCGGGCGCGCCGACACGAATCATGACCCCGAACCCACCAAGGACTGATCAGGAGCCGCTCGGCCGCATCCGCGACGAGATTCTGGCCCGACACCGGTTTCTGATCACGTCGCACGTCAAACCGGACGGCGACTCGATCGGCTCGCAGATGGCGCTCGCCGGCGCGCTGCGCGCCCTCGGCAAGGACGTTCGCGTCATCAACTGCGACCCGGCGCAACCCGGGCTGCTTCCCTTCCCCGGGGTCGCGGACGATCGAAATCGCCGGCCAGGCGGACGGGGAGTTCGATGCGGTGATCGTCCTCGAGTGCAGCGAGCTCGCGCGCACCGGTGTCGCCGGGCTCGAGCGGTACTTCATCATCAACATCGACCACCACCCCGGCAACGCGATGTACGGGGCCGTGAACTGGTTCGACGCCGGCGCCGCGGCGTGCGGCGAGATGGTGTTCGACGTCATCCGCAGCCTGGACGTGCCGCTGACACGGGAGATGGCCATGCACGTCTACGTGGCCATCCTCACCGACACCGGATCGTTCCACTACTCCAGCCTTTCGCCGCGGACGTTCGACATCTGCCGGCAGGCGCTCGAAGCCGGCGCCGACCCGGTCTGGATCGCCCGGACCGTGTACGACAGCAACAGCCTCGGCCGCATCAGGCTGTCGAGCGCCGTCCTCTCCACCCTGGAGGTCGACCCGTCGGGCCGCCTCGCGACCATCCGTCTGGACCGGGAGATGGCCCGCGCGACCGGCGGCAGCTACGACGATCTCGAGGGGCTCATCAACGAACCGCTCACGGTGAAGTCGGTCCTCGCCGTCGTCTTCTTCAAGGAGTGGGAGCCCGGCGTCTACCGCGTGAGCTTTCGCTCGAAGGGCGAGATCGACATCAGGAGCGTCGCGCAGCAGTTCGACGGCGGCGGCCACAAGAACGCCGCCGGGTGCACGGTCGCCGGCGACCTGGCCGCGGTCTGCGCCAGGGTCGTCCCGCTTGTCCTGGAGGCCGTCGAGCGCGCGGCGCAGACGAACGGCTGATGGACGGCGTCCTCGTCGTTGACAAGCCCGAAGGGCCGACGTCCCACGACGTGGTCGCCCGCTGCCGACGCGCCCTGCAGACGCGGGCGATCGGCCACCTGGGCACGCTGGATCCGCTCGCGACCGGCGTCCTGGTCCTCGTTGTCGGCCGCGCCACCCGGCTCGCTCAGTTTCTCTCGGGCCAGCCCAAGTCCTACGACGCCACCTTCCGCCTGGGCCTGACAACGGATACGTGGGACAGGACGGGGACCACTCTCGCGACCTCGGGGTCTTCGACGGCGCCCGAGTTGGGGGCTGTTGCGGCCGCCCTGGCGGGCTTCCTGGGCCGGCGCCCGCAGATGCCGCCGCCCTTCTCGGCGAAGAAGATCGAGGGTGTCAGGGCTCACGAGATCGCCCGGCGCGGCGGGGCTGTCGCGGTGCAACCGGCCATGGTCGAGCTGCTGGAGTGCGAACTCGTGGCGCTCGACTATCCGCTGGGTCGCCTCCGGCTGCGCTCCTCCGCCGGCTACTACGTCCGGTCGCTCGTCCACGACCTCGGCGGGGCGCTGGGATGCGGCGCGTGCCTGGAGGAGCTCAGGCGCACGGCGAGCGGCCCGTTCATCCTGGCGGACGCCCTACAGCTCGCCGCGGTCGAAGAGGACCCCGCGGGGGCCCTGGCCCGAGCCGTACCGATGGAGCGCCTGCTGCCCGACATGCCGGCGGTCCGGCTGGGCGCGGAGAGCGCCCGTCTGGCCGGCCATGGCAACGAGATTCCCGTGCCGGCGGGGTCGGGCTGGCTGGATGCGGATGGCGCCGCGGCCGTGCGCCTGTTCGCCCCGGATGGCAGCCTGCTTGGCGTCGCCAGGCCGTCCAGCCGGGCCGGCTTTTTGCATCCGGCGGTGGTCCTGAAGTAAGATCGATGATCTGTCGGATTGGCGACAGAGCGTGTATGTAGGCAGCAGGCAGTGGTCGTCAGGCCTGGGCGCTTGTGGCGCCGCCAGGTCTGCCGTCCACTGTCTACTGCTTACCGTGTGGGATGAACGGCGGTCTGGTCCCGGCAATCCTGCCGATCTGGGGCGTCCGTGGAGGTGATGAATCGTGGCACTGAACAAGGAACGCAAGACCGAACTGATCGGCAGCTACAAGACGCACGAGGGTGACACCGGTTCGCCGGAGGTGCAGGTCGCCATTCTGAGCGAGCGCATCAACTACCTGACCGAGCACTTCAAGGTACACGCGAAGGACCATCATTCGCGCCGCGGCCTGCTGCAGCTCGTCGGCCAGCGGCGTCGGCTGCTGGACTACCTCAAGCAGAAGGACACCGAGCGGTACGCGGATCTGATCCGCCGCCTCGGCATCCGCAAGTAGCACGTACCGATTGGCGGCCGCCCCGGCTCCTGGCCGGGCGCGGCTGCCAGTCGCCCGGGCGTTCCTTCGCGTGCCCGTCGATCACCGCTCGACCTTCCGCGCGGCCATGGCGGTAGCCCGCCGCGGCCCTGCGGTGGACACGGTCCTCCCCACACGCGTACCACAAGGGGCCTGAGAGCCCCGTCATCGAGGCAAGATTCATGTACAAGCGAGAGATCACCATCGGCCAGAACGTCCTGTCGATTGAGACGGGCAAGCTGGCCAAGCAGGCCAACGCGTCGGTCGTCGTCCGCTACGGCGACACCGTCGTGCTCGTCACGGCGTGCTACGCCCAGGCCGAGCGCAAGGGCATCGACTTCCTTCCGCTCACCGTCGACTACCGGGATACACCTACGCGTCGGGCCGCATCCCCGGCGGGTTCTTCAAGCGCGAGGGCAAGCCCGCCGAGAAGGAAGTGCTGACGAGCCGGGCCATCGACCGGCCGCTGCGCCCGCTGTTCCCGTCCGGCTGGCATCACGAGACCCAGGTCGTCGCCCTGGTGCTTTCGGCCGACTCGGACAACGACTCGGATGTGCTGGCCATCACCGGCGCGGGGGCCGCGATGGCGCTGTCGGAGATTCCGGTCGAGAAGACCATCGCGGCGGTGCGGGTGGCGCTGGTCGGCGACGCGGTCGTGATTAACCCGACCTTCGCCCAGCGCAAGGAGGCTCGCCTCGACATCGTCGTCGCCGGGAGCAAGGACGGCCTCGTGATGGTCGAGGCGGGCGCGAAGGTCGTCAGCGAGGATCTCGTGGTCACGGCGCTCGAGGCCGGCCACGCCGCCATCAAGCAGATCGTGGACATGATCGACCGGATGGCACAGGAAGCTGGCAAGCCCAAGGTGGCGGCGCCCAAGAAGGAGATCAACCGGGACTTCTACCGCGAGGTCGAGGAGAAGGTCCTCCTGCCGCTCTCCGAGGCGATGCAGCTCCAGGACAAGATCGAGAGTTACGCGGCCGTGGACCAGATCCTCGGGGAGCTGGTCGGCTCGATGCCGGAAGAGGAGGTCGAGCGCCGGAGCGAGGCGAAGGCGATCTTCAAGGAACTCAAGGAGAAGGTGCTGCGCGACGCGATTCTCGACCGCGGCGTGCGGCTCGACGGCCGCGCGTTCGACCAGGTTCGTCCGATCTGGATCGAGGTGGGCGTGCTGCCGCGCGCGCATGGGTCGGCCGTGTTCACCCGCGGCGAGACGCAGGCGCTCGTGACCGCCACGCTCGGCACCTCGGACGACCAGCAGAAGGTCGAGATGGTGAGCGGCGAGATCTACAAGCGCTTCATGCTGCACTACAACTTCCCGCCGTTCTCGGTGGGCGAGGTGGCGTTCCTGCGCGGCCCCGGCCGCCGCGAGGTGGGCCACGGCGCGCTTGCCGAGCGGTCGCTGGCGCCGATGCTCCCGGCCGAGGAGAAGTTCCCGTATACCGTGCGCGTCGTGTCGGACATCCTCGAGTCGAACGGGTCGTCGTCGATGGCGACGGTGTGCGGCGGGTCGCTGGCGCTGATGGATGCCGGCGTGCCGCTGGCCGCGCCGGTCGCGGGCGTGGCGATGGGCCTGGTGATGGACGAGGCGACCGGCAAGTACGCCGTGCTGACCGACATCGCGGGCGCCGAGGACCACTACGGCGACATGGACTTCAAGGTCGCGGGTACCGCGGAGGGAATCACCGCGCTGCAGATGGACATCAAGGTGTCGGGCATCACGGCGGCGATCATGCGCGAGGCGCTGGAGCAGGCGCGCCGCGGCCGGCTCCACATCCTCGACACGATGCTGGCGACGCTGAACGCGCCGCGCACCGACATCTCCGACTACGCGCCGCGGATCGTCACCATCCAGATCCCGGTCGACAAGATCCGCGACGTTATCGGGCCGGGCGGCAAGATGATCCGCAGCATCATCGAGCGCACCGGCGTGAAGATCGACGTCGAAGACGACGGCCGCGTGAACGTGGCGTCGGCCGACGGCGACTCGGCCGCGCGCGCGATCGCGATCATCCAGGAGTTGACCGCGACGCCGGAGCTGAACAAGTCGTATCTCGGCACCGTCCAGCGGATCACCGATTTCGGCGCGTTCGTCGAGATCATGCCGGGAGTCGACGGGCTGCTCCATGTCTCCGAGATCGCCAAGCACCGCGTGAACGATGTGCGGGACGAACTCAAGGAAGGCGAGCAGTTGATGGTGAAGGTCATCAACATCGACCCGAGCGGCAAGGTCCGCCTGAGCCGGAAGGCACTGCTGGAAGGCGCGGACGAGGCGGCGCCGGCGGGAGGCGAAGCCGGCGCGCCGCGCGAGTACGCACCGCGCGAGCCCGGCGGGCGCCCCGGCGGCGGCCGCCCCGGTGGGCGCCCGGGCGGAGACCGCGGGCGTCGGCACTGACGGCTGGCGTTGAGGTGTGGCGCGGGGCTTTCCGCCTTCGCGCGAGCGCTTCGGCGGGACAAGCAGCCCCGCGATCGGCTCACGGGGGCGGGTCTTCTGACCCGCCCCTTTTCGTTGTACGACGGGCCGCCGGCTACGCCACGGTGAGTTCGAGGACGACCTCCAGGTTCAGCACCTTCGAGATCGGGCAGCCGGACTTCGCGGCGGCCGCTGCTTCCTCGACCTTGGCCTTCTCCGCCCCCTCCGCATGAACGGTCGTCTGCAGGACGCTCTTCGTCAACGTCCCGCCCTCGAACGTGATCGTGCAGGTGGTCTCGATCGACGCCGGCGTGATGCCGCGCTCACCGAGTTGGGCGCTCAGGGCCATGCTGAAGCAGCTGGAGTGGGCGGCCGCGATCAACTCCTCTGGGTTCGTGCCCGGCTCGTCCTCGAACCGGGTCCGGAAGGTGACGTTCTGATTCGTGATCGTGCCGCTGGCCACGCTGAAGGTGCCCCGGCCGTCCTTGAGTCCGCCCCTCCACGTTGCGTTCGCAATCCGTTTCATTCGATGGTCCTCCAGTCACTCGTAGTGTAGCGCATAGACCGGGTCGAGGCTCGAAGCGCGCATCGCCGGATAGACGCCGAAGATGAGTCCGACCGAGACGGAGACGAAGAACGCCAGCAGGATCGACATCATCGACACGATTGTGGACCACCCGGCGAAGAAGCCCACGAGCTGCGAGAGGACCACGCCGAGCACAATCCCCAGCACGCCGCCGGTCGTCGTGATCAGCGTCGTCTCGATGAGGAACTGCCGGATGATGTCGACGCGGCGCGCGCCGACGGCGCGGCGGACGCCGATCTCGCGGGTGCGCTCGAGCACGCTGGCGAGCATGATGTTCATGATGCCGATGCCGCCGACGAGCAGCGAGATCGACGCGATGGCCACCATGACAACCTGGAAGATTCGGCGCGTGCGCTGCTGCTCGGCGAGGAGTTCGGCGGGAACGAGCACGCTGAAATCCCCCGCGCCGCGGTGCGACGCGTCGAGCAGGCCGCGGACGATCGCGCCGGCCGTGGTGACGTCGCGCTCCGATCGAAGCGCGAGGTAGATGCCGTCGATTTCGTCCTTCCGGAAGCTCTGCGAGTCCTCGACGCGCAGCATGGCTGCCATGAGCGGCACGTAGATCACGTTGTTCCGGTCCTGAGCCGGCAGGCCGCCCATGTCGGTCTGCGCCGCGAGCTGCGGCCCGGCGACGCCGATCACCCGGAACCACTGCTGGTTCACCTTCACGAATCGGCCGACGGGATCGTCGGTGCCGAAGACCGACGCCGCCGCCGCCTGGCCGAGCACCGCGACCGCGCCCGCCTCGCCGTCGGCCTCGTCGAAGAACCGGCCGGACGACACGTGCAGGCCCGAGATCGCGGCGTACGCCGGCGCGACGCCGTACACCATCGGCATCTCGGCCTGCGGTTTGGGGAGCATCTTCAGCGGCATCACCCGCTTCCGGGGACTCGGCGCCGCCAGCGTGTCGAGATTCGCCTGGATGCTGCGCAGGTCCTGGAGCGACAGGCCTGTCGAGAGCTTCCGCACCTTGTCCAGCGCCTGGCTGTCCGGCGACTCGCGCGCTTCCACGATGACGTTCCGCACGCCGAGCTGCTCGATGAAGGCGATGACCTCCTGCTGGGCGCCGGCGCCGATCGACAGCATGGCCACGACGGCCCCCACGCCGAAAATCATTCCGAGCATCGTCAGCAGCGAACGCATCTTGCGCGAACGCAGGTTGTCGATCCCCTGGGCGAGCTCGGGCGCCATCTCCTGCGCCTTCTGGCGCCAGTTCTGGACGATGCCCTGGACGGACATGCGCGTCATCGCCGCCCTCCCGGCGCCGCCACAGGCGCAGACACCGGCGAGGCCGGCCCTGCCGCCGCCGGCTGCGCGGTCGCCGCTGCCGCAGGGTTCACCAGCGCCACTTCGGCACCCTCCTCGATCCCCTCGATGGCTGTCCGGCTCTCGGACTGGGCGGTGATCTTCACGACGCGCGGTTCGAAGCGGTCGCCGACCGGAAGGTACACAACCGACGTCCCGCTCTGCTGGAATACCGCCTGCCTCGGCACGGTCAGCACGTTCTTGAGTTCCTGTCCGGCAATCAGGACACGGACCGTCGTGCCGGGGCGCAGCCGCTGGTCCGCCTTGTCGACCCTGAGCACCGCTTCGAACTGCCGGAGCGGCCCCGCCTGCTGCCTCATCCGCACGGCGACGGCGGACAGCGACGTGATGCGCGCCGCGCACGGAAACCCTGGCAGGCCGTCGGCCAGGACGGTCGCCGCCTGGCCCGCAACCAGCGTCGCCCGCTCCTGCTCGTTGACGCGCACCTGGATCTCGAGGTCGGTCGTGTCCGATACGTCCAGGATCGGCCGGCCCGACCCGACCATGTCGCCGACGCGGAACTCGGGCAGCGACATGCCGGAGAAGAACACGCCGCCGGTCGCGTCCTGGTTCTCCTTGACGAGCACCAGACCGTCAATCGGCGACTGCACCACCAGGCTGTCGATGATCTGGCGGGCTCGGTTGGCGTTGAGGCGCGACCTGTTCCGCCCCTCCTCGACAACGGCCAGCGCCGCCCGCGCGTTGTTCTGGTTCTCGACGACGTCGTGCTCGGTCTGCGCGAGGCGGCGCTTCATCTCATCGAGCGTGAGCTGGCGCTTCTTGTATTCGTTGGCGCTGATCAACTGCTGGGGCGTGCGGCAATCGAGTTCCGCCCGGCGGACACGGTAGCGCGCGTTGAGCAGCGTGACCTGGTCCTGCGCAGCCCGCGCCTCGATGTCGGCTCGGCGCCGGATGACCTCCTGCTCGGCCTCGGCCACCTCGGAGAGCGCCTGATCCAGCGCAAACTGCTGCTGGGCCGGATCGAACTCCATCACCACGTCACCGGTCTTCACCGCCGTCCCGGTGTCGGCGAGCTTGATCAGGCGCAGGCCGCCGCCGGCCGTCGGCGCAGCCAGCGATACGGTCCGGGACGCCCGGAATTCCCCCGTCGCCCAGACGTCCGGCTTGAGGACGCCCCGCGTGACCCGCGCGGTGGGCGCGCGCCTCGTCGCGATCGGGCTGGACTTGATCGCAGACGCCGCTGCGACCAAGCCTCCGGTCACGCCCACCACCGCCACGGCCCACAGGACTCGCTTGACCTTCATGTCCGCTCCGAACGCGGCGCGCTACCGCCCGCCAGCCGGTTTCGCGTTGGGATTGCCCAGCGCCAGGCGCTCGCCCGGCTCCACGCCTGACGCCAGCGCCACCTGCTCGCGCCCTCGTTTCAGGATCGCCACCGGCCGCGCATCGAAGCCGCCCGAGATCTGCACGTAGACGGTCGGCCTGCCGTTCACGAGCGACACCGCCTGCGCCGGCACCACCAGCACGTTCCGGAGCCGTGCGACGGCGATCCGAACCGTGGCGCTCATGCCGGGCTTGAGGCGCGAATCAGGATCGTTCATGGCGAGCTGGAGGTCGAAGTCGCGTGTCGGCGGCCAGCTCGTCGAGAAGTCCACCCGAGCGAGGATCGAGATCTTCGACACTTTCGAGTCGTACACCTTGTCTGGCACGGCGTCGAGATGCACGGTGGCCGACTGCCCGAACTCGACCCGTCCGCGGTCCGCCTCGTCGAGGCGCGCCGTCAGGTGAACCGACGACAGGTCGGGCAGTTCCGCAATCGCCGCGCCCGGCCACGCCCGGTCGCCCTCGCGGAAGTCCTGGGGGTTGCCCATCATCCGCCCGGATCGCGCGTTGGCCATGAGGCTCGCGGTGCCGGCCGACGGTGCGCGCACTTTGAGGCTGGCGATGACGCCCTGGGTCCTCTCCAGTTCCTGCTGCGTCCGGTCGCGCCGCCGGGTGCGGCGGGCCCCTTCGCTCGCCTGGGCCGCCTTGTCGGATACCTGCCTCTTCTCGGCCTCGATGAGGCGCTGCTCGGCATCGCTCAACGTCAGTCTGGCCAACTCGAGGTCCATGCGCGCCACGAAGTCCCGGTCCACGACGTCGAGCTTCGCGCGATTGACGTCGAACTGCGCCCGCATGAGGTTCGTGGCGCTCGCTTCCTCGGCCATCCGCGCCTGGGCCCGCCACTGTTCGAGCTCGGCGTCGCGCTGCTTCAGCTCGGCCTTGCGGTCGGTCTCCTGCCGCCTGAGCGAGGTGTCGTCGAACTCGACCACCACGTCGCCGGCGTTCACCTTCGCGCCGTTCTTCACCAGCCGCACGATCTGGAGCTCGCCGGCCTGCGTCGGAGCATTCAGCACCACGGATCTGACTGGGCGGATCTCGCTGCGGAGTTCGACGACGTCGACGAACTCGCCGCGCGAGACCGCGGCCGTCGGCACGTTCGCGCGCGCCCGCCCGAAGCCCGTGGCGTAGATCGCCAGCCCGATGGCGACGACCGCGGCCACCGCCGCCAGGTGGCGCCATCGCGACGCCATCCGCAGAGCCAGCGCCCTCATCTCACTCACCTCCCGCCGCGCGGCGCGCGAGGACTGCCCCTTCGGCTACGCCAGAGGCCACGACCACCTGGACGTCGCCGACCTCTCCGACCGTGACGGCGCGGCGCACGAACGAGCCGCCCTGCTTCACCCTCACCCACGCCCCCGTCTTGTCGATCGCCACCGACTCGCGCGGGAGCACGAGCACGTTCTCCCGTTGCTGGACGGTCACGTCGACGGCCGCCGAGAGGTCAGGCATCAGGACGTTGTCCGATCCGGCGATCGAGACGATGGCCACAAAGCCGCGAACGGCCGCCGTCACCGAACTGGTGATGGCCAGCGGGGCGAGTTGCGCCACCTTCCCGTCGAACGACACGCCGGGGTAGGCGTCCAGCGTCACGCGCACCGGCTGGCCGACGGCCACCAGACTCCGATCCACCTGGCTGACCCTCGCACGCACCTGCATCGAGGTCGGATCGACGACACTGACGATCGGCATGCCGGGCCGGACGTCGTCGCCTTCCTGCACCTCGGTCATCGCGGATCCCTTGAACACCGGCTGCACGACCGACAGGCCGTCGAACGGTGCCCGGATCACCATGTAGGCCGCATTCTCCTCGGCGTGCTTGAGCGTCTGCGCCATGCGCGCGCGTCGGATCTCGAGGATCTTCAAGTCGGCGGCGGCCGTCAGGCGCCTGAGGGCCCTCGCCTGCCGCACCTCGGTCAGCCTGGCCCTGGCCTCCTCGAGCGCCAGGTCGTTCTTGTCCGCCTCGATCGGGGGCAGGACGCGGTTCTTCCTCGTCTCCAGCTCGGCGCGACTGACGTCGTTCTCGGCCTGCTTCATCGCAGTCTCGTCAGCGGCGTAGGCTGTCGCCTGCTCCGCTTCCACGCGCCGGATCTGCTGCTCGAGGTCCTGGAACTCGGTCCGGCGGTCGAACGCCACGCGGTTCTGGTCCTGGGGATCGAACTCGACGAGGACTTCGCCCGCTTTCACGCGCGCGCCGCTCGCCACGAGTTTCGTGATCGTGAGGGTCTGGTTGTTCTGGCCCGCCAGGCGCGGCGCGACCGCCGCGGCGTTCCTCACCGCCTCGGTGATCCCGGCCACGCGGACGGTGCGGGTGAACGACCCGCGCCGAACCGTGACCGTGGCGGACGAAGACGTCGCGGTGTTGGCTGAAGCCGACTCAGACCCGGCTGATCCACAGCACCAGCCGGAAGCCGCAAGCAGGAGGACGGCCGCAACACGGGCCCATTTGAAGACGCCGAATGAGTTCATGAACGCCAGCCATGATGAACACACGTCGATGCGCGCCCCGTCATTATAGACGTGTCTGGCCGGAAGTGCGTTGGCGAACGTGGGTCTCGTGCCAGGCCCGGGCGGCGGCCGCCCGTTCGGCGACCGGCGGGTGCGTGTAGAAGAGCCATCGGGCCTGACGCGAGGGGCGCTCCTCGGCGAGGTGCTGGGCCCCCAGCCTCTCGATCGCCGTCGCGAACGCCGGCGCGTTTCCGGTCAGCTCGAACGCGAACCGGTCGGCCGCCCGCTCCATGGCTCTCGACGCTGCGGTGACGGCTGGCAACAGGGCGAGCGCAGAGAGGCCGGCCGAGAGCAACAGGACGGGCAGACCGGCCACGTCCGCCGGCCCGTCCCACCCGAGCCGCGGCGCGAGCGCCGGCAGCGCCCGACTGGCGGCGAAGAACCCCAGCCCGGCCACGACCGCCTGGATCGCAATCCCCTTCCCTACATCGTGATGAACCTGGTGGCCGAGTTCGTGGGCGAGGATCACCTCGACTTCCTCGTCCGGATGCCCCGCGAGGAGGGTGTCCGACACGAGGATGCGCCGTGTGCGGCCGAGGCCCGTGAGCGCGGCGTTCGCCTTCTTCGTGCGGTCGCTGACCTGCCATTCGCAGACGTCGGCGACGGCCACGCCGGCGCGCTGCGACAGGCCGATCAGCCGCGTCCGCAGCTCGGCTCTCGCCAGCGGCCGGAATGTAAAGAAGAGCGGGAGCAGCAGGACCGGCGCCAGGCTCGTGAGGGCAACGACAACAACGCCGAATCCAGCGGTCGCGGCCACCCACCACCAGTCCGGCGTCAGCCGGATGGCTGCGTAGAGCAGCGAGAGACCGGCGCCCGACAAGAGGGCACCGAGGCCGATTCCCTTTGTGTGGTCACGGAGCCAGTGACCGAACCGTTCCGTCGACAGGCCGTAGCGGCGCTCGAGGAGGAACCCGCGGTAGAAGGCGAACGGTAAGGCGCCAACCTCGTGGATGACGCCAAGGCAGGCAAGGTATACCAGCACGATGGCGGTCGGCTGCAACGCCGCAGGCAGCGGATCGGCTGCCGCCTCCGCCATGCGCCGGAGCGCGAGCGACGTCGGCGTGGCCGCCAGGCACACCAGAAGCCCGGCGCTCCACGCCCTGGATGCGATGGCCGTCCGACGGCCCAGCTTGTGGTAGCGGGCGGACCTGTCTTCGTTCACTTCCCGGTCAGTTGGACGCGCCCGTTCGTGGTTTCAAGGACGACCTTCGGCCCGCCGCCGTTCAGTCGTCCCTCGACTCGCCGTCGGGTGGATTCAGGGCCGTCGATCTTGAGGCCCTCCATCCCCACCCGCCCGTTCACGCACGTCGCCTGCACATCCGCCTTCGCGTTCGACGGCAGCGTCAACTCGACGGAGCCGTTGACGGTCTCCGCACGGATGCCGCCTTCGGCCACGGCGCTCATGTCGAGCTGCACGGAGCCATTTGTCGTGGTCGCCGTGACGGCGCCGGCCAGCTGCCGGCCGACGACGGTGCCATTGTCAGTCTCGGCGTTGACGGTCCCCTTGAGGGCCGCGAGCGTGATCGTCCCGTTGGAGTTCTGCACGCGGACGTTCACCGAGGCGGGCACCTTCACGTGGTAGGTGACCTCCACGCGCCGTCCGTCGCCCTTCGGCGCCTTCGTTTCGAGCCGGACGCTACCCGCGGTGGCCGTCTCGACGATCTGCAGCTGCGCGAGGATCTTCTGCGCGTCTTCGTCGGTCATGGCCCTGGCGGTCCGCTCGGCCACGACCTCGACCTGGGTGCCGTCTGCACCGGTCACGTCGATTCGGCCGTTCGCGTTGACGATCTCCACGTCGCCTGTCGGCGCGATCGTGTACGTCTTCGTCCACTGGTCCTTCGCCTGTCCTTTGGCATCGAGGCTGTTGACGACGACGTCGCAGGCGGAGAGGGCGGCGGCGGCGGCCAGAACGGAGGTGAGGCGGCCGGCGGCGGCTATCAAGCGGGTGGCGTACATGGCAAGCGTGCCTCCTGCAGGACTATACGCTGGAGTCACCGCCCGGGTTCGACGAGGACCCCTAGTTCAGCCGGACGGAGATCAGCTTCGACACGCCCGGTTCCTCCATCGTCACGCCGTACAGCCGGTCGGCGATCTCCATCGTCTTGCGGCTGTGGGTGATGATGATGAACTGGGTCTCCTCCTGCATCTTCTTGAGGATGTCGGTGAACCGCCCGATGTTCGCGTCGTCGAGCGGCGCGTCGATCTCGTCGAGCACGCAGAACGGGCTCGGCTTGTACCGGAAGATACCGAACATCAGCGCGATGGCGGTCAGCGCCTTCTCGCCGCCCGACAGCAGCTGCACGTTCTGGAGACGCTTCCCTGGCGGCTGCGCGACAATCTCGATGCCGCTCTCGAGGACGTCGGTTTCGTCGAGCAGGGCGAGGCCGGCCCGTCCGCCGCCGAACAGCACGGCGAAGGTCTCCTGGAAGTTCTGGTTGATGACCGAGAACGCTTCCCGGAAGCGCTCCTTGCTGGTCTCGTCGATCCGCTTGATCGCCTCGCCGGTGGCGGCAATCGACTCGCGGAGGTCTTTCCGCTGGACCGTGAGGAACGTGTGGCGGTTCTCGAGGTCGTCGAACTGCTCGATCGCCATCATGTTCACCGGCCCGAGACGATCGATCTTCGCCTTGAGGGCCGCGATCGCATCGTCCGGCGTTGCGGGCTCGGATGGCGGCTCGGCCGTCTCCCCGTCCTCCTCGACAGCTTCGTCCTCCGGCTCGCCGGCCATCGCGACGCCAGGGGCGACATGGCCGTCGCGCTCGGCCTCCTCCACTTCCGCGAGCACCTGTTCGAGTGTAGCCTGCACGGCCTCGACACAGGTCGATGCCAGGTGCGCCAGATCGGATTCGGCGGTCACGCGAACCAGCTCCAGTTCGCCCACCTCGGCGCGGATGCCATCGAGCGCCCTGCGCGCCTCCCGGATGGCCGCGTCTTCGGCGTCGGCCCCGGCCCGCAGCGTCGATAGCCGCTCGTCGGCGCCGCGGACCACGGTCCGCAGGCGGTCGAGGTCCTGGACGTCGAGATCGAGGCGCACCTTGCCGTTCTCGATCGCCTGTCGCAACACCGCCTGGCGCTCCTGGTTCTGACGCGCCTCCTCCTGACGGGCCGCGAAGCGCGATTCGAGTTCGTCGATCACATCCTCCTGCCGGGCGACCTCGGAGAGCAGCGCGGTCGCCCGCTCGACGAGGCCCGCGTGCTCGGCCCGAAGGTCGGCCACGCGGCGGCCGATCACCTCGGCGGCCTCGCGGGCGTTCTGCAGCTCGCGCTGCGCAATCGCGAGCCGCTCGTCGGCGGCCAGGCGCACGTCCTCCTGGCGGGCGACCGACTCCCGCGCCTCGCGCTCGCGACCCTCGAGCGTCCGCTGCTCCTCCCGGGCGCGGGCGCTCTCGGTCGCCAGAACCTCGGCCTTGCGCGTCAGGCGCTCGCGGTTCTCGAGCGCGTTGGCGACCAGCGCCTCGAAGCCGACGATCGCCTTCTCCTGCGCGTGCGCCTCGGCAACAAGCCGGGTGATCTCCTGTGTCAGGCGATCGATGGCCGCCGCCGCCTCATCACTCCGCCCCTCCAGCCTGAGGAGACCGGCACGAATCGCGACGGCGCGGTCGCGGAGCTCCTTCACCTCGCGCTTCGTGGAGAGAATGCCGCGGGCTTCCTCGCGCACGCCGCCGTACACGAGGTGCGAACCGCGGAGCACGTCGCCGTCTGGCGTCACCACCGGCAGGTCCGTCAGCCGCGAGGCCTCGACGGCACCGGCGTAGGATGTCGCGATCCACGCGTGGCCGATGGCGTGACGGACGAGGTCGGCATACTGGCCCGTGATTCGGATCACCGACGCCATCGGCACGAGGCCGGCGCCCGGCGGCGCCGGTTCCGGCCAGCCGGCCTGCACGGCGGCGCCAACGACGAGGAACCCGCAGCGGCCGGCGTTGTGCTCGCGCACGAGCGCGAGGGCACGGGCCGCCCCGTCGTGATCGGGCACGAGCACGTGCTGCAGCAGATCGCCGAGGTACGATTCGACGGCGCGCTCGTATCCGGCGTCAACCTCGAGGCAGTCGGCCAGCGATCCGAACTGGCGGATGCCCGCCGTCTGGTCCGCCAGCAAGAACCGCGCGGCGTCGCCGTACTGCGCGCGGGCCGCTTCGAGCTCCTCGAGCGACGTCAGCCGCGCCTCCACGCTGGCCCGTTCCTGTTCGGCGGCGCGGGTGTCCTGGCGGAGCTGTTCGTGCTGGTCTCTGGCATCGGCCAGCTGGGCCTGACGAGCCTCACCTTCGGCGCGCACGCGCTCGAGCCTCACCTGGGCGGTCGCCAGCTGCTGGCGGCCAGCCTCGAGATCGGCCTGCAAACGCGAGTCCTCGACGTCGACGTCCGAGCGTTCAGCCTCGAGCCTGGCCAGCTCCTCCTCGACGCGCTCGCGCGCCGCGGCGGCGTTGTCGATGGCGTGCTGGAGCGAGCTGATCGCCGACAGCGCGAGATAGACGTCCTGGCGCTTCTCGTCGACGTCGGCCTCGAGCGCCTGGAGACCGGCATACGCCGCGTCGTAGGCCCCGTTTTCCGTGGCGAGGATACTGGACGCCTGCTCGCGCTCACCGGCCGCCCTCGCGGCCGCCTCGCGCCGCTCGAGGAGGGCCTGGCGCGCCGGCTCGCGCCTGGCCTCGATGGCGCTCAGCTCCTCGCCAATCTCGCCGCTCCGCGCGCCGAGGCTCTCGAGTTGCTGCTCGTTGAAGCTGATCTGATTCTGCTGGCGATCGATCTCCAGCTCGCGCGCGTGGGCCGATTCGCGCGCCGCGCCGGCCGCCGCTTCTGCCTGCGCCAGATCGAGGCGCGTCCGCGCCAGCGTGTCTTCCGCGGCCGCCAGACGCGCGGCCGCCGCCGCTTCGGCATCGCGCCGCCCGCCGAGGCGCGCGCGGGCCGACTCGATCTCGGCGGCCAGGACCCGATAGCGCCGCGCGAAGAGGACCTTCTCCCACCGGCGAAGCTCCTCGCGAAGCCGCCGGTAACGGCGCGCCTTGGCGGCCTGCCGCTTGAGCGCCGAGCGCTGCTTCTCGACCTCGAAGACGATGTCGTCGATTCGCGTGAGGTTCTGCTCCGCCGCTTCCAGCTTGAGCTCCGCCGCGCGGCGGCGGGCCTTGTACTTCGTGACGCCTGCGGCTTCTTCGATCAGCTGCCGCCGATCGGTCGGCCGCGTGCTGAGGATCTGGCCGATCTTCCCCTGCTCGATGATCGCGTAGGCCTTTGCGCCGAGGCCGGTGTCCATCAGCAGCTCGTGGACGTCCCTCAGGCGCACGACCTCGCCATTGATGAGATACTCGCTCTCGCCGGACCGATACAGGCGGCGCGTCACCTCGACGTCTCGAGCGATCAGCGGTTCGGCATCGCCGGCATCGGTAGCGGCGGCGAGGCCCGCCCGCTCGCTCGCCGAGGTCACTCCCGACAGCATGAGCCGCACTTCCGCCGACGCCGTGGCCTTGCGCGCCTCGCTGCCGTTGAAGATGACGTCCTGCATCTGGTCGCCGCGCAGACTCTTCGCGCTTTGTTCGCCCAGGACCCAGACGATGGCGTCCGCGACGTTGCTCTTCCCGCACCCGTTCGGGCCGACGATGGCGGTGACGCCGCGATCGAACGCCAGCTCGGACCGGTCCGAGAACGACTTGAACCCGGAAATCTGAAGCTTCTGCAGACGCATCGCTGTCCTTCGCAGGGTCGTCGACGGCGGTGAAACGACTCTGGGGCCAACCCCGGACCCTGGCGTCACGCCAGGATCCAGAGTCTGGCCCCAGGCACCGAACCGTCGGTCAGTCTAACAAGTGCAAGGCCTTGTAGCAAGCGACCGAGAGGGCCCAAGAACTAGTGCCCGGTCTTGTTCCCCTTGGTCTTTCGGAGTTCGCCGACACGCTCCGCCTCGCCGAACTGCTGCAGGGCGAACTGAGCCTGCGGGTCCTTCGACAGCAGGTTCCGGCGCGCCTCGGACGGTCCGAACAGCGCGACGTCGATGTCGTAGTGGATCAGGGCGCGGAGAAAGTCGGAGTCTTTGGCAAACAACTCCGCGTCCACGGCCACCTTCTGCGCGACGAGGAAGGACTTGAATTCAGCCAGCATGGCGTCGTCCACGGCGAAGGTGCGCGGCAGCCGCTTCTGGTCGGGCCGCGGCGTGATGCGGGTGTCGCCTTCCGCCACGAAGCGTTCGGCGAACGTCGCGAAGAGCTGGCGGGCATAGATCAGCCGCCCCAGGCGCGTCGGGTTGAAGCCCTCGACGGGACCCTCCATGCGCTTGTCCGGCTCGATGCCGCCGCCGCTGTATACCTTCCGGCCGCCGGCGGTGTAGCGCAGGTCGGCCGCCGGATGGACCTTCTCGGTCTGGTCCTTGAGCGTGTAGGTCTGGTACTCGTCGAAGGTGCCGTCCCACGGACGCTGGATGAGCCTGTTGCTCGGCGTGAAGTAGCGGGCGGTGGTCAGCGCGAGGCCGGCGTTGTCGCTGATCCGGTAGACCGACTGTACGAGCGCCTTGCCGAACGTCGTCTCTCCCACGATCAGGCCGCGGTCGTAGTCCTGGATCGCGCCGCTGACAATCTCGGACGCGCTCGCGCTCGTGCGGCTCACCAGGACGACGAGCGGGATCTCGGTGTATTCGCTCTTCTCGGTCGCCCTGTAGTTCTGGTCGGAGTTGGAGGTCCGGCCGCGGGTGGACACGATCAGCGACCCCTGGGGAAGGAAGCGATTCGAGACGCGAATGGCCTGGTCCAGCGGCCCGCCCGGGTTGCCGCGCAGGTCGAGCAGGAGACGCTTCATGCCCTTCGCCTTCAGGTCGCCCAGCGCGAGCCCCAGGTCGCGATCGGTGTGCTCGGCGAAGTCCTGCACCTTGGCGTATCCGGTCTGCGCGTCCACCATGAACGACGCGGTGATGGACGGGATGTTGATCTCGGCGCGCGGGACCTCGATTTCGATCGGCTGGTCGTAGCCGGCTCGCTTGAGCCCGACCTTCACCAGGGTGCCCTTCGGGCCTCGCAGCCTCGAGACCGCCTTCTCCGACAGCGGCAGGCCAATCAGCGGCTTGCCCTGCTCGTCCGTCCAGGTCCGCACGTCCTCGTCGGCAATCCGCACGATGATGTCGCCGCGCCGGACGCCCTTCTTGTAGGCCGGCGTGCCTTCGAACAGCGACACGACGTTGATGTCGTGCTCGATCACCTGAATGGTGATGCCGAGGCCGAAGTACTGTCCCTCCTGGCGCTCGCGCATCCGCTTGTAGTAGTCGGGGTCCATGAAACTCGAGTGCGGGTCGAGCGTCTGGAGCATGCCGCCAATCGCGCCGTAGACCAGGCGCCTGGAATCGACCGTGTCGATGTAGTTGGCCTCGACCGCGCCGAGGGCCGCCGTGAACGTCCGGTAGTCCGAAACGTCGGCCGCCGTCGCCGTCGCGTTCCGCCCGAGGAATCCCCCGACGAGCGCGGAGACGACGATCGCGAACGCCGCCATTGAAAGCACACCGTACCTACGCACCATGGATTCGATGCTAGCAGATAAACTACGGTGCCGCAACGACTTCCGGGTCGACGCTCGCGGGCCGCGGCCTGCCCTCCTCCGGACCGGCTGCTACAATGCGAAACGGGATCCGCTATAATGCGAAACGGGACCCGCGCGCACGCCGAGGTGCGGCGCTGGAGTCCGGGAGTGGCGACATGTTCGGCTCGATCGGCATGCAGGAACTGATCATCATCTTCGTGATCGCGCTGATCATCTTCGGTCCGCGCCGTCTGCCCGACCTCGGCAAGTCGCTCGGCCGCAGCATCGCCGAATTCAAGCGCGCGTCAAACGAGCTCCGGAACACGCTCGAAGAGGAGATCCGCGTGGACGATCAGCGGCAGGCGCAGGCCGCCGCGACGACGCCCGGTCCAGCGGCCACCGAGATGCGCCCACTGCGGCCACCGACAGCGAGACCACCGCGCCTGCCGACAGCGAGACCACCGCGCCCGCCGAAAGTGAACCCTTTGCGGCCACCGACAGCGAGACCACCGCGGTTCCACACGAGCCGGCCGCCGACCCGCGGGCGACCGACAACACCGCGATTCAGCCCGACTGATGGCGTTCCTGCCGTTCTCCCGATCTTCCGACGAACCCGCGGCTGACGGTTCCGACGGCTGGGGCGACGCACCGCTCGAAGGCGGCGGCGCGAAGATGACCTTCCTGGAGCACCTGGACGAGTTCCGGAAGCGCCTCGTCGTCAGCATCGCGGCCATTGGCGTCGGCTGCATCGTCGCGTTCACATTCGTTCAGAAATCTACGCCTTCGTGATGGATCCCCTCAACCGCCTGCTGCCGAAGGGGAGCACACTCGTCTACAACGAGCCGACGGAAGCGTTCGTCCTGTATGTGAAGATGGCGCTGCTGGCGGGCGTGATCATGGCGATGCCGGTCATCCTCTCGCAGGCGTGGCTGTTCGTCGCGCCGGGCCTCTACGCGAAGGAGAAGCGGCTTGCGGCGCCCTTCGTCATCCTCGCGACGGTGGGGTTCGTCGGCGGCGCCGCGTTCACGCACTACCTGCTCTTCCCGTGGATGTGGACGTTTTTCGCGAGTTTCGCGAACGACAAGCTGACATTCTATCCGCGGGTCGAGCCGGTGTTCGCGCTCTATGTGAAGATGATCCTCGGGATGGGCCTGGTCTTCCAGATGCCCGCCGTGGTCTACTCGCTTGCGCGCATCGGCCTGGTCACGGCGCGGTTCCTCATCAAGAGCTTCAAGTACGCCATCCTGATCATCTTCGTCGCGTCCGCCGTCGTCACGCCGAGCGGCGACATGCTGACGCAGACGCTGTTCGCGGCGCCGATGATCGGCCTCTACATCATCAGCATCGGCATCGCCTGGGCGTTCGGAAAGCGCCGCCCGACGGAACCCGTCGAGGAGTGACGACGTGGCGATCACCCGCTCGTCGGCCCGCGAAGTCGCCGCGCTGCTGACGGATCTCGAGTCGGGAGCCGACGCGGCCCGCGAGACGGCGGTCGCGCGGCTGTCCGTGATCGGCACGCGGGCGGTCGCCGGGCTGCTCGGCCTGCTCGGATCGAGCGCCGGGACTGCGGCCCGCGTGGGCGCACTCGAGGCGCTCGAGGCGATCGGCGACCCGCGCGCCGCCGACGCCGCGCTCGGGTGCCTCGACGCCGACGAGGTCGCCGTGAGAGACGGGGCGGCGGCGCTCCTTCGACGGCTGCTGGAGTCAACCCGGGGCGCGGCGGTACTCGACCGCCTCGCGGCCATTGCCGTGGACGGGAAGCGGCCGGATCGTGTGCGCCTCGCGGCGCTCGACGCCCTGCGTCAGGTGCCCGGGCCGGAACTGGGGCTCCTCGCCTCGCGCCTGCGTGACGATCCGAGCCCGGCGGTGCGAGCCATGGTGGCCGGTCACGACGGCCGCGCGGTGGTGCCGCCCTTGGAGTCCCTCGATCGGGCCGCGGCCGGCACGCTACCCGATCACCCGGACGCGCTCCGGCAGTGGCTCGAGGCGGCGGGTGCTGACGCGCCGCTCCCGACGCTTCATGGCCTCGTTCAGCGAGTGCGGGATCGTGAGCGGGAGACGACCGACGCGCGGCGGCGCCATGAGTGGATGACGGCGCGCGCCGCGGCCCACCAGGTGCTGGCCGCTCGCGGCAGCACGGTGGCGCTGTACGATCTGCGCGAGACCGTCGAGAGCGGAGAGCCGGCGCCGGTCGAGATGCTCGCGGCGCTCGAGGTCATCGGGGATCGAAGCTGCCTCGAGCCGATCGCAGCGGCCTATGCCCGTGCGAACGCCGAGAGCGCCGGCCCGGCCCGGCCCCGCGACCGCGGCGCGGCCGACTGGTGGCGCACCCACCTGGCCACAGTGTTCCGCGCGATCGCGGCTCGTGAGAAGCTCAACGAGCGCCACGCGCTGACGAAGCGCATCCGTGCGCGGTGGCCCGAGGCCGCCGTGTCACTCCTCGGCCCGCCGAAGTAGCGGCCTCTCCGCGGCCCCCCGCGCATCGACCATGCGCCGCGGCGTCACGCTGTCGATTGCGTCCACGCCGGACAACCACCGAGGGCACGGAGATCACAGGGGCTCTCACGCCGGGGGCTTCGACCGGACCCTGGTGTCACGCCTGCATGCGTGACACCGGCCAACCTCCGTGTTCTCCGTGTGCTCTGTGGTTGAAGAACGGGGTCCCGGACCGCGGATTCTAGTACGCCTTCGCGAAGTAGGCGCGCGCGACGCCGGGCTGGCCGCACCGCACGCAGACGCCTCCCGCGCTGTCTTCGAGCGGCAGGTTCCTGATCGTCGCCTGCGTGTCGGTCTTGATCCGGGTTTCGCACTCGGCTGACCCGCACCACTGGGCGACGACGTAGCCGGGGCGGCCTTCCATGATCTGCATGAACTCGTCGTACGAGGTGGTCTCGGTGGTATGCTCCTCGCGGAACTTCACCGCGCGGTCGAACAGGTTCTTCTGGATCTCGTCGAGCAGCGCCTGGATCCGGGCCGCCAGGCCGTCGCGGGAAGCGGACAGCTTCTCGCGCGTGTCGCGCCGCGCCAGCATCACCTGGCCCTTCTCGATGTCCTTCGGCCCAATCTCGAGGCGGACAGGCACGCCGCGCAGCTCCCACTCGGCGTACTTCCACCCGGGCGTGTACGCGTCGCGGTCATCGAGCATCACGCGGACGCCCTGCGCCGTCAACTCGTCGAAGATCGCCTTGGCGTGCGGCAGCACCGTTTCGCGCCAGTTGCCGCGGGGAATCGGAACGATCACCACCTGGTAGGGCGCGATGCGCGGCGGGAAGACCAGCCCGTTGTCGTCGCCATGCATCATGATGACGCCGCCGATCAACCGCGTCGTGATGCCCCACGAGGTGCCCCAGATGTGCTGCAGCGACTTGTCCCGAGCCTGAAACTGAATCCCGAACGCCTTCGCGAAGTTCTGACCCAGGTTGTGCGACGTCGCCGCCTGCAGCGCCCGCCCGTCTCCCATCAGCGCCTCGATCGAGTACGTCCGGTCGGCACCGGCGAATTTCTCGCTTTCGCTCTTCCGCCCGGCGATGACCGGCATGGCCAGCTCGGTCTCCACGAAGTTCTTGTAGACGACATCGAGGATCTTGAGCGTCTCCTCCTCGGCTTCCTCCGCGGTCTCGTGCGCCGTGTGCCCTTCCTGCCACAGGAACTCGGTGGTCCGCAGGAACAGCCGCGTCACCTTCTCCCAGCGGACGATGTTCGCCCATTGGTTGATAAGGACGGGCAGATCGCGCCACGACTGGATCCACTTGGCGTACATCGTGCCGATGATCGCTTCCGACGTCGGGCGGATGGCGAGCGGTTCGTCGAGCTCCTCGTTCCCCCCCCTGGTGACCCACGCCACCTGCGGAGCGAACCCCTCGACGTGGTCCGCTTCCTTGATCAGAAGGCTTTGCGGAATCAGCAGCGGGAAATACGCGTTGACGTGGCCGGTCGCCTTGATGCGCCGGTCGAGGCCCTGCTGGATCAGTTCCCAAATCGCATAGCCGTACGGGCGGATGACCATGCACCCTTTGACCGGCGAGTAGTCGGCCAGCTCCGCGCGGCGGATGACGTCGGTGTACCAGCGCGAAAAGTCCTCCGACCTCGGGGTGATCGCGGTCACCTGTCCTTCACCGCCGCCCTTCTTGTCGTCTCCGCTCGATGCCATGCGTCCGTCCTTTAAGCTATCCTACCATCAACGAGCGATCCACCCGCGAGGCGGTGATGCCACAGATTCGTATCGATGTCCAGAGCGCCGGCGGCGATTATCCCATCCTGATCGGCGACGGCCTCGCCGACCGGGCGGCGCAGCAACTCGACGAGTGGCGCGTCGGGCCGCGTCGCTTCGTCGTGTCGAACCCGGTAGTGTGGCGCTTCCACGGCGAGCGGATGGCGGCGGCGCTGCCGGGCGCCGACGTCATCCTGATCCCCGACGGCGAGCGGCACAAGCATGTCGCCTCGGTCGGACGGATCTACGACGCGCTCGTCCGCGCGGGGGCGGATCGCGGGTCGGTGATCGTGGCCGTCGGGGGCGGCGTCATCGGCGACATGGCGGGCTTCGCGGCCGCGACCTTCCTGCGCGGCATCAGCCTGGTCCAGGTGCCGACCACGCTGCTGGCCCAGGTCGACGCGTCCGTCGGAGGCAAAGTCGGCGTGAATCTCGCGGCCGGCAAGAATCTCGTCGGCGCCTTCTACCCGCCGCGCCTCGTCGTCACCGATCCCTTGTTCCTGCGAACGCTGCCGCGCCGCGAGTACCGCGCCGGCCTGTACAAGGTGATCAAGTACGGCATCGCCTGCAGCGCCGACCTGTTCGCGCGGCTCGATCGCGAGGCTGCGCGCCTGACCGATCCGACATCCCCCGTCGTCGCGACGCTCATCGCCGACTGCTGCCGCATCAAGGCCGCGATCGTGTCGGCGGACGAGCGCGAAGCGGGCGGGCGCCGCGTGCTCAACTTCGGTCACACCGCCGGGCATGCAATCGAGGCGCTCACCGGCTACCGCAGGTTCCGCCACGGCGAGGCCGTGGCGTGGGGCATGCTGGTCGCCTCCCGGGTCGCCGCCGGACGCGGCCTGATCTCCGAGGACGAGGGCCGCGCGCTGACGGCGCTCGTCATGAGGCTCGGGCCGCTGCCGCCCGTCGCCGACCTGCCCGCGAACAGGGTCCTGGACCTGGTGAGGCGCGACAAGAAGGTGGTGGATGGCTCGCTCCACTTCGTGCTGCCGGCAGGCATCGGGGCAACGCGAATCGTGGACGATGTGGCAGGAGGGGAGCTGAGAGAGGCGCTGGTGTCCGTCGGATTCGGTCAGACCTGAGCGGCGCCTGGGCCTGTCGACGCGACCGGCAGGCTCAGGTGATGCGCGTGGAGTCGGTCGCCGTCAGTCAGGATGACAGCGCGCTCGATACAGTTCTGCAGCTCGCGCACGTTGCCCGGCCAGGCGTACGCGCGCAACGCGTCGTCGGCCGACTCGGCCAGCGCCATGACCGGCTTCCCCATCTCGCGGCAGAACCGGTCCACGAAGTGCCGGGCCAGCAGCGGAATGTCCTCGGCTCGTTCACGGAGCGGCGGGATCGTGATCGGGAACACCGAAAGTCGGAAGTAGAGGTCCTCGCGAAACCCCCGAGCGGCTACGGCGGCGCGGAGGTTACGGTTGGTCGCCGCCACGACGCGGATGTCCACACGAACCGTCGCGTTCCCGCCGACGCGCTCGAACGTCCGCTCCTCGAGCGCGCGCAACACCTTCGCCTGCAGGGGGAGCGAGAGGTCGCCGATCTCGTCGAGGAAGATCGTTCCACGGTTCGCCACCTCGAACTTGCCCAGCTTGCGGCCGGTCGCGCCGGTGAAGGCGCCCTTCTCGTGGCCGAACAGCTCGGTCTCGAGCAGCCCCTCTGGAATCGCTGCGCAGTTGATCGCGACGAACGGACCGTCGCGCCGCGGGCTCAGAGCGTGGACCGCCTTCGCGAACAGCTCCTTCCCGGTACCGCTCTCGCCTTCGAGGAGGACGGTGGCGTCACTCCCCGCCGCCCGCTGCACGGCCAGCGACACCTTCTTCAGCGACGGCGCGCAGCCGACAATCTCCGGCATGCCGCGGCGGGACGCGGCCTCCTGCTTGAGCAACAGGTACTCCGCGACCAGCTGGCGCTGGGCCACCGCTCGGCCGACGAGCAGCAGGAGGTGGTCGGGGTCCACGGGCTTCGCGAGAAAATCGAGCGCGCCCTGCTTCATCGCCAGGACGGCGTCCTGGATGCTGCCGTAGGCGGTCATGACGATCACCGGCAGTTCGGGATCGCTCGCCTTCGCGGCCCGCAGGACGCCGAAGCCGTCGCCGCGAGGCAGACGCAGGTCGGTGAGCACGACGGCCGGCGCGGACGCCTGCAACTGTTCGATCGCCTCGGGCTCGTCGCGCGCCTCAGTGACGCAGTGCCCGCCTGACTCGAGCGCCCGGCACAGCATGGTCCGAAGCGAGTCGCGGTCTTCGACCACGAGGACGGGAGACGAGGCGGCCGGCGACGGGCCTGGATGGGTTCCCATCACCGTTCGTATCGGCTGGACGAGGGCCCCGCTCCAGTCCTACCGCACCTCCCGCCAGGACAGGAAGCGCGGCGCGAACGCCCCGCCCGGCACCGCGACACGCGCCATGGCGGCTTCGACGCTCCGGCGCGACAACCCGGGACCGAAAGCCTCCGCGCGCACCATCAGCACCTCGGCGCCGGGATTCCCGGGCGCGACTCCATCCCGGTCAGGGTTGCCGTCGTTTTCGGCCGGGTCGTCACCAACCAGAATCACGATGTAGAGGTCCTGGGCGGGCCCGCCCGGCGACAGGCGGCCGTAGCGGTACGGCCTCCAGTTCGGATTGTTCGCGCCCCAGGGCCGCTCGTCCGTCACCGCCTGGCGCGCGGCTGCCGAGCAGCCGGCCGACGCGCCGCAGGTCGCCAGGCTCGCGACCTCCTCCAGCCCGAATCGTCCTGCCTCCGGGCAGCGTCCGCGATCCCGACGGCAGACCGTCGGCGAAGACAGAGGTCGCGTTTCCCGACAGAACGTCGTTCCAGTCGGACACGCCGACCAGCTCGGACGCCGCCAGCTCGAGGCCGGCTTCCGCGGCATACAGCATGACCGCGGCGTCACGCTGGTTCGCTGCGGCCTGCGTGTCGGCCGTCGCCAGCAGCATGGTGGCCAGCCCCACCGCGGAGAGCAGCAACATGCCCACCAGCACGAGGACCACGGCGCTGCCCGCGGCGCTGTCAGCGGCCGGCCTGCAAGGCCCGAAGCACCACATCGATGACCACCTTCTGGTCGGACGCGACACCCGACCGGTCGCGCGAGGAGCCCGGGTGAACGAAGAGCCGGGTGTCCGTTCCCCGTGCCGCCGCGGATCCCGCCTCGGCCTGGATGGTGACCCGCACAGCCCGGACGCGGAGCAGATCGGCGTCATAGCGATTCGCGGCCGAGCCGTCGGGACACCAGGGCCCGTCGGTCAGCATCGACGCCGGCAGCGGCACCAGGGCGGCACCGGCGCCGCCCGTGAGCACCGGCAGGCGGCTCAACTGCCCGGCGGCAACTGCGAGGAACGTGCAGTTCTCTCCCGCCGGCCAGTCGTCGGTGATGGTGTCGTCACCTGGCGGCGGCGGATTGGGTCCGTACGTGGCGGCGCCCGTTGTGCCGCCCGCAGACCCCAGGCGGGGCGGTGACGGGTCGCCCAGGAGATCGAATGTCAGGCCGGTCAGGTGATCGACCACCGGAAGCTCCCACTGGTCCCCGTCGCCGGTCATCAATTGCAGCCCTTCTGCGGCTGTTCCGGGTCGAAGGAAGAAGCACACGACGTTCACCGGGACAAGCCGCGAGCCTGCCGGAAACGGCCGGCCCGAGATCGCGCCGCGCTGCAAGAGCCCGAGCGAGGCGCCGGTGACTGTCGTCGCCGTGAACAGGTCCCACTGGCCATGCTCGTCGACAATCACGACCTACGCGCCGACGCGCACGCCGCACGCGGGGTCACCAGACGGGCATCCCGGGCTCGCGGCGATCTGCGCCGCCCCGACGCCCGGCACGAACGTGGTCGCCAGTTCGGCGGCCGCCCCGACGCCGGCGGTGGCGATGATGGTGAGTGCGTCCGGGCGTGCGACGCCTGGCGGGTCCCCCCTGGAGCCGAGTCGGAGCGGAAGCACCGCGGGCGCGAAGCCGCCAAGCGGCCGTCCATACACGCCGCTGGCAGGCCCGCCGCCGGCGCTGCGGAGCTCCGCCGCGATGGCCTCGGACGCGGCGCGCAGCCGCAAACGGACATCCGTGGCCGCCGCCTGCGCTCGCGCCCCGGCGTGACTGGGATCCACGACGGCCGCGAGGCCCGTCATCAGCAGCAGCACGAGGGCGCCGGCAATCAACAACTCCGCCAGCGTGAAACCTCCACGGGAACTCAACTCGGCCTCCTTGCCTTCGCGCCAATCATCCGCGCCACTTCAGTCCACCCGGGAACACCAGGACCGAACGCGGCGCCAGGCGGCCCTCGACGTAGCACGGCCACGCGGAGGATCAGCGCCGCGGGCGGCGCCATCCCTGCGGCGCGCTCGACCGACCACCGCCGCGCAAATACCGCCCGAGCCGAGGGAGGCGGTCCGCCGCCGACCAGCTCCCCCGCGTCGTCGAAGTAGTCGACGAATCCGGCGGCGTCCGCGATCAGCGCGCCGGGCGGCGACAGGCTGAGCCCGTCGAGCGGCGTGCCGTCGATGTCGTAGGCCCACGAGAGCGCCCCGAGTTGCTCCATCTTCCGCGCAGCGAGCGCGGCGCCAACCGCCGTCGCTCGCGACTGGTCCGAGGCCCGCCCCGCCACAGCCAGGAGCTGGGCCACCGCAAGGAAGGCGCCCGTCAGGAGCAGGAGCGCGACCATCACCTCGAGCAGCGTGAATCCTTCCCGAGGCGCCGCGCCGGTCGTCGGTAACATGTCCGTGCCTCCGCTGGATGACCGACCTGCCCTCTCTCTGCAATCGGCGCTCCACCGGCATCGGAAACTGGAAACGGGCGCAAATTGGCACTCATCGACTCGGACGTGTACCGCCGGACGGCCGGAAGCTGGCAGTTTCTGCAACGCGGAAGGTGAGAGGGAGTGCCAGAACTGCTGGTGAGCAGCGCCGTCTACGTGCGGGACAGCGGCAGAGTCATCTGGAACGCCGCGCCGCCAGCGTCCGACGAGGCCAGTGTCATGCGGCCGTTGTGGGTCACGACGATCTTCTGGACCAGTGAGAGACCGAGGCCCGTGCCGCGCTCCTTCGTGGTGAAGAACGGCTGGAAGATCTTCTCTCGAATGGCGGGATCCACTCCGGATCCGTTGTCGGCCACCACCACGCGCAGCAGTTGCTGGACATGGTCGATGGCGCCGTCAATCCGGATGGAAGGCGGCTCGGAGCGGCCCTCGCACGCCTCGACGGCGTTCCGCAGCAGGTTCGACACTGCCTGCCGCAGCAGCACCTCGTCGCCGTCCACGGTGGCGAACGACCCGGCGACCGTCGCCGTCCCCTGCCGCGCCTCGACCTCCCCGCGGATCTCGTCCGCCGCGCGCGCCACCAGCGCGCCCATCTCGATCGGCACGAGCGCGATCTGCGCCGGGCGGGCGAAGTTCAGGAAGTTGGTGACGACACGTCCGAGCGCGTCGGTTTCGTCCCGAATCCCCTGCACGTAGGAGGCGTACGGCGCCGGGACCTGCGCCGGGTCGATCAACCGCGCATAGCCGTGCACGGTTGCGAGGCCATTCCGGAACTCATGCGCCAGGCCGGCCGTGAGTTCGCCGAGCCGGGCGAGGCTGTCCTTCAGGCGAAGCTGCTCTTCGAGGTCGACGACGGCGGTGAGGTCGGAGAACAGGCAGACGGCGCCCTGAAGGGCTCCCTGGTCATCGAGCAGCGGCGACACCGTCACGCCCAGATGCACGTCGCGACCGTCGCGCCGACGGAACGTGATCGAGCGTCGCAGGATCGGCTGCGCGGTCGACAGGCAGTGCTCGACCACGTCGGCGAGCGGAGCGGCGTCCGCCAGCAGTTCGCGGAACCCGGCGCCCGTCCGGGTGACGGGCCGCTTCAGCATCCGGCGGGCCGCCGGGTTGAGGGTCCTCACTTCGCCGCGCAGGCCGACGACCAGCAGGCCCGACGCAAGGCTCGAAACGATCTCCGAGTTCAGGCGCTCGGACTGCTCGGCGCGGTCTGACAGCGCCCGCTCCTGCTCGCGGAGCCTGCGCATCGCGTCCTCGAGCGCGGCCGCGACGAACGCCCGCTCCGCGTTGCCCTCGCGCAGCTGCCCCCGCATGCCTCGGATCGCGCTGACGAACCGGAGGAGCGCGAACGCGAGCACGCCCACGAGGGCGGCCACGAGCGCCGTGAGGCCGATCAGGGCGTAGGCCGACTGGGACATGTCAGTTATAGAACCCCAGGTACCAGGCGACGACGGCGTTGCCGACCAGGCCGACGGGCACCGCGGCGGCGGCCAGGAACGTGCCGAGCGGGAGCTTCGACTGCCAGCCTGCGCGGCCGGACACCATCAGCACGCCGGCCGTCAGCGACCCCATGACCGACGCGCCCATCAGCGTGAGCAGCATCAGCTTCCACCCGAGGAACGCGCCGATCATCGCCAGCATCTTCACGTCGCCGAACCCGAGCCCCTCCTGGTGGCGCAGCCGCTCGTAGCCCCACGCGACGAGCCACAGTACGCCGCCGCCCGCCACCGCGCCGATGAGCGCATCGCGCCAGCCGGGTTCGGCCACGAGGCTCGCCGCGAGGCCGACGACGATCCCCGGGAGGGTGATCTCGTTCGGGAGGATCTGATGCTGCAGATCGATCACGAGCAGGACGATCATCGAGGCGCCGAACACCGCCCTGATCGCAAACAGCCACTCGGAGCCGAACACGGCGTAGGTTGCGACGAAGACGCCGGCCGTCAGCAGCTCGACGAGCGGGTACATGACGCTGATCGGTTCGCCGCACGTCCGGCATCGGCCGAGGAGCACGGCCCAGCTCAGGACGGGGATGTTCTCGTACCAGCTGATCTCGCGCCCGCACGCGGTGCAGCGCGACGCGGGCCAGACCACCGACAGGTCGCGCGGCATCCGGTAGATGCACACGTTGAGGAAGCTGCCGATGACGAGGCCGACGAGCGCGACGACGAGGTAGGCCATGCTCATTGCACGCGGGGCGGCGGGGCGACCTGCCCGCCGACCGGCAGCGGATGGAGGGGTGAACCCTGGCCGAGCGTCACCGCGCCGCTCGCCGCGTCCAGCGCGTACGCCACGCCGCCAGGGTCCACGGGCGTCGCGGACAGCAGGCGCGCGCGAACGAGCGCGTCCCAGGACGCCGGGAACTCGCCGGTCCTGGCTCTGTAGGCGGCCGCGATCGCCGTCAGTTGGTCGATGGCGTCGAGCGCCTCGAGCTGCGCCAGCCGAAACGTGGCGTTGTTGCGAAGCCACTCGTTGTCGGCCGACTCGCGGAGCGACTGCCAGAGCGCGCGCGAGCTGCGCCGATCGCCTCCCTGGGCGAGCGTCACGGCCGCCAGCGACCGCAGCCACCAGGGCGCGCCCGGAATGTCGGCGGCCTTCTGAAACCACGACGCGGCGGCGCGGTAGTCGCCCAGCCACCAGTAGTGGACGAACCCGATGTCCTGCAGGTAGCGCCAGCGCGTCGGGTCCGCCCTGAACCCCTTCTCGAGGAGCGCAATCGCCTGGTCGGGGCGCCCGGGCCCGCCCGGATAGCCTTCCGCGAGAAAGATCGAGCCGAACCGGTACGCGACCACGAACCGGGGATCGAGCGTGGTGGCGATCTCGAGCAGCGGGTACAACAAATCATAGTTCCGGGCCGACGATGTCTTCAGCCGCGTGCTGCCGAAGTACCTGTACGGCGCGGATCCAGTAGATGTCGGCGACGAGCGGCGTGAACGAGAGCGACATCCGTCGCACCGCCTCGCCGGACCGGATGTAGAGAACGGAATCGCCCGGGGCCGGCTCGCCGTAGACCCGGTCGCGCCAGACCTCGACCGACACGAATGCGGCGACGAGCACCGCCATCGCGAGCCCGAACACAATCGGCCGCGCGCCGCTCCTGGTCGTCACTTCAGGTCCCGCCTCGAGAAGATGAAGGAGGCCGCCGACAGCAGAAGGGTGATGTAGATCGCCGCGTAGGCAATGGTCATCGCCAGGTAGCCGGCCGGAACCGGCTGCCCGTGCACGACCTTCGCCGTGACGTCGAGCGGCGCCAGATTCGGCAACACGTAGTAGAGGACGCGAAGCAGCCACACGAGCGGCGTCGACGCGACGACGGCGTCGAAGTGCTTCAGGTCGGCGTTGAAATGGCCGATGACGTAGAACCCGAACGTCAGCGCCATCGAGACCATCGGCCCGGCGAAGGTCGAGAAGAACAGGGCGATGGCCGTCACAAGCAGCAGCTGCACGTAAATCAGGAGGAAGGCCGTCAGCAACGCCGGATCGGCGGCTGGCGCCTCCCATCCGGCGCGGACGTTCTCCGGCGAACTGACGTGCATGAAGGCGAGCAGGACGTACAGCACGACCGCCATCACCAGCACGTTCACCAGGAGCGTGAAGGCGAGGCCGAGGTACTTGCCGAGGACGAGCTCCGGCCGCCGCACCGGCTTGGCGAGCAGGCTGTAGACGCTCCGGCGCTCCACTTCCTTCCAGACCAGGCCGATGCCCACGAACACCGCGATGAACAGCCCGAAGAACGAGGTGGCGGCAAGGCCAAGGTCCTTGATGATCTTCAGATCCTGCCCGGCGGTCATCTGGCCGATCAGCACGGCGGCGCCGACCAGCAGCACGGCGAACAGCAGCAGGTTGTAGAAGACGCGATCCCGGATCGACTCGCGGAACACGCTGAGCGCCACGGCCCTGAGCACCATGGTCTTCACGCCTCGACCTGCCGGCGGTGCCCGTGCTCGGACACGCGCCGCATGAAGTAGTCCTCGAGCGTGTCACGCATCGGATTGAGCGATACGACGGACGCGCCGAGCGCGGCCAGGTCGCCGAGCGCGCGGTCGGGCGCGACCGACGGCGGGATCTCCAGCGAATAGCGCCGCTCGGCGATTCTCGTCATCCTGACCGCAATCGCCTTCACACGGTCGGCCACGGCGTCGTCCACGTGATCGACGACGACCTCCCAGCCCTTCACCCCGAATTCCAGCAGGTCCGCGAGCCGCCCGGAACCGGCCAGACGCCCGCCGGCCACAATCGCCACGCGGCCGCACACCGCCTCGGCGTCGGCAAGGATGTGGGAACTGAAGAACACCGTCGTCCCTCGGTCGCGCAGGCCGAGCATCAGCTCGCGCACCATCTTCCGGCCGATCGGATCGAGGCCGGACATCGGCTCGTCGAGGAAGACGACCTCGGGATCGTTCAGGAGCGCCTGCGCCAGGCCCACGCGCTGCAGCATGCCCTTCGAGTAGCGGCGGAGCGGCATCCGCCTCTCCGCGCCGAGACCCACCTGGTCCAGCAGGCGCGGCACGCGCAACGCCCGGTCCGCGGACGAGAGGCCGAACAGGCGGCCGAAGTAGTCGAGCAGCTCGACGGCCGTGAGGTGGTCGTAGAAGTAGGGATTCTCCGGGAGGTAGCCGATGCGGCGGCGGACGCCGACATCGCCGACCGGCCGCCCGAGGATCTCGGCGCGCCCGCTCGTGGGAAACACCAGCTGCAGCAGCAGCTTCAGCGTCGTCGTCTTGCCCGCGCCGTTGGGGCCGAGGAAACCGAAGACCTCGCCCGGTTCCACCTGGAGCGTGAGCGCATCGAGCGCGCGATACGGCCGCTTGCGCCAGAACCCCAGCGCGTAGTCCTTCGTCAGGTGCTCGGTGGCAATCGCGTGCACGGTGTCCGCTACTTGATCTTGCCCGCCTTCTTCAACTCGTAGGCGATGGCCAGGTCAATCGTCTGCGGCGCCGCCGCCGCGAGCGCGACGCCGTTGATGAAGAACGTCGGGGTCCCCGAGACCCCGAGCCTGCGTCCGAGAGCGATGTCGGCCTTCACGTCCGCGATCACGCGCGGGTACTGCAGGTCGAAGTCCTGGATGCCGGCGATCGCGAACGCCGCGTCCTTGACGGTCGCCGGGCTCATCGTCGACTGGTGCGAGTAGAAGTACTCCTCCATCGAGTCGCCCTTGAGGCGCTGCTGGGCGAGCCTCACCGCCACGGCCGCGTCGCAGGCCGCCGAGTGCAGAGGTCGAGGCATGTTGACGTTGCACTCGGGCTGGAGCGGATAGTCCTTGACGACCATCCTCACCGCGCCGGGGAACTGCGCCCGGTACTTCGACAGGATTGGTCGCAGTTCGAAGAACGTGACGGAGCATTGCGGGCACTGCAGGTCGGTGAACTTGACGATCAGCACCGCCGCGCCGTCGGCCGGGACGGGGACGGCCACTCGCGGCTGCGCGTCCCAGAACCGCTCGAACTCGCTCTGCTTGTCGGCCGTCACCGGCTGCGCCGCACGCTGTTCGGCAGCCGTCGTCCGCAGCGCGGCCTCGGCAGGGAAGAACGCGACCGCGGACACGGCGCCCGCGAGGAAGACAATCACGACCGCCAGCAGGGCGGGACGCGCGATGAGCGCGCGCAGGTCGCCGAACAAACGCCGTGGCAGAGTGGTCATGGGCGGCATTGACTTGGAAAGGCCCGACACGATGAACAGCCCGATCACCGCGGCGTACGTGGCCAGGCACAGCAGGCACACCGCTTTGAGCACGACAAAGGCCGCGTAGGCCATGTAGAGAATCACCGCGAGGCCCACCGTCGCGGTCGCGAAGAGATAGGCCGGCATCGACTCGCGAACCGACTCGGGGCCGTTGGCGCCGATGAGCGCCAGCACCAGCACGAACGCGAACCAGATCATGCCGTAGAGCGCGACCGGCACGCCCCAGAGGCTGCCGTAGCGGCTCAGGTACGCCTGCTGGCAGCTCACCGTCTGGTTGATATCGCAGAAGCTCACGTAGCCGGGCTGCGCCAGCATCTGGTAGTGGACGTAGAGTGAAGTGGCGGACGCGGCGAGGCCGCACAGCGCCAGCACCCACACGAGGCGACGTGAAAGAGGAGACATCGGCAATCCGCTCCGACGCCT
>CAWARN010000027.1:0-102179 GCA_963784455.1 uncultured Acidobacteriota bacterium | reverse complement strand
CCATCCCGCTGCCGAGGATTGCCAGCCCCCCGTGCGCTTGCACACCGGGCACCCGCCGCTACCGCAAAACACGCAGCCGATGAACATCTCGGCACTCGGCTCGGCGTACGGGAAGAAGCTCGGCCTGAACATGACCTTGATGTCCGGCGCGAAGATCTCCCGCACGAACGCCGTGAGGGTGCCCTTGAGGTCCGCGAACGTCACCCCTTCGTCGACGAGCAGCCCCTCGAACTGGTGGAACATCGGGGTGTGGGTGAGGTCCGGGTTGTCGCGCCGGGACACCTTGCCGATGCGCGACGATCGGCACCGGCGGCTCGTGCGCCTCCATGTAGCGGATCTGCATCGCGGAGGTGTGCGTTCGCAGCAGCGTGGCCGGCCGTTGGGCGGCAGCGGCCGCGTGCTCGGTCGGGTCCCGGGCGCGCCGAGGCCGGTCTGCGGCACCGCGCGTGCGAGAAACAGCGTGTCCTGCATGTCGCGCGCCGGGTGTTCGGGCGGCATGTTCAGCGCCTCGAAGTTGTGGTAGTCGTCCTCGATCTCGGGATCCTCGAGGATTTCGTAGCCCATCCGGGGCGAACACCGCTTCCACCTGGTTTCTGACCTGCGTCAGGGGATGGAGTCGGCCGAGCGGCGCCAGGCGGCCTGGCAGCGTGACGTCGAGCCGCCTGCGAGAGGGCGGCCCGCTTCGAGCGCGGCCCGCGCCGCATCGAGCGCGCTTTCGATGTCGCCCTTCAACTGGTTCGCGAGTCGCCGAGGAGTGGCCGGTCGGGGGGAGGCGCCGGCCACGGCCTTCATCAGTGAGGCGATGGCGCCGCCCTTGCGCGCAAGGAAGCGGTCCCGCACCTCCCGCAAGGCCAGGTCGGTCGCCGCCGCGGCGAGCGCGGCCTGGAACTCGGCCCGGAGGCGTTCGATTCTTGGCGGCGTCTGACATCTGTGTCTACAGCGGGAAAGGCACCGGCCCGGCTTGGGGGGGCGGGGGTAGGAGCGGGCCGGAGCCGCGAGCGCGCGACTTCGCCTGGCTCGCGATCGGCGCGAACGCCGGCGCCTCGTTCTCGGCGAGCTCGGCCAGCGCTCTCGCGATCGAGCGCCGAGGCCGGCGATCTTCAGCCCGTGAACGAGCCCGCCGTAGTCCAGGCCCTGCGCGCGGCGGCGGCGTCGATCCCGACGATCGACAGGCGGCGGCAGTCGCGCTTCTCGTCGCGCGCGACCGACGAACGCGTACTTCAGCGCGCGTGTCGACCGCTTCCTTCGGAGAGTGTACAGCTTGCTCTTGTCTCGCGTAGTATCCCTTGGCCAGGCCGAGCAGCTTCTTGCTTCCGCGCTGCGGTTCTCGTTTCAGACGAGGCATTTCTTTCCCTTTTACGCCATTCGACTCGAGGCTAGATAGGCGTGCGGACTCTCCCTGATCCACTTCAGTCTACGGAAGCATTCGCTGATTTGGCCGTCGTCGACGTCGGCCACGACCGTCCGTGCCGGACAGGTGGCGCTTCACCTTGGTGGTCTTGCTTCCCAGGAGGATGCCGCTTGTACGCCTTGCTGCGGATGAACTTCCTGGTTCCGGTCTTCTTGAAGCGCTTCGCGGCGCCCCGATGCGTCTTGAGTTTCGGCATCGCTCTTCCCTTTTGTTGATCCGCTATCCCTCCTGCGAGCGCCCGCGGCGGGGGCGCGGCGCCGGCTTCGGCGCCTGCGGCTTGTGTCCCGGCCGGCTGGTGAGGATGGTGTCCATCGTCTTGCCCTCCATCCTCGGCTGCGTTTCCGGCACGGCGACGTCCGCGAGTTCTTCGATCAAGCGCTCGAGGATGCGCCGCCGATCTCCGGGTGGGCCATCTCGCGCCCCCTGAAGAAAACCGTCGCCTTGACCTTGTCGCCGTCGGCAAGGAACTCCTCGATGTGCCTCTTCTTGAACTGGTAGTCGTGCTCGTCCGACCTTCGGCCGGAACTTGATCTCCTTGACCTCGATCACTTTCTGGTGCTTCCGCGCCTCGCGGGCCCGCTTCTGCTCCTGGGACCGGGACTTCCCAAAGTCCATGATCTTGCAGACCGGGGGCTGCGCCATCGGCGCGACCTCCACCAGGTCCAGCGCCTTCTGCCGCGCGATGACGAGGGCCTGCTGGGGCGTCATGACGCCAAGCTGCTGCCCGGCGTCATCGATCACACGAACCTCCCGCACCCGGATCCGTTCGTTGATCCTCGTGCGGTCGTCACGACGTGGAGCGGAGCGATCGAAAGCGATATGGACCTCCTGTTCTCCGGAGCCTGTCCCTACCGGCCCTTCCGGGCGATTTCGTCCAACGCCGCCGCGATGAACGCCTCGACCGGCCGGGCTCCCGGTCCCCGCCGGTGCGCGTTCGGACCGACACGGCGCCCTGTTCGACTTCGCGGTCGCCGACCACCAGCATGTAGGGCACCTTCTGCAACTGCGCCTCGCGGATCTTATAGCCGATCTTCTCCTGCCGATTGTCCAGTTCGACGAACAGGCCGGCCGCGGCCAGCCGGTCCCGCACCGTGGCGGTGTACGCCAGGTGACGGTCGGCGATCGGCAGGACGATCGCCTGCACGGGGGCGAACCAGAGCGGCAGCGCGCCCGCGTAGTGCTCGAGCAGGAGCGCGATGAAGCGCTCGAGGCTGCCGAAGATCGCGCGGTGCATCACGATCGGCATGTGCTCGGTGTTGTCGGCGCCGATGTACTTCAGCTTGAACCGCTGCGGCAGCTGGTAGTCGAGCTGAATCGTCGCGCACTGCCACTTCCGGCCGAGCGCGTCGGTGACGGAGAAGTCGATCTTCGGCCCGTAGAACGCGCCGTCGCCCTCGTTGACCGTGTACGCCTGCCCGGCGCTCGCCAGCGCATGCTTCAGCGCGGCCTCGGCGCGGTCCCACGTCGCCTTCTCGCCCAGGTACTGCTCGGGGCGCGTCGACAGCTTCATCTCGGGCGCCAGGCCGAAATCGCCGTAGACGCGCTGCACGATGCGCAGCAGCCGCTCCACCTCCTCGCCGATCTGATCCTCGGCCAGGAAAATGTGCGCGTCGTCCATGATGAACTCGCGCACGCGGGTGAGACCCGACAGGACGCCGGACGCCTCGTAGCGGTGCAGCACGCTCTGGTCGTGGATGCGGTAGCGGCAGGTCGCGGTAGCTGCGCACTTCGCTGCCGAACACCAGCATGTGGCCGGGGCAGTTCATCGGCTTCAAGCCGTAGGCCTGCTCGTCGGTCTCGAACAGGAACATGTTCTCCCGGTAGTGCTCCCAGTGCCCGGAGGTCTCCCACAGCGCCTTGTTGAAGACGAGCGGGGTGCGCATCTCCAGGTAGCCTTCGTTGGCCAGCAGGGCGCGCATGTAGTCCCCGAGCGTGTTCACCAGGCGGGTGCCCTTGGCCAGCCAGAACGGCTCGCCCGGCGCCCACGGGTGGAACATGAAGAGGCCCAGTTCCTTCCCGAGCTTGCGGTGATCGCGCTTCTTGGCCTCTTCGAGCCGGTCGAGGTGCGCCTTGAGGTCCGCGTCCGAGAAGAAGGCCGTGCCGTAGATGCGCTGCATCGGCTGGTTCTTCGCGTCGCCCTTCCAGTAGGCGTTCGACGCCGAGAGGACCGTGAAGGCCTTCAGCCTGCCGGTTGAGGGAACGTGCGGGCCCGTGCAGAAATCGACGAACACGTCGTCGATGCCGTAGCACGACACGACGGGACCGCCCTTCTCCTCGACCAGCTGCACCTTCAGCGGCTCGCCGCGATCCTCGAAGAGGCGCATGGCCTCCGCTTTCGGCAACATCCGGCGGTCGTAGGGGAGGTCGCGCGTCGCGAGCTCCTTCATCTTCGCTTCGATGGCCGCCAGGTCCTCGGGCACGAACGGCCGCGAGACGACGAAGTCATAAAAGAACCCGTCGTCGGTGGCCGGGCCGATGCCGCACTGGGCGTCCGGGAACAGCGCCATCACGGCGGCAGCCATCAGGTGGGCCGCGCTGTGGCGGTAGAGGTCGAGCGCCTCTGGATCGCCAGGCGTCACGAGGCGCAGCGCCGCATCGGCATCGAGGGCGAACGACAGATCCACGAGCGCGCCGTCGACGACGGCCGCGAGGGCGGACTTCGCCACGCGCGGCGGCAGGTCCGCCATCAGCGCGCGCACCGTGGTCCCGGCGGGGACTTCGCGGCGGGATCCGTCCGGCAATGTGACAGTGACGTGGGTCATCCAGGTGTTCAGGCGACGAGGGAGGTCGGTTCAGCCATCAGCAGTCGGATTTCCGGGCGCCACCCCGGCTCATCGACGAAGTTGCCACTCGCGTCCAGGCTGACAGCCGATGGCTCCGGCGCAGAACGGGATCGAGGTGGTAGGCACGGGCGGACTCGAACCGCCGACCTCCTGCGTGTCAAGCAGGCGCTCTAACCAAACTGAGCTACGCGCCTAAGTCAAGCAAAGCCGGGACTTACAGAAGAAGACAGTATACCAACGGGCTGGAGCGCGCGTCAACGCGCATCTGACCCGCGGGGATGCGGGGGAGGGGCGGCCGACGGGGCGCGAGACGGAAGCCGGCGGCGCACCCGAGGGCGGCCGCCGGTTGCCGCACGCTCAGACCTACTTGATCGCCGTCTTCAGGGCCTTGCCAGCCGAGAAGCGGACGACGCGCCGCTTCGGGATCTTGACTTCGGCGCCGGTCTGCGGGTTGCGCGCAATGCGAGCCTTCCGCTCCACACTCTTGAAGGTGCCGAAGCCGACGAACGTGATCGGCTCCTTCTTCTTCAGCGACTTCGTGATGCCATCCAGCACCGATTCGAGCGCGGCGGCCGCGCCGACCTTGGTCGCGCCGGTGTCCTTGGCGATCTTGGCGATCAGTTCCTGCTTGTTCATGAATCCTCCTCGACAACCGACGGTTTGCGGGTCGCGGTGCACGCCGGAGCTCGGAACGCCTCAGCGGTTATACGCGACGGAACACAGAGTGTCAAGAGCCTAGCACATATTGCGATCGTGCGATCTTGCGATGTTGCGATCGTGCGATCTCGAAAGCGACTGCGGGCGTCACTTCGCAAGATCCCTACTTCGCAAGATCGCACAATCTTCCTACCTCGCCCTCAGCTTCTCCAACCCCTTCTGGAGAATGACGTCGCTGGTCGGCGGCGGTGCGCCGAAGTCGATCTCGGGCACCTCCACCAGGACCTCCGGCACGAGCCCCTTCTCGTGAATCGGTTCGCCGGCCGGCGTGAGGAACCAGCCGTTCGATACGATCATCGCGGCGCCGTCCGGCAGCCGGATGAACTTCTGCACAGCCGTGCGGCCGTGCGTCCGCTCGCCGACGAGCGCGGCCCGCTTCTGGCCGGCGACGGCGGCGGCGAAGATCTCGGCCGCGCCCGACGTGCCGTCGTTGACGAGCAGAACGGCGGGCAGCGTGATCGCGCCGTCGCCCGCGGCGGCCGTCATCGTCTGCCGCGTTTCGCCGCGCATCTCCTTCAGCGCGATCGTGCCGCTCGCGAGGAACAGCTTCGCGACGGCGATGCCGGCGTCGTAGCTGCCGGTCGCCGCGTTTCGGACATCCACGAGCAGCGACTTCGCGCCCGCCTTCGAGAGTTCGCCCACCGCGGACGATACGGCCTTCGCCGCGCCCGGTCCGAATCCCGCGATCCGCACGTAGCCGATGGCGCCGTCCGCGATGCGGCTCGTCACATCGGAGCCGGACGGGACCTCGCGCGTCACGTCCACGGTGTGCGGATCCACCACGTTGCCGCGGATCACGACGAGGCTGACCTTCGAGCCCGGCGCGCCGCGCAGCAGTCGGGCGCCTTCGTACACCGACATCTCGCGCGTGGGCTTGCCGTCGATCGCCCGCACGAAGTCGCCGCCCATCAGGCCGGCCTTCGCCGCCGGCGATCCGTCGCGGACCGCGATCGCGCGCAGGTAGTAGCCACGCGTCAGTTCGATGCCCGTCTCACCGGCACCCGGCCTGGCGCCGGCTTCGTGCAGCCTGGCTTCCTCGGCGGGCAGGTACGCGCTGTCGGCATCGAGGCCTTCCGCCAGGCCGCGCATCGCGCCGTGCATCACCTTGGACAGGTTGGCCTCCTCGACGTAGTTGGCGGAGATCAGGCTGACCACGTCCTCGAAGACGCGCAGGTGCCGGTAGGCGTCCTGACGGGCGGAGGCCTTGCCGAGGTAACCGCCAACGACGGCGAACGCGATCACCGGCGCCGTGACGACGAGAACGATCCGCCTGGTGCGAGGAGTCATGGAAGGTGTTCCTGCCGGACCTTCAGCCATTGTAAGGGATCGACCGGGCGACCGTCGATCCGGAGCTCGAAGTACGTGGCGGGCGTGCCCGACGGCCCGCGGCCCGCGCTGCCGACGACCTCGCCCGCCGTGACGACGCGTCCCCTGGCCACGTCGATCGAGCCGAGGTAGCCGTAGAGCGAAAACGCCAGGCCGCCGTGGTCCACGATGACCAACTGGCCGAAGCCCGCGTAGACATCAGCGAACGTCACGCGGCCGTCGTGCACCGCGTGGACAGCCTGGCCGTCGGCCGCCTCGATCTCGATCCCGTTCTGCGTCGCCGCCGAGCCAGGCTTCAGCGCGCGGCGCTCGCCGAATCGCGACACGAGCCTGCCGGGCGCCGGCCACTGGAGGGCCCCACGGAGCGAGGCGATTGGCATGACGGCGAGGTCCGCCGGCGAGGAGCCCGGCAGCGGCTGCACCGCCTTCTGGAGCTTCAGGGCGGCCGCCTCCAGTTCTCCCGCCATCTGAGCGTTCAGGTCGCGCCGCTTGTCGATCTCGCGGATCAGGGCCTCGCGGGCGGCCGCCGCCTGCGAGGCCAGCTGGGACGCCTTGGCGACATCCTGCCGCAGTGCGTCGAGGCGAGCGGCCTCGCCGGCCAACGAGGTCTTCTCCGCGTCGAGACGAATCAGCGACGCACCGAATGCCTGCACCCGGCGCTGATCGATCTGCGCCATCGCGGACACGAGGCGCGTCGCGCGGCCGATGTCCCGGTCGCTGCCGACGCCCAGGAGCACGCGGGCATAGCCGGGCGGCCCGAGCTTGTAGACCTCGACGAGGCGGGCATTCAGGCCTGGACGCGCGGCCTGGATGGTCTGGTCGAGGACGCCAATCTGCCGGGTGGCCTCGTCGATTCGCGCGGCCACCGATGCGGCTTCAGCGTCCAGCGTGCGCGCCTCCTCGACTCGCAGGTCACGCTCGACTTCGAGCTTGCGGAGCTCGCCGAGCAACGTGCGCTCCTGCGCGGCCAGCATCTCGGCCTCGTGGCGCAGCGCGACGATCCGGTCGGCGGCGCGCGGCGCGGGCGTGGCCGGCGCCGGTTGCTGGGCGGAGACGGGGATCCGCGAACTGGCGAGCGGCAGCAGGGCCAGCAGGGCGAGCGCCGCGAACCTTCCGCGTGATCTGAGCAGCGTGATCCGCATTGCTTCTGGATTCCGACTTCTATCTTCCGGCTTCCTCAAAACAGCGGCTTCCCGTCGATCGCCTTGGGGATCGCCACGCCGAAGTATTTCAGCACGGTCGGCGCGATGTCGATGATGCTGGCCTGCTCGGCGGAGAGCTTGCGGTTGGAGATCAGCGAGCCCGGAATCGTCCGGTAGTCGAACGAGCAGTGGTCGCCGCTCCACTTCTTCATGTTGGGGTAGAGCAGTCCGGCCGGCGAGCCGCCGAGCGAGGTCTGCCAGGACACGCGATACCCGTCCTCGAAGCCGACCTGCAGGTCCGGCGCGTTCGCCATGTACGGCCCCGAGTAGACGTCGTCCCGCTTGTAGACCGACCGCACGATCCGCTGGGCGGTCTTCGGGTCGGTCATCGTGAGCAGCTTCGCCGAGAGCTCAACCGCCAGGCGCCGGTAGTCGTCGCCCTCGTTCACGATGCCCTGGCCCTCGCGGCCGCGCAGGTTGAAGTAGATCTGGCCGAGGCCCAGCGAGTAGGCGCGCGTGCGCGTCCAGTCTACGCCTTCCCAGAACTGTCCGCCGCCGCCGAACATGTCGTTCAGGTTCTTGTCGCCGACGGCGCGACCCTGCCGGGCGATGAAGCCGTTCTCGACCAGCCACGTGTTCAGGTTCACGCCGTACTTGAACGAGTGGAACCCGTGGTCGGAGAGCACGAAGACGAGCGTGCCCGGCTCGATCCGCTGGAGCACTTCGCCGACCAGCGTGTCGCACCGCCGGTAGACGCGCTCGATCGCGTCGCCGTACTTCGCCGCGCCCGCCGCGTCGTACATCGGGTGGGTGGGGTCGATGAAGCGCCAGAACATGTGCTGCACGCGGTCCGTCGACTCGAGCACGCCGATCACGAGATCGAACTTCTTCGAGTCAACCTCGTGGAGGATGACCTGCGCGCGGTCGTCGAAGGCGCGGAAGAGGTCGTCCATGAACGCCTTCTCGTCGATCCGGTCCTCGTTCAGGGGCCACGTCGCCTCGGCCCAGCCGAGCGTGCGGTACGTGCCGAGGCGCTCGTAGAGTTGCTTCGACAGGCTGGACGGAGAGGAGATCGGCATCACCGGCGACTCGGGCCGCCAGTTGACGGGCGACACGTAGAGCTGCAGTTCGCCGCTGGCGCGCACCAGGTAGAACTGCGCCATGCCGTAGAGCCGCACCAGGACGTTCACGCGGAACTCGAGCGGCACCCACTTGCTCCAGGCGCCTTCCTCGAGCCGCACGGTCGTCCCCTGGATGTCGATCGTCGCGCTTCGGGCCCGGCGGCTCCAGCGAACCGTGAACGGGACATGAACGTCCCGCCTCGCCTCGAGTTCCGCCATCCGCGCTTCGTCGGCCCCGGTCAGCGTTGCGGCCTTCCTCCGGAGTTCGGCCATCTGGGCCTGGACGATCGGATTCGGCGGTCCCGCCAGCTGGCTTCGGGCCGTGTCGCCCTCGAACGTGAGCCGCTTCAGGATGCCGCCCATCTCCGTGTTGCCTTCCTCGTAGCGGCTGAGGTCGGTGGCGAAGTAGTAGAACGTGCCGACGGTTCCCCGGATGTCCGGCAGCGGCAGGCCCGACAGCAGCTCGCCCGCGGGGACGTCCTCGGGCGGGAAGGTCACCGGCACGGTCAGGATCGCCGACCGCACGCCGGCCTGGCCCGCGGTCACCCAGAACGAGGTGCCGCCGCGCAGCGTCGTCACTTTCGGTTTGCCGAGCGGGACGTAGTCGAGGAAGAAGCTGGGCATCTCCCGCCGGACCATCCCGAGAATCGGGCACATAGGTCTTCACGTCGCGGACGAGGAAGTCGAAGATGTTGTGTTTGCCCGCGTTGGCGCCGGTGGCGAACGAGGCCCAGGAGGTCGGCGATTCGGGCGAGGTCGATGTGCCCAACCGGTAGAACCCGCCTTCGCCCGCGAGCTTCTTGAAGTTCGGGAGTTTGCCCTCGCCCATCCATTTCTCGACGAGGCGCGGGTCCATCCCGTCGAACCCGAGGATCACCATCTTCTGTGTGACGACCCGGGGCGGGGCGCTCGGACTGCAGGTGGTCAGGGCCACGGCGCCGACAAGCAGGGCGAGCGCGGTCGAGGTCCTCATCTGCATCGTGTTCTCGGCGTCGGATTGTCTAGAAAGTATAGCACGCAGGGAAGTTGTCCTTGCCCGGGCGGCGCCGCGCCGGGTACCATTCGAGCGTGCGCGCACTGGGTGTCGACGTCGGCGGACGGCGGATCGGGCTCGCAATCAGCGATGCGTCGGGCGTGCTCGCGCGACCGCTCGAGGTGATCCAGGCGAGCGGGCGGGAGCAAGTGGCGCGCGTGGCCGAGGCGATTGCCCGGGCGACGGCAGAGGAAGACGGGCTCGGCCTGGTGGTCGTGGGGCTGCCGCGGCGGCTCGACGGCACGCCGAACGAGCAGACCGCCGCGGTGACGGCGTTCGTGGAGGAGCTGCGTGCGCGCATCCCGCAACCAGTGGTGCTGCAGGATGAACGGCTGTCGAGCGTCGAGGCCGAGAGCCGGCTCGCGCTCCGGGACCGCGACTGGCGCAGCCGGAAGAAGAAGCTGGACGCCGCGGCAGCGGCGGTCATTCTGCAGGATTATCTGGACGCTCAAGAACAGAATCCAGAAGCCAGAATTCAGAAGCCAGAAGACTGACGCCCGAGCCCAAATCCACTGAGCCCTGAGCCCTGAGCCCTGAGCCCTGAGCCGATGAGAGAGCGTTGCGGATGACACGATGGATCGTGGCTGTGCTGATCGCGATCGCCGTGGTGTCGGCCGGCGGCTACCTCGCCGTCGATCGGCTCTCCCGGCCGTTCCAGGGTTACGCGGGCGAGGAGCAGTTCGTCGAGATCCTGCCCGGAGAGGGGCCGGCGGTCATCGCGCAGAAGTTGGTGGCGGCCGGCGTCGTGCACGACCGGTGGGCGTTCCGGCTCGCGCTGGCTCGCAGCGGCGCCGCCCGGCGTCTGCAGGCGGGCGAGTATCGCTTCGACCGGCCGATGACGGCCGCACAGGTGGTGACCGCCATCGAGTTCGGCCGAGTGTTCGTGCACTCGGTCACGTTTCCCGAGGGACTCACCATCCGGGAGATGGGGAAGATCTTCGAGGCCCACGGCCTCGGCAGCGCCGCCTCGTTCGCCTCGGCCGCCGGGGAGGCCGTGGCGCTCGTGCAGGACATCGACCCATCGGCCCGTGACCTCGAGGGGTACCTCTTTCCGGCAACGTACTCGCTCGCCCGACGCGCCGGCGCACCCCAACTGGTGCGGATGATGGTGGCGCGGTTTCGCGATGTCTTCACGCCGGACCTGCAGGCGGTCGCGGGCGCGCAGGGGCTCTCACCGCGGCAGGCGATGACGCTCGCGTCGCTCGTGGAGAAGGAGACCGCGAAGCTCGACGAGCGGCCGATCGTCGCCGGGGTGTACCTCCGGCGGCTGAAGCTGGGGATGCCGCTCCAATGCGACCCGACCGTCATCTACGCGCTCACGCAACGGAATCAGTACCGACGGCAACCTGACGCGGGTGAACCTGCAGGTCGATTCGCCCTACAACACCTACCGCTACTCGGGCCTGCCGCCCGGCCCCATCGCGGCGCCCGGCCGCACCTCGATCGAAGCCGCCGCCCACGCCGAGCCGGTCGACTACCTCTACTTCGTCAGCCGCAACGACGGCTCGCACGTCTTCGCGCGCACGCTGGACGAGCACAACCGGAATGTCAGGAAGTACCAGGTGGAGTACTTTCGGGGGCGGAGAGCGGACGGTATCAGATAGAGCGTAGTGATCAGTGATCAGTGGTCAGTGATCAGTGGCTAGTCGATCACGCGTGCCACACTGACCGCCAGCCACTAACCACTAACCACTAGCCACTGTTTCGCCCTGTGTCCGCTACCGCTCCGCCCATTTGAGCTTGCGGCGGAGGACGTCGAAGTACGAGTGAGTCGGCGACTTGACGAGGCGGACGGGCGTGTCGTTGCGCGACACCTCCACCGTGTCGCCCGGCTCGAGCGTGAGTCCGATCTGGCCGTCCAGCGTCAGGACGACTTCCTGATTGGGGTCGTGCGCCGTCGGCGCCACCAGCACGGGCGCCGAGGCGGGGATCACGACGGGGCGATTGCTGAGCGTGTGCGGGGCGATCGGCGTCAGGATCAGCGCGTCGACCGCCGGGTGCAGGATGGGCCCGCCCGCCGACAGGTTGTAGGCGGTCGATCCGGTCGGCGTGGCGACGATCAGGCCGTCGGCGTTGAAGCGCGCCACGAACTCGCCGCCGACGGTCACCGAGAGCTCGATGATGCGCGAGAGCGCGCCGCGCGTGATCACGACGTCGTTGAACGCCACGTGCTCGGCGATCCGCTGTCCGGCGCGCCGCACGTGCGCGCGCATGATCAGGCGGCACTCGATGGTGGCGCTCCCGGCGATGGCCGCTTCCAGCAGCGGGTACAGCTCGGGAAAGGTGATCTCGGTGAGGAACCCGAGGTGTCCGAAGTTCACGCCGAGGATGGGAAGGTCGAGCCCGGCCAGGCTCACTCGGTCGGCGACCGCGAGCAGCGTCCCGTCTCCGCCCAGCACGAGGAGCACGTCGACCATGTAGGGGAGGTCGTCCCGGGTCGCGGTCCGGCGCGCGGGATGCCGTGGCAGCAACCGGGCCGCGTCGGCCTCGAAGACCGGCTGGACGCCGCGCGCTTCCAGCCACTCCGCCACCTCCACGAGGTTCGGCGCCACGGAACTCTGTCCGAGCTTCGCCACGATTCCGACACGTTCGACCATGATCCGCCTCGTCGCTACACGGAGTTAACGCGTCGCCCTGAGGTGCAGCAGGAACTCCTGGTTCCCTTCGGCCCCGGTGATGGGCGACGGAGTCATCGCGATGCGCGCCAGGCCGACATCCGCCGCCGCGCTCGTCACCCGTTCAATCGCTCGCGCCTGGACCTCCGGGTCGCGGACGACGCCCTTCTTCCCGACCTCGTCGCGTCCGGCCTCGAACTGCGGCTTCACCAATGGAATCACGTCCGCGCCGTCGCGCAGGACCTGGGGCACCCTCGGCAGGATCTGCGTCAGCGAGATGAACGACACGTCGATGACGACGAGATCGACCGGCCCGGGCAGATCCTGCATCGAGAGGAAGCGCGCGTTCAGGCCCTCGATGACGACGACGCGAGCGTCGGTGCGGATCCGCCAGTCGAGCTGCCCGTGGCCCACGTCGAGCGCCACCACCTTCGAGGCGCCTCGCTGCAGCAGCACGTCGGTGAATCCGCCGGTGGACGCGCCGATGTCAAGCGCCTGGCGCCCGTCGACTCGGACACCGAACGTGTCGAGCGCGTGCGCCAGCTTCAACCCGCCGCGCCCCACGTACGGGTGGTCGGGCTGCACCAGCTCGACGCGCGCCTCGGCGGCGACAGCCGTCCCCGCCTTCGACACCACGCGACCGTCGACGGTGACCTGGCCCGCGAGAATGACGGCGTGCGCCCGCTCGCGCGAGGCCACCAGCCCCCGCTCAGTCAGCGCGACGTCGAGACGTCTTCGCGGCGTCTTCATGTTACCCGTCGCGTCCCTCTGGACGGCTGGTGAGGCGGCAGTCGTGGCCCGGTTCGTCTCTCCGGGCTCCCGCCGCCGCCCGCTCGCTTGATGCTTGCGGGCTTTGGCGAGGCTCGCCGAAGCGCTTCGCGCGGAGGCGGCCGGTTCGGCGGACCTCACAGTCGCCCTTCGTTCCGACCCGGTCCGCGCCTGCCTCTCTCGTGCCGTCCTCCGTCAATTCGCACGATCGCAAGATCCGACGATCGCAAGATTCAGTGTCTCCGCCTGACCACCCACTCCGCCAGTTCGTGCAGCCGGCCCTGCGCGATCCCGACGCGCTGGAGGGCACGCAGTCCGCCGGCGTAGGCCTCTTCCGCCAGGTCGTGCGATTGCTCCAGGCCGACCAGTGCCGGGTACGTCGGCTTGCCAGCCGCGGCGTCCTTGCCCGCGGTCTTCCCGAGATCCTCGGTCGCCCCTTCGACATCGAGGATATCGTCGACGATTTGGAACGCCAGGCCGAGCCCGACGGCATACGTCTCGACCGCGGCCAGTGCGTCCTCGGTGGCGCCCGCCATGATGGCGCCGGCCGCTGCGGAGGCTCGAATCAGAGCGCCCGTCTTCATGGCGTGCATCTGCCTGAGGGCGTCGAGCTCGAATTCCGGGTTGCGGCCATCGCGCGCCGCGGCCTCGGCGGCCGCGAGGTCGACGGCCTGTCCGCCCACCATGCCCGTGGCGCCCGACGCCGTCGCCAACGTACCGAGCGTCCGCATCCGACGCCGCATCAGATTCGGCGCGTCGCCGCCGGGCTCGCGCGCCAGCAGCGCAAACGCCTCGCTCAGCAGGCCATCCCCGGCGAGGATGGCCGTGCCTTCCCCATAGACGACGTGCACAGTCGGGCGGCCGCGCCTCAGCGTGTCATCGTCCATCGCCGGCAGGTCGTCGTGAATGAGCGAGTAGGTGTGGATCATCTCGACGGCGCATGCCGCCGGCAGCGCCAGCCGCACGGCATCATCGACACCGTTCGCCTGCTCGGGCGGCTGCTGGAGCGCCGGGTGCGCAGCGATCGCCTCGGCGGCGGCGAGGACCAGCACCGGCCGGAAGCGCTTGCCGCCCGCGAACACGCTGTAGCGCATCGCTTCGCTGATGACGGCCGGGCAGGCGGGTGGCGCCGGAAGGACGCGGTCGAGCGCCTCGTCCACGCGCCGGCACTGCGCCCGGATGTACTCGTGGAGCGGCGGCGCCGCGGTCATCACCGCGTCTTCTCCCTGTCGCCCCGCCGCTCGTCCTCGGACTTGAGGCCGGAGAGTGCCGCAGGCGCCGGCTTCAGCTCGCCGCGTTCGTCGAGGACCTCGATCCGCCGCTCGGCTTCCTCGAGCCGCGCGTGGCAGAATCGCGAGAGCTGCACGCCGCGCTCGTACAGCTCGAGCGACTTCTCGAGCGCCAGGTCGCCCTCCTCCAGCTTCTTGACGATCCCTTCGAGTTCAGCGACGGCGGCTTCGAAGTCTCTGATGGTGGTGTCCATATGGATGACGTCTGCTGCTCGAGCGTCGTGAGCTGGCAGCTGATAGCTGGCAGCTGACAGCGGATCATGCGTGACAACCTATCCGCTGCCGGCTGACCGCTGCCGGCTGTCCGCTTCGCGGCTGTTGCCTGTTCTCACCGTGCACTCCAACTCTCCCCTGTGCAGCGTGACCCTGACGCCGTCACCGGCACGCACGGTCTCGGCGTCCCGGATGATGCGTGTGCGCGTGTCGTCCCAGCAGACCGCGTAGCCGCGGCCGAGGACCGCCAGCGGGCTCAGGCTGTCGAGCCGGGCCGCCTGTCCCCGGAATCGGGCGTCCGCCCGGGTGTGGGTTCGGACGGCGGCGGCCTGCAGCGCGCCGTCGACGCGGGCCAGTCTGGTGCGAACCGTGCCGATTTGGCGCCTGAAGATCATACGTCTCGAGCGTCAGCCGCAGCTCGCGGTACCGTCGCTGGCGCAGGCCCACCAGCGCGCGCCCGGCGCGGCCGAGCGCGTGCGTGAGCTCCGCGACGTGCCGCCCTCTCAACGCAATCCGGCCCTGGAAGCCGGCGAGGCCCGGCCGTCCGGCAAGCCGGTGGACCACCGCGCTCAGCCTCTCGACTCGCCCGCTCATGGCTGACGCCGCGCGGCCGGCCAGCCGATCGATCCGGGCGCGGAACTCCTCGTGCCCGGCGATGACCATCTCGGCGGCAGCCGACGGCGTCGGCGCGCGCAGGTCCGCGACGAAGTCCGCGATGGTGACGTCCGTCTCGTGGCCGACCGCCGAGATGACCGGCACCGGCGACGCGGCGATGGCCCGCGCGACCACCTCCTCGTTGAACGCCCACAGATCCTCGATCGATCCTCCGCCGCGGCCGACGATGATGACATCGACGCCCGGAACCGCGGCCACGGCCTGCAGGCCGCGGGCGATGTCCGCCGCCGCGCCCTCGCCCTGCACGCGCGTCGGCCTGATGACCAGGTGGGCGTTCGGGTAACGTCGCGAGATCACCGTGACGATGTCACGTACCGCCGCGCCGTCCAGCGACGTGACGATCCCGATCGTGCGGGGGAGCGCGGGGAGCGGACGCTTGCGCTCCTGCGCGAAGAGGCCTTCAGCCGACAGTCGCTTCTTGAGCTGCTCGAACGCGAGCTGGAGCGCGCCCGCGCCGAGCGGCTCCATGTTCTCGCACACCAGCTGGTACTCACCCTTGACGTCGTAGACGCCGACGCGTCCCCGGGCGACGACGTGCAGGCCGTCCTCCGGCGCGAAGCGCAGCGCGCGCGCCGCCGTTCGCCACATGACCGCCCGGATCTGCGCGCCCGAGTCCTTGACGGTGAAATAGAGGTGGCCGGTGTTCCAGACCCGGCAGTTCGACAGCTCGCCTTCGAGCCAGACCTCCGCGAAGCGCGTTTCCAGCGCCTCGCGGATGGCGGCCGTCAGCGCCGATACGGTCCAGACGTGCCGGGCCGGTTCGGGCCGCGCCGGTTCGGGCTCTGACTCAGGCGCTTCGAACGGGAGGTCGAACAGGTCGCTCATGGACGCGACTCACCGGTGACGACTTTGGCCGCTCGAGACGTCCAGCGCCGTTTCGGCATCCATTCGATCGAGGTCTGCGGGCGTGCAGTCGAGTCGCGTGATTCCGGTGGCTCGCCCCGTCGCGTCGTCCACGGCGATGACGACGCCGTGCAGGCGCGGGTTGCCGACGGCCGGCTCGAAGCGCGACGGCATGCCCGTGAGGAAACGGGCGAGCGCAGGCCCGCGCTCGGTGCCGATGATCGAATCGTGAGGCCCCGTCATGCCGGCGTCGGTGATGTAGGCCGTGCCGTTCGGTAGAATGCGCTCGTCGGCCGTCTGCACGTGCGTGTGCGTGCCGATGACGGCGGTCACTCGTCCGTCGAGGTGCCAGCCCATCGCGATCTTCTCGGACGTCGCCTCGGCGTGGAAATCGACGAGGATGACGCGCGTGCGCCCGGCGAACGCGTCGATTTCGCGCAGCGCGGCCGAGAACGGGTCGTCGAGCGCGCCCATGAAGACGCGTCCCATGAGGTTGATGACGCCGACGCCCCGGCCCGTGGGCGTCCGGGCGAGGAGGCTCCCGCGGCCCGGCACGCCGGACGGGTAGTTCGCGGGCCGCAGCAGGCGGGGCTCCGCGGCGACGTAGTCCACCGCCTCCTTCTTGTCCCAGATGTGGTTGCCCGACGTCATGACGTCGACGCCGCCCGCCGCGATGGTGTCGCCGATCTCACGGGTGATGCCGAAGCCGCCGGCGGCGTTCTCGACGTTAGCGACCACGAAATCGACGTCGTAGTAGCTGACGAGCGGCCGCAGGCCCTTGCGGACGATGTCGCGGCCAGGCCGGCCGAACATGTCGCCGATGAAGAGGATGTTCATGCTGCGGCGACCGGGATCAGGATGTCTATCCCGCGGCGTTCATCGAGCCTCGGAACGGTCACGCGAAGCTCGCCGCCGCCGAGAACGGCGCGCGCGCGACCCGCGTCGATGGCGCCGTCGAGCTTGACGGCGCGGGCGAAGCGGCCGAAGGCGCGCTCGACGAGGTGAAACGTCGCGTCACCTCGCCCGGCAGGGTGGGGCCACGGCTTCTCGCCGGCCACCAGGAGGATCGCGTTCTTGATCAGCACGCGAACGCCCTCAGGGGTGACGCCGGGGAGATCGACCACCACCTCCAGCGCGTCCACCGTTTCCTGGACGTCGAGCGCCGGCGTGCAGTGGCCCACCGGCGTCGGGCGGGACGCGCCGAGCGAGCGGTCGAGATCCTCGAACAGCCGGCTCACTTCGTCGGCGACGTCGCGCACCTCGGACGACAGCAGAATGCGGTGGATGTCGTGCATCAGCCCTCACGGCCCCCAGGAACCCATCTTCGCATATCCGCCATCAGATCACCTTGCGTTCCTTGAGCGACGCGACCTGGGCGTCCGTGTACCCGAGGTCCTTCAGGATCGCCCCCGTGTCGGCCGACAGCCGCGGCGGCGGCGCGTCCAGGCTGCCCGGCGTCTCCGAGAACTTCGCGGTGAGGGTGAAGAGCTTGAGCGGCCCAATCCCGGGTTCGTCGATGGTCCGGATCGTCCCGCGATGCTCGATCTGCGGCTGCGCCAGCGCCGCCTGCAGCGTCAGGATGTCGCCCGAGGGAATGCCCTTCGCGTTCAGCCGCTCCACCCAATACGTCCTGGACCGAAGCGAGAGCTTCGCTTCGATGAGCGGCGTCAGCGCCCTGCGGTTCGCCTTGCGCGCGTCCCGTTTCTCGAACCGCTGGTCGGTCTTCAACTCGGGCAGGTCGAGCACGTCGCAGAGGCTCTCCCACTGCTTCTGCTCGTTGGCCGCGATGTTGATGTACCCGTCCAGCGCCTTGAACGAACCGGACGGCGCGGCCGTCATGTTGTCGTTGGCGAGCAACTGCGGCGGCCTGCCCCCGATCAGCCAGTTGGCGGCCACCCAGCCGAGCAGCGGCATGATCGAGTCGAGCATGGCGACGTCGATCGCCTGCCCGCGTCCCGTGCGCTCGCGATGGTAGAGCGCGCCCATGATCGCGAACGCCGCGTTCAGGCCGCCCACCGTGTCGCACACCGGGAAGCCCGCGCGGAGCGGGTTCAGCCGATCGTCGCCGTTGACCGCCATCACGCCACTCAGCCCCTGGATGATCTGGTCGTAGGCCGGCTTGTCGGCATCGGGGCCGGTCTGGCCGAATCCCGAGATCGCGCAGTAGACGAGCCGCGGGTTCATCTCGTGCATCGTCTCCCACGGGAACCCGAGGCGCGCGAGCACGCCGGGCCGGAAGTTCTCCACGAGGACGTCGGCCGTGAGGAGGAGCTTGCGGAAGATCTCCTTCGCGTCGGCTTCCTTCAGGTTGAGCGTCAGCGACTTCTTGTTGCTGTTCTGCGCGAGGAACGAGGTGCCCATCAGCTGCTGGTTCAGTTCGGGGACGTTGCCCAGCTTGCGGGCGAGGTCGCCGCCCTCGGGGTTCTCGATCTTGATGACCTCGGCGCCGGCCAGGGCGAGGTGCAGCGTCGCGAACGGGCCGGCGAGCACGTTCGTCATGTCGAGCACGCGGATGCCGTCCAGGAGTTTCATGAGTGCCCCGTCGCGTCAGTTGGCAACTCGCGCCACGGTCGGTACCGGCCCGGTCTTCCAGAGACGCCCGGCCATGTCGCGGCCGAAGAAACGCGCCGCATCCCTGGCGAGCTCAATCAGGACGTCGAGCCTGATGTCCGGGCGGCGCCCCATGCGCTGCAGCAGATGCACGAAGTCCTCGGTGCACACATTCCCGCCGGTGACCGCGGTGAACGGGCAGCCGCCGAGGCCCGCGAACGCCGACTCGAAAAGGCGCACGCCGGCGCGGAGCGCGGCGCAGGCGTTCGCGAGGCCGTAGCCGTAGGTGTCGTGCAGGTGGCACGCGCACTCGATGCCCGGATCGAGCCCCTGGACCGCGGTGAAGATCCGGTCGACCTGATCGGGAATCGCGTGGCCGGCCGTGTCGGCCAGGCTGATGGTCAGCAGCCCTTCGCCCGCGAACCGCTTCACGATGTCGAGCACGCGCGCCTCGGGCACCACGCCCTCGAAGCCGCAGCCGAACGCCGATTGCACGGACACCTGCACGGTCGTGCCGGCGGCGCGCGCCGACTTCGCCATCGCGATGATCCGTCCCGTGGCTTCGGCCGTGCTCATGCCGGTGTTCTTGCGGCTGTGGGTGTCCGACGCCGAGACTCCCATGCACAGGTACTCGACGCCGCAGGCGACCGCACGCTCCATGCCCTTTTCGTTCAGCACGAGACCCGACAGCTGCGTGCGCGCGGGCTTGCGGTTCGGCTGGCCGTAGTGCGTGAAGAGCGCCTCGGTGTCCGCCATCTGCGGCACCTTTTCCTTGTGCACGAAGGAGCCCACCTGGACGATGTCGACGCCGGAGGCGATGAGCGCGTCGATCCAGGCGATCTTCTGCTCGGTGGGCACCGTGGTCTTCTCGATTTGCAGCCCGTCGCGGGGTCCAACGTCGTGGATGATGAGTTCGGCCATCGTGGTCTCCACGGAGAGAGCATATAACGAATCTGAGCGTCGGAGAACAGGCTCCCGGCCCGGATTGGGGTGTCCAGAGGCTCTACGAACATGAGTCAACACAACTCATATAATATACTTGACAAGAACTCATGTCAGTCGTATAGTTGTTCTCGGAAGGGCCGCCCGGAAGCCGGCGGCCGATCTTCAAGGAGGAGATGACAATGGCGATCGTTCGTTGGGACCCGTTCCGTGAGATGTCCGAGATGCAGGACCGGATGGGGCGCCTGCTCGGTGAGTTCTATGGCCGCCGGGGCGCCGACGACGTGATGCGGCGTGGCGCGTGGATTCCGCCCGTTGATATCTACGACAGCGGCAAACAGGAACTGGTGATCAAGGCCGAGCTGCCCGACATGAAGCGCGAGGACATCCAGCTCACCGTCGACAACAACACGCTGACGATCAGCGGCGAGAAGAAGATGGACGCCGAACTCCGGGAAGAGAACTGCCACCGCGTCGAGCGCGCCTACGGCACGTTCACCCGGTCGTTCTCGCTCCCGCCGACCGTCGACGGGGGCAAGGTGAGCGCCGACTACAAGGCGGGCGTGCTCACCATCCGGCTCCCCGTGCGCGAGGAGGCCAAGCCTCGCCAGATCCAGGTCAGCGTCAGCGAGTAAGCTGGCAGCTTGCAGCGGTCAGCTGGCAGCTGGCAGCGGATCTTGATCCGCTGCCAGCCGACAGCTGCCGGCTGACCGCTGTTTGTGCTTGCACATCTCATGCCTTCAGGCTACCCTGATTGATTGTGGTAGACGAGAATCCGACTTCTGACATTCAGCCTGAGGTTGCCGCGGAGACGGTCCATCCGATCGTCAAGGTGGCGCCTCCGGAAAGCCGTTTCCTCTTCGTCGACGTTGCTGCGTTGCGCGCCAAGCAGCTTCGCCGGGGCGCACGACCCCGCCTGGAAGGGTATGGCGATGCCGCCCCCGAGCTGTCGGCCACCCATCCGCTGAAGGCCGAGCGCGTGGCGATGGAAGAGGTTCGCCAGGGCCTCGTGGAGTTCGATATCCCCGAGGCGAAGGCCGATCCCGGGAGCGAGCCGTGACGCTGGCCGAGGTCTGGAACCTCGCCTATGGCGCCATCGTCGGCATCGGCGGTATCGTGGCGCTCCTGCTGGTGCTCATGATTGGCCTCTGTCTGGCGCTCGACTGGACGAAACTCAGACCGACCCTGAAATCGCGGACCGTCAAGAGCCTCGACGAGACGGTTGGCGCGCCCATCCGGTATCTGCCGCCGAACGCCCCGCGCGGCCCCGTCGATCAGCTCGCCCGTTCGATTCGCGCCACGTCCTGAAACCTCCAGACGCCGCCTCTCGTAGGATCCATTAGCGGATCGCGCTGATTCGCGCGCGGGAGGCTCACATGGAAATTCTGGCGCTGGGCGGGTTGATCGTGGCGGCGGCGGTGCTGTTCGCCGTCCTCGGGCTGGTCATGATCCTCGCCAAGGGGATCGTGCTCCTGATCCTGCTCCCGGTGCGCCTGGCCTTCGGCATTCTCACGCTGCCGTTCCGCCTGGCGGGAGGCCTGTTCGCCCTGCTCGTGCTGCCGGTCGTTGCCTTCTTCGGGCTCCTTCTCGTCGTCGTGGGCGGCCTGCTTGCGGTGGTCGTACCGCTGCTCCCGGTGGCGGCGCTTGCGGGCCTCATCTGGCTGCTCTCCAAATCCACCACGAAACCCGCAGCCGCATAGACTCGGGCAAGAGGCGACGGGCCGCCGTTCGGATCAGAGCGGCGGCTCCGCCTTCCACCACTCGGTTTCCCGCTCGAATGCGTCGGCCGCTCTGAGCAGCGTCTCTTCGTCGAAGCTCCGCCCGATCAGCTGAAGCCCGACGGGAAGTCTGTCGCCGGTGAACCCGCACGGTACCGAAAGCGCCGGCAGCCCGGCCAGGGGAGCGCCGACGGTGAAGACGTCGGCCAGGTACATCTGCAGCGGATTGTCGAGCCGTTCGCCGAGGCGGAATGCGGCACCCGGGGTGGTGGGCATCGCCAGGAGATCCGCCGCTTCGAACGCGCGGTCGAAATCGCGCCGGATCAGCGTGCGGACCTTCTGGGCCTTCAGGTAGTACGCGTCGTAGTAGCCGGCGCTGAGCGCGTAGGTGCCGAGCATGATGCGGCGCTTCACCTCGGCACCGAACCCCGCGGCACGCGTGTTCTCGTACATGCCGGCGAGCGTGGCGGCCGGCGCCCTCGAGCCGTAGCGAACGCCGTCGTAGCGGGCGAGGTTCGCGCTGGCCTCCGCTGTCGCGACCAGGTAGTAGACCGGGATGCCGTACTTTGCGTGCGGGAGGTCGACGGCGACGAGGGCCGCTCCACGCTGACGAAGGGCGTCGAGGCTGCGTTCGAAGGCCGCGAACACCTCGGCATCGACGCCGCGGTCGAAGACGGGCCAGGGGATGCCGACGCGCAGCCCTCGCACGTGGCCGCTCAGCGCGGCCTCGTACGCCGGGACGGGCCTGGCGGCGGACGTCTGGTCGGCGGGATCGGCGCCCGCGATGGCATCGAGTACCAGCGCGGCGTCGAAGGCGGTCCTGGCGAACGGACCGATCTGATCGAGTGACGAGGCAAACGCGATCAGACCGGAGCGCGACACGCGGCCGTAGGTCGGCTTCAGGCCGAGCACGCCGCAGAACGCGGCGGGCTGGCGAATCGAGCCGCCGGTATCGGAACCCAGCGCGATCGGCGTGAAGCCGGCCGAGACGGCGACGGCCGACCCGCCGCTCGAGCCTCCGGGCGTGCGGTCCGCCGCCCACGGGTTGCGTGACGGGCCGAAGGCCGAGTGCTCGGTGGACGAGCCCATCGCGAACTCGTCGCAGTTCGTCTTGCCGATGACGATGGCGCCGGCGGCCTCGAGCCGGGTGACGGCCGTCGCGCCGTAGGGTGGGACGAACCCGTCGAGGATGCGGGAGCCCGCCGTGGTCCGCAGGCCCGACGTGCACAGGTTGTCCTTGATGGCGACGGGCACGCCAGCAAGCGGCAGCGGGGTATCGCCTGCCGGCCGGCTGTCGATGGCCGCGGCGCGGGCGAGCGCTCGGTCGGCGTCGACCGTGATGAACGCCTTCAGCGACTCGTCGCGTCGTTCGATCCGGTCCAGGCACGACCGGCACACCTCGATCGCGGAATACTCCCGCCGGGCGAGGCCGTCGCGGATGTTGCGGGCGGTCAACGGTCGACGATCAGGCATCGCCAAGGACCTTCGGGACGCGGAAGAGCCCCGACGCCTGGTCCGGCGCGTTGGCCAGCGCGCCTGCCGCGCCGAGAGACGGCTGCACCCGGTCGGCGCGAGGCGGCATCGCGGCATCGAGGACGGAGGCTGTCGGCGGCACGTCGCTGGTGTCGAGGTCGGAGATCTGCCGCGCGTAATCGAGGATGCGTGCGAGCTGGCCGAGGTAGAGCGACTTCTCCTCGCCGGTCAGCGCCAGCCGCGCCAGCGCCGCCACGCGTTCGACCTCGGCGAGGATGAGATCGTCGGGCATGAAGGGATGCTACCACGACGAACCAACGGTGCTAGCGAGGCGGGCCCCGGATCGCCGAGCATGCCCGGCGACGGCACCCGCCTCGCTAGCACCAGAAACGCCGTTGGCTGGCCCCGCGAAACGCGGGGCGGGCGAGACGTCTTGAACGGCGGATGCGACGCCGAGAGCACTTGGCTCTTTTGTGATGGCTTTGGCCGTTCAAGACGTCTACGATGCTGCCTGTCATGCTCCAGCACCCTGTTCGCCGGGCGGCGAAGGCCGGGTCCTGGTACCCGGGCCGGGCCGACACGTTGGCGGCGGAGGTTGATCGGTATCTGTCCGCGGTGCCCGACGCGGCTGCGGTCGGCGGCATCGTCGGACTCGTGGCGCCGCATGCCGGCCTCGTGTACTCAGGGCCCGTCGCCGCGTGGGGGTACCGCGCGGTCCAGGGCGGCCCGTACGACGTCGCGGTGCTCGTCGGGCCGTCGCACGTCGCCTGGTTCGATGGCGTCGCCGTCTGTCCGCGCGGCGCGTTCGACACGCCGCTGGGCCCCGTCCCCATCGCGGAGGACGTCGCTGACGCCATCCTGGCCGCGACCCCGGTCGTCCGCGAGAACGCGGCCGTCCACGGCGCGGAGCACTCGCTCGAGCTGCAGCTGCCGTTCCTGCGCCGCGTCCTGCCAGACACCCCCATCGTGCCGCTGATCATGGGGGCGCAGTCGAGTGCGACGATTGCGGCGCTCGGTGACGGCCTTGCCGCGGCGCTGGCCGGGCGTCGCCCGCTGCTCATCGCGAGCAGCGACCTGTCACACTACCTCGACGCGCGCGGGGCCGCAGCGATGGACCGCACGGTCCTCGATTGCGTCGAGCATTTCGACCCCGACGGGCTGGAGGGCGCACTCCGCGTAAATCCGGACCATGCGTGCGGGGGCGGCCCCATCGTGTCGGTGATGCGCGCCGCGCGGGCGCTCGGGGCCCGCACCGGCCGCGTCCTGCGCTACGCGGACTCCGGCGACGTCTCGGGCGACAAGGCTGCGGTGGTGGGATACATGGCCGCCGCGTTCGTGAACTAGAGAGGGTTCGATGCTGACCTCGACCGAGCGTGCCGCCCTGCTTCGATTTGCCCGCGAGACGATCGCGTCTCACCTCGCCGGGTCGGCGCCGCCTTCGCAGGTCGATTCTGAGCGACCCCGGGGCGCATTCGGGCGCGTTCGTCACGCTGCACGCGCGCGGCGAGTTGCGTGGCTGCATCGGCCATCCCGGCTCTCGGCGTCCGCTCGACGAGGTCGTCGGCGTCTGCGCCGTGGCTGCTGCGACCGAGGACCCTCGCTTTCCACCACTGACGGCCGCGGAACTGCCGGACGCGGAGATTGAAATCTCGGTGCTCACGCCCGTCACGCCGGTAGACGACGTCCGCGAGATCGAGGTCGGGCGCGACGGACTGATCATCCAGGACGGGTTTCGGCGCGGCCTGCTGCTCCCGCAGGTGGCCGACGAGCAGCGGTGGGACCGCGACACCTTCCTGTCGCACACCTGCCTGAAGGCCGGCCTGCGGCAGGACGCGTGGCGGACCGGCGCCTCGATCTCGCGGTTCCAGGCCGAGGTCTTCTCGGAGAGGTCCGAGGGGATCGGCCCGCTCGGCCGTTGACGGCTGGCGCGAGGCCTCGCTACCGGATCGCGTTGCGCTTCTTCAGATCGGCGCCTACCGACACGGCAATCTCCTGGATGAGTCTGCGAACCGAACCGGGGTTCGTGGACTCGCTCAGGCCGGTCCAGATCAGGACGTTGCGGTCAACGGCGTAGACGACGATCTCGATGCGCACGACCGTGTCGGTCCGCAGATACCCCGGGTCCCAGGCGAACCCGCCCCAGTAGCCCCAGTAGGTCCACACGGTGCCGTAGTCGGTCGGGATGGCGGCGACGTAGCCCGGGTCCCACGCCTGTTCCTGCCTGACGCCAGCCACCCGCACCACGACCGCCCCGTCGAAGCCGGCAGCCACGACCTTCTCCTTCATGGCCGAAGGGTCCTTCGGCAACTGGCCCGGCACGATCGTGTATGACGGTTCCGCCTTCCCGCCGAGTTTGCGAATCTCGGCCGTCAGCGAATCCTCCATCGTCCGCCGGGTTGCCTGCTCGGTGGTGAACCCGATCACGACGACCTTCGACACGGGAGTGGCGGTCTGGTCGAAGTTCCGCCAGGACGACTTCAGCTTCGGTGCAGCGCCGAGACCGACCGCTGCCATCGCGCCGGCCAGCAGGGCCAGCCCGACCCTCTTCTGCCACGTTGCCATCACTGCCTCCCCTCGCGCCTGCGGGCCACGAGGGCGCGCAGCGTTCGCAGGTTTCGGACGTCGAGCGGATCCTTCTCGACGCTCGTCGACCCTCGGCCCTCCGTCTTCGGCGTCTCCAGGATCATCGGGAGCGCGTCGAACCGCGCGTCGTTGACGAGCCGCCGGAATGCCGCGCGGCCAATCGTCCCCTGGCCGATGTGCTCGTGCCGATCGCGCCGGCTTCCGAGCGGCTTCTTCGAATCGTTGACGTGAAAGACGCTGAGCCGGTCGAGCCCCACCAGCCGCTCGAACGCCTCGAACGTCGTCTCGTACCCGGCGTCGCTCGCGAGATCGTAGCCGGCGCCCCACAGGTGGCAGGTGTCGAGGCAGACGCCGACCCGCGGGTGGCCGTCGAGATGTTCGATCATCCGCGCCAACTGTTCGAAGCGCCAGCCGAGCGAGGTTCCCTGTCCGGCCGTGTGCTCGAGGATGACGAGCGCGCGGCCTCGCGGCCTCGCTCGCAGCACCCGGCGCACGGCGTCGGCGATCAGCCTGACCCCCTCGTCCTCCGTGCTGGTGGTGTGGCTTCCCGGGTGGATGACGACGCCAAGCAGGCCGAGGGCCTCCGCGCGGTCGATTTCCTCACCGAAGGCCAGGATCGACCGCTCGCGGAGGACGGGTTCCGCGGTCGCCAGGTTGATCAGGTAGCTGGCGTGCGCGACGACAGGGCCGATCGACGCCCGCTCGACTGCTTCGCGGAACTCGGCAATCTCCGCGGGCGGAAGCGTGCGCGCTCGCCACTGGTTGGACGACTTGGTGAAGATCTGAAGGGAGTCGCACCGATGAACCCGCGCCCGTTCCACGGCGAGCGGCAGGCCCCCGGCGATCGACATGTGCGATCCGAGTCGTGGCATGCGCTATCCCGGTCCCAGTCCCTGGCCGACGATCGACCCGTTCGGCGACAGCCTCACCCAGGCGCCGAAGGGACTCGTGTAGGCGCGGCGGTCAGCCGGGTTCACCACGCGCTCGGCGAACCGCATGTCGTACCAGTGGACGGTCACATCGCCGTTGCGGTGCGTCGTCGCTTCGGCAGACGGAAACCGCGAGAAGGCGAGGAACGTCCGAGCGACGGACGCGAGCGCCGCCTGCTCGACGGGCGCGCCATGTTCGTCGGGGAACACGATGGGATCGCCGACGTCGCCCCGCCGGAGCAGGTCGATTTCCCGGACGGCGAATCCGCTCGGGAGGCGGGTGATCAGTCGCCACCGGAACGGAGAACCCAGCGTGGGCAGAGCGGCAGGCAGCGCCGCGGGTGCGTCCGGGCCGAGGTAGCTGAATGTGAAGCGGGCGTGAGGCGACGACCCCGGGACCGCGCGGGTTTCGATGGCGACGGCCTCGCGAAGCGCTGCCTGGTGAGCGCCGGCGCGAAGCGCGTAGTTGCCGGCGGTGAGGACGAGCGCGGCGATCGCGAGCCGACGCCGCATCTCCGGCCGCGCGATGCCGGCCGCCAGCAGGCCCGCCAGCACCGCCCACAGGTAGATGTCGACGATGGGCAGCCAATCGACGCCATACCAGGTGCGGCTGAGCGGGCTCAACACGCGCGTCCCGTATGAGGTCGCAAGGTCCATTGCGACGTGGCCGACAACGCCAATCACCGAGGCCGCGAGGAGGGCCGGTACCGAGCCTCTCCGTCCCGGCGCCCGCGAATCCGCTGCACGAGCCAGACGACGGCGGCGGCGGCGAGCGCGAGGGCGAGAGCCAGCGGGCCGTGCGTCGGCCCGCGGTGCGCCGCCAGGTAGGCAAGCCGCCCGCCGGTGAACGCCGTCAGGACCTCGATGTCGGGGATATTCGAGGCGATGACCAGCGTGGCGGTCGTCCCGCGGCCGGCACGGCGCAGCCCCGCATTGGCGAGCGTCACGGCGAACAGCGAATGGGTGATGTTGTCCACGCGCTCAGAACCGCACCAGCCATGATAGCGCGTGTTATCGTAGCGATGATGGACGTCTATCTGGTGCCGGGCGGCCCGCATCGCTTCGCGCTCTATTGCGAGTCGGCCACGGATTCCGGCTCCGCCGCGCCCGGACCGGGCGGGCGGCCTCTGGGAATGGCTGCAGGAGAAGTTCACCGCGGTGCTGGGCGCCCTCGAGCGCGAGCAGGATCGCCTCCGCGCCGCGGCGCTGGCACCGGCCGAACCCACGGGATTGATGGGCCGGCTTCGCGTGCGGGGCGTGCGGTGGCTCGCGGAGCGCGTCGCCGAGCAGCGGCTGCTGTGGCGGCTGCGCGGGCAGACGGCGGTGCGCGCCTTCTTCCCGGCCGGCCTCGACTCGGCGGCTGCGCACGCCACGATTCGCGCGAGCCTGGAGCGCGATTCGAGGCGGCACCTTCGATGGCTCGTCGTCGACACCGTCGGAGGGCTATTCTCGCTGCTGCTCGTGCCGCTTCCAGGCCTGAATCTGCCGGGCTACTACTTCAGCTTCCGCATCGTCGGCCACCTGCTCGCGATTCGGGGCGCGCGGCAGGGTCTGAGGGTCGTGTCGTGGGACCTCCAGCCGAGCGACCTTCTCGCCGAACTGGGCCGTCTCGAACATCTGCCCGAGGCCGAGCGGGCACCGCGTATCCGCGCCATCGCACAGGAACTCGGGCTGCCGCGGCTGGCGCGGTTCTTCGAGCGGACCACGGTGGAAGCCGCGTGATATACTGCGGCACGCCTTGAAACTCAGCGAACTCTCCGACCGCCTCGGCACCCGCCTCGACGGGGACGGGGACATCGACATCCAGCGAGTCGCCGGCATCGAGCAGGCCGGCCCGGGCGATATCACGTTCGTCGCAAACTCGAAATACCAGTCCCGGCTGGCGACGACGCGCGCGTCCGCGGTGATCGTCGGCGAGAACTCGCCGGCCGCACCGTGCGCGATGTTGCGCACGCGCCATCCCTACGTCGCGTTCGCGAGCGCGGTCGGGCTGCTGTCGCCGGAGTTCGAGCCGCCCGCCGGCATCCATCCGCTCACCTCGATCGCCCCTTCGGCCGTCATCGGCGAAGGCGTTTCGATCGCCGCGTTCGTGTCGATCGACGACGACGTCACCATCGGGCGCGACGTCGCCATCGGTCCGCACGTGTCGATCGGCCGCGGGGCGACGATTGGCGACGGCTGCCGCCTGCACGCCCGCGTATCGATTCGCCAGCGGTCCATCCTCGGCCGGCGGGTCATTCTCCAGGACGGCGTGGTGATCGGCGGCGACGGCTTCGGGTTTGCCAAGCGCGAGGACGGGTCGTACGAGAAGATCCCCCAGCGAGGCGTGGTCGTGATTGAAGACGACGTGGAGATCGGCGCGAACTCGACCGTCGACCGGCCGGCCGTGGGAGAGACGCGGATTTGTGCGGGTGCGAAGATCGACAACCTCGTCCAGGTCGCGCACGGCGTCCGCGTCGGCCGGAACACGATGCTCTGCGCGCAGGTCGGCATCGCCGGCAGCAGCGTGATTGGCGACGACGTGGTCCTGGCCGGCCAGGTCGGCGTGGCGGGCCATCTCGAGATCGGCGACCGGGTCACCGCCACCGCGCAGACCGGCATCCCGAACTCGGTCGATGCGGGCACGCTCATCTCGGGCTATCCCGCCATTCCCAACCGCGACTGGCTGAAGGCCTCGGTCCTGTTCCGCCGCCTGCCGGAGTTGAAGAAGGCGCTGGGCGATCTGCAGCAGCGGCTCGAGGAACTCGAGCGCCGCGATTCCCGCGTGCCATAATCCGAATGATGCGTTCCTGCCGAGCTGCGTGCGCCCCCGCGCGCGAGGATCCGCCAGATGGCCTGACCGCCGCGTCGAGTGGACGGCACTAAATGGCGAGCGTGCTCATCTCCTGCGGCGAGCCGTCGGGCGACTTGTACGCCGGCGCCCTCGTGGACGCGCTCCGGGCGCTGGACCCCGGCGTGAAGGTGCGCGGCCTTGGCGGTGAGCGGCTCGAGGCGGCCGGCGCCGCGCTGGTGGGCGACTATCGGGGTATTGCGGTGACGGGGCTGGTCGAGGCGATTCGCGTGCTGCCGAGATCGGTACGCGCTGTACCGGAGGCTCGTGGACGCCGCACGAACCGAGCGCCCCGACGTGTTCGTGGCGATCGACTTCCCGGACTTCAACTTCCGTGTGGCCGGCGCGATGAGGAGGCTCGGCGTCCCGGTCGTCTACTACATCCCGCCGCAACTGTGGGCGTGGCGCAGCGGGCGCATGCGCACCCTGCGAGCGCTCGCGGACCGCATCCTGGTCATCTTCCCGTTCGAGCCGGAGATCTATCGGGCGGCCGGCGTGCCGGCCACCTTCGTCGGGCATCCGCTCGTCGATTCGGCGTCGGCGTCGAAGTCCCGAGAGGCCTTCCTGTCAGGGCTGGGTCTCGATCCCGGGCGACCGACGCTGGCGCTGCTTCCGGGCAGCCGCCCCAACGAGATTCACCAGATACTGTCGACCATCGTCGAGGCGTTGCCGCGGATCGGCGCGGGTGTGCCTGGTGTGCAGTTCGTGCTCGCTCGCGCGCCCAGGCTCTCCGACGAGCTGTTCGCGCCGGTGGCGGCCTCACACGTTCCCATCGTCGTCGCCGAACGCGCGGCGGACGAGGTGCTGGCCTCGGCCGACGCCGTCGTGACCGCCTCGGGCACGGCCACCGTGCAGGCCGCGATCCACGAATGCCCGATGGTCATCGTCTACCGCGTCGCGCCGCTGAGCTACGCGCTCGGCCGGCGCTTCGTGCACGTGAAGACCTTCGGCATGGTGAATCTCGTCGCCGGCGAATGCGTCTCGCCTGAGCTGATCCAGGGTGGATTCACCGCCGACGCCGTGGCCGTCCACGCGATCGAGTTCCTGACGAACGGTGCGGCCCGCGCGCGTGCGGTGGCCGCGCTTCGGGTCGTGAAGGCCAGGCTCGGCGGAGGCGGTGCCAGCCGACGCGCCGCGGAGGTCGTACTCGACGTGGCTCGCACGCGCTGACGCGGTCCTTCTTCAACCACAGAGACCACGAAGACCACAGAGATCCCACGCTGAGGGCTTCGACCGGGGCCGGGCCGATTGGCCCTGGGCGCCGAGCGTGGCACCGCGGGAACGAGCCCGTGTGGCGCGGGATCGGGCTCGTTCCCGTGGCGCCGCGCTCAGGCGCAGGCCCGCTGCTGCGCAGCGGGCCACCCGGTCGAAGCCCGCTCAGCCGTCACGCGTGCAGGTGTGACACCGGCCAGCCTCCGTGCTCTCTGTGTTCTCAGTGGTTGATCCGGGAAGGAGTGCAGCGGCCGACTGCGGATTCCCGCGTGCTATAGTCTGCCGATGCGATACCAGCATGTGATCGCCAGCGTCGCGCTCGTCGCTGCGCTTGCGCCATCGGTGTCGGCGACGGTGCTGCTGCCGGGCGACCTGGGCGAGATTGCCCGCGCCGCATCTGCCATCGTTCGAGGGACCGTGGTGGACGTGCGCTGCGACTGGGCGGACAACCGCCGCCGCGTCGAGACGATCGTCACCCTGCGCGTCAGCGAGTCGCTCAAGGGCGACATGCGGGGTCTGGTCAGCGTGAAGGTGCCGGGCGGCGTCCTCGGCCGGTACCGGAGCATCACGATCGGCGCGCCGTCGTTCCGCCAGGGCGAGGAGGTCGTGTTGTTCCTCGGCGCCGCGCCGCCGGCGCTGCCGTACGTGATCGGCCTCGGGCAGGGCGTGTTCCGCGTGCAGCGCGACGGCCGGACGGGCGCGACGGCGGTGACGCCACCCGCACTCCTCGCCAGCCCGGCGCGGAACGTGCGCGTGACGCGGGGCGACCCCTCGCGCGGTGCGATGAGCGTGCAGCGGTTTGCCGACACCGTCCGCCAGGCACTCTCGGCGTCCGCGAGCGACCAGCCGCGGCCGCCAGGCGTGCTCGGCCGCACGCCGGTGCGCGGTCCGGAACGACCGGTCAAGAAGATCCAGTAGCCAGGAGCCCCATGCGTCTTCCCACGATGCTCAGACGACCGGCCGCCGTGGTTCTCTCCGCATGGCTCGCGCTTGGCCACGCGGGGCCGGCCTCCGCGTACCAGACGTTCGGCGTCAAGGTCGGGAACCGCTTCGTCCAGGTGAAGTGGAGCCGCCTCCCCGTGAGGTACTACGTCACCGACCGCGGCACCGCCGGCGTCACCGCCGCTCAGTTCCGCGATGCCGCCGCGCGGGCGTTTGGCACCTGGCAGGGTGTGACCGCGGCCTCCGTGTCGGCGACGTTCGCCGGCTTCACCGCCGCCGAGCCGGACGACGAGGACAGCCAGAACACACTGGGCTTCGCCTCGCGTCCCGACCTCGCGCGCGTGCTCGGCTCGACCAGCTACTTCATCGACGACACCACCGGCGAGATTCTGGAAACGGATATCTTCTTCAACTCGACATTCCCGTGGTCGGTCTCGTCGTCCGGGGAGTCGGGCAAGTTCGATCTCGAGTCGATCATCCTCCACGAGACCGGGCATCTGTTCGGCCTCGGGCACTCGTCGCTCGGCGAAACGGAACTCATCGCCGGCGGCGGCCGCCGCGTCATTGCCGCCGAATCGGTGATGTTCCCGATCGCCTTCTCGGCAGGCATCGTCAAGAACCGCACGCCGCGGGCCGACGACATCGCCGGCCTGTCGGAGATCTATCCGAGTCAGTCCACCACGCACGACGCGGGCGGCGTGACCGGCCGGGTCACCAAGAACGGGCAGGGGCTGTTCGGCGCGCACGTCGTCGCGTTCAGCCCGGGCACCGGTGCCATGGTGGGCAACTTCACCACCGCCGGCCAGGGGAACGTCACCATCACCGGCCTCTCACCGGGGCCCTACATCCTCCGGGTCGAGCCGATCGACGACGCCGACCTCGACAGCTTCTTCGACGTCAGTGCCGTGCCGGCGATCGACATCAACTTCCGCGTGACCTATTCGCAGGGCTTCGTGCTGGTGCCGAGGGGCGGGACTTCGAAGCCGTTCGAAGTGAAGGTGACTGCGAAGTGACCGGCGACCGGATCGCGCAGCCCGGGAGGTTCCTGTGAGGGCGCGGGCGGCCGGCGCGCTGGTCGCGGCGGCGCTGGTCTTGTCGGGTGGCCAGGCCGCGGCGCAGCTGACGCCGGGGTCCGCGGAGACCCAGGCGGCGCAGTCGCCCGCGAAGTCCGCGCCAGCCTCGAAGAAGCCGGCCCCTTCGCGCGAGCCCGGACGGCCGCACTCGTTTGAGCTGACCGCGTCCGTGCTCTGGTTTGCGCCGTCGTCGCTCGGGGCGCGCGACGCGAACATGACGTCGAACACCCCGTCCGGGTCGCCTTACCCTCTGTTCACGGCGAGCGGCGAATTCGAAGGCGCCGCAGGCGTGGAGGTGCGCACCGGCTATCGGCTCACGAAGCGGCTGGCGATCGAAGGGGGCGCGACCTTCAGCCGCCCCGGCATCACCTACACGATCGCGAACGACGTCGAGAGCACGGGCCCCTTCACCGCCCCGGGCGAAACGATGTCGCAGCTGTTCGTCGACGCGAGCGTGGTGGCCTACCTGTCATCGCGCGGGCTGGCCGGCGGCCGGCTGCAGCCATTCGTCGAAGCGGGAGGAGGGTTCCTCCGGCAGTTCCACCAGGAGGGCGGCGTCCTGTCCGGGTACTATGCGACCGACTCGGGCCAGGTCTACCACGTGGGCGGGGGCGCGCGGTACTCGCTGCGGCGGACGAAGTCCGGGTCGGTCACCGGCTGCGGGCTTCGCTTCGACGCTCGCTACTACATCAGGAACGGCGGCTTCTCGTTCGACGGCGGCGCCACCGGCACGTTCGTCGCCGGCGGCGGCCTCGTGATCGCGTTCTGACGTCCACACTCAACCACAGAGAACACAGAGACCACAGAGGCGTGCCGCGTCACGCGTGCCCGCGCGACAGCCTCTCGGACTTCGACGCCGGGCCAACAGGCCCGGGCGGGAGGCCGTGCGGTGCGCGCACGAACCCAATCTGCGCGCCATCGGGCTCGTGCGCGCACCGCGCGGCCTCCCGCTCGGCGCCCCGGCAAGGCCGGGGCGTCGTCGAAGCCCTCGGCGTGGGGGCCTCCGTGTTCTCTGTGAGCTCCGTGGTTGTTTTCCGCGGGTGTGATCGCAACGGGACTGGCGTCGGCGTCAACGGCGCGCCTGCCTACACGATGGCGCGGAGGCCCTTGGCCAGGCGCGAGATCCCTTCGGCCACCGTTGCCCTGTCCAGCGCGCCGTATGACACCCGCACGTAGCACCCGTCGGTGAGGCCGAAGGCGGTGCCCGGCACCACCGCCACTCCGTGGTCGGCTATCAGGCGCTCGACCAGGGCGAGCGGATCCATCGAGGTGTGAACGCGGGCCAGGCAGTAGAACGCGCCATCGGGCCGCGGTACCGTGCACCTATCGGCCACCCCGGCGAGCGCGTCGAGCACCAGGAGCCTGACACCTGCCAGCTCGCCCACCCGCTCCCGACAGTACGCCGCCCCGGCGCCGAGCGCGGCGCACGCCACGGCCTGCGAGGCCGCGGGCGGGCAGATCAGGTTTGTGTCCTGGATCTTGTTCACCGCCTCGAACAGGTGCTCGGGGATCACCATGTAGCCGATCCGCCAGCTGGCCATCCCGTAGGTCTTCGACAGCGAGAACAGCGAAATCGTGTGCGGCGCCGAGCCGTCGATGGAGCCGGGTGACACGTGGCGGGCGCCGTCGTACGTGAAGTACTCGTAGGCTTCGTCGTGGACGTGGTACAGGCCGTGCGCCGCGCACAGCGCGTTCACCTCGCGAAGCGCCGCTTCCGGATAGACCGCGCCGCTCGGGTTGTTGGGGGAGATGGTGACGACCGCGCGCGTGCGCAACGTGATCGCGGCGCGGATGGCGTCTGGCCGCAATTGGTAGCGATCGTCGGTCGGCACCGCCACCGTGCGGCACCCCGCCAGGACGATCGCCATGTCGTGGTTGAAGTAGAACGGCGCCACGAGGATGACTTCGTCGCCGGGATCGGTGACGGCGAGCATCGCGTTCACGAACGCCATGTTGCCGCCCGCCGTGACGACAATGCGGCGCTCGGGTCCGGTGACGATGCCGTTCTCCGCTGCGAGTTTCCCGCGAATGGCCTCCACCAGCTCCGGCGAGCCTTCGACCGGGCCGTATTGGTGGTCGGCCGGCGTACGCGGAAAAGTCCGCAGCGCCTCGATCGCTTCCGCGGGCGGGCCGTAGGACACGATGCCCTGTCCGAGCGAGATGGTGCCGGGGTTCCGCCGGATCAGCTCGGCGATGATCGGGATGACGGGCGGCTGGACGCTGCCGATGCGCACCGTGGACCGCATGGGCCTCTATGATGGATCAAATGCCACCCGGCCCGCAGCAGCAGGAACGATATAATCGACTGGCATCGATGCGAACTGCGATGGCCTTCGTCGAAACCGGCGACGACGCCCTGGTGTCGGTCTCCGGGCCGCTCGTTCCGGGGGTTTCCCCACGGGCCGGGGCCCCGGCCTTCTTCGCCCCTCCCTTCTCGATGGACGCCGCCGACCCCTGGTGGTTCGAAGCCGACCCTTCGGCGCCAGTCACGCTCTCGCGCGCGCAGTGGCGCGAGCGGTTTCCGCTGGTGCCTGCGAGCGCCGTGGGCCTCTCGTGGGGGCAGCCCGACGAGGAGCGGTTCGCCGCAGGATTCACGACGCTCGTGGATCGGCTCGAACGGGGCAGGCTGCGCAAGGGAGTACCGATCACGGTCATGACCGCGCAGGTTGACGCCGACGAGGCGCCGACGCTCTTCGCGTATCTGCTCGGCCGAGTGTCGGGGCTTCCTCGCAGCCTCAGCGCCTACGGCTTCTTCCGACCGGCGTCCGAGACCGGCTCCGGCACGCCCGAGTTCCTGATCGGCGCGACACCCGAGATGCTCTTCGACGTCGAAGGGGAGCGGCGGCTCACGACGATGGCCGTGGCGGGCACGCGACGCGCCGGCGGAACCTCGGTCAGACTGGACGACAGCGCGAAGGACCGCGACGAGCATCAGACCGTCGTCGACGACCTGGTGGGACAGTTGTCGGAGTGGGGACGGCCGGTGGCGTCGGCCGTGGAGGTGCGATTGTTCGGGGAACTCGAGCACCTGGCGGTGGACATCCGTCTGGACGCGGATCGTGCGCTCGACTTCGAAACCGTTGCGCGACGGCTGCACCCGACGCCCGCGCTCGGCGTCTACCCGAGGTGCCAGGAAGGGGCGGATTGGCTGGCCGGCATCGACCCGCACGGCAACCGAAGGCGGTTCGGCGCGCCATTCGGCCTGCGCTGGCCGACTGGTGACGGCCGTTGCCTCGTCGCCATCCGCAACCTCCAGTATCGCGACGGTCGGCTGGACATCTGGGCGGGATGCGGCGTCGTGCCGCAGAGCCGCTACGACGAAGAATGGCAGGAAGTACTCGACAAGATGCAGGCCGTGAGGGCGCTGTGGGGCGTCTGACTGGCAACCAGGCGCTTGCCGTGGCCGTCGTCGAGCGGCTGCGGGCCACCGGCGTGCGGACATTCTGCGTGTGTCCGGGCGGCCGCAACGCCCCGCTCGTCGAAGCCCTGGACGCTCTGCCTGCCGGACTGGTGACCATCCTGTCGTTCTTCGACGAGAGGAGCGCCGGCTTCTTCGCGCTGGGGCGCGCGCGCCGTGACGGCAGGCCGGTGGCGGTCGTGACCACGTCGGGCACCGCGGCGGCCGAACTGCTGCCCGCGATGGTGGAGGCGCACTACTCGTCGGCGCCGCTCGTGGCCGTGACCGCCGATCGGCCCCGCTCCTACCGCGGATCGGGCGCACCGCAGGCGATCGAGCAGGCCGGGTTGTTCGGCGTCTACGCGGCGCCGTCGGTCGATGTCGAGAGGGCAGACGAGGTCTCGGCGAGCGTGGTTGAAACCGGCCCGTCGCACGTCAACGTCTGCTTCGCCGAACCGCCGCTGGCCGGCTGGGAGGCCGTGCCAGAGTCCGCGCCGGCGATGGTGCCTGAGCGCGTGCCTCAGGTCCCCGTGCGCGTCGACACGCCTTTCGACGGCTCCGCCCAGGTCGGGACGTTCCTGTCCGAAGTGCGCGCGCCGCTCGTCTTCGTGGGAAGCCTCGATGTGCCCGACGACCGCAGGCGCGTCGCGTCGTTCTGCCGGGCGATCGACGCGCCCGTCCTCGCCGAGGCCAGTTCCGGCCTCCGCTGCGCGGACGGCCTGCGGCTGCTTCGCACGGGAGATGCGGCTGCGCGACACGGGTTCGACCACCACGCGTTCGATTCGGTCATCCGCGTCGGCGACGTGCCGTCGTGGAGAACCTGGCGCGATCTCGACGCGGCGCGGCCGGTGCCGGTCCTGTCGGTATCGCGCAAGGCGTGGCGCGGGCTCAGCCGAGGGGCGCACATTCTCGTGCCGGAGGGTCTGCCGCTGCCGCTTCCTGCCAGTCGGGCCGTCGCGGCCGATCGAGACGTGCACGCGCTGATCGAGTGGGATCGCCGGCTGATGGCGTCAACCGACGGCCTGATCGCGGCCCTGCCGGCGAGCGAGCCGGCGCTCATCCGTCGGCTGTCCGAGGCGATTCCACCCGGCTCGTTCGTCTATCTTGGCAACAGCCTGCCGATTCGCGAGTGGAACCGCTTTGCGACGTTCGCTGACTGCGGGTTCACGATCGGCGAGAACCGCGGGGCGAACGGCATCGACGGTCAGGTGTCGAGCTTCCTCGGGTGGGCCAGGCCGGGCGTCGAGAACTGGGCCGTCCTTGGCGACCTCACCGCGCTCTACGATCTCTCGGCGCTGTGGGCGCTCCGCCATCTCGACGACCTCCTTCTCCGCATCGTCGTCATCAACAACGGCGGCGGACGGATCTTCCAGCGGATGTTCCAGAACCCGCGGTTCCAGAACCGGCACGCGACCACGTTCGGCGCGTGGGCGGAGATGTGGGGGGCGGAACACTACACGCAGATTCCGGCGGGTTCCGTCGGACGGGCGGCGGTGGTGGAACTCGTCCCGAGCGAGGAGGAGACCGACGCGTTCTGGGCCGGGCTCGACGCGGAGGCGCGCCGGTGACCGCCGGCGTCCGCCTGCTGGCCCTGCACGGGTTTCTTGGCCGGCCGTCGGACTGGGACGAGCTGGCTGCATCGTCTCCGGGCGCCACGGTGGAACCGATCGACCTCTGGGCGATGCTCGACCGGCCGGAGGTGACCGACTGGACGTCGATGTCGGCTGCGCTGGACGCGACTCTCGTCGACGCGCTCGGCGCGGACGACGGCCGTCCGGCGTTTCTCGTCGCCTACTCGTTCGGCGCGCGCCTGGCGTTGTCGAGCGCGCTGTTGTCGGCCCGCGGGCGGGCGCTTGGCGGCGTGTGCCTGGTGTCGTGCCACCCCGGGCTCGCCGATGACGACGCGACGGCGCGCGAGGAGCGCCGCGCGACCGACGAGACTTGGGCCGCGCGGATCGTGACGTGGCCGGAGTCCGAGATCTGGCGCGCGTGGGACGCGCAGCCGGTGCTCTCAGGCCCTGGCCGGCCCCCGCCGCGAGAAGGCCTTCCGGCCTCGCGCGAGACGCTGGCGAGGGCACTGACGAGATTCTCGCTGGCCGGTCAGCCCGACTTCCGCCCGCGCCTGCGCGCGTGGGGCGGGCCGATGCTGTGGGTGACAGGGGCCCGGGACGCGAAGTTCGAGCGGATCGCCCGCGAACTGTCCGAGAGCGGCGTGCCTGCCGCGTTCGCCACGTGCGCGGGTGCGGGGCACCGCGTGCCGTGGGACAACCCGTCGGCGCTCGCGGGCGCGCTTCGAGTCTGGATGACGCAACTGATGGAGACCGCACCATGACGCCAGCGTCCGAATCGTGGCAGACCGTCAAGAGCTACGAGGACATCCTGTTCTTCAAGACCGACGACGGGGTTGGGAAGATCGTGATCAACCGCCCGGCCCGGCGCAACGCGTTTCGGCCGAAGACGGTGACCGAGCTGATCGACGCCTTCGCGATCTGTCGCGAGGACCCTGCGATTGGCGTCGTCATCCTGACGGGCGCCGGCGACAAGGCGTTCTGCTCGGGCGGCGACCAGAAGATACGCGGCGAGAAGGGCTACGTGGACGATGGTGGTGTGCCGCGGCTGAACGTGCTGGACCTGCAGAAGCAGATCCGCGGACTGCCCAAGCCGGTCATCGCGATGGTGGCGGGCTATGCGATCGGCGGCGGGCACGTGCTGCACGTCGTGTGCGACCTGACCATCGCGGCCGACAACGCGATCTTCGGCCAGACCGGTCCGAAGGTCGGGTCGTTCGACGGCGGTCTGGGGTCGAGCTACCTGGCGCGGATTGTCGGCCAGAAGAAGGCGCGCGAGATCTGGTACCTGTGCCGGCAGTACGACGCGAAACAGGCGCTGGAGATGGGGCTGGTGAACGCGGTGGTTCCGCTGGCCGATCTCGAGAAGGTGACGCTCGAGTGGGCGCGCGAGATGCTGGCGCACTCGCCGCTCGCGCTCCGCTGTCTGAAGTCCGCGTTGAACGCCGACTGCGACGGGCAGATCGGCCTGCTCGACCTCGCCGGGAACGCGACGCTGCTGTACTACATGAGCGAGGAGGCCCAGGAAGGGAAGCAGGCCTACCTGGAGAAGCGCAAGCCGAACTTCAAGAAGTTCCCGAGGCTTCCGTGACCGCGTCTCCGTGGCTGCTGGCCGCGCGGCCGAAGACGCTGACCGCGAGCTTGTCGCCCGTGCTGCTTGGCACGGGGTTGGCGGCCGGCTTTTCTCCGGAACCGGTGCCGCTCCACCTGGCGGCGCTCGCGTTGGCCTCGGCGCTGTGCATCCAGGTGGGCACCAATCTCGTCAACGACGCCCAGGACTTCGAGAAGGGCGCGGACACGGCCGAGCGGCTTGGCCCGAAGCGCGTCACGCAGAGCGGGCTCCTCCGCGGACGCCACGTGATGATCGGCGCCGGCGCCTTCTTCCTCGTCGCCGCCCTGCTCGGCATCCCGCTCATCCTCGCCGGCGGCATCCCGATTCTGGTCATCGGCGCCCTCTCGCTCGTCGCGGGCTACGCCTACACGGCCGGGCCGTTCCCCCTCGCGTATCTCGGGCTCGGCGAGGTCTTCGTGATGCTCTTCTTCGGCGTTGCGGCCGTGAAGGGCATGGCGTACGTGCTGGCTGGGCACGGACTGTGGCCCTGGGCGGAGGTCGCGGCGCTGCAGGTGGGGCTCCAGAGTTCGGCGCTGCTCGCGGTGAACAACTGCCGCGACATCGAGGGCGACCGGCGGGTGGGGAAGCGAACGCTGGCCGCGCGTTGTGGCCTTCGGTTCGCGCGCATCGAGATTGCGGCGCTCGTGGCGGCCCCGTACCTGCTCGGCCTGGCGTGGCTGACCGCCGGGCGGCCGTGGGCCGCGCTGCTTCCGCTCGCCACGCTGCCGATCGCGATCCGCCTGGTGCGCGGCGTGTGGAACGAGCCGCCGAGCCGCGTCTTCAACCGCTTCCTGGCCCAGACGGCGCTGCTCCAACTCCTGTTCTGTGCGCTCGCGGCGGTCGGCCTGGTGCTGCGATGAGGAACTCGTTCTACTTCCAGCCCGGCGTCACGACGGTTGACTGGGAGACCCGCGACACGGTGGTGCTCGCCAACCCTGAATGGGTCCAGCGCCAGGCCGGCGGCCTCGCGGGCATCACGCGCCGCCTCCCGACGCTCGAGGCCCACGTCTGGGTTGCGACGTCCGGCACGAGCCACGATACGCCGGGCCGGCTGCGATGGATCGCGCTCTCGAAGGACGCGTTCCTCGCGTCGGCGCGCGCGGTCAACGCCCACCTGGCGGCCGCCTCGCCGGACGTCTGGGCGCACGCGCTGCCGGTGTTCCACGTCGGCGGGCTCGGCATCCTCGCGCGGGCCTGGTTGTCGAAATCGCACGTCGTGCCGACGGTCTCGGATCGATGGAGCGCGGCCGACTTCCACGCCGTCGTGACCCAGTCGGGCGCGACCCTCGCGGCGCTCGTGCCGTCCCAGGTGTTCGACCTGGTCGCCGCCGGCCTCCACTCCCCGCCATCGCTGAGGGCGATCGTCGTCGGAGGCGCCCGGCTGGAGCCCACGCTGTGGGCGGCCGCCCGCAGCCTCGGCTGGCCCTGCCTTCCGTGCTACGGCCTCACAGAAACCTGTTCGCAGGTGGCAACGGCCGCGCCGTCATCGCTCGCCTCGCGTGGCTACCCGGCCGCGTTGCCCCTGCTCTCTCACGCGGCCATTCGCGCCGACGAGGGCGGCCGGCTGTCGATTCGCGCCGCATCGCTGCTCACCTGCTCAGCCGAGTTCGACGGCGACGATCTCCGTGTGTCCGACCCGAAGCGCGACGGCTGGCTCGAGACCGACGACACCGGACGCGTGTCCAACGCCGGCGTCGAGGTGCTGGGCCGCATCTCGGAGTTCGTGAAGGTGCTCGGCGAGACGGTATCGCTCAGGCGTCTCGAGCATCACCTCTGGTGCTGGGCCGAGCGTGAGGGTCTCCGCGACATCAGCGGGTTCGATTTGGGCGTGGTCGGGATCCCGCACGCGCGGCTCGGAGTGGAACTCGTCGCGGCCCTCGTGGAGGGCCAGGATGGGAGCCAGGTGCGGCGCGACGCCCTCACGGCTTCGCTGGACGCCTGCTGCCGCGACGTCCTGCTGCCGTTCGAGCGGATTCAGCGTGTGGCGTGGGTGGACGCGATTCCCAAGACGCCGCTCGGCAAGGTGCAGCGCGCGCTACTCGCGCGCCAGGTGGGCGAGCAGCCGGTCCCTGATCGCTGACGGGATCGGGATCTTCTTCCAGGTATTCGGATCCGCCATCACCTTCACCACCCGCGCTTCGGCGCAGAGGACCGGCTCCGGTCCCGACTCGTCGAGAAACCGTGTCACGACCTCGAGCGACGACTCGCCGACCTTGCCGATCGTCAACTCCGCCACGTAGGCGTGGCCGGGCCGGAGCGGGCGGTGGTAGGTGGCTTCCGCGTGCTTGATCGGCGCGACGAACTCGCGGCTCTCGAACCAGTCCTCCCAGCGGTCGACCAGTTCGGCGACGACGAAGTCCTCCCACACGTGGTGGGCCAGCGCCTGCAGCCGGCCGTAGAACAACACGCCGCGCGCGTCGGCCTCTTCGAACCGGATCGTGATGGTGCGTCTGAACACCGGTGTCACCTCGTGCCCAGACTCCTGATGAGCGTCAGCAGCATGTCGATCGCGACCGTGTTGTGGCCGCCGCGCGGAATGATGATGTCCGCGTAGCGCTTGCTCGGCTCGACGAATTCCAGGTGCATCGGTTTCACGGTGTTCAAGTACTGCTCGATCACCGAGTCCATCGTCCGGCCGCGCTCGGCCACGTCCCTCTGCAGTCGCCTGATGAACCGGGTGTCGTCGTCAGTGTCCACGAACACCTTCACGTCCATCAGCTCCCGGAGGTGGGCGTCTGCGAAGATCAGGATGCCTTCGACGATGATGATCTGGCGGGATTGCGCGGTGTCGGTCGTCTGGCGCCGCGCGTGCCGGGCGAAGTCGTAGACCGGCAGTTCGACAGGGCGCCCTGCCCGCAGTTCGTTGACGTGCCGGACCATCAGGTCGGTTTCGAGCGAGTCGGGGTGGTCGTAGTTGAGCGCCGCACGCTCCTCGAGGCGCAGCTCCGGATGGTCGTGGTAGTACCGGTCGTGTTCGAGGACGATGACGTGGGCGTCGCCCATGCTGTCGACGATCCGCCGCACGACGGTCGTCTTGCCTGAGCCCGATCCGCCCGCCACGCCGATGACCACCGGGTTGCCGCCCATCGCCCCTCCGGGTATCGAGTTGCCGCGACCGCCGGACCAGCATACCAGACGGGACGGCAGGTTGTGCTACCCTCCGACGTGAGCCTCTCCGGCCGTCGAATTCGCAGTCAGTATTGTGATGCGCCTCATACTCCCCGTTGCGTTCGCCGTCTTCAGTCTGAGCCCGGCCTTACCGGCGTCGGATATGGTCTCGGCCGACCTCAAACCGCCGACCGTCACCGCCTGGGAGGACTACGTACGTGCCGTGGAGGCCCGCGTGGAGACCGAACTCCAGACGGCGAAGCCGTTCCTCGTCCTCGAGCGGCTCCCGCAGGCGGAACGGCAGAAGGCCGCCGCCAGCCTGGCGGCAGGCGCGGTGTTCATCACGCGCGTGCCCGGTCCGAACCTGAAAGGTCCTGCTTCCGACATTCCGAGCGGCCTCGTCCACCACTGGCTCGGCGTCGTGCAGATTCCCGGCGTTCGCGTGGACGACGTGCTGGCCTTCGTTCAGCGGTACGAGGACAGTCCCCGCTATTTCCAGGACGTCATCGCATCGAGGCTGGGAAGTCGCGATGGCAACGTCTTCGAGGTGGATCTGAAGCTGAGGCGGGAGAAGAGCGTGCTCGGCTACAGGGTTCACAAGGTGTACAACACCACCCATCACGTGGTGTATCGGCGGCTCGATCCGACTCACGCGGCGAGCCGGAGCGTGACGACGCGGATCGCCGAGGTGGAGGACGCGGGCCAACCCGGCGAGCGGGAAAAGCCCGTCGGCCACGACTCCGGCTACCTCTGGCGCCTGAACTCCTATTGGCGATTCGGCGAGACGGCTGACGGCGTCACCGTCGAGTGCGAGTCGATCAGCCTGAGCCGGGGGATCCCGACGGGCGTCGGCTGGATCGCGGGGCCGATTGTCGAAGCCATCGCGCGCGAGTCGGTCGAGCAGACGCTGGCGTCGATCAAGAAGGGCGTGAAGCAGTGAGCCAGTACCTGAGCCTTGAGCCCTGAGCCCTGAGCCGATCTAGAACGAATCGATCATCGCCGCGAACACGGCGTAGGGCTGGGCGCCGACGACCGTCTGGCCATTGATGATGAACGTCGGCGTGCCCTGGATGCCGTAGGTCTGGGAGCCGCCGTCCCTCATGGCGACCACGCCGTTCCGGAGCTCGGTCGAGGCGAGGCAGGTATCGACGACGTCCGACGTCATCCCCAGCGGCGATACGACCACCTTGATGGCCGCCGTGTAGTTCGCGGAATACGCCCACGACGACTGCGCCTTGAAGAGCGCGTCGAGCGCCGCGAAGTAGTTGTCGCCCGAGCAGCGGGCCACCATGCTCGCCGCGAGGGCGACGGAGTTGTCGAGGGGGTAGTCCCTGTAGACGAACCGCAAACGCCCCGTGTCGATGTAGGCCGACTTCAGCCGCGGGAGGGTGGCCGCGTGGAAGCCGGCACAGTGGGAGCAGCCGAGCGACGAGTAGTCGATCATCGTCACCGGCGCCGTCGCGCTGCCGAGCGCCTTTTCCGCCAGCATGACGGACATCGGCGGCAGCGTCGCCGTCGGTGTGGGCGCCGTCGGCGTCGATCCGCCAGAATCGCCGCACCCCGCAGCGACGACCGCAATCAGCAGCGCGAGGATGCGCGCGGCCACGGCGCCCTCCACCCTATGCCATCAAGCAGCAGATGGCCGCGACGTTGACGATGTCGTCGACGCTGCAGCCGCGTGAGAGATCGCAGTACGGCTTCTTGAGCCCCTGCACGATCGGGCCGACCGCCTCCGCGCCGGCGAGCCGTTCGACCAGCTTGTAGCCGATGTTGCCGGCGTTGAGGTCCGGGAACACCAGCACGTTCGCCTTGCCGGCCACGGGCGACCCCTTGCACTTGCGCTCGCCGATCGACGCCACCAGCGCGGCGTCGGCCTGCATCTCGCCGTCCACCATCAGGTCGGGCGCCTTCTCCTTGAGGATGGCGGTCGCCTTCTGCACCTTCTCCACCAGCGGGTGAGTGGCGCTTCCCTTGGTCGAGAACGAGAGCATCGCCACACGGGGCTCGATGCCGCTCACCGCCTGGAAGTTCCGGGCGGAGCTGATGGCGATGTCGGCCAGTTGGGCCTCGTTCGGGTCTGGATTCACGGCGCAGTCCGCGAAGCAGAGCATGCGGCCGTCGGTCAGCACCATGACGAAGTAGCTGCTGACGATCGAGATGCCCGGCGCGACGCCGACGGTGTAGATCGCGGCGCGGATGACGTCGCCGGTGGACGACACGTTGCCGCCGACGATCGCCTTCACGCGATCGGTGTCGAGCATGAGGCCGGCGAAGTAGAGCGGCTGCCTCACCAGGTCGGCCGCCTGCTCGCGCGTCATGCCCTTGGCCTTGCGCTTCTCGAAGAGCAGGCCGGTGAACTCGTCGAGCCACGGGCTCGCCGCCGGGTCCATGATGTCGATGCCGGAGAGGTCGACCTGCTGGCCGGCCGCGAGGGCTCGGATGGCCGGCGCGGCGCCGACGAGAATCGGCTGCGCGATCTTCTGTTCGCGGACGACGACGGCCGCCTTCAGCACGCGGACGTCTTCGGCGTCGGGGAACGCCACCTTCAGGTGACGCGTCGCCGCGTTGGCACGGACATTTTCGATGAATGGGTTGGGCATAGGAAGAAGAAGAAGAGAAGCCAGAATCCAGAAGCCAGAATTCAGAATCCAGCAGGCCAGGAGCCTTGAGCCCTGAGCCCTGCCTCCTGCTAGCACGGGAACGGAAGCGATTTGACCGCGCGGACCGTGTCGCGGGCCAGGATCAGCTCCTCGTTCGTCGGGATGACGTAGACCGGCACTCGGCTCTTGTCGGAGCTGATCAGCATCTCGCGGCCGCGGATCGCCTGAGCGTTCCTCGCGTCATCGAGCTCGACGCCGAGGCCCTCCATGTCGCCGAGGATTCTCTTGCGGATGCCGACGCCGTTCTCGCCGATGCCGCCCGCGAAGCAGATGGCGTCGGTGCCGTTCATCGCGGCCATGTAGGCCCCGATGTACTTCTTCACCCGGCAGCTGAACATGTCGATGGCGAGGAGGGCTCGGCGGTCCTGGTGTTCCTCGGCCTCGCCCTCGAGGTCGCGCATGTCGTTGGTGAGCCCCGAGATCCCGAGCAGGCCCGAGCGTTTGTTCAGCGTCGAGAAGATCTCGTCGATGCTCGTTCCTTCCTTGTGCATCAGGAACTCGATCACCGTCGGGTCGATATCGCCGCTGCGCGTGCCCATCATCAGCCCTTCGAGCGGCGTCATGCCCATCGACGTGTCGATCGACTTGCCGCCCTTGATCGCGCACGCCGAGCAGCCGTTGCCCAGATGGAGCGTGATGATGTTCGTTTCCTTGCGCTGCTTGCCCGTGAGCTTGCGGTACCGGAACGCGATGTACCGGTGCGACGTGCCGTGGAAGCCGTACCTGCGGATCTTGAACCGCCGGTACAGCTGGTACGGGATGGCGTACAGGTACGCCGTTTCCGGCAGCGTCGAGTGAAACGCCGTGTCGAACACCGCCACCTGCGGCATCGTCGGTCCGAACAGCTCGGTGGCGGCGTAGATGCCCTTCAGATTGGCCGGGTTGTGGAGCGGCGCGAGGTCGATGCACTCCTGGATGCCCGCGATGACCGCCTTGTCGATCAGGTGCGAGCCCTTGAACCGCTCGGCGCCGTGCACGACGCGATGGCCGATGGCGTGGATGTCGGACAGGGTCGAGATGCCGTCGATCTTCGTCTCGGGCGCCGTCACCCATTTGACCACGTGCGCGAGCGCGGCCTTGTGGTCGCGCAGCGGCGCCGCGCCCTTGAATGGCGGGTGATCACCGACCTGGTAGGTGATGATCGCCTCGCTGCCGATCCGCTCGACCAGGCCCTTGGCGAGTTGCCTGTCGGCATCGGCCTCGATGCGATCGGCATCGGTCTCGATGATCTGGAACTTGAGGGAGGAACTGCCGCAGTTGAGGACGAATACGTTCATGATGGCATCCTGAGCCTGAGGGGACTAGATAATAGACAGCCTATTCTAATCGATCGGGCGCCCGGCGGCGCCACGACCGAGAGTCCACCATGATTCAACGCGGCCCGGCCCCTCCGTTCCTCGTCGGCGCGAACCTCCCGTGGTTACGGTACGGGTGCGACTTCGGCGCAAACGCGTGGCAGCCCGAGGGCGGTGTCGCTCGCCCTGAACAGAGCCGGCGCCTCGACCCCGCGCTCGCGCGTCTGGCGGACAACGGTGCCTCGTTCGTGCGATGGTTCCTGCTGTGCGACGGCCGGGCCGGCATCCGGTTCGCGCAGGACGGCGCTCCGGGCGGCCTCGACGACTGCTTCTGGCGCGACATCGAGGCGGGCGTCGAGGCGGTCCGTCGCCATCGGCTCGCCGTCGTGTTCGTGCTCTTCGACTTCTGGTGGTGGCGGCGGCGCAGACGAGTGGCGGGCGTGGCGTGCGGCGGCCATCGGCGCGCGACGACGCCGGGCGCCGGCCGCGACGCGCTCATCGATCGGGTCGTGGCACCCATTCTCGCCCGGTGCGGCCGCGACCCGGCCATCGCTGCGTGGGACATCGTCAACGAACCGGAATGGGTGACGCTCGGCTACGGGACGGCCAACCCGCTGGCCGGCGTCCTGCCGTCGGCCATGCGCGACTTCATCGCGAGGTGCGCGACGAGCGTTCACGCGCACGCCAGCCATCCGGCCACCGCTGGCCTGGCATCGTCGCGCGGGTTGCGGCTCGTGAAGGGGCTCGGCCTGGACGTCTACCAGGTGCACTGGTACGACCGCCTCGACCGCCGCGCGCCACTCGACGCGCCGATTGCCCGCACGCTCGACCGCCCGGTCTGGCTCGGCGAGTTCCCCACCGCCGGCTCGTCGCGCACCGTCCCCGAGATCCTCGAAACCGCCCGGGCAGCGGGCTACGCGGCTGCTCTCGGCTGGCCTGCCGAGGCGGGGAACCGCTGGTCGGACCGTGCGGCGCTCCTGTCGGCGATTCGGGAACAGGGAGACGGGAACGAGAGACGGAGGGGATCGGAACGGCTCACCTGAATCGGCGGGCCAATCGCGCGGAGAGGAGGGTCCGGTCCACCCGGCGCCGGACCCCGTCGAATGGGTCATTCAGGCCCCGCTGCAGACGGGTTGGGCGCGGGGCGCCAACCTTGCGCTACTCTGTTGGCATGGTTCCTCCAAAGGGTTCCACCGTCGACATCGTTCTGAACGGCCTGCCACGGTAGAGCCACTACACAGCGCAGGCGATCCGGACATTCCGAGATTCGAGAGGGAGGCTTCCGTGACGTCCAGTGAGTCGTTCGGAGACGTCTACCCGAGCCTGATCTACGACGACGCGCCGGGCGCGATCGACTGGCTGTGCCGGGCGTTCGGGTTCGAGGAGCGGCTGGTCGTCCACGGGCCGCACGACCGTGTCGAGCACTCCGAGCTGACGTTCGGGTCGGCGCTGCTGATGGTGTCGTCCCCGAAGCCGGAGATGGGGAGGCTCAGCCCGCGTTCGCTGGGCGGCGTGAGCCACGCGCTGTCGATCTACGTCGACGATCCCGACGCGCACTGCCGGCGGGCCAGGCTGGCGGGTGCGGTCATCCTGAAAGACGTTCAGGACGAGGAGTACGGCTCTCGGGGCTACCTGGCGAAGGACCCAGAGGGACACCTCTGGTACTTCGGGACCTACCGCCCGGGTGCCCACTGGAGCGAGGACTCACCGGGCGAGCCGGCGGCGTGAGCGCGCTGACACGGCGGGATGCCCAGCGCCAGCGGGTGCCCGGACAGCCTTCGCCGCAGGCGGGGCGTCGAGGTACTCGAGCGCCTCCCGAAGCGTCACCCCGGACGCGCGATGCATCCTTGGCGCCAGCCACTCACTGACCATCGCGGGCCGCCTCTTGGAGGTGTCCCGCAGGACCCACCCGATCGCCTTGCGGATGAAGAACTCCCGCTCGTCGAGCATCGCGTCGGCGTAGCGCGAGAAGCGCTCGAAGTCGCCGCCGCCGCGCCGGAGCGGCATGAGCAACGCGAGCATCGCCGAGCGGCGCACCCAGAAGTCCGCGTCGCGTGCCCATCGATCCAGCGTTCGACCCAGCCTCGGGTTCCGCTCCACGAGCGACCCGGCCACGTGCGCGGCCAGGCCGTCGACCAGCGCCCACGTATGAGACTCTCGGACCAGCCGCTCGACGAGCGACAGGTCGGCTGGCGCGAGCAGCGCGCCGTGCATCGTGAGCAGTTCGACCGCCGCCGCGCGCAGTTCGAAGATCTCGTGGGACCACAGCGCCGACACGGTTGCGAGAAGCATGGCCCGGTCGCCGACCGGACTGGCTGTCAACTCGCCCTTGATCGCCCGCCGGAACACCGGCGCCCGGATGCCGATGAACTCCCAGTCGCTCTTGAGGTACGCCTTGGCCCCTCGGGCGCGAACCGGGTCCGCATGCGCCCGAAGGGCGGCTTCGATTCGACGGGCCAACGCCTTCGCCTGGCGGCTTGTGGTCATTCAGGTGATCCTCGTGTAATCTTACGCCTCTGAGACGTTCCAGCCATTTCCTTCTGGAGGCCATCTATGAAGCGACGCGACTTTCTGAAGACGTCTTCCATCGCCGGCGCTGCCGCCCTCTCATCCTGGGCGGGTGGAGCCGCGCAGGCCCAGGAGGCCTCGCGCGAGTTCTACGAACTGCGGACATACGAGATGCCGACGGGCAACCGCAAGGCGGTCCTCAACGAGTACCTGGAGAAGGCCTGCCTCCCGGCCATGAACCGTCTCGGCATCAAGCCGGTCGGCGTCTTCACGGTCGTGTCGGGCAGCAACGCGCTCAATCTGTTCGTGCTCATTCCCTATCCCAGCCTGGAGCACCTCCTGTCGGTGCCGGGCAAATTGGCCGCGGATGCCGAGTACCAGAAGGCCGCCGGCCCGTACCTGTCCGCCTCGATCGACAACCCGGCCTATACGCGCTACGAGTCCACGCTCCTGTGGGCCTTCAAGAACGTGCCGCGCGTCCGGGTGCCCGAAGAAACGGCGGGCAAGAGGCCGCGTCTCTTCGAGCTGCGGATGTACGAGAGCCACAGCGAGGCGGTGGCGCTCAAGAAGATCGAGATGTTCAACGAGGGCGGGGAGATTGCGATCTTCGACCGCGTCGGGATTCGATCGGTGTTCTTCGGCCAGACGCTCGTCGGCAGGCGCCAGCCGAACCTGGTCTACATGGTCGTCCACCAGGACATGGTGGCGCGCGAGAAGGCCTGGCAGGCGTTCGGCAGCTCGGCGGAGTGGAAGGCGCTCGGCGCCAATCCCGTCTATGCCAACACCGTCTCGGCGACGACCGTCGCCTTCCTGCGCCCGACGGCTTACTCGCAGATCTGACGCAACCGGGGGCGGGACGGATCGTCGAACACGCGTCCGAACGATGACAGTCCTGTCATCGTTCGGGCCCCTCTTCGCGGAGACCTCCCGACCTCAGGATAGACGCGACGATTGACAGCATCAGCAGACCCGCCACCACGCTCAGCGAGAGCACGATCGGCACCTTGATCCACTCGACCAGCATCATCTTTGCGCCGACGAAGATGAGCACCGCGGCCAGTCCGACGTTCAGGTAGCGGAAGCGGCCGAGCATCCCCGCCAGCAGGAAGTAGAGCGAGCGCAGCCCCAGGATCGCGAAGATGTTCGACGTGAAGACGATGAACGGGTCGGTCGTAATCGCGAAGATCGCCGGAATCGAGTCGACGGCGAACACAAGGTCCGACACCTCGACGGTGACGAGCGCCATGAACAGGGGAGTGACGGCCCACCGGCCGCCGTTGCGGACGAAGAACCGCTGCCCGGTCGCCGCCGTGCTCACGGGGAGCGCCCGCGCGATAAGCCGCACAACCGGATTCCTCTCCGGGTGGATGTCGCCCTCCTTCTGCCGCAGCAGCTTGACGCCGGTCACGAGCAACAGTCCGCCGAACAGGTAGATGGTCCAATGGAAGGCCTCCAGCAGCGCTCCTCCCACGACGATGAAGACGGCGCGCATGAGAAGGGCGCCCAGGACACCCCAGAACAGAACCCGGTGCTGCAGCGCGGGCTTTACGTTGAAATACGAGAAGATGACGACGAAGACGAACAGGTTGTCGACCGACAGCGCCTTCTCGATCAGGTAGCCGGTCAGAAACTCGAGCGCGCGCGCCGGGCCGAACCAGTAGTAGACCGCGCCGTTGAACGCCAGGGCGAGGCCGATCCAGACGAGCGACCAGGCGAACGCCTCGCGGGCTGAGACCGCCCGAGAATGCCGGTGGAAGACGCCCAGGTCAACCGCCAGCATCGCGAAGACGAACGCGAGGAACCCAACCCAGAGGGCAGGCGAGCCAATGGTCTCAATCAGCATGGAGTCGGCTCATTGTACCCTGCCTGCCCCGCCGAAGCCCTGCGGGCGAAGGCGGGCCTGCCTCGCCGAAGCCCTGCGGGCGAAGTCGGGCGGTCACTTCCCCCGGTACGGCACGCCGTTCGTGATCCACTCGGCCGCCGGCTCGCCCTTCAGGTAGTGATCGAAGTACTGCCTCATCTTGATCGAGTAGTCGAGCTTGTTCGGGTACTTGCGCAGGTGGTGCGGCTCGCCCCGGTACTGCAGGAAGATGCAGTCCTTGCCCAGCCGGCGCAGCGCGAGGTACAGCTCGATGCCCTGGTACCACGGCACCGCGCCGTCCTCGTCGCCGTGCTCGATGAGCAGCGGCGTCGTGATCCGGTCGGCGAAGAACAGCGCCGAGTTCTCGATGTACAGGTCGCGCTTCTCCCAGAGCGTGCCGCCGATGCGGCTCTGCGTCTTCTCGTACTGGAAGAGCCTCGCCACGCCCGACTCCCATCGGATACCGCCGTACGCGCTCGTCATGTTCGCCACCGGCGCCCCCGTCACCGCCGCCGCGAACATGTCGGTCTGCGTCACCACATACGCGGTCCCGTAGCCGCCCCACGAGTGTCCGTGCAGCCCCAGCCGCTTCGGGTCGGCGACGCCCATGTCGACGAGCTTCTGCACGCCGGGCACCAGGCAGCGCAGCATCGACTGGCCCGGGTGGCCCACCGTAAACACGATGTCGGGCAGGAAGATGGCGTAGCCGGCGCCGGCGTAGATGGCGAACGACGGGCGGTGGTTGACCACCGGCTCGTTGAACTCGTAGAGCCGCTGAGACTGGCGCTCGTAGAAGTACGTGATGACCGGGTACCGCTTGCCCGCCTCGTAGTTCGCCGGCTTGATCAGCACGCCCTGGAGCGGGACGCCGTCCTGGCTCCTGGACTCGACCAGTTCCGCGGTGCCCCACGCGAAGTCGGCGAGCTGCGGGTTCGCGTCCGACACCTTCCTCGGCTTCGCGAAGGCGAGATCGCTCACCCACACGTCCGGGAACTCGCGATAGTCCTCGCGGGTGAACATCAGCGCGTCGGCGCGCTTCGCCTTGCCGACGAACTTGAACAGCTTCCTGTCCTCGACGCGCGCCTGGAGGCCCGGCCTGATCAACGAGGCCGCGTAGAAGCCCCAGTTCTTCTCGGCGTTGTGGTACGCGGTGAGCAGCACCGGCTCGCGGCTCGAAAGGCCTCGCGCGTCCGGGTCGAGCGTCACCACGCGGAACGTCACGCCGCGCGTGCGGCCCGCCTTGCCGGTGAGGCTCATCGGCTCGCCGCCGACGGTCGGAATCGCCCAGATGTCATACCGGTCGTACACGAGCACGCTGGCGCCCTGGTCCACCCAGCCGCCGAGCCCGTAGGCCGGCGGAGTGTCCGGTGTGTCGTGCTCTTCGTTGAACAGCGTGACGCCCAGCGTCGCGGTCACGGTTCTCTCCGTCCGGGCCGTCGTGTCGAACAGCCGCCAGTTCGCGTCGTCGAAGTAGGCGACGAAGCGGCCGTCCGGCGAGAGCGACGCCCGGTCGCGAAGCGCTCGGACGACCGGCGTCCGCGCGCCGGTGTCGAGATCGACGACGAAGACGTCCCGGGCCGGCTCGCTCCAGGTGGACTGCTTCTGGTACGGGACGTCGGAGGTCCCGAGCGCGACGCGCGCGTTGTCGGGAACCTGGACGTCGGGAAGGTCCAGGCCGGCCAGTGCGACCACCTTCCCGGTGTCGGCGTGCATCACCGCGCGATAGGTGCGGTCCTTTTCGCGCTCCCACTGGATCTTCTGCTGCGGGACGATGCGCGGGTCGTTCCAGTGCCACACGTCGCCTTCGACCTTCGCGAGGATCCTGTCGAAGTCGTACGGATCGGGCGGAGCGTCCTTGGCGGCCGCGGCCGTGGGGGCGGTCCCGGCGGGCGGTGCGCCAGCCGGCGCGGCGGGGTCGGGCGGCTTGAACCCGAAGTAGAGGTGCTTCCCGTCACGGCTCCAGGCGACATCGTTCTTCAGCGGAAGCGACCACCCCTTCGGCGCCTGCTCCGACGCAGCGGCCTGCTTCGACTGCCGGGTGGCCGCGTCCCACGTCCAGAGTGCGGCCGCGGCGGCGGGCTTCTCGACGCCGGAGAGGAAGGCCAGCGCGGCACCGTCTCTGGTCCACACCAGCGATTCGTATCGCCCCTTGTCGGCGGCCGCAGCCGCGACCGGCGCCGACGCCGCATCGGCCAGCGTGTTCAGGAAGACGCCGTTGCCCTTCCCCTCGGCGCCCGACACGACGAACGCCAGATAGGCGGACGAAGGCGCGAACGCGAACGACGCGACGAACGGGATCTCCTGCTCGGCTCCGCTCGACAGGTCCCGCAGCTTCAACGGCGCACCCGGCCTTGCGGCTGGCGCCGCGCCCGCCGCCGGCGAGGCCGCGCCGGCCTTCTCCGTGCCCGCAGCGGGCTTCGGCGGCTCGGGTGCGGGCAACTGGTAGGCGAGCCACCGCGAGTCGTCCGAGAACACGAACCGATCGACGCTCGCGATCGTGGTGACGTCGCCTGTCGCGACGCTCACGATTGCCATGCCTGGCTTCGGCTTGTCCTTGCCGGTCTTCTCGCTGTCGGCAAACGCCACCTTCACGACCATCGCCACGTAGCGGCCGTCCTTCGAGATGACGGGTGATCCGCCGAACGGGACCTTGATCGTCCGGTTCGTCGCGAGGGCGTGGACCACGCCCTCGCCATCGCCCCGGTCGGGCTGAAGCCCGTAGGCGACGACGGTCCCGTCCTCGGAAATCACCGGCGCCCCGATCGCCCGGAACTTCATCAGGTCCTGGAACGTGATGGTCTTCGTGCCGGGGGCCGCCGGTGCGGCCGGTGTGGCAGGCGCGCCGAGCGCCAGCGCGGCGTACAGCACGAGGCAGAAGACGACGGGCACGAGCCTGCGGGCATGCGTCGGTGACATGGTGCGATCCTCTGGTGTCAAGGGTGGAGCGGGGCGCGCGGCTCGGCGGGCGGCCGCCCGATCTGATCAGAGCGTGACGGCCGCCGCCTCCCACTGCGCCTTCTGCGTGTCGGACTGGATGAAACGCGAGACGTCCACGACGGCCGCGGCCGCCGGACCGGCGGCCAGGCGCGCCATCACGGCAGCGATCACAGGAGTGAGATGAGTGCGCATCCCCATCCTCCCTTGCCTCAATCGACAAACCGGTACTTGATCAGCGTCCACATCGCCTTGGGTCCCTCGCGCCAGGTGATCTTCTTCCCTTCGTCGTACTCCCGGCCGTAGGACGAAACCGGCACTTCGAAGATCCGGTGGCCGCGCTTGAGGACCTTCGCGGTGATCTCGGGCTCGAACTCGAACCGACGCGACCGCAGCGGGATGCCTCTGATGACGTCCGCCCGGAACACCTTGTAGCAGGTTTCCATGTCGCTCAGGATCGTGTTGAAGAGGACGTTGGTCAGGAGCGTCAGGAACTTGTTCCCGAGCATGTGCCAGAACAGCATCGCCTTGCGCGGGCCGAGGAAGCGGCTCCCGTAGACCACCGCGACCCGCCCTTCCTCGATCGGCCGCAGCAGCGCCGGGTAGTCGCGCGGGTCGTATTCCAGGTCGGCATCCTGGATCAGGAGGATGTCGCCCGTCGCCCGCTCGAAGCCGGCGCGCACCGCCGCCCCCTTCCCCATGTTCCTTTCCTGCAGGACGACCGTCGTCCCCGGCTGGCTGGCCTCGGTCTCGAGCAGTTCGCGGGTTCCGTCGGTGGACCCGTCGTCCACGACGATGATCTCGTGCGCCAGGCCGCCGCTGCGCACCTGCCGCAGGATCTCCTGAATCGTGCTCGCTTCGTTGTAGACGGGGACAATGACCGACAGTCTCATGGCGCTCGCTTCTGGTCGTCGGGACGCGTGCTGGCAAGCCTATGTTCGCAGCATCGGGCCAGCCAAGGCAACACGGCGTGACGAATCGATGACGATTCCACCATGTTGACAACCGCGCCGACCCGCCACTAGAGTCGAACGTCACTCGCCGAAGGGGGAAAGGGTCCGGACATGAACACGAGAAGACTCCGCATTCCGCTCGTCGCGCTGTTCCTCGTCGTCGCCGCGTTCGCCGCGACGCCGCTGGCCGACGAGGGATTCTGGCCGTACAACAGCATCCCGAAGGCCGCCATCAAGGCCAAGTACAAGTTCGACGTCACCGACACATGGCTCAACCACCTGCAGCTCGCGACTGTTCGGTTCACCGGGGGCACCGGCTCCATCGTGTCGCCCGACGGCCTGGTGCTGACCAACCACCACATCGGCCTTTCCACCGCGCAGCGGTTGAGCACGCCGGAGAAGGACCTCGTCAAGAACGGGTTCTACGCGGCGACGCGAGCCGACGAGTTGAAGGTGGCCGGCATGTCGCTCAGCGTGCTCCAGAGCATCGAGGACGTGACGGCCAAGGTGAATGCCGGCATCACGTCTACGATGAGCCCGCAGGACGCGGTGGCCGCCCGCCAGAAGGCGATCGAGGGGATCCAGAGCGGGGCCCAGGCCGGCACCTCGAAGCAGGTCGTGTCGCTCTACGCCGGGGCGGCGTACAACCTCTATACCTACAAGGTCTACACCGACGTCCGCTTCGTGTTCATCGTCGAGTATCAGGCCGGCTTTTTCGGCGGCGACCCCGACAACTTCACCTATCCGCGCTATTGCATGGACGTTGCGATGTTCCGGCTCTACGAGAACGACAAGCCGGCACAGACGCCGGACTATCTGAGGTGGTCGCCGACCGGGACGAAGGAAAACGACCTGGTCTTCACAACAGGACATCCGGGGACGACCTACCGCCTGTACACGCTGGCCCACTTCAAGTACCGGCGCGATTCGACGCTGGCATTCTCGATTGCGAGCAACGAGATGCGCGAGGCGGCGACGAAGAAGTGGATGGCCCTCAGCGCCGAGAACGCCCGGCAGGGGACGAGCGAACTGTTCAGCATCCAGAACAGCCTGAAGAACCAGCGCGGCCAGCTCACGGGCCTGCGGGATGCCGAGGCGATCGCCAAGAAGGAAGCCGACGAGAAGCGGGTGCGCGCCGAACTGGCGAAGGACCCGGCGAAGCAGAAGGAACTCGGTGACGCGTGGGACGTCATCGAGAAGGCGATCGAGACGGCGCGGCAGCTCGATGCCGAGCGCAACTTCATCGGCAACGCGGCAGGCCTGATGATTCCGAATCAGCAGAACCCGGGGCTCTTCCAGCGAGCCAGGGACATCGTGCGTGCGGCCTACAGCCCGGCGCCCGCTGACGGCGCGCGAAGCGGCGGTCAGCGGGGCGGCGGCTCAGCGGAGCGGCGGCGGTGGTCAGCGAGGCGGTGCGGGCGGCGCGGCCGTCAACGTGGCGCGGGAGAAGATCAACCTCACCGAGTCGCTTGCGTTCATGCAGAGGTCCCTCGGACCGAACCACGAGATTGTGAAGCTCATACTCGGCGACAAGACGCCCGAGGCGCGCGCCACCGAGCTTGTCGACAAGACCCGCATCACGGACCCGGAGATCAACGCCCTGTTGCGCGCCGGCGGCAAGGCCGCGGTGGACGTGGCGACGGACCCGATGATTGTCCTCGCGCGGACGCTCGAGCCCAGGGCGCAGGCGATCGAGAAGAAGTACGCCGACGAAGTGACGACCGTGCAGGCGGCGGCGTATCCGAAGGTCGGGGCGGCGGTGATGGCGATCGACGGCGGAAAGGTGTCGTCGGACGCCACCGGGACGCTTCGGCTGTCGTACGGAACGGTCAAGAGCTACGTGGAGGACGGGAAGAAGGTCCCGCCGTACACCTACATCTCAGGCCTCTACGAGCGGTCCGCGCAGCACAACAACGAGAGCCCATTCGACCTCACGCCGAGCTGGGTGGCCGCCAAGAGCGCGCTGAACCCGAAGGTGCCGTTCGACATGGTCTCGACCAACGACATCGTCGGCGGCAACAGCGGATTGGCGATGGTGGACAAGAAGGGCGAGCTCGTCGGCCTGGTCTTCGACGGGAACCTCCCGATGCTGGCGGGGTACTACACCTACTATGAGTCCTCCAACCGCGCGATCTCGGTGGACTCGCGGCTGATTCTCGAGGCGCTTCGCAAAGCTGTACAAGGCCGACGCGCTGGTCAGCGAGATTGCCGGGCCGGGGAAGCGGAAGTAGGGGAGAGAACACGGAATTGAGAATTGAGAATTGAGAATTCGGAAAGCAGGGCTGGGATGTCTGACGATATCCTGGCCCTGAGCCCTGAGCCGACCTTCCGCCGCCGGAGGCAATCGCCTTCAGATCAGCTCGATCGTCGTCCGGCCGCGAACGCTCGCAAGCCCGCCATCGCGGGTGAGGAGCGGGGCCCTCAACGCCTCGGCCAGCGCGAGGTAGGCGGCGTCGTACGCCGTGAGATTGTGCCGAAGCTCCCAGATCCTGGGCAGCAGATCGACGTGGGCGGAACGGGTGATGGGAAGGTCCCCGAGGTCGCGGATCGCCTCCCGAGCCCGCGCCGGCTTCAACTCCCCGATTGCCGCGTAGCGCCGGATGACCTGCGCCACTTCCACATCGACGAGTTCAGGGGCGTGCAGACTCTCGCCCCGTGCGAACAGGCGGTCGGCGGCCGCCCGACCGGCCGCCGTCCCCAGCAGCACCTCGACCACGACCGACGCGTCGACGACGATCATCGCGAATCACGCTCCGCGCGGATCACCGCCGCCGGCGAGATGGTCGGCGTGACCGGCGTCCTGGACAACAACCGCTCGCGCATTTCCCTCGGGGTCGGACGCTCGGCCGTGCGTCGCACTTCCGCAATCAAGTAGTCGGACAAGGTCATTCCCTCCATCGCCGCTCTCGCTTTCAGGATCTGGTGCAGGTCGTCAGGGACATTACGGAGCTGGATCATGCGAGACATGTGAATAGCATGCTCGCATGTTAATAACATGTCAATAGCGTCGCTGGACACGCCCATATTCTCTGCAACCCACGTGCCGCCTGCTTTCGGGCTAAATCGTCGATCCGAGCCCAGAACATTGAAGAATCTGCCAATCTCCCCGGGTTCCTCCTGGCAGGATTCGCGCCTTGCGGCCGTTTGGCGCACGGGCGCAGGCGCGAGCCGTTCTATACTGATCGAAAGGCGCAGGCAACGGGAAGAGACAACAGAACGGCCCGGGCTCGGGCCCGGGGCTCACGGAGGACACAGATGAACCGAACGCTCGCTGGTTTCGTCGTCGCGTGCGTCGTTGCGGGTGCAACCCTGGCGGCGCAGCAGAGCTCGCTCAAGGTCGAGATCAAGGACCTGCAGGGTGCCGTCATCGGCACGGCCACGCTGACGGCGGCGAAGGGCGGTGGCGTGGCGATCGCGCTCGATCTCAAGAACCTCGCCCCCGGCGATCACGCCTTCCACATCCACCAGGCCGCCAGGTGCGAGCCGCCGTTCGCGACGGCCGGACCGCACTTCAACCCCGCGGCGAAGAAGCACGGGCTCGAGAATCCTGACGGCTCGCACGCCGGCGATATGAACAACGTCACCGTCGCCGCCGACGGCACCGCCAAGGTCGTGGTTCTCAACACCCAGGTGACGCTCGGGGAGGGCCCGAACTCGGTGTTTTCCAACGGCGGCACGTCGATTGTCATTCACGCGAAGCTCGACGACATGAAGACCGACCCCGCCGGCAACGCCGGGGAACGGATCGCGTGCGGTGTGATCGTGAAGTAGCGCGGGTCGTCAGCCCCGAGAGGCGCGCAGTCGCCCCCCGATGAACTGCCCGCCGAAGAACGCGCCGACGAGGAGAGGGAAGGTGCTCGGCCGCCATCCGAGGCCGGCCGCCAGGCGCATGCCGACGATGAGCGGCACAGGTGCGTGCACGGCGAGGAACCACGCGAGCGAGAACTTCCGCACACCGGCTCGCCAGAAGCCGAACGGCAGGTTCAGCAGGAGCGTGGCAGCGGCGACAGCGAGCAGGCGTGGCCAGAAGAGCATGAGCCTCAATCCTACTTCGCCGCTTCGAACACCGTCCAGGGCTGCGACGGCATGTCCTTCAGGAACGGCTTCTGCCACGCCGACTCGGGGTGGGCCGCAAGGTGCGGCCCCGCCAGGAAGTCCAGACCGCAGGCATGGCCGGCCGCCGCCGAGAATGCCATGCGGGCCGCCATCGCGGCGTCGGCCACCTTGTTCTGAACCGCGCCAGCCGGCGCGTACGCCGCCTGCCAGTCCCGCATGCCGCGCGGCGACAGGTCGATGTGACCGCACAGCGTCCGCTCGCTCGGCTCGATCTTCTTCTGGAACGTGTCGTAGTGGTCGGCGAGGAATCGCTGTGCGGCGGCGATGTCGATCCGGCCCTTGTGCTCGGCCATCAGCTGCTCCCAGCGGACGCGCCGGGCGTTGGCGCTCTGCCCCATGTCCGTCGCATCGAAGTCGGTCTCCTCGCGGAGCAGCTTCGGGCTGATGGGGAAGTTCGCGCCGACGAAGTAGCCGTCCGTCTTCCGCTCGAGGATGACGTTCTTCAGGCCCAGCTCGAGGCTGGCGATCTCGTTCGTCTTCCGGTCCGCCACGAGCCAGTCGTTGGCGTAGCCGCCGTTGTTGCCTTCCTTCATGATGCGCGCGAACTCGTCGATCGACGACGCATACTGCATCGCCTTGCGGGCGCGCACGAACTCGGGAATCCCCTTCGGGTCGAACCCGTGGAAGCCGGTGATCGTGGTCTCGGTGATCATGATGCCGGCCGCGTTGATGCCGAAGTCGTCGTCGCTCGCGATGAAGCCGGGGAGGCCGTCCATCAGGATGCGGTGCCCCTGCGCGGGGACGATGTCGAAGACGATCGTCCAGCGCGCGCCCTCGAGGTAGGTGGTCCAGTTGTTGTGCGCGATGATCACCTTCCCGTCCTTCGTGTAGCTCCCGGTGGCGACGAAGGCGCTGCAGTGCTCCGGTCGAAGCGGCCGCGCGGATGGCGTCGGGCCGTGCAGCCTGTCGTGCTCGGCGACGTAGTAACTCCACTCGAGGAGCGCGTTGAGGGCCACGACGTCCCAGAGGTCGATCTTCCGCTCGCGGGCGGCGAGTCCGTCCGCGATGCCCTGGAGTTCGTCCCGGTACTCCTGCTCGATGCGGGGCCACATCATCGTCCGCGCCGCGTCGCGGAAGAACCCCCAGTCGCGCCTCGTGTCGTGCGACAGTTCGAGCGCGGCGATCTGCTGCATCTCGGCGATCTCGCTCGCCAGCAGGTAGCCGTGCTGATAGCCGATCTGCGCCGGCGTGCCCTCGAGGTGCACGAATGTCCACCCGTTGACCGGCGCGCGGCGAAAGGCGCCCTTCAGCCGCGGGTCTCCCGCCTGCCCGCGCACGAGCGCCAGGCCGGCGACGACCGTGACGGCGAGGATCACGACGACGAGGGTCTTCTGGCGCATCGGAGCCTCCGGCGGGGTGGGGAATTGTCGGTGCGAGCCCAGTCGTCAGGATAGTCCGGTTCGGCCGACGCCATCAAGCGGCCGCGGGAGCTTGCCCACGCCCAGTTTCGCGCTCGGCGTCCGGCCGTGTCTGGAGGGGGGCGCCAAGCGAGCCGTGGACATTCGCCATCGACAGGGTCCCGAGAACCGCCAGCCGGCCAACAATGGCGCGGTTGGGGATGGGGGCGACAGGCCCGGCGTGTGCCCCAACCGCAAGACGAAGAGACGGTGAGCCGGCGCAGCGGTTCTTCGCCAGGGGAGGGATTGCCTGCGCCACCCTCCAGGCGCGGTCGTTGCCGCCAGCCCTCGAAACTGGGCGTGGGCAAGGCCGCGGGAGCGAGACCCCCAGGCGGTGCTATAGTCCTTTCGTCCGTCACCCGGGCTCTCCGAGTGACGCAGTTCCGAGGAGGAAGGCCACGCGACGTCTTTCCATGCGAAGACAAGCCAGCCGCGCGACGATGTCCGGGTGTCGCGCGGCCAGCTTCGTCCTGTTGGTGCTGTCGTCGTCGCTGTCGGCGTCGTCCAGCGCAGGCCTCGTCCTCGGCTAGAATCTGCGTAGCACTCCCCGGCGTTGGCGTCCGGCCACGACGATGATTGGAACCACGCTGAAGCACTACCGCATCGTGCGGGCGCTCGGCCACGGTGGCATGGGTGACGTGTATGCCGCCGAGGACCTCGAGCTGCGCCGCCTGGTGGCGCTGAAGACGCTCCCGCCCGAAACCGCATCCGACCCCGATCGGCTTCACCGCTTTCGGCGGGAGGCTCAAGCCGTCGCCGCCCTCAACCACCCGAACATCGTCACGCTCTACGGCGTCGAGGAGGCGAACGGCGTTCACTTCCTCACGATGGAACTCGTCGAGGGTCGGACGCTCGGTGACCTCATCCCGCGCGGCGGCCTGCCGGTCAGGCAACTGCTCGAGATTGCCGTTCCGCTGGCCGACGCCGTGCGGGCCGCACACGAGCGGGGTGTCGTCCACCGCGACCTGAAGCCGGCCAACGTGATGGTCAACACCGAGGGCCGGGTGAAGGTGCTGGACTTCGGCCTCGCGAAGAACGTCGGCGGACCAGAGGCGCGGGGCAATGCGGAAGTCGAGACCGCCTCTCAGTTGACGGCGCAGTTCCAGGTGGTCGGCACCGCCGCCTACATGTCGCCCGAACAGGCGCAGGGTCGGACGGTGGACGCACGATCCGACCTCTTCTCGCTGGGCGTCGTGCTGTATGAGATGGCCACGGGCACGAGGCCGTTCGTCGGCGAGTCGGTCGTCGACGTGATGTCGGCCATCGTTCGCGACACCCCGCCGGTCCCGTCGGACGTCAATCGGGCCGTGCCTCTCGAACTCGACCGCGCCATCCGACGCTGCCTCGCCAAGGATCCGGACCGCCGGTACCAGAGTGCGACCGACCTGCGGAACGACCTGGAAGACCTCCTCCAGCAGGTCTCCTCCGGCGCGGCGCCGGTCGTCCGGCACGCAGGGGGACTGAGTCGCCACCGGAGCGTCTTGGCGGCGGCGATTCTCGGGCTGATCGTGCTGGGCTCGGCCGGTGCCGCGATCTACTGGCGGACGACGCGGTCCAGCGGAACCGGCCCTGCGCCGACGCATTTCGAATTCACGCAGCTGACGACGCAGGCCGGCGTCGAGTGGTTCCCGAACGTGTCTCCCGACGGCGAGTGGGTGGTCTATGCCGGCGAGGCCGGCACGCGCCGTCATCTCTTCCTGCAGCGAATCGGCGGCCAGAACGCTCAGGACATCAGCGGTGCCGATTCCACGGCCGACGACGATCAGCCCGCGTTCTCTCCGGATGGCAAACGCATCGCCTTCCGCTCGAGCCGGGACGGCGGAGGCCTGTTCGTGATGGGGATGACGGGCGAGGCCGTCCGGCGCGTGTCGCGCACCGGCTTCAGGCCCGCGTGGTCGCCTGACGGCAGGCAGCTCGCGTTCACGCTGGAGAACGTGGAGCTCAATCCCCAGAACGCGGCGCGTCTGAGCGAGCTCTGGACCGTGGACGTCGACTCCGAGGTCGCCCGCCCGCTCTCCAGGCTGGACGCGGTCATGCCGAACTGGTCGCCGCACAACCTGCGGATCGCCTACACGGGGCGGATGGAAGGGACCTCGTTCAGGCAGCTCGACATCTGGACGGTACCCGTCACCGGCGGAACACCGACGCGCCTGACCGATGACCCGCAGAACGACTGGAGTCCGACCTGGTCGTCGGATGGCCGCTTCCTCTACTTCTCGAGCGACCGCGGCGGCAGCATGAACCTCTGGCGGGTTCGAATCGACGAATCGTCCGGCCGACGCCTGGGCGAGCCCGAGCCGCTGACGACGCCGGCGGCCCTTGCGGCGCACCCCAGCCTGTCGGCCGATGGGAGCCGGCTGGTGTACACCTCGGCGCTCGTCACCGCCAACATCCAGCGCCTCGGGTTCGACCCGATCGCCGGCGCGGTCAAGGGCGAACCGACGTGGGTGACCTCAGGGTCGCGACGCTGGTCGTCGCCCGATCCGTCGCCGGACGGGCAGTGGGTCGCCTTCTACTCGCTCGAGAGGCCCGAGGGCAATCTCTACGTCTCGCACCCCGACGGCACCAGCCTGAACCGGCTCACCGGCGACGCCGCGGTCGATCGGGTCCCTCGCTGGTCTCCCGACGGTCAGTGGATCGCATGTTTCTCGACCCGGTCGGGGCAGGCCGAACTCTGGAAGCTCAGGCCAGACGGAAGCGGCCTGCAGCAGTTGACCGAGGACGGCGTGTCGTACTTCACCTGGTCCCCGGACGGGTCCCGGATCGCGACGTTCAGCAACATGTCGAACCCCAGCGGCTTCTGGATCTTCGACCCGAACCGCCCGTGGAAGGGACAGAAGCCCGAGTTGGTGGCTCCGGTGCTCGGCGATCCCGGCGAGCGGTTCTTCGTCAATGCCTGGTCGCGCGACGGCGCCCGTATCATCGGCGAGGTCCAGGGCGCGGTCAGCGGCCTCCTCCAGTACCGCGTACCGACGCGCGCGTTCGAGCGTCAGACCGACTTTGGCGAATGGCCGGTGTTCCTGCCCGACGACCGCCGCGCGCTCTTCGTCGCCGGGCAGCATGCCTTCTACATCCTGGACACGAAGACGAAGGAGCCGACCAAGAGATCTTCTCGGAGCCGCGCGACGTCATCGGCCCGCCGCGGCTGACGCGAGACGGGACGGCGATGTACTACTCGCGGCGCCACACCGAGGCAGACATCTGGCTGGTGACGTTGAAGTGAGGGCCGGCGCCAGGCCGTCGCCGGGCTCTAGTCCACCCGAAACTGAGGGTGCGGCAAGGACGCAGCGTCGCTTGACAGCGTGCTCGATGCCATCATACTGATGGCTTGCGATAACCAGTCTGGTCGAGTCCGTTCTCATGCGTGACGACACACTCGCTGAACCGCCCGCGCCGACGGAAGGCGTCCCGAATCCGCGCCCCGCGGTCCCCAATCCGCTCGACGCGTTCCCGACGGAGGCGGAGGTCGCGGCGGCGGAGAACATCGCGACGGCGGAGAGGATCGCGGCGGCAGAGAAGGCTGCCGCGGCCGCGAGGGCTGCCGAGTCCGTCACGCCCCCGGCCCCCGAGCGGCGCAGGACAGGCACACGTCCGCTCGCGGCGAGCCTTCGCCCGCAGGGCTCTCCCCAGGACCATGACGGCGATCGGCCTGCTCCTGGGAGGCGCGGTCGTCATCGCGGCCGTTCTGGCCTGGGTGCTGATGCCGGGTTTCGGCGCCGGGGTCCGCCGGGTCGTCGGCCAGATGCTGCCGGTGTCGGCGGGCACCCTCGTCATCGAGACGACGCCGCCGGGATGGGAAGTGATCGAGGCCGGTCGAAGCCTGGGCACCACACCCTTTCGTGGGTCCCTGGCGCCGGGGAATCACGCGCTCCTTCTCAGGAGCGGCAGTGAGACTCGCCCGCTGGACGTCGTCCTGCGGGCCGGTGTCGAGGTCGTCCACCACGTGGACCTCCAGGCCGCATCCTCCACCGGCGTGCTGAGTGTGGCCACGCTGCCCCCGGGGGTGACGGTCGAGGTCGACGGCCTCGGTCGCGGGGCCTCACCCGTGGACGTGGCCGGCCTCGCGCCGGGCGAGCACGCGGTATCCGTGATCGCCGGCAACCGGACCGTCACCCAGCGGGTGACCGTCGCCGCGGGCCGGACGACGACGCTGCTCGTGCCCGTTGCGCGGCCGGAGGTGGCGGCGGGGACCGTCGGATTCGTGACCATCACCGCGCCGATCGAACTCCAGGTCTTCGATGGTGACTCGCTGATCGGCAGCAGCCGCAACCAGCGCATCATGCTGATGCCGGGTGTGCGAGGGCTCCGGCTGACGAACCCGGCGCTCGGATTCGAGCGCGTGGTCCAGGTCGCCGTCGAGGCTGGAGCCACGTCCAGGGTGACGGTGCCGGTGCCGAACGGCTCGCTGTCGGTGAACGCGGTGCCGTGGGCGGAAGTGCTGCTGGACGGCGCGGTGATTGGCGAGACGCCGATCGCCAACCTGGCCGTGCTCCCCGGCACCCACGAGATCGTGCTCCGAAATCCGAAGTTCCCGGAGCAGCGCCGGACCATCGTCGTATCGCTGGCAGCGCCGCTGCGCGTCGGGGTCGATCTCCGCCAATGAGGACGATGGCCGTGCTCCTCACCGTGTGGTGTCTTGCCGCTCCGCTCGCCGCCCAGGACGGGCTGTCAGCGGCCCAGGCGCTCTACGCGGATGCCCGGTACGAGGACGGGCTCAAGGCGTTCGACGCGATGAAGGCGGCCGGCGGCCAGCCCCCGCGCACGGCATTCGCCATCGAGCAGGGGAGGGCGCTGTGCCTGCTCGCCCTCGATCGCGGCGCCGATGCGCAGCAGGCCATCGAGACCATGCTCCATCTCGATCCGTCCTTCAAGCCCAAAGAGGACGACACGTCTCCCAAGATACGGGCGGTGTTCCGCGACGTGAGGCGTCGGGCGCTCGCCGGCGTGCTCCAGGAGGTCTACGCGAGCGCCAAGCAGGCCTACGAGCGCAAAGCCTACGACGAGGCGGTCACCGGATTCGGCCAGGTGCTCGCCCTGCTCGACGATCCCGACCTGGTGCTGGACGCAGGCCCGCGGGCCGACATGCGACTCGTCGCCAAGGCCTTCGAGGACCTGTCAAAGGCGGCCTCGTCTCCGCCCGCTCCGGCTCCAGCGGCGGCTTCGGCGGCTCCGGCCGGCGCCGCCGTCGCCGACGCGCCGGCCGCGCCGCGTGGCGCGGTTCCCGGAGGCGCCGTGGCGGCCGACCAACCAGCGGGCTCCCGTGGCGCGGGAGCCTCCGGCACGACATCCGCCGCTCCGGCAGAACCTCTCTACGACGCGGCGTCGAAGGACGTCACCGCGCCCGTCCCCCAGCGGACGGATGTTCGACTCCCGGACTCCCTCAGGCGGCTCCTCTCGACAGGCGACGTCGTCGTCGAACTGGTCGTGTCGGCCGCTGGCGCCGTTGAATCGGCGACCGTGCGCCAGTCTCCCGACGCGGCCCTGGGGGCCGTGGTGGCGCGGGCCGTGATGGACTGGCGCTATCGCCCGGCCTCCAAAGCCGGGACGCCCGTGCGCTACCGGATGATGACCAAGGTGGTGGTGTCGAAGTAGCCGCGACCTGCTATCCTGGACTCAAAGGGGTCACCCATATGTCAGCCATCGCTCGCAACATCACCGAACTGGTGGGGCGGACGCCCCTCGTGTCGATCAACCGGCTCGGCGCCGGTCTGCCGGGCCGCATCGTCGCCAAACTCGAGAGCTTCAACCCGTGCTCGAGCGTCAAGGATCGAATCGGCCTCTCGATGATCGAGGCGGCCGAGCGCGCGGGCCTCATCACGGCCGACACGATCCTGCTGGAGCCGACGAGCGGCAACACCGGCATCGGCCTGGCCTTCGTGGCGGCGCAGCGCGGCTACCGGCTCGTCCTCACCATGCCCGAGACGATGAGCATGGAGCGGAGGAAGATCCTCACCGCCTTCGGCGCCGAGTTGGTGCTGACCCCTGGCGCGGAGGGCATGCCGGGGGCGATCCGGCGCGCCGAGGCGCTGGCGGCGTCGGACGGCCGCTACCTCATGCTCCAGCAGTTCTCGAACCCCGCCAACCCCGACGTCCACCGACGGACGACCGCCGAGGAGATCTGGACCGACACCGACGGGCAGGTGGACATCCTGGTGTGCGGCGTCGGGACGGGCGGAACGATCACCGGCGTCGCGGAGGTCATCAAGCCGCGAAAGCCGTCGCTGCGGGTCGTCGCCGCCGAGCCGTCGGCATCCCCGGTGCTGTCGGGCGGCAAGCCGGGACCGCACAAGATTCAGGGGTGGGGGCCGGGATTCGTGCCGCAGGTTCTTCGCACCGACCTGATCGACGAGATCATTACGGTGACCAACGAGGACTCCGGCGCGGTGGCGCGGAGGCTGGCGAAGGAGGAAGGTATCCTTTCCGGGATCTCGTGCGGCGGCGCGATGTGGGCCGCGCTCGAGGTGGCCCGCCGCCCCGACAGTCAAGGCAAGCTGATCGTCGTCGTCCTGCCCGACACGGGCGAGCGGTATCTCAGCACGTGGCTGTTCGAGGCGGCGGTATGACTCCTCCAAAGGAGATGGCGACGACGCTGGCCGCAGTCGCGCGCCAGCTCTGTGACGCCGAGGACGGTCTGGCTCGACCGCCGATGGAGGGCCGGTATACGCACCTGCCGTCCAGGGATGCCGTAGCCGGCGCTGTCGGTGACCTGCTGGCGGTGCTGTTCCCGGGCTACTTTGGCGCGCTGTCGGTCCTGAGCAGCGAGGCGCTGTCGTTCCACGTCGACACGACGTTGGAGCGGGCGGCGCGCGTCGTCGGTGACCAGATGCGGCGGGCGTTCTGCTTCGGATGCGACTCGCGCGACCCGGCGCGCTGCCCGGAGTGCGACGAGCGGGCCGACGGTTTCACCGCGGCGTTTTTCGCGCGGCTGCCTGCGGTCAGGCGGCTGCTCGCGACCGATGTCAGGGCGGCCTACGAGGGTGACCCCGCCGCAACCAGTCCGGCCGAGACGATCCTCTGCTATCCAGGCGTCTACGCGCTGGCCTGCCAGCGCCTTGCGCACGAACTCTACGTGCTCGGCGTGCCGCTGCTGCCGCGCCTGGTCACCGAGCATGCCCACAGCGAGACCGGCGTCGACATCCACCCCGGCGCGCAGATCGGCGAGCGGTTCTTCATCGACCACGGGACCGGCGTCGTGATCGGCGAGACGGCGGTCATCGGGAACGGCGTCCGGCTGTACCAGGGCGTGACGCTCGGCGCCCTCACCTTCCCGCTCGACGAGCAGGGTCACCCGGTGAAGGGCATGCCGCGTCACCCGATCGTCGAGGACGATGTGGTCATCTACGGCGGAGCCACGGTGCTCGGCCGCATCACGATTGGCGCGGGGTCCGTCATCGGCGGCAACGTCTGGCTGACCGAGAGCGTGCCGCCCGGCAGCCGGGTCAGCCAGGGCCGCGGCTCGCGCGCGCGGCTCGCCTGATGGGGTCGTGCTGGCGTCGCATCCTGCACTGACGGGTGTTCCAGCCCTCACTCCCTGCTGAAGGCGATCAGCGTGTCGACGTACGAGTGGGGGAGCCCGATGTCGAAGCGTCGCCCCTCCACGATCAGCCCCTGGAATCCGTCCTCCTGCCGCAGTCGGTCGAGTGCCGACGTGAGCTGAAACTCGCCGCGTTCGCGCACGTTGTGCCGGATGTGCTCCTCGAGATAGTCGAACAGCAGCGGCTTGATCACGTACTGCCCGAACACCGTCAGATACTCGTCTTCCGCGAAACCCGGGACTCGCAGGTGGTCGCGCGCGTAGTCCACCGTCGGCTTTTCGGCGAATTCCGTGATCGTGAGCCTGCGGCCCGGCTCGACCCAGACGCCCGTCGCAACCCCGAAACTGCCGATCTCCGATTCGCGCGTTGGGCGTAGCCCGACGACGCTCGTGCCCGACTGCTGGTAGGCGTCGATGACCTGCCGCGCGCACGAGACGTCCCGGTTCGACCGGTAGATGTGGTCGCCGAGCATGAGCAGAAACGGCTCGTCGCCGAGCGCCGTCCGCGCGGAGTAGACGGCGTGCCCGAAACCCTCCTGAGTCGGCTGGGTCACGAATCGCACGCGGCGGCCGATCTGGACGATGCGCTGCGCGTACGCCTGAGACGCCGGCGAGAGCTTGTTGTAGTTCTCGATCGACACCTGCGCGTTGAAGAACGACCGGAACTCCTCGAGGTCGTGGTCCTGGACCACGATGACGACTTCCTCGATTCCGGCGTCGAGCGCCTCTTCGACCACCAGCAGGATGGCCGGCTTGGCGATGCCGTCGCAATCGATGACGGGGAACAGTTCCTTCTTCGTGGCTTTGCTCGCGGGGAACAGCCGTGTGCCGAAGCCGGCCGCCGGTATGAGCGCGCGACGGACCTTCGGGCCGGTGCCGAGCGTCAGCGAGAGCCCCGTCAGCCCGAGGTCGCGCTCGAGAATCTCCACGACCGCCTGCTGGTCTCTGGCACTGCGGGCGACGAACTGCGCCGAGCCGTCGCCCTGCGATCCCACGCCCTTCCCGCCCCAGATGTGCGGGCCGAGCGGTTCGTGCGCGAGCACGCCGTGGAGGACGGGCGCGGTCAGTTCCTCGGGACACGCCGGCCCAGCGTAACGATCGAAGAAGGCCTGAGCTTCGGACATGAGCGCGCCCAGCCGCTGTGCGTCTCCCGCCTCGAGCGCGGCCCTGGCCTCACCGACGATCCGCTTGTTGATCGGCCCGAAGAGGTCATGCACCCCACGTTCGACCTCGCCCTCCGCGAACGGGTAGGACCTGTTCAGCCGCTTCAGGATCTCCAGGGTGTCCTTGGCCGCGTTCAGGTTCACGACGACGAAATGGAGGTCCTTGGCCGGTCTGACCTCTTCAGTTGCGAGGCGGTCACCGTCGAATTCCATGAGCACCGCGCGGTCCCCGAAGGCGCAGCCTTGGTCCATGCGGCCGCAGCGCGACGGCGTCGGTGATCTCGCCCTGGTACGCCAGTTCCATCTCGCCGCGGACCGTGAGCTTCAGGTCGTACACACGGTTGAAGGCCCGCGCCGTAAGCACCGAGATGGCGGCGCTCGACGACAGCCCTCTTCTGATCGGCAGGTCCGTGCGCGTATTCTCGATGCGAAGGCCGCGGACACGATAGTGGGTGAGCACCTGGTAAGCGACGCCCGCGACGTAGCTGAAGAAGCCGCCCTGCTGCGCCTCCTCGAGCAACGCCCTGGGCTCGAGCGGAATCTCGCGTGGTCCGACCGTGCGCCCTTCTGGCGTCGTCGAGGACAGCACGAGCGCCGTGGGGTGCGGCTCGACCTGGGCGTAGATGCCCTGGTTCGTCCCGCAGATCAGCGTGTAGCCCTTCTCGAGGTCCGCGTTGATGCGCCGGTAGCCGCCCGCCCAGTCCGAGTGCTCGCCAAACAGGCAAACCCGTCCGGGAACGAAGATATTCATGCGCATAGGATAGCTGGGGTGACATCCGGGGTGGGCACTATTTGCGCGGGCGACTGCGGCGCGCGCGCGCATGGCTTCATCCGAGTGACGGCCAGCCGGCACGCCTTCGTGTCGTAGACGTCCCCCGCCGACATACAATACCCCGGCGCGAATCCTCGGTGACATCATCGACACCGGCACTGATTCCGACAGGGAGGCGTGATGAACGAGCACACATCTGAACCTCGAGGCACCGTGTCCCGCCGCGAGTTTGCAAAGACGGGGGCCGTCGTCGGCCTCGGCGCCATGCTGCCGAGCCCGACGGGTGGCTGGTTCCAGGGCGGCAAGCCCGGCCGGACCCGCTACGCGATCGTCGGCGTCGGCAGCCGTTCTCAGATGTACCAGACGGCGATCAACCAGACGTTCGCGGAGTTCGCGGAGCTCGTGGCGTGCTGCGACGTCAACGCCGGCCGGCTCGAACTGGCGAAGAAGGCCGCCCAGGCCGCCGGACGCCCGGCGCCCGCGCTGTACGCCGCCGCCGACTTCGACCGGATGATCAAGGAGACGAAGCCGGCCTTTGTCGTGGTGACGACGCCCTGCGGGACGCACCACCTCTACACGTGCCGGGCGAACGAGCTGGGGGTCGATGTCATCAGCGAGAAGGCGATGACGGTGGACGCCGAGTCGTGCCAGCGGATCATCGATACTCAGAAGCGGACGGGCCGGTCCGATCGGGTCACCTTCAACTATCGCTACTCGCCGCCCCGCACGCAGGTGAAGGACCTGCTGATGAGCGGCGTCATCGGCGACGTCCTGTCGGTCGACTTCCACTGGATGCTCAACACCCTGCACGGCGCCGACTACTTCCGCCGGTGGCACTCCTACAAGCGGATGTCCGGCGGCCTGATGGTGCACAAGGCCACGCACCACTTCGATCTCGTCAACTGGTGGCTGTCGGCCAACCCGGTGTCGGTCTACGCGAACGGCAAGCACGAGTTCTACGTCCCCGGAATGGCGAAGCGGCTGGGGCTCGCGGGACCGCACGAGCGGTGCCACACGTGTCCCGAGAAGCAGAAGTGCGGGTTCGAGCTCGACCTCGCCGCCAACGCGAACCTCAAGGCGCTGTATCTCGACAGCGAGCAGCACGACGGCTACTTCCGCGACCGGTGCGTGTTCCGCCCGGACATCGAAATCGAAGACACGATGAACGTCATCGTCACCTACGACACCAACGTGACGCTGTCGTACTCGCTCAACGCGTTCAACGCGTGGGAGGGGTATCAGATCGTCTTCAACGGGACGGCGGGGCGCCTCGAGCACAAGATGGAGGAGCAGGTGTCGATCAGCGGCGACGGGTCGGTGCCGGGCGCGATCAAGGGAGACGGCACGTACATCCGCGTCTTCCCGCTTCGCCAGCCGGCCTACGAGGTGAAGGTGTGGACTGGCGAGGGAGGCCACGGCGGAGGCGACGCCGTCATGCTGAAGGAGCTGTTCTCGCCGGAGCGGGTGACGGACAAGTACCTGCGCGCGGCCGACCAGCGGGCCGGCGCGTTCTCGGTGCTCGTCGGCGTTGCGGCCAACCGGTGTTTCACGACGGGGCAGCCGGTCCGGATTGCCGATCTGGTGAGCGGCGTCGGGCGGCCCGACTATCCTCCGATGCCGGCGCATACGGCGCCCGTCCCGATGCCGCCGAAGAAGTAGCGGAACCCAGGCCCAGCAGGCGGGCGGCCAGTCCGGGGCGACAGGCCGAGAGCCAAGAGCCTAGAGCCGTATGTTCCCGCCGAGCAGGAACACCGCGACGGCGCTGGCGACGCCCACGACCACCGACGCGAACAGGCCGACGTAGAACGGCGTGATGCCGAGCCCCTTCAGCGTCTTCAGCCGCGTGCCGAGGCCGACGCCCGCCATCGCCATCGCCAGCACGTAGCCGGCGGCGTTGCCAATCCACGCGACCGCGGCGGACCACTCCGCCTTCGACCACGCGCCGAACGCCAGCCCGCCGTCCCGTGGCCCGGCGTCGCCAACGGACCGGACTGCCGCCATCGCGACGAACGCCAGGATGAACATCGGGAACAGCTTGCGCGCGCTCACCCGCGCGGCGCCGCCCTCCCGCCCTGCCTGCCGCCTCGCGTAGAGGTACGCCATCACCGGGATCACAACCGCCATGAACGCGTTGCGCACCAGCTTGATGACGATGGCGATGTCCGCCGCGCTGGGCTTCTCGGTCACCCCGAACGTCTGGTCGTAGATGAGTGCCGAGCCCGTCACCTGCGCCGTCTCGTGGATGGCCGTGCCCTGGAACAGCCCCGCCATCACCACGTTGCCCGAGAACATCGCGTGCGCGAGATACGGATAGATCAGCATCGCGGCGATGCCGAACACCGTGATGTTCGCCACGGCGTAGGCGACCTCCTCGTCCTCCGCCTCGATCGCCGGCGCAGTCGCCACTATCGCGGTCGCGCCGCAGATGCTCGTGCCCACCGCCATCAGCGTGCCCAGGCGGTCCGGCAGCTTGCAGCAGCCTGGTGAAATACGTCGTCAGCACCAGGCCCGTGGTGACGCAGGCCAGGACGATCGGGATGCCCCACGCGCCGATGCGCGCCGCGTCGAACAGGCTCAGGCGGATGCCCATCATGATGATGCCGAGCCGCAGGATCTTCGCGAGGCAGAACGACACGCCCGGGCCGACCGCGGCCGGCAGCGGCATCGTGTTAGCCACGACGAGGCCGACGACGATCGCCGTCATGATGTAGCTGAGCAGCCCCTTGTAGCCGAGGCTCGCGTTGACGAAGTCGGCGAGCAGCACCGACACGACGACGACCGCGGCGGCGAGCAGCAGCCCCGGCGCGAGCGCCGGCAGCGCAGTGACCGGGCGACCGAACAGCGCGCGCTCGAGGGCGGTCGGGGCACGTGGCGGACGGGCTGAGGCGGAGGAGCGATTTGCCGGATTCGTCATCGTCTGGTTTCTTGGTCGACCGAGCAGTGAGTAACTGGGGTCACATCTTGCGTTGACACATTTCGCACGTGTGGCACCCGTGCGGGGTCAGATCGCGCAAAACGTGATGATGCAGGATGTGACCCGAGATCGGTATACTCGGCGCTGCGTGATGATCGGCTGGAGAACTCCCGATGCAACCTCATCTGCGAATCGTCGTTGTGGCGTGTCTGTCTGTGATCATACCCGGCTCGGCGGTGACCGGCCGTGCGGCCGACCGCGGCGTCCAGATCCCGCAGATCCTGACCCTGCGCGCCCAGAACACGTTCTACAACGCGTCGCTCAAGGTCCGCCTCGAGCAGATCGTACCGGAGATCATGCGCGAAGAGGGCATCGATCTCTGGCTCGTGATCTGCCGCGAGAACAACGAGGATCCCGTCTACCGCTCGCTCGTCCCGTTCACCACGCTTTACGCGAGCCGGCTCCAGATTCTGGTCTTCCACGACCGCGGCGCCGCCGGTGTCGATCGCTTCTCGGTGAACTTCCGCCAGATGGGGGAGTGGTACACGAGCGTGTGGGACCCGGCGAAGATGGACCAGTGGGCGAAGCTCGCCGAGGTCATCAGGGAGCGCAACCCGAAGGTGATCGGCGTCGACGAATCCCCGGAGGACCAGTACGGCGATGGCCTCAGCGCATCGCTGAAGGCCCAGCTGATCAAGGCCATCGGCCCCGAGTACGCGAAGCGCCTGAAATCGGCCGAGCGCGTGGCCGTGCGCGTCCTGGAGCGCCGGACGCCTGACGAGCTGACGCTCTACCCGCAGATCGCGGCCATCGCGCATGCGATCATCGCCGAATCGTTCTCGAACCAGGTGATCACGCCGGGGGTGACGACGACCGACGATGTGGTGTGGTGGATGCGCCAGCGCTCGCTCGAACTCGGATTCGCCAACTGGTTCCACCCGTCGGTCTCCATCCAGCGGCCGAAGGACAGCCCCTTCAAGGACACCCGCGTCATTCAGCGCGGCGATCTCCTTCACTGCGACTTCGGCATCGTCTACCTGAACCTGTGCACGGACACGCAGCAGCAGGCCTACGTCTTGAAGGAAGGTGAAACCGACGCGCCGGCCGGGCTGAAGCGGGCGTTCGCGCTCGGCAACCGTCTCCAGGACATCCACATGGAGGAGCTGAAGCCGGGCAGGACGGGGAACCAGGTGCTGGCCGCGGCGCTCAAGCGGGCGAAGGCCGAGGGGCTTCGTCCCCAGATCTACTCGCATCCGCTCGGCGTGCACGGCCACGCGGCGGGCGCGCCGGTCGGCATGATCGACAAGCAGGACGGCGTGCCGTTTGAAGGCGACTACCCGTTCTTCGCGAGCACGGTGCACTCCATCGAGCTGAACAACAGCGCCGACGTGCCGGAATGGGGGAACCAGGAAGTGCGGATCGCGCTGGAACAGGACGCCGCGCTGGCCAGGGCCGGGGCGTACTTCCTGGACCGCCGCCAGACGGCGCTGCACCTGATCCGGTAGCGGCGTCGCATCTCGCGGTGACACTCGCTGCACGTGTGGCCCCGGTTCCGGGGACAGATCGTGCAAGAAGTGATGACGCAAGGTGTGAACCCGCCGGGGGGCGGCTACCAGCGGTTGCGGAGGACCGACGGGGACGTCGGGTACTGGGCGGCCGGCGCGGCGGGCCACGCGACCGGTGCCGTTGCCTCGGCGTAGGCCGGCGGCTCCGGGAGCGTGATTGGTGTCACGAACGCGAGGCCGATCTGATAGGTCAGCGCCCCGGTCGGCCCGATCCCGGCGACATTCACGCGGGCCACCCGGCTCGGCACCTCGGCCGGCTGGAACGTGCCAGCGAAATGGACCGTGACATCGCTCCCCGGCCTGAGCCGTGTCTCGCATGCGACAAGCACGCCGCTCCAGGAGATGTTCACCAGCCTGGCGGGGGCATCGCCCGGTGCAATGCGAACGCCCGTGATGGAGGGAACGACCGAGGCCTCGAGACGCGGCGCCACCCTCTTCCCCGCAGGCAACCCGACGGGTTGCGGCGCGCCTTCGCCGACGCGCTGATCGGGCTGCCAAGAGGTCGTCATTCGATCTCCCTCCCGGCGAGTCCGACGTTCTCCGGGTCCGCTTTCACCATCTCCCGCGCCATCGTCACCGACCGGGCGGCGCCCGCCAGCACCGTCTCGAGTTGCGCGCACTCCTCGGCGTGCCGGGCGCGTTCGCGGCGGCGTTCCGCGTCGTGTTCGGCCAGCAGCGCTTCGAGCCGCGCCTGCTCTGCGCGGGCCTCGTCGAGCTCCCGCTCGAGCCGCGCGCGTTCTTCGGACTCCGCGGTCCGGGCCTTCACGTGGGTCTCGAGGCGCCCCTTGGCATTGGCCAGCGCCAGGCTCGCGGCCGCCTGGTTCTGCAGCGCCTTTTCGAGGCGGTTCATTCCGGACATCTCGCGCACCGCCACCGTCATCGACTCGATACCGTCCGGATGAGCGGGCTGCCGAACGGCTTGCAGCAGCACGGTGCGCTGGCGCTCCGCCAGATCGACCAGGTCGCACTCGATGGACGCCGCGCCGTTTTCGCGCGCGCGCGTCGCCAGGTCGAGCCAGCGGTCACGCTGATTCGGGAGCATCCACTTGGTGAATCGGTGTCCGAGGGCCTGGCCGAGCTGGCTGGCGCCAAGCTGTCCGAGCGCGGCGTCGTTGGCGGCCAGGATGACGGCGTCCAGGCCGATGCGCATGACGCACGTCGGCTGGTGTTCGATGAGCAGGCGGAGGCGCTCGACCTCGCGGTCGGCCTCCGGATGGGGGATCACGGACATGACGCCCATGGCACTCTCGCCATAGGTATCGGCCCGGGAGGCTCGCCTCTGCACCGGGACCGTGGGTCGGGGTCAGGTCCAGGACTTATGCATAATGCTGAATCTCCAGGCCTGACCCCGTTGCGGGCAGCTACAATGCAGGCGGAGGTGGGCGTGATAGACCGGCGGAGTGTCCTGGCGGGGGCGGTGGTCGGGGCGGCGGGCGTGGCCGTGGGTGTCGGCGCGGCGGAGTTCGGCGTGAGTGGCTGGCGGCGGGCCCGTAACCTGCACAGTCGAGAGTCGTACTCGCAGATGGGTGAGGACCTCGTGCTCTGCGATCTGCTCCGCGACGGGATGAGGATCCCGCGGCCGACCTACGTGGACATCGGCGCCGCGGATCCCGTCCAGACGAGTAACACCTATCTCCTGCACCAGAGCGGCGGCCACGGCGTGCTGGTCGAGCCGAATCCGGCCTACCAGGCCCGGCTTCGCCGATACCGGCCCCGCGATGTGATCGTCGAGGCTGGCGTCGGCATCACCGACGACGTCTCGGCTGACTACTACGTCATTCGCGACGCGCCGATGCGCAACACGTTCTCGAAGGGCGATGTGGAGTACCTGCGGAAGCGCGCCGGCGGCGAGGTGGTCGAGCGCGTGGTGAAGATGCCGCTCATCGCGCTCAACCGCGTGATCGCCGAGAAGCTTGGCGCAGCGCCGGATCTGCTCTCGACCGACGTCGAGGGGCTTGATTTCGCCATTCTCCAGACCCTCGACTTCCAGACGTACCGCCCGGCGGTGATCATCGCCGAGACGCAGCCCCGCGGGCCGATTCCGGATTTCCTCGCGTCGAGAGGTTATGAGATCCGCGGCGCGACGATGTTCAACGTGATCTTCGCCGACCCGGCGAGATACGCGAGGAGCTGATCCGCGGGATGGTAGGCGAAGTCGGCCTCCTTCGCGCCCGGCGTGGTATATGCTGACCGGGTGGGAGCCGGGTCGCTTCCAGGCGCAGCAGTGTGGGGGTACCGAATGGGCAAGGCCGTTCTCACCGACAGGAACCGGACTCCCACCGACGAAATGATCTACGCGCACCTGGGCCGAAGACGGGCCCTCTGGGACGCGCTGTTCGCGCATCTTCGGGCCGAGTGCCCGGGCAGCACGGCCGAGTGGCGCTACTACAACGACGGCAACAGCTGGCTCCTCAACGCCTCCCGCAGGAAGAAGACGATCTTCTGGCTGTCGCTCACCGGCACGACCTTCCGGATCACCGGCTACTTCACGGACAAGGCGGGGGATGCGATCCGCAAGAGCGCGCTGCCCGGCGAGATGAAGAAGCCATTCCTCGAGGACGCCGGCCCGGGCAAGCTCCGCGGGATCACGATCACGTTCCGGACGAAGACGGACCTTGCGCACGCGAAGACGCTGATTGCGCTGAAGTCGTCCTGACGCGACCCCGAAGTGCCGCCACAACGCGCGGACCACGCCCGCATCGCCCCGTCGCCAAAACCCGAATCGCGGCGATTCGCCTGGATTCGCCAGACCGGAGAAACGAAACCGGGGGGTGATGGCGTATTGACGAAGTAGGAGGATCGTCGATGCGACATGACGAAGCCGGTGACGAGCGTTTGCAGGACGGGAAGCCGGACCCGCTCAGCAGAAGAGAACTGCTGAAACGGGCACTCATGACCGGAGCGCTGGTTCCCCAGGGATTCGGGGGACGAGGGCGTCGAGGCGCACGAGTGGTGGATCCGTCGCTGATCCCTGTCTACAAGTACCGGACGCTGCCCGTCACCCGCTTCCCCGCCCTCCAGGTCGAATTCGACCGAGTGCGACAGTCCGGGACGATCAGTCGCGCCAAGGCGTTCGTCGACCAGCTGGCGCCTCTCAGCTTCAAGATCCCCGCCGATTTCCCGGGCGCCAAGTCGGTCGTGGTCGTGGCGGCCTTCGTCAAGCCGATGTACGCCAACTTCCACCTTGACGGCAACGCCTATCGGATTCTCGTCCCCCCCAGGTACTACAGGGACGACATGAACTCGGGGGCCCTCAAGGGCGTCGTCCAGAAGGACATCGTCAAGACGGCGGGGAGCCGCATCGTGGACGTCAGCGAGCGCATCCCTTTGAAACTGCTGGCCGCCCGGGCCGGTCTCGGCTACTACGGCCGAAACAACCTGATCTTCGTCGAGGGAATGGGGAGCTACAACCTTCTGTACGCCTACCTCACCGACTACCAGTTCCCCGACGACGGCTGGACCCAGCTCGAGGTACTGGACCGGTGCCGGAGGTGCGATCACTGCGACCGCATCTGCCCGACCGGCTGCATCCTGCGGTCGAACTTCGTCATCGACATCGACAAGTGCCTGACGCTCTACAACGAGCACCCAGGCGCATTCCCGAACTGGCTGCCCGCGAACGCGCACCACGCCCTCATGGGCTGCCTGAAGTGCCAGTCGCCCTGCCCGGTCAACGGCGGGATTGCCGACCTCTACGGCACTCTCGAGGACATCTCGGAGGAAGAGACGCGGAAGATCCTGAGTGGGGCCCCGGACGACCCCCTCCTGAATGTGCTGCAGCGCAAGCTCCGGAACTTCCGGGCGGCGCAGTCCCGGCAGGTCTTCCCTGTGCTGACGAGAAACCTGGGCGTGCTGGTGCGCTCCCGAGTCTAGCGAGGCGGGCCTCGGACCGCCAGGCACGTCGGGCGACGAAGCCCGTCTCTCTAGACCAGGAACGCTGCTGGCTGGCCCCGCGCGAGCGCGGGGCTCTGGAGAACGACCATTGTCGAAAACATATCGCATCGTCCGACTGCTGCGCGTCGGCAGTCAGGCGCTCTTCTTTCTCCTGTTCGTGTATCTGCTGGTGGCCACGCGGCGAGGGGAAGGCGAGTCGATTGGTGCCGTCGAGCGGTTCTTCCACTTCGATCCGCTGCTCGCGCTGGCGACGACCGCCGCGTCCAGGACGTTCTTTGCGGCCTTCGCCTTTTCGGCCGTCACAGTCGTCGTCACGGCAGCCTTCGGCCGCCACGTCTGCGGGTGGGTCTGCCCGCTCGGCTCCGTGCACCATTTCTTCTCCTTCCTCTTCTCCAAGGGGAGGCGCGCCAAGCCGTCGCGGGCGGGGGGGCCGCGTCTGGCCTGGAAGTACGCGATCCTGGCCTTCGTACTCGTCGGCAGCGTCTTCACGCTCGACCTCGTGGGCTTCCTCGATCCCCTGTCCTTCCTGTATCGCTCGTTCACGACGGCGGTCCTGCCGGCGACCGCGCTGGCAGCAGATGCCGCGGTCAGCGCGCTGAACGAACGAGGTCTGACCTCGTTCGGCGGGAGCGGCGCACGGGTCATCAAGGACGTCGCGATTAACACGACCTTCCGCCAGGGACTGGTGATAGGCGCGATCTTCCTGGCGGTCGTCTCCCTGAACGCGGTGCGGAGGCGCTTCTGGTGCCGGTACCTTTGCCCCGCGGGCGCCCTGCTCGGCCTGATCGGGCGATGGAATCTGCTCAAGATCAGAATCGACGCCGACAAGTGCAACGGGTGCAACCTGTGCACACGGTCGTGCCAGTCGCAGGCGAACCCGCATCCCAACGATCGGTGGGCGGCCTCCGAGTGCCTCTACTGCTATGCCTGTGCGTCCGTCTGTCCGCACAAGGCCATCAGTCTGGCAGTCCAGACGACGCCCTCCGCGGCGCCCGCGATCGACTTCTCGCGTCGCGGGCTCGTCTTCACCTCGGCGCTCGGCCTCGCCGCGGTTCCGCTCTTCGCCGTCTCGGCCTCCGAACGGAACTCCGAGAAGCTCATTCGGCCGCCAGGGGCGCTTCCCGAATCCGGGTTTCTGGCGAAGTGCGTCAAGTGCGGCGAGTGCATGAAGGTCTGCCCGACCAACGGCCTCCAGAACGCCTTCGACCAGGGAGGGCTCCTGGCGATCTGGACACCCATACTCGTGCCGCGGATCGGCTACTGCGAGTACCAGTGCACTCTCTGCACCCAGGTGTGCCCGACTGGCGCCATCGAGCAGTTGACGACCAAGCAGAAGGCCGAGACGAAGATCGGCTCCGCGTGGATCAGACGGCACCGATGCATTCCCTACGCCACGGGTGAGCCCTGCAAGGTCTGCCAGGAGCGCTGTCCGACCTCGCCGAAGGCGATTCAGATGATCGAGACCGAGGTGCTCGCCCCGGACGGGGAGGTCGTTCCTCAGAAGGTCCCGGTCGTCGACAACGACGTCTGCAACGGCTGCGGGGTCTGCGAGACCAAGTGCCCGGTGGCGGACGAACCCGGGATCTACTGCACCAACTCGGGGGAGTCCCGCTCGGACGACAAGGCATTGGTGTTCACGCCGATTGCCTGACGATCCCGTGGGACCTTCGCCGAGGGGAAGGTCCCTCAGTCCACTCCAAGACGGGCTATCCTGTGCAAGTGCGGAGGCCTTCGCGGACCGTCCGCTCGTTGCGGTCAACGCCGATGCGGCGGTGGCGGGGATGAAGGGCTTCGGTCGGCTCGACCGTGGACCTGCTGGACGGGGTCGGGCGGGCGGGCTGACCCGCCGGAGGGGCTGTCATGTGCGGCATTCTGACGATTCTCGATATCGATCCGGCCCGGTCGGCCGGTGGCGAATTGCGCCGCCAGGCGCTGGCGATGGCCAAGAAGCTGCGCCACCGGGGGCCGGACTGGAGCGGCATCTACAGCGACGACCGCGCGATCCTCGCGCACGAGCGGCTCTCCATCGTGGACGTGGAGCACGGCGCCCAGCCTCTCGTCGATACCCGCGCGGGGCAACGTGCTGGCGGTCAACGGCGAGATCTACAACCACAAGGAACTGCGCGCGGGGCTGCGCGAGCCGCACGACTTCCAGACGCTCTCGGACTGCGAGGTGATCCTCTACCTCTACGACGAGCTGCCGCCGAAGGACTTCCTCAACCGGATGAACGGCATCTTCGCCTTCGTCCTCTACGATCCGCGACGCGCAGACCTACCTCATCGCCCGCGACCCCATCGGCGTCAATCCCCTCTACTGGGCTGGGATCGGAACGAAAACCTCTACGTCGCCTCCGAGATGAAGGCGCTGGTGGGCCACTGCGACCGGATCCGCGAGTTCCCTCCGGGCCACTTCTACCTGGGCCACGAGGCGGACAAGGGGTTCCAGCGCTACTACGAGCCGGAGTGGGCCGAGCCGGGCTTCTACCCGTCGAACCCGTACGACCCGGTCGTGCTGCGCGAGGCGCTGGAGGCCGCGGTGCACCGGCAGCTCATGTGCGACGTGCCCTACGGCGTGCTCATCTCGGGCGGCGTGGACTCGTCCGTCGTCGCGGCGGTCGCCGCGAAGTTCCGCGACGGCCGCGTGGAGGAAGACGATCGAGCACCCGCCTGGTGGCCGCGGCATCCACTCCTTCGCCGTGGGTCTCGAGGGCGCGCCGGACCTCGCCCCGGCGCGGGCCGGTGGCCGAGCACATCGGCGCCATCCACCACGAGATCCACTTCACCGTGCAGGAGGGGCTCGACGCCCTGTCGGACGTCGATCTACCACCTCGAGACCTTCGACATCACGACGATCCGCGCGTCGACGCCCATGTACCTCATGATGCGGAAGATCCGCGCGATGGGCATCAAGATGGTGCTATCGGGGGAGGGCGCCGACGAGGTCTTCGGCGGCTACCTGTACTTCCACAAGGCGCCGGACGGCCGCGAGCTGCACGACGAGACCGTGCGGAAGCTCCAGAAGCTGCACCTCTACGACTGCCTGCGGGCCAACAAGTCGAGCGCGGCCTGGGGCGTGGAGGCGCGCGTGCCGTTCCTCGATCGCGAGTTCCTCGACGTGGCGATGACGATCGACCCGGCGCTGAAGCTGCCGCGCCACGCGCCCCGGCCGCGCGCCCATCGAGAAGTACCTGCTCCGGCAGGCCTTCGAGGGCTACATCCCCGACGAGGTGCTCTGGCGGCAGAAGGAGCAGTTCTCGGATGGCGTGGGCTACGCCTGGATCGACGCGCTGAAGGCGCATCGCCGAGCGCGAGGTGAGCGACGGCATGATGCGCGGCGCCGCCGAGCGCTTCCCGGTGAAGACGCCGGAGACGAAGGAGGCCTACCTCTACCGGCAGCTCTTCGAGCACCACTTCCCGTCGGCGACGCGCGGTGAACTGCGTGCCCTACGAGCGCAGCGTGGCCTGCAGCACGCCAACCGCGCTGGCTGGGACGCGGCCTTCCAGAAGATGGCCGATCCCTCGGGCCGGGCCGTGGTGGACGTGCACACCCATGGCCTGCGGGAGCCGTAAGCGCGCGCGTCCTCCTCGTCCGTCTGCGCGCCTTCGCGGTCCGCGCTTCGGCGGCGCAAGCGCGCCGCCGCGGAACGCCGTCGTCGGCCTGTCCACGGACACGAATCGTCCGGACTTCTGGTACGATGCCTGAGCGGACGACGGGGCCCACGGCACTGGCATCGGGGTCATGTCTGCAAACCGCGCAGAATGCTCGCTTCACGGACCTGGCCCGAGGGGACGCCTCATCACAGGAGAACGTCATGAAGATCTTCGCATCAGCCATGATCGGGCTTCTGCTGTCCGCCGGGACCATGGCGGCGCAGGCGGCCAGGCAGGGACCGCCACCCGTCACGTCTCCGGACGTGCTGCCGGATGGGCGCGTGACGTTCCGATTGCTCGCGCCGGACGCGACCAGCGTCTCCGTCACCGGCGACTGGCCGGGCGGCATTCAGAGCACCACGACGCCGATGGCGAAGGGCGACAACGGTGTCTGGTCGGCCACGGTCGGCCCCCTGAAGCCGGAGTTCTGGATCTACACGTTCAGCGTGAACGGCGTGACCACCCTGGATCCGCGAAACGTCAATACGCGGCGAAACACGTCCAGGATAGAGAACACGTTGCTCATTCCGGGGCCGGAATCGGCGGACTACGCGGTGAATGCCGTCCCGCACGGCACGGTCTCGCTCCAGTGGTATGCCTCTCCGACCGCGGATGCCACGCGCCGCACCTACGTGTACACGCCGGCCGGGTACGAGAAGGGAACTGACCGGTATCCGGTGCTCTACCTGCTCCACGGCGGCAGCGGCGACGAGGACGCGTGGTCGTCCTGCGGCCGCGCCAGCCAGATCCTCGACAATCTGATCGCCCAGGGCAAAGCCAGGCCGATGATCGTCGTGATGCCCAACGGCAATACCACGCGGATCGCAGCCCCGGACCTGGTGCCCGCCCCGCCCGCACTTCCGGCGAACCAGGACCCGGGCAGGTTCCGGAGATTCCCGGAGAGCCTGGTCAAGGACCTGATTCCGTTCGTCGACAAGACGTATCGGACCCGGCCCGATTGGGACAGCCGGGCCATCGCAGGTCTGTCCGTCGGCGGCGCCCAGACCTTGTACGCGGCCTTCAACAACCTCGAGCTCTTCGGGTGGGTTGCGGCCTTCAGCGGCGGTTATCCCGTCATGCCTGGCGCGGCGATCGATGTGCCGCCTCCCCCGAATGCCGCCAGCCTGAAGGGACCTGATCTCACCAAGTCCCTCGACCCGGCGAAGTTCGCCGCGCTCATGCCGCAACTGAATTCCGGCGCGAACGACAAGCTGCGGCTCTTCTACATTTCCATCGGGACCGCAGACACGCTGCAGGAGACGCACAAGGTCGTCAAGCAGGTTCTGAAGGAGAAGGGCCTGAAGTACACACTCATGGAGTTTCCGGGATACATCCACGAGTGGCCGGTCTGGCGAGTATCATTGAAAGATCTGCTGCCGCGGTTGTTCCAGCCGGCGTCGAGATAGAGGACCTGGTACTTATGAGGATGATTCAGAGCACCGTCTGGCGCCATTCGTTCGCCGATATGGCGCCGATGCTCTCTCGATAGTCGGGTCGTCATCGCGTGACCCCGTCCATCCGTTCACCCCTCGCCCCTCGGGGCCGCGCTGCGTGCTGCCGTCCCCTGATGGCGGCGGCCGTCGTGGTCATGATTTGCGGGGTTCCTGCGACCGGAGCGGCGCAGGGTGCCGCGCAGGCGTCTGACAGCGGGGCGACGCCTCGTCCACCCGCGGCCACGCTCGAGGCCGGTGTCGAAGAGCGATTCCGCTACGACCACGCGAACAACCTCGTCGACCACTCGGCTGCCGCGCCGGACGAGCGTCTGCTGTGGCGCTTTCGCACGCGCGCCTGGGTGACCGGGACGCTCGGAGGCCACCTGGCGTTCGGCGTCGGCCTGAGCAACGAGTCGAGGGGGCAGGGCGTGCCGCGGGTGCCCATCACGCTCGACGAAACGGTGTTCTCGGCCTTGTGGGTGGACATCCGGCCGTCCCCGCGCGTGAACGTCAGGCTCGGCCGGCAGAACATCATGAAGGGCGATGGATTCATCCTCAAAGACGGGACGCCCGGAGACGGAGCGCGAACCGAATACGTCAACGGACTCGACGCGACGATCCGTGTCGCGCGAAACGCGACGCTTGAGGTCATCGCGGCGTCGGACCCGACCCACGACACGTACCTGCCGGTGATTCGCGACCAGCACCGGACACTGATCGAGTGGGACGAGCGGCTGGCCGGTGTCTACTACACAAACACGCGCAGGCCGGACCTGCAGTGGCAGGCCTACTACCTGTTCAAGCGGGAGATGCACGACACGCGTCCGGCGACGAACCCGCAGTTCCAGCCCGACCGGTCCCTGAGCACGTTCGGCGGACGCGTGGAGAAGGCCAGGGGGACGGCGTGGACGATGTCCGGCGAGTGGGCCATGCAGGTCGGCACCGAGGTGCCGGATACACCCATTCGTGCGTGGGGCGGGTTGGCCGGCGTGCAGCGCCGTTTCTCCGTGCCGTGGTCGCCGACCATCCGCGCAGCGTATGCGGCGCTGTCCGGAGGCTCTGCCTCCTCGGGCGTCATCGAGGGATGGGACCCGGTGCTTTCGCGATGGCCGCTCTGGAGCGAGGCGATTGGCCAGGCTCTGACGCCGGAGGTCGGTCTGGCGTACTGGACCAACATGGGGCTGCTGAAAGCGGAAGTCCTGCTGAAGCCCTCTCCACGGACCGGAGCCCGCGCCACGTACTACCACCTCACCGCGTTTCATCCGTTCGAGGGCACCCCGCTGATCTTCGGGTCCGGGACGACCCGCGGCGATTCTTTCGAGGCGAGGTTCGATTTCTCGCTCGACGCCCGCTTCCGGGGATACGTGCTGTACGAGCGATTCCTCCCGGGGTCGTTCTATGTCGGCCGGACGCCGGGGTACCTGTTTCGCATCGAACTCCTCGCCACGCTCCAGCACCGCTGGTGACGGCTCGCTTGGCGCCACCCTCCAGGCGCGGTCGCTGCCGCCAGCCCTCGAAACTGGGGGTGGGCGAGCCGGTAACCTCCGCGACAGTCGACTCGGCGTTGGTGGTAGGATGGACCCCGGTTTAACGAGGAGGACTCATGAAGTTCAGTCGCTTGCTTGGGATCGCAGCGGTCGCCGTGGCGCTGTTCTCCGCATCCGTCGCGTTCGCACAGCCCGATCCGGCCGCCGCGACCAGGCCTGCCGCACCGAGGTTGCTCTCGCCGGAAATCCGCCCTGACAGAACCGTCACGTTCCGTTTCTGGGCTCCGAAGTCCCAGGAGGTCACGCTCAATGGGAGCTGGGACGGCGGCACCGACATCAAGATGCAGAAGGACGCCGCGGGCGTCTGGTCGGTGACCATCGGGCCGATGGCTCCGCAGCTGTGGGGCTACTGGTTTCTCGCCGACGGCGTGAAGGCCCTCGATCCGAACAACGGCGAAACCCAGCGCGACGGCAACCGGTACGACAACCTGCTGATGGTCTCCGGTCCGGAATCGGCCCTGTGGGACTTCAAGGACGTTCCGCACGGGACGCTGGAGCAGGTGTGGTACCCGTCGCCGACGCTCAAGCAGGCGCGCCGACGCATGTATGTGTGGCTGCCGCCCGACTACAAGAGCACGACCGTCAATACCCCGTGCTCTATCTGCTGCACGGCGGCGGCGGCGACGAAGACGCCTGGACCGTCATGGGCCGCGCCACCATCATCCTGGACAACCTGCTCGCGGCCGGCAAGATGAAGCCGATGATCGTGGTCATGCCCAACGGCAACGCCACCCAGACCGTGTCCCAGGGCTTCGGCTTCGGCCCGACGCCGGCTCCGCAGCAGGTCGTCGCGCCGGCACCGCCACCGATCCAGGCGGCCGCGCAGGCGGCCCCGCGGGCTGGCGGGCAGGCGGCGGCGCAGGCGCCCCGGCCCGCGCAGGCGTACGAGGGCTCCTATCCGCACAGCCTCGTGAAGGACGTGATCCCGTTCGTGGAGAAGAACTACCGCGTCATCGCCGACATGAACAGCCGCGCCATCGCCGGGCTGTCGATGGGCGGGGGCCACACGATTACGGCCACCAACAACAACCCTCTCGTGTTCGGCTGGATCGCCGTGTTCAGTTCGGGCCTGCGCGGCGGCGTCGACGACACCATGAAGAAGCAGTTGGCCGCGATGAAGGCAGGCGGGCTCCATTATTACTGGACCGGAGCCGGCACGACGGACACGGCGCGCGACCGTGCGATCGAGCTCGAGGCAGCCGTGAAGGCCGCCGGCATCAAGACCTCCTACAAGGAGATCCCCGGCAGGCACTACTGGTTCCTCTGGCGCGACTTCCTGGGCGACTACGCCCAGCTGCTCTTCAAGTAGGCATGACCCTGCCGCGGAGACACCTATGAAGACATCGCCGTTCCTCGTTCTGGCATGCGTCCTGTTCGCGGCCGTGTCGCCCGGCCAGACGCCGCGGCGCGCCGCGAGCGTCGACCCGACCGAAGCGATCCCGGCCTTCAACCCCGTGGAGTTCAAGGACGGCATCGTCACGTTTCACATGTACGCGCCGCAGGCGACGAAGGTCGAGGTGCGCGGCGAGGCGATCACGGTCGCCGGGAAGGAGTTCCTTCCCATGGCCAAGGACGACAGGGGCGTGTGGAGCGCCAGCCTCAGCGGCCTGCGCCCCGACGGCTACACCTACATCTACATGGTGGACGGCGCGCCCACCGTGGACCAGAAGAACACCGGCGCCAAGGTGGGGCCGCGCGGCAACAACAACCGCTTCCTCATGCCGGGCTACCCCGATTTCTACGCCGACAAGCCCGTGCCGCACGGCAAGGTGGAGATCAACTTCTACCCCTCGGACCTGCTGAAGGAAACGCGCAGGCTCTGGATCTACACGCCTCCCGGCTATTCGGCGGGCAGCCAGAAATACCCGGTGCTGTACCTGCTGCACGGCTCGGGCGATCTCGAAGGCGGCTGGGTGGAGGAAGGCCGGGCGAACTTCATCCTCGACAATCTGATTGCGGCGGCCAGGGCGAAGCCGATGATCATCGTGATGCCGCGGGGGCACGTCGCGGCGGATTCGCAGATCGACCGCGAGCAGAACAACGACGTGCTGCAGCAGGTGCTGTACAAGGAGATTGTCCCCTACGTGGACTCGCACTACCGCACGCTGACGGACCGCGGCAACCGGGCCATCATGGGGCTCTCGATGGGCGGCGGGCAGTCGCTGCGATTCGGGTTGCAGAACACGGGCCTGTTCGCGACGGTGATCGGGCTCTCGCCCGCGATCCGCTACCCGGAGGACACGTACAAGAAGATGTTCGCGGACCTGATCGCGAGCCCGGAGAAGACCAACCAGCAGATGAAGATGCTCATGATCTTCTGCGGGACGAAGGACCACCTGGTGGATGCCAGCGACGCGTTCGACACGTTCCTGACGGCCAGCAAGGTCACGCACGAGTACCGACGCACCGAATACGAGCCGTTGTGGCCCGGCCGGCGCGACGACCACACGTGGCCGATCTGGCGCATGAACCTGCGCGACGCGGCGCCGCTGCTGTTCCGTTGACAAGAACACAGCGACGCCATATCGGTCCGATCTCACTTCGCAGGCTTCTTCGCGGCCACGCAGTCGTCCTTGAGGACTTCCTTCAGGTCGAGCGTGTCAGCCATCACGATCCTCCATAATCCTGGAGAGTCGTCGCCTTCATCGCCCTCTCGTCACGCAGCAGTGTTCACCAGGCTCGGCGGGCGCGCCTGACGGCGTCCGCTATTCTCTCGCCGGCGGATGCTCCGCTCGGTTCCGGCGATCGCGTGTCGCGCTGCAGGCGATGCGCTCCGGCTGATCAACACCGCCATCCGCGCTGCCATCCGCACCGCCGTCCGCAAGAGACGCCACTGTCCAAAAGAGAACTGCGCGCTTCCGGTTTCAGTCCTACGCTGACGTGGTCAGTCGATGGGGGCGAGCGCCCCGGGGTGGGGCTGATCGGTACTGGCCTGAACGGCGTTCCCAGGACCGGCACCTGCACGATGCCCGGTACACGGGGGCGCGGTACTCGTTGCGCGGTGGAAGGAGATCGGTGATGACAACGGCAATCGTCGCTACGCAGTTCCGCAGGCGCGCCTTCCTGGCGCTCTGCTTGTTCGCTGTGGCCGTGCCACCAGCCTTCGCGGGTGATGACCCGCCCATTCGTGTGGCCAGGCTGAACTACGTGCAGCGCGATGTGTCCTTCCAGCCCGGCGCCGAGACCGACTGGGGCTGGGCCGCCCTGAACCGGCCGATGACGACGGGAGACAGCCTGTGGACGGGCGACCGCTCGAGAGCCGAGATGCACATCGGGTCCACCGCCATTCGCATGGACGAGCAGACCTTCATGTCGTTCCTGAATCTGGATGACCGAACGGTTCAGATTCAGTTGAACTCCGGAACGATCGATGTGCGTGTGCGGAATCTCTACCGCGACGACGTGTTCGAGGTGGACACGCCGAACCTCGCCTTCACTATCGTCACACGCGGCGACTACCGCATCACGGTCGATCCGGAAGGCGGCTTCACCACCATCACGCTTCGCGACGGCCAGGGGCAAGTCACTGGCGGGGGCCAGGCGTTTCGTGGTGGAAGCGGGCTCCCAGGTTCAAGTCTCCGGCACGGAGTACGTCTACTACGACACCTACGATCTGCCGGGCAGGGACGATTTCGATCAGTGGTCGTACAGCCGTGACCTGCGCGAAGACCGCCTGCAGTCGTCCCGCTACGTGTCCCCGGAACTCACCGGCTATGAAGACCTCGATCAGCATGGCACCTGGAGGACGGATCGTCGCTACGGTTCGGTCTGGGTTCCGACGCGCGTTTCGCGCGGGTGGGCGCCGTATCGAGAGGGGCACTGGGCCTGGGTTGGCCCGTGGGGCTGGACGTGGGTGGATGACGCGCCGTTTGGGTTTGTCACATCACATTACGGCCGGTGGGCGTACCTCGATGACGGGTACGGCAGTCGAGGCTGGGCGTGGGTTCCGCCGCGCCGTGACGCGAATCAGGGTGTGTACGCGCGGCGCTCCGTCTACTCCCCGGCGCTCGTGGTATTCGTGGGAGAGTCGAATTCCCCGCGAGGTCCCGAAGCCGGCGGCAGGGTGGCGTGGTTTCCGCTGGCACCGGGCGAAGTGTATGTGCCCGCGTACCAGACGAGCCCGACGTACGTCACGAACGTGAACGTCACGAACACCGTGGTGCAGCAGACGAACATCACGAACGTGGTGAACAACGTCGTTCGGACCACCATCTATGTGAATCAGAGCGTGGCAGGTGCCGTGACGGTCGTGCCGCGAGCCACGTTCGTGAACGCGCAGCCGGTGGCCCGGGCAGCGGTGATTGTCGCCCCGAGCGCGATGACGGCGGCACCGGTCATCCACACCGCGCCGGTGGCCCCAGTGAGAGCCAGCGTCATGGGCGGAGGTCGGCCGATGCCGGCCAGCGCCGCGGCTGAGAGTGCGCCGCCCAGGCCCCCCGAGACGGTCATGACTCGGCCGGTCGTGGCAAAGGTCGCACCGCCGCCGCCGCCGGTCGCATTCTCGCGAGAGCAGCAGGCGCTGCAGGCACATCCTGGCACGCCGCTCGACGCGAAGGCCGAACAGAACCTCCGTGCGGCCTCGCCGCAGCGCGCCGAGCGGGCTGTGACAACGGCTCCGCCAGCGCAGGTCGTCGAGCCAGCCGAACCGTCGGCAAGGAAGCCCCAGCCTGCGACGTCGCCAAACAAAGCGCAGCAGGCCCGTCCTTCGCAGCGGGGAGGCCCGCCTGCGGTCGCTGAGTCACAGCAGGCCGCTCAACAGCAGCCGGCGGCGGAAAAGGCCCGGCAGCAGGCTGCCCAGCAATCAGCGGCGGGCGTCGCCCAACGGCAGGATGTCGCCGAGAAAGCCGCGCAGCAGCAGGCCGCCGCCGACAAGGCCAAGCAGGACGCCGCCGACAAGGCGAAGCAGGACGTCGCGCAGCAACAGCGCGCTCAGCAGGACACGGCCGACAAGGCCAAGCAGGACGCCGCCCACAGCAGGCGCGCCGCGCAGCAGACAAGGCCAGCAGGCGCCGCCGACAAGGCCAAGCAGGACGCCGCGCAGCAACAACGCGCTCAGCAGGCCGCCGCCGACAAGGCCAGGCAGGACGCCGCTGCAGCAGCAGGACGCGCGCAGCAACAACGCGCTCAGCAGGACGCGGCCGACAAGGCCAGGCAGGACGCTGCTGACAAGGCGAAGCAGGACGTCGCGCAGCAACAACGCGCTCAGCAGGACGCCGCCGACAAGGCCGCCCAGCAAGCGGCTCAGCGGCTCGGCGCGCAGCAGCAGGCCGCCGCCGACAAAGCCAAGCAGGACGCTGCTGACAAGGCGAAGCAGGACGCCGCGCAGCAACAACGCGCTCAGCAGGACGCGGCCGACAAGGCCGCCCAGCAAGCCGCTCAGCGGCTCGGCGCCAGCAGCAGGCCGCCGCCGACAAAGCCAAGCAGGACGCTGCTGACAAGGCGAAGCAGGACGCCGCGCAGCAACAACGCGCTCAGCAGGACGCGGCCGACAAGGCCGCCCAGCAAGCCGCTCAGCGGCTCGGCGCACAGCAGCAGGCCGCCGCCGACAAGGCCAAGCGGGACGCGGCCGACAAGGCCAAGCAGGACGCCGACCAGCAGGCGGCTGACAGGGCTCGCCCGCAGAAGGTGACGGAGGACCGACCGCCGCAGTCCGCCCGGAACGTGAAGCCGCCGACCGAGACCCCGCCAGCAAGTCAGCCAGCCGCCGCAGCGAGCGGGCCGATCCGCGTGGCGGAGAACGTGCAGGCCACGAGACTCCTGTCACAACCGAAACTGAACTACCCGCCTGATGAAAAGGGCACGCGCATTCAGGGAACGGTGCGCGTGCACGTGCTGATCGGCGCCGACGGAAAAGTGAAGACGGCGGCGGCGCTGTCGGGTCCGCAGCCGCTGCGAGCTGCGGCCCTGGAGAATGCCCGCCAGCGCCAATACCAGCCAACGATGGTGGGTGGGCAACCGGTGGAAGTGGAAACGGACATCTCCATCAAGTTCTAGCGAGGCGGACCTTTCCCAGGGAAACGCCTGGCAGGACAGTCGAGGGTGACAGGCGACTGCGCCTGGCCCTGCGGTCGCGATTGGGAGGGGCGCAGTGCGCCTCTCCCAAGGGCTCCTTGTCGGGACGGCTCCCTGGCCCACCCCCAGTTTCGAAGGCTGACGGCAACGACCGCGCCTGAAGGGTGGCGCAGGCGATCCCTCCCCTGGCGAAGAACCACTGCGCCGGCTTACCGTCCCTTCGTCCTGCGGTTGGGGCACACGCCGGGCCTGTCGCCCCCATCCCCAACCGCGCCATTGTTGGCCGGCTGGCGGTTCTCGGCGCCCTATCGATGGCGAATGTCCACGGCTCGCTTCGGCGCCACCCTCCAGACACGGCCGGACATCGAGCGCGAAACTGGGGGTGGCAAGGGACGATTCCCGGTTGACACGAGGCCTCCGGTCCCCGAAACTGGCGCCATCACTCCGGTCGACAGAGCCTGGAAGGACAGGCTCTGAACACCAGGGTGCCCTTCGTTGTGAAGACCGACAGGTGTCGGATGCAGCATGTCTGATGTCGTCTCTATGGATTCCGAGGATCACCGGATGACGCGCAAGTCGCGCCAGGCACGGCGCCGTCAGCGCGGTTCAGGGAAGGCACCCACGAAGTCCGAGACACCAGGAGGACCACGTGTTCGGCACCAAAGACGACGAAGTGCGGATGAAGGAGACGTTGGAGTTCCTGGGCAGGAACACCGCGATCCGGGCGGCCGCGGAGGCCAGACTGGCGCAGTATTCCCGTGCGGAGGTTTCGAAGAAGATCGCGCTCGGTTTTCGCGGGTTCGGGGCCAAGGACCTTGCAGAGACGGAACGCCGGCACGCCTTGCGGGGGCTGCTTCTCTGCCTCTTCGTGAGCGGGTTCCCCGGGCAGGTTGAGGCCGCCCGAGAGCACTACTGGACGAAGACCAGAGAGGACATCCTGGATGGCATCAACAGCTTCTTTCCGATTGCGGGCGCGGGCGCGGCACGGGTGATCGAGGCGGCTGGAATCGTGAGGCCGCCATTGGGCCAACTCGACACGACGGAGATCTACAGATACCGAAGAGGCGCGATGCTGGGTGGCAGTGTCACGGCGGGCGGCAACTGCTACGCAGGGGTGGCCCAGTGGATCTACCTGGGCGGGGTGGTCTCCCTGGGCTGGCTGAACCAGCACGGCGGAATGAAGCCGGGTCTGGTCGCTACCGAGCCTCAAGCGGGGTTCAACTGGTGGCCCAGCGTGACCTCGTTGTACGCCGCGGCACGCATCCCGCCGGGCCGGATCGTCTTCTTCAGCAGACGGGCGGGTGGCGGGGTCACCGTGCACTACGCGCTCTCGGTCAGGACCGGGGTGTGCGTGGGCATCAACAACCCGGGACAGGTTGCCGAGAACTGGAACAGGAGGTACGGGATCGGGCCGTTGCCGGGAGGGGTCTATAGCGAGTTCCGAATCGATGGCTACCTGGCGACCTGCCAGGAGCTCTGCGAGGAACCGGCCCAGAAACGCGACCGCTATGTCTTTGTCCGGGACGCCCACTGCGTCCCCGTGAACGCGTTCTGAGGCGGTGCGCCCTTCGACTCCCCTTCGACTCACTTCGCTCGCCCAGGGTCGCTCAGGACGCACCATTCGACTCGAATGGTGCGAAAGCGGGGATTTGAACCCCGATGGGCTTGCGCCCACTAGCTCACGGGGCTAGCGAAATGCAGGAATTGCTGAGAGAAACTGAGGCTCAGACGCGTCCGTGTGCAACGACGGCCGGAACATCGATTGGCCCGCGCGGGCGTGTGCAACGATCGTGCAACGGTTGTGCAACGGGGGCCGATGCGGCCCGGCACTATGGCTCGGCGTGCGGCATGCGATGCCGTTCGGGCGTGACGTTGCGCAGGTCTACGGTTCGCTGCGAAGCCGGATGGAAATGCGGCCTTGCTTGCGTTCGAGGACGATGAGGAACGGAGGAACCACGTCGACCGAGGCACTGCGCAGGGTGTCGAGCGCGTCGACGCTGAACGAGGTCTTGATGTGGCCTGGCCTGAGGAAGATTACGCCGATGAACGGAACCTTCCGTCGGACTGCCAGGAGCCCAAAATCGGCGTCGTGCGTCAGCACGACGCGGTTCGCCGAGTGTGCCCGCGACAGGATGTCCGCATCCTCGGCACCAGATAGGCCCAACTCATGCAGCGTGCAGACATCGATCCGCCGTTCCCGCAGCGCTGCCACGAGCTCTGGTGCGATGTTCTCGTCCGCCACGAGCGCGAAATCGAGCGGGTTCATGCGGAGACCGGGAGATCCCAACTTCGATCGCCGCTCAGCCGCCGCGCGGCAAAGAGAAACGCGGCGGACAGGCCCTCGGCGGTGAGTTGCGGGTAGCGCGCCAGAATCTCAGCGGGAGTGGCCCCACTGGCGGCAAGTTCCAGCAGGAACTCGACGCTGAGCCGCGTTTCCCTCACGCACGGCTTTCCGCCGAGGATCTCGACGTTCGTGACGATCCATCCATCGCTCACGGCTTCACCTCATCCCACTCCGGACATGATGCCACAATTCTGGGATGTCACGTCCGCCGCCTCGGACGCGTTCATCAGTCTTGAAGACTCTGATTAGGCGGACCGTGATCCGCGACATCGGAACGGCTGGAGAGCCTGAGGCAGTGAACTCTGGCGTCGGTGACACATCAACCACGGTGCCTTCGGCGACAACTGACGACAGGCTCCAGAGATCATCGAGTGAGGCGATCTGCCTGCCGCCATCGATGTAGACCTTGCTGTGTGTGACAGGCTTCTGTCGGCGATCGTCGCGCGGAATCGCAGTCACAGCGGCGGCAGCGACGAGGGAAGCAAGGGCGATGAGCAACAGGTAAGTCCTACCACGCATCATGGCCGCCGACTGTGGGAGGTCAGAAAACGTGCGACGACCCCGTTTCCTGGAATCGCCGTGAGTCTGGTGCTGTTGAATGATATGCGGAAGCGGGGATTTGAACCCCGATGGGCTTGCGCCCACTAGCTCCTGAGGCTAGCGCGTCTGCCAGTTCCGCCACTTCCGCACAGTGGGAGAGAAATGCTCCGGCAGGAACAGATAGTATAGCGAAAACCGCCCCGGCCGTCACCCCTGAGCGAGGATCGGCCGCAGGCCATCCGCGAATGACTTGCTGTCCGCATCCCCCGTCACGAGGTCGATGGCGTCCGCCGACTCGACCCCGAGCTTGAGCTCCACCGCCCGCGCGATCTGCTCCTGCTCGAAGATCTTCGTTCCCATGATCGCCGGGTTCGCGCCGAGCGACTTCAACACCGCGACTCCCACGGCGTCCACGGCCACCCGATCGTCTCCCGCAATCATGACGTTCGCGGCCTTCAACTGACCGGTCGACGGCCCGCCATCGGTGAACGCGGCGACGCCGTCGAGCACGATCAGGCTGGGCCGGTACGCGGCGTTGAGTTCGGCAATCATGCGGCGCATGTCGGGAGACGCGTGGAGCGAGCGGCGAATCGGCTTCGGCGTGAGGCCGACCGCCAGCTTCAGCGACATCGTGAAGACGCCGCCGAACCCGTGCGTCTTCAGGCAGCACGTCGACACCACGTACTCGGCCTCGGTCACGAGGCGGGGCATGGCAAACCCGGACGTCCAGTGCGACGTGCCGGCCGGGAACGACACCCAGTCGGACTCCGGGATCTGCTCGAAGTCCACGACCGAGAACTTCTGGTCGCGGGCCAGATCGAACACGCCCTTCTTCTCCAGGACGCCGCGCGTTTGCGGCGGCCCGCTGGACTCGCCCAGCGTGATCGCGCGCGCGCCGCGCTGCTGCAGCTCGGCGACGATCTGCGACAGCGTGTCCATGTGCGTCGATCCCGGCGTGTCGTCGGCGGTGTTGAAGTTCGGCTTGAGGACGACCGTTCGATCCTTCACACCGCTGACGCCAAGCACCTTGAGCGCCTCGGCCACGCCGCGCTTGCGGTCCGTGGTCCTGACCAGCGCCACGCGGCTCCGGCGCGGCCCGATTGCCTGGGCGAGGCCGCTCGCGCCGAGCGCCGGCAGCAGCGCGAGGCCGGCCGACAGGGCGGACACGAACTCGCGGCGGTTCAGATCGTACGACGGGCGGACCATGCTCTCCTCCGGGATGGGAACGCGGATTGTGTGTGGGTCAGTCTACACCGGAATCCCCTCCCTGGTCTTGAAGGGCGAGGGACGGCGCCGGAGCGGAGGCGAATCGAGAACCGAAGTGGTATCATTAATGGTTATGAAGCGTGAGTGGAAGGCGTCGCCGCTCCGGGCGCTGCTGCTCGTGGCGCCGCTGGCGCTGGCCGTCTCGGGCTGCGGCAGCAGCAGTGACCCGATCACCATCCCGACGCCTATCGAGGTGACCGAGAGCTACAGCGGGACCGTCGTCGGACCGGGCGGCGTGTCGTACCACGTCATCAATGCCAAGGTCGGCAACGTCACCCTGACGATGGCGGCCATCGGGCCGGATCTCGTCGGCCCGGGTCGGGATGTCGATTGGCGTCTTGAATTCGATCGCCTGCACGGCCGTGATGGACAACCCGGCTTCCCAGGTCGGCAGCCAGCTCGTCGGCACGGCCACGGGCGTCACCACCATGTGCGTGAAGATGTACGACCCCGGCACGTTCGTCGCCGACCAGGCCGTCACCTACGAGATCTCGCTCAAATACACGAAGTAGCGGGCGTTCGCGGTAGGCCCTCGCACCGTGGCTCCGCGCGGCCGGCTCGAGAAAGACGGGCGCGGACCGGGTCGGCGCGAAGGGCGACTTGCGAGGTCTCCCGAGCGGAGCCCGGAGCCGACGAGCCGGGCCACGACCGGCGTCTCGACGGCCGGCCGCTGATTGCGGGTCTGAAGACCCGCGCTACGACGGTCAGACCGCAAGCCGCGCTATACTCCATTTCTACCGGCCTTTGAGCGGAGTCCCTGGATCTCTGCCCGACGGATTCGCCGAGAGCCGAGAGCCCTGAGCCTTGAGCCCTGAGCCTTCCCTCGGAGGTAGCCCGTGGCTGTGCGACGCGGAGTCGGTTGCGTCATCGCTTTTCTCTTCTTCGCCGCCGCCGTCTCGTTCGGCGGGCTGGTCGCGATGTGGCTGTTCGTCGGCGCGGAACCGTCCGTGCCCTCGCGCGCCACGCTCGTGCTGCGCATCGACACCGACCCGGTCGAAGGCGGCCCGGACGATGCGTTCAGCCAGCTGCTGCCCGTGCAGCGGGCGCGCAGCATCAGGGCGCTCGTCGAAAACGTCCGCAAGGCCAAGATCGACCGGCGCGTCGCGGCGCTGCTCGTCCGGCCTACCGGCCTGACGTCGCCCTACCTCGCGAAGGTCCAGGAACTGCGCGACGCGATCCTCGACTTCAAGCGGTCCGGGAAGCCCGCCATCGCCTACCTCGAGGACGGCGGACAGACGGAGTACTACCTGGCCACGGCGTGCGACCGGATCTACCTCGCCCCATCCAGCCCGCTCCAGCTCACCGGGATGGCGAGCTACTCGGTGTTCCTCCGCGGCACGCTCGACGCGCTCGGCGCGTACCCGGACATGCTCCACATCGGCGCCTACAAGACGGCGCCGAACCAGCTCACCGAGAAGACGTTCACGCCGGCGCACCGCGAGATGGAGCAGTCGCTCAACTCGGACAGCTACGAGCAGCTGATTGCCGCCATCGCCGCGGGCCGGAAGAAGGGTGACGCCGACGTCCGCGCGCTCGTCGACGAAGGGCCGTTCCTTCCGGAGGAAGCGAAGCGCGCCGGGCTGATCGACGCCGTCGCGTACGAGGACCAGGTCGGCGACATGGCCAAGGTGCCGCTCGGCCGCGGGAAGCGGATTGAGCTGACCGAATACGATCGCGTCAGCCAGGGCTCGGTGGGCCTCGGGCGCGGGCCGCGCATCGCCGTCATCAGCGCGTCCGGGACGATCGTGTCCGGCCGCAGCGGCTACGACCCGCTGAACGGCCCGGTGCTCGGGTCGGACACGCTGGTCGAGTCGATCCGCAAGGTCCGCGAGGCGTCGGACATCCGCGGCGTCGTGCTGCGCATCGACAGCCCGGGCGGGTCCGCGGTGGCCTCCGACGTCATCTGGCGCGAGCTGGTGGCGCTGCGCGACTCGAAGCCCGAGAAGCCGCTGGTCGTCTCGATGTCCGATCTGGCGGCGTCGGGCGGCTACTACATCGCGATGGCCGCGCCGCAGATTGTCGCCGAGCCGGGGACGCTGACCGGGTCGATTGGCATCTTCGGCGGCAAGGTCGTGACCGGCGGCCTGTACGGGAAGCTCGGCGCGAATGTCGAGGGGGTCAGCATCGGGAAGAACGCCGACATGAACTCGCCGACGCGCAAGTACAACGACGCGGAGCGCGCGGCGCTGGCGCAGCAGCTGCAGGCGTTCTACGACCAGTTCGTCGAGCGGGTGGCTGCCGCGCGCAAGATGACGCCCGAGCAGGTGGATCGGATTGCGCAGGGCCGCGTGTGGACAGGGAAGCAGGCGAAGGAGATCGGCCTGGTGGACGCGATTGGCGGCCTCGAGAAGGCGGTGGCGCTCGTCAAGCAGAAGGCGAAGATCACCAGCACGGACGTCGAGTTGGTGATCTACCCGCCGAAGAAGACGCTCTACGAGGCGCTCACGTCGCAGTTTGGCGGGTCGGACGAGCGGCTGAGCCTGGCGGCGCTGCTCCGGCCCGCCGAGCGGCGCGCCGTCGGCCTCGCCGCCGCGCCGTGGACCCTCTTCAGGAGCGGGGAAGCGCTCGCGCTGATGCCGTACGGGCGCTTGCGGTGACAGGGACGCGACTTGGACAGCGAGTAGTGGTCGGTGATCAGTGGCTAGTGGTCAGTCGATCACGCGTGATCCACTGACCACTAGCCACTTCCCACTAGCCACTGACCTCTACCCAATGACCTTCTGCACATTCTCCCGATTGACCTCGATCTTCATCTTCCCCTTCGCCTTCTGCATGTAGGCGGAGAAGAAGCGGCCGCGGCGATCGTTCAGCATCTCGTCGCGCATCGCGTCGCGCCCGGCGGCAATCTCCGCGGGCGTCGGCTGCTTGCGCTCGACGACCTTCACCACCACCACCGCGTTGTCGGTCACGATCGGGTCGCTCACGGCGCCGACCGCCGAGCGCGAACGCCGCCGCGTCCACCGCCGCGCTGACGCCAATCTCGGGCAGCGGTGATTCACGCGCCACGCAGCTCGGTGGTCTTCACCTCGACGCCGGCCGCCTTGGCCGCCTTCGTCCAGTCGGCCGCGCCCTTGAGCGTCGCCGCCGCCGCCGTCGCCTTCTGCAGCGCCAGGTCCTTCGCCTTCTGCTTGGTGACGTCTTCCCTGACGCGGTCCTTCGCCTCGTCCAGCGTCGGCAGGCGCGACGCCTGCGTGCCGGTCACGGTGAGGAACGCCCAGCCGCGCGACACGCGCACCGCACCGCTCACGGCGCCCGACGCCAGCGTGAACGCCTCGGCGGCCGCCTGCGGCGACGGCCCGAGCCCGAGGATCGGCTCCTCGCGCGTGAAGAAGCCCGACTCCTGCACCTGGAGGCCGTTCGCCTTCGCCACCTTGTCCAGGTCCGCCGGCTTCGAGATCTCCTTCTCGAGCGCCGCCGCCAGGTCGCCCGCCTTCACGTTCGCCTTCTCATACGACAGCTGGTCCTCGATTTGCGGCCGCACCTCGTCCAGCGTGCGCGCGGACGCGGCCTTCTTGTCGGTGACCTTGATGATGTGGAAGCCGTACTGCGACTTCACGACGTCGCTGATCTCCCCGGGCTTGAGGCCGAACGCCGCCTCTTCGAACGCGGGGTCCATCCGGCCCCTGCCGAAGAAGTCCAGGTCGCCGCCCTGCTTGGCCGATCCCTCGTCCTCCGAGAGCTTCTTCGCCAGCGCCGCGAAGTCGCCGCCGGCCTTCACGTCCTTGAGGATCTGCTCGGCCTTCGCCTTGACCTCGTCTTCCTTCTTGCCGGCGGTCTTCAGGAGGATGTGGCTGGCACGCACCTGCTCCGGCGTCGAATACAGCTCGATGCTGTCGTCGTAGGAGCGCTCCACCTCGCGCGCAGTCGGGCGCGACGCGGCGCGCAACGCCGTCGACGTCCACCATGCACGAAGCGGATCTTCCGCTTCTCGCCGATGCGGTACTGCTCCTTGTGCGCCTCGAAGTACGGCGCCAGCTCGGCGTCGTCCACCTTGACCTCCGGCCTGAATTTGTCGGCGGCGAAGGTGACCATCTCGAGCTTCACCTTGTCGTTGCGGCGGACGAACTCCTGCGTCGACGTCCTTCCCGGCGACGGAGACCCACTCGGTGACGGCCGATCGGAGCTTCTCGACGATCAGGCTCTTGCGCAGGCTCTGCTCGAACTGATCGATCGTCAGCGGCGGCCGCTGCATCCGGAGGAGCGCGGCGTAGCGCGCCTGGCCGATGAACTGGCCGTTCTCGTTGAACGCCGGGATGGCGAGGATGCGCTGCTCGAGCTCGGCGTCGGACACGCGGATGCCGCGACGCTTCGCTTCGGCCAGCGACGCTTCCTCGTCGACCATCTGCTGGAGGATCTGCTGGTCGATGCCCAGCTGCTTCAGCATCTGCTCGCTGATGTTCCCGCCGTACGCGCCGCGGTACACCTGGATCTGGGCCTGGTAGGCGCGCTGGAAATCGAGCACCGTGATCGTGCGGCCGTCCACGCGGGCCACCATGTCGGAGCCGGCGTCGCCCGCACCGTCGTCGCCCTCGGCCGAGAAACGCGGGAATGTAGAAGAGTATGAACGCGAACACCACGAGCGCCAGGCTCCACTTGAGCCAGCTCTTGTGTCGCCGCATCCGATCCAGCATGGTCATGATTCAGTTCGCCTCTCGGGAGAATAGTCCCGCAGCCGCCACAGCCCCATGAGCCGCTCCAGCCAGCTGTCAGCTGCCAGCTGCCACTGCAGCCGTCCAGAACCTCTAATGATACCCGGCGGCAGGGAATTTGCAAAAAACCTTCGAACCGGCGCGCGGACGGCCCGGGCCCATGTGGTATATTTGCATGCCAGAGAAGGACTTAACCCGCGGGTTCGCCTGTCCGGCCGACGCGCGGGCGCCAGGGCGGCGGGACCCGCGCCGTGCAACCAGCGACAGGACTGTCAGCGGCTCGGTCCCGTACCCGATGACGACTTCGTCGCGGCGCCGCCAGAAACGCACGCAGCCGCACGACCCGCGGCGCATCCCGGGCGGCCAAGCGTCCGTCGGCCTCGTCGCGGCCGGCCGCCGGCATGGCGTCGAGGCTGGCCGCGTTCGTGCGGAGCCTCTCGCGCGCCGGGCGCCGGGCCGAAGTGCTCCAGGCCGTGCTCGACGCCGTCAGTTCGACGCGCGTGCCGGAGCGGATGGCGGAGAACGTCGTCCGCCTCGCGCAGGACCGGATTGGCGGCGACGCGCTGGGCCGTCCTCTCGGCGCGGCAGGCCGGCGAGCTGCAGTGGCTGGCCGACTCCGGCGTGCCGCAGGAACGGCGAGGGGCGGTGAAGGAGGCCGCCGCGCAGGGCGTGCGCAACGGGCGCGTCGTCTGGACGCGCGGACGCCGTCGCGATCCCGATGAAGAGCCACGGGCGCGTGGTCGCCGCGCTGGTCGGCCTCGACGCGCCGCGCCAGCAGACCGCGGCCGAGGCAGAGCCGGACGAATGGCGTCTGGCGCCGCTCGTCGCGCTGGCCGCCGCCATCGGAGGGCCCCTCGACGCCGCGATCCGCCTGGAGCGCGCGACCGCGCTGTCGTCGATCGACGAGCTGACGGGCCTGTACAACTCCCGCTTCCTCTCCGGCGCGCTGCGGCGGGAGGTGAAGCGGGCGCTTCGGGGCGGCCGCCCGCTGTCGCTGCTCTTCGTGGACCTCGACGGGTTCAAGGGGATCAACGACCGCCACGGCCACCTGAACGGCAGCAGGGCGCTGGTGGAGGCCGGCGGAACGCATCCGCTCCGGCGCCCGCGAGACAGACGTCGTCGCGCGCTTCGGCGGCGACGAGTTCGCCCTCGTGCTGCCGGACACGCCGGGCGAGGGGGCGATGCTCGTCGCGCGGCGCGTCCGCGACCGGGTGGCCACCCACCCGTTCCTGGCGGGCGACGGGATCAACTACCGGCTGACCGCGTCGGTGGGCGCGGCGGTCCTGTCGGACGCGTTCAGCACGCCCGAAGAGCTGCTGGCCGCCGCCGACGCGGCGATGTACCGCGTCAAGGGCCGCGGCAAGGACGGAATCGAGATGGCGACGCCACCGCCGCCGTCCACGTTGTGATTGGAGTCTCCGTTGAGCCTGCGTTCGATCTTCTCGCTGTTTTCCAGCGACCTCGCCATCGATCTCGGCACGGCCAACACCTGCGTCTACGCGCGCGGGAAGGGGATCGTCGTCAACGAGCCCTCGATCGTGGCCATCAACAAGATCAACGGCCGGGTCGAGGCGGTGGGCAGGGAGGCCAAGGAGATGCTGGGCCGCACGCCCGGCAACATCGTGGCCATCAAGCCGATGAAGGACGGCGTCATCGCTGACTTCGAAGTCACCGAGAAGATGCTCACCTACTTCATCAAGAAGGCCCACAACCGCAACATGTGGGTCCGCCCGCGCATCGTCATCGGCGTGCCGTCGGAGATCACGCAGGTGGAGAAGCGCGCCGTCAAGGACAGCGCCTACCGCGCCAAGGCCAGCGAGGTGCACCTGGTCGAGGAGGCGATGGCCGCGGCCATCGGCGCCGGCATGCCGATCACCGAGCCGGCCGGCAACATGATCGTCGACATCGGCGGCGGCACCACCGACATCGCCGTCATCTCGCTCGCGGGCATCGTCTACAGCAAGGCGGTGCGGGTGGCGGGCAACGAGATGGACGAGGCGATCATCCAGTTCATCAAGAAGACGTACAACCTGCTCATCGGCGAGCGGACCGCCGAGCAGATCAAGATCGAGATCGGGTCGGCCTACCCGCTCGACGAGCGGCTGACGATGGAGATCAAGGGGCGGCACCTGATCGAAGGGATCCCCAAGACCATCACCATCTCCGACGAGGAGATCCGGGAGGCCCTGGCCGAAACCGTGAACGTCATCGTGGACGCCGTGCGCGTGGCGCTCGAGCGGACGCCGCCGGAGCTGTCGGCCGACATCGTCGATCGCGGGATCGTGATGACGGGCGGCGGGGCGATGCTGAAGAACCTCGACAAGCGCCTGCGGGAGGAGACCGGCCTCCCCGTGGCGATGGCCGAGGACCCGCTGTCGTCGGTCGTGCTCGGCGCGGGCAAGATGCTGTCGGACTTCAACCTGCTCAGGAAGATCTCGATTGACTAGGGTTTCGCGCACGTGAGCCATGAGCCCTGAGCCCTGAGCCTTCCTGCCATGCCCATCCCCGATATCCGGCGGCGGAGCGGCTCGCTGCTCCTGGCGCTCGCGGCCGGCCACATCGTGCTCATCTCCGCGCAGGTCAACACGCGGTCGGGCGTGCCGGTGCTGCAGGCGTTTGTCTTCGGCGTGTTCGCCGAGGTGCAGCGCGGGACGGCGGCGGTCGTCGACGGCGTGCGCCGCACGTGGGAGGAGTACGCCGCGCTGAAGGACGTGCACGCCGACAACCTGGCGCTGAAGCAGCAGATCCGCGAGCTGCAGGTGTCCATGCAGCGCGAGCGCGCCGCTGGCGGCGGAGGCCGAGAGCCTCCGGCGCCTGCTCGACCTGCGCGACCGCAGCCAGATGCCGACGCTCGCCGCCGAAGTGATCGGGACGAGCCCGGCCGCCGACTTCCGGAGCGTCACCATCGACCGCGGCACGAGCGACCGCGTGCAGACCGACATGGCGGTCATCTCGCCGGCCGGCGCCGTCGGGCGCGTCGTGATGCTGTCGCCCCACGCCGCCAAGGTGCAGCTGCTGATCGACCGGAACGCGGCGGTGGCCGTGATGGTGGGGGAGACGCGCGCGCAGGCGATTGCGATGGGCACCGGCGAGAGCCTGCTGAAGCTGGAGTACCTCAGCGGGTCGGCCAGCATCCAGACGGGCGACGCCGTCGTGACGTCCGGGATTCGACGGCATCTACCCCGAGGGGTTCGTGGTCGGGCGCGTCGAGCAGATCGAGCGGGCGGGCGGCCTGTTCCGATCGGTCCGCGTCCGGCCGGCGGTGGACTTCTCGGCGCTCGAGCACGTGCTGGTCGTG
>CAWARN010000026.1:0-64559 GCA_963784455.1 uncultured Acidobacteriota bacterium | reverse complement strand
GACCATGGGTCTATCGCAGAGTTCGTGGACGGCCACTTCTTCGCACCCGAACTGTAGGCCGCCGTCCGGCCGGTTTGCATCCGGCCGTCTCCCCCGCTAGAGTTCCCCCATGGATCAGGCATCTATCGACGTCGCCGGCCGGCTTGCGGCCGTGCTGGTGCTGGTCTTCACCAACGGGTTCTTCGTCGCGGCCGAGTTCGCGATCGTGACCGTCCGCAAGACGCGAATCGACCAACTGATCGCGGAGGGCGATCGGCGGGCGATCGGCGTCAGGCAGGCAATCGCCAGGCCCGATCGTTTCATCGCCACCACCCAGGTCGGCATCACGATGACCAGCCTGGGGCTCGGCTGGATTGGCGAACCGACCGTCGCGCGGTCGATCGAGCCGCTGCTCGACATGCTGCCCGGCGCCTGGGCGCGCGCTGGCGCGCACTCGATCGCGGTCGGAGTGGCCTTCGCGGCGATCACCGCGTTGCACGTCGTGGTCGGCGAGCTGGCACCGAAGACCGTCGCTCTTCAGCACGCCGAGAAGACCGCGCTGCTCCTGGCGGCGCCCACTCGCCTGTTCACGTGGCTGCTCTGGCCGTTCATCTCCCTGCTGAACGGACTCGGCGCGCGAACCGTCCGGCTGCTCGGCCTGAAGGCGCCAAGCGGCCACTCGATGGTTCACTCCGAGGAGGAGCTGAAGATGCTGGTCACCGCGAGCCAGGAAGCCGGCGTGATCGAGGAGGACGAGGAGCAGATGCTCCACCGGGTCTTCGGGTTCGGCGACCTCACGGCGGGCCAGGTAATGGTGCCCCGCACTGAGATGAACGGCATCGGGGCCGGCGCCACCCTTGCGGACGTGATCAGCCAGGTATCCCGGCAGCCGCATCCCTGGCTCCCTGTCTACGGGAGCGGGATCGACGACATCCTGGGCTTCCTCCACGTCGAGGATCTCTTCCCCGCACTCGGCCGTCCGGCCGAGGAGTTCCGCGTCACCGACCACCTGCGAGAGGCCATGACCGTCCCGGAGACCCTGAAGGCCGACGGTGTGCTCGACGAGATGAAGCGGCACGGTACGCACCATGCCGTGGTGATCGACGAGCACGGAGGCACCGCGGGCCTCGTGACGTTCGAGGGGCTGATGGAACGGATTGTGGGCGAGGTGGGCAGCGAGTTCAGCCCTGGCCGGTCGAGGATCTCGGTGCTGCCCGGCGGGTCAGCGCTCATCGACGGGCTCGCGCTGACGACCGATGTGAACGCGCAGTTCGGTCTCCATATCGACGAGGACGTCTACACGACGGTCGGCGGATTCGTGCTGGGGCAGCTCGGCCGGCGCGCCCGACTGGGCGACCGCGTCGACGTCCACGGGCGCACGTTCACGGTGGAAGCGCTCGACGGCCTGCGCGTCGCCGGATCCACCTTTCAGAACCGACTCGCACATAGCCCACCTGCTGTCGGGCGACGACGCCAGCCGCGCGGCCTTGCCGCGCATCCGAGGCTTCGACTACCATGAGGGATTGGGTCCGTTTGAATCGAGTACTAGAGTGATCGAGGTCCAACACCTGACGAAACGATACGGCCCGGTGACGGCCGTGGACGACGTGACCTTCCGGGTCGAGCGGGGAGAGATCCTCGGATTCCTCGGCCCGAACGGCGCCGGCAAGACGACGACGATGCGCGTGCTGACCGGGTACATGCCCGCGACGTCCGGGCGCGCGATCGTGGCGGGCTTCGACGTGTTCGAGCAGCCGCTCGAAGCCAAGCGCCGGACCGGCTACCTGCCGGAGACGCCGCCGCTCTACCCCGAGATGGCCGTCCGCGAGTACCTGGACTTCGTCGCGCGGATCAAGGGCGTCCCCTCGGGCGAGCGCAAGGGACGCGTGGACACGTCGATGGAGAAGGCGCGCGTGACCGACATGGCCGCTCGCCCCTGCGGCAAGCTCTCGAAGGGCTACCGCCAAAGGGTGGGCCTCGCGCAGGCGCTGCTCCACAACCCGGACGTGCTCATCCTCGACGAGCCGACCGCGGGCCTCGACCCGAAGCAGATCATCGAGACTCGCGAGTTGATCAAGGCGCTGGCCGGCGATCACACGATCGTGCTGAGCACGCACATCCTCCCCGAGGTCTCGCAGACGTGCCAGCGCGTGGTGATCATCAATCGCGGCCGGGTCGTCGCGGTCGATTCCCCCGCCAACCTGACCCGGCGGCTGGGCGGCGCCCAGGCGATGTACGTGCAGATTGACGGCGGCGCCGACGCACCTGCCGCTGCGCTGCAGCAGCTCGGGGGAATCACCCGGGTGACCGAGGTCGATCGGCTCGACGGCGTGATCGGCTACGAATTGGAGTGCGAATCGGGACAGGACCTGCGTCGGGACATCGCGCGTGCGGTGGTCGCGGCAGGCTGGGGACTCCTGGAGCTGCGTCCGGTCCGGGCGAGCCTGGAGGACATCTTCCTGCAGCTGACGACGGAGGAGCAGTCCGGGGAGGCGACGATCCAATGACGAACATCCTCGCGATTGTCCGCAAAGAGTGGAAAGGCTACTTCGCGTCGCCGATCGGTTATGTCGTGATCGGGATGTACGCGCTGGTCTTCGGCTACTTCTACACGATCGGCCTCAGCTGGTTCATTCGGCAGAGCATGCAGGCGCCGCAGATGGGCAGCGGCCCGATGAACATCAACCAGCAGATGATCCGGTACGTCTTCCTCAACTCGACCATCATCTTCCTGTTCGTGGTGCCGCTCATCACGATGCGAACGTACTCGGAAGAGAAGCGGTCGGGCACCATCGAGCTGTTGATGACCTCGCCCATCACCGACTACCAGATCGTGTTGGGCAAGTTCCTGGGCGCCCTGTCGCTCTATGGCGCGATGCTGGGCATCACGCTGATTCACATCGGGGTGCTGTTCGCCTACGGCAGCCCCGAGTGGAAGCCGGTTTTGACGGGATATCTGGGCCTGCTCCTGCTGGGCGGCTGCTTCGTGTCCGTCGGACTGTTCTTCTCGAGCCTGACGAGGAACCAGATCGTCGCCGGCATGTTCACCTTCGCGGTGCTGCTGCTGCTGTGGGTCATCGACTGGGTCGGCAGCTTCGCCGGGCCCTCGCTCGAGAAGCTGACGAGCTACCTCTCGCTCACTGGCCACGTGGAGGACTTTCTGCGGGGGGTCATCGACACCCAGCACGTTGTGTATTACCTGAGCTTCATCACCTTCGGCCTGTTCCTGACGGCCAAGGCGGTGGACAGCGAGCGGTGGCGAGGATAGCGCGATGCTGAAACGAGCATTCGACACGATCGGGTGGCTGGGGACCGTGCTCGTGCTGGCCGCGGTCGCCATCTTCTTCGTCAAGACGGAGTGGCAGCCGGTACTCGCGCTGGCTGGCATGGGGCGGCCTGGTCTGCATCCTGTTGTACACGCTCGGCCAGTGGCGCGACATGGCCCGGCTGTTTGCCGGGAGGTCCGTGCGCCTCGGCACGGTGTCGATGGCGTCCGTCCTCGTGGTTCTCGCGATCCTGGCGGCGCTCAACTACATCTCGTCGCGCGAGCACAAGCGCTGGGACCTGACCGCCACCAGCCAGTTCACGCTGTCGCCGCAGTCGATGAAGGTGCTCCAGGGCCTGGATGCACCGCTCAAGATGACGGTCTTCGCCAAGGAGGACAGCTTCGGGTCGTACCGGGATCGGCTGAACGAATACGAGTACGCGTCGAAGAAAGTGTCGGTCGAGTATGTGGATCCCGACAAGAAGCCGGCCCTCGCGCGCCAGAAGCAGATCCAGTCCTACGGCACGGTCGCCGTCGAGTACAAGGAACAGATCGAGCGGGTTGTCGGCTCGACCGAGCAGGATCTGACCAACGCCGTCATCAAGGTCGTCACCGGCAAGGAGCGCAAGATCTACTTCACGCAGGGGCACGGCGAGAAGGACACGGCCGGCGCGGAGCGGACAGGCTACGGCGAGATCGCCAAGCAGTTGGCGCGTGACAACTACAAGATCGAACGCCTGCCGCTCGCCCAGCAGGGAAGCGTGCCGGATGACGCCTCTGTCGTCGTGGTCGCGGGGCCGAAGGTCGATCTCCTGCCCGGCGAGATCGACGCGTTGAAGAAGTTCCTCGCCAAGGGCGGCAAGCTGATGCTGCTCGTGGATCCCCCGGAGAAGGCGGACGACCCCCCGCTGGCCAACGTGACGGCGCTGGCCCACGAGTGGGCGATCGACCTCGGCAACGACGTGGTCGTTGACGTCAGCGGCATGGGGCGCCTGATTGGCACGGACGCGTCGGTGCCGGTGGCCATGAACTATCCTTCTCATCCGATCGTGAAGGACATGGATCTGCTCACGGCGTACCCGCTCGCACGCTCGGTGACCGCGGTGGCGGGTGGCGTCAGCGGCCGCTTCGCGCAGGCGTTCGTCGAAACCAGCGCCCAGAGCTGGGCCGAAACCGACATCAAGACCGTGCTCGACGGTGGGAAGGTGGCGCTCGACGAGGGCAAGGGCGACAAGCGCGGGCCGATCGCGATCGCGGCCGCCGCATCGGCGCCGGTCGCGACGCCGCCAGCGGACATCAAGGCGGGCCAGGAGAATCCCGCCGCGGACACCCAGAAGGTGGAATCGCGAGTCGTCGTGTTCGGCGACTCGGATTTCGGGTCGAACTCGTCGCTCGGCATCAGCGGCAACCGGGATCTGTTCATGAACGCGGTCAGCTGGCTCGCGCAGCAGGAGAACCTGATCGCGATCCGGCCGAAGGACGCCGACGACCGGCGCCTGACCATGACCGCCAACCAGCAGCTCCGCGTCCTGATCCTGGCCCTGCTGATCGTCCCGGCCGTCGTGTTCGGCACCGGCGTCTACGCATGGTGGCGGAGGCGATAGATGCGCGGATTCAAATCGCTGCTGGTGCTGTCGGTGGTGCTCGCGGGGCTTGCCGCCTATATCTACTTCGTCGAGTCGAAGAAGCCGGATGACAGCGCGGCCACGACGGCCGGACCGAAGGTCTTCGCCGTGAAGACGGAGGCGATTGAGGAGATTACGGTGAAATCGGCCGGCGGCGATCGGACGACGCTGAAGAAGGCCGGCGGAACCTGGCAGATCACGGCGCCGATGACCGCCCCGGCAGATCAAGCCGAGGTGTCTGGCATCGTGACGAGCCTCGCGACGGTCGATATCGTGCGCACCGTCGAGGAGAGCGCGGCCGACCTTGCGCCGTTCGGGCTGGCGGAATCGAGGGTCGAGATCGAGTTCAAGGAGGCAGGTGGAAAACCCGCTCGCCGCCTTCTGATCGGCGACAAGACGGCGACGTCGGGCGACCTGTACGCGAGGCTGCCCGGCGACAAGAAGGTCTTCCTGATCGCGGGCTCCTATGACGCCACGTTCAACCGCAGCACCTTCGACCTGCGGGAGAAGACCGTGCTCAGCTTCGAGCGCGACAAGGTCGATCAGGTCATCGTCGAGGGCGGCGCGGCGCCGGTGGAGCTGTCCCGCGACGCCGACCAGTGGAAGCTGGCGAAGCCGATCCAGGCGCCGGCCGACTACAGCACCGTCGAGGGCCTGGTTGGGCGCGTACAGTCGGCGCAGATGAAGGCGATCGCGGCGCAGGAGGCCAAGGACCTGAAGGCCTACGGCCTCGACAAGCCGGCGGCCTCGGTCACGTTCGGCCTGGGCAGCTCCCGGGCGACCCTGCACATCGGCGGCCAGGCCGACGCCGGCACGGTGTACGCGAAGGATGCCTCGAGGGCGATGATCTTCACGGTGGAATCGACGCTGCTCGAGGACGTGAAGAAGCCGGCCGACCAATTGCGGCGAAAGGACGTATTCGAGTTCCGCGCCTTCAACGCGACGTCCGTTCAAATCACCCGCGGCGCCGAGACGGCAATCTTCGAGAAGGCGAAGGGGCCTGGCAAGGACGCCGCCGAAGTGTGGCGTCGGGTGAAGCCCGCGGGCAAGGACGTCGAGGCGGCGGCGTTCGATGCCTTCCTGACGAAGCTGACGAACCTGCGGGCGCAGTCGTTCGTCGAGGCTGGCGGCAAGACCAGGACGGGTCTCGAAGCGCCGGCCCTGATCGTCACGGTCCGCTTCGACGACGGCAAGAAGGAAGAGAAGGTGACCTTCGGCCGCGCCGGAGCGGACGCGCACGCGGCGATGGCCGGCCAGCCCGGCGCCGCCAAGCTCGACGCGACGGAATTCGATGACGTGCTGAAGGCGCTCGACGCAATCAAGTAGGGCTTAAGGCTCAGGGCGCAGGGCTCAGGGCGAGGCCAGCGGATGCAGATGTCGAATCGAGCCGCGTCGACGCGGCTTCTGGCCGGCGCCGTCGTCGGTCTTCTGCTGTTTGGCGGCGGGTGCGTCAAGCGGACACCGCCGGCGGCCGCTGCGCCGCCGGCGCCCGCACCGGCAACGGGGGCGCGGCCCTTGCCGACGCCGCCGCGTCCTTCCCCTGAGACAATCCGGATCTCGCCCGCGGGAGTCGAAGCCCTTCGCGCAGATCTCAACCGGATCTTCGAGGACCCCGCCTTCGGCCGCATGCAGTGGGCGGTTCTGGTGCAGTCGCTTGCGAGCGGCGAAACGGTCTACAGCGCGAACGCCTCGAAGCTGATGATGCCGGCGTCGAACATGAAGATCCTGACGCTGGCCGCGGCAGCCGATCGGCTCGGGTGGGATTACACCTACGAGACAACGCTCGTCACGAGCGCCCCGGTTGTGAACGGCGTCCTCAAGGGCGATCTCGTCGTCGTCGGGACAGGCGACCCGACGATCGGAGGTCGCGGCGGCAGCGCCACCCGGGTGTTCGAGAGCTGGGCCGACCGCCTGCAGGCCGCTGGCCTCACCGGGATCACGGGCCAGATTGTGGCCGACGCCCGAGCGTTCGGCCAGGAGACCCTGGGTGCCGGCTGGTCATGGGACGACCTCGGGTACGGTTACGCCGCCGGCGTGGCGGCGCTCCAGTTCAACGAGAGCGTCGCCGACGTGGTCATCAAGCCTGGAATGTCGGCGGGCCAGCCGGCGGTGATCGAGGTGCGGCCGATCGAGAGCGGCCTGATCGTGGACTCGCGCGTCACGACGTCGGCCGGCGGCGCGGCGGATGTCGAGGTCTCCAGACTCGCTGGCTCGAACCGGCTGATCGTGCGGGGCACGGTGCCGGCCGGCGCGAAGGATACCGTGCGGGCGGCGACCGTGGACCGGCCGGCTCTGTATTTCGCGCGCATCCTGCGCGAGGTGCTCGTCGCGCGCGGCATTCGCGTCGGCGGCGTGGCGGTCGAGTACGAGGAGGTGTACCGGTCCCGCCGACCGAGCCCACCCGCGTGCTGTTCTCGCACCAGTCGGCGCCCCTCTCGGACATCGCTCGCGTCCTGATGAAGGCCAGCCAGAACCAGTACGCCGAGACGCTGCTGCGGACGCTTGGGGCGCGTGCGGGCACGGGCACGCCAGAGGCCGGGAGGGCCGTGGTGCGGGACGTGCTCGACGGGTGGGGCATTCCGCGCGACGCCTATTCGCAAACCGACGGCTCGGGGCTCTCGCGGTACAACTACGTGTGCGCGGAGACGCTGGTGACGATCCTGCGGCGGATGTACGCCGACCCGCGGCACAAGGACCGTTTCCTCGCGGCGCTGCCGGTCGGCGGTGAGGACGGGACGCTGGCGCGCCGGTTCGCCGGCACCACCGCCGCGGGCAACGTGCGGGCGAAGACCGGATCGATTGCGAACGTCCGCGCGCTGTCCGGATACGTGACGTCGGCGGGTGGCGAACCGCTGGTGTTCTCGATCATCGCGAACAACTTCACGGCGCCACAGTCCGCGATCGACGCTGCCACCGACGAGGCTGTCGTCCGCCTGGCCACCTTCGTGCGACAGACCAGCGAGAAGAACGCCCCTCACGAATTCCACCACTGAGAACACAGAGAGCACAGAGAGGCTCCCGCACTGAGGGCTTCGGCGTCGAAGCCCGGACCCTCGTCACGTGGTCATGCGCGACGCTGGCCCGTCTCCGTGTTCTCTGTGTCCTCTGTGTGCTCTGTGGTTGGCTGGTGGACCAGCGTCAGTTCCGTCGCAGTGCTGCGCGAGCGGCCGCGAGGATTTGCGCCAGGTCGCCGTGAAGGCCGCCGCCGAGCGCGAGGTCCGGCTTCCCTCCGCCGCGTCCACCGAACGCCGCCAGCAGCACCTTGAGCGCGGCGGCACAGTCGCCCTTCCCGTCCTTCGACCGCGCGAACACCGCCACGTACGGCGGCGCCGTCGTGAAGAGCGCGACCTCGAAGCCGGGCGCGCCGCAGATGGCCAGCGCCATGCTCTTCAGCGTGTTCTGATCGCGGCCGTCGATCGCCTCGACCACCTGGCGGACACCGTTCACGACGTCAGCTCCTGCGGCCAGTGTCACGGCCTCGTATCCGGCGAGTCGTTCCTGCAGGTCCCGCACCGCCTTGCGCTGTTCCTTGTTCTCCGCCTGCAGCCGCTCGAGCGCCGCCGGCAGTTCCTCCGGCGAAACCGACACGTGGCGAATGCAGCCGGCTACCGCGTCGCGGAAGGTCCGAAGGAACGCCAGCGCACGCCCGCCGCAGACGAACTCCACGCGACTGCCCCCTCGGACGCGTTCGGCCGCAAGGACAGCGATCACGCCGATGCTGCCGGTGCGCGAGACGTGGGTGCCTCCGCATGCCGACATGTCGTAGCCTTCGACGTCGATCACGCGAAGCGTCCCGCCGCGCCCCGGCTCTTTGCGCAGGGGCAGCGCCGAGGCCTCGGTCTCGGACACGAACCGGATGCTGACCGGCCGGTCCTCCCAGATGATGCGGTTGGCTTCAGCCTCCGCCGCGGCAATCGCGTCGGCGGGCAGGTCGATGGCCAGGTCCAGCGTGGAGACGGCCGCGCCGAGGTGGAAGCCGACGGTGCGGGCCTGGCTCAGCCTGTCGAATGCCGCGGAGAGGATGTGCTGGCCGGTGTGCTGCTGCATATGATCGAACCGGCGGGCACGGTCAATCGTCCCGTGCACACGGCTCCCGACCGCCATCTCGCGGTCGAGCACGTGCCACACCTCTCCCGCATCCGACTCGACGACGTCCACGACGAGCGCCTCGCCGAGCGTCCCGGCGTCGCACGGCTGGCCGCCGGAAAGCGGGTAGAAGGCTGTCGCATCCAGCGCGACAGCGGGCCGCCCGTCGAGGCTGGCCACTCCCGTCACAACCGCGTCGAACTCGGCCTGCTCCGCGTCGGTGTAGTAGATCCGGTCTGACATGACGGAACTCCTCACAGCGCCGGATCGTCGAGGCCCGCCTCGGCGAATCCCTTCGCCCGGAGCCTGCAGCTGTCGCAATGGCCGCACGGCGTGCCCGCGGCGTCGGGGTCGTAGCAGCTGTGCGTCGCCGCGTAGTCCACTCGCAATTCGATCCCTCGCCGGATGATCTCCCCCTTCGTCATCCGAATCAGCGGGGCGTGGATACGCAGCGTGGCCCCTTCGACACCGGCCCTGGTGGCCAGCGCCGCGAGCCGTTCGAACGCCTCGATGAACTCGGGCCGACAATCCGGGTAGCCCGAGTAGTCGAGCGCGTTCACGCCGATGTAGATGTCGTTCGCCCCCACCGCCTCCGCCCACGCCATCGCCAGCGACAGGAAGACGGTGTTCCGCGCGGGCACGTAGGTGGAAGGAATGCCCTCGGCCTCCAGGTCGCGGTCCTTCGGCACGTCGATGCAATCGGTTAGCGCCGACCCGCCGAATGCCGCCAGGTCCACCTGCAGTTCGACGTGCCGCGTCGCCGCCCAGGGCGCGCGCCACCGCTCTTGCGGCCTCGATCTCCACGTGGTGCCTCTGCCCGTAGGCGATCGTCAGCGCGAAGAGGTCGAATCCGTCGCTCCTGGCGATGGCCGCGGCGGTGGCCGAATCGAGTCCGCCGCTGAGGAGCACGACGGCGCGGGGTCGAGCGGACATGAACCCTCTCCCTCTGCGGCCGGAGGCGCGGAGCGGCCAGCGGTCGTGCGCCCGGCTACACGCCGCGCGTCCCGGGCTCCCAGATGTACTTGTGCACCTGCAGCTGCACGCGGACTGGCAGCCGATCGGCCAGTACCCAGGCGGCGAGATCGGCCGGCGGCAGCTGGCCGTACACGGGCGAGAACAGGACGGCGGCAACCTTGATGGCCCAGTCTCCGCGCGCCATGGCCGCCTTCGCGTAGTCGTAGTCGGACCGATCGCCTATGACGAACTTCACCTCGTCGCGCGAGCCGAGCAGCGCGAGGTTCGCCCAGGACGTCTTCCCGGCCTCACCGCTGCCCGGGCACTTGACGTCCATGATTCGCACGACGCCGGCCGGCACGCCTTCAATCGAGATGTGGCCGCCGGTTTCGAGCAGGACGTCGTGTCCCGCCTCCAGCAGCCCCTGCATCAGCGGGTATACATCCGGCTGCAGCAGCGGCTCGCCTCCTGTCACCTCGACGAGCCTGCATCCGTACGACGCCACTTCGGCAACGACGTCGGCTACCTCGCGCCTGCGCCCCTCGGAGAACGCGTATGGCGTGTCGCACCAGGCGCAGCGCAAATCGCACGCCGTCAGCCGGACGAACACGCACGGGAGCCCGGCATGGCTGGACTCGCCCTGGACCGAATGGAAGACCTCGTTCACCGTCAGCATTCTTCTGTATTGTAGTGTAGCGGTGGCCGGCTATGATCGTCCCATGGCCAAGCCGCTCTTCTACTGCAAGCCCACGTGAACCACGTGCCGCAACGCCAGGAGTTTCCTGGCCGAGGCCGGCGTCGAGGTCGACTACAAGGACATCGTGAAGGAGCCGCCGCCGCGCGCGTTTCTCGAGAAGCACGTGGATGACGGGCGGTTCCTCGACTTCGTGAGCCGACGCAGCCCGGTCTGGAAGGAACGGCCGCTGCCCGCGACGAAGACGCAGGCGATCGACCTGATGCTCGAGCAGCCGAACCTGATCAAGCGGCCGGTCCTCGTCGCCGGATCGCGCGTCGTCTTCGGGTTCGACAAAGCCCGGTACGAGGCGTTGAAGAGGTGAGTGTCCGTATCGGAACCTCCGGCTGGAGCTACCCCGAGGGCCGCGGGACGTGGAACGGCATCTTCTATCCGCCTCGCGGCATCCGGGGCTTTCGCGCGTCCGACGAGTTGTCGTACTACGCCGAGCACTTCGACACCGTCGAGGTGAACTCGACGTTCTATCGCGAGCCCAGCGCTGCGACGACCGCGAGATGGGTGGTGCAGACGCCAGCGGGCTTCGAATTCTCCGTCAAGCTCTACCAGGCCTTCACCCACGTCACGCCGGTCGGACGTGGACCGTTGCCGGACCGGACTGTGCGGCCGGCCTCTGCCCTGCCGCGGCCGGCGCCGGGCGAGGCGGATCTGTTCATGGCGGGGATCGATCCGATCGCGTCGAGCGGCAAGCTGGGGGCCGTGCTCGCGCAGTTCCCGCCTGGCTTCCACTGCAACCCGGAATCGCTGGAGTACGTCGCCGGCCTCCTCGACACGCTTCGGGACTACCCCGTCGCCGTCGAGCTCCGTCACCGCTCCTGGAGCGACGCCGGCACGACCACGACGGACCTGCTCGGACGGTTCCAGGCCGCGTGGGTGCAGATCGACGAACCCAAGTTCCGGGGGTCAATCCGGCAGGACCTGGTGCCGAACATCGACCGTTTCTCCTATATGCGGCTGCACGGGCGGAACGCCGCCCAATGGTGGTCGCCCGACGCGGCGGAAGATCGGTACAACTACCTGTATTCGCGCGAGGAGTTGAAGCCGTTCGCGGCGGCCGCAACCGCGGGCCGCTCAGTCGTGCGGAAGGCCTACCTGTATCTGAACAACCACTTCGCCGCAAAGGCGGTGGTGAACGCGGCCGTCCTCAAACACGACCTCGGTCAGCCCGTGCCAGGCGAGTATCGCCCGGAGATGCTCGACGCGTACCCGGAACTTCGGGCCATCGTCTCGCCATCGTCGTTGCTCGACCTGGGCGGCCCGAGCCGTTCCGACTGACCATCGTCAGCCCCGACTGAAGTTCGTCAGTCCCAACTGACAGTCGCCAGTCCCGACCGCGTGACCCCCACCCTCGGGCACCACCGGCTGATGACGCACGCCGCGCATCGCGGGCGGATCGGTCGGCAGACGTTCTGGCCCCACGTGACGAGGTAGAGATTGATGTCGGCCCACCAGCGGCGATCCGCGACGCGATAGAGCGCCTGTTCGGTGTCCTCGGGCGTCCGGGTCTTCACCCACCCAAGCCGGTTCGAAATCCGGTGGACGTGGGTGTCGACGCAGATGTTGTCGCGGCTCCCGAACGCCAGAATCAGCACGAGGTTGGCCGTCTTGCGGCCGACGCCTGGCAGCGTCAGCAGTTCGTCCATGGTACCCGGCACCTGCCCGTCGAACCGCTCCAGCAGCAGGCGGCACGTGGCCCGCACGTGCCGCGCCTTGTTGCGGTAGAAGCTCACCGGGTAGATCAGCTTTTCGATCTGCCGCGGCGTGAGCGTCGCCATCGCCGCGGGCGTGGCAGCCGCACGGAACAGCCGCTCGGAGGCGGCGGCGGTCGTCGCGTCCTGTGTGCGCGCCGAGAGCAGCGTGCCGATCAGCACGTGGAAGGCGTGCCGGTCACGAGCGTTGGCGATCTTCTCGACGGCCGGCAGTTCGTGGTCGGCGATCGCGCGGGACAGCGCGCGCATGACCTGCGGAATCGGAAGCGAGCCTGCGGGCATGGGCGGGTTACGAGCGCGCCCTGTAGGCGTCGCGGCACTTCTCGGAACAGAAGTAGCGCACGGCGCCGCCGCGCTCGGCAAGGCCCAGGGCCGCGTCAGGGGGAAGGAACGTGCCGCACACCGGGTCGCGGACCATCTGGACGCCGCGCTCCGGCGGCCCGCCGCGCGGTTGCGGGTCGGGAGACGCGCCCGCAATCAGGCCGGTCAGCATCTTCCCGAGGGCTCTGAGGATGAGCATCCCGAGGAGGAAGAGCAGGGCGTAGCGGAGCAGGAATCCCATGAAAGGGGGCCTCGGGCCCGTCTACTTGGCGGTCAGTTCCGGGTGGGCGGACTTCAGCCCCTGCAACGCTTTCCTGGCGGTCTCCGCTTCGGGCGACGTCGGGGCCATCTGGATCAGCTTCTCCCACGCCGCCACGGCGCCCTTCAAATCCTGCTTGCCGAAGGCGAGCACGATGCCCTGGTTGAGCAGCGTCTTCACGTGCGTCGGATTGGCCTTGAGCGACGCCTCGAACTGCTGCAGCGCGCGGTCCGCGTCGTTCGAGTAGTAGTAGCACACCCCAAGATCGGTGCTGACGTCCGCGTCGTTGGGATGGATCTTCAGCGCCTGCTGATACCAGGTGATCGCCTCCGGGTATCGCTCCGCGTCGAAGTAGACGTTCCCGAGATCCACACGCGCCTTCGCGTCGCCAGGGTTCTTCTCAGCGACCGTCTGAAGGCGCTGGGCCTCCGCCTGGTCGAGCTGCGGCGGCGCCTGCGCTTGAGGCATGGCGGCCTGGCTCGGGGCCGGCGCAGCCTGCTGAACGGCGGCAGGCGCGGGCGCGAACCTGGATGGCCCGGCCTGCTGGCTTCCGACGACCCAGCCGACGATCAGTCCGAAGAAGGCTCCAGCGACCGCGAGCACGATTGACTCAGGCTTCATCTCCGATTCACCCCAGGAATCTTCTGATCATAGCAGCGTGCGCCTGAACCAGTCCACCAGCGACGAGGCGAGATCCGGCTGCCGCGCGAGCATGGCCGTGCCGTGTCCGGCCGCATTCAGAATCCGCAGATCCCGGATGCCGATCCCGGGACCGACACCGGCCACGGCGAGCCGCCGGGCGGAATCCGCCGCGTAGTTGTCCTCCAGGCTGGCGATGATCAGCGCCGGTCGCTCGCCGTACTTCTTGATGGCGGCCTCGGGCCGCAACCCGCGATAGTCGATGCCGGGCGACAACAGCGCGAGCGAGCGGACGGTCGCGTCCGCCGCGGCCGTCAGGATGGCGAGGTTCGCGCCGATGGACGCCCCGGCGATCCCAACACGGCCGGGAACGGCCTCCCGACGGGACGCGAGGTATGCGCGAGCGGCCCTCACGTCGGCCATCATCGGCGTCAGGTCGTCGAGGGTGGTGCCCTCCGGAAGCGGTCCCGACGCACCGTGCCCGCGAAGATCGATCCCCAGAACGACGAACCCCGCGTCGGCCAGGCGCGAGGCCACGGAGCCCCAGTCCTCGTGCGTCCGGCTGAGGGCGTGCACGAGGATGATCCCCGGGCCCGGCCGGCCGGGCAGGTAGAGTGCGCCGGCTATCACCACGCCGTCGTCGGTTCGGAGGGACACCTCCTGCGGCGTGGCCGCCGTCACGCCGGACGCGACGATGACGAAGAGCGCGGCGAAGTGGAGGGCGCGTCGCACAGCGGCTACTCCAGCAGCGCCACCATCTCGCGCACCGCCCGCTCGAGCCCGACGAGCGCCGCGCGCGCGACGATGCTGTGGCCGATGTTGAGCTCCTCGATGTCGCGGAGCGCGGCAATCGGGCGGATGTTCACGTAGGTGAGGCCGTGCCCGGCCAGCACCTCGAGCCCCAGGGCGTTGGCGGCGGACGCCGCCTCGAGCACGCCCGCCAGACGCGCCGGCCGGTCGGTTGGTGACGCGTCGGCGTAGCCTCCGGTGTTGATCTCGATCGCGTCGGCGGCGACCTCCTTCGACGCCTTCACCTGCGCCGGATCCGGATTGATGAAGAGGCTGACGCGGATGCCGGCCGCGGTGAGCGCCGCCACGGCCTCGCTCACCGCCGCGCGGTTCGCCACGACGTCGAGGCCGCCCTGCGTGGTCAGCTCGTGCGGCTGCTCCGGCACGAGCGTCACCTGGTCGGGCCGGATGCGCACGGCGATCCCCGTCATCTCCGCCGTGGCCGCCATCTCGACGTTGAGTTTGGTCGACACCACCTGCCGGAGCAGCTCGACGTCGCGCTCCTTGATGTGGCGGCGGTCGCCGCGCAGGTGGACGGTGATGCCCTGGGCGCCGGCCAACTCGGCGAGGATGGCAGCGGCCAACGGGTCCGGCTCGCGCGCCTGGCGCGCCTCCCGGATGGTGGCGATGTGATCGATATTGACGGCAAGCCGCATATGTCCCCTGATCGCGGGGCTAAAGCCCCGCGCCACACCGACGGGCCCCGCGCCACAGCAACGGACCCCGCGCCGCACTTCGTCACGCCAGGTGTGTCCGCGCCTCGGCTGCAATCTCCTCCGCCCACGCGCGGATCTGAGCCTGATCCTGCCCCTCGAGCATAATCCGCAGCAGCGGTTCAGTGCCCGAGTACCGGACGAGCAGGCGGCCCGTCGTTCCCAGGCGACGTTCCACGTCGGCCATCACCGTGGCCACCGGCGGCACCTCGGCCAGGTCCCGTCTCGCCCGTACTCTGACGTTCAGCAGGATCTGCGGGTACGTCGTCAGCTGCGAGGCAAGGTCGGCCAGCTCCCGGCCCGTCGCAGCCATCACCTGGAGGACGTTCAGCGCGGTCACCAGGCCGTCGCCAGTGTAGAGGAAGTCCGAGAAGATGATGTGGCCCGACTGTTCGCCGCCCAGGGCGATATCGCGCGCGATCATCTCTTCCATCACGTACTTGTCGCCCACCGGGCATCGGACCAGACCGATGCCGCTCTCGCGCAGTGCGATCTCGAGGCCGATGTTGCTCATCACCGTCGCGACGATCGCGTCGTTGCGCAGGCGGCCTGTCGCCTGCAGGTGCCTGGCGGCCAGCAGCATGATCGCGTCACCGTCGACCACCCGGCCGACGTGGTCGACGAAGATCGCACGGTCGCCGTCGCCATCGAAGGCAATGCCCAGGCGGCACCCGCGCGCGACGACCGCGTCGGCCAGCGGCGCGGGATGGGTGGAGCCGCACGCGAGGTTGATGTTCCGCCCGTCGGGCGAGCATCCGAGCAACTCGACATCGAATCCCAGCTGGGCGAAGAGGCGAGGCGCCACGTTCGCGGTGGCGCCGTTGGCGCAGTCGATCGCGACACGGAGCGCGCCGAGAGCGCGCGTGTCCGGCAGTGCTGATCGCGCGTGCTCGAGGTACGGACCCGACAGGTCCTCGTCCACGAGAGGCGGAGCGGCGCCGCCTGGCACCACCCACGACCGGTCGGCCACCTCGCGCTCGATCTCCCGTTCGGTCCGCTCCGTGAACTTCTCCCCCGCGCCGGAGAACACCTTGATGCCGTTGTCCTCGAACGGGTTGTGCGATGCGGAGATGACGACGCCCGCGTCGAACCGTCCCTCGCGCGTCAGATAGGCGATGGCGGGGGTCGCGACGACGCCGGCGCTCGTCACGTGGCACCCGGCCGCTCGCGCCCCGTGGGCCAGTTCGCGGCCAATCCACTCGCCCGACTCCCGGGTGTCGCGCCCGATGAGCAGCCGGTGTTCGTTCGACGCCCGCGGCAGCGCGCGCACGAGCGCGGCGCCCAGGCGACGGACAGTGGACGGGTCGAGCGGCGGTGCGCCGGCGCGGCCGCGCACGCCGTCGGTTCCAAACAGTCGTTCTGGCATCGGTAGGTGAACCTGGACTCGATCGTCGACCGCAGAGCGACCGGCGGGAGACGCTATTTGATCGTCACCTGCACCGTGGCGGGCTCGGTCCGGACCGCCACGACGTCCTGCGCAGGATCGACCCGAACCGGACGATTGTACCGGCCCGGGCGGAGACCGGCAAGGTCCACGAACGCCGAGACCTGGGCTGGACGAAGGGCCTCCACTGCGTCCTTGGGCCCGCGTACAGTAACCGCCACCACGGCGGGCACCGTCTGGGCCGATACGCCGCGTCCGGCATTGCGAACGCGGACCGGCACCGCGGTGAACAGCCGGTCAACGGCTCTCTGCTGAATCGGAACCGTCACCGTGACGGTGCCGGGCGAGGTCAGGCGCAGGGTGCCATCCGGCAGGCCAATCGTGACCTCCTTGCGAACCTGGCTGCGCAGGCCGGAGACGGAGACGGGTTCGGTCGTGACGTCCTTGAGGCGCTTCATCACGCTTTCGGGGCCGGACACTTCGACCGTCGCCGGCTCGACCGTCGCCTCACCAGCGAGGAACCCGGGCGCCGGCTCGCCCTCAACGGGAGGCACCACCGGCACGGACCTGGACACCGACTTCTCGAACTTCAGCGGCACGTTCCCGGGCTTCACTTCCACGACCTCGATACCTGCCTCCGCCCGGACCTGGCTGGGGGTCAGGTGGGCGTACGTCCGCCCCTCCTTCGCGAGCGACAGGTCGATCATGGCGACGACCGCACCCGGCGACAGCTGGCTGAGCCGACCCGAGGCGCCCCGCACCCGAACCTCCACCGATCCCGGCGGGCTCTCGACCATCACGAGCTGGTCGGGGGGGTTCATCAGCTCGAGCGGGACCAGCAGCATTCGCTCGACGGTCCGCTCGCCGGCCACGGTGAACCACAGGCCGAGGGCGATGCCAACCGAGAGGAACTTCAGGCCGAGGTGGCGAAACGGATGGTAAGCCATCACGGATACGTCTGCTGCGAAAGCTCTCGCGATTCCCGTGCCCGGCGCCCGGGCGCCAGCAGCTCGCGCAGGCGCTGACGCAGCGTATCGCCCGTCAGCCCGCTGTCGATGGCGCCGTCGAGCGCCAGCGAGATGCGGCCGGTTTCCTCCGACACGATCACGGTCACCGCGTCGGTCTCCTCCGTCAGCCCGATCGCGGCGCGATGCCTGGTCCCGAAATCCTTGCTGACCTGTGGATTCACCGTCAGGGGCAGAAAGCACGCGGCGGCCGCGATCCGCTCGCCCTGGATGATAACCGCCCCATCGTGCAGCGGCGCGCCCGGCCGAAAGATGGTCACGAGCAGGTCGTAGGTGACCGTCGCGTCGAGCGGGATGCCGCCCTCGATGTAGTTCCGCAGGCCGATGCTCCGCTCGATCGCCACGATGCCGCCCACGCGCTGGGCCGAGAGAAGCCCCGCCGCCACGACGATTTCCTCGATGGTCTCTTCGGTGCGTTTCGTGCGAGCGAAATACCCGCCGAACGGTGTCCGCCCGACGTGCGCGAGCGCGCGGCGGATGTCCGCCTGGAACAGCACGATCAACGCGAACACGAGGTAGCCGACCATGTTGCGGATGAGCCAGTTCAGCGTCTCGAGGTGGCTCCACCGCGACAGATAGAACGTGAGGACGATCACGCCGGCGCCGAGCGCCATCTGGACGGCCCGCGTCCCGCGAACCATCCTGAGGATCTCGTAGATGAGGACCGCCACGATCAGAACATCGAGGAGGTCCCACCAGCCGAAGTGGCGCAGCACGGAAAGGATGGGTTCGGCAAACGTCACAACCGGCTCCGCACTCTCACGATTTCGTCGGCGACCCGCGCGACCTGAACCATCGGCCCGACCGCGTGCACCCGAACAACGTGGGCCCCCTCGAGGATCGCGGCCGCGACGGTTGCGGCCGTGCCCCAGTCCCTGCCGGACGGCACCACATCGCCGAGCGCTCGCGTCAGGAACGACTTGCGCGAGCTGCCGACGAGGATGGGGCGGTCGAGGGCGGCGAGATCCGCGAGGCGTGCCAGCGCTTCGTAGCTGTGCTCGGCGCGCTTGGCGAACCCGAGTCCCGGATCGACGATGGTCGACTCCCGCGAGACGCCCGCCCGGACGGCGGCAGCGACGCTCGCGGCCAATTCGTCGCGCACCTCGGCGGCGACGTCGACGTACGAAGCCTCCAGGTACATCTCGCGCGGCGTCCCGCGCATGTGCATGAGCACCAGCGCAGCGCCGGCGGCGGCCACGACCTCTCCGAGGTCCGGATCATACCTCAGGCCGGAGATATCGTTCACGATCGCCGCACCTTCGCCCAGCGCCGCCCGGGCGACGTCCGCCTTCGAGGTATCGACCGACAGCGGGAGCCGCGTCTTCGCCGCGATCATCCGCAGGGCGGGCAGGAGTCGCCTCACTTCCTCGTCGGCGTCGACGGCGGCTGCTCCCGGCCTCGTCGACTCCGCGCCGAGGTCGAGAATGTCGGCGCCCTGCGCCTCGGCCTCCTGCGCCATGTCGAGGGCCCGGACCGGGTCGATCGACGGCTGCGGCTCGGCAAACGAGTCCGGCGTGATGTTGATCACGGCCATCACCAGCGTCCGCTCGCCGAGGTCGAGACGGCGCCCGCCGGTGAGGCCCACGGTGTAGCGTCGGCGTGTGTGCAACGTGATCCGGCACCGCGGCGCGAGGCGGGGCGGTTCGACCCGCCCCGCGTTCGCCGCCGACTATTGCTGCGGGACCGGGTTCTGGATGGGCTGAAGCGGGGGAACCATCGAGGCGCGCGCGCGCTGGCGCGCCCGCTGCTCCTCGTCGGTCGATGCGGGCGCCGCCGCCGCGGCGGCCTGCCCCACCTCCTCCAGCGTGCCGCCGGCCGCCAGGCAGCGCACCTGCTCGCCGTCGAGCACCTCGTGAGTCAGGAGCGCCTCGGCGATGCTCGCAAGCGCCGATCGGTTCGCCGAGATCAAGGCGTGGGCCCGCGTGTACTGCGCGGTCACGATCGCCTTGACCTCCTGGTCGATCTTGATCGCCGTGTCTTCGCCGTAGTCCTGGTGCTGCGCGATCTCGCGGCCGAGGAAGATCTGCTCTTCCTTCTTGCCGAACGTCAGCGGCCCCATCGACTGGCTCATGCCCCACTCGCACACCATGCGACGGGCCAGGTCGGTCACCCGTTCCAGGTCGTTGCCCGCGCCCGTGGTCACATTGTCCGTGGTCACTTCCTCGGCAATACGCCCGCCCAGCAGGACCGCGATCTGATCTTCGAGGTACGCCTTGGACAGATTGTGCTTCTCGTCGACCGGCAGTTGCTGCGTCAGGCCGAGCGCCATCCCGCGCGGGATGATCGTCACCTTGTGAATCGGATCGGCGTGCTCCAGGAGCACCGTCAGCAGCGCGTGGCCCGCCTCGTGCACCGCGGTGACGCGCTTCTCCGCGTCGCTGATGATCATCGACCGTCGCTCGCTGCCCATCAGGACCTTGTCCTTCGCGAACTCGAAGTCGATCATCCGGACGACCTTCTGGTTGAACCGCGCGGCATACAGCGCCGCCTCGTTCACCAGGTTCGCCAGGTCGGCGCCCGAAAACCCGGCTGTGCCCCGAGCGAGCACGCTGATGTTCACGTCGTCGGACAGCGGGATCTTTCGGGTGTGCACGCCGAAAATGCCCTCGCGCCCCTTCACGTCCGGGCGGTTCACCATGATCCGGCGGTCGAACCGGCCGGGCCGGAGCAGCGCCGGGTCGAGCACATCGGGGCGGTTGGTCGCGGCGACGAGGATCACCCCCTCGTTCGACTCGAAGCCGTCCATCTCGACGAGCAGCTGGTTGAGCGTCTGCTCGCGCTCGTCGTGCCCGCCGCCGAGGCCCGCGCCGCGGTGGCGGCCGACCGCGTCGATTTCGTCGATGAAGACAATGCAGGGCGCGTTCTTCTTGCCCTGCTCGAACAGGTCGCGCACGCGCGACGCGCCGACGCCGACGAACATCTCGACGAAATCCGAGCCGCTGATCGAGAAGAACGGCACGTTCGCCTCGCCGGCCACGGCGCGCGCCAGCAGCGTCTTGCCCGTTCCCGGCGCCCCCATCAGCAGGACGCCCTTCGGGATCCGCCCGCCGAGCTTCTGGAACTTCTGGGGCTCCTTGAGGAACTCGATGATCTCCTGCAGTTCTTCCTTCGCCTCGTCGACGCCGGCGACGTCCTTGAACGTCACCTTCTTCTGCGCGCTCGACGAGAGCTTCGCCTTGCTCTTCCCGAACGACAGCGCCTTGTTGCCGCCGCTCTGCATCTGGCGCATCAGGAAGATCCAGAAGCCGATCATCAGCAGGATGGGAGCCCACGAGTAGAAGATGGTCGACCAGGGGCTGACCGCCTGCTCCTTCGCCGTGACCTGGACGCCCTTCTCGATGAGCTTGTTGACCAGCGCCTCGTACTGGGCCGGCGCATATGTCCGGAAGGTCTCGCTGGCCGCCTTGTAGACGCCCGTCACCTCGCTCCCGGAGATCGTCACCGAGGCGACCTGGCCGGTGTTGACCTTCTCCATGAACTCGCTGAAGCTGATCACGGTGTCGCGCTGCTGGAAATTCGTTGAGAAATTCCAGATCAGCACGGCAACCAGGACCAGAACCATCCAGAACAGCAGACTCTTGAGCGTGGAGTTCAAACTCTTTCTCCCCTGAGCTTCAAGATTACCACGGCGCGCGTACGCCCGGTGACGCAGAAATCCGAGGAAATCGCGTGTCCCGCGATCCAGACGACCCGGTCGTCCGGGTCCACCACGATCGGCGTCCGGTCGCGCTCCTCTCGAGGCACCTTCCGATCGACGAAGAAGTCCTGGAGCGTCTTCCGTCCCGCCAATCCGAGCGGACGAAATCGATCGCCGCGACGCCGGAACCGCACGCTCAGCCCCGCGACGAGATCGGCATCGATCACCGCGGTCATCCCGTCCGCGCCCGCCAGCTGGCCACCCAGAACAGCAATGCCGCCCTGGCGAAGCTCACACGAAACCACGCGCCCGTCGGCAAGCGGCGCCTCTCCTGGAATAGACAACGGAACGGTCGAAAAGGTTCGAAAAGCGACGGATCCCTCGCCTTTTCGCCCCCTTCCCCGGGCGACCGCGATGACGAGCTGACCCGCCCCCGTCCGGGTCACACGCCTGCCGGGGAGCCGAACGGGCCCGCGGACCGTCTCGCGCGCCAAGTCGAGCACCTTCTGGGTGTGCTCGAACCCGAGAAACCCACCGCCCGCCACAGCTCCCAGCGCCAGCCGGGCCACCCTTCGGCCGAGAGCGGTCGGCATCGCGGCCAGCGCCACGGCATCGACGGCATAGAGGCCGTCGCTGGGTGTGCCAGAAATCCTCGCGAGCTCGCCGGCGGCCAGCTCGTCCAGGAACTCCGCGTCGACCCGGTTGATCTCCGCAGCTCGCGCGATGGCATCCGACGCCGACGGCACGACCGCTGTCAACGCCGGGAGGATCTCGTGCCGTACCCGGTTGCGCAGAAACCGACGGTCGCAATTCGTCTCGTCCTCGCGGAACGGAATGCCCCCCTCCGCGAGCCACTCGACCAGCTCCCTGTGCGTGCAGTCGAGCAGCGGCCGGACAATGGACCCTCGGCGCGCCGGCATGCCGCCAAGGCCGGCTGTCCCCGCGCCCCGGAGGAGGTTCAACAGCACCGTCTCCGCCTGGTCGTCCCGGGTGTGGCCAACCGCCACGTGACTGGCGCCGGTCCGCTCGCGCGCCTCCTCGAAGAACTCGTACCGGAGCTGCCGCCCCGCGTCTTCCACCGACGTGCCCCGCCGCCTGGCCGCGGCCCGCACGTCGCCGCGATCGGCCTCGAACCGCAGACCGAGGCCGCCGGCCAACTCCCGGCAGAAGCGCTCGTCGGCATCCGATGCTGCGCCCCGCAGCAGGTGGTTGAAGTGCGCCAGGCCCGCGAGCTGAATCCCCAGCCGCGACGAGGCCTCGCGAAGCAGGTAGACAAGAGCGGTGGAATCTGCCCCGCCCGACACGGCCACGAGCACGCCGGCGCCAGGCGGAAGCAGGCGATATCGATCGATCGTCCGGCAGACTCGCTCGGAGAGGACAGGCATCCAGTGAAGCCGCGCCTCAAAGCGCCGAACAGCCGTGAGGCGCAACTTCTCTGGCCGCCGGCACGCTGTTTCTGGACGACGCCTTCGGCGTCGTCTTCGACATCTTCCAGGGCCAGATGAGCCCCGAAGGGACCCTTGACAGCTTCCAGGGCCGACCCTCGGTCACGTGCTACATTCGTCGCGATCTGTGCCCTGGAAGATGTCTAGAGCGAGCGCAGTCAGGGCGAGCGGTGAATCTGGTGGCGGTGCAGGGACTTGAACCCCGGACTCCGCGGATATGAGCCGCGTGCTCTAACCAACTGAGCTACACCGCCGTAAACGGTGATTTTATCACGGCTTCCCGTCGCTCTCAACCAGCGCGGCCGCGAGGAGCGGAATCATCAGTTCGTGGTGACCGACCAGGTAGTAGCCCCGGCCGATGCCGGCCGTCGGGCGGCTGACCACGTTCACCTGCGGCCGGTACAGCTTCGCGAAATCGAACGTCACCGTCGTCAGGCCGTCGAGCCGACATCCGCGATTGCGGGCGAGCGCCACCGCCTTGAGGAACACCTCGGGCAGGATCACGGCCGACCCGCAGTTGAGGAACACGCCCTGTTCGAGGCGCGCGACGTTGGAGACGAAGTACCGGAAGTCGCGGAGCGACCCCTCCCCGAGCGCCGCGCCCGACGCGGCCGGATGCATGTGGATGATGTCGGTGCCAATCGCGACATGGACCGTCAGGGGAATCCCGAGACGAGCGGCTGCCGCAGCGATCGACGAGTGCTCGTGCTGCGGGTGCTTCTCGCACAGGAACGCTCCGACCGCCTGCCCGATGCCGAGCCCGGCCTTCACGCCGTCGGTGATGGCGCCGTTCAGCAGGCGGCCCGTCTCGTCGGCCATGCCGAACCGCCCTTCGCCGAGTGACGCCTCGACGTCTTCGGAGGTCGCGCCGGCGAGCGCGATCTCGAAGTCGTGGATGATCCCTGCCCCGTTGGTCGCCAGGGCTGAGACGAAGCCGCGCTCCATCAGGTCGATCAGCACCGGCGACAGCCCCGTCTTGATGACGTGCGCGCCGATCCCCCACACGATGCCCCGTCCGGCGCGGCGCGCCTCAGCCATAGCCGTCACCACGGCCCTGAAATCACGCGCCGCGAGCACGGACGGCAGCGAGTCCAGGAATCCGGGGACGCCGGACCCCGCCCGGTACGGCCTCGCGAAGTCCTCAGCCCGGGCCTTGCTCGGCCTGCTCTTCAGCGGGTAGGTCCGGACGCCCGACAGGTCGAATTCTTCGTAGTCGAATTGCATAGGGCAACTCTCGGCTCAGGGCTCAGGGCTCAGGGCTCAGGGCTACTGGATTCTGAATCCAGAAGCCCGTCCTGTCAAAGAACCAGCATCGCATCGCCGTAGCTGTAGAACCGGTAGCCTCAATCGACCGCCTCACGATACGCGCCGAGCACCGCCTCTCGCCCGGCGAACGCGCACACCAGCATGAGCAGTGACGACTTCGGCAGGTGGAAGTTGGTCAGCAGGCCGCCCACGACCGCGAACCGGTGCCCGGGTCGAATGAACAGTTCAGTCGTTCCGCGACCGGCGGTGACGCGTCCGTTCCCTCGCGCGCCCGACGTCTCCAGCGCGCGTGTCGTCGTCGTGCCGACGGCAATGATGCGGCGCCCACCGCCAGCCGCCGCATTGATGGCGGACGCGGCGTCCTCCGGCACCTCGAAGTCCTCGGCATCGACCCGGTGCTCCTCCACGTGTTCCACTCGAATCGGCTTGAATGTGCCGTAGCCGACGTGGAGGGTGATCTCGGTCCGCTCGACGCCGGCGGCCGCCAGGTGATCGAACAGCCCCCGAGTCAGATGCAGCCCGGCCGTCGGCGCCGCGACGGATCCCCTCGCGCGGGCGTACACCGTCTGGTAGCGCTCGCGATCCTGCGGGTCGTCAGGCCTGCGGATGTAGGGCGGCAGCGGCATGTGACCGATGGCGTCGACCGCGGCATCGACGTCCCCGCCGGCCTCGCTCGAGAGGCGGATGGTCCTTCGTCCGTGGAAGTGCTGCTCCAGCACCTCGGCACGGAGTGCGAGGCCATCACGCTCGAAGACGACCCTGGCTCCGGGATGCAGCTTCTGCCCCGGGTGCATCAGGGCCTCCCAGCGATCGGCCTCCAGGCGACGGATCAGCAGACACTCGACGGCGCCGCCCGACGGATCGCGGCGGCCCAGTAGTCTCGCGGGAAACACCTTGGTGTTGTTGACGACGAGGAGGTCACTCCGGCGAAGGAAGTCGGGAAGGGCACGCACGCTGGAGTGGGCAGCGATGGCGCCGGATGTGCGATCCAGGACGAGCAGCCGGGCCGACTCTCGGTCGGCGGCCGGCTCCTGCGCGATCTGCCCGGGTGGGAGATCGAAATCGAAAAGCGCCACGTCCACGAGGGACAGTGTAGCCCGAACCTAGTGCACCACCACCTGCGGCTGTTGCCTCGCCTGACGCCAGTCCTCCGCCAGGACGGACCACATCAGCTGGTCGTGGTACTGGCCGCCGCAGAACAGCGCCCGGCGGGCGACGCCTTCGGGAACGCCCCCGACCTTGCGGGCCGCTCCGTTCGCGCGTCCGTTCTGCACGGCCGCCCGCAGCTCGAGGCGGCGAAGTCCGAGGGTGTTGAACACGAAGGCGAACAAGAGGTCGACGGCAGCTTCGAAGACGCCCGTGCCCCAGAACTGGGACCCGAGCGCGGCGCCCAACTCGCCCATGGTGAACTCCTGGTCGATCTGCCGCACCTGCATGATGCCCACGGCGACGTCGTAGCCCTTCGGCACCACCGCAAAGCACATGAGGCGCCCGTGGCTCCGCTCGCTGTGCGCCCATCGGATGAAGCGCTCGAAGCCGGCCACGCTGGAAGGCGGCGCCGACATGAATCGGTGCACCTCCTCACTTGACAAGGTCGCGCAGAGCGACGGTGCGTCGGAGACCCGCAGGTCGATCAGCGTCACCCGTTCGTTCGACAACACGGGCAGTCCGGCCTTCCAGTCAGGCCCAGTCGGTTCCTTCGGCCGATCGGCCGAGGACGCGCTGGCCTCGGCGGCGATCCCTGACCTCAACGGCATCTTGTCGATCATCGAATCACACCCGCAGGCGCGCCTGCCGGGGTCGCGCCATCCTCACTGACACCCCACACGATGTTGCGCGAGACCCCCCACACGATGTTCGCCGCGTCGAGGTGCCCCCACACGGTGTTCGCCGGTCCGGCCGCCTGTCCCCACGCCACCTGGCCGGGATTCCCCGGGTCGGCCATGCCAAGCATGTTCACGCCCCAGACGATGTTGACGCCCCACACGATGTTGACACCCCAGACGATGTTCACACCCCAGACGATGTTGACGCCCCAGACGATGTTCGTCCCGGCCACGAGCGGATCCGCGACGCCCCAAACGATGTTCGCCCCGTCGGAGACGCCCCAGACGATGTTGCTGCCCCAGCAGGGCTCGTTCGTGAAGAGGACCGACCCGGGCACCTGCCACACGCCCCAGACGATGTTCTGAGACCACTCGAGGATCTCGCCGCCAATCGTCGTGGTCGGCGTCGGGGTCGGCATGATCCACGGGGACCCGAGCGACACCGATGTATCCACGGCCTCCGCGAGTTCCAGCGCGCCCGCGGCGTTGAGCCCTCCGCCCCCCGCCGTCAGGCGGTCATAGTCGGCCCCGCTGCCGTCGTGGACGGGAAACGCCGTGAACTGGAGGATGGCCTTGAGCGCGTTCGCCGTGAGCGGCGGTTGACCACCGTGCTCGCAATCGCGGTTGGCTTCGATGGCCAGCGCGACGACGCCGGTCGTCACTGCCGTCGCCATGCTGGTGCCGCTCAGCCGCAGGTACTGGGCGCCGTTGCGTCCAGACACCCTGAGCGACGGGTACTGGAGGTAGAGCGTGCTGTCGGGCGCGCCGACCGACACCAGGCGGTCGCCGGGTGCGACGATGTCAGGCTTCGCGAAGGCGTCGTACCAGCTCGGTCCTCGCGAGCTGAACGGCGCGACCTCGTCGTCGGACCTCGTCGTCGTCCCCTGCGTGAGCAGCGCGCCCACCGTGATGGCCGACGGCGCGTTGCCCGGAGACGTGATGCCCGCGTAGCCAGGCTCGCCGGTGACCGGGTTGATGCCGCAGTTGCCTGCGGCCGCAACCACAACCAGTCCGGCGCGGGTCGCCTGCTCGATGGCCTGCACCAGCGGGTCGGATTCAGCCGGTTCGAAGATCGGGTGGCCGATCGAAAGGTTGATGACGTCGACGCCCAGCCGCTGGCGGTTCCGCACGATGTAGTCGATGGCGAGCACCACGTCGCTGGTGCGTCCCTGGCCCGTGTCGTCGAGCACCTTGAACACGACCAGGTGAACGCCAGGGGCCACGCCGGCGTACTGCCCGCCCGACAGCACGCCCTTGCCGGCGATGAGGCCGGCGACGTGCGTGCCGTGCCCGTAGTCGTCGTACGGGACGGCGCGGCGGACGGCGCCGCCCGACAGGTCGAAGAACGCGCTGATGCGCCCGGCGAGGTCAGCGGACGGGTCGACGCCGGAGTCGATGAGCGCCACTCCGACGCCCGTGCCCTTCGGCGCGTCGTCGTCGAGACCGAGGGTGCTTCGCAGGAAGTCGGTGGCGCCGTCCGACTGCGACGGCCCGGAACCCATCTGGAAATTCCCGGTCGGCGTGACGATGGCGTCGGACGAGATGGACAGGATGTCGGGGTTGTTCGCCAGTTCGAGAACGGCCGCGGCAGGCAAATCAGCGGCGAGACCGTCGATCGAGGCGTGCTCGCCCTTGACGCGATAGCCGCCCGCCGTCAACAGGTCTTTGACGGTAGCGCGAGCGCCGGGTGCCACGCGAATGATGATCGGCTGCGTGCCGGTTCCGTTGGCCGCCGCCCTGGCGACTGCCAGGTCCAGTCTGGCACGGTTGGGCTGAGCGTCGGCCGAAATCGGAGGAGCCGCAGCGACGGTCGCAACCGCCGCCATGATGACAAGATAGCGAAGGGTATTCACGCCGGCTGTAAGAGCAATCCGCCGGCCACACGCTAGAAGGGCTCAGATTAAACCGATAAGTCCTTATATATCAGATATTTAATTGACAGTATCGAATTGGTGCAGCCGGACGCGCTCAACCGACGTGTGCAGAAATTAGACAGGGCCTCGCCGGATCGGATGGCGAAATCTGCAATCTTCTAGTCTTTTCTGTAATCGGGCCGTGTCTCGTTGTTGGACAGCCCGTGTGTCCCGGCTTGACAGGGCGACGGGACGGGTGGCCGCCCGCGCCAGGTCAGCGCGGACGGCTCGAAGGGGGAAGCTCTAACTCATGGGCGCAGCGCCTCTTAGATGGCCCAGCGCAGCAGGACTCCGCCGACGGTAAACCCCGCGCCGACCGAGGCGAGGATGACCAGGTCGCCCTTCTTCAGGCGGCCGTCCTGCACGCAGTCGTCGAGCGCGAGCGGGATGGTGGCGGCCGTGGTGTTGCCGAACCGCTCGAGGTTGATGACCACCTTCGACTCGGGGATCCCGAGGCGGTCGGCGGCCGCGGTGATGATCCGGCGGTTCGCCTGGTGCGACACGAACAGGGCGATGTCGTCCGCGCTCAGGTTGTTCCGCTGCATGATGACGCGGGTGATTTCCTCCGTCTTGCGCACGGCGAACTTGAACACGGCCTGGCCGTCCTGCTTCACGAAGTGCAGCCGCTGCTCGACGGTGTCGCGGGTGGCCGGCTGCAGGCTGCCTCCCGCCGGCATCTTGAGGAACTGCCCCCCCGCGCCCTCAATCTCGTGAGCGAAGTCGAGGATCGAGAGCGCCGGGTCCTTGGCCGCGCTGACCACGACGGCGCCGGCGCCGTCACCAAACAGCACGCACGTCGCGCGGTCCTTGTAGTCGATGATGCTCGACATCACGTCGGCACCGACGACGAGCGCGTGGTGGTGACGGCCGGTGGAGACGAGCTGACTGGCGGTCGCGAGGGAGAACGTGAAGCCGGAGCAGGCGCCCGCCAGGTCGAATCCCCACGCGCGCGTGGCGCCGATCTTGTGCTGGACGAGAGCCGCGGTGCTCGGAAAGAACATGTCGGGCGTCGTCGTGCCGACAATGATGAGGTCGATGTCGTCCGGGGTCAGGCCGGCTTGAGCGATCGCCTTGAGGGCCGCTTCCTTGCCGAGGTCCGACGTGGCCACGCCGGGATCGACGATGTGGCGGGTATGAATGCCGGTGCGCTGGAGAATCCACTCGCTCGACGTGTCGACCATCTTCTCGAGGTCGGCGTTGGTCAGCAACCGCGGCGGCACGTAGGTCGCCAGGCTCGATATTTCAGTGGGACGCCCGCAGCCCAGGCCTGCAGGCCGATGATCGGGAATGAGGGTTGGGCCGTCGCTCGACACTCGCGTCCTCCTTACGACAGGGCTCAGGGCTCAGGGCTCAAGGCTCAGGGCTCTGGCCTACCACAACTTCTGGTCCTTCTCGGGCTGGGTCAAACCGAAATACTCGTACGCCCGGGCCGTCGCCACGCGCCCGCGCGGCGTCCAATCCAGGAAGCCGATCTGGATCAGGAACGGCTCGTAGATGTCCTCGATGGCGTCCTTCTCCTCGGAGATGGCCGCCGCGATCGTGTTCAGGCCCACCGGCCCGCCTCCGAACTTGTCGATGATCGTGCGGAGCAGCCGCCGGTCGATCTCATCGAACCCGTTCGCGTCCACCTCGAGGAGCGAGAGTCCGGCCTCCGCCACCGGCAGGGTGATCTCGCCGGCCGCCCGCACCTGGGCGTAGTCCCGCACCCGGCGCAGCAGCCGGTTCGCCACGCGCGGCGTACCGCGCGACCGCCGGGCCAGCTCGCGGGCCGCGCGCGCCTCGATACCGACATTCAGCAGCCGCGCCGACCGCCGCACGATCTCCTCGATGTCGGCGTCGGTGTAGAAGTCGAGGCGGTGGACGATTCCGAACCGGCTCCGGAGCGGCGAGGTCAGGAGGCCCGCCCGCGTCGTCGCCCCGATGAGCGTGAATCTCGGCACCGGGAACTTCACGGATCGCGCGCTCGGCCCCTGGCCGATCATGATGTCGATCTGGTAGTCCTCCATCGCCGGGTAGAGGATCTCCTCGATGACGGGAGACATCCGGTGGATCTCGTCGATGAAGAGCACCTCTCGCTCCTTGAGGTTGCTCAGCATCGCCGCCAGGTCGCCCGGCTTCTCGAGCACCGGTCCCGATGTCGACCGCACCGGCACGCCCAGCTCATTGCCGATCACGTAGGCCAGCGTCGTCTTCCCCAGCCCCGGCGGCCCATAGAGCAGGACGTGATCGAGCGCTTCGGCCCGTTGACGCGCCGCCGTGATCGACACGACGAGGTTCTCGCGGACGCGCTCCTGCCCGATGTACTCGTCGAGCGTGCGCGGCCTGAGCCCCGCCTCGAACTGCGCGTCATCGTCAACGCGCGCCGGCGTGATCAGACGGGAATCACTCATAGGGAATCTTGCGAACTCGGGATCCTGCGATCTTGCGAACTCGAGACCCGGCGAACTGGCGAACGCGACGAACGCTCGTTTCAGATCGCACGATCGCCACATCGCACGATCGCAAGATTCTCAGCGCCTGCCTGTCCGGCTGAGCGCATCCTTCAAGACCCGCTCGAATGTCCGCTCACCGGGCGCCTTCATCGCGGCGTCCACGGCCTTCTCCGCGAGGGCGCGATGATACCCCAGATTGAGCAGCGCGGAGACGAGGTCGGCGCGCAGCGTGGCCTCGCCCGGGGGCGCGCCGCCGTCGACGCCCAGCTCGGTCGCCAGTTGCTGGGTCAGCCGATCCTTCAGCTCGAGACCGATGCGTTCGGCCGTCTTCTTGCCGACGCCCGGAATGAGCGTCAGGCGGCCGACGTCGCCCGCCTGCACGGCGCGCACGAGATCGGCGGGGTCGATCCCGGACAGCACCGCCAGGGCCAGCTTCGGACCGATGCCGCTGATGCCGATCAGGCGCTCGAACAGCCGCAGCTCGAGGGCGGTGGCAAACCCGAACAGCGACAGCGCGTCTTCGCGGACGTGGGTGTGGATGCGCAGCGTCACCCCCGCGCCCGGCTCCGGCAGGTGGTAGAACGTGGACAGCGGCACCTGCACCTCGTAGCCGACGCCGTGCACGTCCACGACGAGGCGCGTCGCCTGCTTTTCGACGAGCGTGCCGCTCAGTCTCGCAATCACACGCACTCCCCGCGGCTCTGCATCCTCGTTCGCACGATCGCCAGTTCGCGAGTTCGCAAGGTGGCCGCCCCGTCTATTCTCCCGGCGGCTTCATGTCGCGCCACGACTTCGGCTTCGATCGCGTCGCTTGCAGGTGCTCGGCGATGACCTTCGGGCCCTGGCTGTGCAGGTGACAGATGGCCACCGCGAGCGCGTCGGCCGCGTCGTGCGGCGTGGGCACCTCCTCCAGACCGAGGAGCATGCGCACCATCTCCTGCACCTGCTGCTTCTCGGCTCGCCCGTATCCCACCACGGCGCGTTTGATCTCGGCCGGCGAGTACTCGGCGAGGGCATAGCCGGCCTCGACCGCCGCCAGCATCGCCACGCCGCGCGCGTGCCCCAGCTTCAGCGCGCTCCGCACGTTCGCCGCGTAGAAGACGCTTTCCACCGCCACGCACTCCGGCCGGTGTTCGGCCAGGAGCACGGCCAGTTGCTGATGGATCCGGAGCAGCTGTGCGGGGAAACCAAGGCGCGGGGAGGTGACGATGGCGCCGCAGGCGATCATCCGGTGACGGCTGCCATCGCTCTCCACGCATCCGTAACCGGTACGTTCGGAGCCGGGATCGATCCCGAAGACTCTCACGAGAGCGACGCCTCAATCTCCTTCTCGTCGATGTCCACGTTCGTCCACACGTGCTGCACGTCCTCCTGGTCCTCGAGCACGTCGAGCAGCTTCAGCATCGACTGGGCCGGCTTGCCCGTCAGCGTGACCAGCTCGGCCGGCACCATCGCCACCGCCGCGCTCATCGGCTCGACGTCGAGCTTGCGGACCGCTTCACGCACGGCGTCGTAGGCGGCCGGGGCCGTCAGGACTTCCCAGGTGTCGCCGTCGTCCACCATATCGTCGGCGCCCGCCTCGAGCACCGCCGCCATGAGCGCGTCCTCGGCCACCTTCGTCTTGTCGATGATGATCTGGCCGCGCTTGCTGAACTTGCGGAGGGCCGTGTTGCGGTCGGCCATCTTGCCGTTGTACTTCTCGAGCAGGTGCCGCAACTCGCCGACCGTGCGGTTCTTGTTGTCGGTCAGACCCTCGAGGATGATGGCCGTCCCGCCGGGGCCGTAGGCCTCGTAGACGACTTCCTCGTAGTTGACGCCCGGCTCCTCGCCCGTTCCGCGGCGTATGGCCCGCTTGATGTTCTCCGCGGGCATGTTGACGGCCTTCGATTCGGCGATGATCGTCCGCAGCCGCGGGTTGGTATCGGGGTCACCCCCGCCCGCCCTGGCCGCTACGGCCAACTCCTTGATGATTCGGGTGAAGATGCGGCCGCGCTTGGCGTCGGCGGCACCTTTCTTGTGCTTGATGGTATGCCACTTGGAATGGCCAGACATAGTGCAACTCCAAAGAAACAAAAGGGAAAACGGATCAGGGATTGTACCACAGGCACCGCTGGGGAAGGTAGAGCCCGGCTAGGTCTTCACCGCCAGCAGCAGCCACACGTCGGCGCGCAGGTCCCAGGCGCGGCCCTGGTAGTCGCCGAGCGCCGCGGTCACCCGGAACCCGGCGTTCTCGACCCTCGCCACCATCCGCGGCAACGGCAGCGTGCGAAAGGTCAGCGAGAACCGGTGACGGACCCGCCGCCCGCCGCGCAGTTCCACGTATTCCTGATCGAAAACCGTCAGCTTCCGCCTCCGATCCTGGCGGACCGACTCGACCAGCGTCACGTGCCCCGCGGAGCGGCCGAGTCGGCCCCGAAACCGCGTTCTGTTGCGGTACTCGTCCCACGCCGGAAGGTCCGGCACCAGGTCGATGCCCAGCGCCCCGCCCGGGCGGAGCACCCGCGCCAGCTCGGCCAGCGTCGCCTGGAGGTCCCGCTCCCGCGTCAACGACTGGAGGATTCCGTAGGGCGCCATCGCCGCGGAGAAGAAGCCGTCCTGGAAGGGAAGCGTGCGGATGTCTCCCCTGACGAGGTCAGGCCGCGCCGCTGCAGGCAGCCGCCGGACGCGGCGGCGGGCATACGCGAGCATCGGCCCGGACCGGTCGATCCCGACGACCGGCACGCCGGTCCGCGCCACCGGGACGACCACGCGACCCGTCCCGCAGCCGAGTTCCAACACCGGCCCTCCCGCCCGGCGGGCAAACGCCTGCCAGAACCGCACGTCCTTCCGCCCCATCGTCCGCGCGTTCTCCCAGTCGTAGAACCGCGCGTAGTCGTCCCAGCCCTGCCAGCCTTCGACCGCCATCCATCGCCCCCAGTTCGCCAGATCCTCAGTTCGCAAGATCCCGAGATTCGTGATGATACTATCTGCCGAGGCGGAGTCAGCCATGAGCACACTCTGGAATCACCGTTACGCCCAGCGCACGCAGCGGATGACAAGTTCGGTCATCCGCGAGCTCCTGAAACTGACGGCGCTGCCCGACATCATCTCGTTCGCCGGCGGCCTGCCGGGCCCCGACCTGTTCCCGGTGGAAGAGATGAAGGAGGCCGCGGAAGCCGTCCTCGAGACCAAGGGCCGCATCGCGCTGCAGTACTCGACCACCGAGGGCTACCCGCCGCTGCGCGAGATGATCGTCCGCCACATGGCGCGCTACGGCATCGTGGTGGACATCGACAACGTCCTCATCACGAGCGGCTCGCAGCAGGCGCTGGACCTGATCGGTAAGGTGCTGATCAACCCCGGCGACAAGCTGCTGATGGAGAACCCGACGTACCTGGGGGCGCTGCAGGCGTTCACCATGTACGGCGCAGAGTTCGTCACGGTCCCTGCCGACGACGACGGGATGGTGACCGACAAGCTGGAGGACGCGCTGCGCTGCGGGCCGAAGTTCATCTACGCGCTGCCCAACTTCCAGAACCCGTCCGGTGTGACGATGCCGCTCGAGCGCCGACAGGCGCTGATTCACACGTCCGACCGCTACGGCATCCCGATCATCGAAGACGATCCCTACGGTCAGCTGCGCTACGAGGGCGAGCACATCAAGCCGCTGGTCGTCCTCGACGCCGAGTGCCTCGAGTGCAACCGCAACGGTAAGTACACCGGCAACGTCATCTACCTGAGCACCTTCAGCAAGACGCTGGCTCCCGGGTTGCGGATGGCGTGGATGGCGGCGCCCAAGGAAGTCATCAACAGGCTGGTGCAGGCCAAGCAGGGCACCGACCTCCAGTGCAGTACGTTCGACCAGATGCTGACCTACGAGGTCGGCCGCGGCGGGTTCATCGACCGGCACGTGCAGCGGATCCGCGAGGTCTACGGCCGCCGCCGGAACGTCATGCTCGCGGCGCTCGGGAAGGCGTTCCCGGAGCCGTCGGTGGGCGTCCGCTGGACGCGGCCCCAGGGAGGCCTGTTCCTCTGGGTCACGCTGCCCGACTGGATGGACGCGGCCGACCTGCTGAAGGACGCGGTGACGGAGAAGGTCGCGTTCGTGCCGGGGTCGCCGTTCTTCCCGGGCGGCGGCGGCCACAACACGATGCGGCTCAATTTCAGCAACGCGCGCGACGAGCAGATCGCGGAGGGCATTGCGCGGCTTGGCCGGGTGGTGATGCGGCGGATTGACGCTCGGAAGGTACAATGAGAGTGATGAAGAGCCGAGTGGCCGCGCTGCGGGTGGAACCGGCAACGGTTCTCGACTCGACGGTCCGGCTGTGCGAGCTGGCGGGCATGCGCGACGCGCTGTCGCCGCAGGCGCCAACCATCCTCAAGGACAACATCTCCTGGCACTTCCCGTTCCCCGGGGCCAACACCACGCCGTGGCAGCTGGAAGGCACCATCCAGGCGTTGCGGGCGGCCGGCTACCGCGATCTGAGCTGCGTCCAGAACAAGACGGTCGTCACGGACGCGTTCAAGGGCGAGGACCTGAATCGCTACGTCCCGATCCTGTCGAAGTATGGGGTGCCGATCCTCTACAACTTCAAGGACGAGGACATGAAGTGGATCCGCTACGAGCCGAAGGCGCGGATGCACGTCCTGCCCAGGATCTTCCCCGAAGGCATCCACATCCCCGACTACTTTCCCGGGAAGAACATCGTCCACCTGCCGACGGTGAAGTGCCACATCTACACGACCACCACCGGCGCGATGAAGAACGCGTTCGGCGGCCTGCTGCACAACCACCGCCACTACACGCACTCGTGGATCCACCGGACGCTGGTCGATCTGCTGGCGATACAGAAGGAGATTCACCCGGGCGTCTTCGCGGTGATGGACGGCACGACGGCCGGCAACGGTCCAGGCCCCCGGACGATGTACCCGGTCGTCAAGAACCTGATGCTCGCGTCGTCCGACCAGGTGGCCATCGACGCGGTGGCCGCGAAGATGATGGGCTTCGACCCGCTGAGCATCGAGTACATCCGCGTGGCTCACGAGGATGGCCTCGGCGTGGGCGACCCGCGCGACATCGAGATCGTGGGCGACGACGTGTCGAACGAGTCGTGGGGGTTCCACGTTGGAGACAACCTGGCGAGCATCGGCGGAGACCTGTTCTGGTTCTCGCCGCTGAAGGTGTTCCAGAAGCTGCTGTTCCACACGCCGATCGTCCACCTCTTCGTGTTCGCGTCGGAGACCTACCACGACTACTACCGCTGGCCGGTCAAGGACCGCCGCACGTTCGAGCAGTGGAGGCGGGACACGGCGTGGGGAGAGTTGTTCCAGACGTACGAAGGCTCAGGGCTCAGGGCTTAGGGCTCAGGGTTTCCGGCTGGCGGCCTCCGGCTGGTTCAGCGTGACGATCCTCTTCTGGCTTCTGGATTCTGGATTCCGACATGGCCCACCCGGCCTCGACCTTTTACCCTCGCGTGTTCGGCCTGGTCACGGCGCTCGTGCTGGGCGGCGCGGTGCTGCTCATCATCCGGCCGTTCGTCGGCCCGATTCTGTGGGCGGCGCTGCTGGCCCTGATGCTGTTTCCGATCAACCGGAAGCTGCGGGCGGCCTTCCGCGGGCGGAAGACCTGGGCGGCGCTGGCGCTGACACTCGCGTCGGTCCTTGTCCTGGTGGTGCCGGCGACCGTCCTGGGCATCGTCTTCGGCAGGCAGGCCGCGGAGTTGGTGGGTCGCGCGCAGACAAGCGCTGCGGAGCATCAGATTCAGGGGCCCTCGGACGTCCTGCACCTCCCGGCCGTCGAGCAGGGCATCCGATGGGTCGAGTCGTTCCTGCCGGTGAAGTCCGATCGGATCACGGGCTCGCTCTTGTCGGCTGGCCAGCAGGTCATCGAGTCCGTGTTGTCGGTCGGCGGATCGCTGTTCGCGTCGGTCGTCGGGACCCTCGTGGCGATCATCCTCGCGCTGTTCTTGCTCTTTTTCTTCCTGCGTGACGGCGAGGCGATGCTGGCCCGGACGATGGCCCTCGTGCCGCTCGACGATCACCGGAAAGCGCTGCTGGTCACCCACCTCTCGAACGTGATCCAGGCCATCGTCCTCGGGTCGTTGGTCACGGCGCTCGCGCAGGGCACGCTGGTCGGGATCGCGTTCGCCCTGATCGGCCTGCCGTCGGCCGTCGTCTTTGCCGTGCTCGCGACGGTCGCGTCGATCATCCCGCTGGTCGGCACGACGATCGTGTGGGTCCCCACCGCGCTCTACCTCTTCCTCACCGGGCGCCCGGGCGCGGCGGTGTTCATGGTGGTCTGGTGCGTGGCGATCGTCTCGTCGGCCGACAACGTCATCCGGCCGCTGTTCATCTCGAGCCGGGCGAAGATCACCACGCTGCCGGTGTTCATCGGCCTGCTGGGCGGGATCGGCGCGTTCGGCGCGATCGGCATCTTTCTCGGACCGGTGATTATCGCCCTGGTGCTGGCGCTGTTCGAATTCGCCGAGGCGGCGTTGGCCGAGCAGAAGGCGGCGGAATCGGCGGCCGTCGGTCCACGGGACGGCTCGGCCGCTTGACAGCTGGTCGCTGGCAGCTGGCAGCGGATCGCTCCTGAATTCCGTCTTCTGTATTCTGGCTTCTGGCTTCTGTCTCCTATCCCTGCCATGTCCTTCCTGTCCGAACTGCCCGGCTCTCTGGTTCTCGGCCCGATGACCAAGGGCTCGAATCTGCCGTATCGGCGGCTGTGCGTGGAGCTGGGCGCGCGCGTCACCGTCAGCGAGATGACCGTGGCGCGGCGGCTGAAACAAAAGCGCCGCTCGGAGTTCGCGCTGATCCGCCGGGCTCCCGACGAGACCTGCTTCGGAGTGCAGCTCGCCGGCAACCAGCCGGATGAGATGGCCTGGGCGGCGGCGCTGGTCGTGTCGCGCGGGGCTGAGTTCGTGGACGTCAACCTCGGCTGCCCGATTGACTACTTCACGAGCAAGGGCCTCGGCGCGGCTCTGGCCCGCCAGCCGAAGCGCGTGCAGCGCATCGTCGAGGAGATGGTGCGCGCGGTTCCGGGCGTCCCGGTGACGGTGAAGTTCAGGCTCGGGTGGAACGCGGAGAACATGAATTACCTGGACGTGGCGAAGGCCGCTGTGGACGGCGGAGCCGCGGCGCTGTTCGTGCACGGCCGGACGCGCGATGCCCGCTACCGGACGGCTGCGGACTGGGATGCCGTCGGCGACGTCGTGCGGGCGGTCCCCGTGCCGGTCGTGGGAAACGGCGACGTGCTGTTCCCGCACGAGGCGGACGCCGCGCGCGCCCGTTCGGGCTGCGCGGCGGTGATGGCCGCCAGGGGCGTGCTGATCAAGCCCTGGCTGTTCCGGGAGATGAACGAGGGATACCGGGATCTCACGGCGGACGAGCGATTGGCTGTCTACCGCCGCTACGTCGCACTCGCGCTCGAGCACTGGGGAGACGACGATTGCGGCCGCGCACAGGTTGCCGACTTCACGCGCTGGCACTTTGGCTTCTGGTGCCGGTACGCGCCGCGGCGGCCGGACGGATCGTGGCCGGGGCTCCAGGCCCGCGAGGACATGACGTTCGGCCGCACGCCGCTCGAGCGCCTGCTCGCGCGGCCGGACGAGGCGGCACACGGCTGGATGACCGACCGGCTGATCGCGAACGAGCCGGTGGACCCGGACGCCGCGCCGCCGCCTTCAGACGGTGACGGGGACGCGAGGGACGGCGTGCAGGTGTCGGGGTAGAAGACAGAAGGCAGAATCCAGGAGCCAGAAGACAGAAGATAGAAGAAGACCGTCACGCCGAATCCCGCTGGCCGCCGCGGCCGGCCAGTCGAACCAAGCGATCACCGCCGACCTGCGCAACAAGACCAGCGCACCCTTCACCTGAGGTATCCCAACGACTCGAGTACCTTCTTCGTGTCAAGATCGATAGGCGCATCCTGCGGGACGATCTTCCAGCCGAGGGCTGTCGATTCCCGGATCTTGCGAAGGAGCAGTTGCTCCAGCCGTCCGACGACCTGGGGGTTGCTGCGCGCCAGGTTGCGGGTTTCGCGAGGATCCGTGCTCAAGTCGTACAGCGCTGCCTGACCGGTGCTCCGGTTCACGATGAGACTCCAGTTCTCGACAAGGATCTTCATCCTGTCCTGGGAGCCATTCTCACTCCAGACGGCCTTGTCCTCCACGGCGGCGAGCAGGCTGTCGCCCTGAAGTTGCCTGGTTTGGGCCAAGGCCGCGTCCTTGATTCCCAGGAGTCCCAGGATTGTCGGAAAGATGTCCAACTCCTCTGCGAGGCGTTCCACGCGCTTCTGCTCGGGGAATAGCACCGGGTTGGAGATGATCAGCGGCACATGGAGGGTCTCGTTGTATACGGAATCCCCGTTGTGAACGAACTTCTCATGTTCAGAGAAGTTCTCTCCATGATCGGCCGAGAGAATGACGAGCGTGTTGTCGAGGGTCTTCTGCTCGCGCAGGAACCCGACCAGTTCCCCAACGAGCCGGTCCGCTCGATTGAGAAAGCTGTCGTATCGATCCACGAGATACGCCACGTCCTCCGATGTGAGCTTGTCCTTCTTCTGTGGAGTTCCGAGCCAGCCGAAAATGTCGCCTCGAGGCTTCTGCGCCAGCGCCTCCATCGTCTTCGAGAGCGTGAAACGGCGCCCGCTGAAAGGACGGTAGTCCTTGTGCAGATCGAAGTAGTCGTGCGTGTCGAGCAGGTGGAGATAAAGGAAGAACGGAGACGGGTGGGTCCTCAGTATCTCGATGGCCTTTCCGACAATCACCTCGTCGTTACGACCGACAAGCTGGAAGTCCGCAAATCCCTTCCCATAGCCGGAAACCGGAGACACCCAGCCGCACGATGTGACGGCGGCCGTGTAGTATCCTCTGTCGCGCAGGACCTCCGGGATGATTCGCAGCGTCTTTGGCAGCACCGAGAAACGGTCCAGGCCGTCGTCGGGACTCTTTGCGATCTTGTGGACGGCGGGATACGTTCCGGTCATCATCGACGCCATCGCCGCACCTGTCCAGTTGGATTGGGAGTACACCCTCGTTCCTACCAGGGCGTTCTTCGCCAAGGCGTCGATCACAGGTGTCGTGTTCGCAGAATAGCCGTAGCATCCCAGGTGGTCTGCTCGAAGCGCGTCGACCACAATCAGAATCACGTTGAGCCGCGGATCCTGCTTCACCGGCTTCGGTTCGAGCGGCCGGGAGCAGGCGGCGCCGAGGCAAACCAGGAGCATCAGGAACCCACGCCGACACCACCTTCGCAGGCGTTCTCGTCGCACGCTCGGTTCACCTGATGTCGCTACCATCTGCAAAGCCCTCGAATTGCCACCGGAGATCGGCAGACATGAGAGCCGTTCTCGGTCCGTCACCGGGAGGCCTTAAGAGTTCGTCCGGGTATTAGTCGGACGAACTCCTAGCCCGTGGGCCCTGAGCCTTCGTCAGAGCCACTGGCGCCGGCGGAACCACATGACCATGGTCACCGCCGTGACCACGCAGACGGCCCAGAAGAACCCGTAGCCCCACACCCACTCGATCTCGGGGAAGTGCTTGAAGTTCATGCCGTAGACGCCCGCGAAGAACGTCAACGGGATGAAGATGGTGCCGATGATGGTCAGCACCTTCATCACCTCGTTGAGCCGCTGGCTCATCGCGCTCATGTACGTCTCGGTGAGGCCCGTCGCCATTTCGCGGTACGTCTCCACGATGTCGATGATCTGCACCGCGTGGTCGTACACGTCGCGCATGTAGGTCCGCGTCGCGTCGCCCATGCACTCGTGCGGCTCCCGCTGAAGCGAGCTGATCACCTCGCGCATCGGCCAGACCGCGCGCCGCAGCAGCAGCAGCTCCCGCTTCAGCCCGTGGATGTTCCGGATGGCCTCCGGCGTCGGGCTGGCCAGCACCTCGGCCTCGACGTCCTCGAGGCGGTCGCCGTAGAACTCGAGGATCGGGAAGCAGGCGTCCACGATCGCGTCGAGCAACGAATGCAGGAGGAAGCTCGCGTCGTTCCCGCGAAGCCGCGACGCCGGCGCCTGGATGCGCTGCCTGATGCCGTCCCACACGTCGCCAGGGCTCTCCTGGAATGTCAGCACGGTGTTGTGGCCGAGGAAGATGCTGATCTGCTCGCTTCGCAGGTGGCCGTCGCACAGGTCGAGCATGCGAGCGATGACAAACAGCCTCGCCTGCATGTTCCCATCGTCGGTGTAGGGTTCGACCTTCGGCCGGTGCGTCACGTTCAGGAGATCCTCCACGGCCAGCGGATGGAGGTGGTACTTCTCAGCGAAACCCCGGATGACGGACATGTCGCCCAGGCCATCGATGTTGATCCACCGCACCGTCGCCCACGCGGGCCGGTGGGCCGAGAGGAACGCCGGGAGGTCGGTGACAGCCTGCACGTGCGCCTGCTGGGGACCGTAGTCGATGCAGGTTACCGCCACGGGCTCACGCGAGGTTGGCATGCGGGCCAACTCGGACAACTCGATGCCGGCGACAGCGCCCGGCTTCGATTGCTTGCGCACGCGCGGCACTTTGAAGCGCGGCGTCAGTGCCCGGACGCCCTTCCGCCCCATTCGATGAGCCATGTCGCTCCCGCCTCCCGCAGGTCGAAGGCCCGTAGTATACGTCCGCCGGCAATTCTATGCCCGCTCCGCCTTGTTTCGTGGTACATGATCGCCAGGATGCTGAGTCGCGCCTTCGCCCTGATGGCTATCGGTCTGCTGCTCGCCCCCGCGCCGCTGGTCAGCCAGGAGCGGTCGGTGCCGGCCTCCCCCGCCACGCCCTCATCCTGCCTGGCGAACACCCAGTCGTTCCTGAGCGCGCGGACGAAGGAAGTCCCGCCTCCGATCACCTCCGAGAAGTACCAGGCGCTGCAGCAGGAGAAGGTCGAGTTTGCGAGAGCCTGCATCGCAAGGATTGCGCTCGACACGCTCCCGGCCAGCCAGCTCGGACCGCTCGCCGAGCTCTACATCGAAGCCTCGCAGCCGGAGCTGGCCGACAAGGCGATCGATCGCGCCCTGGGCGGAACCGCTGGCGACCCGGCCCGACGGGCCAGTGCGCTGGTCACCGCAACGAGGCTGGTGATGCGGCAGCCGAAGTCTGACGGGCGCGATGCGAGGGCCGAGAAGTACGTGGACGCGCTCGACACCCTCCCCGAGTCGTTCGCTCGCGAGAAGATTGAAGGGCACGGGCTGCTCAACGGTTACTACCGGGGCGACGACATCGACGCCGGCATTCTCAAGCACTCGACGAAGATCATCGAACTCAGCCGACGCCTGACGACGGAGCAGCGGACGCCGGTGGTCCGGACGATCGTTGCGGCGTACGTCAACGCCGCGGAGGCGTACGCCGGTCAGGAGCAGACGCCCAAGGCGCTCGACCTGCTGAGGACTGCGCTCAAGGACCTGGACGGCGTCGAGGGCGTCAGCGCGCAGATCAGGCCCACCCTCGAACGCTACGAACTGGTCGGCGGGCCGGCCGCTGCGGTGGAGGCGCCGCAGTGGATCCAGACGACACCCGCGACCGGCCGCCTGGAGATGCCGGGGCACGTCACGCTGCTCGAGTTCACCGCGCACTGGTGCGGCCCGTGCCGCCAGAGCTACCCGGGCATCGTCCGGCTCGCGGACGCGTTCGGTCCGAGGGGCCTCCGCGTTGTCATGGCCACGCAACTGTGGGGCTACTTCGAGAGCCAGCGCAATCTCGCCCCGGCCGACGAGCTCAAGGCGATCGGCGAGTACTTCCCGAAGAACGGCATTGTGTTTCCGATTGCTGTGGGCAACCGGGTGCCGGGTCAGGCAGGCGCGCGCGACGTCAACGACGCGAACTACAAGGTGGGCGGGATCCCGCAGATTCAGATCATCGACAAGAAGGGCGTGATCCGCCTCATCATGGTCGGCTACGACCAGACGAACGAAGCGAGGCTGTCGGCGCTGATCGCGCGCCTGCTCGCGGAGTAACCAACCGAAGCCGGTTCCCGAGAGGCGGACTTGGCTGAAAGCCCAGAGCCGAGAGCCGGGAGCCGCTTTCTGGAACTTTCCCCCCCCAGAACCGAATATGTCCAGCGTGCGTCGAACCAGGAGAACGTGAGCAGCACCCCGACGACCGATCGGGTCCCGGACGATGAGCTGGTCCGGCGCACGGCCGCAGGCGACGTGGAGGCCTTCGGTTCGTTGTATCGGAGGAAGCGGCCCGACGTGTTCCGCTTCGCCCTCCACATGACCGGCGATGAGGCCGTGGCAGAGGATGTCGTGCAGGACGCGTTCATGACCGTGATGCAGGATGCGGGGCGGTTCGATCCCGGCCGGGGCGCGGTGACGCCGTGGTTGTGCGGCATCGCGAAGAACCACCTGCGCCAGCGTCTCGCGCGGGACCGGCGGCTCGAACCGCTTGCGCACGACGAAGAGCCGGCGACAGGTGCGGCGGAGGCGGACGCGCTGGGCGAACTCATCCGTGCCGAGAAGGTCGAGTGCCTGCGGCGCGCCGTCCTGTCGCTGCCGCTCCGCTACCGCGAGGTGGTGGTGTTGTGCGACCTGCAGGAGCTGTCCTACCTGGAAGCGGCCGACGCGCTGACGTGCGCCGTCGGGACGGTGCGATCGCGGCTCCATCGCGGGAGGGCGCTCCTGGCCGTCAAGCTGGCGGCGGTGTCAGCGGCCGGCGCGCGGAGCCACGGGGAGGCGCCGCGGGTCGCCGAAGCCGCCCTCCAACCGGGAGGGTGTCGGCCATGACCTGTCAGCAATACGAAGCCGACCTGGTCGATCTTGCTCGCGGCGCCCTGGAAGCCGGCGACGTTGAAGTCCCCGTTCGCCGCCATCTCGAAGCCTGCGCCGCCTGCGCCGCCCGCTTCGAACGGGAGCGCCGGCTGACCGAGGGCCTTCGGACGCTGTCGGCGGCCACTGCGGTGCCGCCGAACGACGTGGCCGAGCGGCGGCTGATGATGGCGTTCGCCTCGGCGCGTCCGCCTTCGCGCCAGTCCGCGTGGCGGCGGGTGCTCCCGGCGCTTCGGACGGGACAAGGGGCAGTAGGCGTGTCCGAGCGTTGGTGGCTGGCCGCCGCAGCCGGCGTCTTCTTCTTGGTCGGCGCGTGGGCGGCCGTCGAGTGGCGGACACGCACGGCGTCACCGCCAGGAACGGCGGCCCCGGTCCAGGCGTCGTTGGCGGCGCCAGCCGAACAGCCGAAGCCGGTCGAGCAGGTGGAGACCCCGGCGCTGGCGCCGGCCCCGCTCATGGATGACTCCCCGCGCAGGCAGGCGCCACGCGTCGTTCGGACGGCGTCGCAGTATGGACTTCCTGAGGAAACCGATCGGCTCGCGGGCTTCATCCTCCTGCCGGCGGCCGCCGGCCTCCCGGGTTTCGACAGCGGAATGATCGTGAGAGTCGCCCTTCCGACGGCCAGCCTGCCGGCGTACGGCCTGGCCATCGCACCGGAATCGACGCAAACCGTGAATGCGGATCTGCTCGTCGGCCAGGACGGCCAGGCGAGAGCCATCAAACTCGTCAGCCTGGTTGGCGGAAACAGGAGAGAACCCCAATGAAGAAGATCACGCTGTTCGTCCTCGCCGCCTGTGCGGTGCCGGTCATCGCCTCGGCGCAGGAGAATCTGACGTACACCTTCGAGAAGAAGATCTCGGCCGACCAGTCGCCGCAGATCAAGATCGCGGGCAGCCAGATCACGATGGCGGTCGAGATGAAGTCCGTGCCGAACGCCCCGTATCAAGGCGAAGCCGTCACCGAATCGGTGATGACGCTGGCCGACGGCAACCGGATCGTGAAGAAGACCGCGACGCGCGTCTACCGCGACAGCGCGGGCCGGACGCGCAAGGAAGCGGTGGGCGCCGACGGGCAGGTGACGTCGGTGTTCATCACCGACCCGGTGGGCAAGACGAACTACGCGCTCGACCCGGCCAGCCAGACCGCGAGCCGCACGGCGGTCTACTACTTCACCCACGTGAGCAGCGAGCCTCCCGTGGCCGGCGGGACGATCTCCCACGCCGCCAGTACGGGCGAGGGCGGCGGCACGCTCACGGTCACGACCTCGTCCAGCACGAGCACGGGCACGACCCAGACGCACGAGGTTCAGAAGTCCGTCATCGTCACGGCCGGTGAGGGCGGCGTGTTCAAGGTCGATTCGTTCAACTCGGCGAAGGGCGACGTGGTGAAGGAAGACCTCGGCGAACAGACGGTCGAAGGCGTCCTGGCCAAGGGTAGCCGCACGACGACGACCATCCCGGCCGGCGCCCTGGACAACGAGCAGCCGATCCGGATCGTGTCCGAGGAGTGGTTCTCGCAGGAGCTGCAGGTGCTCGTGCTCACCAAGCACAGCGACCCTCGCGTTGGCGACACGACCTATCGGCTGGTCAACATCTCGCGGACCGAGCCGGCGAAGTCACTGTTCGAGCTGCCTGCGGGTTACACCATCAAGACGCCCGAGGCGGGCACGCACTTCGAGACGATCAGGAAATAGGCCAGGGGCTTCCGCCGTCGCCCGCCGAGCTACATGGGCGGGCTATGGCGGACCCGCCGTAGCGCGATGCGCGAAGGCGGGCAGGGCTGAGGGCGTAGGGCGGGGCTTCAGCCCCGCCGCGCCCGCGGGTCTGCACACCCGCCGCGCTCGCGGGTCTGAAGACCCGCGCTACTGAGCCGTCCGCTGCCGGCTGCCAACGTCCTCCGCCAGGAATTCTCCCAGCGAAATCGGCACGGCCACCTTCAGCATCAGCGTGAAGACAAGAAAGCCGAGCGCGAACACGCCGGCCGCGACGCGCAGCTCGTTCATCGACGGGTAGTACCTGGTAGATCTCACCCAGCACGTCCGGCGTCAGCCCGGGGATGATGAGCCCCATCCCCTTTTCGATGTAGCAGCCCGCGTAGGTCGCGAGGCAGCCGACGTTCAACAGCACCCAGTTCTTCCTCCAGCGGGGGTTGATGAAGAGGACGAACGCGACGACGTTCAGCGTGACCGCCGCCCACGCGTACGGTACCAGCGTGCGGTGCACGCCGAGCCCCTCGTACCAATAGCGTGTGAACAGCAGGTGCTCGGTGTCGGAGTAGTACTCCTTGAACGCCTCGGCGCCGTGCAGGAACAGATTCAGGAACATCGCGTAGGCCATCAACTCGGCGATCTTGCTGATGGCCGCGTCCTGGATCTCGAAGGCCGTGAACCGGCGGAGCACCTGCAGCACGATGAGGAGGATCGCCGGTCCGGCGCAGAACGCCGATGCGAGGAACTGCGGCGCCAGAATCGACGAGTTCCAGTACGGGCGCGCAGCCAGGCCGTTGTAGAGGAACGCCGTCACCGTGTGGATGCCCACCGCCATCGGGATGGACAGGAGCACGAGGGGCACGACGAGCGTCGTGTTGTAGTGCCGGCCCGAGAACGCCCGGTAGAGAATGTGCGTGACGACGGTGAAGTTGATGAGGAAGTAGATGTTCAGGACGAGCACGTCCCAGGCCAGAATCGAACGCGGGAAGTTCATGTGCCCGACAAACGGAAACAGGTGCCAGAACCGGTCGGGGCGCCCAATGTCCACGAGCACGAACAGCAGGCACATGATGATGGCGCTCACCGCCAGCAGCTCGCCGTAGACGACGATCTCGCGGATCGGCTTCCAGTCGTAGATGTAGGCCGGAATGACGAGTACCACGGCGGCCGCCGCGACGCCGACGAGAAACGTGAAGTTGCCGATGTAGAACCCCCAGCTCACCTGGTCCCGCATGGCCGTGACGATCAGGCCCGACCGCAGCTGCCCTGCGTACGCCGCGGCGCCCGAGGCCATCAGCACGAGCAGGAATCCGATCCACGCCCAGTAGGCGCGGTTGCCGTGCAGCACGAGGCGGAGGCTCCCCGTCACGAATCGGGAGTACAGGCGGACGGTGTTCACGCGCACCTCACGTGGCGTAGAAGTAGAAGAACTTCGGGACCGTGTTCAGGTCTTCCTTGAGCACGAGCACGCGCTTGTGCTCGATGATGTAGCGAATCTCGCTCTCCGGGTCGAGCAGGTTCCCGAACTTCCTCGCGCCGACCGGGCACACCTCGACGCAGGCTGGATAGCGGCCGTTCCTCGTCCGCTGGATGCAGAACGTGCACTTCTCGACGACCCCCTTCGGCCGCGGCCGGTTGCCGAGCACGTGGGTCTTCGGGTTCAGCTGCCCGCGCGGAATCGACGGCTCGCCCCAGTTGAAATGGCGCGCGCCGTAAGGGCAGGCGGCCATGCAGTAGCGGCAGCCGATGCACCAGTCGTAGTCGATGACGACGATGCCGTCCGGGTCGGTCCACGTGGCTCCGGTCGGGCAGACCTTCGTGCACGGCGCGTTGCGGCACTGCTGGCAGGCGACGGGCACGTAGAAGTGCCCTTCCTCCGGCACCTCTTTCGGCTGGTAGTAGGGGTCGGCGTGCGTGAAGTCGACACCCTTGTCCTTGTCCATCTGGAGGACCTTGATCCAGTGGACCTGCGGGTCGCGCGACTGGTTGTTCTCCTCGACGCACGCGTAGACGCATCGCCGGCACCCGATGCAGCGCGAGATGTCGAGCGCGTACGCGAACAGGACGTTCGGCATCGCCGGCGTGTCCGCCACCGTCACGGCGGTCCCGTACTGCTTCGCGTACTGCCGCTCGAGGTCCCGGATGCGGCTCAGCAACTGCTCCTTCGGGATTTCGTTGAGCGGCTTCGCGCCGCAGGCGGTCATCAGCCATCCGGCCGCCGCGGCCGCGGCGCACGACGCGAACTCGCGGCGCGAGAGTCCCGACGACGTTGGGGGACGGTCCGCCTCACCCGCGGGGACGGGCGCCGGTTCGCTGCCGCGGCTGTCCATCGGGGGTCTCCTGGTCATTTGCGCGCTCCGGACGGACGCACCGGCGCGGGCTTGGGCTCGACCGGCTTGAAGTGCGGCTGGTGCGGGTTGTGGCAGTTGGCGCAGAGCAGGTAGGCCTTGTGCCCGTTCCAGTCGCCCGTCCGGCGGCCGTGGACGCCGGCCCGCCAGTCCCGGTACTTCTCACCGTGGCACTGGCCGCACAATCGGTACGACTCGTCGAACGACAGCCGCTCTCCGCTGGCCAGGTGGAGCATGTCGCGGTTCTCGGCGTCGTGGCAGTCGAGGCACCAGCGGTGATCGGCGTCGTGCGTCAGCACGATGTCGGCGTGCATGTCGTTCAGCGGCCGGCGGGTGCGGTTGACCTTCATCCCCGCGTGGCACGACGAGCACGGGAAAATCCCCTCGGTGAACGGCGGCGGAGGCACCTCGAGGCGTTCGGTCGGACGCGGCGGCTGGCCCTGGGCCGTCAGGCCGGCCCACACCGCGAGGCACAGAATCGACAGCGCGACGGGAAGTCGGGCTCGCACGCCCGGCATCATACAGCGTGCCCCGTGCCGCGCGACAACTCGAGCACGCGCTTCATCTCGCGCAGCCACATGGCCTGGAACACCTGCAGGCGCGAGCCGACCGTTGCCGCCACGTTTCCGACGACGGCGTATCCCACGCGCGGATGCGCGGCGAAGTGATCGAGCAGGGCGGCCCGCGGGAACGCGAGCAGCTCCGTGTCGATCTGCGCCGTGGCTTTCAGCGTGAAACGGTGCGGCGGGATGAGCGCCGACCACCCCAGCGTCTGGCCGGCGACGCGCTCCTCAACGAGGATGTCCTGCTCCTGCCCGAACACCTGCATGGGCAGCGTCAGGTTCACACGGCCGCGAACGATGGTATAGAGCTGGTCCGCGTCCCCTCCAAGGTGGAAGAGCACGGCGCCGCTCGAGAGCGTCACGGGCCGGCCCAGAGCCAGGACCGCGTCGGCGTCTCCCGCCGTCATCGACTTCAGCAAATCCGGGTAGATGTCGGTCATCGGGTGCACCTGCGGGACAGAGACGTAGGGCGGGTCTTCCGCCTCCGCCCGCTCGCGATGCCGACCGGGCTTCGGCGCGGCCTCGCCGTAGCGCGAAGCGCGAAGGCGGGCAGACCCGCCAACCGCGCATCTAGTGAGCGAGCGGCGACTGCGTCCGGAGATTCAGCGCCTCGGGTGACGGCAGGTGGATGAACGACTCGGCGGCAGCCTGCTCGAGCCGCACGTGACGCTCGATCTGGAACAGCAGCACCTCGAGCGGGACATCGGGGGCGCGGTGGAACGACGGATGGCTCTCGCCGAAGAACCGCTCGGGGGCGAACTCGATCGCCGGCTTGAGTGGCGCCTCTGGCGCTCGCTGCGTGCGTGTGGCCGCGCCGAAGGCCAAAGCGCTCATCGCCAGGCCGAAGACGCTCAGTGACAGTGCCATCAGGAACATCACCATCGCCCACTCCTTGCCTTCGACAGGCGTCCATGGTTTCAGCCGACGGACGGCGCCAGGGTTCTCTGGGGGGCGCGCCGTCCTGACAGCCACACAAGCGGTTCTGATGCCAATCGGGCGGTTGTGCTTTCAGGCGCAAATCGGCGGTGCCAGGCCCCCGAAGTGGCATGACCTGCCAGCCTGTCAGTCCCGTCTCTGACAAACTGGCAGGCCTGCAGATCCGTCGGGCGGATTTGACGCCGGCTTGCGGTTTCTGTCACGATGCCTTCGGCATCCACACGCCACAACTCATGCGCTTCCGTCTCACCGGCACCACCGTCGGTCTGGCGCTCGGCATCACCGCGGCCGTGTCCTCGGTGCTGGCCGCCGGCGCGTACCTCTACTCGACCCACCACTTCGAGAGCCTGCTCGACACCGCGCGGCAGACGAGCGTTGCCCAAGGCGACCTGATCCGGGTCGCCCTCGAGCATCAGATGATCGAGAACGACCGGACGCTGATCGCGAAGATGATCCAGTCGTTCGGCAGCCAGCCGAGCATCGAGCGCGTCGTCCTGCTGGACCGCACCGGGCACGTCAAGTACTCGAGCGTGCCGGAGGGCCAGGCGGGCGATCTCCAGATTGGGTCGCCGACCTGCCAGGCGTGCCACCGCTTTCCGCCGGCGCAGCGCGGGTCGAGCCGAGTGCTCGAAACGCGCGGCGGGACCGTGCTGCGGACGGTCGTGCCCATCCCCAACCGGGAGGCGTGTCACCGCTGCCACGACGCCGCCCTCCGGATGAACGGCATCCTCATCCTCGACCGCAACGTCGGCGACGTCAGGGCGTCGATCAACCGCGATCTCGGCTGGATGGTCGGCGGCACGGGCCTGGCCACGCTGCTGCTCGTGGGCGCCATCGCCATCGTCTTCCGCCTTGTGGTGCTCAAGCGGCTCCAGCGGTTCGAGTCGACCGCACGGCGAGATCGCCTCCGGCGACCTCGACCGGCGCGTGCCGGACGAGGGCTCGGACACGATCTCCTGGCTGGCGCGCGAGTTCAACGCGATGGCCGACTCGGTCACCGGGCTGGTCGGCGAGGTGCGCAGCCAGCGCGAGCGCCTGGAGACCGTGATCAACAGCATCGACGACGGGATTGTCGTGCTCGACACGGCCCGCCACGTCATCGCGGCAAACGACGCCTTCCTGGCGCGCACGGGAGGGAGGCGCGAGGCGCTGCTCGGGTCCTGCTGTCAGGACCCGGCCTCCGCCGCGTGCAACGTCGGGGAGTGCCCGGCCTCGCGCTGCCTGGCGTCCGGCCAGCGACAGGTCCGCCTGAGCGAACGCACGGCCGCGGATGGCGGCGTGAGGTGGGAAGAGATCCACGCGTCGCCGATTAGCGACGCGGGCGGCCGCATCACGCACGTCGTGGAAGTGTGGCGCGACATCACCGATCGCCGCGCGGCCGAGGCCTCGCTGGCCGAGTCGCACAAGCTCGCGTCGCTCGGCCTGCTCGCCTCCGGGTTCTCCCATGAACTGAACACCCCGCTGGCGACGGTTCTCGCCTGCGTGGAAGGCATCCTGCGCGATGTCGGCTCCTCAGACCCAGACGGGGCCGGCTCGCGCCGCGTCGGCGAGAGCGCCGCGATCGCGCGCGAGCAGATCCTGCGCTGCCGCGGCGTCACTCAGCACTTCCTGCGGATGGCTCGCGGCCAGTCGTCCCCCGGCGACATCGTGGACCCGGCCGCCGTCGTGTCCGCGGCAGCCCGGCTTGTCGAGCCGACGGCGCGGGCGTCGGGAGTCGTCCTCACGGTCGACGCCCCGGTCGATGGACGACGTGTGCGCGCGGATGAGGCCTCGCTGCAGCACGCCGTCATCAACCTGCTCCTCAACGCGGTCCAGGCATGCCAGCGCGGCGGATTCCGTCACGGTTGCCACGGCGGCCGGCGACCCGGTCCGCATCCGTGTCAGCGACAATGGCTGCGGGATCCCGCCAGAACACCTCAGGCAGATCTTCGAACCGTTCTGCAGCATGAGGAAGGGGGGCACCGGGCTCGGGCTCTTCCTCTCGCTGAACTTCGTCCGGGCCTGCGGCGGCGACATCACGGTGTCGAGCGTGGTCGGCTCCGGATCCACCTTCGAGGTCACGCTGCCCGCTCTCGGGGGCGTGGCAACCGGAGAGGGCAAAGTGTGAAGTCGAATCCGTCGCTCCTCCTCGTCGACGATGACGATGCGTTCCGTACGGTGATGGCGGGCGAGCTCGAGCGCGCGGGGTTCGAGGTCGTCCGCGCGGCGTCGGGAGGCGAGGCGCTCCGGGCCGTGGCCGACTGGCAGCCGCAGGTGGTGCTGCTCGACCTCAATCTCCCGGACATGACCGGTCTCCAGGTCCTCGAGCGTCTACGCGCCGCAAGTCCGTCGAGCGAGGTGATCATGCTCACCGGGCACGGTTCGATCGACACGGCGATCCAGTCGATCCGCGCCGGCGCGTTCGACTACGTCTCCAAGCCGTGCCCGCTCGACGAGCTGGAGATCCGGCTGCAGCGCGCGCTCGAGCGCCAGTCGCTGTCGCGGCGCGCGACGCTGCTGGAGAGGGGCCTCACGCCGCCCGACATGGGCAGCGCGTTCGTGGGGCAGAGCCAGGGGTTCACGCGCGTGGCGGACCTGATCGCGCGCGTGGCGCCGTCCGATTCGGCGGTCCTCATCACCGGCGAGACCGGGTCGGGCAAGGAGATCGTCGCCAAGCTGATTCACGCGAGAAGCCTCAGGCGCGACCGCCCGTTCGTCGTCGTCGAGTGCGCGGCGCTCCAGGAGACCCTGCTCCAGAGTGAGCTGTTCGGCCACGAGCGGGGCGCCTTCACCGGGGCCGACCGCGCCAAACCCGGGCTGTTCGAAGTGGCGCACGGCGGGACGATCTTCCTGGACGAGATCGGCGAGGTCAGCGCGGCCACCCAGGTGAAGCTCCTGCGCGTGCTCGACACGTCCACGTTCCGGCACGTGGGCGGCACGTCGGAAATCCGGGTGGACGTCCGTCTGCTGGCCGCCACCAATCGCGATCTCAGCGCGATGGTCAGACAGGGGTTGTTCCGCGAGGATCTCTTCTACCGGCTGAGCACGATTTCATTGCCGGTGCCGCCGCTCCGTGAACGCGAGGGCGACGTCGAGCTGCTGGTGCGGTACTTCGTGGCGCAGTTGAACGGGCGGTTCGGCTGCCGCAAGGAGGTCGGAGAGGCCGCGCTCGAGGTGCTTCGCCGGCACGACTGGCCGGGCAACGTGCGCGAATTGAAGCACGTGGTCGAAGCGGCGTTGGTGATCTGCGACGGGCCGGAGGTGAGACCGGAGCATCTTCCGGCGGCCGTTCGGCAGACCCGAGTCCCCGCTGAGGCGGCGACGATGGCCGCAGCCATCCCGACGCTCGAGGCCCTCGAGCGCGATCACATCCGCCTGGTGCTCGACACCGTGAGCGGGCACCGGGGACAGGCCGCCAAAGCGCTCGGCATCAGCGAGAGAAACCTCTACCGAAAGCTCAGGGAATACGGGTGGCTGAGCTGATCCCTGCAACTCGCGGTCGTCGATGAGGCGGCAGTCGTGGCCCGGTTCGTCGGCTCCGGGCTCCGTTCGGCAGACCTCAAGTCGCCCTTCGCGCCGACCCGGTCCGCGCCTGCCTCTCTCGTCAGCGCCGCGAGTGGGACGTCCGCCCGTTGGCCTACCTGTCGTCGTCGTCCGCGACGGCGCGCGCCCTGACGAATGCGGCGCGCACGGGCGGCGGCATGACGCTCTGCGGCCCCTTCACCGACTTCCAGATGATGATGTTCAACTCCTGCTCGGGCGCCATGTCCGCCTCGGCCAGGTACATCCGGGCCGACGCCTCCGCGCCCCACGCGTTCGCCGCGTTCTTCTCCTTGATGTCGACGCGGGCCGGCCGTCCTGCGAAAGGCGTCAGCACCGGCGTCGATTGGAACGCGGCGTACATCGGCGTCGCGCCGGCGTCGAGGTTGCTCATCGGCGGCAGGCCCAGAATCAGTTCGATCGTCCGGAGCATCGCGGACGTGGTGTAGAGCGTCGAGTCCACGCTGCCCCGCTTGACGAACGGGCTCGCCACGAGAGCGACCGAGCGGTGGGTGTCCACGTGGTCAGGACCGGCCTGCGCGTCATCTTCGAGCACGAAGATCGCCGACTCTTTCCAGAACCGGCTGCTGCTGATCGCCTCGACGATCCGGCCGAGTGCGACGTCGTTCTCGGCGACCATCGCGCGCGGGGTCGGGTACTTGGCGTTCGTCCCCGCCGTGTGGTCGTCGGGGAGCCGGATGATGTTGAGGCGCGGCAGCTCGCCCGACTGCTCGAACTTCCTGAACTCCTCGAGCCAGACATCCACGCGCGTGTTGTCCGGAACCGCCAGGTCGTAGGGCGCAAAGGTCGGGTGGACCTTGCCCTCGAGCCCCGGCACGGACGCCACCACCCGGCCCCCCCCCGTCCCTCCCTGGGGCTCGGACACGCGCTCGGCGAATTCGCCATAGCTTCGCACGCTGACGTTCGCGCGGTTGCACGCGTCCCAGATGTAGCCGTTCAGCGGCGCCGTGACGTTTCCGTAGGCGTTGCGCATCTTCCCGCCGCCCTCGCTCATGTAGCGCGCGCCGCGCCCGCCGTAGTTGGTCGGCCAGATCTTCTCGACGAAGTCGGTCGCGTACGCCCCGGTCGAATAGGCGTGGCCGTCGTAGCTCACCTCGGCGTCCACGTAGAAGTTGTCGAGAACGACGAACTCGCGCGCGATGGCGTGGGCGTTTGGCGTGACGTCCTCGCCGAACAGGCAGAGACCCGGATCGCCGTTCCCCTTCTCCAGGTCGCCCAGGATCTGGTCGTACGTCCGGTTCTCGCGAATGATGTAGAAGACGTGCTTGATCGGCGACGGCCCGCCCACCTTCTGCGGAATGGGCGATCCGACGGGCGCCGAGGCCGGCGCCAGGATTGTCGCGCTGGTCATGGGCGTGAGGCTGTAGACGCGCTTGGTCATCATCTGAAGCGTCGCGGCGTCGGGCGTCGGGACGACCGAGAGCGATCCCTGGAGCAGCGCGCCGCTGTACCTGCTCGGCCATTCCCGGGATGCCCGGTTGGGTGACGCGCGGGTTGTTCTGCGAGGTCAGGCCCTTGCCGCTCAGGATGAAGAGGCGCGAACCGTCGCGGCTGAACTGCGCGGCGGTCGGGTACCAGCCCGTCGGGATGAACCCGGTCACTTCGCTCTTCGCCGGGTCGCTCACGTTCACGACGGCGACTGCGTTGTTGTCGGCGTTGGCGACGAGCAGCGTGCGGCCGTCCGGCGAAAGGCCCAGGCCGTTCGGCGTCGCTCCCGGCGGCGCGTTCGGGAACAGCGCTACGGAGATCTGTTCCTTCGCTGTCTTCGACGCGACATCGACCACCCACACGCTGTTGGTGTTTGCGCAAGCGACGAACAGCCTCGCCCCGTCTTTCGACAGGACCATGGCGTTCGGGTGTTCCCCGACGACGACGTCGCCGCGCTTCTCGAGCGTCGCTGCATCGAAGGCGAGGATCTTCGCGCCGCCCCAGACCGACACGAACACCGTCTTGCCGTCCGGTGACGTCAGGCAGGTGTACGGCTCCGCGCCCACGTCGACCGTGCGCTGCACCAACCCCGACTTGACGTCGAGCATCGTCAGCGCCTCGCCGAGAACGTGAACGGCGTAGACGAACCGACCGTCCGGCGAAATGGCGATGCCGCCGACGAAACTCTGCTCGACCGGCTCGGGCCGGTTGATCCCCGGCATCGGCTTCTGCGTGTCGCGGCCGAGTGCGTAGACGGCGCCGGCGGCGAGCCTTCCCGCCGTCCAGTAGAACTCGTTCACCGCCGTCTGGCCCGCACCGGATGAGAAGACGCGCCGGCCGTCCGGATGCCACGCCAGTCCCAGCCAGGCGTGCTCCATGTTCGTCTTCGACGAAACGTAGCCGCGCTTGAGGTCGACGACAGTAAGCGTCGGCTTCGCGTAGCCGTTGTTGGTGACGACCAGATAGTCGCCGTCCGGCGATTCGACCATCGCGAGCGGCAGGTCGCCGATGGCCATGTGTCGGCCGGCCGGCTGGATCTTCCAGCCGTTTGGCAGCAGCGTCACGCCGTTCCCGAGGTTGCCGGGCCACGCGGGCGGCGCGGGAGCCAGGCGGGCGACGGTGCCGACGGCGGCAGAGACGAAGATGGTGCAAGCCAGGGCGATGGCGGCGAAGTGGCGGTTGCGCATAGGGATGATTCTATCTCAGGGCCGCGTGTTCCTTCCGGGCGGCCAGGAGCAGCGGGATGGCGGGGTCGGCTGATTTCCAGAGATCGAAGAAGACCTCGTACGCCTTCTTCGCGCCGGCGGTGTCGCCGGAGGCCGCAAGCGCGCGCGCCAGACCCACCTGCGCGGCGTTGTAGCCGCTGGTCGACAGCAGATTCGCCTTGACGTCGACGATCTTGCTGAACTCCGCGGCGGCTTCGGCGGGCTTGTTCAACATCAGATACGACTCGCCGCGCGCAAGAACGACGCTCGGCCATGCCCGCTCGAACGGGCGGGCTGCCTCGAGCGCCGCGATGGCTTCGGCGGGTTGGCCTTGTGCGAGACGCACGCGGGCCTGAATCACCGGCAGTTGGACGCTGGCCCAGACCTGACCGCCGACGCCGACCTTCGCCAGGCCATCGGCGAGCCGCTGCGCCTTGGCCGCGTCACCGCAGATGGCGAGCGCGGCGGCTGCGCTCGGTCCCCAGGTGATGTTGGGTTTCGTAAGCTCCGGGGTCAAGATCGTGTCCACGTCGGCGCAGAGGCCGGCATTCGCCTTGTAGGCTGTGGCCTGCAGCCTGAGGTCGAGAGCGGCCCGGCCGAGATTCTGACGCCGGGCGGCCTCATCCCCTCTGGCTTGCAGGGTCTCCGCAGTCCGAAACTTGCCAACGGCGAAGGTGTAGGCCAGTTGAACGCGGAGCCCTTCTGTTGCGAACCCCGTCCCTTCCAGGTCCTGAATCGCAGCTTGCGTGGCGACCAGATCGCCTTCGAGATAGCTGAGCCGCAGGAGCATCAAGCGGACGTCGGGGGGATTCAGCCGCTTCACCGCCGGCAGCTCTGCGACGGCGTGCGCCTCCTTGAACCGGTCCAGCCTGATGAGCGTATTCAGGACCTGCGTGTACCCGAGGGACGCCTCCGGCAAGAGGCGGATCACCTCGTAATACATCGGCAGTGCCTTCTCGTACTCGCCGGACTGTCGGAGGACGTTGCCGATTGAGTTGAACCCCAGCAGGTAATTCGGGTAGAGCCGCACCAGCTCCTCATAGATCTGGCGCGGTCTGTCGAGGTCACCCTCCGACTCGTAGTAACGGCCTTCTATCCAGAGCCGTTCGCGCTCGCTCGCGTTCATCCGGTGCTCAAAGGCCTTGCGGAAGAGCTCGCGGGCACGGCTTCCCTCGCCGCCAACCGCAATAGCCTCCTGCGCATAGGCGATGGCAAGGTCCGGGTCGAGCTCGATCGCCCGCTGGAAATGTGGAATCGCGGCGGCGTACCTTCCCTGGCCGTCCTGGAACATGCCCATCGCAAACGCCTGGTACGCCTCGAGGGACGCCGTGGTCGCGCCGACGAGATTGACGCCCTGACCGCGCCCGCGCTGAATGCTGGGAAGCGACTCGCCGAGTTCTTCGCGAATGCCGTTCAGCGCCTTGGTGAGCGCACCGAGCACCTGTTCCTTGGCATACGCCTCCGCCGACTGGCTGGCGAGCGTTTCGCCGGTCTGGCAGTTGGTGGCCTTGAGCGTGAGGGCGTACGAGCTGCCGAGCGCGGCGATAGAGCCGGACAGCGTGGCCTTCTCGCCCGCGCGGGCGCAGACTTCATTGGCGACGGCCCCCGTAATCGGCGCACCCGGCGGGTGCCTCATCTCGGCGAGGATGGCCCGCATCTGGCCGAGGCTCATGGCCCGCAGCGTGTTGGAGTTCTCCAGCTGGTTCGACACCCATTCGCGCAGCGTGCCGTCGAAGACCGGGTCTCCGGTAGAGTTGGCAAAGTCCGCGAGCACGATGACGTCCCTGCTCGTCAGGACGGGCGTTCGCGGGGCTGGGCGCGTGCCGGCCCGCCAGAGCCCCCACGCTCCCGCGATGATCAGCGGCACAACGGCCAGGGCCACCCAGCGCCACCAGAACCGCCGCGGGACAGGCGACGCGGCGGCTTGCCGATCGCCCGATTCGCTCTCCTCACGCAGTTCGCCCAGCGCCACCCGCAGGTCCGCCATGGCCTGCCATCGCCGGTCCGGCTGCTTCTGCAGGCACCGGCTGATCAGCTTGTCGAGGTCGCGCGGCGTCTCGGGCGTCACCTCGCTCAGCGGTTTCGGATGCTCCTTGATCACCGAGGCCAGCGTCGAGACCGCGGTGTCTCCGCCGAACGCGCGCCGCCCCGTCACCATCTCGTACATCACGGCGCCGAACGAGAAGATGTCCGATCGCCCGTCCAGCGCTTTGCCTTCCGCCTGCTCGGGCGACATGTATGCGACCGTGCCGACGATGGCGCCTTCTTCGGTCTTCACCAGCGCCGTGCGCGTCGTCGCCTCGCCGACGGTCTCGGCTGTCTCGGTGAGCTTCGCCAGGCCGAAGTCCACGACCTTCACCAACCCGCGGTCGTCCACCATCACATTCGACGGCTTCAGGTCCCGATGCACGATCCCCGCTTCGTGGGCGCGAGCCATCGCATCCGCGACCTGCCCGGCGATCTTCAGCGCCTTGTTCAGCCGCATGCCCTTGCGGGGGATGAGCTGGTCGAGCGCCTTGCCGGACACGTACTCCATCGCGATGAAGTCGATACCCGCGTCGGTGCCGATGTCGTAGATGTGGACGATGTTCGGGTGGTTCAACGCGCTCGCCGCCTTCGCCTCCTGAACGAAGCGGGCCTTGCGCTGCGGGTCGGGAACCTTGTCGGCGTGCAGGACCTTGATGGCGACGAAGCGGTCGAGGTGGGTGTCCCGGGCCTTGTACACCTCGCCCATCCCGCCGGCGCCGAGACGCTCGACGATCTGGTAGTGGGACAGGATTCGGCCGACCATGACGCCTCCCAGGGGGCGCACGCTCAGGCAATAATGCCGAGCGGTTTCGTCGTCTTCCAGTTGCCGCGCGTGAAGTCCGGGAACTCCTGAGGCGCGCCGTTCTCCTTGACCGACTTCTCGCTGAGCGGCGCCACCGACGACCAGAAGCAGCCCTCGTAGACGTTCTGGTCGAGCGGCAGTCCGCCGCGGAGACACTCGATGATGCGGTAGAGCATCAGGAAGTCCATGCCGCCGTGGCCGCCCATCTTCTTCGCCAGCTCGCCGGCACGCTTGAAGAGCGGGTGCTCGTACTGCGCGGTCAGCTCGGCGAACTTCTCGTCCTCGGCCCAGTTGTCGACCTTGCTCACCCCTTCGACCGCCAGTCGACTCGGGTAGCCGGCGAGGGCGCCCTTGGTGCCCTGGATCAGGTTGAGGCGCGAGTAGGGCCGCTGCAGCTGCTCGTCCCACTGAACCATGATCGTGCGCCCGAGCATCGTCTTGATGATCGAGCGTGTTGATGTCGCCGGCCTGGAACGTCTGCTTGTTCCATTTGTGGTCGGGCGGGAAGTTCGCCTTGGCGTAGATGGTCCGCATCTTCGACGGCGACGAGAACGACGACAGTCGTCCGAAGGTGTCCTCGGTGCGTGCGAGGCTCATGTATTGGGCCACCGGGCCGAGGCCGTGGCACGGATAAAGGTTCCCGTTGCGCCGGGCGTAGTGGTAGGTGCGCCACGAGCCGGTGCCGCGGTCCACCTCCTTCATCTGGAAGCGCAAGTCGTGAATGTAGGCCGCTTCGCCGTGGAGCAGCTCGCCGATCACGCCCTGCCTGACCATGTTCAGGTACAGCAGTTCCTCGCGGCCGTAGCACACGTTCTCCATGTGCATGCAGTGGCGGCCGGTCTGCTCGGAGGTGTCGACCAGGTTCCACATCTCCTTGAGCGTCACCGCGATCGGCGTCTCGATGAACGCGTGCGCGCCGGCCTTCATCGCGGCCACGCCCATCGGCCCGTGGTTCTCCCACGGCGTGGCGATGACCACCATGTCCGGCTTCACCTCGGTGAGCATCGTCCGCCAGAGGTTCTCGTTGCCGAAGTAGATCTTCGGCTTGTGGCCGAGGGCCGTCACGTTCTTCTCGGAGCGCTTCGCCCAGTCCTCGTAGAGGTCGCTGATGGCGACGATGTCAGTGCCTTCGATGGCCGCGAACTGCTGGGCATGGCCGGTGCCGCGGGCGCCGACGCCGATGAGGGCGATGCGGATCTTGTCGAGCTTCGGCGCGGCGAAGTCGCCCATGTACTTGGCGCCGCCCTTGCGGGACGGGGCCGATGCCTCCGCCGCGGCCGGCAGCACGGTGAGGGCGGCGGTCAGGCCGCCGAGAGCCTTGAGGAAGCCACGGCGCTCGGTCACGTTCGGCTTGTCAGAACTCATGTGAGTGCCTCTCCCGCCCCGGGGGCCGCCGGGGCCAGGGAGATTCTACTCCACGGCCGGTCTCCGCGGCCGCCATCACCGCGCGGGTATCATCGTCGTCTCGACCTTGACCTGGCCGAGGTGGTCCTGGCCTGGGCGTTCTGCCTTGATACCGCGGCGGAAACGGCGATAATCAGTCCCGTGTCTGGGGCTGTGTCTGGCTGCGGCGCCGCTCCTCCGGACGGCGCCAGCGCCGCCTGACAGGGGGGCGGACGTTCGTTCGCGGCCATCGACGTGCGGCCGAATGCCCGAATCTCGCAGAACGCCACCTCCGACCCGATCAGCGGCGCGGTTGCCCGGTCGGTCACGACCGGGTCCTGGTAGCCGGGCGTAGGGTCACCAGCAGCGGACAGCGGCAAGGGGAGGTCAAAGCCAGATGCACCGTTCCAGGTGCCCAGGCGTGTCCCGGATGCTGAAGCAGCGTTCGCTGGCGGACGGCATCTCGTTCGCGCTGGCCGCCGTTCTTCTGGGCGCGAGTTTCTGGATCTTCGACTTTCCCGATCGCGTGCCTCGGTTCACACCCTCTCGTTGGGCGGTACCGACCATCTCGACGGTCGTCTACCTGGCGGGACTGGGCCTCCTGTGTGCCACGTGGCGGACATTGCCGGAACGGAGCGCGGCATCTCTCCGGTTCCGCGGTGTCGTGGTGGGCGCCGCCGTGGTCGGCGCCAGCATCTGGGCGATGGAGCGCACCATCAGCACGTGGGTGGACCGGCTCGTCTTGATCGCGATCGACCCCTATCGCGCCGACATGCTGGTTCAGATCCAGGCAGCGGTAGAGAGGTTCTCGACCGGAAACGACCCGTACTTCGTCTACCACGTTCCGTGGCAGTTGCCCCTGTCATACGGGCCGTGGCTTTGGATGTGGTATCTGATCCCCTTCGCCCTCGGGGCGGACCCGAGGCTGGTCACGGTGTTCGGGCAGGTCTTCGTCCCCGCCCTGCTCTCAGTGGCCGCGGCGGCGGAGGCGTTCGGGGGCCGGTACGCGCGGGCGGCCGTCTTTGCGGTCGTCAGCTGGGTGGTCCTTCGCAATCCGCTGTTCGATCAATTCGTGCTCATCGGCCATACGCCGGCGTATTTCGCATTGATAGCGCTCTTTGCACTGACGTTCGCCGGCGGCCGCCATCGCACGGCCGCTGTCGTCCTCGGGACGCTGCTGTGCGCTCGCACCACGATGGTGGCCCTCGTGCCCGTCTTCTTCATCTATCTGTGGCGCAATGACAGGAAGGCGATGCTGCCGTCGGCAATCCTGGTAGCGGCCGTCCTGACGGTCTCCTTCGGGCCGTTCCTCCTGTGGGATTGGCGTACGCTGGTCTTCGGGATGTACGGCAACTACATCCAGGTGGTCCGAGATGCCGTGTGGACGAGAGTCAACTGGATGGCCGTCACGATCGGGCTGACCCGCTTTCTGGTGGCTTGGGGCTACGAGCGGTATGTCGGTCTCGCGCAGGCGGGCACGATGCTCCTGACATACGGCATCGTGTGGTGGCGGCTACGGCCGGAGCGGTCTGCTGGGCCCTGGCTGTGCCTCGCGCTGACCGCCTTCTGTATGACCACGCTGTGGCCCGTGTGGTACGTGTTCCTCGACGTATTCGTGCTGGGCCTCTCGTACCTGGCCGCCGATTACGCCTCCCGGTTGCGAGGGGCCCCGTGGAGGACGATCGCGGTGACGGTCGCGCTCACCGTGTGCGCGATCTTCGTGACGTTGCTGGTCAATCCCGGAGTCTACTACGCGGTCGAGCCCGGTCTCACGCCGCGCTGGCACCTGCGGAGCGGCTTCGGGCCTGACGAGCGCGACGGCGACCGCCGCTTCGCGTGGGCACTTCGCGACACCGTGTACCTTCGGTTGCCGCGCGGTCTTCGAACCGACGCCGCGATTGCCATCGACTGCGAACCGTTTCAGCCGGCCGGATTGCCGGGCCAGAGAATCGGTGCGAGTCTGAATGGCACCTGTACTCGGCGAATTCGCGCTAAGGCCCGGCTGGCAGACGGTGGTCTTCCGAGCGCCAAGGCGAGCCTGGCGCATCGGCCACAACGACGTCAAGCTGTTCTTCGCCTACGCCCTACCGTCTGCATCGGGCGAGCCACACGCCGTTCGGCTCAGCCGGATTGTGATCGAACGGTGAGCGGCCCTCAGATGATCCCAGGCAGCGACCGAGGCTCCGCGGGGCGAGGCTCAGGTAGGCAGGTCGCTGCGTACAAGAAAAAGGGCCTGATGGAGTGTTCTCAACATCAGGCCCTCAGATGGGTCTGCTCTCGTGGGCGACATCAGGCTGTTCTATGACGTTACAGAACCGACCGTTGAGATCCTCGCCATCGTCACCAAGGCAGAGGCACAAGCATGGCTTAACGCCGAGGGTTCACCAAGTGATTGGGTTCAGGTCCGAGACGACTGGTTCGATTATCGGCTGGAGCACCATCCGGAGTTTCTACGTCGAATCACGGACGCCAGGCTGGCGCTCCGGGCTGGCGCGGCGGCCGACTCGAGGATCTGCCGGAATGAACGCGGTCTCTCACCGTGGGACACACGGCCGTTCCACCGTCCCCGCGGCTTGTTGTCGAAGCGTCGTTCCGAGTGGCGGCGCGCTGCTGTGCGATCACGGGCGTTCCGTTGACCTGCCGAGCGGAAGGCGAGCGGAAACAGTTCCGATCCGTCCTATGATCGCCGGACGGCGCGGTGAGAGGATGCGCGCACGGTGACGGTCATGGTGCGCTGATCTGCTCGGGATGTGGGCACGACGGCCGAGGCGGAAGCACCCCGCCGGTGGCTGGCGACGCTACCGCGAACCGTGCTATAGATAGGCTTCTGCTGCGGATGGTCGCCTCGGCCAAATCGACTGACCCGTGACACAATCCCGCGAAAGAGACATCCGCTTCGTGATCGCTGCAATAGGCGCAGTCGCTCTGGCATTGCGACTGTTGAACCTGGGCGGGAAGAGCATCTGGCTCGACGAGGCGTTCAACCTGGCAGTCGCCGGCTCGAGCATGAACGATGCGTAGCCCCAGAAGTTCTGGCCGGCAGCATTCGAGACTCACCACCCGCCGCTGAGCTACGTACTCCTGCGGCAGTGGCTCGAGTTTGGCTACGGTGAGTTCTGGATTCGATTGCCTTCTGCGCTCTTTGGCGCCGCCTGCGTTCCACTCGTGTTTCTCTTCGCCCGGCGGCTCACGAACCGGGAAGCCGCAATCACCGCCGCGGGACTCGCGGCAGTCTCACCGCTGATGGTCTGGTCTCTCAGGAGGCGCGCAGCTACAGCCTCCTGGCGTTGCTGGGCGTGATCGCGATGACTGCGGCGATTCGCCTCTTTCAGGCTCCGGGAATCATACAGACGCTGGCGTTCGCCGCGGCGATGACCGCCGCCTTCTATACCCACTACGTGGCGGTGTTGCTGGTTCCTTTCCAGTTCTTGCTGCTGGTCGCCATGATGGCACAGCGCAAGAGCAGCATGGCTGCTGTGATGCACTGGCTCGCAGGGCTCGTGATCACCGGGCTGCTGTTCTATCCCTGGCTGATCACGCCTGCCGCGCAGGAGTTCCTGGTCGCAGCCAGGAGGGCTCGTATCCCCGGGCAGATCGTTGCGGCGATGACTGGCACGACGCCAGAGACGGTCGTGACGGCGGTGTCTCTGATGGCCGTCACCGCCCTCGCCATCGCCACAGGAGGGGTGTTCCATCTCGCACGGCGCCGACTTGTCACCACGACCGTTGAGCATGGTCGGCGCCTCGATGTGCTGTTGATGGCCGTCGTTGTGCTTGTCCTCTGCGTCGCGTGTGTCGTGCCACGGGGCTACTCGCTGAAGAAGCAGTTGCTCGTGCTGTGGCCGTACCGGCTGGTCCTCATCGGGACGTGGTGGCCATGGACCCCGGCCCACCGGAAGAAGGTGGTGGTGGCATGGGCGTTGTCGCTCGTCTCATCTCTGTGGAACGTCTTCGGCGTACCCAAAGACGACTGGAGAAGCACCGCCGCCTATCTCGCGGCCGAATCCAGGCCGGGCGACGCCGTGATGCTCCTGCCGAACTACGCCGTGTATCCCTTCGGTCCTTCAATCGAGGGACATTGCCCGTAGTCGCGCACGACGCAGCGTCGACGAAAGGAACTTCCGCTGCAGCCGCACGCACCCGGCCTCGCTTCTGGCTGGTCAGCAGTCGCGAGCAGTTTGCCGACCCGGACGGCATCGTTCGTACGGCCCTGGCACGGCACGCCACCTGGCTGCGCTCACAGTCCTTCTATCGTGTCCAGATTGATCTGTTCGAGGCACGGGAATACCAAGAGGCGAGGTCCCGATGACACCGGCTTTCGCGCCAACTCCGCATGGTAACGCCGCGCGAAGTGGCGTTTCCAGCGGGCGAGGCTCAGGTGGGCAGGTCGCTGCGTACAAAGAAACAGGCCGCCTATCGCAAAAGCGACCAGCGGCCTGGTGATATCCCCGGCAGCGACCTACTCTCCCACAGAGTCGCCTCTGCAGGTACCATCGGCGGTAGCAGGCTTAACTTCCGTGTTCGGAATGGGAACGGGTGTGGCCCTGCTCCTATGACCACCGGGAAAGTGGTTGAACGGCCCCGCAGTTCATCACCGAGCTTCAACGACATGCTGCGTCCAAAGCGCGGGGCGATTCAAAGTTGTGAAAGAACGCGAGACAACTGAATACCCTACAAACGGTAGTTTCCGATGCTGGCCGCCTTCGCCCGCCTTCGTTCGCTTGCGCGAACTTCGGCGAGGCTATGGCGAGCCTGGCGCACGCGCAGGCTTGAGAATAGTTATGGTCAAGCCGCACGGCTGATTAGTACCAGTAAGCTGAGGGTGTCGCCACCCTTACACACCTGGCCTATCACCTGGTAGTCTTCCAGGAGCCTTTAGGAGCCTTACGGCTCGGGAGATCTCATCTTGGGGAGGGTTTCACGCTTAGATGCCTTCAGCGTTTCTCCCTTCCGAACATAGCTACCCAGCGCTACCCTTGGCAGGATAACTGGTACACTAGAGGTTCGTCCATCCCGGTCCTCTCGTACTAAGGACAGCCCCCCGCAAATCTCCTGCGCCCATGGCAGATAGGGACCGAACTGTCTCGCGACGTTCTAAACCCAGCTCACGTACCGCTTTAACCGGCGAACAGCCGGACCCTTGGAACCTGCTACAGCTCCAGGATGCGATGAGCCGACATCGAGGTGCCAAACCTGAGCGTCGATGTGAACTCTTGGCTCAGATCAGCCTGTTATCCCCGGCGTACCTTTTATCCGTTGAGCGATGGCCCTTCCATGCGGAACCACCGGATCACTAAGGCCTGGTTTCCCACCTGCTCGACTTGTAGGTCTCGCAGTCAAGCTCGCTTATGCCTTTGCACTCTACGGCTGGTTTCCAAACAGCCTGAGCGAACCTTCGCGCGCCTCCGTTACAGTTTAGGAGGCGACCGCCCCAGTCAAACTACCCGCCTAGCAGTGTCCCTCTCCTGGATAACAGGAGGAGGTTAGAACGCCGAAACATTAAGGGTGGTATCTCACCGTTGACTCCCCGGACCCCAAAAAGCCCGGTTCAAAGTCTCCCACCTATCCTGCGCATAATGCGTCAGCATTCACTACTAGGTTGTAGTAAAGGTGCACGGGGTCTTTCCGTCTAGCCACGGGTATCCGGCGTCTTCACCGGAACCACAAATTCGCAGTGCCCCTCGTTGAGACAGCGCCCAGATCGTTACGCCATTCGTGCAGGTCGGAACTTACCCGACAAGGAATTTCGCTACCTTAGGACCGTTATAGTTACGGCCGCCGTTTACCGGGGCTTCAGTTCGTAGCTTCGCCTTGCGGCTGACCACTCCCTTTAACCTTCCGGCACCGGGCAGGCGTCAGGCCCTATACGT
>CAWARN010000025.1:0-296272 GCA_963784455.1 uncultured Acidobacteriota bacterium | reverse complement strand
CGCAGTGCCGGCGCTGCGAAATGGCCGGCTCAGGCGGGCCGTCCGGTCACGATCAATTCCCCTCGCGCCTTCTCTTGCACCTCAGTCGCGAAGCCTGCCTCGCGCAGCAGTTGCTCCAGCTGGCGGACCGAGTAGAGCCTGAAGCCGAACCAGGTCACCGGCGACACGAGCAGGAAGGCCTTGCTCCGAACGCCCAGCACCAGGCGTCCGCCGGGCCGGAGGACTCGGCGAATTTCGCGGAGGGCGGCGGCCGGGTCTGGCCAGAAGTAGACCGTGTTCACCGACAGCAGCCCATCGACGGAGGCGTCCTGGAACGGCATGGCCGCGACGTCGGCCAGGTGCAGGTCAACGCCGTCGCCCCAGCGCGCCTGCGCCTGTCCGACCATCACCGTCGAGATCTCCACGCCGGCCGGCCGCGCGGGCGCAACGCGCTGCCGAATCAGATCCAGCGAGTGGCCCCCGCCGAACCCGACGTCGACGATGCGTTCGCCGGACGCTGGGGCGAGCGCCTCGACGGCGTCGTCGAGGAAGCGCTGGTTGCCGCGGTTGAGCAACTTCCCCATCACGCGGCGGCCGAACCAGCCGCTCGGGCGGCCCAGTTGCCGGCTCAAGCCGAAGAGCAGCGTGGCGAGGAGCGCGAGTGGCAGCAGCGTGATGAGCGCAGTATCCAAGGTGCACCTCTCTTCGCGGCACTCCGTGCGGGGCGGGACGATTATAGAACGCCGGATGGCGAGGATCTCATCGTCAAACGCGAGCCGGGACCGAACGGACGCCCGAGACCGCGGCGACGAACGGCCGGTCGTGCTGCGGCGGACGGCATCAGCGTCGGCCCGCAGCGGCGAGGATCGCAACAGGTACCGAATTCCTGGTTGGGAGAAGGGCTGCTACCGGCTGATACCGAACGCTCTCAACAGGAAGGCGTATTCGAACGCGGTCGCCCACAGCTTGTCGTACCGGCCGGACGCCCCGAAGTGGCCCGCTCCCCTCAAGTCCGCCTTCAGCAGGACAGGCTGATCACCGGTCTTGACGGCGCGAAGCCTCGCAGCCATCTTGGCGGGCTGCGAGCACGGGATGCGTGGGTCGTCCTCGGCGCAGGTGAACAGCATCGCGGGGTAGCTCTGCGCCTTGACATTGTCGTAGGGCGAGTAGGCGAGGATCGCGCGATACCCTTCGCTCGAGTTGGGATCCGGCAGGTCGAGTGATCGCTTCCACTGTCCGCCGGTGCTGTCTGGCATCAGTGCTTCGACCCATGCCACCGACGCGATGACGGCACGGAAGAGCTCCGGGCGCATGTTCGCTGCGGCGGTGACCAGCATGCCCCCGGCGCTCGCTCCGGTGATGGCGAGCCGATCGGCGGACGTGTACTTGGAAGCCTGCAGGTGCGCCGCACAGGCGATGAAGTCGGTGATCGAGTTGATCTTGTGAAGCCCGGTTCCGCCGTCGTGCCAGCGGTTGCCCAGGTCGCCTCCCCCGCGGACATGGGCGACGGCGAAGATCACTCCGCGATCGAGAAGACTCAACCGGTCGGAGTCGAACGACGGCTCAGCGGACATCCCCGAGTGCCCGAAGCCGTAGAGCAGCATGGGCCGCTGGCCGTTCCGGAGCAGCGGCTTTCGGTACACGAGCGAGATCGGAACGGCGGTTCCGTCGCTCGCCGTCGCCTGGATGCGTTCGGTCGCGTATCGACTCGTGTCGAGCCCGCGCACGCGCTCCTGCCAGACCAGCCTGAGCAAGCCCTGCTCCATGTCGTACTCGAACACGGATCTGGGAGTGGCGAACGAGCTGTAGAGCACCTGCAGGACCTGGGAGGAGTACTCGAGGTTCAACTGGAACTCTGGCTCCAGCTGCGACGGCAGCCTGACGGCGTGGACCGGCTCGGGGAATTGAACCTGTCGAGCGTCGCCGGAGCGAAGGTCGTGGACCACGACCCTGCCGCCGCCGCTCGCTCGCTCGAGGACCACGAGGTGATTGGCGAACGCTGTGACGTCGTAGACGGGGAAGGGCTCGCCGCCCGGAAGTGCCTCCTCCCAGGTGGCATCGGGGGGGCGCCGACAGGCGCCTTCATGAGCCGGAACTCTCCGCCGGTCTCGTTCACGCGAACGTAGAACCACGGCCCCTGGTGCGTCAGCCAGGACCGCACCCCGGGGCGCCGCGGACGAAGGAGCCTCGGAACCGGACGGCGTTCGTCGGTCTTCCAGTAGCGGGCCTCCCAGCCGTCTCCGGCGTAGCTGAGCGCGATCATGTACTCGCCGCTGGTGGTCTTCATCAACGCCAGATTGCTGCGACCATCTCTCTCGGTGTACACCTCGACATCCTGGCCGGCGCCTGCAGACAGCGCGTGGCAGAGCACCTTTGGCGGGGACTCGCCGCGGGGCGTCAGGTAGTAGAGGGTGCTGGAATCTGAGCTCCATTCGAACCACGTGCCCGCACGCGGAATGACGTCGGGCAACGCGCGCCGCGTCGCCAGGTCCACGACGCGGATGCTGAAGATTCTCGTTCCCCGTCATCCGGACGGAGTAGGCCAGGAGCCGATGGTCGGGACTGATCCGCCAGACCCCGAGCGCCGGACGGTCCTCGCCGCCGGCCAGTGCATTCAGGTCCAGCACCCGCTGCTCGGGCGCGGAGAGGCTGCCACGTTTCCGGCAGAGCACCCAGGACCGCGCACCCTTCGGCCGGCGCAGGTAGTAGTAGTAGCCTGCGACCTTCGTTGGAGGACGCAGGTCGCTTTCCTCGGTCCGCCGTGACATTTCCTGGTACAGGCGCTCTTGAAGCCGGTCCGTGTCCTTCATCACCTGGTCCGCATACCGGTTCTCGGCTTCCAGGTGTGTCTTCAGGGCGGAGGCGGACAGGTCATCGATCCAGCCATACGGATCGACGCGCGTCTCGCCCTGGATCGTCAACATCTTCGGGGACGCCGCGGTCGGTGGTGGGAGGGGCTGGGCGCCGGCGAAGGAGGCGGCGCAGAGAACGACTGCGACCAGGCCCCCCACGCCGCGCGTCCCTTTGGGCGCCCTGATTCGCGCGCCTGTCCTGACGCATGTCATGGAGGGGTTCCTTGATCCCCGCATCGGGCTCCTCTACGGCCGCTTGGCGACTTTCGGTCGCGGCAGGAAGTTCTCCAGAACCCACAGCTCGTTCCTGGTCCCCTCATTGACGCTGAACGCGAAGCGGCGGTTGTCGGGGTGCAGCGCGAAGTTCTGCATGCCGGCGATGCTGAGGTCCAGTCTCAACGGTAAGGCGCCCTGCACCGGAATCCGCCAGATTTCACTCGTCGCCGCGTACAGTCCGGTCTTGGCGTCCATGGTCTGGGCGATGATGTAGCGGCCGTCCATCGTCCACCTCTGCACGTGCGGGAGCGGGCTGCGGAAGAGCTGCCGCGGCTCTCCTCCGTCAAGGGACGCGACCCAGATGGCGCCGCCGTCCTCGAACACCACGTCCCGGCCGTCCGGCGAGAGGTCTTCGAACGAGCGCACCGCGGTCTTCTCGACAACCGAATCCTCGCCGCTCTCGAGGTTGCGCCGTCTGATCCCTCCCTGGCCCAGGTACACCATGGTCTTGCCGTCCCGGGACATCTTGGGTGCCCAGCGTCCGTCCGCCAGTTTGGCGATCTCGCCCGTCTCGGCGTCAACCCGGAAGAGGGCGTTACCGCCTACGGTCATTCCCCAGGCGAGGAGCGATCGACTGTCGGCCGCCCAACGGATGTCCCACACGTTGCGGAGGCTGGTGGACAGGAACCGTTCTTCCCCGGTTTCCGTCGATCGGATCGTGAGGTTGTTGTTGCCGTTGCCCATGGCGCGTCCGAAGGACACGTAGAGCAGGCGCTTGCCGTCGGGCGACCAGACGATCCTCGACGGGGCGCCGTCGTACCGAGTCGTGACCGCCGAGGGTGGCACGATCACCTTGCCCGTTTCGAGGTCGATCTCGCCGACGTAGAGGCGGCCCGCAGGAGTCACGGTCCGGTAGTAGAGAGCACCGTCGGGCGCGACACCGAGAACCTGGGCGTACCTGCCGAAGTCCTTCTTCACGAGTTCCGGTTCTCCCTGCGGCTTCCCTCCGGCGATGCGGATGGCCCAGATGTCCCACGTGCCCGAGCGGTCGCTGCGGAAAAGCAGGCTGCTCCCGTCCGGCGTCCAATCGATCAACTGATCCTCTGCCGGATGCGCGGCGACGACTGCCTCGTTGCGGCCGTCAGCGGTCATCACGTAGACGTCCCCGTGTGCCGGCCGGCCCTCTCCCACCAGGCTGAAGGCGATGAACCGCCCGTCGGGCGAGAACCTAGCCCTCGTCAGCATGTACCAGGCCGCCGCGATGTGCCTCAGGACTCGCACCGAGCCATCGGCCGTCGCGATGAGCACCAGTTCGTTGTCTGCTTCGCCCGACTTGCCGCGAAGGGCCAGGATGGAACTTCCGTCCGGCGACCAGTCGAGAGGCTGGGCCAATCTCTCGCTGTAGAGCGCACGAAGGTTCGAGCCGTCGAGATCTCTGACCCAGAGGTTCGACCCCGCGTCCTTTGTCTCCCTGTCGAAGGCGACCTGTCTTCCGTCGCGCGCGAACGCCCAGCCCTCGACGTAGTACAGCCTCTCGGTTCGGGGCCCCTTGTTGGCGATGCGGCTCGTCTGCCCGCTCGCGATGTCGAACTGGATCACGTCGCCCCCGGCCGAGTCCAGGCGCCTGACGGACTTGCCGTCCGCGGACAGGACCCCGCTGACATCGGAGGCATCCGCAAGAACCCGGCGCGTGGCCAGCACCCCCGAGCCGCCAGTCGCGCCGGGGCCGCCCAGCACCGCGAGCCTGGCCCGCGCCTGCGCCACGACAGCGGCCTGATCGGCGTAGTCGCGCACCACGAGCCCGTACGCGGCACGGGCCTCCTTTGCCTGCGCCTCGCCCAGCTTCTCGTAGCACTGCCCCACGCGGACCAGGGCCTTCGCCGCCACCGCGCGGTCGCTCCCGTAGGTCGCGGCGACGTTCTTGTAGGCCGCGATGGCGGCCTTCAGGTCTCCGTCGATTGTTTCGATCTTGATGGCGGCCTGGAGCGCCACCTCGGCGCGGTTGTCCCTGGCCTGTTGGGCCGAATCGACGGCCGACATCGCCAGGCACATGACCGCCGCCGCGAAGACGACGTGTGTTGATCGCATCTTCATCACCTCCTGCCTGTCAGCATGGGCCGGGATTGTCCGGTGACGATCCCGGCGCGTGTCAGGATTCGGTGAGAGTCACGCATCGAAACGGTACCCCAGGCCGCGGACGCTCAGGAGGTACCGCGGCTGGGCCGGATCGGGCTCGATCTTCTTCCGCAGGGTGACGACGTGGTTGTCCACCACGCGGTCGGTGACGAACGTGCCGTGACCCCAGACGAGGTCGAGCAGTCTGCTGGCGGTTCAGCAGCCGGCCCCGGCGGCGCACGAACGCGGCGAGCAGCTTGAACTCCAGGGCCGTCAGCCCGACAGCCTTGCCGCCTCGCCGCAGTTCGCCGCGGCCGAAGTCCACCTCGCAGGTCCCCGAAGCGTGGACGCCGGTGTCGTCCTCGTCGGCGCGGCGCAGCGCCGCCTTGACGCGTGCGCGGAGCTCGCGCGGACTGAAGGGCTTGGTCACGTAGTCGTCGGCGCCCAGCTCGAGCCCCATGACGCTTTCCGCTTCCTGCGTCCGGGCGGTCAGCAGGATGATCGGCGTGCGGCAGCCGGCGCGGCGCAGATCGCGGCAGATCTCGAAGCCGTCCTTGCCGCGGCAGCATCACGTCGAGCAGGATCAGGTCGAACGTCTCCTTCCGTCGCGCGCTCGAGCGCGGTCTCGCCGTCGGCTTCCACCTCCACCGCGTAGCCCTCGTTCTCGAGGTCCAGTCGCAGGCCGAACGCGATGGCCGGCTCGTCTTCCACGACCAGGATGCGCTTCATGCCGGCGTCCTCCAACGGCAGCAGGATGGTGAACGTGCTGCCTTGGCCAGGCGCACTCTCCAGCCGGATCTCCCCGCGGTGCGCGCCGACGATGTGGCGGGCCATCGCGAGGCCGATGCCGGTGCCCTTGACGCGCCGCGTCGCGGCCGGCGCTGCCGCGGACGAATCTGTCGAAGATCGACCGCTGCTCGGCAGCCGGGATGCCGACTCCCCGGTCCCGCACACGGATGGCGAGCCGTCCTCGGCCGACGACCGTCTCGACCCACATCGCACGGCAGTCCGGCGAGTACTTGACGGCGTTGTCGAGCAGGTTGCGAACCGCCAGGCCGAGCGCGTCGCGATCCGCACGGACAACGCGGGCGCCGCCGTCCTGCCGGTCGCATCGATCCGGAAACCCTGCGCGGCGGCCGTCTCCTCGAATTCGGCGACGACATCGCCACCAGGGCAGCGCCGTCCAGGTGCTCGAAACGGTACTGCATGGCGCCCGCCTCGATGCGCCCGAAGTCGAGGAGCGACTCGACCAGCCGCTGCAGCCGCTCGCTCTCGCGCGACAGGATGTCGTACGACTGCTGTCTGGCCTCGCTCGGTTGGCACCCGCCCTTGGCGAGCATTTCCGAGAGCTGCCGGATGGACGTGAGCGGCGTGCGGAACTCGTGCGAGACCGTCGACACGAATTCCGACTGGAGCCGGGCGACCGCAAGCTCGCGGGCGATGGAGCGCATGATGAAGTACGAGCCCGCGACGAGCACGAGCGCGAGCACCGCAAACCCCGAGAGCAGGAGACGACGGCGCCCGGCGAAGAACGCCGAGTCGGCCGCCGGATCGCCGCTCGTCACGGAGAGTGTCCAGGGCAGACCCGTCGCGTCAGGCGTTCGCACGACCCTCGGGCCGCCCTCGCTGATGGAACCAGCGGCCAATTGCCGATCCGTGTCCACGAGGCCGCCTTGCACCTGCTGACCGCGCGACGCCTGCGTCCAGATGAGCCGGATGTAGTCGGCGCCTGCCAGCGTGGCGTCCAGCCGGCCCGCCGAGACGGTCCACGAGATCAACGTGGGCTCACCTTCGAGCCTGAGCGCGCGGCTTCCGGCGGCCATGGCCCGGTTGACCACCGGTCATACACCCATTGTGCGGCGCTGGAGAGCGCGAACGCCTGCTGCTGACGCGCGGTGGGGCGGATGGCGGCGCCCCAGCGCCGTGCCTCTTCCAGGTGAAACTCCCAGACCGGACGGAGCAGAACGTAGCGGCCGCTCCACAAGGCGACGGCCATCTGGGTCGCCTCCCGCCCTAGTTCCTCACTCCTTCCCATGGCTTTCAGCACGCTGCAGCGCGCTTCGCTGGCTGCGAGGGCAGCCGGCAGTCCGAGTGCGGGCGTCGCGTCCAACTTCGCCAGATCGCCGTAGGCCGCAAGAGCCGCCTCGCTGCGGCCCGTCTTGCGCAGCGTCCGTCCCAGTCTCGCGAGGGCGCCGGCCCGCACCTCCTGGCGGAGCGATTGCGAGAGCTTCTCGAAGACCTCGCTCGCGGCGGCCGGGTCGTTGTTGCGAAACTCGAGCGCCTCACCTGCAGCGAAGACGGCGGAGTCGTTCGAGGCAGCCGTCGCGGGATGGAAGAGCAGCGCGGTAGCCGGGCGGACCGTCAACGAACCGGGCGTGGCGCGCAGCACGACGACGCCATCCGGGAGGTCCGCGGGTGCAGGGTCCCGATCGGCGGCAGCGGCTCGGCGGGCGAGATCCGCCAGGCTGTGCTGGAGGGCTGCGGTGATGTGATCGGCGGCCAGCTCCACCCGGTCCTGCACCCGGCCTCGTTCTACAAGGCGATCTCGTTCGATGACCTGCCAGCCGAGCCAGCCGAGCGCGCTGCCGAGCACGATCATCAGGCCGACGAACACCGTCAGCGTGCGTCGAGGCGCCCGAAACCACTGCGCGAGCGGCATCTTGGATCCCTCGGATCTCGGCGATGCCGAAGCCTACGACAGCCAGGGTCAGAAGGCAATCAGGCTCGTGTCAGGATTGCGTTTGGACAGATGCGTGTTCAACGCTCCGCATGAACGGCATCGTAGACACGTGAGGGGCTTGGTGAGCCGGGTGGGGATCGAACCCACGACCACCGCATTAAAAGTGCGATGCTCTACCACTGAGCTACCGGCCCGGGTTGGATGGCTGCGAACCGGCGCCTCGCTGGTGGGTGCCCGCCGGCTCGACGGTCGATCGTAGCACAGACCCCACTCCGGTGGCCGGCGAGGCCCGCTCCGCGCGTCGGTACCGGCACTCGCTTCTGCTATCATTACGGGGAACCTCTATCGCGAAAGGCGGATCATGGCTACACAGCGCATTGGTATTCTAACGGGCGGGGGTGACGTCCCCGGACTGAACGTCGCAATCAAGGCGGTCACCCTGCGAGCGCGGAATCACGACATCGAAGTGCTCGGCCTTCGCCGCGGCTGGCTGAGCCTGCTGCAGTTCAACCCGGACGACCCGACCTCCTCGGATCGCTGGACGATGGCGCTGCCCCCGGATCGGGTCCGGACGTTCGACCGGACGGGCGGCACCATCCTGCACACGTCGCGCACCAATCCCAGCCGGGTGAAGCCGGCGGATGTCCCCGACTTCGTGCGGCAGGAGGACCGGGTGGCCCGGCCCGACGGCCAGGTGGACTGCACGCGCCACGTTCTGCGCGTGCTTGATCATCTCAACCTCGAGGCGCTGATCCCGATCGGCGGCGACGACACGCTCAGCTTCGCCAGCCGCCTCCACAAGGAGGAGTTCAACGTCGTCGCCATCCCGAAGACGATGGACAACGACGTGTTCGGGACGGACTACTGCATCGGGTTCTCCACGGCGGTGACGCGGTCGGTTGACGCGATCACCAACTTCCGCACGTCGGTCGGTTCGCACGAGCGGATTGGCGTCGTCGAGCTGTTCGGCCGCAACTCGGGCCAGACGTCGCTCTACGCCGCGTATCTGGGCGATGTCGATCGCGCGCTGATCTCAGAGGTGCCGTTCGAGATCGAGCGACTCGTCGAGTTCCTCAAGGAGGACCGCACGCGCAACCCGTCGAACTACGCGCTCGTGACCGTCTCGGAGGGCGCGCACCCAAAGGGCGGGTCGATCCACGAGTCGGGCGAGGAAGATGCATACGGCCACAAGAAGCTCGGCGGGATCGGGCACTGGGTGTCGCAGGAAATCAAGAAGCGCAGCGGCGTGAACGTCATGTACGAGCAGTTGGCGTACATCATGCGGTCGGGCGCGCCGGACTCGCTGGACCGGATGGTGGCGGTGTCGTACGGGTCGCTGGCGTGCGACCAGGTGGCGATGGGCCACACGGGACGGATGGTGGCGCTGCAGCAGGGGATCTACACGACGGTGCCGCTCGAGATGGTGGTCGCCGGAAAGAGGCACGTGGACGTGACGGCGCTGTACGACTCGCAGAACTACCGGCCGCGTGTGCGGGAAATGCTGGGCAAGCCGATGTTCCTGTACTAAGGGCTCTCGGCTTTTGGCTCTCGGCTCTCGGCGCCGCCTGGTTTCCAGCCAACGCGCAGGAACCCAGAGAGCGCCGAAGGCCGGGAGTCCAGGGCCGTCTGCGCTGCAGCGGCTGGGCTCTGGCGCGTGTTACAGTAATAGGCTCCTCTGCGCGTCCCCGTCGTCCAGGGGTCAGGACGTGGCCCTTTCAAGGCCAAAACACGGGTTCGAATCCCGTCGGGGACGCCACCCTTACCGCTTCGCTATAAGGTTTCGCCGCCTTCGGGCGCGCCATCCCTTCCACACGGACACGTCGTCCAACAATGCTCGGTCATCTGCCTCAAGCGGCGAGACGATGCCCGTGGACTCGACAGGCGAATCCTTCGGCCGGTCCGTCGCGCACCCCGCGAACAACCAGCCGTACCCGGTCGGAGCCGTGAATGGGTGGCGGTCCGCATCTCCATTCACTGATTCTTCAACGGCGTGGACCGCAATGGACGCCGGTTGAAGTCACAGGTCGGACGCACGGTCCACCCTACTGCGTGAGGATGGTCTCTCAATTGTGGCGTGTCCCCGATAGCACAGACCCGCCGAAACCCAGCGTATAAGCTGTCCGATGGGGGACACCGTGACACCACACAAGACCGCCGACGAGGGTGCCAAAGCGTACAGGCACATCAAGGACAATGCCCGAACCATCCGCGCTCTTCGCCGGGCTATCGAGGCGCTCGAACTCGATACTGCACTGGCCGAGGCCGGCGGCCCCGGCAACCTCCGTGAACCGTGGCAAGGACACCTGGCGGCGTTCAGCAATGAGATGGACCAACTCGACCGGTTGATTCCGCTCGTCGCCCGGTACGCGAAGGCCATCAACACCGTGGAAAAGCAAACCGGGCAACGCCCGTTGCTGCCCAACCAACATCTCGCTCTGTAGGTGTGGGGCGTCCTCCAGTCGTTCTGTGGTCGAGGGAAGCGGCCAGCCGGTCGACTAGGAGGTAGGGAGTGGGCGCCTTCGGGGACGCCATGCCTTCAGCTGCCCTCCCGCGAAAATGCGTCACAGCGCCGGCGCCGGCAGCGCCGGGCAACCCCGTCGGGCTAGACACAGACTCCGCTTCGTACGTCCCAGCCGAGCACCCGTAGGCGCCGCCTATCGACCACGAGGAGGCGAACATGACGGACCTCCAGCATCAGCGGATCACGGCCATAGAACAGCGGATCACGGCCATAGAGTGGTTCCTGAGAATCCTCGTGGCTATCGGAGTGCCGGTGGTGATGTTCCTAGTCCTGAAGTGGGCTGGGCAGGCAGAGTTCGCCGTTGAAGGCGCGATCGTCTCAGCGTGCGTGATCATCACTGTCGTGATCGTCGCCCCGATCCTCCGGACCTTCAGGACCAGGAAGAAGACCGGCTAGGACCCGTGGGCAATTCCATCGAGCAGCCTGGTGACATTCTCGTTTGGATGACTTCGGGCAGGCGTGAATTTGGGCCATCTACGCGGCCCGGCGGAACAGGCCTTCCAGCCGTCCACCTTGTACAGAACACCTCGGGGACGCCACCCTTACCTCCCGGCTTTTCTTGCCCTCTCCACCAGTCGCCGGTAGTCCGCGTCGTTCGTATACTCCGGTGTGAGATGTTCGGTGCCTCGCGCGTCAACCGTCGAGTTCCGGGGAGACCGACAACGCCAGTTGCCCTCGAGCCCGGCGAATGCCGCGGACCAGGTAGCCACGGCCGCGGCCGGGTGAGGCCGCCGGCGGCCTGTCCCTGACGCGTTGGTGTTGGGGCCGCGTAACCGCGCGTCGCTGAAGCACTTGCATCTTGCCGTCCCGCCCACGATAATCCCCTCGGTGGACGTCGATGGCGGCCGGTGGAAACGGTGGTTTCCTCGTCCGATCCTTGAAATGTGGCGTTCTGCCCATTGCCTAGACGGTCACGAGAGGGACTGCGATCAAATCAACGGGCGATGATGGCGTTGAGATCGTCGGTGACATCACGGACATCGAGACCATCGCCTTTGGGCGAGGAATCCGGCGGCTCGAGTACCTCCGGAAACGCTTTGGACGCTTCGAATCTCACTCAAGAACCGGCTAACACCGCGCTGCAGCCGACGGGCGACGCACGGCAGCGGCCGAGACGGAGGAATCTCTGAGAGTACCTCCTCCTTGCCCTCGCCTGGACGGCGTACTGCACGCTGCACAGCGCCATGATCTCGGAGACGGCGACCGGCTTCCTGAAGCGTCGGCTGGGCGACTCCTTCCGGTGGTACCGGCTGTTCTTCAACTCCATCGCGCTGCTCACACTCATCCCGGTTCTGTGGTACTCGAACTCCCTTCGGCAAGAGGCGATCTTCCGCTGGGAGGGCGTGTGGCTGGTCCCCCACTACCTTCTCCTGGCCTGCGGCATCCTGCTCGTGGTCGCCGGTGGAAGGCACTACAGTCTCCCGCAGTTCGTCGGTATCAGCCAGTTGAGGGGGGCATCCTCCGGGGGGTTGGCGACGGGGGGTGGGATTGATTCGAGTGGTATCCTCGGTCTGGTCCGGCACCCCTGGTACACGGCGGTCGTGCTGCTGTTGTGGGCGGGCGACCTGGACCTGGCGGCGTTGGTCAGCAACGGTGTGCTGACCGTCTACATTGTCGTCGGAACGCTCCTTGAGGAGCGGAAGCTCGTCCACGAGTTCGGTGACGCCTACCGCAGCTACCAAGGGCGGGTGTCCATGTTCGTCCCACTGAAATGGATTCGGTTGCGCGTCGCTCCGTGAGGGGTTCGGCGGTCGCGAGCGGTGGAATCGTGTTCATCAGCTACGCGCTCTCGAACGAACCAGAGTGCATTCGGGTGTGGCAGCGTCCGAATCCGCGGTCGACAACGCGCTGAACCTGACGAAGCGCGCGCGACCTTGTGGGTCCCCCGGTCGGCTGGGATCATCAGGAATGCCTTATCAGCGCCCTCCTGATGGGATGCGCTTCAGACCGCAGACTGGACGCGAACAACGAGCAGGCCAATTTGAGAAAGAATGGAGCCATGAAACAACCTGACATAGTGCGTCGTGAGGGCTTTCTGGTGATGGGCACGGTGACCCACAGGAAACCTGGGACCGAGCGCCCGGAGGTGTTCGAGGCGATCTGGAACGATTTTGAGACGCGGCAACAGAGCATCAAGCGCCACAGCGTGGATTCGAAGTATTATGGCGTCAGCTTCGCAGCTGGCCCGGATGGGAGCTTCGACTACATGGCTGGCATGGCTGTCAGGCCGGTTGCGGAGACGCCCGAGGGTCTGGAAGTCCGCAAGGTGCCGGCGGCGAGCTATGCCGTGTTCGCCTGTCCTGTCCAATCCATCGGCCAGACGTATCGATACATCTTTGGCGAGTGGCGGGCGGAATCTGGTTACGGGATTGACAACGCGACACCTGCCTTTGAGGAGTATCCTCCCGCGACGGATACGAACGCCCCCGTGCTCCTTCACATTCCGATCCGGGCGGATCACGTCAAGTGAAGAAGAGCCAACAGACGGATGCACCGAGCCAACTGGCAGGTAGCACCCGAAACCACTGACTGCTCCTGGGAGGTCACCATGACTGGACGCACGCAGCAGGCTCTCGCCAAGGCCCCCGAGTGGATGGCCGCGGAGATGCCACCCGGCTACCAGACGCGACTCCTCGAACTCAAGCGGCTGTCAGCCGATCTCGACGCGATGGATTGCATCGGACGCGTCCTGTGGGACACGGGCGAACCGCTGAGGGATGCGGTGACCGCGCTGTTCGAGGCGCTCAAGTGCGAAGTGGACGTCACGTCTGGCACCGTCGGGCCGATCACGGTGAAGCTCGGCGATTCGCGCCGCCTGCTGCTCCTCGTCTCGGCTGCCGTTGGCCCTGTCGAGAAGACGAACCAGGAACTCGCCCAGGCATTCCAGGCGGTGCAGTTCGCGGCACAGAACGACCGCGTCGTGTTCGTCGTCAACAACGACCCGACGACGCCGCCCACGGACCGTCCTGACCCCTTCCTCCCTGACGCGCTCGGCGTACTTCAGAGGATGGGTGTCGACGTCCTGACCACCGCCGCGCTCTTCAGACTGTGGCGGCTGTGGCTCGAGGACCAACAGAAGGCGCGAAAAGCCCTCGAGCGCCTGCACGCGCAGGACGGCGGACCGTTCGTTCTTCCATCGCGCTGACGCAGCCGGCTTGCCGATGAAGCAGGCGCCAAGCCCGCCCAAGAACCCGGCAGGAGTGCCGGACCAGTCCAGCTTCGCGCTGCTCGTCATGCATTGACTGACCGACAGCGACAGCTGAAAGTGGTTCCCGCGGCCGCGGACCGAGGCCCAGGTCACGGCTATCTACCCCCACCTGGTCGCCAGCGCGAACTGAACCCTCTGCTGGCGGTTTGTTGCTGCCATGCAGCGTCACCGCCGCCCGCCCTGCCGCACGCACCGTCACGCCCGTTTGACTCCGCGGCCGCGCGAGCGTAGCGTGGCCCAAGTACATCCCGCCGTCCGGCAACCCCGCGCCAAGGAGAGGTGTCCCATGAGCCGCTCCGCCGTCTCTCCGCGCATTCCTGTCCAGAGGAGGGAACATCATGACCGCGCAGGCAACTCGGATCGGAACGTTCGTCGCGGCGTTGGTCGTCATGCTGTCCGCGTGGGACGGTGCTGCGCAGTCGCTGGCCGGCCAGTGGGAGCCGGCGTCCCTCAACGCCGGGCGGCAGGCGGCCCCGCGCCTCCCGTTGGAGGCGGCGGGAGTTGGTCGCAGGTTCAGCAGCTCAAAGCGGGCAAGGAGGTCATCATCGGGGTGCGCGGACGCGAGCCGTTGAAATACGTCCTGCTGGCCGCGGATGGCGATGGTCTGGTGGTGGTAAAGCCCATTTACAGGACGCTGGACGGAGATGTCATCGAGGCTCTCACCGCTGTCGGCGCGGCCTGGCCGAAGGTGCTGGCCGGACAGCCGATCACCAAGGGCGATGTCGCGATCAAGTCCGGCGGGGTCTATGTCGAGGGAGAGCGGCTGACGGGCCTTGCGGATTTCGTCGAGCGCATCGAGCGGGAGGCGGTCACCGAGGTCCGCGGCCTGCGCACGACGTCCGGCGGCGGTCCGAGTGCCGAGGCCGCCAAGCGACAGGCCTGGTTGGGCGCCATCATCGGAGCCGGTGCCGGCTTCGGCGCTGGAGCCGTTAGCCGCCAACTTCGAGTGCGGTGAAACGGGGCACTGCGGCGGGACCAAGACCTTCGTCGGTGGCGCAATCGGAGCGGGCATCGGCGCGCTGATTGGGGGACTGCTCGGTTCGAGGCGCGGGGACGAGTACGCCACGTTCTACGTCGCACCGCAGGGCTCTGCCCCATCCCTCGACGACGTGCCCTGGGAGCGGCTGCGGCTCGCCCTCCCGGCGTCACTCCAGGGCGCGGGCGCCGCGCGGCGGGCCGAGGCCAACGGCCGGCTCTCGCCGGCCCCATCCGCACACGCGAAGGGCTCTCCGTGGTCGGTGACGTTCTACATTCGCGGCATGGCCGTTTCGTTCACCTTCTACACGACGGAGGCCATCATGAAGACGAGACTGGCGATGATTTGGGTTCTTGCCGCGTCGGCACTGTGCCTGCCGGCGTTCGCAGCAGCACAGGGAACCGTGAACACGTTCGATCAGCTCGGCTCCCGTCTCAAGGTCGGCAACACCGTCCGAGTGACCGACACGGAGGGCCAGGAGGTCAAGGGCAAGCTGACGGAGCTGCGCGACGCGTCGCTCACGGTGGACAGCGGCGTCCCGAAGGCGTTCGACGCCCACACCGTCCGCCTCATCCAGCATGGAACCAAGTCTGTACTGGCGCCCTGTGCTGTTGGGAATGCTCATTGGAGGTGTCGTCGGGGGGGCGATGGCCTTCACCAACTACGAGGTGGGGCTCGACACGTTGGCTGTTTCCGCGGCCATCGGCCTCGGGGTTGGCGCCGGGGTCGGCGCGGGCATTGGAGCGGCGCGCCCGCCCAGATGGAACGAGGTGTACCGCGCGCCCGGCGCGTCCGGCAGCGCGCACCTGTCGATCGCCCCCGTGATCGCCCCGCGCACGAAGGGTGTACCGCTGTCCTTCTCGTTCTGACATTCCCGAGAGGAGAGAACCATGACACACACCGCGTCGGTCGCTCGTGTGGCGGCAGTGTTGGCACTGGTGGCGGGTCTCTCCGCAGAGTCGCTGGCCGGCCAGTGGGAGCCGGCGTCCCTCAGCGCCGGGCGGCAGGCGGGCACTGCGCCTCCCGGTGGAAGCGGCGGGAGTTGGTTGCGGGTTCAGAAGCTCAAGGCGGGCAGGGAAATCATCATCGGGGTGAGCGGACGCCAGCCGACGAAATACACCCTGCTGGCCCCGGATGGCGGCGGGTTGGTGGTGCTGAAGCCCGCCGACAAGAAGCTGGGCCGGACTGTCACGGACGCCCTCGTCGCTGTCGGAGCGGCCTGGCCGGAAGTGCTGGCCGGACAGCCGAACACCCAAGGCGATGTCGAGATCAGGGAAGGGGGGGTCTTTCGGAAGGGGAAGCGGCTGGTGGATCTTGCGGAAGTCGTCGAGCGCATCGACCGGGCAGCGGTCACCGAGGTCCGCGGCCCGCACACGAAGTCGGCCGGCGATCCGAACGCCCACACTGTCAGGCAGCAGGCACTGCAGGGCGCCGCTATCGGAGCCTGCATCGGCTTCGCAGCGGTTGCCATACCGGTGGCCGCCTACAGCGACTGTGAGGGCACTTGCCACAAGGGCCGATTTCTCGCCATCGGAGGCGGATTCGCCGCCGGCATCGGCGCACTCCTCGGGGGACTCCAAGGCCTGTATGTCGGCGACGAACACGCCACGTTCTACGTCGCACCGAAGGGCTCTGCCCAGCCGCTCGACGAAGTGCCATGGGAACGGCTGAGGCTCGCGCTGCCGCCGTCACTCCGGGGCGCGGGCGCCGCGCAGAAGCCCTCGACCAACGTCCGGCCCTCGCCGGCCCCATCCGCACACGCGAAGGGCTCCCCGTGGGCGGTGACGTTCTGACGGGTGACTCCGCTCGCGCAGGATACGGCTCGCGGGGGCGGAATGTGATTCAGACGGAGGTCGGCGTGCGGCCGGGCGGAGGTCAGGCGAGGCGCGGCTTCTCGGGGCCGCGGGACACGATCACCTCGGCGCGCTCCACGGTCACGAGTCCTTCCTGCACCATCTCGTCGAGCCGGTCGCGCACGAAGGCATCGATCTTCTCCGCCGCGTCGACGATTCTCGATCACCACCGGCAGGTCCGCTGACAGTCTCAGTATCTTCGCCGTGTGCATGCGGCTGTGCGCGCCGAACCCCAGCGAACCCTTCCACACGGTCGCGCCCGCCAGTCCTCGCCTGCGCGCCTCCTCGACGATCGCCTCGTACAGCGGCCGGCCGTGCCATCGGTCAGCCTCGCCGATGAACACCCGCAGCAGTTTGCCCTCGGTCGGGATTTCATGGCGGACCTCACAAAGCCGCGCGGGTGCCGACGTAACCGACCCACAACGCGATGTACGCGGCGATGACCTGGCCCGCGGCGTTGAAAAGCCCTCGCGGTACTGGCCGTTTCGGACAAGCTGGAAGGTCTCGAACGTGTACGTGGAAAACGTGGTGAAGCCGCCGAGCACACCGATCAAGAGGAACAGCCTGCCCACCGGCGTGAGGCTCGACCGCTGGTCCGCAACGCCGATGATCAGGCCGAAGATGAGGCAGCCGACGACGTTGACCACGAACGTGCCCGACGGGAAGAACGGAGACGCCAGCCGAAGCACGAGGCCATCGAGCGCGTACCGGGCCATCGCACCAAGCGCGCCACCAGCCCCGACGAGAAGGTATCTCACGGCGTTTCCTCCGAAAGCTCGCGGAGCCGCCATGCTACCCTAGTTCTGCCGCGCCGCATCCGTCGCTGCCCGATCGTTGCCGGGAGCCGCCGAGCCCGTTGGAAGCAGGAGGACACCATGATCTTCGGGATCCACTCGTTATTGTTTCGCGAGACGTTTGTCGAGAAGGACCTGCCCGTGCTCGACAAGTGCAAGCGGATGGGCTTCGACGCCGTCGAGATCATCCCCTTCGACGTCGACCACTTCCCCGCCGCCAAGGTGCGCCAGGCCGCGCGCGACCTGGGGCTGCGCATCAACACGGGCTTTGGCCTGCCCGTCGAGTGCAACACGATCTCCCCCGACCCCGCCGTGCGCCGCAAGGGCGTCGAACTCTCCAAGCGGCTCGTGGATCTGAGCAACGAGGCGGGCGCGAAGATCTTCGCTGGCGCGATCTACTGCGGTTGGGGCTATCTGTCGGGACGGATGCGCACGGCCGACGAGTGGCAGTGGGGTCTCGACTCGACGCGCCAGGTGGCCGAATACGCCCAACAGACCTCGGACCTCGTCATCGGCATCGAGCCGCTGAACCGCTTCGAGTCGCACTTCATCAACGTCGCCCGCGACGCGGTGGCCTTCATCCGTGACGTCGGCCTGCCGAACGTGAAGGTCCATCTCGACACCTTCCACATGATCCGCGAGGAGGACGACTTCGTGCAGGCCGTGCGCGATGCTCGCGACTACCTGGGCTACGTCCACGCCTGCGAGAACCAGCGAGGCATCCCGGGTTCGGGCCTGGTGCCCTGGAAGCCGTTCTTCGAGGCGCTGCGCGAGGTGGGCTACGACGACTGCATCACGATTGAGTCGTTCGATCCGGAGATGGAGAAGATTCGCGAAACTCACGGCGATCTGGCGCAAGCTGGCCGACTCTCCCGAGGCCCTCGCAACGGAAGGCCTGGCATTCCTCAAGGCAACGTACCGCGAGGTCTACGGCGCGAGCCTCTGAGGAGGCCATCGCCCCAAGCGCGCCGCCGGCCCCGACGAGCAGGCAGTTCATCGGCCCGCGCCGGCAGGCCGCTTCGGCGCAGCCTCGGCAGGGCGGTCCTGCGTGAGCACGATCAGCCGAACGGCGGGCGGAAGCGAGCGGTAGAGCGACGCCGCGTCCTTGGGGCTCAGCACCAGGCGCAGCCGCACGGCGTCGCGGTCCTTGCGGAACAGCGCCGCGCCCACGTCGCGCCACTTCGCGCTCCACCACGCGCCGAATCGCGCAAACGCGCTCGCCTTCTGATCGGCGTCCAGCGGGCGCACTTCGATGGAGCGCCCTTCGTCGAAGCGCACCTGGTAGCGCGACGGCACGGGATACATCTCCTCCGGCGTCGGCGGAATGGGAGGCGGCTCCGGCTCGGCCGCGTCCTTCTTCGGCGGCGGCGCCTGGACCACGAGGCGGTCGATCGCGCGCAGCGGGTCGAGCTCCCCGTGCAGCCACACCACGTCCTGCCACGGCCGGGCGTCCCGCCGGCCGAACCACGACACCCGCGGCGTGCCCACCTGGAGGCCGGTGACGCGATAGCTCTGGAGCGTCGCGCCGCTCAGCATCAGGGTGAGTTCGGACCCGGTCGGGTCGAGGACCAGGTAGAAGTCCTTGCCGCTGGCGAGCTCGACCTGTCGCTGCAGCAGGTCGTTGAGCCGCTGGAGGCGCGCGGCTTTCGCGGCGCTGCCCTCGGGTTGCGGCGCCTCGTCCTGCTTTGCGCACGCCCCCGCCGACAGGACGGCCGCGGCGGCGACGATGGCCGCGAGGCTGCTGCGCCAACGGACGCGTGGTTTCTTCATGGCGCGTCAGTAGATGTAGATGTGCGTGCCGATCCGCGCGTTCGCCCAGACCTTCCGCAGGTCGTCGCGCCCGACGCGAATGCAGCCGTGCGAGACGGCCCGGCCCAGCAACCGCTCGTAGAGCGTCCCGTGGATCATGTAGCCGTTCCCGAAGTAGAGCGCATACTCGCCGAGCGACCCGGACTCGAACCGGTCGGCCGGGTTCGTCGGAATCGGCTGCCCGTCCTCGACGAAGGCCCAGTCCGGCTTCGCCCACACGGGGTCGCGCAGCAGCGACAGGACCTCGAACCGCCCGCGAGGCGTGTCGAACACCCACTCGCGCTTCTTGCCCACCGACTCCTTCAGCACCATCCCCGACCCGGCGGAGCAGGTGGCATCGAGCAGCGTCTCCTCGTCCTTCTTCAGGTAGATCCGGTTCTGGGTCTGGTCGATGACGATGTAGACGCCGCGCGGGGCGGCGGCTTTGAGGCGCGCGGTGAGTTCCCGGGACCGGCGATCGAGGCGCGAGATCGCCAGCTTCAGTTCGCGATCACCGGCGGGCAGGTTCGCCTCCGCGCGAACGGGTTCGTCAACGTACGGCCGGTAGCGGTAGCCGGTGCCGGCCCACGCGAAGGCCGCGAGGATCGCCACCGCAACTGCCACGATGCCAATCGCGCGATTCGTGATGGTGAACGGACCGAACCGGCGCGGCGAAGGGCCGGCCGGCGCCGGCACTGACGTCCCAGGCGCGGACTCGCCGGCGGAGGGCGATGCGGCAACGCCAGGCTCAGTGCCTGTCATCGGTCGCCTCCCGCCTGTTTCGCCGGACGAAGTCGGCGATCGGTCCATACGTGTCGCTGCCGACGATGGTGACGGGGGTGCCGACGTCGACCCTGCGGAACAGGTCGTCCATCTCGGGGTTCGTGAGGGCGACGCACCCGTTCGTCCAGTCGTTCCCGCGGCCGCCGCTGCCGTGGATTTCGATGAGCCCGCCGACTCTCGCGGACACCGGCAGTTCGCCGCTGCGGCGCGCACGGGTGAACTGCGCGCGGTCCTCGGCGTTGGGGAAGTCGAGCAGCAGCGCCCGGTAATAATCGGAGGACAGGTGATCCATGCGGCTCACGATCCGGTACCGGCCCTCCGGCGTCGCTCCGTCCCCCTCCTCGCGCTTGTCGGCAATCCAGTTGAAGCCGAGTTCGACGGCGTAGGTCTTCACCGCCTCGCCGCGGACGTACACCGTCATCAGGTGCGCGTCCTTCTCCACGACGATCGCCGGGCGCCCCTCGCGCCGCGACGACTCAATCGTCTCGTTCTTCCACCGCTGCCACCGGGCTACGGTATCGGCGTCGGCGTACCGCGCGGCCAGCGCGGCCGCCCGGTCGCTGACCTGTCCGGCCAGCGCCACGGCGTCCCGTGCGCGCGCCGCCGCCGTGACGAGGTCGCCGCCGCGCTGATAGGCCAGCGACTCACTCAGCGCGCTTCGCGAGCGGGCCAGCAGTCGCCGGTCGGCTCCGAGGTAGATCCTCGCCGCCACCGCCTCCGCGTCGGAGACGGCCTGGCGCGCAGCTTCGATCTGTCCCTCCGCGGAATTGGCGCTCTCGGCGTGGCGGGTGCGGGCGACCTCGGCCGCGCGTCGCGCCGCACGTTCGGCGGCGGCCCACGACTCGACGACCGGCCCGGCATTCGGAACCAGCCAGGCCCCCTCCTGCTCCACCCGCTGTCGCGTGAGCGCGTCGCGCGAGGCGCGCTCGGCCGCGCCCAGTTCGTCCGGCGCCCAACGCATGGCATCCTCGGCGCGGGCGGCTCGCACGGCGGTGCCGGCGGCGTCCGCTGCCGACTGCATCAGCGTGTGGCGCTGCGCCGCCACCCAGCGCACGGTGAGCACGGCGCCGGTGAGGAGCGTGACGCCGATGACCGCGGCGGCCGCCTTGCGCCACGCGAGGCGGTCACCGCGAAACATGAGCCCCTCCCGGCACCCAGTCGATCCCTGCTACTTCTTCGCGGCCTTGGCTGTCTCGACCGCTTCCTTGACGGTCGCGGCCGCCTTCTTGGCCCCTTCCGCCTTGGCGAGCGCCTCGAGGAACTTGCCGTTCCCGAGCGCGGTCTCGCCGTCGGTCACCGAGGTCGCCGCGGTGGCCAGATCGGTCTTCATCGCCGCGATGTCGGCGGCCGAACCCTTGCCCTTCGGCGCCTTCGCCAGCAGGCCCTCGGCCTCGGTCAGGGCAGCCTTCGCGTCGGCGATCGCCTGAGTCGCGTCAGCCTTGGCCTTCTCCTTGCCCGTCGCGGCGTCCGCCGCCGCCTTCTCACCGGCGGTCTTCAGGTCGACCGCGAGCTGCTTGGCCTTGTCGTACGACTTGAACCACTTGCCCTCCTGGGCCTTCAGTTCGGCGTCGAGAGCGGCCTGCGCATCCTCGGTGGCCTTCAGCGAAGCGGCAGCGTAGTCGCTGGCGCCGGCCGCGGTGGCGGCGGCGATGGCCGCCTTCGCGGCGTCGATGTCCGCGGTCGGGGGTGCCCCGCACGCGACAGTCATGACAGCAATTCCCAGAACGAGAGCAAGAACTCCAAAACGCGCACGCATGTTCTACCTTCCTTCTTTGACAGGCACCCCGTCAGCCCTCCCTCGGACCCGGGAGCCAAACACTCGATTATACCGCTATTCGTCCTGCACCGCGCACAGCGGCTTGTCGACGGTTGCGCAGGGTCACTTCTTCTCTGCCATCGCCTGGACTTCGACGCGGCGTCCAGCGCGAGATCGGAATGGCGAGACCGATGTCCGACGCTGAACGGCGTTTCGTGCTACCGTTCAGCCTTCCATGAACCTGCTGCCGCAGCCGCCGCTCGCGCGCTCGATCTATGTCGAGCCGACCACCCGCTGCAACGAGCGCTGCCGGCAGTGCCCGCGGACGTGGCTGCCGCGCGACGACGACCGGGACTTGAGCTACGACGACTTCCGCCGCATCGTGGATCAGTTTCCTGCGCTCGAACGCGTGGTGCTGCACGGCCTGGGCGAACCGCTGCTGAACGAAGACCTGCCGCGCATGATCCGCCACCTCAAGGAGCGTGGGGCCCATGTCCTCTTCAACTCGAACGGGATCCTGCTGACCGCGGAACGCGGCGAGGCCCTCGAGGATGCAGGGCTCGACGAGTATCGGCTTTCGATGGACGCGGCCACGCGGAACACGTACGCGGCGATCCGGGGAGTCGACGCATTCGACACGGTGCTCGGCAACGTGCGGGCGTTCCTCGAGCGGCAGCGAGCCCTCGGGGCCACCGCGCCCGCCGTGTCGCTCTGGTTCACGGGGATGCGTCGGAACCTCCACGAGCTGCCGGCGCTCGTCGATCTCGCCAGCGATACGGGCATCAATGAGATCTACCTGCAACGCCTCGTCTTCTTCGAGGAGGGACTGGCACAGTCGGGGCAGTCCCTGTTTCGACGGGCGACCCCGGATGAACTCGCCCTGGTCGGCCGCTGCGAGCGCACGTGCCGCGAACGAGGCATTGTCTTCAAGGCCGCGGGAACCGCGACGCCAGTCGAGAGCCTTCAGGGTGATTCCGGGAAACGCCCGTGGTCGGGTTGCGGCCGACCCTACTCGTCGACGTACATCACGGCCGGCGGCGACGTGCTTTCATGCTGTTTCGCGCCGTTCGGCCACAGGACCGCCGGGGAGTATCGGGAGGAACGTGTCCTGGGTAACGTCTTGAAGGAGCCGGTCGCCGACGTCTGGGGCGGAGAGCGCTATCAGGCCTTTCGACGCGCCTTTGAAAGCGACCACCCTCCCAGGCACTGCGCGCGGTGCGGTCTGAGCTGGAGCTACTAAGGTGACCGCGTCGCGTCTCTTCGTGTCGGTGATCATCCCCGCACTCGACGAGGCGCAGAGCATCGGGGCGGTGATTGACGCGATCCCTCGGGACGTCGTCGGCGAGGTTATCGTCGTTGACGGGGGTCTCGCGATGCCACGGTGGCCGTCGCGACGTCGCGCGGGGCTCGAGTGCTGAGCGAGCCCCGTCGCGGGTATGGCCGCGCATGCGTCCGGGGCGTGTCCGGGGCACGCGGTGAGGTCGTCGTGTTTCTCGATGCGGACGGCGCCGGTGACCCGGAGGATATCCGGGCGCTCGTGGCTCCCATCGCGAATGGGACCGCCGACCTGGTGCTCGGGTCGCGGTTCCGCCCGGGCCGAGCCGCAGGGGTGCCCTCCACCGCCATGCCCTTCCACCAGCGCGTGGGAAACAGGCTCGCAGCGCTTCTCATCCGATGGTCACGGCGCGCCGCTCACCGATCTCAGCCCCTTCCGCGCGATCCGCCGTTCGACGCTGCTCTCCCTCTCCTTCGAGGATCTGTCGTTCGGCTGGCCGACCGAAATGATCGTCGGAGCCGCGAGGGCGGGGCTCCGGATCGTCGAGGTGCCCGTCGCCTGCAGACCCCGCAGCGGCGGCCGTTCGAAAGTGAGCGGGACGCTGCGCGGGACCGTGCTGGCGACCGCACATATTCTGCGGGTGATCTTCGGCTCGCCGCGAATCGCTCCGCCGCATGCGGCTGACGGACTCGAGGCCGAGAAGACCGATGCGGGGGACCGCTGCCGTGGTGATCATGGCGAAGCTGCCGGTGCCGGGCACTACGAAGACGCGCCTGTGCCCGCCGCTGACGCCCGATCAGGCCGCCGAACTGTCTGAGGCCCTGCTGAGGGACACCGTCGGCACTCGTCTCCAGCGTCCGCGGAATCGAGATGGCGGTCGCCGTGTCCCCCTCGACCGCGGTCGACCAGATGCGCCGTCTCCTGCCGGGATGTGCGCGCATCTTCGCCGTCGAAGGGGCCACCATCGGCGACTGCCTGTCGAGCGCCATGGGCCGGCTCTTCTCGGAAGGGCTCTCTCGAGTGACGGCGCTCAATGCCGACAGCCCGACACTGCCCGCGGCGTACCTCGATCAGGCCGCGGAGCTGCTCGAATCGACACGACGTGGTGCTCGGACCCGCCGAGGACGGGGGCTACTACCTCATCGGCCTACGCCGGCCGGCAGCCCCGACTCTTCGAGCGAATCGCGTGGAGCACGACCAGGTCGCGTCACAGACGCTCGCGCGCGCGGCGGAACTGGGCCTGACCGTGGCCCTGCTTCCCGCGTGGTACGACGTGGACACCCCGGCCGACCTCGACCGGCTGCGCGCGGAACTCATCGCGAGGCCTCGGGGACCTGCGCCCTGCACACGCGCCGTTCTCGCACGCCACTGAATTGGGCCGGCCGACCGGCGTTTCGTGCTACCGTTCAGCCTTCCATGCATCCCAGAGCGCTCCTGCCGGCGTTCGGCCTGCTGCTGGCCGCGCTCATTGCGACGTCGTCGCCGCAGCGGGTCGGAGACGCACACGAGTACCTCGCCATGGCGATGAACATGGCCAGACTCAGAGCGCCGGCGCTGGCACCGGCGGACATAGCCCGGATTGAGTCGGAACTGGGCCGTCGGCACTTCAGAGGCGTCGCGCTGACGACGCACCAGGAACTGAGAGACGCCGAGGGACATCAGGACTTCTTCCACTTCTGGTTCTACTCGGCGCTGGCGGTGCCCGGTCTGTGGGTCGCCAACGCCGTCGGAGCGCACCCCAACTACGCATTCGTGGCGCTCAACTCGTTGCTGTTCCTCGGCGCGCTCTGGGTGGTCTCCAAGAGACTCGTCTGGTGGCTCGTGGCCGCGTTGTTCTGCAGCCCCGTGCTCTGGTGGATCGACAAGAGCCATACCGAAGTCTTTACGTTCTCGCTGCTCGCTATCGCATTCGCGCTGCGGCGCGACGCGCCGTGGTGGTCGATGGTCGCCCTCGGCGCGGCGTCGGTGCAGAATCCGCCGATCGCGGCGGTGCTGCTATGTGTCGGCGCCGCCACGCTGGTCGTGCGGCCTGGCGCGGCACGCGACGCGCGGTTCTGGACCGGCGCGACCGTGGCCGCCGGAATCGCGCTGGCCCACCCGCTCTACTACGGGTTGCGTTGGGGCCTGGCGACACCACAACTCATCAAGGGCACGCTGGCGCGCTGGCCCACGGTCCAGGAATGGGGAGCCGTGCTCTGGGATCCGAACCTCGGCCTCGCCTTCGGCGCGCCCTTGCTCGTCTGCACGGTCGTGGGGGCGACCGTCGCAGTCGCCGTCGTGACCCGTCTGCGCTGCGCCGACTCGGGCATCTGGCTGAGCCTGACGGCCGCTGTCGTCTTCCTGCTCTCGTTTGCCCAGTCGACGAATATCAACAGCGGCGCAACGCCGGGCATGAGCCGATACGGCGTCTGGCTGATCCCGCTCGCGATCCCGATCCTCCAGCAAGCCGGCGGGGTCGTCCCGGCGCGTCACCTCCGCTGGCTTGCGCCAATCGCCCTGGCCTCGTGCGTGTGGAGCGTGGCGGCCTTCCAGCCGCGGCTGCCGGAACGTTCCGGCACGCCATCCCGCGCCGCCAGCATCATCTGGGCGCGGTGGCCGTCAGCCGACAACCCGCTCACCGAGGTCTTCGCCGAACGCCTCTCGTACGCGGAGCCCGGTCTCGCGCCTATCGCAACCCCTGGCTGCACCAAGGTGCTGCTGATCGACGGGCAATGGCCCGTGCCCTGCCGACCTGAACCTGCCCCGCCATGGTGCGCGGCGGTCGGCGCGCTGTGCTACGCGAATCGCGACGGCCCCGGCTACCGGTTCGTCCGGGTGGCCCACCCTGCGGGCTCTGCGTTCGAGCGGCGGAGAACGTGGATCTGGGATGCTTCGCTCAGCCCGGGAATCGACCGCATCCTGCGACATGTCGACTGGCCGACGATGCGGCTGGTGGCGCCCGGGGAACCGGGGGCGATGCAGCGCTACGCCGAGAACGTGTCGTGGACGTATGGGATCGAGAACGGCCGGGACCTGCTCGTCTATGTGCGGCAGCCCAGGGCGGGCGCCAACGTCACGTTTGCCCTCCCGGGCTCGATGACCGGGGCGCTGTTCGACGCCGAGACGGGCGAGCAGCTCGGAGCGCTGCGGATCGAGGCGCGTCCGCAGGAGCAGGCCACGGTCGCCATCCCGGTGCTGAGGGCGGTCGCGGTGGTTCTCAACTCGAAGCGCTGAGGGCGCCGACCGGATTCTCCCGCGCCCCGGCGTCCGCCAGCCGCGCACCGTGCTGCTCGATGTGGACCACCCACAGGGTCAGCAGGTCGTCAATCGTCACCCGGGACGGCGACCATGCGACGGACCAGCTCCGCCGCCGCGCTTCATCGGACAGGCAGCGTGCAACGTCACTCGCCCGCCGCGCCGCGCGCCGCCAATCGTCGACCGCTTCGCGGGCCGTCCGGCCGCGGCGTCTCTCCACCTGCTCCGCGTTCCAGGTGTCCACGTCGATCGCGGGAATTGTGCCGGCGCGCCCGGCGAGAAGCGCCTCGATCTGGTCGAGCAGGAAGTCCGACCAGGCCGACAGGTGGCCGAGCAGGTCGGTGTCGCTCCAGGCGGTCCCCGTCGGTCCGTCCCAGCGCGTCCCGAGGCGCGCGATCCACGCCTCCACGGTCGCCGCCGCCGCATCACGTCGGGTGGCCCAGTCCATCTGGCGCGCCCGTCACGCGGCCGGTTTCCGCGCGACCATCCGTCCCCGTCCGACCTGGCCGGCGGCAGACGCGTCACGCCACATCGTGATGCCCCGCTCCACGTCGTTGTACATCTCCTGGCCGTAGACGGCGACAATCCCGGCGCGATGGGTGCCGCTCAGCGCGTCGAGGTACGACTGGACGTGGCGCGCGAAGTCCGCGCTCAGGTCCTCGCTCCCCGTCACCGTCAACCCGGCCGATTCGGCGAGCGTTGCGTAGCCGTCGAGGGTCTCCAGGTATGGAAACACCATGAAGGTGTTCAACGCCGTCCAGCGCTCATCGCTCATCGGCCCCGTCTCGATCCAGTCGGTGAACGCCACGACGCCACCCGGCTTCACCACCCGCGCGCACTCAGCCAGGAGCCGCCGCTTGTCCGAGACGTAGCACCAGGCGTCCTGGCCCCATACGACGTCGAACGTCGCCCCGTCGAAGGGCATGTGCAGGGCGTCGCCAAGCCTGAACGTGACATTCGCCTCCAATCCGGCGGCCAGGGTCCTGCGCTCGGCCTCGGCATGCATTCTCGCCGTACCGTCGAGACCGACGACGGTGCAGCCGGTGGCCGACGCGAGCTGCCGCGCCGGCCCGCCGAGCGCGCTGCACACGTCGAGCACCCGGCTCGACGCCGTGATGCCGGCGCATCGCGAGAGCGCCTCGGTCTCGGGCGCGCCGCCGACGTGGATCTGCTCGCCCATCAGCATTTCCCAGAGGATGCCGCCCGGGCCTTCGTAGACGTCGCTCACCTGTTCGAGGCCGACGTCCAACCGGCGTTCCGCACTCATCAGGTTCTCCCTTTCCCAGCCGCGCAATCGGTCGCGGGCGTTGCGTGGGCGCTGACTGGCTTCAGCATCCAGCACTTCGGATCGACGCCATTCGCGTCGCCGCCGTAGTGATGGGCGCTCGCCCGGCAGCCCCAGCAGTGTGCGTTCTCCCGGCAGATGTTGCACGGCTCGGGCATGTGCCGCGCGTCATGCAGCGCTTCGTGAGTCAACGCGCCGATGTGGTCGTGGACGATGCGCTCGAAGGGTGTCTGTACGGATGTTGGCCACGCCCTCTGCGGATGACCGAGCAAGGCGTCACGTCGCCCGTGAACGTCACCGTCGCCATCGTCCCGCAGTAGTACTTGTCGGTGTCCATCGCCGATATCGAGCCGCCTCCCGCGCCGTAGTTCAGGGCGTCCCTCTCCCGGAACACCTGTCGGGTCTCCTCCTCCCCGGGGACCAGGCTGCGCCACTCGGCGCCCATGCCCGCCGGGTTGAACATGGTGAGACAGGTCCGCATCCCCTTCTCATGCAGCCACCAGCGCATGGTGTCGATGACGTCCTGCGACGATTGGAGCGCCGTGAAGGTGATGCAGTTGATCATCTCGTCCGGAGACTTGCCGGCCTCGCGCAGGCGGTCGACGCCTTCGACAATCGCGGCGAGGTTCCGCGGATTGCCTGCGGGATGGAGCCGCGCGTAGGTCTCGGCCGAGGTGGAGTCCACGTGAACGGAGACGAAGCCGCCCTGGGTGATCTCGGCGACTCTCCGGGCCACGTCGCGGTCACGGAGGGGCACGCCGCTGGTCCAGACGTTGTTGATCAGCCCGAGGGTCCGGGCGTGGTTCATCAGCTCGTGCCAGTCGGCCCGCGCGAGGGGATCGCCGCCGAGCCAGTCGATCGCGCGCACCTCGAGCCGCGCGGACGCGTCCAGCAACGCGCGAATCTCGCCGGAGGTCAGGGCCCGCGTGCCGGACGGCGTCGAGCCGGCAGAGCAGTAGACGCAGGCCTGCGGGCACGCGTCGGTCGACTCCACCTGAAGCGTGTAGAGCCGCTTCTCCCTGAAGTACCGCTTCTGCTCCTCCTCACGGCCCGGCGCGAGGCCGCCGAATCGAGACAGGCATCCGCTCATCGAGTGGGCTCCCCGTTGACGAGTCGTTCGGAACCGCTCCCGGCCCGGCGCCGAGGCGTTGCGCTTCGCGCGGCTTAGACCCAACCAGCGCGAGTGCAGCGCCAGGGGTCCTGCTCGATTGTGATGGTGTTGCGCACCCGGGCGGGATACTACCATGCCGCGAGGCATCGCGCGGGGACTATCTCGGGCGGGCCGGCTCGGCGAATCGCCATCGGCCTTGACACCATTCGGCCTATAATGGCCGCTCGCGCACGCACGCCGGTGCGGGGCGCAGCCCGGCCCACGGTCCCGTCAGCTCTCCGTCGGAGGCGCATCACATGGCAGGTTTGTTCATCAAGAAAGACCTGGCGAAACTCATCGCCGACGCCAACGATCCCGCTTGCCGGCGAAGCCGCTCACGGCGCGCACGCGGGCGGGCAGCTCAAGCGCACGTTGACGGCGTTCAACCTCACGATGCTGGGCATCGGGGCGATCATCGGCGCGGGCATCTTCTCCCTCACCGGCACCGCGTCGGCCAACTACGCCGGCCCGGGCATCGTGTACAGCTTCATGATTGGCGGCGTGCTGTGCGCGCTGGCTGGGCGTCTGCTACGCCGAAATGGCGTCGATGATCCCGGTCGCGGGCTCGGCCTACGCCTACAGCTACGCGACGATGGGCGAGTTCATCGCCTGGATCATCGGCTGGGACCTGATCCTCGAGTACGCGTTCGGCGCGGTGACGGTCAGCACCTCCTGGTCCGGCTACTTCCTGAGCCTGATGCACAAGACGCTCGGCATCCCCGTCTCGGACACGATGCTGCGCTTCACCAAGGGCCCGTGGGAGCAGGTCCTGCTCAACGACGGCGTGACGCAGGCGCTACGGCCTGTGGAACATCCCCGCGTCGTTCATCGGCCTGACGGTGGCGGCCATCCTCTACCGCGGCATGCGCGAGAGCGCGTTCGTCAACAACTTCATCGTCGTCATCAAGGTCACCATCGTCCTGGTGTTCATCGGTCTCGGCATCAGCCTGATTTCGCACGACAACCTGTTCGTGAATTCGGCGGCGACGGGACTGGCCGCGCTCGTGCCGGCCAAGGAGATGATCACGCTGAACGGGAACCAGGTGAACGCCTACGGGTGGGGGCTGAACGGCGTGCTCACCGGCGCGGGGGTGGTCTTCTTCGCCTACATCGGGTTCGACGCGGTGTCGACAACGGCGCAGGAGGCCAAGAACCCGAAGCGGGACCTGCCGATTGGCATCCTCGGGTCGCTCGTCATCTGCACGATCCTTTACATCCTCGTGGCGCTGACGCTCACTGGAGTGGTCAACTACAAGGAGCTCGGGGTGCCCGACCCGATCGCCGTCGGCATCGATAAGATTGTCACCCTCCGCGGCTGGTCGCCGGCGGCGCAGACGGGGTTCACGTTCCTCATCAAGCTCGGGGCGCTCGCCGGGCTCACATCCGTCATCCTCGTCATGATGATGGGCCAGACGCGCATCTTCTATGCGATGAGCAAGGACGGCCTGCTGCCCTGGTTCGGCGCGGTCCACAAGGAGCACGGGACGCCCTACGTCGCCACGGTCCTGACAGGATGCTTCGTCGCGTTCTGCGGCGGCGTGATGCCGATGAGCCTCGTGGGCGAACTGGTCTCGATTGGCACGCTGCTGGCGTTCGTGCTGGTCTGCGTCGGCGTCCCGCTCCTGCGGGTCGCGAGCCCGGAGATCGAACGGCCGTTCAAGGTGCCCGGGGGGGCGTTGGCGCGTGGGTTGTCGGCATGGCGGGCGCCCTGTCGTGCCTGTACGTCATGTGGGGGTTGCCGAAGGACACGTGGCTGCGCCTGATCCTCTGGATGGAGGCAGGCCTCCTCATCTACGCCGGATTCGGCTGGCGCAAGAGCCGCCTGGCCAATCCCCGCGAGACGCCAACCCGGGCCCGGGTGCACGTGCCCATCATGGGGATCGCACTCTCCGCGTTCGTCGCGACGGTCATCTACGCGATCGTGTACTTCGGCAAGGGGCAGTAGCCTGCCTGTCGCCGCCGCCCGGAACTCCCTGCGTCGCGGGGAGCCCGGGTGGCGCGGCCTTTCAGCACCCGCCACCGCATCGGCTCGTCAGGTCCCCGAAAACGTGTCAAGATAACCAGATAGTGATGACGACACCCATTCGTCTTGCCGCCGCCCTTCTCGCAGTGTCACTCCCGCTGGCGTCCTGCTCGTCCTCGCCTGCGCCGAACGGTCAGGCGCCTGCCGGTGGAGGGGTGGAGCACGAGGCGCCGGCGGCGCCGTGCCCGTCGCTGACGGCGCGCGTCGAGCAGAAGCCGATGCCGGTCACCCTGCCTGCGGTTGGCACGGTCGAGGCCATTTCGAGCGTGCAGATCCGCGCGCAGGTCACCGGGCAGCTGAGCACCATCACTTCACCGAAGGCCAGGAGGTCCAGAAGGGCCAGCCGCTGTTCAGCCTGGACTCGAGGCCGTTCCAGGCCGCGCTCAGGCAGGCCGAGGCGGTGCTCGCCCGCGACACGGCGACCCTGCAGAACGCGCAGGCTCAGCTGGCGCGAAGCCGAAGCCTGGTCGCAGCGCGGACTGATCACGCGCGACCAGTACGAGACGCAGCGCGCCACCGCGGCCGCGCTGACGGCGACGGTGGCGGCCGACAAGGCCGCCATCGAGACGGCGCGGCTGAACGTGCAGTACACCGAGATCGCTGGCGCCGATCAGCGGCCGGACCGGCGCGCTCGGTGCCCACGTCGGCGACCTCGTCCGGGCCAACGATACGACGCCGCTGGTCGTGATCAACCAGATGTCGCCGGTCTACGTGACGTTCTCCGTGCCCGGGCGGTTCCTGTCCGAGATCCGTCGCTTCCAGGCTCAGCGGCCGCTGACAGTCACCGCGGTGGTCCCGACAGGCGTCGGCACGGCAATCAGCCGCGCCGTCCGGACCTGGCACGCCTCCAATCGCCGCCGCCCGGGTCGTCGACCGCGAGCCAGGGGACCGGCTCCCGGCGACGGCCGTGGAGACCGGCGCCGTGAGCTTCATCGACAACGTCGGTGGACCCGACGACGGGCACGATCCGGCTGAAGGCGACGTTCCCGAACGCCGGCCGCCAGCTGTGGCCGGGCGCGTTCGTGCAGGTGACGCTGAACCTGACGACGGACGCCGGACGCGCTGGTCGTGCCGGCCACCGCCGTGCAGGCGTCACAGGACGGTCAGTACGTGTATGTCGTGAAGCCGGACCGGACCGTCGAGATGCGCCCGGTCACGGTCGAACGGCAGCAGAGCGGCCAGGTCGTCGTCGCGAGCGGCGTGTCCGCCGGCGAGGTCGTGGTGACCGACGGGCAGCTGCGCCTGCGACGCCCGGCGTCGACGCGGCGAGGCGGGGCCGGAGCGCGGGGAGCGGGCCGACGGCGGCCGGCAGGGGCGGGCAGTAGCCCGAGGACGACACCATGAATCTCGCGGAACCCTTCATTCGTCGTCCGGTCGCGACGACGCTGCTGGTCCTCTCGATCCTGATCTTCGGGATCATGGGCTACCGGCTGCTGCCGGTCAGCGACCTGCCGACCGTGGACTTCCCGACGATCCAGGTCAACGCCGGCCTGCCGGGCGCGAGCCCCGAGACGATGGCGGCCTCGGTGGCGACGCCGCTCGAGAAGCAGTTCTCGACGATCGCCGGCGTGAGCTCGATCAGCTCGAGCAACACGCAGGGCAGCACGCAGCATCACGCTGCAGTTCGACCTGAGCCGGTCGATCGACGCGGCCGCGCAGGACGTGCAGTCGATGATCGCCCGGGCGCAGCGCGCGCTGCCGCCGGGCATGCCCTCGCCCCCGTCGTTCCAGAAGGTGAACCCGGCCGACACGCCGGTCCTGTTCCTGACGCTGAGCTCCCCGACGCTGCCGCTGTGCGCAGCTCGATCGCTACGCGCAGAACCTGCTGGCGCAGCGCCTGTCGATGGTGAGCGGGCGTGGCGCAGGTGAACGTCTTCGGGTCGCAGAAGTTCGCGGTGCGCGTGGACGTCGACCCGATGCAGCTGGCCGCGCAGGCAGATCGGGATCGACCAGGTGGCGCAGTCGATCGCCGCGTCGAACGTCAACCGGCCGACCGGGACGCTGTACGGGCCGGACCGCAACTTCGTGATCCAGGCGCCGGGCCAGCTGCTGGACGCCGCGGGCTACAACGCGATCGTCGTCGCGTAGCGGAACGGCAGCCCGGTCCGCCTGAACGAGGTCGCCAACGTCTACGACGGCGTCGAGAACGAGCGCAACGCCGGCTGGTACAACGGCGCGCGCACCATCTACCTCGCCATCCAGCGCCAGCCGGGCACCAACACGGTCGAAGTCGTGGACCGCATCAAGGCGCTGCTGCCGCAACTCGAGCAGCAGCTGCCGGCGTCGGTGCAGCTCCGACTCCGCAGCGACCGCGCCGTGCCGATCCGCGAGTCGGTCGACGACGTCAAGTTCACGCTGCTGCTCACGCGTGCCTGGTCGTCCTGGTGATCTTCCTGTTCCTGCGCGAACGTGTCGGCGACGATCATCCCGAGCCTGGCGCTGCCCTTCTCGATCGTCGGGACGTTCGCGGTGATGTACGTCCTCGGCTACAGCCTCGACAACCTGTCGCTGATGGCGCTGACGCTCTCGGTCGGCTTCGTCGTCGACGACGCCATCGTCATGCTGGAGAACATCGTCCGGCACATGGAGATGGGCAAGCCGCGGCTGCAGGCGGCGCTCGACGGCTCGAAGGAGATCGCGTTCACGATCGTCTCGATGACGCTGTCGCTGGCGGCGGTCTTCATCCCCGTGCTCTTCATGGGCGGCGTCGTCGGCCGGCTGATGCACGAGTTCGCCGTGACGATCGGCGCGGCCATCCTGGTGTCCGGCGCTCGTGTCGCTCACGCTGACGCCGATGCTGTGCAGCCGGTTCCTGAAGGCGCCGCACTCAATCCGGCACGGGCGGTTCTACAACGCGATGGAGCGCGGCGTTCGACGCCTCGCTGGGCGGGTACTCCTGGACGCTGCGCCAGACGATCCGGTTCAAGGGCGCGACGATGGTGGTGTCGGCGCTGCTGCTCGCCGGCACGGTGTACCTGTTCACGCGTCATTCCGATGGGGTTCATCCCGAGCGTGGACACCGGCCAGCTGAGCGGCCAGATCGAGACGCTGCAGGGGCTGGGCTTCGAGGCGACGGTCGGCGCGCGTCAAGGACGTGATGGACGTCCTCGCGAACGACCCCAACGTCGCCGGGTACACCGCGAACGTGTTCGGGTCGGCGGCGGCGGGCGGCTGAACGTGGACCTCAAGCCGCGCGACCAGCGCGCGCTGACCGCGGACCAGGTGATCGAGTCGCTGCGGCCGAAGTTCGCGCGGATCCCGGGCATCCGCGTGTTCCTCACGAACCCGCCGGCCATCCGGATCGGCGGCATGATGACGCGCAGCCAGTACCAGTTCACGCTCCAGGATCCGGACACCGACGAGCTGTACCGGTTCGGCGCCGAAGTTCGAGGCGGCGCTGCGCACGGTCGATGGCATCGAGGACGTCACGTCCGACCTGCAGCTCCGCAACCCGCAGATCGAGGTCGGCCTGAACCGCGACCAGATCGCCGCGCTCGGCCTCACGGTGGACCAGGTCGAGCTGGCGCTGACCTCGGCGTACGGGTCGCGGCAGGTCTCCCAGATCTTCGCGCCCGACGACCAGTACCAGGTCATCATGCAGGTGGCCCCGCAGTACCAGCGCGACCCGTCCGCCCTCTCGCTGCTCTACGTGCAGTCGAACGCCGGCAAGCTGGTGCCGCTCTCGACGGTCGTCACCACGCGGCAGACGGCGGGGCCGCTGTCGGTCAACCACACCGGGCAGCTGCCGTCGGTGACGCTGTCGTTCAACCTGCGGCCGGGCGTCGCGCTCGGCGACGCGGTCGATCGCGGTGCAGGCGCTGGCCCGCGAGACGCTGCCCGACACGGTCTCCGGGCAGCTTCCAGGGCACGGCGCAGGCGTTCCAGGACTCGATGAAGGGCCTGGGGTGGGTGCTCGCGCTCGCGATCTTCGTCATCTACGTCGTGCTCGGCATCCTCTACGAGAGCTTCATCCACCCGCTCACGATCCTCTCGGGGCTTCCCGCGGCCGGCTTCGGCGCGCTGCTCACGCTGCTGCTGTTCAAGAACGACCTGAACATCTACGCCTTCGTCGGCATCATCATGCTGGTCGGCCTCGTGAAGAAGAACGGCATCATGATGATCGACTTCGCCATCGAGGCGCGGAAGCGCGACGGCGTGAGCGCCGCCGAGGCGATCTACGAGGCGTGCCTCGTGCGGTTCCGCCCGATCATGATGACGACGATGGCGGCGCTGATGGGCACGCTGCCGATCGCGCTCGGGTTCGGCGCCGGCGCCGAAGCGCGGCGGCCGCTCGGGCTCGCCGTGGTCGGCGGCCTGATCGTCTCGCAGACGCTGACGCTCTACGTCACGCCCGTCTTCTACATCTACCTGGAGCACTTCCAGGAGTGGCTGGGCGGGCCGCGGATGGTGCGGCGGCCTGCGCACGCGCCGGTCGTCGCGCCGCTGCCGGCAGCAGCGAGAGCGAGGCGTAGCCTGGACGGACGCCCATGTCAGGTTCTTCGGAGTTGGTTCAACGAACGGAGGAGCATGAACAAGTCGAGACCCACATTCCTCAAACGCGAACGCGAGAAGAAGAAGCGCGAGCGCCAGCAGATGAAATCGGCCAGGCGCGCGGAAGTCAGCGCCCAGAAGTCCGCGGCGCCGGACCGCCCGGACGGCGAAGACCCGGATATCGCCGGGATCCGCCTCGGACCGCAGCCTCCGATGGGAGACTGGGCTCCACGGAAGGGGCCCCGGAGGCGGGTGGGAAGAACACGACGGGCGGGACGGCCGGAGCCGCCCCGCCCGCACTCGTCGCATTGACCGGCCTGGGCCTACTTGCTCGAGCTTCCGGACCAACCGGATCTGGATGGCCTTCTGCGCGGCCCCGTCCGTGTAGTACCACCACCTGGTCCTTCGGCCCGATGAACGCGGTGATCGGGGTCGGCTTGCCGGCCGCCTGCAGTTCCCGCGCCTTCGTGCCGATGCCGGTCCCCAGCACGTTGGTCTTCGGCGTCACGGCGAACTTGACGTCGGCGCCGTCCGCCTTGATCACGACCGAGTCCATGGCGACCGATACGACGGCGCCGTGCGCGCTGGTATTGCCCGCGGCCGTTGCTTCCTTCTCCTTGGACGCGCCTTCCTCTTCGGCTCGCAAGCGGCCGAATTTCCGTGGCCACCTTGGCGCCGCCGGCCTCGGTGTACCGGACCTCGATGTAACTGCCGACCTTCACGAAGCTGGCAAGTTTCAACCCGACCTTTTCCCGACTCGCCGTCCCCGCCCCGCGGGCGATGAGCTGTGTCGTCGTTTCGACCTTGAACGTCGATTCCGCCCCCTTGACCGTGACCGTGATCGTGTTGGCCGTCATCGCGGTCACCGGACCTCGCACCCACTTGGTCGGTGCCGCCGATGCCGGCGCTGCCATGAGGGCTGCCACCAACGCCACAACCGCCACCATGCTCACGCGATTCATCAGTCGCCTCCTTCTTTCGAGTCCGGGCCGGGCGCCGGGACCAGGGCCGGTCCCGCAGCCGTGCCATTGTAGCCGAATACCCGAGCCCGCCAATCGAACTTCCGCTATACCCCAGATCATACTCCCGCAGCCGGCGCCCGGCCGTACCGGTCCCCGAGGTAGAGAATAATCACTTCACTGGCGTGCCGTGGACCTCGATCTCGACGTAGTGGTTGAGGTCGTTCACCGTGTTTCCGTTGGAGTACATCCGCATGTAGCGGCCCTGCCACGCCCTTCGGGTCGAACAGCTTTCCCTCGGCGACCTCGATGAACTCCTTGTCCTTCCCGATCCCCAGGCCCGACGAGTTATCGTGGTCGTTGTTGAAGATCGTGGTAACGCCTTTCAGGAAGTCCCTGTCGTCGGACACCTGCACGATGACGTCCCGGTAGACGCGGGCCTGGCTGTGGTAGTGCCACGCCAGGATGGCGTGCAGCGCGTACCGCGCGCCCAGGTCGATCTGGACCCACTGCTTCCCGGGGCCGAGCTCGACGAAGTAGCCGTCACCGCCTTCCTTCTCTCCGTCGGTGATCATCTCGAGCTCGCCGATGACCGGCTGCCTGTCGCTCGATGTCACGGGCCGCTTCAGCGAAAGCAGCTTCGTCCCACCGGCACCATGAAGGGCGGGCGCGACTTGCCGGTGACCGCCTCGAGGTTGGGGCTCTTGATGTTCGTCGGCGTCCCGATGAACATGGGCTTCGGCAGCTTCAGCTTCAGTTCTTCCGTTTGCGGGGCCTGTCCCATCGCCGCGGGCGCCAGCAGGGCCGCGGCGAGCAGCGTGCATGCAATCGTGTGGGTCTTTCACTTGGCAATCGACTCCTTCTTCAGGCGCGCCGTGATCGCCCTGACCGCCGACTGCGCCTCCGCCTTCACCTCGGGCTCCTTCAGGAACCCATTGGCCAGGTCGAGCGCCGCCTGGCACGGGAACCTCGTCACGGCGCCGAGGACCAGCCTGTGCTCCTCGGGCCTCCACGAGAGCCCGCCGCCTCCTCGAGGTCGGCGACCGCCGCCTCCGGGTCGCGGTACCTGTCGAGTCCGACGACACGGACGAGCCCGCCGATCGCGAGCAGCCGGTTCGTCTGGTTCCGCGACTCCCGGGCCAGCTTCAACAGGTCCTCGCGCGCGGCCGGCGTCGGCCACGACGCCACGGCTCGAACCGCGGCGTCGCGAACCTCCAGGTCGTCGTCTGCCGCAAGCGTCCGCAGGATCGGCAGCGCGCTGGGATCGCCGATGAGCGCCAGGATGCCGACGAGCCTCACTCGCGCGTCGGGACGCTTCTCAGCGCCCAGCCGCGACTTCACCGCGTTCGAGCGGCCGTCCAGGTTGTCGATCTTCTGTGCGAGGGCGACCACCGTCTTCTCGCCTTCGGTCCGGTCGGATCCTCGCTTCCGCCGAGCAGCAGGTCGAGGACTGCCGGGATGTCGGAGGGGGTGCCGACACTTCGAAGCGCCCTGAGCGCCTGCACGCGGATGGCCGGCGCCGGCGACAAGAGCGCCGCGGCCACGACAGGCCTGGCCGGGAAGACCCGCCGATCGCCAACCGCCAGCAGCAGTTCTCCCGCGAGATCGTCGGACGGCTTTCGGCCGAGCAGAGACACGATCTCCTCGTCCACGGCCCGCCCCTTCAGTGAGCCGATCGCCGCGCGCGCCGCCGCCTGCTCGGGCCCCTTCGCGCGAGCGGCCGCCTCGGCGAGCGGCCGGACGGCCGAAGGTCCGCCGACGGTCCCCAGCGTCTTGAACGCCGCCATGCGGACCGCGGGAGTCCGGCTGTCGAGTTCCTTCAGCACCGCCGGGGCCACGCGATCACCCGGGTAGCCGGACAACGTGGCCAGCAGCTGCACCTTCGAACCGTCGGGCAGTCCGGACAGCAGCGCGCAGACCTCGGAGATGTCGGCCGCCGTGAAGAGGCTGGCCACCTTCGAGATGGCCGCCTCCTGCATCGGCGCGCCGTGCCCGGCGGCTGCGGACGGGTCCCTGAGGTAGCCCAGGAGCACCGACCGGGCGCCGTTCCCGGAAGCGGAGATTCGGCCGACCGCAGCGCCCCGTCGAATCGGGTCGGGCAGCGACGGGTCGGCGAGAATCGACTCGTACAGCTTCAGCGCGGTCGCGTTGTCCTTCCCGGCCACCGAAGCCTCGGCCGACGCCAGCAGCGACGAAGCCACCACCGGCTTCAGCGCGGCCGGCGCGCCGGCAAACGAGGCGACGAGCGCCGACGTCGCGGCATCTCCCCCGATCCGGCCGAGGGCGATGGCGGCCGCACCGGCCAGCGCGGGCTGCTGAAGCAGCGGCACGAGCGCTGGAACCGCCTCGGCGCTTCGGCGCTCGCCCAGCGCGGCGACAATCGCGGTCTTCGTCGCGCCGGTCGTGACGCCGAGGGCCTGCACCAGCGCGCGGCCTGGCGCGGCGCCGGGGATGCCCTGCAGCGCGTAGAGCGCGAGGTCGGCCGACTTGTCGTCGGCCAGCATCGCCTGCAGCGCCGGCACGGCCGTCTCCCCCGCAACGAGGCGCAGGTGCCGGCTGGCGAGCGTCCGGGCCACCGGGCTCGCCGGCGACTTCAGGAACGCCAGCAGCTTGGCCTCGCATTCCGCTCGGCCCGCCGCATCGTCCCTTCGCGCGTTGACGTAGTCGCGGAGCTGCCAGACGGCCGCCGACTCGATGCCGCCGTCGTAGAGCGCCACCTGCTTGAGGATGGCGTCCAGCGAGGCGGGCGCGGCGCGGCCGCGGGAGGCACCGGCGCCCTGGCCGCCGTCTGCGCGAGCGCGGACGGGACAGCGCCTGCGAGCGCGAGGCACGCGAGCGTGACGGCCATCAGTGACGGGTTGGCGATGATGTCGTGGTGTCGTCATGGTGCGCCTCCTCACTAGGCCGGCATCTGGTACGGTTTCCGGTAGGCGCGCGACAACAGCCGCTCCGCGCCCGGGTCGCCGATGATCGTCTCGGTGGCGGGATCCCACTTGATCGTGCGGCCCGTCTCGATGGCGATGACGCCAAGGTGCCCGACGCTCGCCGATCGCTGCGCCACTTCGGCCGGCGCAATCGTCAGCGGCCCGGCTTCGCACGCAGTCGAGGAAGTTCTGCCAGTGGTCCCGGCTTCGGTAGAGCCGCGTCTCGTTCGGGCCGACCGTCTCGCTGATGAGGTGCGCCGGCTGGCTCTCGAGCCCGCCGCGGTCCACCCAGATCCAGCCGGCTCGCCGATCCACTTCGTCCCGCTCTGGATCTCCGGGTAGCCGCCCGCCAGCACCATCGGCGTGCCGTCGGCGTACTTCGTCTCCACCCAGTACCGCGTCGCGCTGTTGTAGATGCCCTTCGTCGGGAAGTCCCCTGTGCCCTTCACCTCGACCGGCCCGGTCCGCTCGAAGTCGAGCGCCCCAGTGGGCGATGTCGAGGTGGTGCCCCACCCAGTCCATCAGCTGGCCGCCGCCGTAGTCCATGTTCCAGCGCCAGTTCATGTGGACACGGGCCTTGCAGTAGGGCGACCACGGCGCCGGGCCCGAGCCAGGTGTCGTAGTCGAACCCGGCCGGCGGGTTCTCGATCTTCTCCTGCCCGAACGTGCCCGCGAAATCGGTGTAGCCCGCACGGCAGCCCCACCTCGACGCGCTGGATCTTCCCTATCCGGCCGTTGCGCACCAGTTCGCACGGCGCGGTGGAAATTGTCCTCGGACCGCTGCCAGCTGCCCGTCTGCCAGACGCGGCCGTAGCGCTTCGACCGCGTCGCACAGGGCCCGGCCCTCGCGCAGGCTGTGCGTGAACGGCTTCTCGCCGTAGACGTCCAGGCCGGCCCGCACGGCCGCGATCGACAGGATGGCGTGCCAGTGGTCGGGCACCGCGATCGACACCGCGTCGAGGTCGCCGCGCGCGAACAGCTCGCGGTAGTCCTTGTAGGTCGCGCAGTCCTTGTTGCCGTACTGCTCGTTGACGGTGTCCTGCGCCTTCTTCAGCGGCACGTCGTCGAGGTCGCAGACCGCCACCCACTGCACCTCGCTCTTGCCGAGGAAGGTCCGCATGTTCGACGGCCCCTGCATGCCGAAGCCGATGCCGGCCATCACGATGCGGTCGCTCGGCGCGACGGCGCCCTGCCGGCCCAGCGTGGACGCCTTGACGATCGTCGGGAACGCGGCGGCCCCCGCCAGGGCGAGCGGGGCCGTCTGGAGAAACTCACGGCGGCCGAAACGACGCTGCTTGTTCATACAGTCCTCTGCGTGGTCACGGGTAGCGCGGTCGCAATCGTCCGCATTATATATGACGTCGGGCCACCCAGCCGCTTCGCGAGTGACGCTGTCCGTGACTGAAAGCCCCGGAAATCACTCCCGGAGTGATTATCCCCAAATGCCTTCGCTACGAATCGCGTTTCTGGCAGAATAGCAGCGACCGCAACCTCGGCCGAGGAGGACGCGAAGTATGGCGAGACAGACCTGCCTGGCGGCGCTGGCGGCGCTGACGCTGGTGCTCTGGCCCCAGCCGATGCTCTCCGGGGCCGGCGGAACCCCGGACGACGTGCGGTTGGCGTGGGTGGAGAGCCCGAAGACCACGCAGACGATTGGCTGGCGCACCGAGGCCACAGTGACCGCGGGCAGGTCGAGTACGGCCTGCCGGCGGACGCCTGATAAGCGGCGATCGCGGCGCCGCCCCGAGCCACTGCTAACCAATATCGGCGCCGTCCACCTGTTCTCGGCGACGCTGCGGGGCCTGCGGCCCGGGACGACCTACCGCTACCGGGTCGGCGACGGCGTCAACTGGAGCCCGTACTACAGCTTTCGGAACCGAGACGGCGGCGCCGGACGTGTTCACCTTCCTCGTCTTCGGCGATTCGCACGAGAAGAACGGTCCGTACAAGGTCTGGGAAAGCACGGTGAACCAGGCCTACCGGCAGAACCCGGCCGCGCGCTTCATGGTCACCCTGGGCGACCTGATCTACTCGGGCCGCGACTACGGGAGTGGGACACGTGGTTTGCCGCCTGCCAGGACGTCATCGCCAGGATTCCGACCATGCCGGCCGTCGGCGATCACGAGCACCGCGGCGTGGACGGCTCGGAACTCTACCGCACACCCGAGTACGCGACCGCGCTCTTCAACGTCCCGGAACGGCCCGGCGGGATTCAAGGGGCAGGCGTATTCGTTCGACTACGGCTCGGTCCACGTCGCCGTGGTCAACAGTTCGTTCGCCTACCAGTTCAAGGACCCGGCGGAACAGCGCGCGATGATGGAGGCCGAAGCTGCCTGGCTGGATTCCGATCTGGCCGCCACCACCCAGCCCTGGAAAATCGTCGCCTACCACGACGCCACCTACAACCTGAGTGCCGACCGATCGGGCACGCTGACCAAGACCACTTTCGGCCCGATCATCGACAAGCACCATGTCGACGTCGTGCTCAACGCCCACGACCACGCGATGGCGCGCAGCTTCTTCATCAGGAACGAGGAGTTCGTCCCGTCGGCCGCCGACGGGACCGTCTACTTCGTCTCCGGCCGGTCCGGCGACAACGCCAAGGACAACCTCGGGCGGAAGATCTGGCACCCCTTCTTCTACGACGCGCAGGAGCAGAGCTGCTACCTGGCCGTTGAGGTGGCCGCGGGCCGACTGACAGTGGTCACCCGACTGCAGGACGGCACGGTCGTCGACCGGCTGGTGATCGACCGGAACAACCCGGCCGAGAGCACGCCCGGTCGTGCCGTTTGGGCGCTACCAGGAACCTCGATTCGCCGCCTTCGGCCACCTGTTCCAGTCCGGCGCCGCGCCAGTCCGCGACGCCGCGGGAGAGTGGTTCGTCGACGCCCACGCGCTGGCCACATACCTGACCGGTGAGTACAACGCCGCCGAGAAGGTCCTCACCTACAAGGACGGTGAAGACCCGCCTGCCGTTCACCGACGACATGTTCCTCGACGAGTCCCACGGGATGGTGTCACTCTCCGGCCTGCAGATCGCTTGGCTTCTACTGCAGGGTACTCTCCGTCCATGAACCTGGTGATGGTCGAGCGGTGGCGCGACTGAGCCGATGCGGGGGGCCGGGCGCGAACCAGCACGCGAACCAGCAGGCTATGCGATTGCCGGGGCGACTGGTATCATTCTGCGACGATAACGGAGGAGCGATGACGATGAAGCCCAGGACGGGACTGATAGCGGTATTGGTGTCACTCTCGGTGGCGTGGGTGTTTGCGGCGGACTGGCCGGGGTATCTCGGACCGAAACGAGACAGACTTCGACGGAAAAGGGACTTCTGCGAGCCTGGCCGAAGGAAGGGCCCAGGGTCCTCTGGACGGCCCCCGTTGGCATCGGCTACGGCGGTCCGGCGGTCAGCGCCGGCAAGGTGTACCTGCTCGACAGGGACGACGCGGTCGGGGACAAGATTCGATGCCTCGACCTTGCCACCGGCAAGGAGCTGTGGAGCTTCGCGTACGGCGCGCCGGGCACGTTCGATCATGCCGGATCGCGATCCACGCCAATGGTTGACGGCGACAACGTCTACACCTGCGGCCCGCTGGGAGACCTGTATTGCGTCAGCACGAGCACGCACAAACCCGTCTGGAACAGGAACGTCTGGAAGGACTTCGGCGGGACTCAACTGCCTAGGTGGGCGCTGACACAGAATCCCTTGATCTACGGCAACCTGGTGATCGTGGCATCGCAGACATCCGGAGCGGGCGTTGTCGCATATGACAAGCTGACGGGTGCGTTGAAATGGAAGTCGCCGGCACTCTCTGGCGGCGCCGGATACGTCAGCCCGTCCGTCGTCAAAGTCGGCGGCGAGGATCATCTGGTCATGATCACGGCCAGCGAGGGCATGGGCCGAAGCGCGAGCGGCGGCAGCGTCAGCGGCCTCGACCCGCTCACCGGAAAGGTCCTGTGGAGCTACGCCAACTGGCAGTGCGGGATTCCGGTTCCCCATGCGGTCGACGCGGGCGAAGGACGGGTGCTCATGACGGGCGGCTATGGCGCAGGCGCAGCCCTGATCAAGGTCGAGAAGAAGGGCGACGGCAGCTTACGGCGTGACCGAGCTGTTCAAGAACGCCAACTTCGGCGCGCACACGCAGCCGCCGATTGTTTACAAGAACCACTTCTACGCGCAGTACACGATCAACGAGCGCAGCGACGGGCTCGTCTGCATGACGATGGACGGCCAGATCAAGTGGAAGACTGGCGACGAGCCGCCGTTCAACAAGGGCGGGTCGGTGCTCGCCGACGGTCTGTTGCTGAGCGTCGACGGCGACAAGAAGCTGTATCTGATCGAGCCGGACCCGTCCGGTTTCAAGCCGCTGGCGAGCGCGGAGTTGCTGGCGTCGGGTGAGAACTGGGCACCGATCGCGCTTGTTGACGGCAAGCTGCTGATCCGCGATCAGAAGAACCTGAAGTGCGTGCTGGTCGCTCGACCGGGTCAGTGAGGACAGCGCGAGGGGTCTGGGCGTGGACGGAAGGCCGCTCCACGTCCTGGACTCGGCCAGAGCGTGCCGCCTTCGGAACCAGCTCCGCACCGCCGCTCGCTGCGCTGATCCGAGCGCTGCAGTAGCGGGGTCCTGACGCGAAGGGTGGCCTGCCAAGCCGAAGCTCGTTCAGCGAGGGATGGGTCCGCCTTCGCCGCCTCGCGGCTACGGCGGGACAGCCTTCGCCCGCGATCATGAGCGAAGGCTGGTGGACGGCACAGGGCTCGAACCTGCGACCTCCGCGTTGCGAACGCGGCGCTCTCCCAGCTGAGCTAGCCGCCCACTCGGTAGGGCTCCTGCCGGCGAAACCGCCGACAAGACTGGCACCATTTTATCGCACCATTGGCACCTCGTCTTGCCCCGGCCTGGTCGTCGAGTCCGCGTCACGCACCACGATTTGGCGCGAATTCCAAGTCTCCGCCGGCCGGGGCGATTACCGTTCCGTCACCGCGCTTTCAACCTTGAGCGAGATGAAGCCATGTGGGACTGGATCAGCTGCAATCTCCTCGGCCGGCATCAGCATGTCGTAGCGGCCGACCGCGCGTCGCTGCACCTCCGCTGCCTGCGCTGCGGCCATCGCTCGAACGGCTGGCAGCTGGACGCAGATGCGTCGGCGCCCCAGGCGCCTCAGCCCTGGCGCCGGCCGGCGGTCGACGGCGATGCCCCGGCAGCACGCCTGACGCTTGACTGCGCCGGCGGCCCGCGGGGACAATACGGCATGCCCGTTCCCCGCATCACGAAGGAAGACCTCAAGGCCCGGCTCGACAGCCAGGACGCCTCCGCGCTCCCGACCATCCTCGACGTCAGACTCAAGTACCCGTACGAACACAGCACGATCCGGCTGCCCGGCGCCATCCGGACGATGCCCGACGCCATCGGCCAGGCGAAACTCGACCGCGGCCGAGACGTCGTGGTCTACGACTCCGATCCGGACGAGGTCACCGGCACGGCCGTCGCCGTCCAGCTCATTCGCCAGGGATTCAACGTGTCGGTGCTGAAGGGCGGGATTGCCGACTGGGCGGGCGCCAACTTCCCCGTCGAAACCAAGTCGGCGCCGAAGGCCACGCCGCCGCCCGCCAAGGCCTGACGCGGCAGGATCCGACGTGCAGCCCCTGCGCACACGCCTCCTGGCCGCCGGCGTCGCTGGCGGCCATCGCCTTCCTCCTCTACTTCACGACGCTGCTGCCGGGCCAGGACCTGGGCGACACCGCTTCGTTCCAGGCGATCGTCGGCGATCACCTGCTGGTCCCGCGCCAGGGGTATCCGCTCTACTTCGCCCTGAACGGCGCGCTCGCCCGGGCGCTCCCAGTCGAGGCGGCACGCGCCGCGAACCTGGGGTCGGCGATCGCCGCCGCCGCGGCCGTCGGCCTCATGGTCATCGTCGGCGCCGAACTGGCGGGCACGCTGGCGGCCGGCCTCGTCGCAGGTCTGCTGCTCGCGGGTTCCTACACGTTCTGGTCGCAGGCCGTCATCGCCGAGGTCTACGCGCTTCACCTGCTTCTCGCGAGCGCGTGTCTGCTCGCCCTGCTCGCCTGGAAGGCGCGGCCCTCGACAGCCCGCCTCGCGCTGTTCTTCGCACTCTGCGCGCTCGGCTTCGGCAACCACCTGTCGATGGTGCTGCTCCTGCCGGGCTTCGCGCTGCTCCTGGTCACGGCCGCCCCCGACGGCCCGCTGTCGATGCTGCGCCCGCGCGTTCTGGCCCTGGCCGCCGCGATGGCCGCCCTCTTCGCGCTTCAGTACGCCTGGAACATCAGGTGGCTCGTCGCCGAACACCCGAACGCCGCCTTCAGCGATCCCGCGCGCACGTTCTGGTTCGACGTGACCAAGTCGGACTGGCGCACGAACATGGTCTACGGGATCCCGACCTCGACGATCGCCGATCGCTTCGCGATGTACTGGTTCGACGTCCGCCAGCAGTTCGGGATTCCCGGCGCCGCGGCCGCCGTCGGTCGGATTCGCCGCGCTGCTCCGGCGGCAGTGGCGCCTCGGCGCGATGCTGCTGACGCTCTGGTTCGTGAACTGGGTGTTCGCGTTCACCTACAACGTCGGCGACGTCCACGTGTTCTACCTGGGATCGCACTGGGCGGCGGCGCTGGCGGCGGGCTGCGGAGCCGGCTGGATGGTGTCCACGCTGCAGGCCGTCGACGGCGAGCTGCGCCGCAGTCCTCGCCGGGCTCGTCCTCCTCGCCTACCCGGCGTGGCGGGCCTGGGACACCTACCCGGCCATGGACCGCAGCGACGATCGCGAGCCGACGCTGGCGCTCGACCGGCTGGTCGCCGGCATGGACACGGGCCGCGAGGTGCTCGGGCGCGACCTGAACTGGCAGCTCCACAACGGCCTCGACTACTACGTCAAGCACACGCGGCGCGACCTCGCCCTGTTCGACCTGCCCGACGCGCTGCTGTCGTTCCCGTTCCTCGTCTCCAGGAACGCCGAACTCGGACGGACGGTGCTTCTCACCGACGGGTCCGCGGCGATGGTGCGTCAGCTCTACGGCGGCCTCTACGACCTGGAACGGGATCCGCGCGTGCCGGTCCCCTCGCTGGCCGACCGCGCCGCGACGCTCGCCCCGGGAACGCCGTACCTGCTCTCCGTCATCGAGGAGTACCCGGACTCGCCGATTGACCGGACCGACCTCGCGGAGGCCGCGAAGCGCCTCGGCCTGGGTCCGAATGACCTGCCGGAGGGCCGCTTCGTCATCGTCGCGGGCCGGGTCGGGCAGCCGCCGGTCGTACGCCGGGGAGGCTGGACGCCATTCCGCCTCACGGCTGACCTCTCCGGCCTCGCGCTGGACACGCGGATCGAATGCTGGATGCCGGCCGACACGATTCGCCGGATGGGATTCGGCCACGTCATCGTGAACCGCCACCACGAGCTGACGCTGGACCGCGGCGTGTCGTTTGTCGCGCTCGACGCGGCCGGGCACGCGTCGCTGCGCGCCTGGGCGGGCGGCCTGCTCGCGCCTCAGCCGCGCTTCATCGTCCGGCCGAGGGGACCATGAGATCCCGAAGGACACGAAGAAGCAGGCTGTGACGAATACAAGAACCGCACGCCCCGGCGGGGGTCTTCGTCGTGCGGTGCGACTCGACGGGCCACGCGTGGGTGGGCGCATCCCGCGACTTGAATGCCGCGCGGAACGGGCTCTGGTTCATGCTGCGCACCGGGTCGAATCGAAACGCGGAGTTGCAGGCCGAGTGGAAGAGCACGGGGAACAGCGCTTCCGCTTCGACGTGCTCGAGGAACTCGACCCGACGTCTCGCGTTTCTCGTGAACGACCTGCTGGAGGAGAAGATGCGCGAGCATGCCGCGCGCGAGCAGGCGCGCACGCTGCTGCCCTGATCGGCCGGGTCCCGGCGTGATATCGTTGGCTTGACGAATCCGCCGGATCGCCATCGTGACGTCCCATTCCTCCTCGTCCTGTCGTGGCTCGCCGGCGCTCGGCGCATCAAGCGGCGCCCTCTGCCACCGATTTCGCGCGGAGCCTCCAGCGGAAGTACGAGCAGGTCCGCGACTTCTCCGCCGACTTCGAGCACATCTACGAGGGCGGCGTCCTCCGGAAGAAGCTCACCGAGCGCGGCACGCTGCTCGTGAAGAAGCCGGGCATGATGCGGTGGACCTACACGAGCCCGGAGAAGAAGGAATTCGTCTCGGACGGCCGCACGCTCTACTCGTACGTCCCTGCGGACAGGCAGGTCATCGTCAGCACCGTGCCGCCCGCCGACGAGGCCAGCAGCCCGGCGATGTTCCTGGCGGGCAAAGGCAGCATTCAGCGGGACTTCACGCCTCGGTCGCCGCGGCCGCAGGGCCTCGCGGCGTCGGAGGTTGCGCTGAAGCTCGTGCCCAGGTCGCAGCAGAACGACTACGACTGGATCATCCTGGTCGTCGATCGGGCCACCCTGCAGATCCGGCGGCTGGTCACGGCCGACACACAGGGAGGGACCTCCACGTTCGTCTTCACGAAGCTGCGCGAGAATCTCGGGTTGCCTGACAAGGCGTTCGCCTTTACAATCCCGCGCGGGGTCGACGTCGTCACCTATGGCAGCCGAAGCCGTTGACTGCCCGGCGGAATCGACTGCGCCGCGCGCCGGCCCGTCGGGCCGGGCCGCCCTGCGCCGCCGGCCGCTGCGCTGGTCCTCGTCGCCCTCGTGGCGGGCGCGTGTGCGACGACCTCGACGCTGAGCAAGGGCCGGGCGGCCGAGCAGGCGCAGGACTACGACCGCGCGGTGGTGCAGTACACGCTCGCGCTCAAGCAGAAGCCCGACAACATCGACGCCAGGACGTCGCTCGAGCGGGCGAAGCTCCGGGCGTCGCAGTTCCACTTCAACCGGCCGGCGCGCCTGCCGCCACGGGCAAGCTCGAAGAGGCGCTGCGTCGAGTACCAGATCGCCGCCGAGATGAACCCGGCGAGCAGCGAGGTGGACAGGGAACTGCGCGCAGACCCGCAACCAGCTGCGCGCGAAGGTGGCGGTGGCCCGGCGAGGGCAAGACGGCGCTCGAGACGCTCATCGAGCGGACGCGAGACGTGCCGGCGCCCGGCCTCGACCTCCCGCCGGGCTCAAGCTGCCGGCCTCGCTCGTCTTCCGCGACGCCAGCAGCCGCGACGTCTACACGGCGCTCGCGCGCTTCGCCGACGTCAACTGCTGTTCGACCCCGCCTTCCGCGACGTGCCGATCACGATCGATCTCCGCAACGCCACCTTCCAGGACGCGGTGAAGGCGTTGTCCGCCACGACGCAGACCTTCTACCGGGTCACCGCGCCGCGCACCATCACCATCATCCCGGACACGCCGGCGAAGCGCCGCGAGTACGAGGAGGAGGTCGTTCGGACGTTCTACCTGAGCAACGCCGACCTCGAAGGAGACGATCGACCTGCTGCGGATCGTCATCGACGTCCGCCGCATCGCGCCGATCGCCGGCACCAACGCGCTCTCGATCAGGGACACGCCCGAGCGGGTGCAGGCCGCCGGCCGGCTCATCGCGGCCATCGACAAGGCCCGCCCCGAGGTGGTCATCGACGTCGAACTGCTCGAGGTGAACCGCTCGCGGATGCTCGACTACGGCCTTCAGTTCGCGTCGCCCGGCACGGCGATCCCGGCGGGCATCAGCGGCTCGGTCGACGTCAACCGCGCGGGCATGACGCTGCTCGACCTGCGGAGCCTGACCTCCGCCGGCGTCTTCCTGTCGGGCGCTGCCGGCGCTGTACTACCGCCTGATGAAGGGCGACACGAACACGCGGGTGCTGGCCAACCCGCAGCTGCGCGACGTTGGACGGCGTGGCGGCGCAGGCGCACTTCGGCGATCGCGTGCCGGTGCCCGACGACGACCTTCTCGCCGATCGCCACCGGCGGCGTCGCCCAGCAGCCGGTGACCTCGTTCAACTACGAGAACATCGGCGTCAACATCGACCTCACGCCGCGCACCCACCACGACGACGACGTGTCGCTGCAGCTGAAGGTCGAAGTGAGCAGCATCTCGGGGACCGGCTACGGGGGCCTCCCGACGTTCGGCAACCGATCCGTCTCCTCGGTGATCCGGTTGAAGGACGGCGAGACCAGCATCCTCGCCGGGCTGATCCGCGACGACGAGCGGACGACGCTGGAGGGGGTGCGCGGGCGATGTCGCAGCTGCCGGTCATCGGCCGGCTGTTCGGCGCGCACGCAAGAGCGAGCGGCAGGAGACGGACATCATCGTGACGCTCACGCCGCACATCGTCCGGGTCCTCGACCTGTCGGACGTCGACCTGCGCCCGTTCCGGGTGGGCCGCGACAGCGGCGGCTCGCTTCCGGACGCCGCCGTCCGACGACGCCGCCCCGCGATCTGCCGCAAGCCGATCATCAAGCACTGAGCGAGCCTCCGGCTCAGCCGGGCTCAGGGCTCAGGCACGCGATGCTACTCGCACCCTCTCCACCTGCGCGCCGAGCGCCTTCAGGTGCCCGGTCAGGTTCGCGTAGCCGCGCTCGACCGTCTCGAGCGGGCCGAGCCGGCTCTGGCCGTCCGCGGCGAGCGCCGCCGCAGCCAGCGCCATGCCCGACCGCAGGTCGCGGGTGTCGAGCGTGCGCCCGCGGAGGCGGCGACGGCCCGGTGACGATGATCCGGTGCGGGTCGCAGAGGAAGAGGTCGGCGCCCATGCCGCTCAGCTGCTCCAGCGCGAACAGGCGCAGTTCGTACATCCAGTCGTGCAGCAGCGTCCGGCCCGCCGCCTGGGTGGCCAGCACCGTGACCAGGCTGACGAGATCGCTCGGCAAGCCCGGCCACAGGCCGGTCACGATCCGCGCCCCGCCCACGGGCGTCGACGGCTCCACCCGGAGCCGGGCGTCGTCCAGGTCGCACCGCACCTGCATCCGCTGCAGCACCGACGCCACGACCTCCATGTCCTCGGCGCGCGCGCCCTCGACGTCGATCGCGCCGCCTGTCACGGCCGCCACGACCGCCCAGCTGCCCGCCTCGATGTAGTCGCCGTTCAGCCGGTGCGTGGCGCCCGCCAGGCGCGGCGCCCCCTCGACGCGAATCGTGTGCGTGCCCTCGCCCGTCGACGCCGGCCCCCATCTTCCGCAGGAACTGGCAGAGCTCGACGACGTGCGGCTCGCAGGCGGCGTGGCGGATCTCGGTGACGCCGCGCGCGGCGGCGGCGGCGAGCAGCGCCGTCTCGGTCCCCGTGACCGACGCTTCCTCGAGGTACATCGACGCGCCCGCAGGCCGTTCGGCGCCTCGAGCACGTGGCCCTCGCCCTCGAGCTCGCGCGCGCCCATCGCCGTCAGGGCGCCGAGGTGCGTCGCGATGGTCCGGCGAGCCGGGAAGTCGCCGCCCGGCGGCGCCAGCCTGCGCGCGGCCGCGGCGCGCCAGCATCGGGCCGAGCAGCAGCACCGAGCCGCGCAGCCGCCCGACCAGCGCCGCTCTGCGGCTCGTCGCGCTCGACCTTCGCGCAGCGGATGCGCAGCGTGCTCGTGCCGATGCCGTCGACCTCGCGCCCAGGTCCGCGAGCAGCCGCGCCATCACCTCGACGTCGCTGATCCGCGGCACGTTGGTGAGCACGCACTCGTCCTCGGTCAGCAGGCACGCCGCGAGCAGCGGCAGCGCGGCGTTCTTGTTGCCGCCGACGGCCACGCGCCCGGACAGCGCGCCGCCCCCCTTCGATCAGCAGTGTCGACATGGAGCACCTCAACTGCTCCTCGCGCTCGACAGGACTCGCGAGCCCAGGTAGCCGATTTCCTCGCGCAGCGTCGACGCCGAAGCTGCGCGCGGACCTCGTCGCGGCACCGCTCGATCAAGCGCCTGGATGTCCGACGCCGTCGCGCCGCCCTCGTTCACGATGAAGTTGGCGTGCACCGGCGACACGCGCGCGCCGCCGATCGCCGCGCCCTTCAGGCCGGCGCGGTCGATCAGCGCTCCGGCCGACGCCGGGATCCCGTCGGGCACGCGGTCGCGCGCCGGGTCCGGATTCTGGAAGACGCATCCGGCGCTCGGCACGTGCAGCGGCTGCGTCCGCTTGCGATGGGCCAGCGACTGCCGCGCCGTCTCCCGCAGCGCCGCCGGGATCAGCCGCGGCGTCAGCGCGAACAGCGCCGACAGCACGACCTCGCCGGTCCGCTGCAGGCGGCTGCGATCGTAGGCGAACCCCATCTCGCCGCGCCGGCACGTCCTCGATCACGCCGCTCGCGCGCGACGCAGGCGCACCGTCGCGACCCGTTCGCCGATCGACCGCCCGCCGTAGTGCGCGTTGCCGAAGACGGCGCCGCCCACCGTGCCCGGCGTGCCGGCCCACGCCTCGAGCCCGGCCAGGCCGCGCCCGATCGTCCAGCGCACCAGGCTGTTCAGGGTCGACGCCGGCGTCGGCTCGCACGCCGCACTCCCGTCCAGGGCCGATCGCCCCGCCGCGCACCCGGATCGACGATGCCGCGAACCCCCGCGTCGCTCACCAGCACGTTCGAGCCGCCGCCGAGGATGGTCACCGGCACGCCGGCCTGCGCGCGCAATGGCCAGCGCACCCGCCAGCGCCGCCGCGTCGTGAACCTCGACGAGGCACTCGGCCGGCCCGCCCACCCGGAACGTCGTGAACGGCGCCAGCGGCGCCTCGCGCTTCACGCGCTCGGGGCCAAGCTCCGCGGCGAGCAGGGCGAACACGCGAGCGACATCAGAACAGACATCCAGAAGCCAGACTTCCGAATGCAGCAGCGAGCGCCTCCATCAGCTTCCCGTGGATGCCGCCGAAGCCGCCGTTCGACATCAGCACCACCTGGTCGCCGTCCCGCCGCTCGCGCACCAGCAGATCGCACGATGTCGTCGATCGCGGGCACGTAGCGCGCCGGCGTCCCGGCCGTCTGCAGGTCGGCCACCAGCTCTTCAGCCGACAGGCGCTGGTCCTCCGGGAGGTTCGACCGGAACACCGCCGCGATGATCACATCGTCGGCCGCGCGGAACGAGTCGGCGAACGCCTGCTGGAACACCTTCCGGCACGACGAGGCGGAGCGCGGCTCGAACACGGCGCGAATCCGATGATCCGGGCGGGCGGCGCGCAGAGCCGCCAGCGTCTCGGCAATCGCGGTCGGGTGATGCGCGAAGTCGTCGTAGACGGTGACGCCGGCGACGGTTCCGAGCACCTCGAGCCGGCGCTTCACCCCCTTGAACCGCGCCAGACCCTCTGCGATCGACTGCGGGTCGACCCCGACGGCGTGGGCGACGGCCATCGCCGCCAGCGCGTTCCGCACGTTGTGGGCCCCGAGGAGCGGCACGTCGAACCGGCCCAGGTCCGCTCCCGCGTGCCGAACGCCGAATGACGTCGCCGCCGTCCAGGACGCGGACACCGTAGGCGTGCCAGTCGGCGTCCTCGGTCAGTCCGAACGTCTCGACCGGCGACCGGGCGAACGCGCGCATGGCGGCCGCCTCCGGGCTGTCGGCGCCCAGCAGCAGCAGGCCCCGCGCGGGCACGAGATTCACCAGCCGCCGGAACGCGAGGCGGATCTCGTCGAGATCGGCGTAGATGTCCGCATGATCGAACTCGATGTTGCCGATCACGGCGATGTCGGGCAGATACTTCAGGAACTTCGCCGTCTTGTCGAAGAACGCGCTGTCGTACTCGTCGCCCTCGATGACGAAATCGCGGCCGCTGCCGACACGATAGCTCGACCCGTCCTCACCGAAATTCGCCGCGATGCCGCCGACCAGCATGCTCGGGTCGCGCCCGGCGGCGGTCAGCAGCCATGCCGCGATCGCCGTCGTCGTGGTCTTCCCGTGCGTGCCGGCAATCACGATCGACCGCGCGCCCCAGAGAAAGTGCTCGCGAACCGCCTCCGGCAGCGAACAGTGCCGGATCTTCCGGTCGAGCACCTCCTCCACCTCGGGATTGCCGCGCGACACGGCGTTGCCGACGACGACGAGGTCGAGGTCGCCGGTGATGTGCTCGGCGCGATAGCCGGCCAGCGTCTCGATGCCTTCGTCGGCGAGAAACGTGCTCATCGGCGGGTAGATGTTGAGGTCGGACCCGCGGACGGCGTGGCCTTTTCGCCTGAGCAGCGCGGCGAGCGTCGCCATGCCGGTACCGGCGATCCCGATCAGGTGGATCTTCTTCATGTCAGGGCTCAAGGCTCAGGGCTCAGCCGCCTCCGCCCGAGTGGCTTCGGCGGGCCAAGAGGCTCACGGCTCAGGGTACACATCATCGATCCGATACCGCAGCTTCCTCGATCACCAGGGCCGGCTGAGCGCCGGTGACCACGCGCGCGCGAACGCCGAGCGGCAGCGTCATCGCCGCGCCTGCGGCATGCCCTGACGGGAACCCGAACAGCACCGGTCCCGGAAACGGCCGGACGAGCCGGCGCAAGCGTGTCTCTGCCGAACGCGGCGCCGTCGGGTTCGTCGCAACCCGGGAACTCGCCGAACACGATTGCCGACGCGCGCCCGATGATCCCGGCCAGGCGCAGCTGCGTCCAGAGCCGATCGAGCCTGTAGGGGCGCTCGTTCACGTCCTCGAGAAACAGCACCGCGCCGGCGGGCGGGTCGAAGGCGAACGGCGTGCCCATGGACGCCGCCAGCTGCGTCAGGTTCCCTCCCGCCAGCAGGCCCGACGCCTCGCCGGGCCGGAAGGCCTCGAGGCCTGGCGCGCGCAGCGGACCGAGCGGCACAGCGTTCATCAGCGCTCCGACCAGCGTGGCTTCGTCGTACGCGGCCGCGCCGCGCTCGAGCCGGCCGGCCACGGTCGGGCCGTGAAACGCCACGACGCCGCAGCGACCCGTGACGAACGTCAGCAGCGACGTCAGGTCGCTGTAGCCGACCAACGACTTGCGGCCACGCCGAACGTCCGCGGGGTCCAGCCACGGCAGGATCTGAACGCTGCCGTACCCGCCGCGAACCCCTACAATCGCACGCACCGAATCATCGCCGAGCGCGGATCGAATCGCCGCAGCCCGCGACTCGGCGGCGCCGGCGACGAAGCCGTCGCGGTCGAACACCGTCGGCTCGAAGACCGGCTCGAAGCCGAGGCGCCGGAGTTCGGCGACGCCGGCCTCGAACTCGTCGGGCGCGCACGGGCTCGCCGGCGCAACGATGGCGACGCGGTCGCCGGAGCGGAGCGCGCGAGGCTTGATCAACATCACAGGCTCAGGGCTCAGGCGAAGCGGCGCATGTCGGCGGCGATGGCCTCGTGGGCCTCACAGCCGATGAGCGCGCGCAGTTCGGCCTCTGGTCTCGGCCGCCAGCGGCGGTCCAGCGTCGTGCCGCTCATCGACGCAAACCGTTCCTTCGCACGCCTCTGGTGCGACAGCGCATCCTCCACACGCGCCCAGGGGACGTCCTCCTCCTCCACCGCGCGAATCAGCGCTTCGATCGAGGAGGCGTGAGCCGCGACGTCCACGCCGCACAGCAGCGCCACGTCGCACCCTGCGCGGATGGCGGCCACCGCCGCACGCTCGTTCGTGGTCCGCGCCGAGATGGCCTTCATGTCGAGGTCGTCGGTAAACACGAGGCCGTCGAAGCCGAGATCTCCGCGAAGCACGTCGGTCACGATGCGCCGCGACAGGGTGGCCGGGCTCTGCTCGTCCAGCGACGGCACCAGGAGGTGCCCGGTCATGATCGCCGCGACGCCGGCCTCCATCGCCGCCCGGAATGGAACGAAGTCCACGGCCCGCAGGCGGTCGGGCGGGTGCTCGACGACCGGCAAGTCGTGGTGCGAATCGACGCCGGTGTCGCCGTGCCCCGGAAAGTGCTTGCCGCACGCGGCCAGGCCCGACGACTGGAGCGCCCGCACGATCGCCGAGCCGAGCCGCGCGACAGCGTCCGCCCGATCGCCCAGCGCGCGGTCGCCGATGGCCGGGTTCTTCGGGTTGGTGAGGACGTCGAGCACGGGAGCGAAGTCAATCGAGATGCCGACGGCCAGCAGCTCCCTGGCGAGCGCGCCGGCAAACCGGCTCGCGAGCGACTCGTCGGCGGCCCGCCCCAGCGCCGCCATCGCGGGCCACTCGGTGAACGGCCGCTTCAGCCGCGCGACGCGGCCGCCCTCCTGGTCCACTCCCACCCAGAGCGGGAGATCCCGAGCCAGCTGCTGCGCCTCGACCGCCACCGAGGCGACCTGCTCGGGCGATTCGACGTTGCGGGAGAACAGGATGACGCCGCCCAGGTCGAATTCGCGGGCGAGGCCGCGCAACTCCTCCGGGATCGTCTTCCCGTTGAAGCCGACGACGACGAGCTGGCCGATCCGGCGGTGCAGGGCGAGGGGCACTTCACTGCCTCCGCGACACGCTCTGGGTGTAGATCTTGCGGGCCGCGAGGCGCACCGGCTCAGGGATGTTCCGGTCGGACGCCAGGAACTTGATGTCGCGGTCCACCAGCCGATTGACCAGCGACAGCGCGACCCCGATCGGCGTCTTGGCGTTGCGCACCAGCGCGGCGACCACGCCGTAGTTCTTCAGCCACACGCGGTTGGTTCCGACCGTCCGCAGAACATCGCCCGACACATTCGTCATCCGCGCGATCGCCTCGACCTCGCTCTCGGTCAACCTGGGGCTGCTGAGCACGGCCGACGAGACCAGCCGGCTCGCGTCCCGCACGAGGATCGACCGCTCCTCACGGCTCCCGAGCACCGCCAGCTTCATCCGTTCGGCGACCGTCATCATCGACAGCCGTTGGGCGGTCCCACGGCGCTCGGGCGTGGCGTCGATCGCCTCCGCTTCGGAACTCGCCGCCTCCGGGCCGGCCGGTTCGGTCGGCGCCGGTACGTCGGCGAGCGAATCGCCGCCCGCGCCCAGCAGTGCCTCGCCTGCGGTCTCTTCGTCGGCCGGCGCCTGGTCCTGCGCACCGGCGCTGCCGACGTTCGCGAAGAAGGCTCGGAGGTCGGCAGGCGTGTCGGGGTGCGCGAGCAGCGCAGCCAGCGGTTCGGCCGGCAGCCGGGCGATCGTGCGTCTCGCCGCGGCCGCGACCTCCGGGTCCTCGTCGGACGCCAGCAGCATCAGCAGCGACAGCTGCGCCTGCGGACGCAGCGGCAAACCGCCGCGAGCCGCCATCAGACGGACATCCGCCGGAGCCTCGCCCTGGCGAAACCGTTCGACGAGCGGAGTGTTGAAGGGGTCCACCGGTCTCAGCGAACCTGGAGGAAGGTGTCGAGGTTCTGGATGTTCATGAGCACGGTGACGACCGCGCCCTCGCCCCCGAGCGAGCGCGCCGGCTGACCGTTGATGGCGAGGTCGATGACGCCGGCATTGCCGACGGTCAGGCTGACCCGTCCCCAGACATCGACGTCCTGCCGCTCACCGGACTTCATCGTGCCCGTGTACTGAATGACTCCGTCGCTTCTGATCGTCACCCAACAGAGTCCCCGCGAGGTCAGCGTCAGCCGAAACCGGCCCTCCTGAGTCGCCGCGGCCTGCGGACCCGCCGGCGGCGCGCCTGCCGCCGCGGCGTCGGCCTGAACGCTGCCGGGCGGCGTCGCCGCCTCCTGTACAGGAGCGGCGGGCGGCGGTGCGGAAGGCTCAGAGACCGGCGGCGTCGCCGGCGCCGTCAGGATCGGCGAGGAGGGCCCGGGGGGCACCTGCTCGACCTGTGTGCCGGCCGGAGAGGCCGACGGCTGCGTCTGGCCGCCCCACCAGGGCAACCGGCCGCCGAACCAGAAGAAGACGACCGCCAGCACGATTGGCAACAGCCACCAGACCACGCGCCACAACCGGCTCGCCCGCTGCCCATCGTCGATGGCGATCGTCTCCGCGTAGCCTTCGTGGCGCGCGGGGCTGTCCTCGACGGCGGCATCCGGGAAACGGGCCACGAACCTCCGGACCGCGTCCTCCGGGTCGAGCCCGACGTGCTTGGCGTAGGCGCGCACGAACGCCCGGACGAAAATGCCGCCGGGCAGCCGCCCGATATCGTTGCGCTCGAGCGCTTCGAGCGCGGGCACCGAGATCTTGGTCGCCGCCGCCACATCCCGCAGCGTGATGCCGGCACGCTCGCGCGCTTCCCGCAGGTGGGCGCCAATGTCGTCAGGCATGGACTGGCACGTAGCTTAACTCATCGCCGCCGGGACGAGAACACAGAATACAGCTCGGCCAGGCCCGCGATGACGTTAATCAGGCCCAGGCCCGACACCGCGCCGCGCACGTACGGGTTCCTGGTGGCTTCGCCGATGGCGGGCGCGAGGCCGGCGAAGTAGTTCCGGTCCCAGAGTGCGGACCAGGGCACGAAGACGAGCAGCAGGCCGACCTCGAGGAAATACGCCACGAGCAGGAGTCGCGTCAGCAGGGAGAACTCTCACGCCTTCTGCGACAGCCGACCGATTCGCATGGCCACGTCGCGGTAGTCCGGGCAATCCGCCTGGAGTTCGAGGAACACGGCCAGCGCGCGGTCGCCTTCCCCCGCCTCGGATAGCAGCAAGCCCAAATCATACAGCAACTCGCGACTCTCGTCGGTGGCCACCGGCGCGGCTTCCGCCGCCCGCTCCAGCCATTCGATGGCCTCGGGGACCCGCCCGGCATCCCGGTGGATTCTCGCCAGTTCGGCCGCCGCCTTGAATCGGTACCGGGGCGTGCGCACGACCTGCTCGAGCAACCGAACGGCGCCGTCAACGTCGCCAGCATCGCGCAGGCCCGCGGCCTGCTTGAACTGCGACGCGGCACCCTCGCCCCCCGACCGCAGGGCTTCGTCTCGGAATCCCTCGAACACGCGCTCGAGGCCGGACAGTCCGGCCGGAGCCGCCACCGGTTCCGTCGCGCGGTCCGCCGCGACCTCCAGGTCGCCGAACGCGTCGCTCAGGTCAATCTCGAATGCCTCGTCCGCACCGGCGCCAGCATCAGCCGGTGTGGCATCCCCGCCGGGCATTCCCCCCAGATCGCCCGCCGCCGTCCCCGCAGGCCCAGGCAACACCTCGAGGTCCGCCAGTTCTCGATAGCTGAAGTCCAGGGACAGGTCCGTGCTTGTGAACGGCGAGTCGCCGCTGAGGCGGTCGGCGATGATGGCGTCGACGTCGGTCTCGCCAAGCATCGTGAGCGCGCTTCTGAAGCGTCCGACGTTGGCCGCGTCCCACGGCTCCCTCGCCACCAGGTCCTCAGCGATCACGCGGGCCTCGCTGGCGCGGCCTTCCTTGAGGTAGCCATCGGCCAGCTGCGCCTGGGCCGCGTACATCGTGGCCTCGAGGCCGCCGTCTACGCACACCTCGACGAGCTTCATCAGCGCAGGCACGTGGAACGGCACCCGGGCGACGTGGTCCTGCAGAGCATTCGCGGCAAACGACCAGTCGTGATCGGCCACGGCCGCGTCGGTGGCGACGTCGATGCACTGAAAGGCCCCGTCGACGTTGTGTTCGCACAGCCGCGCGCCAAGCGCCACCACGTCGTCGCGGCGGTGCGGCTCGCGTCCGATCACGGCCGCGGCCACGGCGCGTCCCTCGTCGCTGCGTCCCGAGCGCAACTCGATCTCGGCCAGGCTCAGCATCAGGTCCGCATCGGCGAGATCGCCGGATAGCAGGGCCCTGGCGCGATCGAGTTCGTCTCGCCCGACGTAGCTTCGCACCAGCTGCCGGCGGGTCTCGACGTCTTCGGGCTCCTGCTCGAGGGCCCACTGGAGCACCTGGAGGGCGTCCTCGCCGCGCCCTCGGGCGAGGTACTCGGCGGCGATGGCCTTGTACTCGGAGGAGGACGACGCGTAGCCGGCTGCCCGCTCCAGGTCGCCCGATTCCACGAAGTGCGCGACCAGCTGGGTCCGCACGTCCCTATTCTCCGGGTCGATCCTGCTCGCTTCGTCGAGCGCCTGCAGACTCTCGACGCTCTTCTTCTTGCGCTGGCAGTCGGCGGCCAGCTGCAGCAGGCGCTGAACCGCGCCGGCGGTGTCACCCAGGTCGGCCGCCGCCCGAGCCGCTGCCACGCCGGCGGCGACGTCCGACTGGATCCAGCGATCCGAGCTTGAGGTGAATCTCGGCGGCTCCGCGGCGGTCGCCTCGCCGCACTCGGCGCTCCGCCAGCTGCACCAGCGCCGCCCTGGCGTCCCCGAGGAGGCCCTGCAGCTGCGCCGTCTCCGCCGCCCTGAGCGCCGCATGCTCCTCGTCGGGCTTGAGCTTCAGGACCTTCTTGTAGACCGCGGCCGCGCGCGGGAGGAACCCCTCTTCGAAGAGGTGGTCGGCGATGCGGGTGAAGTGCTCGACGCCAGTCTGGAGCTGGCCGGCGCGCACGAACAGGTCGCCGACCGTGTTGATGGTGCTCCAGTCGTTGGGCTGCTCCTGGATGACCTTCTGGTATTCGGCAATCGCCTGGTCGAGCCGCCCCTGGCGGAGGAGTTTTTCGGCTTTCCGAAGCGTTGTGTCGCGATCGATGGCCACCGTAGCGTACCTCTCTCGCCTGCCTTATCGGTCGCTCGGGCCGTCTTCCGCAGGTCCCGGGGCCGTTTCGACAGCGTCGAAGAGGGATGCCGGCCGGAACGACCGGCGGTGGGCTGCCGAGTAGCCATGGCGGACGAGGGCGCTGAGGTGCTCGGGCGTGGCGTAGCCCTTGTGACGATCGAACCGGTATCTCGGATCGGTCTCGTGCAGGTCCGCCATCAGCCGGTCCCGGAGGACCTTGGCGACGATGGAGGCCGCGGCGATGGCTGAGCAGCGGGCATCGCCGTGCACCACGCCCCGCTGTGCCATCGGAAGGTCCGGAATCCGGAACGCGTCGACCAGGACCAGGTCCGGAAGCGGCACCAGAGCCAGCACCGCCTCCCGCATCGCCTGGAGGGACGCCCGGCGGATGTTGATGCGGTCGATTTCGGCCGGCTCGACGGCCGCCACGGACCACCCCAGAGCGTGCCGCGTGATCTCCTGGCACAGCCGTTCGCGCTGGGCGGCCGAGAGGACCTTGGAATCGCGCAGCCCGGCGATGTGATGGCCGGGATCCAGCACGACCGCGCCGGCCATGACGGGGCCCGCCAGGCACCCGCGTCCGACTTCGTCGACGCCGGCGATCCGGGCGAACCCCCACCGGCGCGAGCGCGCGCTCAATCGTGCGTGAGGCGCGCGGACGGGTCACCGGCGCATCTCTCCAATGGAGAATTGAGAATGAAGAATGAGGAATGAAGAATGGAGAGCGGTCACTTCCCGACTTCCCAGATTCTCAATTCTCGATTCTCGAATGCTCGGAACGCTACGCGGTCCGCTTGGTTTCCTTCATGCGGGCGGCCTTGCCCTTCAGGTCGCGGAGGAAGTAGAGCTTCGCGCGCCGCACCTGCGCCGAGCGGACGATGTCGACGTGGTCGATGATTGGCGAGTGCAGCGGGAAGATCCGCTCCACGCCCTGGCCGAACGACACCTTGCGAACCGTGAAGGTCGCCCGCGCACCGCCGCGGTGCATCCCGATCACGATCCCCTCGAACACCTGGATGCGCTCCTTGTCGCCCTCGCGCACCTTCACGTGCACGCGGACAGTGTCGCCCGACTTCATCTGGGGCCGCGTCTTCAGCTGCGCCTTTTCAACCGCTTCAATCGCCATCATCGTCGATCTCCTCCTGTCCTCGCTCGGTCAGTTCGCGCACGATGGCGCGTTCCTCGTCGTCCAGTTCCGCCGCGGCCAGCAGGTCCGGCCGCCGCGCCAGCGTTCGCGCCACCGCCTGCCGCTTCCTCCACCGCCTGACCTGCTCGTGGTGCCCCGAGAGCAGCACGTCCGGCACGGTGAAGCCGCGGAAGTCGGCTGGCCGCGTGTAGTGCGGGTAATCGAGCAACCCGCGCGTGAACGAATCCCACTCGACCGACTGCTCGTCGCCGACCGCGCCCGGCAGCAGCCGGGCGATCGCGTCGAGCATCACCAGCGCCGGCAGTTCCCCGCCGGTCAGCACGTAGTCGCCGATCGACAGCTCCTCGGTCGCCAGGTGGTCGCGCACGCGCTCGTCCACGCCCTCGTACCGGCCGCACAGCACCACCACGTGACCCGCCCGGCTCAGCCGCATCGCGTCCGCCTGGCAGAACGGCCGTCCCTGCGGCGACGTCAGCACCACGGCCGCCGGCTCGCCCCTGGTCTCCCGGATGTGCTCGACGGCCCGGAACAGCGGCGCCGGCTTGAGCACCATCCCCGGGCCGCCGCCGTACGCCACGTCGTCGACCGTCCGGTGGCGGTCGTCGGTGAACTCCCGGAGGTCGACGACCTTCAGGTCCACCAGGCCCCGCTCGATCGCGCGGCCGAGAATCCCCTCGCGGGTCGGCCCGTCGAACATCCGGGGGAAGATCGTGACGATGTCGAACTTCACGGCCGGCGATTCACTTCCAGCAGCCCGCCAGGCGGATCGATGACGATCCGCCGAGCCGCGATGTCGATCACCACGCAGATCGCCTGGGCCAGCGGGATCAGCACGTCCCCGCCAGGACCCGCCACCACCAGCCGGCTCGTTCCCAGATCCCCTTCGACCGACGTGACGTCGCCGACCGGCTCGCCGGCCGTCGTCTCGACTCGGCAGCCGACCAGGTCGTGTCGGTAGAACATCCCGCCGGGCAGCGGCGCCAGTTCGCCGACCGGCACGCGCAGTTCGACGCCGGCCATCGCCTCGGCGTCGTTCATCGTCTCGACGCCGTCGAGCGCGATGATGGGCCGCCCGAGGTGGACCCGCATCGCGGTCACGCGCAGCGCGGTCGATGCGGCCGCCGCGGCTCGCCAGCAGCTCGGCGCCCACCTGGAACCGCTCCTCGACGAAGTCGGTCTCCGGGTTGACGATCACCTGGCCGCGGTTGCCGTGGGTCCGCGCCACGCGCCCGACCAGCGCACAGTCGTTCCACTCGGCGTCGGTCATCTGCGCCTACGCCGGCTCGCGGATTTCGAGCGTCGCGTCGAAATCGTGGTAGTCCGCCGTGACGCCGACCAGCGTCCGCAGCGCCGAGGCCGTGCGGCCCATGCGGCCCGATGACCCGCCCGAGGTCGCCGGGCGCCACGAACAGCTCGATCGACGGCCACGCCGCGGTGCTCGGTCTCGGTGACCTCGCACCGCGTCGGGCTCGTCGACCAGCGCCCGGGCGACGACCTCGACGACGTCCCGCGCCTGGCTCACTGGCGCGCCCGCCTGCGGCGCCGCCGCCGCGGGTGCGGCTGTCACGTGGCTGGCCAGCAGCGTGCGGACCGTCTCCGACGGCCGCGCGCCCGCCTTGAGCCAGTGGGCGATCCGCTCCTGGTTCACGGTGCACCGTCGCCGGCACCGTGCGCGGGTTGTAGTGCCCCACGATCTCCACGAAGCGTCCCTCGGTCGCCTGCTTGGTCTCGCACACCACGACGCGGTAGTGCGCCTGCTTCTTCGAACCGGTCCTGCTCAAACGAATCGCCAGCATCGAACTCCCTTTCGCTTCCACCCGTCACCACGATCGCTCAGTTGAACTGCCCCATCCGCCGGAGCCGCTTCATCGCGCCCTTGCCCCCGCCGGCCATCCCGCCGAGCCCCTTCAGCATCTTCCGCATCTGCTGGAACTGCTTCAGCAGGCGGTTGATCTCCTCGACCGACGTCCCGCTGCCCCGCGCGATCCGCTTGCGGCGGCTGCCGTTGATCACCCGGTAGTCGGCCCGCTCGCCCGGCGTCATCGAGTTGATGATCGCCTCGACCCGCACCAGCTGCCCCTCGTCCGGCTTGTTCTCGGCCAGCTGCTTGAGGTTGCCCAGCCCGGGGATCATCCCGAGGATGCTCTCGAGCGGCCCCATCTTCCGCAGCGTCCGCAGCTGGTCGCGAAAGTCCTCGAGCGTGAAGTCGTCGTGCCGGATCTTCTGCTCGAGCCGCGCCGCGTCCTCGAGGTCCACCGCCTGCTCGGCCTTCTCGATGAGCGACAGCACGTCGCCCATGCCGAGCACCCGCGACACCAGGCGGTCGGCGTGGAACGGCTCGATGTCCTCCAGGCGCTCCCCGCTGCCCACGAACGCGATCGGCACGCCGACGACGGCCACGACCGACAGCGCCGCGCCGCCGCGCGCGTCGCCGTCGAGCTTGCTCAGCATCACGCCGGTCACGCCGACGCGCCGGTTGAACTCGCCCGCGCTCTTGATCGCGTCCTGGCCCGTCATCGCGTCGGCGACGTAGATCAGGTCGGACGGCGACACCGCCGCCTTGATCGCCTGCAGCTCCGTCCATCAGGTCGTCGTCGATGTGCAGGCGGCCTGCCGTGTCGACGATGACGACGTCGAACCCGAGGTTCCTCGCCTCGGTCAGCGCGTCGCCGGCGCGCCGCACCGGGTCCAGCTGGCCGGGCGGGTCGAACACCCGCAGCGACGCCTTCTGACCGAGCACGTTCAGCTGCTCGATGGCCGCGGGACGCCGGACGTCGGTCGACACCAGCAGCGGATGGCGGCCCTGCCGGGCCAGCCACGTCCCGAGCTTGCCGGCCGTCGTCGTCTTGCCCGACCCCTGAAGCCCGAGCAGCAGGATCACCCGGGGCGAGGCCGACGTCGGCTGGAGGCCGCCGCCCGCGTCCCCGAACAGCGCGACCATCTCGTCGCGCACGATCCGCAGCACCTGCTGCGCCGGCGTGAGGCTGCGCAGGACATCCTGGCCCATCGCACGCTCGCGGACGCGGTCCACGAACGCCTTGACGACCTTGAAGTTGACGTCCGCCTCGAGCAGCGCCAGACGAATCTCGCGCAGCGCCGCGTCGACGGTCGCCTCGGTGAGGCGCGCCTCTCCGCGGAGCGAGCGAAACACGTCCTGCAGACGATTGCTCAGCGAATCGAACATCACGCCGACCGCGAAGACACACGTGCCCTAACCCCATGTCGGGCAAACCCTTATCGTAGCCCGGCCCGGCTCGCGCTGTCAATCCGACGGCGTCGGCCGGCCCGGCGCCCTCCGCGACCACTGATTCCTCTTGCCCGGCACCGGCCCGATGCGTAGTCTTCTTCCTATGGCGCGATGGAACGATGCGGTCGTGGCCCTGATCGACGAGCAGGGCATCACCCAGGTGGAACTCGCCCGCCTGTCCGGCCTTCATCCCGACACGGTCAGCCATGTCGTCCACGGCGGGCACTGCTCGACCGAGACGCTGGAGAAGCTCGCGGCGGCGCTCGGCGTCGATCTCGGCGAACTGTTCGGCCAGCCCGCCGACGAACGATCGCTGACCCTCAAGCGCGACCGCGTCGTCGGTGCGGTGCTCCGCGAACTGTCGTCGGCAGTGGCCGCGGCGGTCACCCAGGAACTGGTCGAACACCGCAAGCGCCGGGGCCCCCGCAAGCGGATCGTGGAAGCCAAGCTGCCGTTCGCGAACGGACGTAGTGGCTGGCGCCAGTCCCATCCCTGCCCCTACCATTTCTCTTCAAACAGCGCGTCCACGTATTCCTCCGCCGAGAACGGCACCAGATCGTCGATGCCTTCGCCGACGCCCACGTAGCGGATCGGCAGCTTCAGGTCGTGCGCGATCGCCACGGCGACCCCTCCTTTGGCCGTCCCATCGAGCTTCGCCAGCACGATCCCGTTCACGCCGGCCACGTTCGTGAACTCGCGGGCCTGTGAGAGGCCGTTCTGGCCCACCGTCGCATCGAGCACGAGCAGCACCTCGTGCGGCGCCCCCGGCACTTCGCGCGCCGCCACCCGCCGGATCTTCTCGAGTTCGTTCATCAGGTTGACGCGCGTGTGGATGCGGCCGGCGGTGTCGATCAGGATCGGCGACCGCCCTCGCGCCTTGGCCGACGAAATCGCGTCGAACACGACCGCTGCCGGGTCGGCGCCTTCGCTTCGCCCGGACGATGTCGACGCCAGCGCGCGCCGCCCAGATCTCCAGTTGCTCCACGGCCGCCGCCCGGAACGTGTCCGCGGCGCAGACCAGCGGCGCGGCCCCTGACGCGCGCAGCAGGTTGGCGAGCTTCCCGACCGTCGTCGTCTTCCCGGTGCCGTTGACGCCGACGATCAGCACGACACGGGGCACGGCGGGGCCAGCGGCGGCGGGCGGCTCGTCGGCCGGTCTCGCGACGCCGTCGAACACCGCGCGGATCTCCTGCTTCACCAGGTCGCGCAGGCTCTCGCCGTGCCGCGCACGCGACTCTGACCGCGGACACGATGCGCTGTGTGGCGGGAAGCCCGACGTCCGCGCGCGATCAGCACCTCCTCGAGGGCGTCCAGCGTCTCGACATCGATCGCGCGATCGCGCCGCTCCGGCGCATCCGCGCGCCTGACGATCTCCTCGAAGCGCTCGACGAGGTGCTGCTTGGTTCGGGTGAGGCCGTCACGAAGTCGGCCGAAGAGTCCCATTCCGCGATCTTATCATCGGCCGTCGGCCTCGCCCCTCTGCGGGCGGAGCATGAGCGCCACGGTCGCGGCGCGCGGGTCCGTGCGCCCCTCGATGACGTCGGCCATCTGCGCGGCAATCGGGCAGCTCCACGCCATGGCGCGCGCCCAGCGCCAGCGCGGCCCCCGTGGTCTTCACGCCTTCGGCCACCATCTCATCGCCGCGAGGATGTCGCTCGCGCTGCGCCCGCGCCCCAGCTCGATGCCGAACTGGCGGTTGCGGCTGAGAGCGCCGGTGCACGTCAGCACCAGGTCGCCGAGGCCCGTCAGCCCGGCGAGCGTCTCCCGGCGGCCGCCGAGCGCGTGCGCCAGACGCGAGATCTCGGCCAGCCCGCGCGTGATCAGGCCGGCCATCGCGTTGTGGCCGAGGCCGAGCCCCTCGACGACGCCGGCGGCGATCGCGATCACGTTCTTCAGCGCCGCCCCAATCTCGACGCCCACGACGTCGTCGGTCGTGTAGAGGCGGAACGAGCGGCCCCTGAACTCCGACTGCACCAGTTCGGCGGCGGCTCGATCCGACGAGGCGGCGCACACCGCCGTCGGCAGCTCGAGCGCCACCTCGCGGGCGAAGCTCGGCCCCGACAGCACGACGACGGGATGCGCGGGCCCCGCCTCCTGCGCGGATCACCTCGGTCGCGCGGAGAAGCGTGTCCACCTCGAGGCCCTTCGTCGCGCTGACGATGACGGCGGACGCGTGAAGGTGCGACGCGGCGGCTCTCAGCGCGGCCCGCGTGCCGTGAGACGGAGTCACCACGACGACGAGGCCCATGCCTGCCACGGCCTCGTCGAGCGCCTCGCAGGCCACGATGGACTCTGGCAGTCGAATGCCGGGCAGGAACAGCCCGTTGACGTGGTCGCGCACGAATCTGCGCGACGACCTCGGGCTTCCCTCGCCCAGAGCCGAACGCCGTGACCCAGTCGCGCGAGGTGCACGGAAAGGGCCGTCCCCCAGCTGCCGGCGCCGATTACCGCGATGTCTCTCATCACGTGTGATGATACCCGAGCCGCGATGTCGCGACCACGGAATACGAGGCGCCCGCGGGTGCCAGGCGGCTCTCGAACAGCGTCACGTGGTCGACGAGGCACCGACCCGCGTCGGCCGTCGCCGGCCGCCGCGATCGCGTCCCGCAGCCGCGGGCCGACCGGCGCTCTTGACGCGGCCGAGCGTGAGGTGCGCGTGGAAAGGCCGCGCGTCGTCGGGAAGGCCGAGCCCTCGAGGCGAGGGTCACCTCCCGATGACACGTCCGACAGCTGCGCCGCGCCAGTCGCTCACGCCGAGCCAGATGACGCGCGGCGGCCCCGTCGACGGGAAAGTGCCGATTCCGGAGAGGGCGATATCGAAGGGCGGCATGGCGAACGGCGGCGCCAGCCGGTCGACGGCCTCCTGCGCGCCGAGGCGTCGATCTCACCGAGAAACCGCAGCGTGAGGTGCAGGTTCTGCGGGGCCACCCACGACACGCTCCGCCGGCCGCCGGCCGTGCCCAGACCGCGGCCGCCAGCGTCGCCGACAGCGGGCCGCCTTCCGCCTCACGACCTCGTCGATCTCCACCGCCACGAACAGTCGCATGGACGTCCGCCTTTCCGCCTCCCGGCAGGCCGCGCCTTCGGGCAGCGTCCCTCGAGCACCCGCCGGACCATGTTCAGCGCCGCCTGCGACGCTGAACACTTCACCTGCTCCCGGCCGCCGGGAAACAAGAGACGGCGAACCTGCGACGCCGGATGCCGACGCGACGGCCACGACGACGGTCCCGACCGGCTTCGCCTCGCTCCCGCCGCCCGGACCCGCAATTCCCGTGACCCCGACGGCGACGTCGACGCCCGCCCGGGTCCGCATGCCCGCGGCCATCGCCTGCCGCCGACCGGCTCGCTGACCGCCCCGTGCTCGCGAATCATGCCCTCGGGCACGCCGAGCAGTTCGGTCTTCGCCTTGTTGCTGTAGGCCACGACGCCGCGCTCCACGTAGTCGGAACTCCCGGCAACGTCGCGTGAGGCGCGAGGCCACGAGCCCCCCGGTGCACGACTCGGCGGTCGCAATCCGCCATGCGCGGCGGCGCAGCAGATCGCCGACGACCTGCTCGAGCGACCGTCCGTCGGTGCTGAAGACGTCGCCGCCGATGACGGCCACGATCTCCGCCGTCGCGCGCGATCCAGGTCGCGTCGCCGCGTCGCCGCGTGCTCCGCCCGGACCGAGAAGTGCAGTTCGATCTGGCCGGGCGCGGCCAGGATGCTGGTCGAGACCGGCGGCTGCCACTCGGCGAACCGCGAGTAGACCGGCTGCGCGACCTGCTCGACGTCCGACTCGGTCCGCCCCGCGATCTTGATCACGCGCCGATAGAGCCGGGCGCCGCTGCGCGAGCGGCGCGAGACGCTCCGCGAGAACCGCTTCCAGCATCGGCCGCATCTCGCGCGGAGGGCCGGGAAACAGCGCCACGACCTGCCAGCCGTGCTCGATCCACTGCCCCGGCGCCGTGCCGTTGGGATTCGGCAGCACGACGGCGCCCCGGAGCACCTGCGCCTGCACGCGATTGACGGCCGGCATCTCCATGCCGCGCCTCGCGAAGCGCCGGCGGATCCGCTCGACGATCTTCGGCTGCTCGCCGAGCGGCAGGCCGAGCGCGTCCGACACCGCCAGCCGCGTCACGTCATCCTCGGTCGGGCCGAGCCCGCCGGTCAGCACCACGAGGTCGGCCCGGCGCAGGCTCTCGCCAATCGCGGCCGCGAGTTCGTCCCGGCGGTCGCCGACGATCAACTTGGCCACGACCTCGACGCCGAGGTCGTTCAGCTTCGACGTGATGAACAAGGAATTGGTGTCCGAGCGGAACGGCGTCAGCAACTCGCTGCCGACCGCGATGATCGCGGCGCGGCGCGGGAGCGGCCGGAGGAACTCATCGCCTATTGTGGCACCGTCCGTCCGAGGCTTGTAGTGGCCGGCGCCCGGTGGTTCGCGGTCAGTGGATCACGCGTGGAACACGAGCCACTGCGCAGCCGCCGGTGACCACTGGCTCGCGATCCAGACGATCAGCCGCAAGCGCGAGATTCCCGTAGATCCCGGCCACCGCGTCGTCGGCCATGATGCCGAGGCCGCCGTGCATCCGCTCGCACTGGCGCGCGGGAAACGGCTTGACGATGTCGAACGCCCGAAAGAGGAAGAACCCGACGAGCGCGCCGACCCAGGCACCGGCACGAAGAGCAGCGTCAACAGCATCCCGATGACTTCGTCGAGGACGACGTAGCCCGGGTCGGTGCGTTCGTAGTGCGCCTCGGCGACCGAGCCCGCCCAGCACCCTGCCGCGAACAGCACGACGATCGCGGCCACGTCGAGAACCGGCGACCCGGCCAGCCGCAGGAGCGGCGATACAGCGGCAGCCCCGCCGCCGAACCGGCCGTGCCCGGTGCGATCGGAAAATGGCCGACGTAGCCGACGGTCGCGAGCAGGATGGCGAAGCGCTTCTTCATGTGAGCGTCACTCGGGGAAGCAGTCAGGATGCGGCCGTGCGAACGACGCGCGTGTCGGCCAGGCGATCGTGAAGGCCTCGGTGCGCGCGCTCGAACGCCGCGGCAGACAGCCCGAGGCCGGCCGGCAGCGCACTGGCGACGAGCGCGACGACGCGCAGCAGCGCGCGGCCCACCGTCAGCGGCCGCTCTCCCCCGGAGACCACCCTGAGTCCGAAGGCCATCTTCCCGATCGTCTGGCCCGTGGCGGCCGTGAACAGCGTCAGGTAGCCGCCGTTGAGCAGCAGGAGAAACGCCGCCATCGGCACCGGCGGCAGGAGCGCGATTTCGGCCGGCGCAAGCCGGCTGGCGCGCAGCGTGAAGTACACGATGGCGGCGTCGAGCGCCAGCAGCAGCAGCCAGTCCAGGGCGGCCGCGCCGAGCCGCCGGCCCAGGGCCGCCACCTCGCCTTCGCCCACGACGGCCGCCGGCGCGTCCGGCCGAGGCCGCGAGCGCCGAATCGAGCGGCAGCCCCGGGTCGGCCGGCCGCTCCGGCGCTCGCGCGCGGGCATCGCGAGCCGCGGCCGGCTCGGTGTCGACCGGCGGACGGCCAGCGGCGCGCCGGGGCCGCGGGCCGCACCAGCGGCTCGTCCGCCTGGACCACGTCGCCGAACAGCGGCAGGTCGCCGGCCCCGGGCCGAGACGCCGGCGGCGACGCCCGGATCGAGCGACTGGTCCTGGCGGCGCTTCTCCGCGCGAGAGGCCGGCGCCAGGCGCGCGGGGCGCGTAACGTCCCCGAGATCGAAGTCGGCGAGCGGCCCCGCCGGCTGTTCGCGCCGCAGCGGCAGGTCGGAAGCGGGTCGCTCGCGGGCGCCAGCGAGAAGTCGAACCCGCAGTTCCGGCAGCGATCAGCCGGCTCGAAGCCGAGGTAGTTGCACTTCGGACACTTCATGGGTCGCGATCCGACGTCGCCGGGCTGGCCGGCAGGCTGGACCGGAGGACGCGGGGACGAGGCGCCCAGGAACTCGGAGAGCAGCTCACGCTGAACGTCCTCGCGAAGGGCGGCCGCCTCGGCCCGCAACGGATTGCTCGGCCCGATGCCATCGAGCAGCCGCAGCGCGTCGCGCGGGCGCCGCCTGCGCAAGCAGCACCCTCGCCCGGTCGAGATCGATTTCGGCGCTCCTCGGGACCGGCAGCGCCTCATCCGCGCGCCGAGAGGCCGACGTGGCATCGCCTCCGCCCCAGTCGAGCAGAAACAGGAACGGCGCGGTGCGCTCGTGCGACCCCTGGATGTAGAAGAGCGTCGACCGCGATGAGGCCCAGGACGACCGCCGGCAGCGCCCACGCCGTGCGACGGCGCTCGCGCACGGGCGCTGGCGGCGCGTCGGAACGGCGGGCGGCGGACCCTCCCGGCTTCGCCTCGACTCGACCGACGCGGGGCCGGTCGAGCCTGACGATGCGCTCGAGGAACGACTGCGCAACCTCATGCGGCCCGCCGCGCTCGACGGCGGAAGTCAGGAGGCGTCTGGCTTCCTCCGTCTCGCCGCGGTTGAACGCGTCCACGCCTCGGTGCAGCAGTTCGTCCGACTCCCGCTGGCGCTCGCCGATCGCGCCTCGGGCCCGCTCGATGTACGCCTTGGCGCGAACGTGACCGCGGTCGAGGAAGAGCACGCGCGTCCACGCGCTGATCGCCCGCTCGAATTCGCCAGCGAAGTAGTGATCCAGGCCGGCGAGGAGCAGCTGCTCGATGCGCGTGTCGCGTTCCGCGGCGGACAGACCATCCTGATCGGCGGTCGGTTCGATGCGTGGTTTGTCGGGCATGGTCGCGTCGCGGGTGGCCTGGGCGATTATCGGGCAATCGGGAGGGACAGTCAAACCGGCGAGATGCGGCGAGATGCGGGGGACGGCTCGCGGTGTGAGCCCGGCGCGAGAGGCAGGGCCTGCCGCGCCGAAGTTGCCGAGCAACGAAGGCGGGCGCGGACCGGGTCGGCGCGAAGGGCGACTTGCGAGGTCTGCCGAGCGGAGCCGGGCCTGCCCCGCCGTAGCTGCGAAGCAGCGAAGGCGGGAGCCGACGAACCGGGCCACGACTGACGTCTCATCGGCCGGTCGCGTATGCCGGAGGCTACGCCGCCGGCTCGTCGTCGCGGTCGGCGGGGCGGGTGGCGATACCGAGGGCGCGCATCTTGCGATAGAAGTTGCTGCGCTCGACGCCGAGCACGTCCGCCGTGCGGGACACATTGCCGCTTTGGGCGGCGAGCGTCTTGAGGATGAACTCGCGCTCGAAGCGGCTTCGCGCAGCCTGCAGCGTCATGGCCTGGGCCGAGTCGGCGCCCGCCGGCGGCTCGGACTCCGGCGCCTGCGGACCGTCGAGGAACGTCAGGTCGCGGCCGGAGATGGCATCGCCAGGCACCATGATCACCAGCCGCTCGATGACGTTCCTCAGCTCGCGAACGTTCCCGGGCCAGGCGTACTCCTGCAGCGCGGCAACGGCGCCCGGATCGAGCGCCTTCGTCCGCCGGCCGTATTCGCGCGCGAAGCCGGCCATGAAGTACTCGGCCAGCAGGGGGATGTCGTCCCTGCGGTCCCGGAGCGGCGGCACGAAGATCGGGATGACGTTCAGCCTGAAGTAGAGATCCTCGCGGAAGCGGCCGGCACGGATCTCGGCGGGCAGTTCCTTGTTGGTCGCCGCGAGGACCCGCACGTCCACGCGCACGCCCGACGTCCCGCCGACCGGCTCGACGACCTGCTCCTGGAGCACGCGCAGCACCTTGGCCTGCGTCTTGACGCTCATGTCGCCGATCTCGTCGAGGAAGATCGTGCCGCCGTCGGCCAGTTCGAACTTGCCGCGGCGGTCGCCGACCGCGCCGGTGAACGCGCCCTTCACGTGCCCGAACAGCTCGCTCTCGATCAGCTCCTCGGGAATCGCGGCGCAGTTCACCTCCACGAACGGGCCCGCACGCCGCCGGCTCAGCGCGTGGATCGTCCGGGCGACCAGTTCCTTCCCGGTGCCGTTGTCGCCGAAGATCAGCACGCGGCCGTTGGTCGGCGCCGCCATCGCCACCTGCTCTCGCAGCTGTCGCATGGCGTAGCTCTCCCCCACCATCTCGAGGCGCCGGTCGACGCGCGCGCGGAGGGCACGGTTCTCGGCCTCGAGCCGCCGCTGCCGGAGGGCGTTCCGCACGACGAGGACCGTCTTCTCGAGCGAGAGCGGCTTCTCGATGAAGTCGAACGCTCCGAGCTTGATGGCACGGACGGCCGACTCGATGCTCCCGTGCCCCGAGATCATGATCACGGGCGCGTCCACCTGCCGCTCGCGCATCCGCTCCAGGGTCGCCAGGCCGTCGGCGCCCGGCAGCCAGACGTCGAGCAGGACGACGTCGTAGGCCGCGCGGGAGACGCGATCGAGGCAGGCTTCGCCGCTCTCGACCGCGTCAACCTGGTATCCCTCGTCGCGCAGCACCCCGGACAGGGCGCTCCGCACGCCGGGCTCATCGTCTACGACGAGAATCTGTGGCTTCAATTCGGCCCTCGACTCCCGGCTCTCGGCTCCCGGCACCGAGCCCCGGCCTTCTGTCTTCTGTCTTCTGAATCTTCTGAATTCTCTTCTCAATTCCGCATTCTCAATTCCGCATTCTTCCCCTACACCGGCAGTTCGAGAATGAACCTGGTCCCGCGCGGCGTGTTGTCGGCGACCTCGATCGCCCCGCCGTGCTCGGCCACGATGCGACGGACAATCGCGAGGCCGAGGCCGCTGCCCCGCCGCTTGGTCGAATAGTACGGCATGAACAGCTTCTCGCGCTCGCCCGCCGGAATCCCCGGGCCATCGTCGGCCACGATGATCCGAATCAGCCGCTCGGCGCCCGCGTGCTGCAGCTCGATGTCGACATGCCCCTTGCGGTCCATCGCCTCGATGGCGTTGTCCACCAGGTTGATGATCACGCGCCGAATCTGCTCCGGGTCCACGCGGGCGGGCGGCAGGTCCGGCGGCGACTGACAGGCAATCGCCACGTCGCGGAACAGGCCGACGTAGAGCGCCAGCGTGTCCGAGAGCAGCGTGGCAGATTCGTGGGAATCCGCTTCGGCGCGGGCATCCGGGCGAACTGCGAGAACTCGTCCACGAGCCCCTTCAGCGACTCGACCTCGCCGACGATCGTCCTCGTGCACTCCTCCACGAGCGCCCGCGTCGCCGGCGGAGCCGACTGGAAGTGCCGGGCGAGGCGCTCGGCGCACAGCTGGATCGGCGTCAGGGGGTTCTTGACCTCGTGGGCCAGGCGGCGGGCGACCTCGCGCCAGGCGGCGACCTTCTGCGCGCGGATGAGCGGCGTGATGTCGTCAAAGACCAGCACGGTCCCTTCGCTCGCGCCGCCTTCGCCGTACAGCCGCGCGGCGGCGGCGGCCAGGTGCAGTTCGCGGCCTTCGATGGCCAGCCCGATTTCCTGCGCCGGCGGCTCCTCGCCGACGCGTCGCGCGCGTTCGATCAGCGCGGCGAGCGGCGCGAGTTCCGGACGCCCGAGCAGGTCCGCCACCGCCCGCCCCGCGCCGCCTCCGCCGAGCCCCAGCAGCCGCGCCGCGGCGCTGTTGATCGTCGTCACGAGGCCGCCGGCATCCACCGACACGACGCCGGTCGTAATCCGCTCCAGCACCGTCTCGATGTACCGTCGCCGGGCCTCGGCCTCCTGGTGCTGCCGCTGCAAGTCACGCGTCGATCGCTCGAGGTCCTGCCGGCTATGCGACAGCTCGCCGGCCATGACGTTGAACGCCTCGACGAGCGCCCCGAATTCGTCCGACGTCTCCGGCTCCAGCCGATGGTCGAGGTGCCCCGCGCCGATGTCGCGCGCCGCAGCCGCCAGCATCTGGATCGGCCGCGTGATCCGCTTGGCGAGGTACAGCCCGGTCCATGTGGCCGCGACGAGGATCATCAGCGTCACCATCAGAAAGAACGAGATGTAGACGCCGAACATCGTGTTCCGGAACAGCTTCAACTTGCTGTACTGCTCGTACGCGTCGGTCATCCGCCGCGACCGCTCGGCCATGTCCCCCGTCAGATAGTCGGACACGACGACGACGCCCGCCAGCCGGCCGTCGCGGCTGCGGATCGGCGCTGCCGATCGCAGCAGTTCCCCGCCGGTGCCGAGCGGCTCGAAGCTGTGGGTCTCGGCGCCGCCAGCCGCGATGCGCTCGGCCAGTCGATCGGCCGAGGCGCGGTCGTACCCGGACGGCAGCGTCGGCACGCGCACGTCGGCCACCGCCGACACCTCGGGCCTCGGCACGCGGCCCGTCGCCACGCGGTACACCTCCACCATGCTCGTCCGCGCCCGGGCGACCTCGGGCTTGATGACGTCGAAGACCTTGGCGACGTCCGCTTCGGGAAATCCGAGCGGCTCCAATGCTGACGCCAGCCGCTGCGCGGTCTCGCTCACCAGCCTCTGCCGCTCCCGGTAGTAGTCACCCGCGATCCGGTTCGCGGACGAGACGATGTCCTCCATCGGCGCGTTGAACCAGCGATAGAGGTTGGTGCGGATCAGCTCGCTCCCGACGAGCAGCACCAGCACCGACGGAATGAGCGCCATCCCGAGCAGAACGCCGACCAGCTTCGAGCGGAACTTCGCGAACGGCAGGCCGCGCCGCCGCTCGACCACCATCTTGAGGATGTTCCGCGCGAGGACGAGCACCAGCGCGAGGATCATCGCGAGGTCGGCGGCAGACAGCGCGTAGAGCACGAACTCGGTGAGGAAGTCCGGGAGAGCCGCGACGAGCGCGATCCGAACCGAGAGCGTCGCCGCCAGGGCCGCCGCCAGCAGGGCGATGCTCGCGATGATCAGCCGCGGATTGTCGCGAAACGGCCGCCGCGCAGACGACGGCCTGTGCGTCCGTGCCGAAGGTGTCGCCGGGGGAGAGGGCCGCGGCGCAGGCATCTACGGGATCAGCGTGAAGCGCGCCTCGCCGGTCGGCACGCCATGTTCCCAGGGCCAGAACAGGAACCAGTTCACCCGGGGCCGGGTCCGCGCGCGCACCCGGACGTAGAACTCGCCGTTCGGCTCGAGCCCCTGCGTGCTGAACAGCGACAGCTGCTTGAACACCGTCATCCACTCGCGGACAGCGGCATCGTCTTCAGTCAGGCGCGGCTCTTCCCCGCGCCCGTCCACGGTCCGCGTCAGCCGATGCTGGCGCGTGAGATGGTCGAAGCGGGCAGTCGCCGTGACGGTGCTCGTCGCGAGCACGCGATCGAACCAGAACGTCCCGTACCGTCGCAACTCGACTTCGTACGAGATGCTGGCCGCCACCCCGCTGCGGGTGGCCGTCTGGAGCTCGGCCGTGAAGCCGTCGGCCAGCGTGAACGACACGAGCACCCGGAGGTCCCTGACCAGGACCTTGACATCCAGCGCCGGATCGCTCGCCGCGCGCACGGGCTCACGCGCCGCCGCCAGGATCGCGAGCCCGGCGACGATCGGGACCAGCACGCGGGCGGCGCGCCGCATCGTCTTCATTCGCTGGCGTGCAGCAGCTCCTCGAGCTGCTTTCGGAACTCGCCCACGTCACGGAAGTTCCGGTACACCGACGCGAACCGGACGTAGGCCACCTCGTCGAGGTTCTTCAGCGCGCTCATCACGAAGAGGCCGACTTCGGCCGTCGAAATCTCCTTCTCGGGCCGCTCCTGCAGCGTGGCCTCGACGCGGTCGGCCACCTTCTCGAGCGCGGTGACGGTCACCGGCCGCTTCTCACACGCCTTCAGCATGCCGCCAATCAGCTTCTGGCGCTCGAAGCGTTCGCGGCTGCCGTCCTTCTTCACCACCATGTACGGGATCTCGTCGATTCGCTCGTAACTCGTGAAGCGGCGCCCGCAATCGAGACACTCCCGCCGGCGCCGGATGACTTCGCCTTCCTTGCCCTCGCGGGAGTCGACGACCTTGTCGCCCGGATGACCGCAATACGGACACTTCACCTGGCGTCCTCCCCCGCCGCGCCACGCTCGCTGGCGAGCGTGCGCATGCGGCCCAGCGTCAGCCCCTCCCGAACCATGAAGACGATGCCGAGCAGCGTGACCGGCACGAACGACACGGCGTGCAGCACGAGCGCCGCCCCCACCGCCTTGTCTTTCGAGGCATGGTAGAAGGACATGACACCAATCTGGTAGAACATGTGGAACCCGCCGATGGCGCCGGGCGTCGGCACCGACACGCCCACCACGAGCAGCGTCATCACCAGGAACGCGCCGACAAACGGCAGGTCGATCCGGAACGCCTGCGACACCAGCCAGATGCCGACGGCGATGCAGAGCCAGAGCGGGAACGACCACGCGAACACCAGCAGCAGCTGCTGCGGCCGCCGGACGGCGTGCAGCCCTTCGGCGAACGTCTGGGCCAGCCCTTCGACGAGCGCGGCGAAACGCGGGGGCAGCCGCCGCTCCACCTTCGCCGACCACCGGCCGATCGCCTCGGGATGCCCGGCGAGGAAATAGAACACGCCGAGAATCACCACCGTGGCGGCCGCCGCCGTGAGGCCGCCCACCTGCGCGGCCCGGAACGTCGCCGGGTCCGCTCGCGCGAGCGCCGGGTCCGCCGTGAACAGGAAGACCGCGAACAGCACGAGCACCGTCGCCATGTCGAACACGCGCTCGAGTACGACGGTCGCGAACGCGGCCGGGACGCTCAACTTCTCGTGCTTCGCGAGCACGTAGGGCCGCAGGAACTCCCCGGCCCGCGCCGGGAGGAGAAAGCTGGCGGCAAACCCGATGACCGTCGCGCGAAACGCGACAGAAAACCGCGTCGGACCGAGGCCGGCGAGCAGGTACTGCCAGCGCAGCGCCCGCAGCGCGTAGGTCAGCATCGTGGTGACCACGGCCGTGAGCAGGAACTCCACACGCCCCCTGGTGAGTTCGGCCCACACCTGACGGAGATCGGCTCCCTTGAGGAACCAGAGGAGCAGCGCGACGGCGAGGCCGAAGACCACGATGGTTCGAAGGTGCCTGCGCATGCCGGGGCAAGGCACTCTACTATAAGATCGCTTCCAAGTCTATGGTGGAAGGTCACTTACCGGCCGATGTGACAGCCGCCTCAGAACGCTGGTATCATGTCGGACCCAACGAGGATTCTCCCCTATGACGCTTTCGCCGCCGCTCATCGCCACGTCGTTCCCGGGCCTTCCCCCGATGCGCTCCGGAAAGGTGCGGGACCTGTTCGACGCCGGCGACGACCTCGTCATCGTCGCCACGGACCGCATCTCGGCGTTCGACTACGTTCTGGGATCCGCCATTCCCGACAAGGGAAAGGTGCTGACGCAGCTGTCGACCTTCTGGTTCAGCCTCACCGCGAACGTCGTGCCGAACCACGTGCTCTCGGTGGACCCGGAGGCGTTTCCGGCGGAACTCCGGACCCACGCCGACGTGCTGCGCGGGCGGTCGATGCTCGTCCGCCGGACCGAACCGATTCCGATCGAATGCGTCGTGCGCGGCTACCTGGTCGGGTCGGGGTGGGCTGAGTACCGCAAGTCAGGGACGGTGTGCGGCATCACGCTGCCCGCGGGACTGCGGGAAGCCGATCGGCTGCCGGAGCCGATCTTCACGCCGTCGACGAAGGCCGAGACCGGCCACGACGTCAACATCAGCCAGGAGGAGGCCGGCAGGCTGGTCGGGCGCGACCTGATCGAGACGCTCGCGAGGTTGTCGCTGCAGGTCTACTCGATGGGCGCGGCGCACGCCGAGACGCGGGGCATCATCGTCGCCGACACCAAGTTCGAGTTCGGGATCGTGCGCGGCGGCGGCCGCGAGCAGATCCTGCTCATCGACGAGGTTCTGACGCCCGACTCTTCGCGCTTCTGGCCCGCGGACGGCTACAAGCCGGGCGGCAGCCAGCCGAGCTTCGACAAGCAGTTCGTCCGCGATTACCTCGAGCAGATCAGGTGGAACAAGCTGCCGCCGGTGCCCTCGCTGCCGGACGACGTGATTGCCCGGACGCGGGAGAAGTATGTCGAAGCGCTGCGCCGGTTGGCCGGCCACGGCGTGGACGAGCGGAGCTGACGTGCGCGACCGTCTGGAACACCTGATCGGCGAGATGGTCGACCGAGGCATCCTCTTCGAGGACGCGGTCGGCGCGTTCGAGCGCGCGTTCATCCTGAGAGTGCTCGACCGGGCCAACGGCAATCTCAGCGCCGCCGCGCGCGAGCTGCGCATTCACCGCAACACCCTGAGCAGGAAGATGGAGGAATTGAAGATACGGAAGTAGTGGCTAGTGATCAGTGGCTAGTTGTCAGTGGATCACGCGTGATCCACTAGCCACTGACCACCGGTCACTAGCCACTACGTTGTTCTCTTCCATCTGACCGTCCCATCCTTGCGGTCCTCGAGCAGGATGCCGATCGCCTTGAGTTCGTCGCGCAGGCGGTCCGCCTCCTTCCAGTTCCTCGCCGCCTTGGCCGCCCGGCGCGCATCGATCAGCGCCTCGACGTCGGCGTCGAGCGCCTGCCGCTCCTGGTGCGGCCACGTCGCAAAGATGCGGTTCGTCTCCTCGACGAACGCCACCACATCGTCGCGTTCCGCGCGCGTGAGCGGCCGATAGTCGTCCTGCGCGTTCAGGTCGGTGACGAGCGTGAGGATGGCGGCCAGCGCCTCGGGCGTGTTCAGGTCGTCGGCGATGGCCTGCCAGAACTCGTCGCGCGCGCGCGCCAGGCGTGACCGCGGCTCGACCGCCGGGTCGATCGCGCCCTCGCGCGCCGGAGCCGGGGGCTCCTCCATGCGGGAACGGAACGTGCGGAGGCGCTCGAGCGTCGCCTCGGCGGCCCGCACCCCCTCGAAGCTGAAGTTGTACTGCTTCCGGTAGTGGTTGCTCTGAATCGCAAAGCGAAACGTCATCGGATCGACGCCCTTCGCGACCAGCGCGCGAAGCGTGAAGAAATTGCCGAGACTCTTGGACATCTTCTGTCCCTCGACCATCAGGAACTCGCCGTGCGCCCAGTGCGACACCCACTGGTGGCCAATCGCGCCCTCGCTCTGCGCGATCTCGTTCTCGTGGTGAGGGAAGACGAGGTCGACGCCGCCGGTATGGAGATCGAGCCGTTCGCCGAGCAGGTTCAGCGCCATCGCCGAGCACTCGATGTGCCAGCCAGGCCGTCCCGGGCCCCAGGGGCTCTCCCACCACGGCTCGCCGGGCTTCGCGCCCTTCCACAGGACGAAGTCGCTGATCGCGTCGCGGTCGTACTCGTCCGCGTCCACGCTCGTTCCCAGTTGCATCCCCTCGCGGTCGATGTGCGACAGGCAGCCGTACTGCGGGAGGGCACCGACCCGGTAGTAGACGCTGCCGTCCCGCTCGTACGCGAGGCCGCGGACCTCCAGCGCCTGGACGAGCCGAATCATGTCGGCCATGTGGGCGGTGGCGCGGGGCATCAGCGTCGGCCTGGCGATTCGCAGCGCGTCGATGTCCTCGAGAAACGCGCGCTCGTAGGTGTCGGTGAACACCCGCATCGCGTGGAGGCGGGCCTCGTTGCCCGCGTCGGCCGGCAGCGGCTTCTGGCTGTCGCGGATGATCTTGTCGTCGACGTCCGTCAGATTCAGGCAGAAGACGACCCGGTAGCCGGCGGCCTCGAACACCCGCCTGACGAGATCCTGAAAGAGGAACGTCCGCAGGTTGCCGATGTGGACGTAGTCGTAGATGGTCGGTCCGCAGTTGTAGACCTTGAGTTCGCCCGGGACGAGCGGCGTCACCGGTTCGACGCGACGGGTGAGGGTGTTGAACAGGGCAATCGCTCGCGGTTCGGACATGGCGACAGGATCTCATGGATCCGGGCTCTTGACACCTGGCCCGGTCGGCCATACAATTAGCAGTCAGGCACAGTGAGTGCTAACAGTCATGCGGGGACAGCTGCTAACCTCTGCCCCTGGCGAGTGCCAAACCGGCCCCCGGCCAATCGGCCGGGGCCGCCTTCAACCACACTGTCAGTGAGGGTGACATCGATGAAAGCCAGACCGCTCCACGACCGGATCCTCGTCAAGCGCATCGACGAGGGCGAACAGAAGATCGGCGGAATCATCATTCCCGACTCCGCCAAGGAAAAGCCGCAGCAGGGTAAAGTCGTCGCCGTCGGCGCCGGCAAGGTAAAGGACGACGGTGGCCGCATCAGCCTGGACGTCAAGGCCGGCGACACCATCCTGTTCGGGAAGTACTCCGGCCAGGAGATCAAGCTCGACGCCGAGGAATTCCTCATCATGCGCGAAGAGGAAGTCCTGGCGATCCTGGACTAGTCGCGTCCCAGCCAAACACCAAGACCTGAACGGAGCAGACAACGATGGCCAAGCAGATTATCTACGGCGAGCAGTCGCGCCAGGCACTTCTCCACGGGGTGAACGCCCTCGCCGACGCGGTGAAGGTGACCCTGGGCCCGAAGGGCCGCAACGTCGTTCTCGACAAGAAGTTCGGATCGCCGCTCATCACCAAGGATGGCGTGACGGTGGCGAAGGAAATCGAGTTGAAGAACCCGCTCGAGAACATGGGCGCGCAGATGGTGCGTGAAGTGGCGAGCAAGACGTCGGACATCGCCGGCGACGGCACGACCACCGCGACGGTGCTCGCGCAGGCGATCTACCGCGAGGGCTCGAAGAACGTCGCGGCGGGCGCGAATCCGATGGAGCTCAAGCGCGGGATCGAGCGCGCGGTCGAAGTGGTGATCGAGTCGATCAAGAAGCTGTCGAAGCCGGTGAAGGGCAACATGATCGCCCAGGTCGGCACGATCTCGGCGAACAACGACGCGACGATTGGCAAGATCATCGCCGAGGCGATGGAGAAGGTCGGCAAGGACGGCGTCATCACGGTTGAAGAGGCCAAGACGCTCGAGACCTCGCTCGACGTCGTCGAGGGGATGCAGTTCGACCGCGGCTACCTGTCGCCCTACTTCGTGACCGACCCCGAGCGGATGGAAACCGTGCTCGAGAACCCGGTCGTCCTGATCCACGAGAAGAAGATCAGCTCGATGAAGGACCTCCTCCCGGTGCTCGAGCAGGTCGCCCGCATGGGCAAGCCGCTGCTGATCATCGCGGAAGACGTGGACGGCGAGGCGCTGGCCACCCTGGTGGTCAACAAGCTGCGCGGCACGCTGTCGGCCGCGGCGGTGAAGGCGCCCGGCTTCGGTGATCGCCGCAAGGCCATGCTGGAGGACATCGCGATCCTCACCGGCGGCCGCGCCATCACCGAGGACCTCGGGATCAAGCTCGAGAACATCCGCATCGAGGACCTCGGCCAGGCCAAGAAGATCACGATCGACAAGGACAACACGACGATCGTGGAAGGCGCCGGGACGAGCCAGGCGATCGAGGGCCGCGTGAAGCAGCTCCGCGCGCAGGTCGAGGACACGACCTCGGACTACGACCGCGAAAAGCTGCAGGAGCGGCTGGCGAAGATCGTCGGCGGCGTGGCGGTGATCAAGGTCGGCGCCGCGACAGAGACCGAGATGAAGGAGAAGAAGGCCCGCGTCGAGGACGCGATGCACGCCACCAAGGCGGCCGTCGAAGAGGGGATCGTCCCGGGCGGCGGCGTGGCCCTGCTGCGCGGCATCATCGCGCTCAACAAGCTGAAGCTCGACGGCGACCAGCAGATTGGCGTGAACCTGGTGAAGCGCGCCCTCGAGGACCCGATGCGCTGGATCGCCAACAACGCCGGCGTGGAGGGCTCGATCGTCGTCCAGAAGGTGCTCGACCAGAAGGACGAGGAGTACGGCTTCAACGCGCAGGACGAGAAGTACGAGAATCTCGTGGCCGCCGGTGTCATCGACCCCGCCAAGGTGGTCCGCACGGCGCTCCAGAATGCGTCGTCGATCGCGTCGCTGCTGCTCACGACCGAGGCGATGGTGTGCGACATCCCCGAAGAGAAGAAGGACTCGCCGATGCCGGGCGGCCCGGGCGGCGGGATGGGTGGGATGTACTAGGGAGAATTCAGAATTGAGAATTCAGAATTGAGAATTCCCAATTCCTAATTCCAAATTCGGAACTGGGCCCGGGGGGTGGAAACGCTCACCGGGCCCTTCTTCTTTGCCGGGCCATTCCTCAGCCAGCTGCCGGCTGCCAGCTGTCCGCTATCTGTACGATGCGTGGAAATCAGCCAAGAGCTCCACGACTTTCTGGATCTTCGGCGTCGGCGGCAGGATGGTCGTCCTGAAATGCGCGGTCCCCGGTCTCTGCCCGAACCCCGTTCCGGGGACGACGCACACGCCGGTCTGCTCGAGGAGCGCGAGGCAGTAATCCACGTCCGTGCGGCCGGCCGGGAGAGAGAGCCGGGGGAACGCGTACATCGCCCCGGCGACCACGTTGCACTGGATGCCTGGAATCCGGTTCAACCCTTCGGCCAACAGCCCGGCCCGCCTTCTCAGTTCACCGAGCACGCCGTCCCGCTCCCGGGCGTACACCTCGTACGACGGCTCGCCCGGCTTCGGCGGCCGCACCATGCAGTAGGTCGCAACCTGCCCGGTGAGATTCGAGCAGAGCGATACCGACTGCAGCTTGGCGATCTGCGCGACGACATCCGCCGGCGCGTTCCGCACCTCCATGTAACCGCCGCGCTGGCCGCACTCGCCGAGAAACCCTTTCGAGCACGAGTGGAAGCTGAACAGGCTGACGTCGGTCTCCCCCTTCTCCACGAGCACGCGCGCGAACGACACGAAGCGGTCGCCGGCCAGGTAGATGTTCTCCTGGTACACCTCGTCCGCGAGGATGGCCAGGGAGTGGGCCCGGGCGAAGTCGACGATCATCGCGATGTTGGCACGGTCGAGCACCGACCCGGTGGGATTGCCGGGATTGAGCACGCAGATCCCCTTCACGGTGACGCCGTCGCGCCGAGCGTCCTGGAGGCTCTCCTCGAGCATGGCCTGGCTGAGTTTCCAGTCGCGGCCCTCGTCGAGGTAGTAGCCGACCTGCCTGCCCTCGAAGAGCGTGATCGTGGCGCTGTACAGCGGGTACTGCGGGATCGGAATCATGATGCCGTCCCGCGGCCCGCTGAGGAGGATGCGGAGCGCGGCCTGGACGCCCTTCGACGCGCCGTCGGTCAGGAAGATCGACTCGGGATCGGCGGCGACGCCGTCGCGCTCGCGGATGAAGTCGGCCACCGCCTCCCGAACGAATCGCACCCCCTTGCTCTCCGAGTACGCGCCAAGCCCGTGCCTCGTGCCCGTGAGAACCCGCCGCGCGGTCTCCAGCACGTCCGGCGGAAACAGTCCCGCGGCGCGCTCGATCAAATCGGGATACTGGCAGAGCGCGAGCACCTGGCGCACGTAGGTCAGCGGCTTCTGCTCGAGCGCCTGCGGATTGCCGATGTTGCAGTAGATGATCTCGCGCCCCTCGCGCTCGAGTTCGTGCGCCCGCTCGACGATCGGCCCGCGCACCGCGTACTCGGTATCGAGAACGGCCTTGCCAATGTCCTTCAGCTGGATCGTCATGATCAGTCCTCTCGACACTACTCGAGCCGCGAATCGGGCCGAGGTACACGCGCGGTCGGCTGTGTCCGCTGGTAGGCGAACAGCAGGACGCCGCGGATACGCCGCATGTCCATCTCACGCCGGTCCGGGGCGCGCCGGATGTCGTCGAGCGCGATCGCAAACCGGTTCACCCCTGGCGCGACCATCAGCACGCGGTTGAACCGATCCGCGTACCGCTGATCGTGCGCCGCATCATGCACGCGAAGGGCGATCGGCAGCGGCGCGTCGAGATCCGAGACGATGGTGATCACCAGCACGCGATAGCCGCTCCAGTCGGGATGCGGCTCCAGGATGGCGATGCCGGGATAGGTGCCCGGCTTCAGATCGAGCCGCGCGAGCGGTTCGGCGGCGGACGCGTCGAGGCCCGGCGGCCCCGCCTGCACGATGAGGCTGCTGTCGTGCGTCTCGACGAACCACCGCTCCCACCAGGCGCCATCGAAGCGTGCCAGCGCCGGCATCGCGCGATCGCGGGCGACGTAGGCCGCCGTCGTCAATCCGAGGCTCGCCCCGGACGCGGCAAGCAGGATCACGCCGGCCGACCACGAGACCCAGGGGAGTCCGCGGACCGGCCTCGGACGTTCCGTGCCGCATGCCGGCTGGCGGTGTGGCAGCAGGAGCAGGAGCGCACCCGCCCCGGCCACGTCGCGAGCGAAGTCAATCAAGGTCGGGTCGCGATCGACCTGGAAGACCTGAAGGACTTCGGTGACCGCCCCAATGGCGACGGTCAGGACGAATGCTCGCCACCGGCATGCCGAATCGGACGCTTCGGGCGCACGCTGCCGCAGCAGGCCGAGCACGGCGAGCGCGACGCCCCCGAACAACGGCGCGTGCCCAGCGTCGAAGAGGGCGTCCAGAAACATCGTCTGGTACGGCGTTTCGCCGAACGCGAGAATCAGGAGCAGAACGACGAGCAGCAGCACCCAACCCGCTGCGGCGGCCCGGCGCGGGCCGGGCTCGCTGTCGCGCGGCGTCGATGTCTTGGGGTTCGGTCGGTGCACTCGGGCGCTTCGATTCGCCGCGTCTAGCGGAGGGTGAACGTCAGCTCAATCAAGACGAGCACCGAGACCGGCTGGCCGGTCTGGCGGAGCTTGCCCGGCACGAAACGCCACTGCTTGGCGGCGACGATGGCCTTCTGGTCGAGCCCGAACACCGGGTCGAGCGACCGGGTGACGCGGACCTCGCCGACGCTGCCGTCCGGAAGGACCACGCATTCAAGCTGAACCATGCCCTGGATCTTCGCGCGCATGGCGTCGGCGGTGTACTCCGGGCGGACCTCGCGCAGGACCAGCGGATTCTCGATGCCGCTGCCAGGCTTGTACGCCCCGCCGCCGAAGCCCCCGCCCCAGCCGGGGCCGAGGCCTGAACCGGTGCCCGGCCCAATGCCGGTCCCGGTGCCGGTGCCCGATCCGCCGCCGCTTCCAGGCCCTTGAGACAGCGAGTTCGCAAGGCCGTCGATCGATCCGGCGACCATCTGCGTCGCATCGAAGCTCGTCTTCGCCGGGATGTCGAGCGGCGGAGGAGGCGGTGTGTCCGCGGGCTTGGCCTGCGGAACCACCTGCGGCGCCGGCTTCTTGATTCTGGCCGGACAGCTCCGCCTTCCTCTCCGGCAGCTTCATCCGGTTGCCGCCACCGCCCCCGCCGCCCCCTGGCCCGGGCTGGTTGAGGAAGATGATGTCGTGGAAGGGGATCGATTCCATCGGCTGAGACGTCATGAACCCCTTCGGGGCGAACACGACGAAGGCCGCCACGACCGCGGCCGCGACCGCATGGGCGACGATGGAGAACCCCATGCGCTCCCAGAACGCCTGGACGGCGTTCGGGCCGGTGACGGGATACTGATCCGAGAACAGCCTGAGTCGCCGCCTCCGAACCGGTCGAACTCAATCGTCGCACGGCTGGCCGCGGGCGCCCCGCGCGGGGCTGGCGGCGCGTAGCCGGTCGACACGTCGTCAGACTCGGGCGGCCGCCACTCGTTGGTCCAGAGGGTCGTCCCGGCCGAGCGGGCTGAGAGAGGCCTGCGCGCGACAGTCGAGCGCGCTGCCGACACGTCGTCAGGCCCTGGCGCCGGCCACTCGTTGCTCCAGAGAGTCATCGCGCACCACGCCCCATCGGTCAATTCAGTCCTGCGGGCCCTTGGACTTTCGATCTTTCTCGCCGGCGGCGGTCCACCGCGGCGCCAGCACGCGACCTCCAGCAGGACACTCGCTCGACTATACGACCGCGCCCGACTTCCGCTGACCCGGCATCGACCCGCTCGCTTTCATGGCATTTGACGACGCCGGCCGTCATTTGGCTTCGGTCGAAGTGCGGCGAGGCTACAGGCGGCCCGTCCAAGCGCCAATGGCGGCGTTCCCGCCGCCGTAGCAGTGTAGTGTCGAAAGGGCGTCGGCTGCCCGCGGCTCGCTGCACACAGCCACCAGCACGCCGCCGCGATCGACCAACGTCTCGAAGATCCTGCCGTCGTGCGGCTGGAAGCCGACACGCTTCAGGCTCGTCGCCAGCCCATGATTCGCCAACTCCCCCGCCGTGGCGTCGAGCGCGGTCACGAGGCCGCCAGCGGCCACCGTCGCACCAACGCCGTGAACCTCGATCTTCGCTGGAACCCGACCGAAGACCTTCTGAAGCAGGCCGGATGTCTCCGGGGCATCCTTGGCCATCATCGTCAGCGCCTCGGCCGGAAACCCCTGGCGCTTCAGCGCTTCTATTCCGCGCTCAGCCGACGCGACGTCCTTGAAGACCCCGACCGTGTACCGACCGCCTTCCACCTCAGCCACTCAGCACCTCGTCAAGTAGTCGTGACCGGCCCGACCCAGGCATGCCGCCGAGCGGACGGCATGCTCCTACTGTAAGCTTGATGGCGGTACGCTTCAAGTCCGGCTCGGGCACCGGACGAACCGCTGACGGACCGCCGCATGAGGGAACCCGGACATGGGAGTGTCCGGAGTCAGGGACGCTAGACGAGTTGGCGGACATCTCCCACCCGGCGCGTCAGGCGCTCGCGGTCCAGGTACTCGAGCAGCGGGATGGCGTACTTCCTGGAGAGCCCGTACCGCTCCTTGAACATCCCGACGTCGATTGCCGCCCGCCCGTCCGGCGCGGCCGCCTTCAGGGCCCCCAGGTCCCGCTTGAGCGCGTCGAGCGCCTCCTGGTGGAACAGCATCGAGTCGAGCCGTGCGAGGGTCCTCTGGCGAACCAGCAGCTTGACCACCCGGTCCTGGACTCCCTCCCGGATCCCGTGGGCCTGTGCGACCTCGCGCACGTCGGGCGGCTTCAAGCCGGCCGTGCGAAACGCGAGTTCAATCACCTGGCGCGCCTCTTCCTCAGCCGGCGTGAGCAACACCCGGTGTGACGCCAGTGCCAGCCGGTCGCGGCCCACCACCGTCCCGTCCTGCTGCAAGCGCGCGATGACCGCGTCGAACACCCCGTCGCCCGCGCGGGTGAAGACGCGTTCGCGCACTTCCTCCCGCGGCAGGCCTTCGGAGAGGGGTTCCGCACGGTGGTGATCGGTCAGGCGTTTCAGAACGCCGCCCGCCAGCGCGTCGATCGCCGCCGGCGTCAGCAGCACGGCTCCGGCTCTGACGGCCGAACCGGCCCGCACCAGCCGACCGATGACCTCGTCGACCGTCCCAGGGTCGAGGCCGGCGCGGCTGACGAGGGAGGGCGTGTCGAGCCCGGCGGAACCCGCCTCGGCGACGAACGCCGAGACCGCCCGATCTTCTGCGGCGTGCCCGCCGGCGCTGCCGGGATCCAGTCCCTCGAAGCGGACGCGCGCCGCCTCCGTGCGGATGGCCCCGCGCGCCGGATGCGGGTCCAGCACGACGCCGCCCGCAACCGTGACCGGCGGCGAATACGCTCGAAGGATGAACCGGTCCCCGCGAGACAAGACGGCTGGCGCCTCCAGCCGGAGCCGGACGTACGCCTCCGCTCCGCCCGGCACCTCGGCGGCACCGGGCCCTGGCCCGGCTGCGATCTGGTCCGGGCGGTCGACCTCTTCTGCGCGGTCGGCGACCAGCACCGCCGCCACGGCCACGCGGCCGAGCGTCTCGCTGGTGCCCTGGTGGAACCGCACTCGCGCGCCGTGCCGTAGCGCACCGACACTCGACACGACCTGCAGCCGCGCGTCGAGCATGCGGGTCGGCGTCAGCGTGCCCGGCGTCAGCAGCGAATCGCCGCGCCCGATCGCGTCGAGGTCGATCCCGCCGAGGTTGAGCGCAACGCGCTGGCCCGCCTGGCCTAACGCGGCGGTCTCGCCATGCACCTGAACGCCGCGAACCTTGACGCGCCGCTCTCCCGGCAGCAGGGCCAGTTCGTCGTCCACGCCGACGCGGCCGGACAGCAGCGTGCCTGTCACCACGGTTCCGAATCCCTTGACGGAGAACGCCCGGTCGATCGGCATCCGGACGATTCCGCTGGCGCTGCGGCTGCGCGACCGCCGCCCGAAAGCGACCAGCGCCTCCCTGAACTCGGCCAGCCCGACCCCGGTCCGGGCGGAGAGCGCGATGACGGGCGCGTCGGCGAGAAACGAGCCCGCGACGAGGTCTCTCACCTCCATGGCGACCAGTTCGATCGTGTCAGCGTCGGCGAGGTCCGCCTTCGTCATCGCGATCAGGCCCGCCGGCACGCCCAGAAGCCGGCAGATCTCGAAGTGCTCGCGCGTCTGCGGCATGACCGACTCGTCGGCCGCGACGACGAGGACCACGGCGTCGATGCCGCCCACGCCCGCCAGCATGTTCTTGACGAACCGCTCGTGGCCGGGGACATCGACGAACGAGAAGGCGAACTCGTCGGTCGTCCAGTGCGCAAACCCGAGATCGATGGTGATCCCGCGCGCCTTCTCCTCCTTCAGCCGATCGGGATCGGTCCCCGTGAGCGCGAGCACGAGAGCGCTCTTGCCGTGGTCGATGTGGCCAGCGGTACCGATGATGATGTGACGCGGCATGGTCCCTGAGCCTTGAGCCCTGAGCCTTGAGCCCTATTAGCGTCCGCGCCGCTGCCGGGCGTTCTTCCCGAGGCGCGGCCGTTTCCGGAGCGGCTCCCGCTTCGTGACCGCAGCACGCGGCCCCACGCTCGCCCGCCGCGCGGCCTTTCGCGCGGCGTCGAGGACCTCGACGAGCCCGAGTTCGATCTGCCGTCTGTCCATGTCCACTCGAACGACGCGCACCCGCACGCGGTCGCCGAGGCGGTAGGCGCGGCCGAGGCTCTCGCCGCGGAGCGTGTGCGTGGGCTCGAGGAACCGGTAGTAGTCGTCCGCCATGCTCGACACGTGCACGAGCCCCTCGACGAAGTGCTCCACCAGTTCGACGAACAGGCCGAACGACGCGACGCCGGTGACGTAGCCGTCGAAGTCGTCGCCCACCTTGTCCCGCATGAAGCGGACCTTCTTCCACTGGAGCAGCTCGCGCTCCGCTTCGTCGGCCCGCCGCTCGCGCTCCGACGTCAGGCGGGCGATCTCCGGCAGGACGTCGGTCAGCTGCGCGCGCCGCTCCGCAGAGGCGTCCCCCGCCCTCGCCGCGCGGAGGAGCCGGTGCACGACGAGATCCGGATAGCGCCGGATCGGCGACGTGAAGTGGGTGTAACTCGAGAACGCAAGCCCGAAATGACCGAGGTTCGCCGGCGCATAGCGCGCCTTCTGCATGGTGCGCAGGACGAGCACGGCCACCGCGCGCTCCTCCGGCCTGCCGTGAATCCGCTCGAGCAGCGACTGGAAGTGCCGCGGACGGACCGCGGACGGCGGCGCGCCGAGGGTGTGCCCGAAACTCGACACGAACTCCTCGAGCTTCTCCACCTTGAGCGGGTCGGGCGGCTCGTGGACCCGGTAGAGCCCGGGAACGCCGCTCGTCTCGAGGAACTCCGCCACCGTCTCGTTGGCGAGCAGCATGAACTCCTCGATGATCCGGTGCGCGATGTTCCGCTCCGAGGCGACGATGGCCTCGATTTGTCCGGCCTCGTCCAGCACCACCTCGGCTTCGTCGAAATCGAAGTCGATCGACCCCAGACGTCTGCGCCGGGCGTGCAGCACGTCGAAGAGCGCGCGCATCCGCTCGAACACCGGCACCAGCGGAGCGTACCTGGCCGCGAGACCCGCGTCGCCGCCCAGGATGGCGTCCACCTCGGTGTAGGTCATCCGCTCGCACGTGCGAATGATGCCGTCGTGGAACTCGTGCCGCACGACCGTGCCTTGCAGGTCCACCTCCATCAGGCACGATTGAACCAGTCGATCGACCCTCGGATTCAGGCTGCACAGTCCGGTCGCCAGTTCCTCCGGGAACATGTGCAAGGCCCGGTCCGGGAAATACACCGACGTGCCGCGGTCGTACGCCTCGGCATCGAGAGCGCTGCCCTCGCGGACGTAGTGCGACACGTCCGCGATGTGCACCCCAAGCCAGAAGTGCCCGTTCTCGACCGCCTCGATTGAAATCGCATCGTCGAAGTCGCGCGCGTGCTCGCCGTCGATCGTGACGATGTCGAGGCCCCTGAAATCGGTACGCCCAGCCAGATCGTGCCTGCGCGCATGCATCGCGCTCGCGCCGCCGGCGCCGGTGAGCCGCCTCGCCTCAGCGACCGCCGCCTCGCCGTGCGCGTCCGGCAGGCCGTACTTGCGGACGATGACGGTGGTGTCCACGCCGGGGTCGTCGAGACTGCCCAGCACTTCGACCACCCGCCCGATCGGCCCCCGGGTCGCCGTCGGCCACCTGACGATGTCGACCGCGACCATCGCGCCGGGCGTCGCGCCGAGCGTCTCGGCCGGCGGGATCGCGACATCCGTCTGAAGGCGACGGTCGAAGGGCGCGACGAATCCGATCCCCGCCGCATCCACGTCGAATCGCCCGACGATGCGCTGGTTGGCGCGCTCGAGGATCTTGACGACACGGCCTTCGGGCCGGTCGCCGCCCCGAAGCCGCTCGACCCGCGCGACCACGCGGTCGCCGTGCATCGCCTCCTGGACGTGCGGCGCCGAGATGAACACGTCGGGTTGGCGCCGGTCCCGCGGAGGATCGGCGGCCACGAACGCGTGGCCTCCGGTCTGAAGCTGGAGCCGACCCACGACGAGGTCCATCTTGTCGGCCAGGCCGAAGCGCTTGCCACGCACCTCCACCAGCAGGCCCTCGGCGACGAGGCCCTTGAGCTGGCGCGTGAAGCTGGGGCGCTGCTCTCGCGGGACCGCCAGGAGCTGCATCAGCTCTCGCGACGAGGCCGGGTGCTGCGCCCGCTCGCGAATCGCGCGGAGCAGCGCTTCTCGTGACTGTTCGGGCACCTACTTGCCTCCCTCCGCCGCGCCGGCCCGTGCGAGCGCGGCCAGCGCCTCGGCTGCGCGTGCGCTCGCCGTCTGATCGACGGCGCCGGCGAGCTGCTGGGCTTCTCCAGCTTTGGCCAGCGCCTGGCGGACGGAAGCCGCTTCGCCGCTCCGGCCGGACTTGTCGAGCAGGCCCGCGGCCGCGCCCATCGCCTGCTTGGCGCGCTCCAACTCGGTACTCGCCTTCCCGAAGTTGATCTCGAACAGGTTCACGCGGGCTGACAGCAGCGACGCGCGGGCGTCGGCGAGCTGAACGCGAAGCTCCGCGTCCTGCGCCTGCCGCTCCGACGACCATCGCCCCCACGACCCCCAGAGCCATCCGGCCCCGACCGCGACCGGCAGCCCGATCAGGGCGAACAGCGCGATCTTGATCTTGCTCATGTCAGAATCCCCACTCTCTCTCTCGGTCCCGTCTCAGCCGGCCGACCCGCCGCGCGGCCCGATCAGGAGAATCTGGATGTCCCCCACGTTGGTGTCGCTCGGACCGGTGATCACGAGGTCGCCCAGCGCGCCGAAGAACCGGTAGGCGTCATTGTCGTCGAGGTACGCCTCGGGCGGCCGCAGGCCGGCTCGCTCGGCCCGCGCGAGCGTCACTCCATCCGCCATCGCCCCGGCCGCATCGGTCGGGCCATCGACGCCGTCCGTCCCGCCGCTCAAGAGCGCCGCCGCCATCGGCAGTGCGGCGAGCGTCCGTGCGGCCGACAGCACCACTTCCTGGTTCCTGCCGCCGCGGCCGCGCCCGGTCACCCGAACCGTCGTCTCGCCCGTCGCGATGACGCACGCGGGGTCGTCGCCCGGCCCGGCACGACGCGCCGCCTCCTGGACGAAGCGCGGCCCCGCGTCACGGGCCAGACCGACAACGGCTTCGTCGATCACGATGGTCCGGTAGCCGAGCGACCTGGCCGCAATCGCCGCGCCAGCGGCGGCATCCGCCCGCGATCCGATGATCCGCGTGACCGAGCGCTCGAGGCGCACATCGTCCGGCTTCGGCGTCTCGTCCAGTTCGCCCCGCGCGCCCGCGCGCAGCCGCGCCATCACGGCGGTCGGAAACGCCTCCGGCCCTCCGAATCGACCGACGACGTCCATCGCATCGGCGAATGTGCTCGGGTCGGCCACCGTCGGCCCGGATCCGATCACACTGAGGTCGTCCCCCACGACGTCCGAGATCGCGAGCGCGAGCACCGGGCCCACGGCCGCCGACGCCAGGCGCCCGCCCTTGACGGCCGACAGGTGCTTGCGAACCGCGTTCAGCTCGTGGATGCTGGCGCCGGCCCCGAGCAGACGACGCGTCGCCGCCTGCTTGTCCTCGAGCGTAATGCCCGCCGAGGGCAGCGCCATGAGAGACGATGCGCCGCCCGACAACAGAACGAGGAGCCCGCGCCCCGGCGCCAGCGCCCGGGCGCTCGCGAGCGCCCGCCCGCCCGCATCCACGCTCCGAGCGTCCGGCACCGGATGACTGGACTCGATCCACGTCACCTGCGACGGCATGTCGTCGGCACGATGAGTGCCGATGGCCAGTCCATCCTCCGCGGCGCCCGGACAGAGGCGGTCGAAAGCCGCCGCCAGGTGCGATGCCGCCTTGCCGACGGACAGAAGACGAAGCGGGAAGGTCAGGGCGCTGCGAACGTCGGAGCGATGCAGAGCGGACTCGAGCAGCGCGGCCGCACTCGAGCGAACGAGGGCCGCACGGAAGATGGCGGGAAGATCCCGGCGAAAGCGCGCGAGGTCGACTCTCAGTTCACCTGTTTCGGGTCGGACCAGGCCGACAGGTTGGTCACGATGTCGAACTGCCTGAGCAGATGACCCATCACCTGCGCGGCGTCCTCCGATCGGCAGACGTACTCGAGCCGCGAGAGCAGCCGCACGAGCGCCTGCTCCGCAGACCGGTACGCCATCTCGGAGTAGTACTCACGTTGCCGGCGAAGACAGCAGTGATGCCGGATCAGTTCTTCCCGATAGAAGTCGATCGGAATACCAGAAGGGGGCGTGCTCGATGGCCGCTGGTCGGTCACGAGGCAGTGCATGCGACTCCTTCAGCAGTCAGGAACCGTCGGTAGGCAATCCCCAGTCTATTGATGGCGCCGACGCGTGTCAACGGCGACCAAATCGCTCCGAGCACAGCCGCGGGCGACCGCTACCGCAGGCGGCGGGCGGCGACGAGTCCGCCGAGGCAACCCACCACCATGCCGCCCGCGATGACGAGCGCCATCGAACCAGCCGGGATGAACCTGAGCGCCCCGACGTCGAACATCCCGCCGGCGGCGGCCGCAAGTCGAGACGTCGCCAGCTCGAGCGCGATCCGCAGCGCGGCCAGCGCGAGCACGGCGCCGATCCCCCCCTGGATGATCCCCTCGCAAACGAACGGCCCCTTGATGAACGCCATCGGGGCGCCGACCAGTTCCATGATCTCCACCTCGTCACGGCGCGCGTAGAGCGCGAGGCGGACGACGTTGGTCACGGTCAGGCCGGCGGCGAGGACGAGGACGCCAGCCAGGATGAAGCCGGCATACCGGACGAATCCGCCGAGCGAGGCCAGGCGATCGAGCCATCGCCGGTCGTAGCGGACGTCGGCGACGCCGGGCATCGCACCGATTCGCTCGGCGAGTCTCCCGATGGCGGCCACGTCGACGGCCGGCGACGTGAGCCGCGCCTCGAACGACGCGGGAAACGGGTTATCCGGAGCGCCGGCGGTCGCCGGCGCCAATTCGGGAAAGTCGCGCCGGAACCGCTCGAGTGCGGCCTCCTTCGACACGGCTTCGATGCCGGCGACGGCCGGATGTTCGGCGAGCGCGCGCCGCACGGCGTCGCGCTCGGGCGGCACTGCCTCGTCGCGGAGGTAGACGGAGAATCCCGCCGATCGGCTCCACTCGTCCACGACCCGCTGGAGGTTGGCGCTCACCAGGAGGAACAGGCCGAGCATGAAGAGCGCGATGGCGATCGTCAGGATCGACAGCACGCTCGACCGGCGGCCACGCCAGAGGCTGAGGACCGCCTCCGTCACGAAGTACCTGAAGACCGCGAATCACACGAGGCTCCCCGAGGTCACGCCGACTCCACCACGCGCCCGTGGTCCAGCCTGATCGCACGCCGCCCCACGTGTCCGACCAGCTCCCGGTCGTGCGTCGCGACCAGCACGGTCGTGCCGGCTGCGTTGATCTCCCGGAACAGGTTCATGATATCGAGCGACAGATCCGGATCGAGATTCCCGGTGGGCTCGTCGGCGAGCACGAGGGCCGGCTCGTTGACGAGGGCCCGCGCGATCGCCACCCGTTGCTGCTCGCCGCCTGATAGTTCCATGGGGTAGGCGTTGGCGCGGTGCTGAAGGCCGACCCACTTGAGGACCTGGAACGTCCGCCGCCGCTGATGCACGTCGGGCACGCCGAGGATGCGCAGCGCGAACATGACGTTCTCGAACACCGTCTTGCGCTGAATGAGCTTGAAATCCTGGAAGACGAAGCCGATCGCCCGGCGATAGCGCTGGACGCCCCGCGCGGACAGCGTCGTCAGATCGCGCCCGTCCACGATGACGCGCCCCCCGGTCGGTCGTTCCTGCCGCAGCAGGATACGGAGAAGCGTGGTCTTGCCGGCACCGCTCGCGCCGGTGAGGAAGGCGAACTCGCCCCGACCGACGCTCAACGTGATGTCGTCGAGCGCGAACACGTCGCGGGAGTAGAGCTTCGAGAGCCCCTCGATGGTGATCACGAGTGACCGTGAGTATAGCACGGCGACATGGCCTGGCCGGCGCGCCCGGCCCGCGCGCCCCGCTGACTACTGCCGCTGATAGGCAGCGAGTTCGAGACGAAACGCCCCGAGCGACGTGTCGAGATCGACGGCCAGCGGCAGGCGGCGCGCGTCGGCGCTGACCCAGGCGACGGCACGAGCGACCTCACCTCGTCCGGACGGGCGGGCCACGAGCACCGCGAGCCGGAAGGCTTCGGTTTCCCTGCCCCCGATCGTGATCCGCTCCACCCGTTCGACGTGCGCGTCCACGTCGAAGGCGCGACCCGCTTCGACCACCGAGAGGCGCACGCGGTAGCCTGCGGCCAACGGCAGCGTCCGCACGTGGTACCAGGCACTCAGACCGTCGCGCGAACCGGGCGGCATCGGCCGGGGCTCGCCGTCGCCAACCGTGAAAGTGCGGGACGCCCGGTCGAACCGGGTCGTCCGATCCGTCGCGCGGCGGCCCTCGCGGACGTGGTACTCCTGCCGGGACGGCAGCAGGTCGGCGGCGGTCCAGGACTCGATCCGGCCGCGGACGTCATAGAGGGCGGCGGCCCAACCCACTGTCGCCACATCGAGCGCGAAGTAGCACGAATCGGTTCCGCCCGACGCGTCGAACGCGGCGCTCCCGGCGGTCACCGCGGCTCCCGGGCCGGCGCGCCACGTCACCCCGTAGGACGCGTGCTCTCCGCGGTCGAAGAGCTGCTCGCGAGCTGACGTCACAGGCGCCAACCCGCCGGCGGATCCCGCCGGCCGGGGATCACGAGACCACGCTCGCCATCCGAGCCAGGCCAGCGGCGCGAGGACGACCGCCGCGAGCGCGAGCGCGACGGCCGCCCGGAGCGCGCGGCGAGGACCTCTCGCACCGGGCTCCGGACCGCCGCTCACACCTGCTCCAGTTCCCGTCGCAGCAGCGCATTGACGCGCTCGGGATCCGCCCGCCCGCCGGTGGCCTTCATCACCTGGCCGACCAGGAACCCGAACGCGATCGTCTTGCCCGCCCTGAACTGCGCCACAGGCTTCGGGTGATCGGCCATGACCCCTCGCACCGCCGCAAGCAGCGCCACCTCGTCGTCGATCTGCGTGAGCCCCTCGACCCGCACAATCTCATCCGCGGCGCGACCCGTGCCCCACATCTTCTCGAGGACGGCCTTCCCCAGGCTCGCACTGACACGCCCCTCCTCGACCGCGCGAATGAGTCCCGCGAGGGCCTCGGGCGTCACACCCGCAGCGTCGAACCCCGCGCCCGCCTCCTTGAGCGTGCGCGTCACCTCTCCGCTGATCCAGTTGACCGCCGCCTTCGGGTGCCCCGAAGCCGCCGCGGCGGCCTCGAAGAACCGCGAGGTGGCGGGCGAGGCCGCCATCTGTCCCGCGTCGTAATCGGACAGCCCGTAGGTGTCGGCCAGCCGCCGGCGGCGCGCGGCGGGCAACTCCGGCAGCCGTCGCCGGATCGCCTCGATTCGTTCCGCGTCAATTGCCAGCGGCGGCAAATCCGGCTCGGGGAAGTACCGATAATCGTGAGCCAGTTCCTTGCTGCGCATCGGAACGGTGCGTCCAGCGCCCACGTCGAACAGCCGCGTCTCGCGGTCCACACGCCCGCCGCCATCGAGCACCGCGGCCTGTCGCTCGACTTCGTGGTTCAGCGCCCGCTCGACGTACCGGAACGAGTTGAGGTTCTTCACCTCCACGGGAATCCCCATCGCGGCGTCGCCGGCCCGGCGCAGCGAGACGTTCGCATCGCAGCGCAACTGCCCTTCCTCGAGATTGCCGCCGTTCACGCCGAGTTCGACGAGGATGTCGCGCAGACGCTCGAAGAACGACGCCGCCACGGCCGCACTGCGGATGTCGGGACGGGTGACGATCTCGATCAGCGGAACGCCGCTGCGATTGAAGTCGACGTAGCTGTGGTCGCCGGAATCGGGAAAACCGTCATGCATCGACTTCCCTGCATCCTCCTCGAGGTGGACGCGGACGAGTGCGACCCGGACCACGCGACCGGTATCCTGCCACTCCAGCGCTCCGCCCAGGGCAAGCGGCCGATCGAACTGGGAGATCTGGTAGCCCTTCGGCAGGTCCGGATAGAAGTAGTTCTTGCGGGCGAAGACCGAGATCGGCTGGATCTCCGACCCGAGCGCCAGCGCCGCGAGCAGCGCGAATTCCACCGCGCGCTGGTTCAGGACCGGGAGAGCTCCCGGCAGACCGAGGCAGACGGGGCACACGAGCGAGTTTGGAGGCGCTCCCGCCCGGACCGCGCATCCACAGAAGATCTTCGACTCGGTGGCGAGCTGGGCGTGAATCTCCAGCCCGATGACCGGCTCCCACGACATTGGCGTATGGTAGCAGACCAGGCGGACGGGCCGCACCGCCGCGAATTCGCCTTTACTTCGCTTTAATGTGGCGGCAGGCGGCCAGGAGCGATAGGATGTGTGGAGGTAAACGTTTGTCCGGCCGCATCGTAATTGAGTGTAGAACGACGTTCGGGACCTCGAGATCCGCGCATGGTGAATGCTCCAGCCGACCCCGCACTGCCGGAAGCCCCGGTAGAGACGCTGCCGTTGTCGTTGCCGGACCTCCCGCGCCCGGATGAGGATTCCCGCCTCGCGACCGGGGTCAAGGCCCTGGTCAGAGACGGGCAACTGGCGGCGGCGAGGGACCGTTTTGGAGCGCTGGTCGGGCGCCAGCAGAGACGGGCGTCGAGAATCGCGTATCACTTTCTGCGCGACGCGGCCGACGCGGACGAAGCCGTGCAGGACGCCTTCGTGAAGGTGTTCACGCACATCGAGTCGTTCCGCGAGGATCTGCCGTTCGAGGTGTGGTTCACGCGGATCCTGATCAACGGCTGTCTCGACCGGCAGAAGGCCAGGAGGCGCCGTGCGCGCTGGATCGTGCCGGTGCCGGACGTGGAGCCAGGCGAGCGGGCCTGGGTCGAGTCGGTGCCGACGCGCGGGGCTTCCCCGGAGGAATCGCTCCTCCGGCGGGAACGCCGGGTGCAAATCGCGGCAGCCGTCGGGAAGCTGCCCGAGCGCCAACGGACGATCTTTCTTCTGTGCCACTACGAGGGATGCTCGTCGAAGGAAGTCAGCACGATAACCGGATTGAACGAGTCGACGGTTCGCGTGCACCTGTTCCGCGCCGTTCGGAAGCTGCGCTCGCTGCTCGGAGGGAACTTATGAGAACGGACCGTTTCCATCCCGCTGAGGATCGTCTCATCGCCCTGTACTTCGGCGACGAGGAGGCCAGCGCCGATGACCGACGAGCCGTGCGGCAACACCTGCACGGGTGCGAGACGTGCACGTGGCGCTACACCGAGTTGACGGCGCCGCTCGAGCGGTTGCGGCAGGACGCCGCCGGCGAGGCGGACGAGGTGTTCACTCCTGCACGTCTCGCCGAGCAGCGGGAGAGGATCCTCGGCCGGCTCGATCCGTCCGCCGACGTGTCCCGGGTCATTCCGTTCCCGTCCGCGGCGGCGCGCGCGGAGCGTGCGACGGTCCGGCGCCCGCTGGCCCGCTGGGTGGCGGCGGCGGCCGCGGCCGGTATCATCATTGGCGTCACGGGCGTGCAGTTGATCCAGAGCGGCGTCCGCTCGACGGCGACCGCTCCCCCGGCTCGCACGGCCCTGGCTGCCCTGCCGGCCTCCGCGATCGTCACCGACAGCCCGTTCACGACCGCCGCGGATGCGAACGAAGAAGCCGTGATGAACGAGATCGAGGAGGCGGTGTTCGGCCACCGGATCACCGCCCTGTCGGCGCTCGACGAAATGACGCCGCACTTCCGGCAGGAGGCTGTCCTCGCGCGGGCGGTCAGGTAGGTCATTGGCGTTGCCTGAACTGATCTTCCGGAAGGGTTTCTCGCTGAAGCACGAGGTCGCGGGAAGCCTCGCAGCCGACTACCACAGCGAACTCGTCCACCGGATCAAGGCCGACGACTTCACGTACCGCAGCGGCCGCCTGACGATTCACATCGCCCGCGAATTCGGCTTCTGCTACGGCGTCGATCGGGCGGTGGACTACGCGTATCAGACCCGGCACCGCTTCCCGGATCAGGCGGTGTATCTCACCGGCGAGATCATCCACAACCCCCACGTGAACGAGAAGCTGCGGGCGCTCGGCATTCGTTTTCTGTCGGATCCCGGCCGCTCGATCGATGCGCTCGGCGCCGGCGACGTCGTGATTCTGCCGGCCTTCGGCGTGACGGTCGGCCTCCTCGCGCAGCTTCAGCGGCAGGGATGCACGCTGGTCGACACCACGTGCGGGTCGGTGCTGAACGTCTGGAAGAACGTCCGGCAGTACGCCCGGGAGGGCTTCACGGCGGTCATCCACGGGAAGATCCACCACGAGGAGACCCAGGCGACGGCATCCCAGGCGAGCGGGTCCTCGCCAGACGGGAAGTACCTGGTCGTGCTCAACGCCGCCGAGTCCCGGACGGTGTGCGATTACATCCGAGGCGGAGGCGACCGGTCGGCGTTCCTCGAGCGGTTCGGCGCGGCGGCGTCACCCGGGTTCGATCCCGACCGTGATCTTGGCAAGATCGGCCTGGCCAACCAGACGACGATGCTGATGTCGGAGTCGATGGAGATTGGCGAGATGTTCCGGGCCGCTGTGGCTGACCGCTACGGTGCCGACGCGCTTGTTGACCGGTTTCGGGCCTTCGAGACGATCTGTTCAGCCACCCAGGATCGGCAGGACGCGGTCATCTCGCTGCTCGAGGCGCACCGTCTCGACCTGATGCTGGTCGTGGGCGGGTACAACAGCAGCAACACGGCCAACTTGGCGAAGATCTGCGCCGACCGGCTGCCGAGCTATCACATCGCTGACCTCCCGGCGCTCGTCTCCGCGCGCGAGCTCCGCCATCGTCCGGTGAGGGGTCACGACGAGGCTGTCGCGACCGGCTGGCTGCCACCGCGCGGACCGCTGGCGGTCGGGCTGACGGCCGGCGCCTCGACGCCGGACTACATCGTCGGACGGGTGGTCGAGCGGCTGTCGGAATTGGCCAACGGGTAAACGCCCCTTCCTCCCCTGTCGTAAGTGTCGTTGAGGTGAAGAAGTGTGTCGAGGGTGCTGACGACTCGAGTGGCGACGGGGGTCATGGCGATGTTGCTGGCTGCCAGTGCGCTGGCGGGTGACCAGCAGCGGCCGCCGCAAGGCCCGCCACGCGGCGACCAGAGGGACGCCCGTGGCGGTTCGCCCCAGGGCGCCCCGCGGGGGCTCAAGTGGTGGCAGGACGAGAGGATGAAGGCTGAGCTCAGGCTGTCGGCCGAGCAGTCGATCCGAATCGAGGAGATCTTCACGGCGTCGTTCGCGAAAATGAGGGAGAAGGTCGACGAGTTGAACCGCCGGGAGGAGCAGCTCTCGAACCTAATCAGCGGCAACGACGTAACTGAAGCGCAGTTGCTCAAGGAGGCCGACCAGGTGGAGGCCCTCCGCAGTTCGCTGAGCAAGGACCGCACCCTGATGCTCTTCCGGATGAGACGGGTGCTGTCGGCCGAGCAGCGCAGCAAACTGGTCGAAATTCAGAAGGCGCAGGAGCGCGAACGCCGGGGTGCCCGCGGGCCGGACCGCGGCCAGGCGAGTCGGTAACGCAAGGCGCACTCATGTCAATGCCGAAGGTGGGAGGCAGATCCGTGAAGAAGTTGTCCAGCCCGATTCGAGTCGTTTGCATCGCGGTGGCTGCCGCGCTGGCGGTCGTGGGTGCGGCTCAGGCCCAGCCGGTCACCCAGGCGAAGGTCCTCGACCTGCTGGCCCAGGCGCAGGTCGGCGTCACGGGTGCCGCGGCGCCCCAGGCCGGCCAGCCGGCCACGACGGCCCCTTCGCAGGTCATCGACCTGACGCAGGAAGACGCCGTGGCCAAGGCGCTGAAGATGAACATCGACCTGAGCGTCGAGCGCCTCAACCCGCAGTTGCAGGACCTCGCGCTCAAGGGCGCGTTCGCCGCTTACGTCCCGACTGTCGGGGCGACGCTCGGTGAACGCAGCAACACCACGCGGCCGGGCAACATCTACAGCGGCGGCGACGTGGCCAGAGTCAACACCATGACCACGACGTACAACTTCAACGCGAGCCAGGGCATCAGGTGGACCGGCGGGACGGCAACCGTCAACTTTGGCAACTCGCGGCAGAGGACCGACAACTGGCAGACCACCCTCACTCCGCGCTACGACAGCAACCTGCAGCTGTCGTTTGCTCAACCGCTGTGGCGCAACCGGGCGATTGACGCCAGCCGGCAGGGCTTGGTGACGGCCGAAATCAACCGGCGGATCGCGGACGTCAACCTGCGGGCCTCGACCATCAATACCGTCGCGAATACCAGGAACGCCTACTGGGACCTGGTGTACGCGATCCAGGCGGTCGAGTCGGCGAAGACGTCGCTGGCGCTGGCCCAGAAGCTGGTCGAGGACAACAAGATCCGCGTCGAAATCGGCACGCTGGCGCCGCTCGACATCATCTCGGCGCAGGCGGAACTGGCCTCGCGCCAGCAGACGCTGGTCAGCCGGGAGCAGAGCCGTCGGACCGCGGAGCTGGTGCTCAAGCGGCTGATCGTCGGCGGGACGGACGATCCGCTCTGGAATGTCGCGCTGAACCCTACCGACCGCCCGGCCACCGACGTTGCCGAGAAGATCGACCTCGAGGCCGCCTTGCGCACGGCGCTCGAGAACCGGACCGACGTCGTGACGGCGCGCAGGAATCTCGAGATCAGCGACATCGGTCTGAAGTACAACCGGAACCAGACCATGCCTGCCCTGGACATGACGGCCAGCTACCAGACGGCAGGGGCGGCCGGCACGCAGTACCTGGTCAATCAGGTGACTCGCGATCGGGTCGAGATCGCCTCGACCGGCTGGAAGGACGCCGTGGGGCAGTTTGGTCAGAACCTCCTTCCGACGTGGAACGTGCAGGTCGTCGTCTCGTACCCGATCGGCACCAGCTCGCAGGACGCGACGCTCGCCCGGGCGAAGGTCCAGTATCAGCAGTCGCTGGCCCAGTTGCGCGCGCTGGAACTGACGGTGGCGACCGACCTCACGAACCAGGCGATGACGGTGCAGAGCGCGTTCCAGCAGGTGCAGGCGGCGGCCGCCTCCCGCACGCTGTCCCAGAAGCGGCTCGAGGCCGAGCAGAGCAAGTTCGAAGTGGGGATGTCGTACAACTACAACGTCGTGCTGGCGCAGCGCGACTTCACGGACGCCCAGAACAGCGAGCTTCTGGCGATTCTGAACTACCGGAAAGCGCTGGTCGATTTCCAGCGCAAGCAGGAAGCGCCGGCCCGCTAGTGGCGCGCGCATCGGCAGGTCGAAGGCTCATATGAAAAAGACGATCATCACCCTCATCGTCATCGCGGCGATTGCCGGCAGCGTCGGGGCGTACCACTACACCCGCCCCGGGCCCGAGCCGAAGGTGTCAACCGCGCAGACCAGCCGCGGCGACATCACCGAAGTGGTCAGCGCGACGGGCACGCTCGACGCGGTGACGGCAGTCCAGGTCGGTTCGCAGGTGGGCGGCATCATCCAGGAACTCGGCGAGAATGGCGTTCGCGTCGACTTCAACTCGTTCGTCAAGAAGGGTCAGGTCCTGCTGCGGATCAACCCTGACGTGATCAACACGCAGATCGAGCAGTCCAACGCGACGCTGGTCCAGCGCCAGGCCGACCTCGAGCAGCGCAAGGTCAGTGTGGAGGACGCGCGGGTGAAGCTGAAGCGGGCCCAGGGGCTGTTTGCGAAGAACCTCTCCACGCAGGCCGACCTGGAAGCCGCGCAGGTGGCGGTGAAGTCGGCCGAAGCGTCGCTCCGGTCGTCGGAGGCGTCGCTCGTGCAGGCCGAGGCGAACCTCAACCAGCAGAGGGTGAACCTGGCGAACACGATCATCCGGTCGCCGATCGACGGCATCATTATCAATCGCCAGGTGGACGTGGGCCAGACGGTCCAGGCCAGCTACCAGTCGCCGACGCTGTTCATCGTGGCAGCCGATCTCACCAAGATGAAGTGCACGGCCAACATCGACGAATCCGAGGTCAGCAAGATTCGAACCGGTCAGGACGTGAAGCTTCGGATCGACGTGTACCCGACGGAGACGTTCAGCGGCAAGGTCATCCAGGTTCGCCTCCAGCCGGTCGTCGTGCAGAACGTCGTCACCTACGGCACGGTCATCGACGTGCCCAACGACGGGTACAAGCTCAAGCCGGGCATGACGGCCAACGTCTCGATCGAAATCAACAAGCGCACTGACGTCGTCCGCGTTCCGAACACCGCGATCCGGTTCAGGCCGACGGCGGAGGTCTTCGAGGCGTTCAACCAGGAAGTGCCGCCCGAGTTGCAGCCGCGGACCGGCGGCGCGCCGGGTGCACGGCGCGGCGGCACCGACATGGCCGGCGCTCAGGGCGGAGCGCGCGCGGGTCAGGGCGCCCCGGCGGCGGGCGGACCCGGCGGCGGGCGGCGCCGGCGACGGGTGCGACGCCGCAGGCGCGGGCGGCGTCCGAGACGGCGGCGCGGCCGTCGCAGCGCGGCGGCGGCGACGCCACGGCTCCGGTACCACGCCGGGCACGGCGCCGCAGTTCGGCGCGAGCCGCCAGGGCCCCCCGAATCAGACCCAGGGACAGCGCGGCGAAGGCGGCAGCCGTCAGGGTCAGGGCATGGGTGGCGGCCAGCCGTTTACCGGCGGCCAGGGTGGCCAGGGCATGGGCGGAGGGCGCGGCGGCGGAGGCGGCCGCGGGTTCGACCCCAACGACCCTGAGGCCACGAAGCGGATGCTGGAGCGCTACCAGGCGATGCCGGCCGACCAGAAGGCGCAGTACGCCACCCGGATGAAGGACCGCGGGATCGACATCGAGGCGCTTGCCAGAGGCGCCAAGCCGGGCGCGGCGCCCGCCCAGCAGACGGCTGCCATGGCCGAGGGCACCACGATTGACGCGCTCTTCGGCCCGCTGCCTCCGAGGGTCTCGCAGGGCCGCGTGTATGTCTGGCTCCCGAACGAGAAGAAGCTGAAGGCGGTCCGGTTGCGGCTCGGCGTGACCGACGGACAGTACAGCGAACTGCTCGAAGGCGAGATTCCAGCGAACGCGGAACTCGTCACGGCGGTCACGCTGGGCACCGAATCGGCCAACCGGAACCCGTCGCAGTCCTCGAACCCGCTGATGCAGCAGCAGCGCGGCGGCATGCGCGGCCCCGGCGGCCCGGGCGGCGGCGCCCCTCACTGATCCGTGTGAATTCGGGCGGGATCGCCGCGTCCAGCCGACGCGGGATCCGCGCCCGGCTCCGTTACGTCGGACGTCGTCCGAGGCGCGTGACTTCTCACAAGCTGCTTTATGCCTGTCATCTCCGTTCGTGACATCAAGAAGACCTACGTCGTTGGCGACATCGAAGTGCGCGCGCTACGGCACGTCAGTATGGACGTCGAGGGGGGCGAGTTTCTGTCCGTGACAGGGCCATCAGGGTCGGGCAAGTCGACGTTCATGCACATCCTTGGCTGCCTCGATCGGCCGACGTCCGGCCAGTACTTCCTGGACGGCAAGGACGTTTCCATGTTGTCGAAGAACGACCTGGCGCGGATCCGGAACCACCAGATCGGATTCGTGTTCCAGGGATTCAACCTCTTGTCGCGCACCACCGCCCTCGAGAATGTCGAACTGCCGCTCTTGTACAACAGCAGTGCGTCGAAAGCCTCGGACCGGAAGCGCCGCGCGCTGGAATCGCTCAAGCTCGTCGGACTCGAGTCACGGGCGCACCACCTGCCCAACCAGCTATCGGGCGGCCAGCAGCAGCGCGTCGCCATCGCCCGCGCCCTGATCAACAACCCGTCGATCCTGCTCGCCGACGAGCCGACGGGCAATCTCGACACAAAGACGTCGATCGAGGTCATGGGCGTGTTCCAGCAGCTGAACCGGGAGCGCGGGATCACGGTGCTGCTCATCACCCACGAGCGGGACATCGCCGAGTACGGCACCCGCGTCGTCGCGTTCCGCGACGGCGTGGTCAGGACCGACGAGAAGATCACCAAGCGCCGGGTCGCGGCGGAAGAGTTGGCCGCGCTGCCGCCGGCGCCAGTAGACTAGGACAGCCATGTCGATATTCATGACGTTCCGGATCGCCGTGAAGGCGCTCAACCGGAACAAGCTGCGCACCACGCTCACGATGCTCGGCATGATCATCGGAGTCGGCGCGGTCATCACGATGGTGGCCCTCGGCAACGGCGCGCGGGTGTCGATCGAGCAGCAGATCCAGTCGGCCGGAACGAACGTCATCATGATCAATGCCGGCAACTTCACGGCCGGCGGCGTCCGTGGCGGCCAGGGCATGTCGAACACGCTCACGCCCGATGACGCCGCCGCGGTGCGCGAAGTGCCGGGCGTGCAGTACCTCGTGGAAACGGTCAGGAACCGCGGAGGTCAGGTCGTCGCGGCCAACCAGAACTGGAACACGAGCATCGAGGGCACGAACGTCGACCTGCCGCTGATCAAATCATGGCCGATGGAGACGGGCACGTTTCTCACGGCGACGGATGTCGCCAGCAACTCGAAGGTGTGCGTGATCGGCACCACGGTCAAGAGCATGCTCTACCCCGACGGCAACGATCCGGTCGGCGAGATCATCCGGATCGGCAAGCACCCGTTCAAGATCGTCGGCGTGCTGAGCAGCAAGGGGCAGTCGTCGGTCGGCCAGGATCAGGACGACGTCATCTACGCGCCATTCACGACGGTCCAGAAGCGGATGCGCGGCATCACCTACATCGAGGGAATGACGGTATCGACGGCGTCCGCGGACAACATCAAGCAGGTGGCCGACGCGATCTCGGCGGTCCTGAGGGTCCGCCACAAGATCCAGCCGGGCGACAACGACGACTTCATGGTGCGCACGCTGGAGGATATCGCCGCCATCCGTACCGAGACGACGCGGACGATGACCATGCTGCTGGCGTCGATCGCCGGCGTGTCGCTGCTCGTCGGCGGCATCGGCATCATGAACATCATGCTGGTGTCGGTCACCGAGCGGACGCGCGAAATCGGCCTGCGCCTGGCCATCGGCGCGCGCGGCGGCGACGTGCTGCTGCAGTTCCTCGTCGAGGCGGTGGTCATCAGCCTGCTGGGCGGGTCGATAGGCATCGGCCTCGGATTCGGCCTGTCGCAGAGCCTCACGCAGTTCCTCCAGTGGCCGACGTACGTGTCGGCGGACGCGGTGCTGGTGGCTTTCGGCTTCGCGGCGGGCATCGGCGTGTTCTTCGGGTTCTATCCGGCGCGGAAGGCCTCGGCCCTCGATCCAATCGAGGCGCTGAGATACGAGTAGGGTGGTTCGTCAACTGTTCAGTGGAGGCAAGTGAAGATGAAGAAGATTGCATTGCTGGTGGTGGTGTTGGCCGTGGCGATCGCCGGCCTGGCGGTCGCGCAGGGCAAGCCCGACTTCTCAGGCAAGTGGGCACCAAAGGTTGACCCGAACGCGGCGCCGGCCGGCGGCGGCGGCGGGCGCGGCGGCGGCGGCGGCCCGATGACGGTCAAGCAGACCGCGGCGACGCTGACTCAGGAGCGGACCATGGGCGAGACCACGATGTCCACCGTGTACAAGCTCGATGGCACCGAGTCGATCAACACGACCCAGCGCGGCGAGTCGAAGAGCGTCGCGAAGTGGGATGGCGCCAAGCTGGTGGTCAAGACCGTGTCGGAAGGCCAGGCCGGCCCGCAGGAAGCCACGGCCACCTGGAGCCTCAGCGCCGACGGCAAGGAACTGACGATTCTCAGCGTGACCGCTCGCGGCGAGCGTTCCGTGGTCTACACCAAGCAGTAGGCGCGGTTCGAGCGTTCGTCTTCAGGGCCGGTGTCCGCGCCGGCCCTTTCGTTTGTACGGGCTCAACTCAAGGCTCAAGGCTCAAGGCTCAGGGCTCAAGGCTCAGGGCTCAGGGACGAGGTTACGCCAGGCGCGAAAGCAGCTCCGCCACGGTGAGCCCGGTCACCGGATCGCGCCAGTCCGGCGCCACCTCGGCCAGCGGCTCGAGCACGAATCGCCGTTCGCGGAACCGCGGATGCGGAACGGTCAGCCCCGGCTCGTCCACACGCGCGTCACCGAAGAAGATGAGGTCGAGGTCCAGCGTGCGCGCCGCTCCCGCGTGCGGGCGCTGGCGGCCGTGCTCGCGCTCGAGGGTCAGGAGCGCGGTCAGGAGCCCGCATGCCGCGCCCTCGAACTCCCCCGCCACCGCGGCGTTCAGAAATGGACCCTGCGGCCCGACAACGCCGACCGGATCGGTTTCGAAAACGCGGGAGACAGTGAGAACGGAGAGGATGGCACCGAGGCTGGCCACGGCCGAATCGATGTGCGCCCGCCTGTCACCGAGGTTGCTGCCGAGCGCGATTCCGACGAGTGGCACTACTCTACCCAGCGCGTGGGAAGCACGACGCCGGGCGTGCGGTCGCCACCCGTGCGACGGCCGAGGAGGTCCACGCTGCCCGCCGCAGCCTGATGGAACAGCCGCGCCTGCTCCAGCATCTCGCCAAGCATCACCTGGATCATGCGCCGGTGCCGCGCATGGGTCATGCCGGCGACTCTGGGCCGCCACGCGTTCACGAACGCGTCGAGCGCCTGCGCATCTTCCAGCACCACGCCGCGAACGGCCGCGTCGCCCTTCACCGCGGGCGCGTCGAGCGGCGGCGCGTCGCCAGACACCGTGCCCCCTCCGAGGTCGAGGATGGCGGACGCCAGCCAGCCGAGATGCTGGTCCTCGCGGGCGATCACGTATTGATAGGTGTTGTTGAGGTCGTATTGACCGGCGACACGAGCCACCGCCTCGTGGCGGCGCCGGAGCGCCGTCTTTTCGCCGAAGGCGTCCACGAGGTGGCGCAGCAGATCTGCAGGCGTCACGCGCTCTGCTTCTCCTTGCAGGTCTTGCACACGCGGGTCCATGGGATCGCCTCGAGACGGGCGTGCGAGATCGGCTCGCCGCAGTCCCGACAGACCCCGTAGGTGCCCTTGTCGATGCGAACGACCGCTTCTTCGATCGCCTGCAGAATCTTCGCGTCGGTCTGCTTGAGCTTCAGCTGGATGTGGACTTCGTTGTTCCCGGTCGCCTGATCGGCAAGATCGCCCTGGCGGCTGTTGGTCTCGTTCTGGAGCGGCTTGATGCCCCCGGTTGCCAGGATCTCCGAGCGTTTCTTGATCAGCGCGTCTTTGTACTGCTGCACGTCCATTCCTGTCTCCTCACGCAAGGCCATCCCGAATCTCAAATAATAGCATGACCGGGCCTGACCGGGTCGCGGCCCCGCGTCAGGCGCAGGACAGGCCGCCGGCGGCCTCGTCTACTCCGATCGCAGGGGGCCGAGCGGCCGGCGCCGGAGGATGTCCGCGCTGGCCGCCAGGCCGACCGCGCAGACCACGAGCGCCGTCACGGCCATCCCGACCGCGCTGATCGGCAGCCGCGGCGACCACGGGATGTTCAGCGCGTACCGGCTCACGAAGTACGTCAGCGCGATGGCGGCCGTCGAGCCGATCGCGCCAGCCATCAGGCCAAGCACGCTGTACTCGAGCGCCGTCATCAGCGTCAGCAGACGGGTCCCCGCGCCGAGCGTGCGGAAGATCGCCACCTCGTAGATCCTCTGGAACCTGGTCATCGAGACCGAGCCGACGAGGATCAGGCCACCGACGAACAGCACCAGGCCGCCCACGATGCTGACGGCCAGCGTGACGTTGGCGATCACGCGCTCCACGATCTGCAGAATCTCGCGCAGGTCGATCACCGAGACGTTCGGGAACCGGTCCACCACTCCGCGCTGCAGCCGGGCTCTCGCCGCCGGGTTCGACGGCCCTCGTACGGGCGCCACGAACGTGCCCGGCGCCTGATTGAGGGGGCCGGGCCTGAACACGAACATGAAGCCGCCCTGGCGCGCGTCGCGCCAATCCACCGCCCGCACGGACGTCACCCGCGCGCTGACCTCCCGGCCGAGCACGTCGAACCGGACCACGTCGCCGAGCCTGATGCCCGATCGATCGCGAAGGCTCTCCTCGATGGACACCTCGGGAGTGTCGGTTCGACCGGCCCCCCAGAACCGTCCTTCGACAACCCGCTCGTTCGGCTGCAGGCGGTCGCGCCACGTGACGGTGTACTCGCGCCGCATGCCATCCCGGTGCTCCCCTTCCGCGCCCGCCGCCCGGTCTGCGGCGCCCTGCCCCGAGACCGCCGTGACCCGCGCACGGAGGACCGGGATTGCCGGTGGCGGCGGCGTCCCCGTCAAGGCCTCCAGCAGCTGCGCGACGCCCTCGGCCTGCGACGGCTGCACGTCGATGAGGAACATGTCGGCGGCGTCGCCGCCAAGCGTGACCGAGAACTGGTCGAGCAGGTTGGCCTGCAGCGAGCGCACGCCCACGATGAAGAACGCGCCGAGGCCGACCGACAGCAGGACGGCGCGGGTCTGGTTCCCGGGTCGCGTCAGCCGCAGCACGGCATGACGCAGCGCCACGATGCGCGACGACGACAACGGGCGAACCGCGCGGATGAACGCGGCGCCCACGAGCGTCAGCACGGCGGCGACCGCGGCGAGCCCCACCGAGACGGCCAGCCCGATCCGGATCGATCCGGCCTGCCAGCTGGCGATCGCCGCGAGCGCGGCCAGCAGCGCTGCCAACGCGCCCCAGCCCACCCAGTCGCGGCCGCCGGCGCGCACCGATTCCCGGAGCAGCAGCGACGGCTTCACCCGGCGCACGTCGAGCAGCGGCACGGCCGAGAACAGCACGGCGATCAGCAGGCCGATGGCGATGCCCTGCACCACGGCCGACACGGTCATGTCCGTGGACACGCTGGCCACGCCAGGCTGCCCGGCAAAGAACCCGGGCAGGACCGCCAGCCCGGCCGCCGCGAGCCCCACGCCGAGCACGCACCCCACGGCGCCCAGCAAGATGGCCTGCGCGAGGTAGGCCGCGAACACCTGGCCGCTCGTCGCGCCAAGGCACTTGAGGATGGCGACGCTGCGCACCTTCTGCTGGACGAACACGCGGGTCACGCTCGACACCCCGATGCCGCCCAGGATCACGATGACGAGCCCGACGAGGCTGAGGTAGTTCTCCGCCCTCATCAGGTCCTCCCCGACATGATCCTCGGTTCCGCGGAACGACCGGACGTTGACGAACCTCCCGCGGAGATCGTCCCTGAGCTGCGTGACGAGCGGCGCGACGACCCGCTCGGGCAACTTGAGCTGAATGTCGCGCGAGACCCGGCTGCCGAACCCGAGGAGGCCGGTGGCCTCGAGGTCCGCGGCATCGACCAGGATCCTCGGGGCGAAGCTGAAGCCCGACACCCGGCGTCCCGGCTCCGACACAATCACGCCGCGAACCGTGAAGCGGCCGGTCCCAATCAGGATCTCGTCGCCCACCCGCGACTCCAGCTGCGCGAGAAGCTCGGGCCTCACCAGCGCGCCGTGGCCCTTCACGAGCGCATGCGCGTACGGCCGGCCGCCCTCGAGTTCCACCGTCCCATACAGCGGGAACGCCGGCTGGACGCCCCGCACCTCGGCCATCTTCGTGACGGGGCGGCGTTCGTCCGCCGGACGCACCATCGTGTTGGTCTCGACGCCTTCGGCGCGCGCCAGCACCTGGACGGCCGCGAGCCGCCGTTCGATGATCGCCCGCGCCTGCTCGTCCCAGGGCCGGCTGGTGGACAGCGTCACGTCGGCCGCCACCATGCTCCTGGCGTCGCGGGCAATCGCCACCCGGACGTTCTGCACGACGGATCGAAGCAGGACGATGCCGCCCACGCCGACGGCGATACAGAGGAAGAAGAGGATGAGTCGCCGCCACGATGCGCGGATCTCGCGAACGGCCATCCGAATGACGAATCGCATCAGGCCTCTTCCCGTCGCCCGTCCCTGAGCGCCACGCGCTCGTGCGCCATCCCCGCCAGGGCCGCGTCGTGCGTCGCCATGACCAGCGTCGTCCCGCGACGCTCGTTCACATTCCGCAGCAGTTCGATGATGTGCCGCCCGTTCACGGAATCGAGGTTGCCCGTCGGCTCGTCGGCGAGCAGGATGAGCGGGTCGTTCGCGAACGCGCGGGCGATGGCGATACGCTGCTGCTCGCCGCCCGAGAGCTGCGACGGGTAGTGGTGGCCGCGCCCGGTCAGGCCGACCTCCGACAGCAGGACCGACGCCCGCGCCGCCGCGTCACTCCGACCGGCGATCTCCATCGGCACCATCACGTTCTCGAACGCGGTGAGCGACGGCACCAGGTGGAAGAACTGAAACACGAAGCCGATCTTCTGCCCGCGCAGCCGGGCCAGCCGGTCCTCGTCGAGCGACGTGATGTCGGTGCCGTCGATGACGATTCGGCCCGAGGATGGCGAATCGAGGCCGGCGATCAGGCCGAGCAGCGTCGACTTCCCGCTCCCCGACGGGCCGGTCACGGCCAGGAACCTGCCCGGCGATACGCGGAGATCGAGGGGATGGAGGATCGTCAGCGGCGAGGTGCCGCTCATCACGGTCTTCGACACGCCGCTGAGTTCAATCATCGTGATACCGTCCGCGCCATCGGTTCGAGCACGGGCCAGACGTGGTCCGCGATAACCCGGGCGCCTTCCGCCGTGGGGTGAATCCCGTCGCTCTGGTTGAGGTCGGCTCGCCCGGCGACGCCCTCGAGCAGGAACGGCAGGAAGGAAACACCGTGCTCGCGGGCCAGCGCCGGGAACACGTCGCGGAACCGGCGCTGGTAGTCTGGCCCCATGTTCGTCAGGCTCTCCATGCCGGCGAGCAGGACGGCGATGTCCCGGGCGTGCGCGCGCCGGATGATCTCGGCGATGTTCCGCCTCATCTCGTCCGGCGGCAGCCCTCGGAGCCCGTCGTTGCCGCCCAGCGCGACGATCAGAATGCGCACGTCGCCGTCGAGCGACCAATCCAGCCGGCTCAGCCCGCCGGCGCTGGTGTCGCCCGAGACGCCCGCGTTGACGACCTCGAAGTCGTACCCGCCCGCATCGAGCCGCCGCTGGAGCAGCGACGGGTACGCCTCGGTCGCGGGCAGGCCGAGGCCCACGGTCAGGCTGTCGCCGAGGACGACGACCCGCGGGCGCGACGGTCGGCTGCCCGGCGCGGCTCCGAGCCGCCCCGTCTGCGCCGCCGAAGGCGCGGCGCGTGCGGTCTGAGCCGGGTCGCCGCCGCCGCACGCCCCAACCACGAGGGCGCCGAACAGGCTCACGGCCACGGTGACGCGTTGCGCGCATCGTCGAATCACGGCCCTCTCATTATACTGGCGCGATTCGCCCTGCAGGGTGTGCGGGGTCTTGACCGTGCTGAACATCCGCGACCGCGCCGTGCATTCCGGCCGTCGCTACTTGACGTCGGCGATCACCCAGCCGGATGCCCGTCGCACGAGCCGGTAGACAGCGACGCCGTCTTCCTGCATCGGCGCGCCGGAGTCAGACGTGCCTTCGATTCTCCGCCGACAGCGTGCCGTGGCTTCCGCCCCGTTGACCTCGACCCGGACGTCCTCGAGCCGCACCTTGAGCTGCCGCGCACGCATCAGCGCTGATTCCGCTGGCGACAGCGACGGACGGAATTCCCTGATCGCCTGCGCGTCGGCGTTGACCAGCGCCTTCACGTACTGCTCGAGCACGTAGTTGATCCGGCTCACCGCGGCCTGCGCCGATGCGGCGGTACTCGGCTCGTAACCCCGCCCCGCCTCCCTGCTGGCGAACGAATCGAAGGTGTCCTGGGTCACGCCTGGGCGCGCCGAGGCGGACGGCACGACTCCGGTTTCGACCGGCGCGCCAGGCGGTCGGCCCGCCGCGGGCGGAGCGACCGGCGGCTTCACCGCAGCCTCAGCGGTCGGGGGCGTCGCCGGTGTGGTCGGTGTCGGCGGCGGCTGCGCAGACGGTTGCGCGGGGGCAGTCGCCGGCACGGCTGCCGCACCTCCCTGGGCCGGCAGTGCCTGACCCGGCGTGGGCGCGCCGCCTGCGGCGGGGACCGTGTTCGTCTGCGCGGCCGTCGACGGCGTCACGTCAGCTGCCGACTGGACGACCGGCGGCGCGGCGGTCGCGGGCACCTCCGCCATTCCCTGCCCGGCAGGCGTCGTCACCGCCGGCGGCGTGGAGGCCGGCGGCGATGTCGTTGTCCCAACCGCACCAGGCGGCTGGGAGCCAGGGGCTCCCCGCTGGCTGAAGTACCACCACGCCGCGCCGCCCAGGGCTGTGAGTCCGAAGACCGCCATCACTCCGACGGCGATCGCCGCGATGAGCAGCCTCGATGTCTGCTTCTTCGGCACCGCGGCCTGGGCCGCAGCGGCCTGCAGGGGCCGGGCGGCCACGGGTGGCGCCGTCGCGACCGCCGCGGTCACCTCAACCGGCGATCCGGCCGATGCCGCGACCGGCTCCTCTCCCGGCTCCGTCGCGGCCGTTCGGCCGCTCGGCGGGAGCATCGCGTCCGAGGCGGGTATGGCCGGCGGCGTTCGGGGCGGCGGCGGCGGCACACCAGAAGGCAGCGGCGGCGGAACGGCGGCGACCTCTACGGCCGGCGGTGTGCCGGGCGCGGGCAGTCGCAGCGTGGGCGTCGTGACGAACACGGTCTCGTCGGAGTCCTCGTGGGCGAGCGTCGCCTTCGTCGCCGCCGACGATGCGCGTCCCAGGATCGCGCGCAGTTCGTCGCGGACGATCCCGGCCGTGGCCGGCCGGCCATCGCGCGGCTTCGACAGGAGGCGGTCCACCAGGTCCGACACGCTCTTGGGTACCGCCGGCGCGCGGACCTGCAGCGGCTCGTGGGGCAACTGGGAGATGGCCGACAGCAGCCTCGCCAGCGGTCGCCCCTCGAACGGCTTCGTTCCGGACAGCAGTTGATAGAGGACGGCGCCGACCGCCCAGAGATCCGTCCTCCGATCGATCTCGTCCCCGCGAATCTGCTCGGGCGCCATGTAGTCGGGCGTGCCGATGAGCGCGCCCGTGGCCGTCATGTGCAGGCTGCCGAGGCGGGCGATGCCGAAGTCCAGGATCTTCACCGTGCCCGAGGGCGTCAGGAACAGGTTCGCCGGCTTGATGTCCCGATGCACGATGGCCTTCTGGTGGGCGTAGTCGAGGCCGTCGCACACCTGGCCCATCACGTCGAGCGTGGCCTCGAGCGTCAGCGGGACCGGCTTGGCCTGAACGAGCGCGGCGAGCGACTTCCCTTCGAGCAGCTCCATGATCATGAAGATCTCGCCGCTCGATTCCTGGAGTTCGTGGATCGTGATGATGTTCGGGTGATTCAGCCGGGCCGCCGCCCGCGCCTCGACGTGGAACCGCTGTCGCAGTTCCTCGTTGTCCGCGATCTCCGCGGTCATCTGCTTGATTGCGACCCTCCGGTCGAGCACCGGGTCGTGGGCCATGTAGACCAGCCCCATGGCCCCCTTGCCCAGAGTGCCGAGTACGCGATACCGCCCTCCGATCAGCCCCGACGAGGTCTCCACCATGGGCTCTCATTATACGCGCGGGACAGCGCCTGAGGGTGATACGCACCGCCGCGGGCTGCTATACTCTGGCCGTGTCCGCCCAGCCGTTCCAGCCATCGATGGCGACTGCCGCGGCCGCGCTCCAGCGCGGGCGGGGCGCCGAGGCGGTTGACGCGCTCTCGGAGGCGCTGAGCGCGCCCGGCCTGAGCCGCGAGGACGAACTGGCGGTTCGCTGCGCGATGGCGGAGGCGTGGCTGCTGCGCGACGACGTCACGCGTGCGGCCTCGGTGCTCGGCCGCCCGCCGGACGTGCTCCGCGAGCGAATGTCCCCGTCCCGGCAGTCGGCGCTGTGGCGCCTCCACGGGCGGATCGCCTCGCTGAGGGGCGACCAGTCTCGCGCCATCGCCCTCCTCGGGCGCGCCGCCAGGCAAGCGGAACTCGCCCTGGATTCGCGGGCCATCGGGCTGGCCCACTACGAGCTCGCCGTCTGCTATCGGCAGGTCGGCGACCCGTCGATTGTCCGCGAGCACCTCGGCACGGCGATTTCCGCACTCAACGCCGCGGGCGACCGCCGGTACCTCGCGCAGTGCCACTCGCTGATGGGCATCGTCTTCGCGCAGACCGGCCGGCCAGACGAAGCGATGGCGGCGCTGCGCCAGGCCGAGCATCTCGCCACGGTGACCGGCGCCCAGGACGTGCTCGCGCTCGTCTGCGGCAACCAGGCCAACGTCGCGATGATGGGGCACCGCCACGATCAGGCGCTGGCGCTCGCCGACCGCGCCGTCTCGCTGCACGAGAGCGCGGGCACGGTGCACGGCCTCGCTGTGGCCCTCGCGTCGCTCGGCCAGATTTGCGTCCGCACGGGAGACCTCCCGCGCGCCGAAGCGGCCCTCCGGCGCGCGCTCGAGATCCGAAGCCCCGTGCAGTTCCGCGAAACGACCGGCGCCGTGTCCGACACCCTCGCGCAGATCCACCTCGTGCGAGGCGACCACGACGCGGCGGAAGAGTGTCTGCAACGGGCCAGCGAGGCGTACGGCACCTACGGCCTGCAGGCAAGCCGATGGTACCGAGTGGTCGGTGCGATTGCTGACCGCGCGCCTCGCGCTCAGGCGCGGCCACCGCGCCGACGCCGTGCAACAGGCAGCCGACATTGCGGCCAGCCCCGGCGTGCCGCCCGCCGACGCCATCCAGGCCGATTCTGCTCGCCGTCGAGGCGCTCCTTGCCGACGATTGGCCGGACGAGGCCGAGGGGCGCCTCAGCCGGGTTGGAGCCCGCCTCGACCCTCGTCTGACCCCCGGCGCGTGGGGTGACTACCTCCGCTGTCGAGCCCAGATCCACCTCCGGCACGATCGGACGAACGACGCCTACCACGATCTGGCGCAGAGCGCGAGCATGTTCGACCTGCTGGGCGATCGCTATCAGGCCGCCCTCAGCCGTCTCGCGCTCGCGCGCCTGGTTTTCCAGGTCGGCGCCCGCTCAGCGGCCACGCGCTTGCTGCGCGATGCCACCGCTGCGTTCGAGTCGCTCGGCGCTGCTCCGGAACTCGAGCAGGCGCGGGCGATGGCCAACCTGCCAGGCGCGGTCCTCGCGACCGGACAGGTACTTGTCCGCTCCTGGTGAGGCCGACGACGTGATCGTCCGGCGGCTGGTTGACGCGGCGGTGATGCCGGACCTGCTGGCGATCGAAACCGCGGCAGCGCTCTCGGAAGCAGCCGGCAACGACCCGGCGGCGGTCTTCGTCCGCTCTGGTGGAGACGGCATCCGGGTGGTAGCCACCGCGGCGTGCGACGCCGAATCCGCGCGCGCGCTCGCCAGGACGGCGCAGGTCGGCCCGTCCGACGCCGGCGGCCACGTGTGGATCGAACCGCTCGGCCATGACGGAGAGGACGAGCGCGCGGCCCTGGTGGCATCGTCCCGTCCGATGGGCCACGCCACGTCACGGCGCCTGCGCATGGTGGGCGCCGTCGCCCGGCAGGGATTTGCGCTGTGCCGCACGCGTGACAGGGCGGCGCAGCCTCGCGAGAGCCACGCGCAGACCACGCTGGATGCGATCATGCCCGGCTTCGTCTGCGCGAGCGCCGCGATGGCGCGTGTCGTCGAGCAGATTCAACGGCTGCAGGGGCACGACCTCACCGTGCTGATCACCGGCGAGAGCGGAACCGGCAAGGAGCTGGTGGCGCGGGCCGTCCACATCGGATCGCGGCGCAGCGGCGGGACGTTCCTCCCCTACAACTGCACGACCACCACGAGAGAGCTCGCCGACAGCCAGCTGTTCGGACACCGCCGCGGGTCGTTCACCGGCGCGGTGAACGATCAGCCCGGCCTCATCCGTTCGGCGGTGGGCGGCAGCCTGTTCTTCGACGAAATCGGGGACCTGCCGCTCGAGGTGCAGCCCAAACTGCTCCGCTTCCTCGAGCAGAGCGAGATCATGCCGATTGGCGAGACACGGCCGCAGCGCGTGGACGTGCGCGTGATCGCCGCGACCAACGCCGATCTCGAGCAGCGGGTGGCCGAGGGCAAGTTCCGCGAAGATCTCTACTACCGGCTGACCGTCATCCGGATCCACGTGCCGCCCCTCCGCGAGCGCCGCGAGGAGATTCCCCATCTCTGCGCCCTCTTCCTCCGTGAGGCGTGCGAGCGGCTCGCCAAGCCGGACGTGCAGCTGAGCGCGGAGGCGCTCGACCTCTTCTCCCATCACTGGTGGCCGGGCAACGTGCGCCAGCTGAAGAACGAGATCCAGCGGGCAGTCGCACTCAGCGGCCCGGCCGGCCTCGTCGGCGTCGAGCACCTGTCGCCCGGCTTCGCCGCCCTGGCGGACGACGTCGCGCAGCCGCGGATGGAGGGGCGAGTCGCCGCTCCGCCGGACCTTCCCCTCGGCCTCGCCGTGGAACAGCTGGAGCGGGAGATGATCGGGTCGGTTCTTCGGCAAACTGCCGGCAACGTGTCGGAAACGGCTCGGACGCTCGGCCTGACGCGCCGCGGCCTCTACCTTAAGATGCGGCGACTGGGTATCGACGGTGGTCGGGAAAAGGATACCAAGTAGCCATATTCAACCGTCACTGGAACATTAGTATACATACCCCGCCTGGTGTCGTCCGGTGCCAGATTGTTTAAGTCACTCATAATAAGCATCTTAGTGACGGTGACTGCAGACCGGCCAATCCGTTGACCTGCTGGACCAGATCTCTGATAGCAGCATAGGCATGAACGGAGTCAGGAGCCTTCTCAGGCCGACCGAAATCACCGGCGAGCAGCGCCGCCACGAGCGGAGGTCCGTGAGAGTCGCGGGGCGTGTGGTGTGGCGGGATGCTCGGGGCGCGACCCGGTTCAACAGCGTCGTCATCAGGGACCTGAGCGAAACGGGAGCTTACATAGAAGACGTGAGTGGGTCGGCCATCCCGCTGTTCCGCCTGGTGTCCCTTCAAGCCGAGCGCTCGGACCAGGCTGACGCATTGCCGCCGGCGCTGAAGCACGGCAAGCTCTTGTCGGCCGTCTACCGATTGGGCCCGTCGCGGCCCGCCACCGGCACCCCTGAGGGCTACGGACTTCGCCTGCTCGTCGAACCGCGCCGCCGCGCCGAGGTGGCCCCGGCCCCGCACGCCGCGATGGCGTTGGCGACGGCCTAGGTCGCTCCCCGCTCCCGCGATTTTCTGCTCGCGTCTCAGCCTCGAAGGCCATAGAATATGAGGCTGCGCAGCGGAGAATCGGGCCAACTGCCGCTCCTCGATCTCTTCCCATCCAGCGCCGCACCGTGCGGTCCGCAGGGTCAACCCGGTCGTCAATCGGAGAAAGCCATCATATGACACGTCCTCGCATCACGATCGACGGCAATGAGGCCGTCGCCTCGGTCGCCCACCGGACGAACGAGGTCATCGCCATCTACCCCATCACGCCGTCGTCCAACATGGGCGAATGGGCGGATGAGTGGTCGGCGAAAGGCAAGAAGAACATCTGGGGCACCATCCCGACGGTGACCGAGATGCAGTCGGAAGGCGGCGCTGCCGGCGCGGTTCACGGCGCGCTGCAGGCGGGCGCCCTCACGACGACCTTCACGGCGTCGCAGGGCCTGCTCCTGATGATCCCGAACATGTACAAGATCGCGGGCGAGTTGACCTCGTTCTGCATGCACGTGTCGGCGCGCACCGTGGCCTCGCACGCGCTGTCGATCTTCGGGGATCACTCCGACGTCATGGCGTGCCGCCAGACGGGGTTCGGGATGCTGTCCTCGGGGTCGGTGCAGGAGGCCCACGACTTCGCGGCGATCGGCCAGCGGGCGACCTTGAGGTCCCGCGTTCCGGTGCTCCACTACTTTGACGGCTTCCGCACCTCGCACGAGGTTGCGAAGATCGAACAGCTGACGGACGAGGATCTGCGGGCGATGATCACCGAGGACCTGGTGGCGGCTCACCGGGCCCGCGCGCTCACGCCGGACAAGCCGGTCCTCCGCGGGACCGCCCAGAACCCCGACGCCTTCTTCCAGGCGCGCGAGGCGTGCAACCTGTTCTACGACGCCGCCCCGGCCGCCTTCCAGGAGGCGATGGACCAGTTCGCGACGCTCGTCGGCCGCCAGTACCACCTCTTCGACTACGTCGGCCACCCCGAAGCCGAGCGCGTCATCGTCATGATGGGCTCGGGCGCCGAGGTCACGCACGAACTGGTCGAGTGGATGGTCGCGCGCGGCGAGAAGGTCGGCCTCATCAAGGTCCGCGTCTACCGGCCGTTCTCGGCCGAGCACTTCCTGGCCGCCCTGCCCGCGTCCGTGAAGCGGATCGCGGTGCTCGATCGGACCAAGGAGCCGGGCGCGCTCGGCGAGCCGCTCTACCTCGACATCGTCACGGCGTTCGCCGAAGCCGGAAGGCAGGTCCTGACCGTCGGCGGCCGCTACGGCCTGTCGTCGAAGGAGTACACCCCGGCGCATGCGAAGGCCGTCTTCGACAACCTGTCGGCGGCCACGCCGCGGAACCACTTCACGGTGGGCATCGTCGACGATGTCACGCACCTGTCGCTCGCGGTGGACCACGAGTTCGACATCGAGCCCGACGAGGTCAAGCGCGCCGTCTTCTTCGGCCTCGGCGCGGACGGAACGGTCGGCGCCAACAAGAACTCGATCAAGATCATCAGCGAGGAAACCGAGAACTACGGCAACGGCTACTTCGTCTACGACTCCAAGAAGTCGGGCGCCATCACGATTTCGCACCTCCGGTTCGGCCCGCGGCCGATCCGATCGTCCTACCTGGTGAAGCGCGCGAGCTTCGTGGCCTGTCACCAGTACCTGCTTCCTCGACAAGTACGACGTGCTCGCCTACGCAGGGCCCGGCGCCGTGTTCCTCCTCAACACCCCGTTCCCCGCCGACCAGGCATGGGACGACCTGCCCCGCGAGGTGCAGGAGCAGATCATCGCGAAGAAGCTGAAGTTCTACGTGATCGACGCCTACGAAGTGGCCAAGGCCACCGGGATGGGCACGCGCATCAACACGATCATGCAGACCTGCTTCTTTGCGATCTCCGGCGTGCTGCCCCGCGACGAAGCGATCGCGCAGATCAAGCACTCGATCGAGAAGACCTACGGCAAGCGCGGCGAGGACGTGGTCCAGAAGAACTTCGCCGCGGTCGACGGGACGCTGGCCAACCTTCACGAGGTGAAGGTGCCTGCCGTGGTCAACGCCAAGTACCAGCGGCCGCCGATGGTGTCCGCCAAGGCGCCCGATTTCGTGCAGCACGTCACCGCCATGATGCTCGCCAACAAGGGCGACCTGCTGCCGGTCAGCGCCTTCCCGGTGGACGGCACGTGGCCGACCGACACGGCGCGGTGGGAGAAGCGGAACATCGCCCTCGACATCCCCGTGTGGGACCCGAAGATATGCATCCAGTGCAACAAGTGCGCGATGGTCTGCCCGCACGCCGCCATCCGCGCGAAGGTCTACGACCCGGGTGCCCTGACGGGCGCGCCGGAGACGTTCCAGTCGATCGACTTCAAGGGCGGCGAGTTCAAGGGGATGAAGTACACCATCCAGGTGGCGCCCGAGGACTGCACCGGGTGTTCGATCTGCGTGGAGGTCTGCCCCGCCAAGGACAAGGCCAACCCGAAGCACAAGTCGATCGACATGGCGCCCCAGCGCCCCCTGCGCGAGGCCGAGGCGGCCAACTACGAGTTCTTCCTGAACATCCCCGAAGTCGATCGGAGCCTGGTGAAGCTGGACGTCAAGGGGACGCAGTTCTTCCAGCCGCTGTTCGAGTACTCGGGTGCCTGCTCGGCGTGCGGCGAGACCCCGTACGTCAAGCTCCTGACCCAGCTCTACGGCGACCGACTGCTCATCGCCAACGCGACCGGCTGCTCATCGATCTACGGCGGCAACCTGCCCACGACACCCTACGCGCAGGATCGCAACGGGCGCGGCCCGGCCTGGTCGAACTCGCTCTTCGAGGACAACGCCGAGTTCGGGTTCGGCTACCGGCTGGCGATCGACAAGAACCAGGAGCAGGGGCACGAGCTGCTGCGCAAGATGGCGGCCCAGATCGGTGAAGGCCTCGTCGAGGCGATCCTCGGCGCCGACCAGACGACCGAGGCGGGCATCGCCGCCCAGCGCGAGCGCGTGATCGAGCTGCGGAAGAAGCTGGCGGGCGTCCCGTCGTTCGATGCCCGGTGGATGGAGAGGATCACCGACTTCCTGGTGCGCAAGAGCGTCTGGATCGTCGGCGGCGACGGCTGGGCGTACGACATCGGGTACGGCGGCCTCGACCACGTGATCGCGCAGAACCGCAACGTGAATCTCCTCGTGCTCGACACCGAGGTGTACTCGAACACCGGCGGCCAGGCTTCCAAGGCCACGCCAATCGGCGCGTCCGCGAAGTTCGCGATGGCCGGCAACGCCCGGGCCAAGAAGGACCTGGGCATGATCGCCATGGCCTACGGGAGCGTCTACGTCGCCCACGTGGCGTTCGGCGCGAAGGACGCCCAGACGGTGAAGGCGTTCCTCGAGGCCGACTCCTACGACGGCCCGTCGATCGTCATCGCGTTCAGTCACTGCATCGCCCACGGCTACGACCTCGAGAAGGGCCTGGACCAGCAGAAGCTGGCGGTGGACACCGGCTACTGGCCGCTCTACCGATTCGACCCGCGCCGGACGGCGCGGGGCGAGAACCCGCTCCAGTTGGATTCGGGCGCGCCGAAGGCCGACGTCGGGCGCTTCATGGCCAACGAGACCCGCTTCCGCGTCGTCAACCAGCAGAACCCCGAGCGCTACAAGATGCTGCTGGCGGCGGCTCAGCACGAGGTCGCGATGCGGTACGGCCTCTACGAGCAGATGGCGAAGATGACCTATTCCAACGGCACGAAGGCCGAGTAACGGAGGAACCCATGGACCTGTCAACGACCTATCTTGGCCTTCGTCTTCCCCACCCGCTCATGCCGGGCGCGTCGCCGCTGGCGGATTCGCTCGACACGGTGAAGCGGCTCGAGGACGCGGGCGCGGCGGCCATCGTCCTGCGGTCGCTTTTCGAAGAGCAGATCACGCGCGAGCGGGACGGCCTCGTGTACCACATGGAAGTGACCCAGGCCGCGTCGGCCGAGGCGCTCTCCTACTTCCCGAAGACGGAAGACTTCGTGTTCGGCACGCACGAGTACCTCGAGCAGATTCGGAAGATCAAAGCGGCGGTCAAGGTGCCCGTGATCGCGTCGCTCAACGGCACCACCAACGAGGGCTGGCTGTCGTACGCGAAGACGATTCAGGAGGCCGGCGCCGACGCGCTCGAGCTGAACGTCTACTTCATCGCCACCGACCCGAAGGAGACGGGCGATCACGTCGAGCAACGGTCGGTCGAGATCCTGCGGTCGGTGAAGAAGGCGATCACCATCCCGGTGGCCGTCAAGCTCTCGCCGTTCTTCTCGTCGATGGCGCATGTCGCCCACCAGCTGGACGAGGCCGGCGCCGACGGCCTCGTGCTGTTCAACCGCTTCTATCAGCCCGACATCGACGTCGAGGCCCTGGAGGCGGTCCCGAGCCTGCACCTGTCGGATTCCTCCGAACTGCTGCTGCGCCTCCACTGGCTGGCGATCCTGTCCGGCCAGGTGAAGGCGACGATGGCCGCGTCGGGCGGCGTGCACACCGGCCTCGATGCCGTGAAGGCCGTGATGGCCGGAGCGTCGGCGGTGCAGGTCGTGTCACGCCTCCTCGAGGACGGCCCGCAGCGGCTGCTCACCATCTTCCAGGCGATGAAGCACTGGATGGAGGAGCACGACTACGAGTCGCTCTCGCAGATGCGCGGCAGTATGAGCCTCGCCAAGAGCCCCAACCCGGCGGCCTTCGAGCGTGGGAACTACATGAAGATCCTGCGGAGCTGGAAGGGAGCGGCGTAGCCGCACGGACGGCGGGTGTAGAATTGAGAATGTAGAATTGGCAATGTAGAATTCGAGGGTTTGGCGAAGGCGGGAGCGGCAGACGCCGTCCCGCCTTCGCTGTCTTTCGGGCCTCGCGTTCGCGGTTCGCGGTAGTCAGTTCGGAATACTCAGAACTCAAAACTCAATTCTCAATTTTCAATTCTCAATTTCGAGTTTGCGCCAATGCCACAGCAACAGACCTCGTCGACCACGTGGGCACTCATCTCCGGCGCCTGCCTGCTGCTTGGGCTGGCGGTCGGCTATGTGATCTTCGGCGGGCAGCGGGCGCCGGTCGCCGTGCCTTTCGCGGCGGCCCCTGCGCCCGCTCCGGCCGCCGGCGGGCCGCAGCCGGGCCTGATGGACGAACAGCAGGCGCAAGCCCTGCGCAATATCCTGTCTCGGGATCCGACGAACGCCCAGGCGAACACGCAGCTCGGCCACCTCTACTACGACTCAGGCCGGTTCGCCGAAGCCGTCGGGCCGTACCAGCAGGCGCTCGCGACCGATTCCCGGAACGTCAATCTCAGCACCGATCTCGGCACGGCGCTGTGGTACTCCGGAAGGCCGGACGAGGCGATCGCGCAGTTTGCCAAGTCGCTGGCGATCGACCCGACGCATCCGCAGACGCTGTTCAATCTCGGGATTGTGAAGCGCGACGGCAAGCAGGATCTGGCGGGTGCGGTGCAGGCGTGGGAGAAGCTGCTGGCCACCAATCCGGGCTACGTCGAGCGCGACAAGGTGCAGCAGCTGAATCAGCCAGCTGAAGGCCCATCCAGATAGGATCCTCACCGGTGGCGCCGGTGCGATCCGACGAAGTGACCGGCTCTCGGCTCTGGACCTTCGGCTCCGGGCCTGCCCGGCGACTGACCAGCAGCCACGCGCCCGCGGCCATCATCCCCACCGAAAACAGCTGCGCGGTCGTCATCCCCAGGGCGACCACCGCATTGACACGGATGAGCTCGATCAGGAACCGCAGCGTCCCGGCCGCGAGCAGGTACGCAGCCGAAGACAGCCCTGTCGCGTACCCCTCGCTTACGGAGCCAGAGCAGGCCGAGGGTCAACGCAGCCAGCGCGAGCGCTTCGTAGATCTGCGTCGGGTGCACGCGCTCCGCGGTCGGCGGGAGCCCTTCCGGAAACGCGATCCCCCACGGCAACGCTGTCGGACGGCCGTAGTCGTCCCCGACCAGGAAGCACCCGATTCGCCCCACGGCGTGGCCGAGCGTCAGAGCCGGCGCCGCCGCCGACAGCACCGTCACCAGCGGCATCCGCTGCCACCAGACCATGGCAACGCCTGCCAGCACGCCACCGGTCAGCCCCCCATACCAACTCATGCCCCCGCGGCTGAGCAGCGTGCTCGAGAGCGGCTCCGCCCAGTGCTCCGCCACATACAGCAGCTTCGCGCCGGCCAGCCCGCCGAGGACGCCGACCAGCGCCGCGTCCACACCCTTGGCTCCGTCCACCCCGGATCGGATCAGCTCGCGCCGCAGGATCAGAATGCCGAGGGCGGCGCCCATCGCCACCATGACGCCGAAACTGGTGATCTCGAACGAGCCAATCCGGAACAGCACTGGATACATGGGTGAGTCTCGCTCTGTCGGGCGGCGCGGGGCGTGTCGTCAGCGGGCCGTCGCCCGCCGGCGCGGCGCCCGGCGCAGCAGTTCTGACACCCTGGCCCGGGCTCGCTGCCTGACGACCGCCGGCAATTCGGGCCGTCCTTCTTCGTGGCAGACCGCGAGGGTGTGCCTGAGGCCCTGGAGGACGTCCCCGCAACATGGACAGTCCCGCAGATGCTGCTCAATCACTCGCCGGTCCGCGGCAGCCAACTCGTCGTCCAAGTAGCGCGAGAGGCGCTCGAGCGATTCGAGACACCGATGATCGTCGTTTGCGGATGGTCGAGTCATGACGCTTCCAGTTGGTCGCGGAGCAGCAGCCGAGCCCGGTGCAGCCGCGTCTTCACGTTGGCCTCGGAGATGCCCAGCACGTCGGCCACCTCGCGTGTGGACAGGCCTTCGATTTCCCTCAGCACGACCACGACGCGGTACGGACGCGGCACCGCCGCGAGCGATCGCGTCAGCCGCGACCGCAGGCTGGCGTTGATCGCCTGCTCCTCGGGGCCGCGTCCCGGATCGACCACATCCACCTGACGCTCGTGCCCTTCGCCGTCGCCAGCACCGTCGTCGAGCGGCACGAAGTAGTCCGGCTCGTGCGCCCGCTTCCGCCTTCCGATCAGACAGGCATTGCGCACCGTCCGGTAGAGCCACGCCCGGAACGCCTCGGGTTCGCGGATGCGCGCTGCGAAGCGATAGGTCTTGAGCAGCGCCTCCTGCATCGCGTCATCCGCATCGTCCGGACGGCCGCATACGAGCAGGCTGAAGCGATACGCGACCTCCTGGGCCCGCATCAGCAGCGACTCCATGGCACCCTGGTCGCCGGCCTGGACCGATCGAACGAGATCGGCGTAGGTCACCCCGTCCCGATCGGCCCGAGAGTCCTCTTCACGGAGATTCGACTTGCGCGGTTTCGTCACAACTGGGCTCTATGGTACCTCTCGGATGTATCCGATTGCGCCGCCGGTGAATCACTGAAGCAAGAGCCCGGCGATCTGGTAGCCTGGGGCGGGAGGGTATTGACGTGAACGAGACGCGCTACGGCATGCGGGCGGAACTGCCCGTGAGCTACGAAGAGGCGATTGAGAAGGCGACGGCGGCCCTGAAGACTGAAGGATTCGGAGTTCTGACGACGATCGACGTCAAGCAGACGATCAAGCAGAAGCTGGACAAGGACTTCCGGAAATACGCCATCCTGGGAGCGTGCAACCCGCCGATCGCATATCAGGCGCTCAGCGCCGAGATCGAGATCGGGCTGCTGCTGCCCTGCAATGTCGTGGTGTACGAAACCGAGCCTGGCCGAAGCGTGGTCGCAACGGTCGCGCCGCTGGTGACGCTGGGGCGCGTTGGAAACGAAGCGCTTGCACCGCTCGGCGTCGAAGTGGACGCGAAGCTGCGCCGCGTCATGGCGGCGCTGGAAGCTGGTACGGTAGGCGCATGAGCGACTACCTCTGGCCCCTCGGCTTCCTGGCCGTCTGGATCTTCCTGCAGACCTGGCTGCTTCCGCGCCTCGGCGTGCCGACTTGAGCGAGCGCAGCATGCGGCGTCGAGGATCGACGCCAGGCTCAGCGAAACGCCCCGAAGCCTGCCGACACGCCGGCTGACACCGGGCCCCCTCATCAATCTTCTGGATTCTGAATCCTGGCTTCTGGATTCTGTCCGGTCTCTTCCACGAGAATCGCCCGCGCGACCGACGGCTCGACGGCCAGTTCCGTCTCGTCGCACTCGAAGACGAAGCCCGGAGCCCGCTGCAACAGGCGGACCCGGGCGCCGGGCGTGACGCCGAGCGCGCTCAGCCTCTCGGCCCGGGCCGGGTTGTCGCACAGCACGCGACGCACCACGCCCCGCTCGCCCACCTCGAGCGACGTCAGGCGCCGTCCCCGCTCAAAACCGGACACCGAAGATCCGAAACGCATGGTTGAGCACCGCTCCGGTTGAAAGGGCCACCGCCGTCACGAACACCAGTATGGCGACCGCCGGCTTGAGCCCCTGCTCTTTGATCATCATCAGGAAGTTGGCGACGCACGGCACGAAGAGCGTCATCACCGTCAGCGCCACCACCGACTGCGTGGCGCTCAACCGACCGGCGTGCGCCAGCTGGAACAACCCGGCGGCCCCGTAGTCGCGCCGCAGGAATCCCATGATGAACACCTGCGCGGATTCGGCCGGCAGCCCCAGCAGGCCGGTGACGACCGGGCGGCCAGCGGCGACGATGCGCGGCAGCAAGCCGGTCTTGTCGAGGCCAAAGAGCAGGGCGGTCCCGACCAGGAAGAGCGGCACCGCCTCCCAGAGGTACCAGCGGATCCTGAGCAGCGTCTTCAACGCGAGGTTTCGCATCGCGGGCAGTCTGAGCGGCGGCAGTTCCATGATGAAATCGGAGCGCTCGCCCGGAAGCACCCTCGCCGCCAGGAACCCGACGAGGAACATCTGCACGACCACCACGCCGAACAGTGTCAGCAGAGCCCAGAACGAGATACCGCCGAGGATGCCGAGAATCGTCGCCAGCTGCGCCGAGCACGGAATGCCGAGCGCCAGCAGCAGGACGGCGATGAGACGCTCCTTCGGCGTGCCGAGGATGCGCGTCGTCATGGTGGCCATCGTGTCGCAGCCGAGGCCCAGCACCATCGGCAGGACGGCCTTCCCGTTCAGCCCCATGACCCTGAAGATCCGGTCCGCGAACACGGCCAGGCGCGGGATGTAGCCGCTGTCCTCGAGCCACCCGAACACCAGGAAGAACGTCGCGACGACCGGCAGCACGATGGCGATGGCGTAGGTGAGCCCCATCGTGACGAGGCCGTAGGGGCCGACCAGGAAGTCGCGAGCGGCCGCCCACGGCACGAAACGGTCCGCGAGCGCGGTCGACGGCGGGTTGATGACCTGCCCGAACAGCCGATGCTCGACGAGGCCGACCAGCGTCTGTGCGCCGAACACGCCGACGAACAGATAGACGACGTAGAGGACGAAGGCCAGGATGGGCAGGCCGGTCAGCGGCTGCCGGACAGCGCGGCCGAGGAACGCCTGGATACGGCCGATCGACGCCGGCCGAGTCCGACGCAGGCGGGCGGCCGCGTCGTGGGCCCAAGCCGCGTGGTCGCCCGCCGGGTCGAGCGGGACGCGGGCGCATGACGCCAGCGGCAACGCGTCCCTGAGGTCATCGAGCCCGATGCCCTCCACGGCGACCGTCTCGACCACGGGCACGCCGAGTTCGGCGGCCAGCCCTTCCGCGTCGACATCGATGCCGTGGCGCCTGGCCTCGTCCACCATGTTGAGGACGAGGACCATCGGAAGGCCGAATCCCGCCATCTGCGAGGTGAGCATCAGCGCGCGGCGCAGGTTGCGCGCGTCGGCCACCTGGACGACGACATCCGCTTCGCCGATTGGCGATCAGGCGACGCGTGACGCGTTCGTCCTCGCTGAGCTCGCCCTCGAGCGTGTTGACCCCCGGGCTGTCGACGATGTCGCAGACCTCGGCGCCGACGAGGGCGCGGCCGGACGTCAGGCCGACGGTGGTGCCGGGATAGTTCGAGACGGTGGCGTAGCGGCCGGTCAGGCGGCCGAAGATGACGCTCTTGCCGACGTTCGGGTTGCCGACGAGGACGATCTTGAGCGGGTGGGCCCGGAGCCTGAGGACGAGCGGAGCGGTGGAGCGCTCGACGGCAGCGCTGGCAGGACATGGTTGGACGGAGGCCGGTCCGACGGACTATCGCGACTTATTGCGAATGAGTCTCAATATTAGCACATACCTGATGACTCACGGCCCGAAAGGCCCGGGACCCGAAAAGAAAAGGGGCAGACCCCGAATCCGCCACTGGATTCGAGGCCTGCCCCTGGAAGCGCCGGCCGCTCTCGACGAACGCTAGAAGTAGTAGAACAGCCGCACGACGCCCGTCGTGCCGCTGTACGGCCGATTGCCGTAACCGGTCAGCAGACTGCCCCACCAGTCGATCCGGGCGCTGTCAGACACCGTCGACACGTCGCCGCGCGGCAACGTCTGCGAGCCGGCGGTGTTGATGGTCGCGAAGTCGGACACGTCGAACTTCTCGTGGAGGAGCGACAAGCCGAGCGCCGATCTTCTTCGAGAGCGCGTAGTTGAGGTCGAACGTCAGGTGCTGTCCACGTGTTGGTCACGTTCGGCAGCGCGATGAACTGCCCGGGCGCCGTCGCCGCGAGCGCCGGGATGCGCGGCCCGCCGTGGACGAACGCCTGGTCCGAGCTGCTGTAGTCGTAGGCCAGGCGCATGTCGGTCTTCGCGATCAGCTTGTTGAGGTTGAGGTAGAGCGTGAACGTGTTCACGTTCTCGTCGTTGGTCAGCGTCCAGTTGCGGTTCGGGTCGATCGAACTGCGCGCCCGGCGCGGGTCGCGTTGCGCGACTCCTGCAGCGAGTTGAACGTCTCCCGGCCGTAGTCGGCGCCAACGTTGACCTTCGCGTTCGGCGCGTAGGACGACGCCGACCGTGTACGCCGTGTTCTTGTTGTTCAGCAGACCGAACTCCTGCGTCGGGTCGGCGCCCTTGTAGTCGTCCTTGCCGTACGCCACCGAGAGGTTGACGCCGACCGACGACATCGGGTTGAACTCGGCCATGAGCGGTGAAGCGGTCGCGGTTGCGCGCCGCCTCGTCGTAGAACCGCAGTGCCGGCTGGTGGCCGACGGCGGCGATGGCGTCGGTGTCGAGGTCCACCAACTCGCGCGCGGAGTTTTCGTACATCGCGCGCAGCGTCATGAACTTGAGACTGGCCGTGTCGAACGAGACCCGGAACGTCGTTGTCCTTCCAGCCCTCGGTCGCGCGGACGCCGTGCTGGTACCGGTCGTAGCCGTAGCCGAACCGGATGGCGCCGTACTTGAGCGGCGTGAGCGACGCGTTGACGTCGAACGTGTTGCGGTTGATGTTGAACGGCTCGGATTCGCCGCCGGTCTCCTCGGGGACCGCGTCCATGCGCACGTACTCGACCGCGTCGAACGGCCGCGTGAAGTCGTTGCGGCTGTTGTAGCGGTAGCGGGCGTCAGCGTCACGTACCTGTGCGGCCGCGAATTCACGTTCATCACGCTGGTGATGTAGTTGACGTACATGGCGGCCGACTCGCGCGGCAGGTGCGCCAGTTCGGGGAACGTGCGTACGTGTTCGCGTTGGCGACTGACCGGGTTGGTCGTCCAGGGGATGAGCGCCTCGTTCTGCCGGTTGGCGCCCATGTTGAATGCCGCGTTTGCCGTGGTGCGGCCGGGCAGCTTCGACCATGCCCATCCAGTTCACCGTGTCCAGCGTGTTGACCGGCGCCATCGCCATCTTGCTGAACGCCGCACCGTGGCGCGTTCGTGTAGCCGTTCGGGTCGTACCCGGTCCCGGGCGTGCTGTTCCAGTCGGTGGCGTGGATCGGGTTGTCCACCGTCAGCGTCGGGACGGCCTGGCTGAACTTGGAGTGCTCGTACATCACCCGGAACATGCCCTGGTGGCTCGCCCACTCGATGCCCGTCGCGATTTCGGTCTCCCGATTGTCAACCACGAGCGGGATCTCGACGAGGTTGTTGAACGCGAACCCGATGCCCCACGGCTGGTTGCCCGAGCGGCCGTAGCTCTTGATGCCGAGCAGCAGGTCGAGGTTGTCGGTCGCCGAGAATCGCACGTCGGCCGCGACGGTGTCGCGGCGCGACTGCATGTCGAACGTCCGGGCGATGGTGTTGTACGACGTTCCCGCCTGCACCTGCGCGAGGGTCTGGGGCACGCCGATCCAGGTCGTCCCGTTTACCGGTCGCGTGGCCGGTGCCGCGGGCGTTCTGGATGTTCCCCCGCATGCCGAGATCGAGCGCGCAGTTCCCGGCGGTGCAGACGTACGGCGTCTTCAAGGTCGTAGCCGTAGTTCAGCGGAATCGAGTCGAAGAGGAACGAAACCTTCACGCGCTCGCTGCTGTAGTCCATCGTGTACCGCTGGTCACGGTAGCCGATGTTGCTGGCCTTCACGTTGAAGACCCAGTTCTCGGTTTCCTTGTTGAACACCACGTTGGCGTTCACGCCGCTGCGCAGGTCGCGGTACCGCTCGTAGCGCGCCTGGTCGCCGGACATGGACGTAAACCGTCCGCCGATGTCGACAACCCCGTTGGACGGGGGGGTGGTTTCCTGCTGCGGTGTGCCCTGGGCCGACGCCGTGGTCGCGGAGGCCAGCAAGAGCGCCGCAGCTCCAATCATCAATCTGTTGCGCATCGCAATCATCCTCCTCACCTAGCGCAGGAGCGCCTTGCCCGACGGGGCGTTGGACCCATGAATCTGCTGATGGCACGCCGCGCACGAACGCCCGTAGATCTTGTTGGAGTTCGTGGAGTTGTTCAGCAGGTAGCCCTCGTAGACCGTTGGAGGATGGCGGGAACTGACGTGGCAGCGCTGGCAGAGGAACGGCTGCTTGGCCACGAGCATCCGGTCGTTGTTCGACCCGTGCGGATCGTGGCACGTCACGCAGTTCTCGGTGACCGGCATGTGCTCCCAGAGCGTCGGCCCGCGCTTCTCGGCGTGGCAGCTGACGCACGACTCGAAGATCGTGCCGCCGGTCCGCAGCAGCTTGACGTTGGCCGACCCGTGCACGTTGTGGCAGGACGCGCAGGACAACTTGCCCTCGCGCACCGGCATGTGGTTGAACTTCAGCTGCTTGTTGACGATGGTCCGATGGCAGGTCGCGCACAGCGCCATCTCGTCGGCGGCCTTCAGGAGCTTGCCGCCCTTGGGTGCGTGGACGTCGTGGCACGACGTGCACCCGACGTTGCGCTGATCGTGCTGGCTGCCGCCCCACATCGCATGCGAGGCCTTGGAATGGCAGCTGGTGCACACCGCGCTCGCCTGCGTCGCCGAGAGCTTCTCGAAGCGGCGGATCTTGGTCTTGTCGCCGCCGGCATCCGCGTGATCCTTGCCCGGGCCGTGGCAGCCTTCGCACCCCATGGCCGCCTTCGTGTCCCCGTGGCACGTCTGGCAGCCGGTCGGTGACATCGGGTTGCCCGCCCGGTACGCGCGCGAGTGCGGGCCCTGCTTGGTCGCCGCGCCCTTGTCTTCATGACAGCTCAAGCACGTGGCGATGCCCGCGTAGGCCCCGTGGGGGACCTGGACGACCGCCGCCTTGACCGCTCCCTGGTCCGGCAGACCGGCCTTGCCTGTCGGCCCGGCCAGCGCCAGCCCGCCGAGCGCGAGCCAGGCGACCGCGAAGGCGGTGAGCGCCGCCCGACCGCGGTTCTGGACGAATGAATCCATGACCTGCTCCTTCAGTTGAAACCGCCAACCTGAACCGTATACCGTCAGTGCCCTCTCAAACCCACGCTCCCGGGCACCCGGGAGATAACCCAGTGACGGGTGGTCAAATACCCGAGCGTCTCGGTGCAAGGGGGATGCCGGAGAGTGGCCTGATCGCGCTGGCGAACAAGTCCACAGATGTCTGGAGTTTTTCGATTCTCTGCCTGGCTCGATTGCGGCATTTCTGCACACCGCTTCCGGACCGTCGGCAGGCAGTTCGGCAGGCTGCCGGACTTCCGGCAAAGTCACAGGCCGCTATGTCCAGAATTCCGGAGTGGACGATCCTGTCTTCTGGATCTTGTGAAGGAACGCACAAGAGGGGGAGGACGCAGCTTGCGATCTTGCGAACTGGCGATCTGCGAATTGATGCTCGTGCGAACGGCCCACGCGGTGCTCTACTTCGCACGATCCGAACTTCGGCAAAATCGCAGATCCGAAGGGTCGCCTACTGCATCTTGTGGCAGAGTTCGCAGTCCTGCCCGATCGCCCGGCCGTCCGCGGTCTTCTTGGCGTCGTCGTGGCAGCGGAAGCACCCGTCGAAATCGACGTGCCCGAGGTTGTTGGCGTACGTGCCCCACGTCACCTTCATGGCCGGAAAGACGTTGCGCCGGTAGATGTCCTGCGTGGCGGCGATTGCCTTCGCGATGTCGCCCTTCCTCGCGGCACTCTCGCGGCCGAGCTGCTGGTCGAAGAACGCGCTGAGCCGTGACGCGATGCCCGACACCGCCGCCTCTTGAGAGCTGTAGGCCGTCTTGAGGGCCGCCACCGCCTCGCGCCGCACGAACGGCAGCGTCTTCGGGATCCGGCCGAGGGCCATCGCCTCGTTCACGGCCCGCTCGGGCTTCGAGTCGAAGCGATGGCTGGGACGGTTGTGGCAGTCCATGCAGTCCATCTCCCGCCTCTCGCCCCGCCGAAGCTGCTCGTCCGTCACCCCCTCGGCCTTGAACGTGCGCACACCGGTACCGATCCGCCACTTCCACCCAGACGATCTTCTCCCGCTTGGCGTCGGTCGTGATGTAGGTGACCTTGGTCGACGGCGCCATGTGCCAGTGGATGCCGTGCGCGCCGGTGCTGTCGCTCCCGCTCCCGACGTGCAGCTGCAGTGTGGTCGTCGTCTCGGTGTTGGCCTCGTCCTCGGCGTACTCCCGAATCTGCCGGACGCGGTCGCCCGTGAACTTCTCGGGCCAGTGGCACTGCTCGCACGTGTCGCGCGCGGGCCGCAGATTCTGAACGGGCGAGGGAATCGGCTCGGGATAGGTCTTGAGCGCCACGGCGAAGAGCTGCCGCGTGCCCGACAGCTTCGACTGCACGAACCACGGCGCGCCCGGTCCGATGTGGCACGCCACGCAGGCGACGCGGGCGTGCGGACCCTCGCGGTACGCCGCGAACTCGGGCTGCATCACCACGTGGCAGACCTGGCCGCAGAATTCCGGAGAATCCATGTACTCGACGCCGCGAAACGCCGCCAGCGAAATCAGCACGATGTTCGCGGTCGTCAGTGCAATCATCAAGCCGGCGATCCGCCGCGTGTAGGGGGTGTTGAGATCGATGACGGGCCACGTGACGACGGGCCCCGCCAGCCCCCGGCGCGCGCGACGGCGCGAGCGGACGATGCCGAGGGGCATCAGCGCCAGGCCCGCGACGAACATCCCGGGCAGCACCAGGAAGAACACGATCCCCATGTAGGGGTTCGTCCTCAGCCCCACCAGATCCGCGAGGAAGACCGCCAGGAACAGGATCGCGCTGACCGTCGTCAGCCAGCCGCCGAACATCGTGATCGGGTTGCGCGCGTGCCGGAACGTGGATTCAAGCGCCATAGTCTCTCTTCTCCGGGCGCGACTGCAGCGCTACATGCGCGCGAACAGCACCGCGTAGACGATCAGCCCCACCATCGCGAGGCCAAGCGTGACCGCGATCACCGCGACGACCCTGGCCAGTCGGTGCACCCAGTCGGGTGCCGGGGGCACCTCGAGGTCGCCGAGCCGCCGCCCGGCCTGGAGGCGCTCGTACTCGGCCGGCCGCTCCTCGCGCAGTTCGTCGTGGCCGACATGCCCGGTGAAGATGACCGGGTCCATCGGGAACTTGTCGGGCCGGAGGTGGCTGTTGAAGAAGTGGATGGTGAAGATGAACCCGACGGCCAGCAGGCCCTCTTCCCCGTGCACCAGGAGCGCGATGTTGAACCACGAGCCCGGCAGAAACCGGGAGAAGAACTCCGGGAACCACAGCACGAGCCCCGACCCGCCGATCACGCCCATCCCCCAGAACACGGCCCAGTAGTCGAACTTCTCCCAGTAGGTGAAGTGATCGAAGCGGGGCTGAGGGCCGAGCCGCAGGAACCAGCGCAGGTGCGCGACCATTTCCGCGACGTCACGCGGCTGCGGCGTCATCGACGCCGGGCCCCAGAGCACCTCCAGTTCCTTCTTCACGAACAGCCGGTGCATGAGGCGCCACACGTGGAGCACGAAACAGCCGATCATCAGCGACGCGAACACGCGGTGGATGATGCCTGCCGACCGGCCGCCGCCGAAGATCCCGGCCAACCGGACCGCCCACGGGGCATCGCTGAACAGGAGGGGCATGCCGGTGAAGGCCAGCCCGATGAAGCTGAACATCAGCACGCCGTGCATGAGCCGGTCGGCGAGGCCGAACCTCCGATACTCGTTCTGGCCGCTCGGATTCCGCCTGGGTCTCGGGCATCGGGCTACTCCTGCGAACGCCGGCCGACGCCGGGCTTCACGGCTCGTGACGCCCACAGCGCCGTGTGAATCCCGAAGAACGAGAACACGCCGATCAGCAGCGCCTCCATGAACTTCGAGGTGTAGAAGAGCAGCGGATTGCGCGCCTGGTTGTGCCGGTCCGCATGCGGGTCGTACTTCGCGAAACTCGGGTTCGAGCCCGGGTGGCACTTGCTGCACGTCGACACGAGACGCGCCGTGGAAACGGTCGAACGGGCGTCCCGCTTCGCGTAGATGTCGTGCGCGCCGTGGCAGTCGGCGCACGTCGCGACTCGCATGAAACCGAGCTGGGTTTCCCGGCCGTGGAAGGTGTCGCGGAACGTCTTCCTCGACTCGGGGTGGCACGAGCCGCACTCGGCGAGCACGTAGGCCTTCCACGCGGCCCCTTCGGTCCGGGCGATCTGGTGCGCCGAGTGGCAGGTCACGCACACCGGCGCGTCGGGCCGGCCCTTCGCGAGCGCATCGCCGTGGACGCCGGCCTGGTATCGCCGCTCGATCCCCTGGTGGCACTTGCCGCACATCGCGGGAATCGAAGTGCGGTACACCGGGCTCGCCGGATCGGTCCGCCGCTTGATGTCGTGCGCGCGGTGGCAGTCCTTGCAGTTGGGCGCCACGGTCAGGCCGCTCTTGGCGAGCGCCTGGCCGTGGATGCTGTCCTGGAACTGGGCCACGACGTCGCCGATGGCGATCCGGCCCTTCCTGATGATCTCCGCGTTGCCGTGGCAGCGGCCGCACGTCGCGGGCAGGTTCAGATGATGCGTCGGCGACTCCGGGTCGCTGACGGGCTTGATCTCGTGGGACCCGTGACAGTCCTTGCACGCGGCCGCCACGCTCTGCGCCCGCGCCCGGCGGGCCTCCGCGTGCACGCTCGCGTCGTACAGCGCCCCGGCCTGCGCGTGGCACGTGACGCACGTCGCCAGCGCCAGCTTCTCCGCGTGCGGAAACTCGGTCGCTTTGGCCAGGTCCGCGTGGCAGTCCACGCAGGCGACCCCGGACAGGCCGTGGATGGATGCGCCGAACTTGTCCGGCAGCACCGCCACCGATCGCCCGCCGGCCCCGGCCGCCGAGGCGTCACCGTGACAAGCGAGGCAGTCGTCGTTGGACGGCGGCTTCGGCGCCGCCGGCGCGACGGGCTTCTGCGCGAACGCCGTCGCGGCGGTCAGGGACGCCGCAAACCAGAAAACGGGAACCAAGCGCGTGAGTCTCATGGGCGCCTAATGATCTGCACTCGTTCGGGAGAGCCCGCATTGTAGCGACCGCGCGGACCCAACGCAAGGACCGTCTGCCCCGGGGGCTGCGGAGCGCGGCCCTGCCAGCCGCCCCCCGCCTGCCCCGCCATCCCAATCTGTTGCCCGGCTCGGTCGCCCTGTGGAACAAGGGTCTGGAAGGATGAAGTAATGCAGCTCGACACGACCGGCCGTTTTATGGGCTGACCGGCCGCGGCAGGTCTATAGTGGATACAAACGCGCGACCTCACCGGGCACAGATCCTCGCTTTCGCGAGCTGACTCTGACGGGCACTCTCGCCAGTCTCTATGACGACGGCCCAACGGGCAGACGCCACTCCTTCGACACGGCCGCCGGGAAGCCGGCGAAGTTGAAGGAGATGAACGCATTCTACTCCAAACGGGCGGCTTGTGAAAAGAGGCACATGGGGAGGGGCGAGCCGAGGCGTCCGGATCACACCTCGGAGGCGCGGCGCCTGAACACGCGGAACCGCCCTCCGCGGCCCGCCTGCTCGGCCAGGTAGCAGATTTCGCCACACTGCGCCGAAAAGTGGTACCCGAACTCCGGCTCGTGACCGGTGACGTCCTCCCACTCGTCGTCCAGCCCCACCAGTGCGTTCGCGGCCGCAGCCAGATCGCCTGGCGCGGCCAGCGGAAACCGCTTGTGGAGCACGGCAAGAACCTTCTCTCGGTCGATCATAGGCCGGCTGGACACGGGGGACGCTCTGGGCGAAGAGGCCGGTGCCGCCGCCCAGCCCTGACTGGTGCGGGCCCCCATCCGCACGCGCCCGAGTCCGACCGGCGACACCGACTGTCGGAAGGGAAGGAACGCAATCCCGATGCCACGGCGCCGCCTGCCGGGACGCGGCGGAAACCGCCTGAATCAGGCTCCCGCGTCGGCGTCGCCGCGCGCGGGTGCCGCCGAAACTGGCGGGATCTCGCCGCCGGCGCCGGGATCTCGTCGCGGCCGCGGTTTCATGCGACGCGAGAACAGCGGGCGCGCCAGCACGCCCGCCGCCCGGCGATACGCCTCGTACACGTAGAACCCGGGCGTCCGCTTCGCCAGGAGAGCGGTGTCGTCGGGATTGACGACGATGCTGACCTCGATGTTCGGCGCAGCGCCGATTGGAATCCAGTTCCGCCGGCACGCCTCGTACACATGCGCCATGACGGGCCGCATGTCCTCGTACGTCGGCGACGGCCACGTCTCCATCGCCGACCCGATCGTCGGCCTGAAGATGCAGACCGTCGGAAACGCGCCGTGATCCGCGATCCAGTCGATTCCCCGACGCGTGGCCTCGACCGGCTCGACGCCGGCGATGATCTCGCCCGACACGGCCCCCTTCCCCATCCGCTTCGCGCAGTACGCGATCGAATCGAAGAAGACCTGCTGGCCGAGCACGCGCTCCTTTCCAGGGCAGATCCGCGCGAACCACTCGGGCTCGACGAACTCCAGGCAGAACGAGAGGTGGTCGACACCGAGGGCGATCAGCCGGTCGTAGGTGCTGAAGTCCTTCTGCGGCGCGAGCTGCGCGCCGACGAGCACGCCGACCTGCTCCTTCAGGGCCCGGATGTAGGGTTCGGCGAACTGCACGCCGCGGGTGCCCTGGAACCCGGCGTTCAGATGCACGAACGTCACACCCGACTCGTCGCGCGCGGCCCGGGCGACCTCGACGACGTCCTCGACCGCCTTGTCGACGACCTCGTGCTCGCCCACGTTGTTGCCCGTCGTGCAGAACCGGCAGTTGAGCGACGGGTTGTAGTTCCAGAACGTGCACACCATGTTGATGTACACACCCAGGTAGGTCCCCTGCAACACGCCGATCCGGTTCATCGGGATGCCGCGGCTCGTGGTGCGGTTGTACCACGCGGGCTCCGGTGGAACCTCCACCGGGTAGCGAAGGCCGTTTCGATCGTCAGCCACACGATAGCCGTCGCGAGGCGAGCCTTCGAGCGCGAACGGCGACTCGCGAGCGAACGGTTCTTCGACTGGCACGTTCACCCAGATCCGGTCCTTCAACCAAGAACCGCCTGGGATCACCAGCTCGAGGCCGGAGCCGAGTCCCGCCCGCGTACGCGAAATCCCTCGCGCCCCGTCCAGCGGCACGTCCGCCGGCACACGGATCCCGTGGCAGAACAAATCGATCTCGAGTTCGCACGCATTGAGTCGCATCAGTTGGTGTCCCGCGCTCCGCCACCAGTCTAGCGCAGCTCTACCCGTCTCGCCACGGCGCCGCGCCCGGGTGCCGGGCCGCGTCGGCGCGATGGCTATCGCTGATATCGAAGATCAGCCCCTCGAGCGTCATCGCCCCATCGCGCGCCGACTCGACGACACGCCCCTGCTCCCATACCCACCGCGTGTCGCCGCTCGCGTGTCGAATCCGGTAGGCGAGCCTGAACGGCTGCCCGCGCTCGATCGCGTCTCGAATCGCGGCGCCGACCATCTCGCGATCGTCCTCCACGATGAGACTGCCGTAGGACACGACGCGGTTGCCCACCAGGTCGGAAGGCTCATAGCCCGTCAGCGCCCGGCAGCCATCGCTGACAGACAGCATCGTCCACTCGGGATCGACGCAGCGCTGATACGCCATCCCGGGCAGGTCGCTCAGGACGCCGGCCAGCCGCCGCTGGCTCTCGCGGGCGGCGTCTTCGTCGCGCCGCCAGGCGGTGGTGTCAATCGCCTGACCGAGCAGGCACTCCTCCCCGTCGACGCGCAGCGCCACGACAGAGAGCGCCCCCTCGAATGGCGCACCCGAGCGGCGGCGCCACCGGAGGCGCTGCCCGTGCACCGCGCCCAGCCGATCGACCAGTTCCTGGAGCTCCGCGAATCTGTCGGGTGAGAGCCCCACTCCCAGTTCGGCCCAGGTCCGCCCGACGACCTCGCCCCGCGTGAAACCCAGCTCGCGCAGGAACACGTCGTTGACGTCGATGAGGGTGCCGTCCGACCGCCGGCTGATTGCCGAGAGCGCGGGTGTCGAGTGGAAGATGCGCTCGAACCGGTCCTCGGCCTCGCGCAGCGCGTCCTCGACGCGGGTGCGGCCGGTGATGTCCATCGCCGACACCAGCACGCGGGACCAGGTGTGTTCCGCTCCGGGCACGATCGACCAGTGCAGGGCGAGGCGAATCGGCTGATTCCCGAGCGTGTAGTTGACACCTTCGTCGCGCCAGGTGCCGGCGCCACCAGCCAGCGCGACGATGGAGCGCCGGAACACGTCGCGGCCGTCCTCGCCGATGATGCGGTCGAGGCCCGCGAGCAGTTGCGACCGGCTGTCGGCGCCGTAGAGCGAGAGCGTGGCGCGGTTGACGTCCACCACCTCGACGGCGCCGATGCAGTCGTCGAGTTCCTCCGGGTGGGCGATGAAGTGCGTCTCGAAATCGGCGACACCGAGGGCCCGCAGCCGATCGAGGTGCCGCCGGATGCCGGAGAAATCCTCCTCCCACATGGAGACCGGACTCTCGTCGAACAGCGTGCGGTAGCGTTCCTCGCTCTGCCGGAGCCGGGCGTCGGCCTGGCGGGCCGAGGTCACGTCGTGCAGGGCGCAGTGGATCCGGAGTTCGCCGTGCTCGTCCTGGCCCCGACGCCCGTCGATCGACACGGTCACCCGCGCGCGGTCGCCGCGCACCAGCGTCAATTCGACGTCGTGAACGTCGCCCGACAGGATCACCCGCCTGAACTGCGACTCGTAGACATCGAGGCTCCCCGAGGCGAGCAGATCGACGAAGCGCCGGCCGACGGTCTGCCCGCGCGTCAGGCCCGTCAACGCCAGCCACGCATCGTTCACCATCACGATGGTCCCGTGCTCGGACAGCGACTGGTGCGCGATGGGCAGGTACTGGTAGAGCAGGCGGAACCGCTCCTCGTTCTGCCGCACCGTCTGCTCGGCCTCGTAGCGCGCCGACACGTCGCGCACGACGGCGTGCACGCCGCCCCCTTCGAAGGTCCGCGCGCTGACCTCCGCGACGAAGACGGTGCCGTCCTTGCGCCGGACCTTCCGCTCGGACACGACGTTCTGCCCGGATCGAAGGGCGTCGAGTCCCAGCGGCCGAGCCGCCAAATCGTCAGGCGCCAGGAGGTCGGCGACTCCGCGCCCCAGCAACTCCTCCCGGGTATAGCCGCTCAACCGGCAGGTGGCCGTGTTCACGTCGACGAGCCTGAGGCCGGAGTCGGTGATGACAATCGCGTCCGAGGCGTGCTCCACCAGTTGTGTATACCGGCGCTCTGCCAGCGCCAGGTGGTCGCGCGCCTGGCGCCACTCGGTCATGTCCACCGCCATCGTCGCCGCCAGCGTCCTTCCGTCAGGGTCGGTCAGAGGGAACGTCACTGTCAGCCAGTGGCGCTCGCGTCCATCCGCCAGAACGACCGCACCGACCGACTGGAGCGGCTCCCCTGTCTCCAGCGTCTGGGCTTCCCCACGCGCGAGGCGTTCTGCCAGTTCCGGTGACCAGAACCGCGACCCCGGCTCACCCCGCCACCGCCCCGATTCGAGGCCGAACGCGCGCTCGAGCGCGGCATTGGCATAGACCAACTCGCCACCCGGCGCGCGGACGAAGGTAATCGCCGGGCTGTGGTCCATGAACGCGCGGAACCGCTCCTCGCTGCGGCGCAGCGCCTGCTCGGCACGGTCCCGCTCGGCCTGGCGGCTCTCGAGCGCGCTCGCCATCTCATCGAACGACTGTGCCAGCTCGCTCAACTCGCTTTGTCCGTACGGGAGGGCGGTTCGGGCTCCCTGCTCGCCCGCCGCCAGCTTCCGCGTCGCCTCGATGAGCGAGGCGACCGAGCGCAGCACGAACCGCTCGGCCGCAAACCAGGCAGCCGTCAGCGTCAGCGCCATCACCAGCAGGAGCGCCAAGATGGCGCGCGTCTGGAGTCGATCGACGGCCCGTACGCGACGCTCTCTCGGCACGCCGACCGCCATGCGGAGCGCGGTCGGGACGCCGCCGCCGACGGGGGCGAATGCCCAGATGCGGGAATTGCTGTCGTCGTCGGCGAGTTCGGTCGTGCCCTGGCCTGCTGCTGCATGCGGGCAACCACGCGCGCTCCGGCAGACCGCGCCCGAGCACGCCGGCGGTCTCCGGGTACCGCGCCACGACCACACCCTGCCGGTCAACCAGCACGAGCACCGCCCCGGGCGGCAGCTGAGCGGTGGCAGCTACCTGGTTCAACCAGTGACGTCGAGACCAGCCGCGACCACCGATACCACGCGGCCGGTGTCGTCAACGACCGGCCACGCGGCCGCAACGACGGACTTGCCGGTCAGCTGCCCCACCTGGTAGTCGCCGAGGGCGAACCGGCGAGTGGTCAGCGCCTGGTTGAACCACGGCCGATCCGAGAAGTTCACCGGGTGCGCCGCCGGCGGCTGACTCACGAGGATTGAACCGGCGGGATCGAGGACCATCAAGCTCGCATACCCGCGATACTGCTTCATCAGAATCGAGAAGATGCGCGCGAGCGGTTGGCTCCCCCGCCCGGACCTCGGGAATCGCGGCAAGATCGGAGAGGACCTGGCGGGTGAGGTCGATGACGACCTCCTGGTCGCTGGCCACGCGGCTCGCCAGCGCCACGGTGTCCGACGCGACGGCCGCCCGCTGGTGCTGCCGGCTCTCCCATCCCGTGTACCAGGAGAGCGCGAAGGCCGGCAGGGTCGCGAGGGCGACGAGCAGAAGGAGACGCCCCCTGAGCCCGGACAAGAATGGACGCGGCACGTGTGCTCCTGGACGACACCGGGGACCCGTCAGTCGAGACGGCGCGCCGGACAGCGCGCTGACCAAACGACGCCGGCACCATTGTAGGACCAGTTGACGGGAACGCAAGCCGGCGAGCCGGCCTACGAGTCGAAGCGCTTCTCGAACCAGCTTCCGGCCGAGCCTTCGGCGATGGGCACGAACCCGCGCGCACGCAGCAGGTCGCTCGCCGGGGCGGCGCGAGGCAGCAGAACGAGGCGCCAGCCTCCTCCGGCGAGACACGCCATCTCGAGCGCGTCGAGCAGCGCCGTGGCGATCTGGCCGGCCGGGCACGGGGCGGTCCCGTCGATGGCGAACTCGTGGACCCGCAGTTCCCCATCAGATCGCTCGTATCCCGCGAGTGCCGACCACGCGCGGGCCGCGGCCGCGAGGACGCGGCCGCCGGTGAGAAGTCGGGCCCGGCGGGCAGGGGGCAGGGACCGGCCGCGAAAGAGTCGGCGCAGGTCGGCCGGCGACAGACAAGCCGCGTCCGGGCCTACCACTCGCAGTTTGACCGGGCTCGTCTGGGAGGGCGCGGCCCGGTCCAGGTCAGTCTGCACGCTGGGGTAGGCAGCAACCGCGGTGCCAAGCGATTCGCCCCTGGTTTGGAGTGTATTCCAGCAGATTGGCAGGCCCGGCGCCTCCGACGCGCCGGCATTCCGGCAGGGACCCGGTCAGGAACGCCGGACGTTCGTCAGCGCTGCCGTTGCGAGTCGAAGTCCTAGTTCTCGCCCGCTTCGAGGTGGGTCAGATCGAGCTTCTTGATGCGATCGCCGAGCGTCGACCGCTTGATTCTGAGCAGCTCCGCCGCCTTCGACTTGTTGCCGCCGCTGACCTTCAGCGCCCAGGTGATCAAGTTGGTTTCCACCTCCCTCAGGCGATCGTCCAGCGACACCGGCGACGGATGCCCGTGCGTCTCGACGACCGGCGGCTGCTCCTCGCCGTACCGGTGGAACAGGACGCTGACCGGGACGCAGCCCACGCGGACCGTGTCGCACGTGCAGGTCTGGGCGATCGCGCTCGCAGGCATTCTCGAGCTCGCGCACGTTGCCCGGCCAGGGGTACCGCAGAAAGACCTGCAGCACGGCCTGCGACACACCCTTGGCTCCTCGCCGCGCTGGCGGAAGTACCGCTTGACGAAATGCTCGACCAGCATGGGGATGTCCTCGCGCCGCTCGCGCAGCGGCGGGAGAACCACCGGGATCACGTTCAGGCGGTAGAAGAGATCCTCACGGAACTTCCCGTCGGCCGCCATCGCGCGAAGGTCGCGCTTGGCGCCGGTGATGACGCGGACGTCCACCGGGATCGGCCGCGTTCCGCCGAGCCGCTCGACCATCCGGTTCTGGATGACCCGCAGCAGCTTCACCTGCATCGTCAGCGGCACGTCGTCGATGTCGTCGAGGAAGATCGTCCCGCCGTGCGCGAGCTCGAAACGGCCCGGCCGATCCTTGATCGCCCCGGTGAAGGCCCCGCGCTCGTGGCCGAACAGCTCAGACTCGATCAGCGTCTCGGACGAGGATGGCGCAGCTGACCGGCACGAACGGCTTGTGGCGCCGTGAGCTGGACTGGTGAATCAGGTTGGCGATGAGTTCCTTGCCGGTTCCTGTTTCGCCGGTCACGAGCACGCTGCTCTCGCTGTCGGCGATCACGCGCACGAAATCGAAGACCGCGCGCATACGCGCGCTGCGGCCCACGACGACCGAATCGACGCTGAAGGGGGCGTTCGACATCGGGGGCTGGGATCCACCCTGATTCTACCAGATGATCCGGACCGCCGCGGTATACTGGTTCTACGGAGTCGGCGCCACATTTCTGCGGGAGCACCCATGGTTTCGCGCGATCGAGTGCAGGCGGTCATCGAACGCATTCGCCCCCTGATCCAGAGCGACGGCGGCGACATCGAACTGGTGGGCGTGGCCGACAACACCGCCACGGTCCGGCTCTCGGGCCACTGCGTCGGCTGCCCGAGCGCGCAGATGACGCTCTACATGGGCGTCGAGATGGCGCTGAAGGAAGAGATCCCCGAATTCGAGCAGTTGCTCGTCGTCGTAGTCGCCAGCCAGGCGAGTCCTCATCCGCGCACAGGCGGCCCCGCTCGAACACGATCCGCTTCTTCGTCGCGATTTGATCGCGGGATCCCAGGGCGCCGTCGTGATCGACAATAGCTCCGCGTGGCGAATGGACCCGGCCTGCCCGCTCGTCGTGCCGGAGGTGAACCCGCACGACCTGGTCTGGCACACGGGCATCGTCGCGAATCCGAACTGCTCCACCATCCAGATGGTGGTCGCGCTGAAGCCGCCCCACGACCGAGCGCGCATCAGGCGCGTCGCGGTGTCCACCTGCCAGGCGGCGGCCGGCGAGGCGATTGCCAGGGAGGCCTTCTCGACCGCGTCACGCCCCCTCGACGCCCCCGCCGCCGAGCGCTTCCCGGACCTTCGCGGCCAGGCCGTCGATGGAGAAGGGCTTCTGAATGAAGTGCGCGCCATCAACCAGCACGCCGCGGTGAGCGATGACGTCGGCGGTGTAGCCCGACATGAACAGGCACTTGAGGTCCGGATAGAGCGACTGCAGGTTCATGGCCAACTCCCGGCCGTTCATCTCGGGCATCACCACGTCGGTCATCAGAAGGTCGATCTCGCCTGTGTGCTCGCTGGCCAGGCGGACCGCTTCGCCCGGTGTGCCGGCTGCCAGCACGGTGTAACCCTGCATCGTCGAGCATCCTCGTGGCGAGTCTCAGGATGGCCGCCTCGTCTTCCACCAGCAGGATGGTCTCGTGGCCTCGAGATTCGGGCGCTGTCGCGCCCGGCGCCCGCCCCTGCCCAGGTCCGGCCACATGCCTGGGCAGGTAGATCCTGAACGTCGTTCCCCGACCCGGTTCGCTGTAGACGTGAATCGACCCGTTGTTCTGCTTGACGATGCCGTACACCGTCGCGAGCCCAAGGCCGGTGCCCTGGCCCAACCCCTTCGTCGTGAAGAACGGTTCGAACAAGTGCGACAGCACGTCCTCGTCCATCCCGCAGCCATCGTCGCTCACCGCGAGCACCACGTAGTCGCCGGGGGTGAATCCGGGGTGAGCCGCGCAGTAGTCCTCCGTCGAGCGAACGGTGAACGGTCTCTATCGTGACCCGGCCCACGCCTGCGATCGCGTCGCGTGAGTTGACGCACAGATTCGCCAGGACCTGGTCGATCTGGGACGGGTCCATCTGGATCGGCCAGAGATCCGCCTGCGGCCGCCAGCTGAGGTCGATGTCCTCGCCGATGAGCCGTCGCAGCATGTTGAGCATGCCGGCCACGGCGGCGTTCACGTCCAGGACCTTGGGCGCGATGGTCTGTTGGCGCGCGAATGCCAGCAACTGGCGGGTCAAGTCGGCGGAGCGCTCGGCCGCCTTCCTGACTTCCTCGAGGTCCGCATGCAGCGGCTGCGCGGGATCGAGCCGCTCGAGCGCCAGCTCCGCGTGCCCGAGGATCACGCCCAGCATGTTGTTGAAATCGTGGGCCACGCCGCCCGCCAGCCGTCCAACCGACTCCATCTTCTGGGCCTGTCGCAGCTGGGCTTCGAGCCTGGCCTCCTCCGCTTCGGCACGCTTGCGCTCGGTGATGTCGTTGAAGACCACGACCAGCGCGTCGGGCAGGAACGACGCGTACAATTCGCAGACTCGCACGCTGCCATCGCGGCACGTCACCTGGTATTCGCCGGTGTTGACAGGCTGGCCGGTCTCGCGGGCGATTGCCAGCTTCGGCCCCCACCGGGCGATCACGTCGCGCCGGTACTCGGGATCCGGGTAGGCGATCTCGTACCGACTCCGCCGCTGTGGGTGCAGTGTGCCCGAAGATGGTGAGAGCGTTGCGGCTCCAGTAGTGGACGCGATCACCCTGCAGATCGACGACGGCGATTGGGAAGGGCGTCGCATCGAGGATGGCGCGCAGCCTCGCCTCGCTCTCCCGCAATGCCACCTCGGCCAGCTTGCGGTCGGTGATGTCGGTCAGCAACCCGCGGATGCCAGCCGGACGGCCATTCTCCAGGATCGGGCGGCTGGACGAGCGCGCCCACTGGATGCGCCCATCCTTCGTGCGATACCGAAACTCCCACGGATTGATCTGGTTCCTCTGGACCTCGCCGAACCGGCGAGCGACCTCCGGAAGATCGTCCGGATGGACGATCTCGGCGAACGAGCGCCCGGTCAGCTCCTCGGGCTCGAAACCACCAAGCTGGCGCACCGCCGAGCTGAGGTACGTGATGATCCCGTCGGCGTTGATGGTGTAGAGGACATCGTTGATGTTCTCCACCACGTCACGGTATTTCTCCTCGCTTCTCCGTAGCGTCTCCTCGGACCGCCTCCGCTCGGTCACGTCCAGCGCCATGCTCATGACCAGGCGGCGGCCGTTCGGCAAGCGCCCCAACGGCGCTGAACTGAATTCCCAGACCCGCGTCGTGCCGTCCTTGATGCGGATGGTGTAGTCGCCTTCGTACTTGCGGTGGTCGAGCGCGTAGAGCGCATCCACGTCGGCACGCACGAGGTCCTTGCGATCGCCGTAAGCCTTCTCCATCCAGTCCGCAACCGTCCCGAGTTCCTCCGGCGCGTATCCGGTGATTTCGTACCACGAACGGCTCGCCTGGAGGATGGCGCCGTCCTCCGAGTGCAGCAGGATCGGAAAAGGCGACTCCACGATCGCGCGGCGGAAGCGGTCCTCGCTCGCCTGCCGTTCAGCCTCGGAGCGCTTCTGGTCTTCGAAGAGATCGAGCAGCGTTCGGCGGGATCGCTCGGCCAGGTCGAGGCTCGCCCGCAGTTCCTCCTCGAGGTGCCGGCCATGGGCGACCTCGGCCTGCAACTGTCTATTGGCCTCGCGGAGCGCAGCCGCCTGCCGTTCGAGTGAGACCATCGCCTGACGCAGCGACAGGTGAATCGCCACGCGCGCCAGGAGTTCCTCGGCCCGGAACGGCTTGACGATGTAGTCGGCGGCTCCGAGTCTCAGCCCTTCGACCACTTCCGCCGGTCCGCCGGTCCCGCTGACCAGGATAATGGGGATCTGGCCCGTATCCGCGCCTGCCTTGAGCCGCCGGCAGACTTCGAACCCGCCAATGCCCTTCGAGTGGACGTCGAGAAGGATCAGATCCGGCGGGTCGGCAGTAACGGCAAGGAGCGCCAACTCCCCGCCGTCGGCCAGACGCACCTGGTAGCCAGCCAGGGTCAGGACCCGGCCGAGCAGTGCCAGCGCCTCGGAGTCGTCGTCGATCGCCAGAATCTGGCCGCCAGGCCTGATCGCGGCGTTTCTACTGTCGGCGGGACGAGGTGGACACGAGACTCCGTCTGCGCCGGCCGCAGAGCCGCGCGACTGTCGCTCACGCACCCATCGGACGCCTCCAGACCATCGAAGCTACAAGGACTATACGCCTGGCTCCTCCGGATGGTGAGCGGGTCGGCGCCGCCTTCCCCTACAGCCGCTTCTGCCAGTACCTGGTGAGGCCCTGCCAGCAGTGCTCGAGCGGGACCGCCGCCACGTAGCGCCGCACCCACTCTTCGTCCGGCAGGCGATCGCGGAACATCGCTACCATCCAGTCGGCGAAGCGGTGCTGCCGCCGTTCGTCGTCCAACTGCCCGTCCGACAGCAGCGCCCTGACCGTGCCCACCATATCGCGGAGCCGCTCTTCGAGATCCGCCAGGTGATCGAGAGGCCGGTCGAATCCGCCGAAATGCGTAATGAAGATACTCCCGGGCTTCCATGCCCGGATGAGCGCCAGACTGGCGTACCACGCCTCCACGTCGATGTCCGGCGGCGGCGTTGGCGGCAGCACCAGCAGCGGCTCGCCGACGCGGATGCCGCCGGTGTCGCCCGCGAACACGGTGCCGCTGGATGTGTCGAAGTAGCTGACGTGATGCGACGCGTGGCCCGGGGTGTAGGCGACACGAACCTCGACGCCGGCCACCTCGAGCACTTCTCCGCCGTCGAGCGCGTGCACGCTGGCCGCAGGAACCGGCAGGATCTCGCCCCAGAGCGGCTCCATCCGATCGCCGTACAGCCGGCTCGCGCTCGACACGAGTTTCGACGGGTCCACGACGTGCGCCGCCCCGCGCCTGTGCACATAGACCTGGAGGCGAGGGTTCGAGCGTGCCAGGACGCCGACGCCGCCCGAATGATCCAGATGGATGTGGGTCACGAGTACGGTGCCGACGTCTTTGAGGCGATGCCCGTGGACGGCCAGCGACGCCCGCAGGCCGTCGAGGCAGCTCGCCGGGCCGGGATCCACGAGCGCCAGGCCGCCCGGCCCGTCGATCAGTCCAGCGGCAATCGCGCCGGAACGGCCGAGGAAGTTCAGGTCGAGAGCGGTCACCATCGCTCAGTCTCCCACGACGACGCCTGGACCGCCATGATGCTGCGGCTTCTTCATGAGGAATGCGAACGGCACCAGCACGAGGAACACCACCGCGAGGAGCTTGAACCCGTCGATGAACGCGATCATCGCCGCCTGCTTCTGGACCATCCCGAACAGCGCCGCATTCGCCTGGGCGGCCGCCGTCGCGAGGTCCGAGCCGCGAGCGACGAACGCCGACCGGAGATTCTCGAACATCAGCTGCGTGGAGGGGGCGTAGGCGCTGACGTGCGCCCCGAGCACGTTGACGTGCTCCTGGCGGTCGCGCGCCAATACCGTCTGGATGACCGCGATCCCCGCCGCGCCGCCGATGTTCCGCATCAGATTGAACAGGCTCGTCGCGTGGCCCATGTCCTTCGGGGCGATCCGATCCATCGCCACCGTCGTGAGCGGAACGAACAGCAGGCCCAGGCCGACGCCCTGCACGAACTGCGGCCAGAAGATGTCCCAGAAGCCGGCTTGCAGGTTCAACCAGGACATCCAGTAGAGCGTGACGGCGTTGAGGAGGAACCCGAGGCCGAGCATCCGGCGCGGATCGGTCCGGTTCATCAGCACGCCGACCAGCGGCATCGCGACCAGTGAGCCGAGCCCGCGCGGCGCCATGGCATAGCCGGCCTGCAGAGACGGGTAGCCGAGCAGCGTCTGCAGCAGGACCGGCATCAGGATGAGGCTGCCATACAGCCCGAATCCCATCACCGTGATCAGCAGGACGCCCGTCGCGAAGGTGCGGCTCCTTGAAGAGCCGGAGGTCGACGACGGGCTCGCGCGTGAGCAGCGCATGGACGACGAAGCCGCCGAGACCGACGACCGCAGCGACCACCAGGGTGGTGATCAGGTCCGACGAGAACCAGTCCTCCTGTTGCCCCTGGTCGAGGCCAATCTGCAGCGCGGCGATGCCGATCGCCAGCAGGCCGATACCCCAGTAGTCGATCCCGGCGGTCCCCCGCTTGATGTAGGGCGGGTCGAACACGTTGGCGCGCAGCATGGCATAGGCGGCGACTCCGAACGGGACGTTGACGTAGAACACCCATCGCCAGGAGTAGTTGTCGGTCAGCCACCCGCCGAGCACCGGACCGAGCACCGGGGCCACGACGACGCCGATGCCGAAGAAGGCCATCGCCTTCCCGCGGTCCTTGGGCTCGAACGCCTCGAGCATGATCGCCTGCGACAGCGGCTGCATCACGCCGCCGGTCATGCCCTGGACGATCCGCCAGAGCACCAGAATCGGAAGGCTGGTGGCCAGGCCGCACAGAACCGACGCCGCCGTGAAGCCGGCCACCGACAGGAGCAGCAGCCGGCGCCGGCCGAAGTAGTTCGCCAGCCACCCGGTGATCGGCAGGATGATCGCGTTGGCGGCCAGGTACGTGGTGAGCGCCCAGGTCGACTCCTCGATGCTCGCGGACAGGTTGCCGGCGATATGCGGCAGCGACACGTTCACGATCGTGGTGTCCAGCACGACCATGAACGTGCCGAACATCACCGAGACGGCGATGATCCAGGGGCTTGGCGTGGCCCGCGCGTGCGACACGTTCCTACCTCGTGTAGACCGTCGGCACGACCGACATGCCGGGCCGCAGCAGGTGCTCGGGGTCCTGCCCCTGGTCGAGGACAATCTTCACCGGAATGCGCTGGACCACCTTCACGTAGTTCCCGGTCGCGTTCTCGGGCGGCAGCAGGCTGAACCGCGCGCCGGTCGCGGCGGCGATGCTCTCCACCCTCCCCTCGTATCTGCGACCGTAGGCGTCGACCGAGACGGACACCCGTTGGCCCGGCCGCATGTCCTTGAGTTGTGTCTCCTTGAAGTTCGCCGTGACCCAGACGTTCTCGACCGGTACGATCGCGAGCAGCGGCTGTCCAGGCTGGATCACCTGTCCGGGCTCGACGCTCTTCTTGCTGACGCGGCCGGCGGAGGGCGCCTTGACGGTGGCGTAGGCCACGTTGAGTGTCGCCTGCTCGAGCATGGCCTTGGCCTGCTGCACGCGCGCCCGGGCCGACTCGGCCCGCGCCCTGATGACGGCCACCTGCTCGGGCGCCGTCCGCGCCGTCCGGAGATCCGCCTGCGCCTGCGTCAGCGCGTTGGACGCCTGCGCGCGGCGGCCCTCGGCCACCGCCACCGCCTGCGTGGCCTCGATGATGAGGGCCTGGGCGGACTCGACCGCCGCCCGCGCGGCGTCCGAGGAGGCGACCGCCGCGTCGTACTGCTGCTGCGACACCTCGTCCTTGGCGAGCAGCGGCTTCAGCCGTTCGAGGTCGCGGGAGGTCCTCGTGGCGTTCGCCGTCGCCTCCTTGAGACGCGCCTGCGCCGACGCCAGCCGTGCGCGCGACGCCTCGACGTCTCGAGCGGACGCCTCGGTCCCCGTCGTCGCCCGCTCGACGTTCGCTCCGGCCGAACTGACCTGGCTGGCCGTCGTCGTCGACGTGATCGAGATGCCGGCCTCCGCGGCGGCGAGCGCCGCCTGCGCATCCGCGTAGTCGGCCTCGACCCGGCGCCGCGCCACCTCGAAGTCGCGGGGATCGACCTCGACGAGGATCGCCCCCGCCTCCACGATCTGATTGTCCTGGACCCTCACGGCCGCCACCGTGCCGCCGACGCGCGCGGCGATGGGCACGATGTGGCCGTCGACCTGCGCATCGTCTGTCGTCTCCCGGCCGGCGTAGTACCACCAGGCACCGACGAGGCCGACGACGGCGAGCAGGCCGCCGACGACGACCGACCACCTGGCATGCGGGCGATCCCGCAGGAACCCGCTGACACCATTCCGGGCCGGCTGCTCGGCCCCGGGACCCGCGTGCGACGATTCGCTCATCGTGCCACTCCCCGTTCGACAGCCATTCGGGCCGCCGTCATTCCGCGCTCCGCAACAACTGCCGGCCGCGCTCCTCGGCGAGTCCGATGGCACGCGCGAGGGAGATCTTCGCCAGATTGTGGGCAAACAGGGCTGAGAGGTAGTTGTCGGTGGCCGTGGCCACCGTCTCCTGGGCCTGCACGACCTCGAGGTTGCTGGTCACGCCGGCGGTGAACCGGTCCTGGGCCTGCGTGAGCTGCTGCCCGGAGAGGTCCGCCGCGCTCCTGGCCACGCGAACGCGATCGTCGGCCGCCTGGAGGTCGAGCAGCGCCGCACGCACCTCGTACTCGATGCGCGCCCGGAGGTCGGCCACCTGGGCCTGCTGCTGCTTCACCTCCGCGTCGGCCTGCAGCACGCGGCCGTGCACCCGCCCGCCCTGGAAGATCGGCACCCGCACGACGGCGTTGACCGCGTACGTGCCGTGCAGCGTGTCCCACGCGCTGGAACTGCGCCCGATGTCGCCGCTCACACTGACGGACGGAAGCCCCTCGCCCATCGCCGCCTGCCGGCCGGCTTCGGCGGCGTGCACCATCGCCTGCGCGGCCTGCAGATCCTCGCGCGAGGTGTAGGCTTCGGCCAGGACCTGGTCGAGCGTCATCCGGTCGAGGGCCGAGTAGGGCAGCCGGTCCGTCAGCTCGATGAGCTGCCCGAGCGGAATCCCGACGGCCCGCTGCAGCGCGAGCTTCTGCTTGGCGAACTCGTTCGTGTAGAAGATCAACCGCTGCTGCTGGGACTGCAGCTGCACCTGCGCGCGCAGGACCTCGATGCCGGGCACGATGCCCGCCTTGTTCTGCCCGACGGCATGGTCGTAGAGGGTCTGCGCGGTCGCCATCTGCGTCCTCGCCGCCTCGATGCGGCTCGCGCCGGCGACGGCCTGCAGGTAGAGGTTCGCCGTGACGAACGCGACCAGGTCGCGCGTGTCCCGGAACGAGTGCTCGGCCGCGCCTGCCACCTGCGCACCCGCCTTGGCTCGCTGGATCGCTGCGTAGTCGAACACCGGCGCGGTCGCCGCCAGGTGCAGCGCCGCGACGTTGAACGGCCCGATGATCGGCGACTGCCCGGGCGCGACCGGGAAGCCGAATTCCTCGAGGTTGATCTCCTCGCGCGTCTGGCTCACCCGGAACCCGGCCGTCGGCAGCAGGCCGCTCAACGACTGCCATCTCACGCCCGCGGCCGACCGGACCGCCTGCTCGCCCAGGACGACGCCGAGGTTCTGCTTCAGCCCTCGGACGATGGCCTCGCCGAGCGACAGCGGCAGCACGGCTGACGTCGCCTGCCCGAACGGGACGCCTCCCATGACAACGCTCTGCGCGGCCGCGAGCGCGCTGGGGGCCGCCGGAAGCGGCGTCCCGCCTTCGCGAGGGACCTGCGGCCCGGCCGCCTGCCCCTGCGCCAGCGCACTGGCCGGCTGGACGGCAGCAACCGCGAACACCAGCGCGACCATCCGCGCCGTGCACCCCGTCAACCTCGTGATCATGACTCTTCCATTCCTTTCGACGCGAGTCGCCAGTATAACGCGATGCACGACCTGCCCTGGGCGGACGCGGACCAGGAGGCCGGAAGGCTTATACTGAATCCAAGGGAGGAGATCGAGCGCGGCGCCGGGGCCGCGCTTCCTGGTGGCATGGCCGACGAACGCCGCAAGCGCAGCACCGACGTCGCCGACAGACCGGAGCAGCAGCTGAAGCAGCCGCCGCTGTTCCGGGTCGTGCTCCACAACGACGACTACACCACCATGGACTTCGTCGTCTCCGTGCTCGAGACGGTCTTCCTGAAGCACCCGGCCGAAGCGTACCGGGTGATGATGCACGTTCATTGTCATGGCCGCGGCGAATGCGGCGTCTATCCGCACGAGATTGCCGAGACGAAGGTGGGCCAGGTCCACACGCTGGCTCGCGAGCGCGGATACCCGCTGCAGGCGACCATCGAAGACGCGTAGCCAGCTCCGGTCGAAGATCGAGGCGAACCATGTTCAGCTCCGCCGTCGAGATGCTGTTGCACATTGCCTATCGGGAAGCGGTGTCCCGCCGGCACACCACGCTGACGCTCGAGCACCTGCTCTACGTCCTGACCCACGACCTCGAAGGGGAACGGATCCTGGCCGCCTGCGGCACCGATCTGCCCCGCCTGCGGCGCGAGCTCGACGGGTTCCTCGCCGGGTCGGTCGAGCAGTACCCGCGCGGGTTGGAGAAGGAGCCCGAGCAGACCCGGGCGTTCCGCCGCGTCCTCCAGACGGCGGTCCTGCACGTACAGAGCGCAGGCAAGTCCGAGGTGAACGCCGGCGACATCATCGCCGCCATCCTGCAGCAGACCAATTCGTACGCCTGTCAGCTGCTGGAAGCGCAGAGCGTCACGCGTCTTGACGTCCTGAACTACATTTCGCACGGCATCTCAAAGGTGCCCTCTCCGCAGCCCTCCGGCGAGGAGCCGCGGCGGCGAGGCCCGGCGCCAGCCGCGGGCGAGGGCCAGCAGGCGCAGCGCGACCCGCTCTCGACCTACACCGTGAACCTGACCGAACGCGCCGGGTCCGGAGTGCTCGACCCGCTCATCGGACGCGGCGTGGAGCTGCAGCGGACGCTCGAGATCCTCTGTCGCCGGCGCAAGAACAACCCGGTCTTCGTCGGGGACGCGGGAGTCGGCAAGACGGCGCTCGCCGAGGGGCTTGCGATTCGCCTGCTCGACGAACACGTCCCGCCCATCCTCAAGGGTGCCGAGATCTACAGCCTCGACACGGCCGCGCTGCTGGCGGGCACGCGGTTCCGCGGCGACTTCGAGGAGCGCTTCAAGGCGGTGCTCATGGCGCTGAAGGGCCGGCGGCTGCCGATCCTCTTCATCGACGAGATTCACGCCACCATCGGCGCCGGAGCCACGACGGGCGGCACGATGGACCTGGCGACGCTGATCAAGCCGGTGCTCACCGCCGGCGAGCTTCGCGTGGTCGGCTCCACGACGTTCGAGGAGTACAAGCACATCGAGAAGGACCGGGCGCTGGCCCGCCGCCTGCAGAAGGTGGTCGTCGAGGAGCCATCGGTCGACGAGACGATCCGAGATCCTCCAGGGACTGCGTGCGCGGTACGAGGACCACCACCAGGTGGACTACTCGGATGCGGCGCTCGAGGTCGCAGCTCGCCTGGCGAAGCGGTTCCTGCGCGACTACCGGCTGCCGGACAGCGCCATCGACATCCTCGACGAGGCAGGCGCGATGCTGCGGCTCCAGACCGCGCCTGCGTCAGTCGACGCGCCGGCCGAGGCGGTCGGCGGCAGTTCGGTGGACGCACCGGCGCGGGCCGTCGTGACGCCGGTGGAAGTGGAACGCATCGTGGGCCGGATGGCCCGCATCCCCGACAAGCAGGCGTCGGCCTCCGACAAGGAACGCCTGCGAACGCTCGAGGAGTCGCTCCGACGGGTCGTGTTCGGCCAGGACGAGGCGGTGCACATCGTCACCGGCGCCATCAAACGCTCGCGCGCCGGACTGTCCCAGCCCGACAGGCCGGCCGGCTGCTTCCTCTTCACCGGGCCCACCGGTGTCGGAAAGACCGAACTGGCGAAACAGCTCGCGATCCACCTCGGGAACGAGTTCCTCCGCTACGACATGAGCGAGTACATGGAGAAGCACGCGGTGTCGCGGCTCATCGGCGCGCCCCCGGGCTACGTCGGCTTCGAGCAGGGCGGCCTGCTGGTGGACGCCGTGCGGACGCATCCGTACAGCGTCGTCCTTCTCGACGAGATCGAGAAGGCGCACCCCGACATCTTCAACATCCTCCTGCAGGTGATGGACCACGCCACGCTCACCGACAACAACGGCCGGCGCGCGGATTTCCGGCAGGTGGTCGTGATCATGACGTCGAACGCCGGCTCCCGCGAGATGAGCGCGGGCACCATCGGATTCAGCCCGGCCGGCCTCGCCAGCGATTTCGGCGAGGCGCTCGACCTTCGCGGCCAAACGGCCAAGAGCCGGGCAAAGACCGCCATCGAGCGGATGTTCAGCCCGGAGTTCCGGAACCGGCTGGACGCCATCGTGAACTTCGCGCCGCTCAACCCGTCCATCCTCGAGACGATCGTCGAGAAGTTCGTGCTGCAGCTCGAGTCGCAGCTGTCCGAACGCAAGATCGCAATCACCCTCGAGCCCGCCGCGCGCGAGTGGCTCGCCGTCAAGGGCTATGACGCGGTGTACGGCGCCCGCCCGCTTGCCAGAGTCGTGCAGGCCGAGGTGCGAGACCGGCTGACGGACGAGATCCTGTTCGGCCAACTCGAGCACGGCGGTACCGTGCGCATCGGCCTCGACGGCGATCAGCTCGCGTTCACGTTCGAGGCGGCGACACCCGTGGCGTAGGACGGCTGGCAGCCGCCGGCTACCAGCTGACGGCTGCTTGCTCTACTGCACCGGCGCCGCCGACGCCGGGGTGCCGACCTGGGTCGCCGCCACCGGCGCGGGCGGCGTCGAGGTCGACTGATAAATCGTCCCCCCTGGTTCGTCCCGAAGCACCTGGATCCCGTTGAGCTCGCAACCTGTGGCTCCGCACCGGCGAAGTACGTCTGCGAGAGCGACGACGGGCTGTTGCACCCCGTGCCTCCGCCTGCCGCCGCGCCCGCCGTCATCGTGATCGTGTACCCGGCCTTCTGGGACGGGTCCGTCGTCAGAATCGGCGCTGATGAACGCTTCGCTGCCCGCTTGAGGCGGCTTGCCGAGGTCGGCAAGCGTCCCGGCGTAGCTCCCCTGGCCGCAGCTGGACGCGTAGGTGGCCTCGGCGCTGTTGATGCTGCGCAGCGACCCAATCGCGGACGCCTCGTTCCCGGCGATGCGCGCCCGCATCAGTCCCGGCACCGCAATGGCTGCAATGGTCCCGATGATCGCCACGACGATGAGCAGTTCGATGAGTGTGAACCCGTCCCGTGCCGGCTCCTGCATTGTCGCCTCCCCCCGACCCCGCATTCGCCTCCGGGAGCAACCCGGGTGCCAGGCGGCCAGCCAGCGCGGTCGCTCGCGACAAGTGACACTTCCACAACGACTTCCCGGCATAGAGTCCGAAGAACGTCGACCACGCGTGGCTCCGAATCGCGCAGTTTCCGCTAACTCGGCCCTCCTGGACCGTGCAGAAACATCCAACCACTCCGCCAGCATCTCCAACGACTGCGCCATTGTGTCGGCGCGCCGGAACACGGTACCCTTGAGCCTTGAGCCTTGAGCCCTGAGCCTTGAGCCGAGAGTCGTTAGCCAGTACGCTTGGAGGTTGCATGGACTTGGGCACACTGGGCCAACGGATCCGGCAGCAGCGGGAACGGCGGCAACTGCGCCAGGCGGACATCGCGTCTGCCCTGCGGCTGACCTCCCAGGCGGTGTCGAAGTGGGAGCGCGGCGAGAACGCCCCGGATATCGCCGTCCTCCTCGACCTGGCCCGCCTGCTCGGCGTCAGCGTCGAGTGGATTCTGACCGGGCGGCAGGAGGCCCCGGGGACGTTTCCTGCCGTCGTCCTCTGCACCAGCCTGAACGGCTACGCGGAGCGAGCGTCCCGCGTGGCGCCGGCCGACCTGGCGGCGTGGGCCAACACGGTCCACTACGCGGTCACCGAGGCCGTCCTGAGATTCGACGGCGTGCCGGTCAAATGCGTGGGGGACGGGTTCCTCGGTTTCTTTGCGGGCCCCGGGAAGGCCGACCGCGCGCTGAACGCCGCCCGACAGGCCAAGCAGTTGTTCGAGGTGCCCGACCTGGTCGTGGTGCTCCATGCCGGGGAGATCTTCCTCGGGTCGGTGGGGCACCCCGAATACGCGAGGACCGACATCATCGGGCGGACCGTGAACACCGCGTTCCTCGCGATGCCGTTCGTCGCCGCCCGCTGCGCGGGGGGCATCGGCATCACCCGGGCGGTCGCCGACGAGTTGACAGACAGCGCCGCCGCGCTCGAACGGGGTCGGGTGACGGTGGCTGGCGAGGCCGAAGCGTTGACTATTCTGGAACCAAGGAGATCACAGTGAAAGCTGCAGCGACGACACAGGACTTCGCGGTGAAGGACCTCAGCCTGGCGGAGTTCGGGCGGAAGGAAATCAACCTGGCCGAGCACGAGATGCCGGGCCTGATGTCGACCAGGCGGAAGTACGGCCCGACGAAGCCGCTCGCGGGCGCGCGTGTCATGGGGTCGCTGCACATGACCATCCAGACCGCGGTCCTCATCGAGACACTGCGTGAGCTGGGCGCCGACGTGCGCTGGGCGTCGTGCAACATCTTCTCGACGCAGGACCACGCCGCCGCCGCGGTCGCCGTCGCCGGCGTGCCGGTCTTCGCCTTCAAGGGCGAGAGCCTCGAGGAGTACTGGGATTTCACCCTCCGCGCGCTCACGTGGCCGGACGGCTCGGGCCCGCAGCTCATCGTCGACGACGGCGGGGACGCGACGCTGCTCATTCACCGCGGCTACGCCGCCGAAGAAGACGCGGTCATCCTCGACGAGCCGACAGACAACAAGGAGCTTCAAATCGTCAACGCGCTCATCCGCCGAACGCTGGCGGAGCGCCCGGGCTTCTTCCACCGCGTGGTCAAGGACCTGAAGGGCGTGTCGGAGGAGACGACGACCGGCGTGCACCGGCTGTACCAGCTGCACGAGCAGGGCAAGCTGCTCTTCCCCGCCATCAACGTCAACGACTCCGTCACCAAGTCGAAGTTCGACAACGTCTACGGCTGCCGCGAGTCGCTGGTCGACGGGATCCGCCGGGCCACCGACTTGATGCTGGCGGGCAAGGTGGCCGTGGTCTGCGGATTCGGCGACGTGGGCAAGGGCTCGGCGCAGTCGCTCGCCTCGTCGAAGATGCGGGTGCACGTCACCGAAATTGACCCGATCTGCGCCCTGCAGGCGTGCATGGCCGGCTACACCGTCACGACCGTGGAGGACGCGCTGCCCTACGCCGACATGTTCGTGACGGCGACCGGCTGCTGCAACGTCATCACCGCCGACCAGATGGCCCGCATGAAGAACAACGCGGTGGTGTGCAACATCGGGCACTTCGACAACGAGATCCAGGTCGAGAAGCTGATGGAGTACCCCGGCATCACGCGGACGACGGTGAAGCCGCAGGTGGACGTCTTCACCTTCCCCGACGGCCATTCGATCATCCTGCTGGCCGAAGGGCGCCTGGTGAACCTCGGCTGCGCCACCGGGCACCCGAGCTTCGTGATGTCGAACAGCTTCACCAATCAGACGCTCGCGCAGATCCGGCTCTGGACCGAGCCGCACGAGATCAACGTCTACACCCTCGACAAGAAGCTGGACGAAGAGGTGGCGCGCCTTCACCTCGACCACCTCGGCGCGAAACTGACGCAGCTGACGCCCGACCAGGCCGCCTACATCAACCTCCCTGTCGAGGGGCCGTACAAGGCGGAGCATTACCGGTACTGACGCTGGGCAGAATTGAGAATTGAGAATTGAGAATTCAGAAGCCAGAAGACAGAGGACAGAGGATAGAGGATAGAATCCAGAATGCGGACACGAAAGGCCACCTCGCGGTGGCCTTTCGCGTTTTCGGACGAGTCCTTCTGGCTTCTGGCTTCTGAGTTCTGGATTCTGGATTCTTCTGATTACGCTGTCACGTTGACCGCCTGCTGCCCGGCGTCGAGAGCCTTCAGGTTCAGCTCGAGCAGTGCGGCCTTCTTTCCGGCCAGCTCCTTCGTCAGCGCTTCGACGACGGCGCCGCGGCCGACCACGCCGACCCGGCCGATCAGCGCGCCCAGGGCCACGATGTTCGCCAGACGCGGGTTGCCGATGTCGCCCGCCAGTCCGGTGATCTCGGCGTAGATGACGTCGATGTCGGTGCGCGTATGCGGGATCTCGATCAGCGTCTTGTTGATCAGGAGGTGCCCGCCGGCCTGCATCTTCGACTCGAACTTCTCGAGCGACGGCCGGTTCATCGCCACCAGCACGTTCGGGTGGTTGACGACAGGCGTGCCGATTCGTCGATCGGACACGACCACGGAGCAGTTGGCCGTCCCGCCGCGCATCTCGGGGCCGTAGGACGGAATCCAGGACACTTCCTTGCCGTCGTACATGCCGGCGAGCGCGATCATCTTGCCGAGAAACAGGATGCCCTGGCCGCCGAAGCCCGCGAGGACGATCTCGTAGGTCATGACTTCACCTCCGCGCCCTTCAGGTCGCGGAACACGCCGAGCGGGAACTCGGGCATCAGGGCAGACTCCATCCAGTCGATCGCCTCGTTCGGGTCGACGCCCCAGTTGGTCGGGCACGGCGCGAGGACCTCGACGAAGGTGAAGCCCTCGCCCTTGTTCTGCATGTCCAGCGCCTTCTTGATCGCGCGCTTGGTCCGCGTCAGATTCGCCACGTTGTTGAGGGACGTCCGCTCGATGTAGCGAGGCGCCTTCAGCGTCGCGAGCATCTCGCTGACGTGGATCGGAAACCCGGCGAATTTCGGGTCGCGCCCATAGGGCGACGTCGAGCTCGCCTGCCCCACCAGCGTCGTCGGCGCCATCTGCCCGCCGGTCATCCCGTAGATGGCGTTGTTGATGAAGATGACCGTGAAGTTCTCGCCACGAGCCGCTGCGTGAATGATCTCGGCCGTCCCTGACGAAGCGAGGTCGCCATCGCCCTGGTAGGAGATCACGATCGAATCGGGATTGGCGCGCTTCAGCCCCGTGCCGACCGCGGGCGCCCGCCCGTGGGCCGCCTGCACGTTGTCGGTGTTGAAGTACCAATACGCGAAGACGGAACAGCCGACCGGCGAAATGAGGACGGTCCGGTCGTGCAGGCCGAGTTCGTCGATCGCCTCGGCCATCATCCGGTGCACGATGCCGTGGCCGCAGCCGGGGCAGTAGTGGAACGCCCTCTCATTCAGGGACTTGGGCCGCTCGAATACCTTCTGCATGGATTCCCCCTACAACCGCTGCTTGACCTGGGCCGCCACTTCCGCGGGCGTCGGCACGTTGCCGCCCGACCGGCCGTAGAAGTAAACGGGCCTGAGGCCCTCGACGGAGAGCTGCACGTCCTCGACCATCTGCCCCATCGACATCTCGCAGGCGAGGAAGAACTTCGCCCGATCGGCGAGACGTCGGATGACGGCCTTCGGATACGGCCAGAGCGTAATGGGCCGGACCATTCCGGCCTTGATCCCCTCCTGCCGGAGCAGTTCGACCGCCGAGCGGACCACGCGCGAGACGATCCCGTAGGCGACGATGACGACCTCCGCGTCGGAGGTCTCGAACTCCTCGTAGCGGGTCTCGTCGCGCTCCATCTCGGCGTACTTCCGATAGAGCTTGTGGATGTGCTCCTCCATCTCGTCGGCGTCGAGGTAGATGGACGTGACGATGTGGCCCTCGCGGTCCTTGGCGCCGGTCACCGCCCATCCCGAATGGTCGTACGGATTGGGGTAGCTCTCCTTGAGTTCGACCGGCTCCATCATCTGGCCGAGATTCCCGTCCGCGGCGACCATCACCGGGTTGCGGTATTTGTCGGCCAGATCGAATGCCAGCACCGTCAGGTCGGCCATCTCCTGCACCGACGCCGGCGCGAGAACCATCATCCGGTAGCTGCCGTGGCCGCCGCCCTTGGTGGCCTGGAAGTAGTCGGCCTGCTCGGGATTGATGTTCCCGAGGCCCGGACCGGCCCGCATGATGCTGACGATGACGGCGGGCAGCTCGGCGCCAGCCAGGTACGACATGCCTTCCAGCATCAGGCTGATGCCCGGCGAGGACGAGCTGGTCATGGCCCGCCGCCCGGCGGACACCGCCCCGTAGACCATGTTGATCGAGGCCACCTCGGTCTCGGCCTGGATGTAGGCGCCGCCCGGAATGGTCGGCAGGCGGCGCGACATGTACTCGCCGACCTCGTTCTGCGGCGTGATCGGGTAGCCGAAGTACAGGGTCGACCCGGCGCGGATGGCGGCCTCCGACAGCGCCTCGTTCCCTTTCATCAGCACTTTCATATGAGTGCAACTCCATGGGCTCAGGGCTCAGGGCTCAGGGCTCAAGCACGCCTTCGACGACCCATCGTGCCTGAGCCTTGAGTCTTGAGCCTTGAGCCATTACTTGAAGATCTCGATGCAGATATCCGGGCAGATCAGCCCGCACGCCTTGCAGGCCGTGCACTTGCCGCCCGTGTAGACGGCCGGGTAGAACCCCTTCACGTTCAAGTGCTTCCCCATCTCAATGACGTGTGTGGGACAGACGCGGACGCACAGGGAGCACCCCTTGCATCTGTCCTCGTTGATCGCGATCATGGGCATTGTCGCTTCCCCTTCTTCCCGACCATCATGATACCTCCGGGCTCCCACGGCTGTTTCATCTGCTTGCGGATGACCATCAGCGACACCCCCAGGTCGTCGAACTCCCCCGGGGTGTAGAAGTCCTCCATCACAGCCAGGCCCACGAGCGGGTACGGCTTCACCTCGAGCACCTTGGCGAGTCCCTCCCGGATGATCGCCGGAGTCGTCTCCGCGATGAGGTGCGGGTTCGCGATCATGCCCGTGATCGGCAGCCTGGAGCGCGCCTCGATCCGCTGCGCCATGTCCACCGTTGCCTCGGCGGTCTGGTTGAACGGGCGATACGGGTTCACCACCAGCCAGTGGCGGCTCGGCTCGGCCGCGAACCCTCGGTGCAGATAGGCCGCGACCAGGCCGCCCAGGTCGCTGCCGCCCAGATCGAAGACGACCGGGCCGTCCTTCCGGTCGAAACACGCGTTGATCTCGGGCGACAGCGCCGGCAGGTCGGCGTTCTCCATCCCCTCGACGCTCGAAATCACGCGAATGCCCAGCGCCTCGAGTTCGTACGCCTTCTGGCGCGACCGGAAGTACAGGTTGACGATGTCAAGGTCGACCAGCGTGACCGGCCCCTGGCCTCGGGCGCGCATCTCGAGCGCGAGGTTGATGGCGATCTCGGTCTTGCCCGTGCCGAACGCGCCGCTGATGACGGTGAGCCGGGGCTCCGTGGCCGCCATTCCGTTCAGGACACCGCGGCCGCGAGCGCAATCGAGTTGAACTTCGTGTCGTCGGAATCGGCTCGCGACGTGAGCACCACCGGCGCTGCGGCCCCGACAAGAACGGCCGCCAGCGGCCAGATCTTCGCAAGGCCGATCATCTTGTAGAGCACGTTGCCGGCCTCGATGTCGGGCAGCAGCAGCACGTCGGCCACTCCCGCCACCGGGCTGCTGATCCCCTTGTGCCGAGCCGCTTCGACCGACAGCGCGTTGTCGAGCGCCAGCGGACCGTCCACGACGCACCCCTTGATCTGGCCACGGTCGGCCATCTTCGCCAGCGCGGCGGCGTCCACCGTGGCCGGCATCTCGGGATTGACCGTCTCGACCGCGGCGATGGCGGCCACCTTCGGCCGATCGATCCCGAGCGCGTGCGCCAGCCACACGGCGTTCTCGAGGATCTGCACCTTCTGGGAGAGGTCGGGCGCGATGTTCATCGCCACATCCGTGAGGAACACGAGGCGCTCCGGATCCTGGGCCTCGCAGACCGCCACGTGGCTCAACATCGCGCGTTGCCGGAGGCCGAACTCCTTGTTCAGCACCGCCTTCAGGAAAGTCCCCGTCGACACCAGCCCCTTCATCAGCATCTGGGCCTCGCCGCTCCGGACCTTCCGCACCGCCAGTTCGACCGCCGCCGCGTCGTCGGCGCAGTCCACGATCTCGGGCCGGAAGCCCTGCAACCCGATCTTCTCGATCAGCGACTCGATGAGCGCGCGCCGCCCGACGAGCAGCGGCCGAACGAGGCCTGCCGCCACGGCCCGTTCGAGCGAGAGCAGCACATCGTCGTCGTGCGGGCAGGCGACCGCAATGGTCCGCGGCGTGCCGTGCCTGGCGCGGGCTTGCACATCTCGTAGAGAAGTGGCAGATGACATGGGAATGACGCCTCTGAATCTCGTGAAGGCTCCGAGTGAGGACAAATCAGTCTCCCTCGACCGGTGCACGCTGTCAAGGCAGCGACCAGGCGCTTCGGGTATCATGAGGGAACCTTGGAGGCCTCATCCATGAGCGGAACGGATCAGATCGTCGACATCCTGCGGAAGGCGTACCAGATTGAGGTGGACGGCTACACGTTCTACTCGATGACCGCCGAACGCGCCGACAAGCCAGCCGTCGAGGAGTTGTTCGGGAAGCTCGCGCAGGACGAGGTGCAGCATCAGGCGTTCCTGCGCAGCGTCCTCAAGAACTACCACGACAAGGGTGTCGAGGCGTTCGCGCTGGGCATCGTCCTGCCCGATTTCCGGGTGTTTTCGGACAAGGTGTTCACGGATCGGTTCAGGGAGCAGGCCGAAGGCGCCGCCTTCGAGATGGCGGCGCTGTCGGTCGGCATGACGCTCGAGAAGAACGCCGTCGCCTACTTCAGCGGCGCCGCGAAGAACGCGTCCGAGGCCGAGGTGAAACGGTTCTACCAGTTCCTCGCCGACTGGGAGCAGCAGCACCTCACGGCGCTGCAGGCGCTCGCCGACACCGTGCGCGGCGACTTCTGGGAGAAGAGCGGGTTCTCGCCGGTACTGACGGGACAACGGGTAGATCGGCTCAAGGCTCAGGGCTCAGGGCTCAGGCGGCGCTTCGACTTCCGTATTCTGAATCCTGGCTTCTGGATTCTGCTCAGCGTCAGTTCCGGTGACCTACAACTTCGATCCCGAACGCTGGCTCGAGAACGAGCGGCTGCGCCTGGAACAGCGACGTCGCACCGGCACGTTGTCCGAGGAGGCAGCCGCCGAAGCCGCCGAGGAACTGGAGCGCCGCTACGAGGCGATGATCGCGAGGCTGGACGGCACGTTCCCCGTCGGCCCGCAACGGACGCCTGAGCGCTGAGCCCTGCCCTTCGACCCGGTCGCTTCGCGGCCTCGCGCAGGGCACCCCGAGCCCCTTGTCCGGCCACTATGACTTCCCGCGAACGCGTCCTCACCGCCCTCGCCCACGAGCGGCCGGATCGGGTGCCGATTGTCATCGGCACGAGCAACACCACCGGCCTCAAGATGGGCGCGTATCGCCGGCTCAAAACGAGGCTCGGCATCGACTCGCCCGACCGCTATATCTACGACTGGCCCGAACTGGGCACGGCGGCGCTCGACGAGGCGGCGCTGATTCGGCTGCGCGGTGACGCGCGCGGCGTCCTCGATCGGTTTCCGGCGGACGTCTATCGGCGGAACCGGACGCGGGATCCGCACGCCCCGTTCGTCGATGACTGGGGAACGGGCCAGGTGGAGATCGCGCCCGGCTCGTGGTTCCCGGGCATCCACCCCATGAGGGATTCGACGACGCTCGAGGCGATCGAGCGCTACCCGTGGCCCGACATGGACGACCCGTCGCGGGTGGCCCACGTCCGCGCCGAGGCCGAGCGGCTTCGCCGCGAGAACGAGTATGCGGTCATCGGCGCGCCCTGGTTGCTGTTTCCGCTCGAGCGCGCATTCGCGATGCAGGGGATGGACACCTTCCTCATGCAGATGGCGCTTTCGCCGGAGTGTGCCCGCGCGCTGCTGACGAAGATCGCCGAACTGTGCAAGCGGCTCATGGGGCACTTCCTCCGGGAGTGCGGCGATCTCGTCGACATCGTCAAGATCGGCGACGACCTGGGCACGCAGGACCGGCTTCTGATGTCGCCGGCGATGTACCGCGCCGTCCTCAAGCCGATCCACGCCGACTACATCGCCTTCATCCGGGAGCGAACTCCGGCGAGGGTCTTCTTCCACACCGATGGCGACGTGTTCGACCTGGTGGACGACTTCGTGGAGATCGGCGTCGACATCCTCAACCCGGTTCAGACCTCGGCCGGACGAATGTCGAACCTGCCCGAACTGAAGCGCCGTTTCGGCTCGCGGCTCACCTTCTGCGGCGCCATCGACACCCATCGGGTCCTGCCGTCGGGCACGCCCGGCGAGGTCCGTCGCGAGGTGCACCGGGTGCTGGACATCATGGCGCCGGGCGGCGGCTACATGGTGGCGTCCGTCCACACGATCATGGACGACGTCCCGCCGGAGAACATCATCGCGATGGTGGACGCCGTCGACGACTACGGACGGCGTCAGCGATAGAACGCGAGACCGATCGCCGCCGCGCCGAGAATCACCCAGATCGGGTTGACGGCGGTGAAGGTGAGGACCGCGAACGACACCGCGGCCAGCAGGAAGCCGTCCCAGCGAGACGAGAGCGCCGACAGCCAGCCGACTCGACCGGCCCCGAAGACCGCCCGTGCCATATCATAGGCGGTCCACAGGAGCAGCCCGACGATCACAGGCCGCACCGCCGTGAGCATCGCCTTGACGATCCTGTTGTCCTTGACCGTGAAGAAGGCCGCCACCATCACCAGCATCAGCAGCGTCGTCGGCAGGACCGTTCCCCCAGCCGCCGCGATCGCGCCCGGCGTGCCGGCGACCTTGTAGCCGACATACGCCGACACCTGAGGCGCAATCGGACCGGGAAGGGCGCTGCCGAGCGCGACGGCGTCGGCAAACTCGGCGGAAGTGGTCCAGCCGGCAGCCGTCACTTCACGTTGCATCAGCGCGAGGGACGCCGGTCCTCCTCCCCATGAGAACAGCGCCACGCGCGTAAACAGCAGGAAGATGTCCCACAGCAGCATGCGGGGGAGTATAACGCGGGTGGGACGCTGCGCTGACAGCTGGTAGCTGCCAGCTGACAGCTGGCAGCGGAGAGCGGCCGGTGAGCCGCGGGCGGCTCACCGGCCTCCGCTCTATTTGCAGATCCCCGACGTCGCCGCTGCGCCGCTCATGCCAGGAATCGGGATGAGCTTGCGCTCGCCGATCGGCGTGTACTCGCGCATCGTCTGGCCCGTGTAGACCTGGCGCGGCCGGTAGATGCGGCTCTCGCCTTCCCACATCTCCTTCCAGTTGGCGATCCACCCCGGCATGCGGCCGATGGCGAACATGACGGTGAACATGTCCACCGGGATGCCGATCGCACGCATGATGATGCCGGAGTAGAAGTCGACGTTCGGGTAGAGCTTCTTCGCCTGGAAGTAGTCGTCGGCGAGCGCGGCCTCTTCGAGTGACCGTGCGAGGTCGAGCATCGGGTCGTGGATCTTCAGCTTGTTGAGCACCCGGTCGGCCGCCTGCTTGATGATCTTGGCGCGCGGGTCGTAGTTCTTGTAGACCCGGTGGCCGAAGCCCATCAGCTTGATGTGCGACGACTTGTCCTTGACCTTCGCCACGTAGTCCTTCACCGAGATGCCACTGTCATGGATGTACTGCAGCATCTCGATCACCGCGGCGTTCGCGCCGCCGTGGAGCGGGCCCCACAGGGCGCATACGCCGGACGCACAGCTTGCGAACAGGTTCGCGCCGCTCGACGCCACCATCCGGACCGTGCTCGTCGAGCAGTTCTGCTCGTGATCGGCGTGCAGCACCAGGATCAGCTGCAGCGCCGCGACGATGTCCGGGTCCGGCTCGTAGTCCTTGAACGGGATCGAGAACATCATGTGGAGGAAGTTCGAGCAGTAGTCGAGGTGCGGCTTCGGGTAGATCAGCGGCTGGCCGATCGACGTCTTGTAGGCGGCCGCCGCGATCGTCCGCGTCTTGCTGAGCAGTCGCGCGGCGTTGTTCTGGAACGTCTCCGGGCTCTCCATCTTGATGACGTCCGGGTTGTAGCAGCTCGCCGCGTTCACCATGGCCGAGAGGATGGCCATCGGGTGACCCTGCGCCGGAAACCCGTCGTAGTGCTTGTAGAGCCCCTCGTGCAGCATCTCGTGCTTGGTCAGGAGGTTGCTCCAGCAATTCAGCTGACCGGCGGTCGGCAGCTCGCCGTAGATCAGCAGCCACGCGGTTTCCGCAAAGGTGCTGTGCTCGGCAATCTGCTCGATCGGGATCCCGCGGTAGCGGAGGATGCCCTTCTCGCCGTCGATGAAGGTAATCGCCGACTTGCACGATCCCGTGTTGCCGTAGCTATCGTCGAGCGTGATGACCCCTGATTCGGCCCTCAGCTTGGAGATGTCGACCGCGACCTCGTTCTCGGTGCCGACGACGATCGGCAGGTTGTACGTGCGCCCCTGGACCTGGAGTGTGGCCGTCTCAGGCATAGACCTCTTCCTTCGAAACAGGTTGTCGTGGATTCCCGCAGAACCAGTCCATTCTAAACTGAAATCAGTCCAGGCGAAACGACCGGGTTGCCATGTCCGCGATGACCTCCCCGATCGCGATTGACGCGGTGGCTGCCGGCGACGGGGCGTTCAGAACGTGAACCATGTGCTCGGCCTCGACGATGCGGAAGTCGTCGACGAGCTGGCCCCGGCGGTCGAGCGCCTGTGCACGCACGCCGGCGCCGGCGCGGCGGACATCGGCGGCACGCAGCTCAGGAACCAGCTTGCGCAGGGCCTTCACGAACGCGCGCGAGCTGAACGACCGGTGCCACTCCGCGAGGGCCATCGGCCAGTACTTCGCGGCCATCCGCCAGAAGCCGGGCCAGGCGATCATCGCGGCCGTGTCGCGGGCCGAGAAGCTGGTCCTCGTGTAGCCTTCCCGCCGGAAGGCGAGGACCGCATTCGGACCGGCCTCGACGCCGCCGCCGATCATCCGGGTGAAGTGGACGCCGAGGAACGGGAAACGCGGATCCGGCACCGGGTAGATGAGATTCCGGACCAGGGAACGTCGCTCGGGAACGACCTCGTAGTACTCGCCGCGGAACGGCACGATGGTGGCGCCGGGGTCGACGCCGCAGAGGCGGGCTACGCGGTCCGACTGGAGACCCGCGCAGTTGATCAGCGTCCGCGTCTCGACCGGACCGCTCGTCGTCTCCAGGACGAGGCGATCGGATCGGCGGAGGACGCGGAGCACCCGCGTCCCCGTCCGCACCTCGCCGCCAGCCGCCGTCACGATGCCGGCATAGGCGTTCGTCACGGCGCCGTAGTCGACGATGCCGGTGTCAGGGACGAGGAGGCCGGCAATGCCCGCCACCGCCGGCTCGTAGTCCTTCAATTCCTCGCCGCGCAGTCGCCTCAACCCCTCGAGGCCGTTCGCGCGGCCACGGCGTTCCAGCTCCTCGAGCGCCGGAAGCTCCGAGGGATCGACGGCGACGACGATCTTGCCGCATCGCTCGTGCGGGATTCGGTGCTCGGCGCAGAAGCGATAGAGGGCCTGCCGCCCCTCCACCGAGTTCCGCGCCTTGAGCGACCCGGGCTTGTAGTAGAGGCCCGAGTGGATGACGCCGCTGTTGTGCCCCGTCTGGTGCGCGGCGAGCGTCGGCTCGGCCTCCAGCAGCGCGACGCGCGCGGTGCCGCGACGCGCCAGCGCCATGCCGGTGGCCGCTCCGACAATCCCGCCGCCGATAATCGCCACGTCCCGTGCGCTGCTCATGACACCGCTCCCGAGCAGATACTCTGGCACATATTCCGGGCGTCCACCACGGCCTTGGCGCGGGGGAAGTACGCTGCAATAATGGCGGGCACATGCCCCCGTCAACCCTCCGCGTCGCCGCCGCCGCATGCCTGGCAGGCGCGTTCGCCGCGCTGGCGGCCGCCGACGCGGCCGCCCGGGTGCAGTTCGCACCGGTCGCGCGGGTGACGTGCGGGGCCTTCGACGCGGTGCCGAGCGGCGTGGGCGACAGGGGGCACCCGACGCGCCTCAATATCCAACGGGGAGGCCGGCTCCTGAAGGCCATCAGCGACTGGCGCATCACCCGCGTGGAGTGCGCCGACCTGGACGCGGACGGAACGCCGGAGCTGCTCGTCACCAGCGACAGCGGCGGCGCCCACTGCTGCGAGACGCTGCGCGTCTGGACGTTGGGCGCCCACCCGACACAGGCGCTCGAGTACGAGGCGGGCAACGCGGCCGGTTTCGAGGCGCGCGACCTCGACGGCGACGGGCGGCTCGAGCTGATTGTGGGCGACGACAGCTTCGCGTTCTTCGACGACCTGTCGTACGCCTCCTCTCCCCGCTACTTGCCCCTCGTGGCGTGTGCCGCGCCAATCGGATTCCAGGAGTGCACCGCGCGGTTCCCGGACGTGGTGCGCGGGTGGATACCACGCTTCACCTCACGCCTGAGACTCCCGGGAACCGACGTCGAACTGAAGGACGTCGAGGGCGCGGCGCTCGGCGTGCTGGCGCTGTCCGTCCTGCTCGGCGACGAAGACGCCGGCCTCGAGGCCATCCGCCGCTCTGTCGCCAGCGAAAACGTCATGCGCTGGCTGGAGCGCGCTCGCCCGCAGGTCCGCGACTGGGCCCGGACGCGGGGGAAGAAGCTGAAGACGGACAAGAAGTAGCGATATCTTGCGATCGTGCGATCGTGCGATGTTGCGATCTGATACGCGCGGCCCAGTTCGCAAGATCCCTAGTTCGCAAGGTCCGTAGTTCGCAGGATCCCCAGTTCGCAAGATCGCAAGATTCGAGTATCACGCTATGGGCTTTTCCGCCATCGACTACCTCGTTCTGTTCGCCTACCTGGTGGGCATCACGATCTTCGGCACGCTATTCCGGAAGTCGCACCGGACGGTGAAGGACTACTTCGTCGGCACGAAGACGACGCATTGGCTCGTCATCAGCCTGTCGATTGTGGCCACGGAGACGAGTACGCTGACGTTGATCGGCGTGCCGGCGCTCGCCTACTCGACCTACGCCCGGCCCGAACAAGGCGGGGCGCTGACCTACCTGCAGGTGGTGGCCGGCTACGTCGTCGCGCGGGTGATTATCAGCTTCCTGTTCATCCCGGCCTACTTCCAGGGCGAACTGCTGACGGCCTACGAGCTGCTGTCGCGCCGGTTCGGCTCCGCCACGAAACACTTCGCCGCGTCGCTCTTCCTGACGATGCGCGCGCTCGCCGAAGGGGTGCGTGTGTTTGCCGCGTCGCTGGTGCTGGCGGCCGTCATCGGCGCGAGCCTTCCCGGCCTGCCCCACCTCTGGCTCTGGTCGATCATCCTGGTCGGTCTGCTGACGCTGGTCTACACGTTCGAGGGGGGGATCGCGGCCGTCATCTGGACCGACCTGATCCAGCTGGTCATCTACATCGCCGGCTCGCTGCTGGCAGCGTGGCAGCTGCTTCACATGGTGCCGGGCGGCTGGCCGGCGATCGCCGCCCAGGCGGAAGCGGCGCACAAGTTCGAGTGGCTGTCGTTCTCGTGGGACCTCACGCTCCCGTTCACCTTCTGGGCGGGCCTGATCGGCGGCACGTTCCTGACGATGGCCTCTCACGGCACCGATCAGCTCCTGGTCCAGCGGCTGCTGACGTGCAAGACCCAGCGCGACAGCCAGAAGGCGCTGATCACCAGCGGGTTCATCGTGCTGTTCCAGTTCGCGTTGTTCCTCACGATCGGCGTGATGCTGTATGCCTATTACCAGCACGCGCCACTGCCGCCGCTCACGAGCAACGATGAGATCTTCCCGGTCTTCATCGTGCACTCGCTGCCCCGCGGCATCGCCGGCCTGGTGATTGCTGCCGTCTTCGCGGCGGCGATGTCGAACTTGAGCGGATCGCTGAACGCGCTGGCCTCGACGACGGTCCTCGACTTCTATAAGCCGATCGCCGGCGCCGGCCGCAGCGACGCCCAGCTGCTCAGGCTCTCCCGCTGGTGCACGGCCGCGTGGGGCATCGTCCTCATCGGGATTGCGGTTGTCGCGCGCGGCTGGGGCTCGGTGTTCACGGCCGGCTTGTCGATCGCCTCGCTCGTCTACGGCCCGATGCTGGGAGCGTTCCTTCTCGGCGTGCTGACGAAGCGCGCGAACCAGCCGGGCGTGATGGCGGGCATTGGCGTGTCGCTCGGCTGCATGCTGCTCGTCAAAGCCTGCACGCCGCTGGCGTGGACGTGGTACGTGCTCGTCGGGACCGTCATTTGCGTCACCGTCGGCTACGCGGTGAGCCTCGCGGCTCCGGCTGGCCGGCGGCCGGGGCCGGAGAAGCGGTGACGGACCCGACGGCGAATTGAGAATTCGGAATTGAGAATGGAGAAGGGAGATTGAAGACGGCGACACGCTGAGCGCTCTTCTACATTCTCAATTCTCCATTCTCCATTGGCAGCTTCGTTCGAGTCCCCGTCATGCGCCCTTGCCGTGCTGCTGCGCCTGCCACGGCGGCAGCAGCCGGATGAGCACGGCGAGAATGACCAACGGCAGGATGAGCAGCAGGGCGGCGGGGAGCACGCCCTCCCGCGTGGCCCACTCCATCTTGTACGTCGTGTAGCCCAGGAAGCTCTTCGAGAACAGCTGCCCCCCGATCACGACATTCCAGCGCATCGCAAAGATGCCAATCATCGTCAGCGTGCCGGCGCTCCCGTAGATCCACCGCCGTGCCTTCTCCGACACGCTGAGCAGCTGCACCGCGGCCAGCATGGCCAGCGGCACAAGCGTGCCCAGGATGATCTGCACGACGATCTGGGACGTGTACAGCCGCGTGCGGACCATGAAGTCGAGCGCCCGGAACGACTCGTCCGCTTCGTAGATGCGGTGGATGAGGTCGAGCATCTCGAGCGAGAAGTCGATGACGAACGCGTAGAAGAGGTAGCGCCCCACCGTATCGAGGCACTCCATGTCGATCCTGCGCTGGCGCCACCAGGAGGTCACCATGTAGACGAGCATGACCGCTGCGATGCCCGAGACGATGGCCGAGAACAGGAAGACGATGGGCATCAGCGGCGTGGACCACCACGGGTTGGCCTTCACCGACCCGAAGATGAACCCGACGTAGCCGTGCAGCAGGAATGCCGACGGGATCCCGATGACGGTCAGCGTCCGGCCGATCCGATCGTCGAGCGCGAGCGCCTCCGGGCCGATGTTGTCGGACCAGAGCGCCATCGCGCCGTAGAGCCACCGTTTCGGGCCGCGAGACTCACGCCACGTCAGGACGATTTCCTTCCGGTAGTCGAGCCAGATCTCCAGCACGAGGACGACCATCAGGTACCACAGGTACACGAACCCGAACATCGCCATCGCCGACTCGGTGTGCGGCGTCAGGTACATCTCCAGCGACCGCTCCGGGTGACCGAGGTGCAGCTGCAGGGGCAGCGGCGCGACCAGCAGGAACGCCAGGGCCGTCAGCAGCGCCAGCCGGTAGGTCGGTTTGACGGCTTCGACGTTGAACACGCGCTCGAGGGAAGCCAGGATGAACGCGCCGGCCACCAGTCCCGTCACGAACGGGTAGAGGACGATCAGCACGCTCCACTGGAGCTCCATCTCGTTCGGGTACATGAACCCCTGCACCGCAGGCAGCACGCTCTCCATCGGATTCCTCCGCCTTCTACCGCACCGAACCGTCGAGGCCGTTGTAGTACACCTTCGCGCCGGTCGCCATCTGCGGCTTCAACACGAGCACGTGGTGTTCGCGCAGGAACTGGTGAATCGGGTCCTTCGGGTTCTTCAGGTCGCCCAGCTGCCGCGCGCCGGTCGGGCACGTCTCGCAGCACGCCGTGGTCAGACCCTTCGTGATCCGGTGGTAGCACAGCGTGCACTTGTCGACCGTTTCGACCCGCGGGTCGATGAACCGGCAGCCGTAGGGACACGCCTGCACGCAGTAGCGACACCCGAGGCAGTACTCCTTGTCCACGAGGACCACGCCGTCCGGACTCTCGAACGTCGCGCCCACCGGGCACACCTGCACGCACGGCGAGTGCGCGCAGTGGTTACAGAGCTTGGGCACGAAGTAGTGCTTGGCGTCCGGATCCGTCTTCTCCTTCGTGGGGAACCCGTCATACCCGCCATTCGGCGAGTCGACGACGGGGTGCTCGAGGTCGGCCGGGTTCACTCGATATCGCTCGACCCACGTGCGGAAATACTGCGGCATGCGGGGCACGTCGTTCTCTTCCTTGCAGGCCCGCACGCAATTGCCGCAGCCGATGCACACCTCGATATCGATCACCATGCCCCACCAGTGGTCGGTCATGGTGTAGTTGGCGGCGGTTTCGGGCCGGCCGGCGACGATCGCCTCCCACGCCACTGACGCCGATACCGACAGCACCAGCAGTTTCCCGGTCGAGAGCATGAACGTGCGTCGATCTGGATTCATGGCCGCTCCAGTGTCAGGACATCTTGGGCGCGTGCGGCTTGTGGCAGCCGGAGGCGACGCACGGCCCATCCGGGCTGTGCTCGGCGACCACGATCTGCGGATACGCCTTCGGCTTCCAGGGACTGGTTTCGTGGCACCGGGCGCAGAGCACCCGCGAGTCGGGGCGAGCGGGCTTCTTCTCGCCCCCCGCTGCCACGTGCGCGAAGAGCGGCCCGTGACAGGCCTCGCAGCCGATCCGCGCGTGCCGGCTGCCGGCGCGCGCCGCGACGACGTCACTGTGACAGTCCTCGCACGCCGCCCGGCCGGCGTAGTGCAGCGGCCGGCCGCTCGCGTCATCGAGCGCCCCGGGCCGGAAGTGGCCGTAGAGCCCGAAGTTGGCAGGCACCATCAGCCAGCGGAGCACGAAGAAGGCCGTGATGCCGACGGCGAACAGCCCCGCCATCCGCACCAGGTGTTGCTTGTCACTTGGCCGACCGCTCATCGGGCGCTCCTTGGTCCAAGCCCGGAGGAGATACTCAACTGCCGCCGGCACGGCTTGCCCCGCCGAAGCTGCGAAGCGGCGAAGGCGGGAGGCCGGCGCGAGTGCTGCGAGGATATCACCAGTTGGAAGCAAGCGACCGGCCAGAACGGCCCGCCTCCCAGTTTCCGCCGGAAAGCGAAAGGGCGCGGGAACGCCGGCTGGCAGCCGCCGCCCGTCGCGTGACGAAGTGCCGGAAAACCGGCAGTGTCAGACGGGGACGCCGGGGTCGCGCTCCGGGCGCGTGCCCACGCGCCGCAGGAGAACCACGACGGAGCGCGCCCGGACCAGGTAGCTCAGCGACTCCAGCGCGTCCGCCTCGTCGTCGGCCAGGATGTCCGCCGGCGACGGAAGCGCGGTGTCCACAACCCGCCGCCAGTCGGCCGTCTCGCCCTGCTGAACCGCGAACGTCAGATCCTCCGGCCCCGCGTTGATCATCACGTAGAGATCGCGGTCCGATTGAGACGCCCCGCGCAGGCAGTACGCCAGGTGGTGCGAGCCGTCGGACCAGTCCACCTCGCGGCCCCTGCCGTACCACTGCACATCCTCGCGCCAGAACCGGCTGCGGCCAATCGACGGGTGCGCCTTCCGGAACGCGATCATCATCTTGAAGAACCGGTGGACGTCGCGGTTCGGGTCGAGCAGCGACCAGTCCAGCCACGTGGTTTCGTTGTCCTGGTTGTAGGGGTTGTTGTTGCCGCCCTGGGTGTGCAGGAACTCGTCTCCCGCGCAGAACATCGGCGTGCCGTTCGACAGCAGCAGAAGGGCGCAGAAGTTCCTCGCCTGCTGCCGCCTGAGTGCCCGGACCTCCGCCGGCGCGCCCTCATCCCCTTCGTGGCCGCAGTTCCAGCTGATGTTGTGATCGTGGCCGTCGGCGTTCGCCCAGCCGTTGGCGCTATTGTGCTTCTGGTTGTACGACACCAGGTCGTACAGGCAGAACCCGTCGTGGGACGTGACGAAATTGACGCTCTGGAACGGGCGGTACGAATCTCGCGGCTCGTCCGGAAACTGATCGCAGCTGCCATAGAGCCGCGTCATCAGGCTCGCGACGGTGCCTCGGTCGCCCCTCACGAACGCGCGCACTTCGTCGCGGTACCGATCGTTCCACTGAGACCAGTGGGAGCCCGGAAAGCGTCTCCCCAACTGGTAGCTGCCGAGGTCCCACGGCTCGGCGATCAGCCGCAGCTCCGCGAGATCCGGATCAGCACCGATCGCCGCGATGACGGGCGGGTCCTCCACGTCGACGGATCCGTCGCTTCGACGCGTGAGGACCGACGCCAGATCGAACCGGAACCCGTCGACGCGCATGTCGCGCGCCCAGAAGCGCAGGCTGTCCACCACCAGCCGCCGCACGGCGGGGTTCGCGGTGCGCAGGACGTTGCCGGTCCCGGTGTCGTTGCGATAACGGCGCCGATCGTCGTGCAGCAGATAGTAGGTGGGATTGTCGATGCCCCGATAGGAGTACGTCGGGCCGATCTCATCCGCCTCCACGGTATGGTTGTAGACGACATCGAGGACGACCTCGATGCCGGCGTCGTGCAGCGCCCGGACCATCTGCTGCATCTCGGCTATCGCCCCGTCGGGTGTGCCCGCGGCCGCGTACTCGGCGTGCGGCGCGAAGAAGCTCAACGGCATGTACCCCCAGTAGTTCGCCTCCTGGGGATCGCGCTGGTAGACGGGCAGCAATTCCACGACGGTGACGCCGAGATCGCGCAGGTACGGGATCTTGTCGACGACGCCGGCAAACGTCCCGCGGTGGTCGGCGGCCACGCCGGAGTTGTCGCGCCTGGTGAATCCCCGGACGTGCATCTCGTAGACGACCGAGTCCCAGGTGTGCCGCGGGCGTCCGCGCTGCAGGCCCTCCGCCGGGCGCCGGCTGGCCTCGAGCACACCGAGCGGCGCGCGCCCCGCGTTGGAGCCGCGCAGCTTGGCGGCCTCCCGATCGAACCTCGGAGGGAAGAAGACCGCCCGCGCGTACGGATCGAGGAGGACCTTCCCGGGATCGAAGCGAAACCCGGCGGCGGGGTCATCGGGGCCATCCACCGAATAGGCGTAGTACGTCGCGCCGCGCGCCGCCTCCTCCGAAAGCCAGCAGTGCCAGACGGGGCCCGACTTGTTGACCAGATGGTCGAGGCGCACGGCACGGACCGGCTCGACGAACTCGTGGTCCCGTACAGCAACAGGGTGACCGACGTCGCGTGCTTCGAGTAGAGCGCAAAATTCCATCCTCTGGCCTCGGCGTTCCACGCAGCGCCGAGCGGTGACGGACGCCCCTCGATCCGATCCCAGGCGGCAGTCGGCCAATCGAGTGTGGTCATGGCGTCACTTCAGCACCTGGCCCAGATGCTCGGCAACCATCTGCGTGACTCGCTCCTCACCGACGAAACTCCTGACGAGCGCCGGCAGTTCCGCGTCCACGACGACCCGGTCGTCGGTCACGTCCATCGTCCCGCTGAACGCCGCCCCGAAGAACCCCCTGGCAATCGCGAACGACAGCGTCAGCCGCTGCCCCTCCCAACGCCTGCGGACCTCCGTGATCGTCGCGCCTCCGGGCGGAGCCTGGATGAGGCGGTCGAGGAGTCGGTCCACCCGTTCGATCACTTCCTTCTTCCCGAGCGCGTGCGGCTGTTCGATGCGCATCAGAGTCACCTCGCCCGCCCGGCTGGCACGCGGGCTCGCATACTGTAGCATCCCTGCGGGCCCTTTGGGCTACCATGGCTGGGCGAAACCGCAACGAGGAGGCGCGGAGATGAAGATACTCGTGGTGGGAGGAACGGGAACGGTCGGTTCGGCGGTCGTGGCGCAACTGCGGGCAAACGGCGTCGAACCGCGCGTCATGACGCGGTCGGCCGAGAAGGCCGCGCGCCTGCCGGCCGGGACCACGCACGTCGTCGCCGATCTCGAGCGCCCGGCGACGCTGCCGGCGGCGTTCGCGGGAGTGGACGGCGTGTTCCTTCTGCTGCCGGTCAGCCAGACCGAGACAGCCCAGGGCCTTGCCGGCGTGGAAGCCGCGCGGGCTGCCGGCGTGCGGCGCATCGTCTACATGTCAGTGGGCATGCCGCCCGGCTCGGAGGTGGTCCCGCACATCGCCTCGAAGATCCCGGTCGAGCGGGCCGTGCAGGCGTCGGGCATCCCGTGGACGATCCTGAGGCCCAACAACTTCTTCCAGAACGACCTCTGGTTCCGGGACGCGATCACGACCTACGGCGTCTATCCCCAGCCGCTCGGGCCGCGCGGACTGAACCGGGTGGACATTCGCGACATCGCCGAGGCCGCCGCCAACGCGTTCACCCGCGGCGTCGGGGGCATCGTGCCGCTCAACGGCCCCCGGGGCCTCACAGGCGACGACACGGCCCGTGTGTACTCCGAGATCCTCGAGCGCCCGGTGCGCTACGGCGGTGACGACCTGGACGTCTGGGCGAAGCAGGCGGCGGCGACGCTCCCTCCCTGGATGATGGACGACTTCCGCATCATGTACGACTTCTTCATCCGGCACGGCGCGCACGCGAGCGGCAGCGACTTCGCCGCGCAGCAGAACCTGCTCGGCCACGCGCCGAGAACGTTCGAGGCGTTCGTCGGCGAATTGGCAGTGGAGTGGGGCCGGTAGGACGACACGGCCCCCGGCAAATCTTGCGAACTTGCGATCTTGCGATCCTGCGAACTTGATCGCATCTTCGCGAACGGGCAGGCGGTCCGCGCTACGCCTTGCCCATCCAGCGCAGCAGGCCGAGCGACATCCACTCCGAGTAGGTGATCAGCAGCACGCCAATCGCCAGGATGATCAGGAACGGGATCACGGCGCGGTACAACACCGGAAGCGACTTGTTGAACCGCGACGACGAGAGGAACAGGTTCAGCCCGACCGGTGGGAACAGGAACCCCAGTTCCAGGTTCGACAGGAAGATCACGCCGAGGTGGATCGGATTGATGTTGTAGGCCGCCCCGAGCGGCACGATCAGCGGCGCCAGAATCACGATGGCCGCGTAGATCTCCACCACGCTGCCAACGATCAGCAGGAAGACGTTGAGCGCCAGCAGGAACATCGCGGGCGACTGGATGTGCGCCTGGACCCACGCGAGAATCTGGTCCGGGATCTGCGCGTCCACGAGGTAGTTGGTCAGTCCCATCGCGATGCTGAGCAGGATCAGGACCGCCCCCATCAGGCCCGCCGCCTTCAGCAGCACCGCCGGCAGCGTCTTGAAGATGTGGAGGTCGCGGGTGATGAAGCACTCGACGATCACGGCGTACGCCAGCGCCGAGGCCGCCGTCTCCATCATCGTCAGCCAGCCGGACGCAAACAGCCCGATCACGACGAACGGGAGTCCCAGCTCCCACTTCGCCCGCCAGGTCGAGACGGCCAGTTCCCTCCAGGAGAACCCCTGCCGCTGCTGGCTCACGCGCCGGCCGATGAAGATGCCGTAGGCGGCAGTGAGCACCACCAGCAGCAGGCCCGGCAGCAGGCCGGCGATATACAGCTGGTCGAGCGGGACGACCTGGTCACGCGAGCTGGCCACGACCGAGTAGAGCACGACGGGGAGGCTCGGCGGGAACAGCAGCCCGAGCGAACCGGACGCTGTCACCAGCCCCAGCGAGAACCCCTCGGAGTAGCCGTCCTTGCGCAGCATCGGATACACGAGGCCGCCGAGCGCGATGATGGTGACGCCCGACCCGCCGGTGAACGTCGTGAACAGCGCGCAGACGGCGGCCACCATGACGGCGAGGCCGCCAGGCATCCACCCGAACAGGGACCGGAAGAACCGGACCAGCCGCTCCGCCGCCGCACTCTCGGCCAGCACGTAGCCCGTCGCGGTCAGCAGCGGAATCGCCGGCAACTGCGGCGACCCGATCAGGTCTGTACACCTTCCGGGTGACCGCCGAGACCGGCGTGCCTTCCGAGAAGAAAAGGACCGCCGCGATGCCGCCCATGGCGACAAACACCGGGGCGCCGAGCAACGCGGCCGCCAGCACCACCAGCGCAAACGGCCAGAGATGGGTCACCGCCTGGGGCGGCAGCAGACCGATGGCGAACGCCGCCGGGATCGCGAGAAACGCGACGGCGCGCCCTCCCCACCTGTCCGACGCCTTGAAGGCGAACACCAGCGCCATCAACGCCAGCGCGATCGGCATGACCGTTTCCGGCACCCACTCCGGAACGCCGATCGGCAGCATCTTCGGCTCGGACACCGCCCGATGCATCCGGACGATGTCGAAGGCGCCCTTGCCGAGAACGGCGATGACGGCCGCCGACACCGAGAAGCCGAACAGCCGCGAGAGGCGGCGCAAGCGCCCCTCTCCGAATATCTCGGCCGTCGACAGCGTCAGGTGCTTGCCCTGGATCGCCGCCGCAAGACCGCCGACGAAGGCGAGCCACAGCGTGAGCTGTTTGACGTACTCGTCCTTGCCTGGCACATGGAATCCGCCGAGCGGCCTGCCGATCGCGTCGATGAGCAGCAGGATGGTTGCCAGCGCGAGCGTCGTCGTGAGGATGGTCTCCTCGGTGCCCTTGAGCACGCGAGCGAGAACGCCTGGCTGAACGGCCGCGGATTCCTGCGTCGTCTCGATCATGATCGTGGCTCGTCTACTTCTTCGGCGCCGCAGCCTGCGCCTTTCGGAACTCGTCGCGCGCCTTCATCGCCTCGTCGAACGCCTCGACCGGCACGAAGTCGCCGCGGACCTTCCCGTAGGCCGTTTCCGCGGTCTTCCGCCATAGCTCCTTCGTCTTGGCGTCAACCGGCACCACCGTCAGGCCGGCGGTCTTCATCGCGGCGACGTCCTTCTCGCCGCTCTGCCGGATGTCCGCCTGCAGCCTGGCCCCCGCCTCCTGCATCGCCTTGAGCAGCGCGGGCCTGATGTCGGCGGGAACCTGCGCCCAGGTCTCCTTCTTGATGACCGTACCGCCGAGCAGCAGCGCCCAGTTGAGATCGGTCATGAACTTCGCCCTCTCGTAGTAGCGCCCGATCTGCGCCACCTGCGGCGACATCGAGCACGCCTCGAAGAGGCCGGTGGAGAGGCCCATCGGGAGGTCGGCGAGGGCGGCGGGACGCGGGTTGAAGCCCGCCGTCCTCCAGATCTCGAGCGACTTCGGGTCGCCTGCCCACTGGAACAGCTTGAGCTTCTTGAGGTCGTCCGGCGTGGCGACGGCCCTGGTGGTGAAGAAATGCACCCAGCCCGCGTCGGCCCAGTTCAGCATCACGAACCCCTTGGCGTCGATCGCCGCCTCGAGGCGTGACCGCAGCCGGTCGAGGACGAAGTAGGCCTCCTCGTAGGAGTCGTAGGCCATCGGAATGCTGACCGCGTAGACCGACTTCTCGATCTCGGCGATGCCGACCGAGGTCAGCACCGCCCCCTGCAGTTCTCCGAGGCGCATCGCCGACACGACCTCCGGCTCATCACCCTTCGTGCCGCCGCCGTAGAGAATGACCCGCACCCGGCCGTTCGACAGCTTGCTCCACTTGTCGGCCACTTCCTTCAGCACGAGGAACCACGACGAGTTGGTGGGCACTGAGGTGGCCATCTTGATCGTCAGTGGCGGTCTGCGCCGATACGGCCGGCGGCACGAGGAGGGCTGCCGCGGCGAGCGCAATGGCGACGACCCACGCGGTCCGGCCCACCCGTCGAAGATTCAGTCTGGACATCATGATGCAGTTTCTCCGTGGACGATAAAACAGCTCGTCGAGCCTCGACAGCAGCCAGCGGGCCCGCCGCTGGGCGAGCACATTGGCCAGCTTCTGCTCGGGCGGCGCCTTCTCGATATCGATGGCCAACGCCTCGTTCAGCAGCTGCTCGAATTCCTTCTTCTTCTGCTCCGGCTGCAGCACCGACTCGGCAAACGACACGAGCGGCGACACCCGCTGGCCGGCCGCGAGCGCCCGCGACCGCGCATAGTGCTCGCGCGCCTTCTCCATGGATCCGCCGGCCGACGCGTGCGCGGCCTCCCAGGAGATGAAGAAGTCGTGCAGCGAGCCCTTCTCCCACGCCTCGTCGAGTGCCAGCGCGCGGCGCATCATCTTCTCGATCGCCGTCTGGTTCACCGACAGCGCCGAATCGGCCACGTCGATCGCGAACGCGGCCGCCCACGCCGCAGCGGTCCAGTACAGCAGCGGCACGTGCTTCTTCGTGGTCTTCGCCAGCGCGGCGTCCGGGTCCTTGCGGATCTGCTCGCTGAAGCCCGGGAACTCCACGTCGAACGCGCGCATGCCGTAGCCCACCGCCCTCAAATAGAGCTTCTTGGCCCGGACCCGCATCGCGATCGCCTTCTGGAGATCCTGCGCCTCGACGTAGTCGGCCTCCTGCTGGACGAACGCGTAGGCGTACTGCGTGAAGCCGCTGCAGGACGCAAACAGCAGCCCCTTGTGCTTCGGCGACTGCGCCAGCAGGCCCTCAATCGTCTTAAGGCCGAACGGCAGGGCGCCGGCAATCAGCTCCGGATCGTCATCGGCCGCGAAGTTCGACCCGGACTCGGCCAGGGCGTTCCCGACCGTGTTGATCGCCATCTTCTTGATGGAGCAGCCTGGCAGCGACGCCGTCGCCACGAGCAGCACCAGCACGCGAACGAAGGTATGTGAGGCCATATGCGCGAACTAGCGGACCGTTCATTTTAGCCCATTCCCGGCCGACACCCCCCAGGCGCTCCCGTCATCCTGGGTCTGACGGGAAGCCGGCTGAACGTTACAGGCCACATCGGCTGTCAGCGCCCGCGGGCGTTCAGAGCGCGCGTTGAAGAGCACGCGGAACGTCCCGAACGGCTGCCCGCGCCACTGCGGGCGGAATCCGAGCAGGATGACGCGCCCCTGGTCCAGCTCGGCTTCCACAGCGGCGGCCTTCCCGTGGAGATACTTCTCGCCGATCAGGTAGCCCGACAGCAGCGGCGAGCCGGTCTCAGGGTACCGGGCGATGACCGTTCCCTTGAATCCCTCGAGCGTGTCGAACACCGGGCTGCCGTCCACGAACACCGCCGCACGCGCCGGCATCCCGGCCATCACCGGATGCGCGAGGTCGGCCTCACTTCGACAATCGAGCCGCGCAGGAAGAAGTCGTCGGGCTTCAGGCCTTCGACGGCGTTCTTCACAGGCAGCTTGAATTGCTGGATGGCCCAGCGGGTCGCGCTGTTCAGGACCAGACCAGCGTGCCGCCTCCCCTGACGAACGCGTCGAACGCCTGGATGTCGACGGCCGTGAGGGCATATGCGTACTCCGGCCGGACGACACGCGCGCCGCCCCTGCCGCCCCCGGCCGACGGGCTCCCTCCGGCGGCAGGCTGCCTCCGCCGCCCCGTCCCTCCGCGCGCCTCGCCCGCCGCCGCCCGACGCGCCCTCGACGGGTATCCGCACGTCGTCGGCCAGGATGACGACATCGATCCGCCCGGTCAGCGGCGTGCGGAAGTCCTCGGGATGCAGCACAGCGAAGTCGAAGTCGTACTGCTCGAGGAGCCAGCGCGTCCAGCCCTCGTCCATGCTGCCGCTCCACGGCTGGAACAGCCCGATCCGCGGCTTCCTGATCGGCGCGCCGCCGTCGCTCGCGCGCTCGGCCACGAGGGCGAGCGACTCCACCAGTTCTGCCTGCACCGATTCCGACAATCCGGAGATGGCGTACCGCGCCCCCGACGTGCCGCTGACCAGACCGACGGACGCGCCCTGCTTCCATGCGCGGTTGACGGCCCGGAAGGCGTTGTTCTGCGCCGGATCGACGAGCAGCGCCGGGCCGCTGCCGCTGATGCGGCCAGGCGGCGGGACGATTGCCGCGGCGGCGCGGATCGGAATCGAACCCGATGCCCGGCAGGCTGTCGAACGACGCGGCGTCCTTGGGCTCCGTCATGTTGTACGCCGTCGCCTTCCCCGTCAACGCGACCGGAGTTCCGAGCGGCGCGAGTTTCGCCCGCACGTCGGCCTCGAGTGGCTTGGAGGCGTACGTCATCGTCACGCCCATCTGAAGCGGCAGCGTCCAGCCAGCCGCGTCGTAGGGCCGCAGCGGCGGCCCGCCCGGGTACTGTCGCAGGTCGGGGTATTTCTGCACGTCGAGCACCTCGCGCGCCATCGCCGCAAACTCCTGGTCGGTCGGTACCACCCACGTCCCCGCCGGGTGGCTCGCGCCGTCGATCGTCGCCGACGCCGTCAACTGCGACACCCGAACGCCGCCGAACGCCAGCCGCCGCAACATCTCGACGGCGGCCACCGGGTCGCGCTGCTGTTGCGGGACGATGTACGCGAACGGCGCCGTCGTCCTTCCTTTCGCGATCTGGTCGCGGCCCGCCTGGTAGCGGTTGTAGAGGAGCGAGTCCTTGTACTTCGCCGCGTACTCGAGGGTCGAGAGCGCCGCGGTCTCGTCGTAGTTCACCGCGTCCGCGAGGCGCCACCAGCCCGCGGCCCACGGGCTCGAATAGAGGCTCTGCGGCCGAAGGTCGCGGGAGCGCCTGCCGGAAGATCGTTCAGGGTGTACTCGCGCGGCGCGGCCTGGTTCCCCGCCGTCTCCGTCCAGAACGCGGGGATGTTCTTGAACGCCGGCGCGTAGTCCACGTAGCCCGGGTACCACGCGTCGAAGGACGTGCCCATGTGAGTGGCGCCGACCTGGCCGCGCTGGTCGAGCCCCTGCGCGATCGCCATCCCGATCATGTTGATTTCGCGGGAGATGATCGGCGGCGCGTGCAGGCCGACCGGTTCGGAGAACGGCGGCAGCCAGATCCGGGTCGGGAACGGCGCGGTCTGGTGGAGGACGTAGATGATGTGCGGCTCCCACTGGCGCCAGAAGTGCTCGAGCACCCGCGACTCGATCATGTTAACCATGTAGCCGTCGCGGTTGTTGTCGTGGCCGACGTATTCCTGGTAGAGCCGCGGCAGACCCGACTGCTGGTACGGCGTGCCGGCGTTCTTCGCCAGCCACTCGCCCACCATCTGCATGCCCGTCCGGATTCATCGTCGGCCACAGCATGACGACGTCGTTGGCGAGAATCTCCTGCATGGCCGGGTCGTTCGTCCGGGCAAGCAGGTTGTAGGCCAGCTGCGGCGCCATCTGCGGCCCCGCCACCTCCGTCGCGTGGCAGCCGCCGTCGATGTGGACGAAGGCCCGGCCTTCGTGCGCCAGCGCCCGCGCCTCTGCGTCGGTCAGGTTCTGAGGATGCGCCAGGCGCTGGGCGATCTCACGCAGTCGGTCGATCTTCGCGAGGTTGGCCGGCGACGAAATCAGCGCAAAATACATCGTCCGGCCCTGTGTCGTCTTGCCTGCCTCCACCAGCCGGATCGCACGGCTCGCGGCCGCGAGTTTCTTCAGGTATGCGATCGTCTGATCGTATGTCGCCAGCTTGTTGTCGGCGCCGGGCGTGAACCCGAAGACCGAATCGGGCGCCGGGATGGCGGGACCCGCGGCCTGAAGCACCACGTAGCTGGCCACAACCAGGGCAACGATCACGCTTGCCGTCCTCCGCATCGAAGGCTCCCCCCGAGCGTGTCGCGCGCCTGCGCGCCATCGCAGGACCTCGACACGGTGTGCCTACTATACGACGCCCCATCGTCTTTGTGTCCGGGGGACGACGTCCGGTCGCCCCGGTTTGTGCATAACTGAACAGCGGTCACAACGGCCCGGGTGCAGGCTGGCAATGAACGAACCGGTATCCCTCCTGATGCTGGCTCCAGGCGAGGCTGCAGAATCCAGCGCCCGCGCACGGCCGGCAGGTGCCAGATGAAACACGGGACCAGTGGTCCAGGGAACGCTCCCCGTCCGACAGCTGCACAACGCGGCCGAGGGGCTTCCGCCTCCGCCGGCGGGTTGGCAGAGGCGGCGTTGCAGGAGCGCGACGCGCGATATCGGAGCGCCCTTCATACGGCGATGGATGGGTTCTGGACGGCGGACAACGAGGGCCGCCTGCTCGAGGTCAACCACGCCTACTGTCAGATGAGCGGCTACACCGAGGAGGAACTGCTGGCCCTCCACATCCACGACCTCGACCTTGACGAATCGGCCGCTGACGCGGCCGCCCACTGCGCGAAGATCAGGGCCCAGGGCAACGATTGGTTTGAGGCGCGGCACCGGCGCAAGGATGGCACGCCGTTCGATGTGGAGGTCAGCGTCCAGTATCAGCCCGCCGGAGGCGGGTTGTACGTTGCGTTCTTGCGCGACGTCACCGAGCGCAATCGACGCGACGGGGAGCTGAGGCGGGCTCAGCGCAAGACCGAGCTCATCCTGGACGCGGCCGGGGAAGGCATCTACGGCCTCGACGTCGACGGGAGGGTGACCTTCGCCAACGCCAAGGCCTGTCTCTTGTTGAACTGCGACCAGCAGGAACTGGCTGGTCACATGACCCACGCGCACATGCACCACACGCGGCGGGATGGCACGGTCTGCCCGGTGGAGGAATGCCGCGTCTACGCTGCGCTCAGGGACGGCCGCCCGCACTCTGCCGAAGACGAGGTGTTCTGGCGAACCGACGGAACCAGCTTCCCCGTGGAATACACCAGCACCCCAGTCATGGGCGAAGACAACCGGCCGGCCGGCGCGGTCGTGGTGTTCCGAGACATCAGCGAGCGCCGGCGCGCTGAGGACGCGCTGAAGGAGAGCGAACGACGGTTCCGCAGCCTGTTCGACAGTTCTCGTGACGCCGTGATGACCCTGGAACCCCCTCTCTGGCAGTTCACCAGCGGCAACCCGGCCACGGTCGAGATGTTCGGGGCCAGGGATGAGGTCCACTTCACGACCATGGGGCCGTGGGAGCTGTCTCCCGAGCAACAGCCGGACGGGCGGCCGTCCGCCGAGGCGGCTGCGGAGATGATCGAGACCGCCATGCGCGAGGGTTCGAACTTCTTCGAGTGGACCCACCGGCGGATCGGCGGCGAATCGTTCCCCGCGAGCGTTCTCTTGAGCAGGATCGAGGCGGCAGAGAGAGTGTTCCTCCAGGCCACCGTCCGGGATATCACTGCCCGCAAGCAGATCGAGAAGGACAACGCCGCCCTCGAGGCCCAGCTCCGCCACGCCCAGAAGATGGAATCCGTGGGCAGGCTGGCGGGTGGCGTCGCGCACGACTTCAACAACATGCTGGGCGTCATCATCGGGCACGCCGAAATGGCGCTGCGCGAGGGGGACTCTGTCGCTGCCGCTGCGCGAGGACCTGATGGAGATTCACAAGGCGGCCGCGCGTTCCGCGGACCTGACGCGGCAACTGCTGGCCTTCGCCCGGAAGCAGACCGTGGCGCCGGCAGTGCTCGATCTGAACGAGACCATAGGATCGATGATCACAATGCTGAGGCGGTTGATTGGCGAAGACATCGCCCTCGTGTGGCGGCCCGGCGAGAACCTGGGGTCGGTCAGGGTGGACCCCTCCCAAGTTGACCAGATCCTGGCCAACCTGACCGTCAACGCCCGGGACGCCATCAGGGGTGTCGGCACGATCGCCATAGAAACGGAGTCCGCCACTCTCGATGCGGCGTATTGCGCGATCCACGCGGACCTCGTTCCCGGAGAGTACGTGCGGCTGAGCGTCAGCGACACCGGCTGCGGCATGGACGCCGACACGCAGTCCCATCTGTTCGAACCGTTCTTCACCACCAAGGCCATGGGCAAGGGCACCGGCCTCGGCCTGGCCACGGTCTACGGCGCGGTCAAGCAGAACGACGGCTTCATCAACGTCTACAGCGAGCCGGGCGTGGGCACGACCTTCACCATCTACCTGCCCCGGCATGGCGTCGGGACGGAGCTGCCACGAGCGAAGCGGGAGATGGCCCCTGCCGGCGAGGGCCACGAAACAGTTCTGGTCGTGGAGGACGATCCGGCCGTCCTGAGGATGACGACGCGGATGCTCGCCGGGCAGGGCTACACCGTGCTGCCCGCCGGTTCCCCGGTCGAGGCGATCGACCTGGCGAGTGAACACGCGGACACCATCCAACTCGTGATAACGGACGTGATCATGCCCGGGATGAACGGCCGCGAGTTGGCGGCAGCGCTACTCGCCCGTCATCCCCATCTCAAGCGGCTGTTCACGTCCGGGTACACGGCCGATGTGGTCGCCCGCCACGGCGTGCTCGATGACGGCGTGCCCTTCCTCCAGAAGCCCTTCTCGGTCGACGAACTGGCTGCCAAGGTCCGGGAGGTGCTAAACGAGAACTGAGGACCGCGCCGTGCTGCTGCTGATGGCCAGGAAGAGCGGGAAGGTCGTTGGGACGGACGGGAACGAACACAGCTGCCAGCCTGCAGCCATCAGCGGATCGTGATCCGCGGCCAGCCATCCGCTGCCAGCTGACAGCTGACAGCTGCCAGCCGTTCGTTGATCGCCCGTTCCATCCGCTCGAGCGCCTCCGTGAGCGTCGCACGCGGGCACGCGAGGTTGATCCGCTCGAAACCGGTCGCTTCCTCGCCGAACCACGGTCCGCTATCGAAGTAGACCCGCGCCGTTCGAAGGAAGAAGTCGTCCAGCGCCTTCTGCGGCATCCCGAGGCCGCGGCAGTCGATGAGCGCAAGATAGGTGCCTTCAGGCCGGACGAAGCGCAGCGCCGGGATTCGTTCCCGGATGAACCGCTCGGCGAAGTCCACGTTCGCCGCGAGGTACTCGAGCAGCTGATCGAGCCATTCGTCCCCGCTCCGATATGCCTCCTCCAGCGCCACCGTCCCGAACAGGCTGGCGATCTCGAGGCCGGCGGCGTCGAACTGCTGCGCATAGCGCGCCAGCAGGTCCGCATTGCCGGCCACGATCAGAGACATCGACAGGCCGGCCAGGTTGAACGTCTTGCTTGGCGCCACGCACGTCAGCGTCCGCTCCGCCAGGGCGGGCGACATCGTCGCCAGCGGCACGTGCGTGTGGCCGGGCAGTGTCAGATCCATGTGGATCTCGTCGGACAGCACAACGAGGTTCCGTCGGACGCACACGTCCCCGAGCGCCTCGAGTTCCTCCCGGGTCCACACGCGCCCGACCGGGTTGTGCGGGCTGCACAGGATCAGCATCCGCGTCCGGTCGTCGATCTTCCGCTCGAGGTCGGCCAGGTCCATCCGGTAGGTATCGCGATCGGCGAGGAGCGGATTGCGCACGAGGCGCCGGCCGTTCTTCTCAATGGCGCGGAAGAACGGATAGTAGACCGGCGTCTGGACGACAACGCCGTCGCCGGAGTCGGTGAAGGCGTTGACGCACAGGCTCAGTGCGGGGACGACGCCCGGCGCTCGGTGGAGCCAGCGCCGTTCCACCGTCCACTTGTGGCGGCGCTGCAGCCAGACGATGGCCGATTCCCAGAACGACTCGGGCACCGACACGTAGCCGTAGGCACCGTGCCCGGCCCGCCGCTCGATCGCCGCCACGACCTCGGGCGGAGCGGCGAAGTCCATGTCCGCCACCCACATCGGGATCACATCGTCGAGGCCGAACGTATCGCGGCAGTGATCCCACTTCAGCGAGTGGGTGTTGCGACGGTCGAGGACCGTGTCGAAATCGTAGCGCATCCAGACGATTATACGAGGCAGGCGCGGTCGGCCGCCCGTGGGCAATCACGTCCCGCTGCGACACCGTCCACGCCCGACAACCACAGAGGGCACAGAGAACACGGAGACAAACCCGGGTCACTCATGCCGTCGCAGCGGCTGGCCGGGCCTCGACCGGATGCGGGCCTACGGCCCGAAGCGCTGTGCGATGCGTGGCGCGCATGAGCCCGCTTCGACACACGCCGGGCTCATGCACGCCACGCATCGCACAGCGGCGCGCGCCCCGACCTGGTCGGGGCGCGCCCGGTCGAGGCCCTCGGCGTGGGAGCCTCCGTGCTCTTTGTGGCCTCTGTGGTTGAGATAGGGTCGAACCCCCGTCTTCGTTCTAACGGCCGTCGCCTACGACAGCGTCACGAGCGACGGATCGTAGCTCTCCGGCTTCTGGAAGCCCAGCAGCGCCAGCAGCGTCGCCGCGACGTGGCTCAGCCCCGGCGACGGCACGCCCGCGAGCGACAGCCGGTTGGCGCCCGAGAAGTCCTTCACGATGAACGGCACCGGATTCAGCGTGTGCGCGACCATCGCCTCGCGCTTGCCCTTCTTCACGGTGAACATGCAGTCGGCGTTGCCGTGGTCGGCGGTCACGACCAGCACGCCGCCCGCGGCTCGGATGACCGGCAGCAGGCGTTGGAGGCCGAGGTCCACGGCCTCGACCGCGATGCGGATGGCGCTGGTCACGCCGGTGTGGCCCACCATGTCGCCATTAGCGTAGTTCAGACGGAGGAAGCGGTACCGACCCGACTGGACGGCCTCGATCACCGCGTCGGTGATCTCCGCCTCCTTCATCCACGGACGCTCGTCGAACCGTACCCTGTCGGAGGGGATCTCGACGTATTTCTCCAGGCGCTCGTCGACGTAGCCGGAGTTGTTGCCGTTCCAGAAGTACGTGACGTGCCCGAACTTCTGGGTCTCCGAAATGGCGAACGACGTGACGCCCGCCGCGCACAGGTACTGGGACACCGTCGAGTCGATGGCCGGCGGCTCCACGAGAAACTGCTTCGGAATCTGCGCGTCGCCGTCGTACTGCATCAGGCCGGCGTAGAAGACGTCGGGCACGCGCACGCGGTCGAACTCGTGGAAGTCCGCCTCCTCGAACGCGCGCGACATCTCGATGGCACGGTCGCCGCGGAAGTTGAAGAAGATCACCGCGTCGCCGTCCGCGATCGTCCCGACCGGTTCGCCGCCCGACTCGATCACGAAGCTGTCGAGATACTGGTCGGTGCTGGCGGGATCCTCCCGGTAGTACGTCTCGACAGCCTGGCGGGCCGACGCGAAGTGGCGCCCGATGCCGAGCACGTGCGCCTTCCATCCCCGCTCGACGACTCCCCAGTTCGCGCCGTACCGGTCCATCGTCGTCACCATCCGGCCGCCGCCGGACGCGATCCGGTAGTCGCGCCCTGCCACACCATTCAGCTGCGCCAGCCGGCCCTCGAGCGCGTCGAGATAGGTCAGCGCGCTTCGCTCGCCCACGTCGCGGCCGTCGAGCAGCGGATGCACGCGGACGCGGGCGACGCCCTCCTCCGCGCACCGATCCAGCAGCGCGAACAGCTGCTCGATGTGACTGTGGACGTTGCCGTCCGACAGCAGCCCGATGAAGTGGACCGTCCCGCCCGCCTTCCCGCGGGAGACGGCCTCCTGCCAGGCGGCGCCCTTGAAGATCGAGCCCGAGGCGATTGCGTTGTTGACGAGCTGCGCGCCCTGAGCGAAGACCCGGCCCGCGCCGAGCGCGTTGTGCCCCACCTCGGAGTTGCCCATGTCCTCGTCCGACGGGAGGCCGACCGCTTTGCCGTGCGCCTTCAGCGAGACGAACAGCGGCTCGGCGAGCAACTCGTCGAGCACCGGCGTATTCGCCAGGAAGACACCGTCCGATTCGTCGCGCCTGCCCAGACCGACGCCGTCCATGATGACGAGCACGACGGGGCCGGGAAACGGGTGAAAACCAGGAAGAGGATCGAGGTGGAATGTCGTCACGTGTCACCGGCTCCTTGCTGGCGGGAATGTGCCGACGGCCGCCCGCCCTGACAGCTACAGTAGCCGATAACGGGCCCGTCGAACAGGGCAACGCCATCGTCTGCGAGATGGCAGTCGTGGCCCGGTTCGTCGGCTCCGGGCTCCGCTCGGCGGACCTCGCAAGTCGCCCTGCGCGCCGACCCGGTCCGCGCCTGCCCCTCTCGTCCCCGCGGCGTCGGATCGCAGCTACTGATTCGTCACGTCCGCCGCCAGCTTCCACCCATCGGCCAGTCGCTTCCAGACGTGGAGATAGTAGCCGCGCACCTCCGGCCGCCCGTCGGACGCCACGATGTAAGAGCCGTAGGTGAACCCGAGGTCGCCCGCCTGCGACGCTTCCGCGTGGACCGGCTGCAGCGTGTAGCGCAGCGGGAGGGACGGCACGACCGACACGACCGCGAGCCTTCCGGCAAGCGGCGCTGCGCCCTGCCGAAAGACCAGAATGTCCGGCGCCGCGAACATGCGGTAGACCATCTGGAACCCGCGGTCGCCGGCCGCGGCGGCCAGCGCGACGTCGGCCGCACGGAGTTCTTCAGCGCAGGCTTTCGGGTCCGGCTTCACCCGCGGCTTGATCGCCCGCTCGTCGGCTCGCGTGAACGTGCGCGGCCGCAACGGGACCGTGGCGGGCGCCTCGATGCCGAAGTCGGCCGCGACCTTCCACCCCGTGGCGGGCCGCCGCCTCCAGACCGAGAAGAACCATCCGGTCCGAGGCGGGACGTCGGCCGCCCTCGGCGTCGAGAGGTAGGGCCCGGTCGTGTAGCCGAGGTCGCCGGACGCCGCGATGTCGCCGGTCGCCGGCTCCCAGTCGAGCGTCCGCGCTGGCGGCCCGGCCGGCGCCGGCTGCCCGCGGAGGGCCTCCCTCGCATTCTGCGGTCCCGGGGTGAACCACACCCCGTCGTCGGCGAAGTTCGCCAGGAAGGCGTCGCGCTGCGATGTCGCGACGCTCATCCTCGCGAACGCGCGCTCGGCCTTGACGAGCGAATCGAGCGTACCCGAACCGCCCTGCGCGCTCAGGGCAGCCGCCGTCGCCGCCACTCCGGCCCACGTCAGCCATCGCACCATGTCTCGTCTCCCCCCGAGAACAGTATGCGCCGAGCCGGGCAGAACCGGCGCGCTTCACCGCAGGAGCCGACCTCGTGAATAATGGGCAGCGTGACGAGGCTGGTCGCTGGTCCGATCGGGCAGACGGTCGTTCGGATCGTCCTCATTGCCGTTGTCGCCGTGGCGGTGGCCTACCTCGCCTTCCTGCGCCCGATGCAGATGCAGTGGGGCTCGACCGCGGTCGAGCGGACGCGCCCGATGCCCGGCGACCAGGTCATCGGCGGCGCCACGTTCGTCGCCACGCGGGCGATCACTATCGACGCCTCGCGCGAAGAGGTGTGGCCGCTGATCGAGCAGATGGGCCGGCGCGAGCGCTTCTTCGTCAAGGGCTTCGAAGCCAATCGCTACATGCTCTGGCTCACGCGCTCCGCGCCGCGGCTCTCCTGGTGCTGGGCACTCGAGGCGGTCGGCAGCCGCCGGACCCGTCTCGTCACGAGAGTCCGGTTCCGCCACCCGTGGCTGTCGTCGCAGATCGTCAGCGTGCTGGTCGCGGACGTCCGGAACGGATTCGCGGTCCGAGACGCGATGCTCGAGGTGAAGGTGCGGGCCGAGTCGGCCTCGAAGAAAGGCCGCACCCGGCCCTGACCCAACAGGTCGCTACAAGGGGAGTCTCCGAATCGGAGTCGCGACGTTGAACGCCTCGTCTCGGGTCTGCCGCTCGCAAACCCGGGAAAGGGTTTGCTCGGACAAATCCCTGCGACGCGGCCTGATTACGGCAGACGACTCAGAATCGGGGCGTCCAATTCAGTTCACGTCGGCCTTCGGGGCCTCGACGGGCGGAACCGGCGGCGGCTCCGCGTCGTTCGCCGGCGCGGCGCGCTGCACCGCGATGGTGCAGTTCGTGAGCAGCGCCGCCAGCGCGCCCACCGCTGCGAGAATGGGCGCGGCGACGGTGCCCACGACGCCGACCGTCAGGGGGAATTCAGCGACCGAGCGGTCGCCCTGGCGGATGACGATCCGCCGGACGTTGCCCTCGCGGATGAGGCTCTTGACCTTCTCGAGCAGTTCACCGCCTTCGACCTTGATCGTCTCCCACCACGTGCGTTCTTCGGCCATTGGTGTCTCCCCTCCCTTTCCGTCAGAGACGAGAGACACCCGGCCGAAGTTCAGCGCGCCGCCTACTTCACCTTGGTGGCCGACCACTGCGTCGTGTTCGAACCGGTCGTCGTCGTTCCCGCCATCGACGTGCCGTTCACACTGGCGGTGTACTTCACGCCGCCAACGGTGAAACTGATCTGCTCGCCGCGAAGGCGGCCGTCGGAGATGGGCGCGCTCTTCTCGCCGATGCGCATCGTGCCCGAGAGCATCTGGAACGTCTGCGTGAGCGTCAGCTCGCCCTGCGGGACTGTACGTGCCCGCGACCTTCGCCGGCACGATCCAGAAGTAGCGCGGTGCACCAGGAGCGTGCAGCCGGCTTCGCGCGACGCGTGGCGGTCTCGTCCGCGTTCCAGTCGTCCATCGTGAAGCGTGTTCGAGACGATGCGCGTGCCGGGCTTGAGGTCGAGGATCTTCGGCCGCAGCTTGAGGTTGATGTCGCGGCAGCAGGAACATGGTGATCACGGTGGCCTTCGAGAAGTCGGTCTCGAACAGGTCGGCCTTGACGAACGTCGGCCCTGCCGGTGACGCCTTCCTTCTCGGCGTTGCGCTTCGACAGCTCGACCATGTCGGGGTTGTACTCGATCGCCGAGCGCGCGCGCGCCGCGCTTGGCGGCGGTGATGACGGTGCGGCCGTCGCCGGAGCCGAGGTCCATGACGAAGTCCTCCGGCGTCACCTTGGCCATGTCGAGCATCTTGTCGACCAGGACCTGCGGCGTCGGCACCCAGACGACGTCCTTGCCCGCCTGGCCGACCTGCGGCTGAAACGGCTGCGGCTTCTGGGTCTGCGTGGCCTGCGCGAAGGCGGGCGCCGCGGCCAGGATCAGGCAGAGGACGAGAAGCAGTTGGCGAGTGCGATACGAACGGTGCATGTGTACTCTCCTCACGAGGTCGGTGCGTTTCTCTCGGTGACGTCGGAACCCGGGGATTATACTGCCGCTCGGTGGCAACGAGGAACGCGATTGACGTCCTGCTCGGATCCTTGCGATTGGATCAGGGGCCTCATCGAATCCATTCACATGGATCCGGCGGAGGGCTCGCCTCGATTCCGGACGGTCTGCAATGCAACTAAGCGCCTGAAAACAAACGTGATAGCTACCGTTCATCAGATTCTGCGCAATCGCTGGTCGTGGCCTGTCGATTGCAGATAGAATAGTCTGGCAATTCGGCTCAGCGCGGCCTCCGGAAATCGCCCGGCGGCGGCGCGTCGATAACGCGTCCATCAGGAGGGTGCAATGGAACGAGAAGGTCTTATGACGGCAGGAAGGACCCCGCGCTTGGCGTGGCGGCTACTCCTGGTGTTGTTGCTGGTCGTGGGCCTGCCGCTAACCGCGGCCGCTCAGAACACCGGCCGCATCACGGGCGTGGTCACGGACGCGACCGGCGGCGTGCTCCCCGGTGTCACCGTGACTATCAAGGCCGGGACCGCCGCGGCGCAGACGGCCGTCACCGACGCGAACGGCCGCTATGCGTTCGACAAGCTGGCGCCGGCTTCGTACGAGGTCAGCTTCGAACTGTCGGGATTCGCCAAGCAGACGAGCACGGCGCTCGTGGTGGCTGGCCAGCCCTTCACACCTGGACACCAAGCTTCGGTCGGCGGCCAGATCCGAGGCAGATCCAGGTGACCGGCACGCTGATTCCCCGTCCGACACTGGAAGCGATGAGCCCTGTCACCACCCTGGAGGTCGAAGAGCTCACCTATCGGGGCATGACCCGCATCGAAGACCTGCTGACCAGCCTTGCCGCAGGTCTTCGTGGCGCAGAACTCCACGATTTCGAACGGCGCGTCCGGCACGGCGACGGTTGACCTGCGCTACCTCGGACGCGAGCGCACGCTGGTTCTGATCGACGGCCGCCGGATGCCAGTCGGCGACGCGTTCGCGACACGCCGCCGACCTGAACTTCATCCCGTCGGCGCTCGTGAAGCGGGTCGACGTCCTCACGGGCGGCGCGTCGTCGGTCTACGGCGCCGACGCCGTCGCCGGCGTCGTCAACTTCGTCCTGGACAAGGACTTCGAGGGCGTCCGGGGCGGCGTCCAGTGTGAGCGGCTACCAGCACAACAACGACAACGCGCTGGCGCAGAGTATCAACACGGCCAAGGGCTTCACCGTCCCGAAGGGCAGCATGCTGGAACAGCGGGCCGATGAACTTCAACATGGCGCTCGGCGGCAAGTTCGCCGACGGCAAGGGCCACGCGTCGATCTACCTCGACTACCGCAACACCGACGCGATCACGAAGGACGCGCGCGACTACACGAACTGCTCCGTCCTCGGTGGGCATGACCATGACCGGCCCGACCTGCGGCGGTTCGGCCACGTGGCAGGACGGCCGTTTCCGGTCTATAACGCCGCCGGCAGACGGGTTGGCGACTACGTCCTGGACGTGAACTCGCCGAACGGCGACCAGTTCAGGTCCGCGCGGCGCCAACGACGTCTTCAACTACGCGCCGTACAACTTCATGCAGCGTCCCGACAAGCGGTGGGCCGGCGGCGGCTTCCTGAACTACGAGTTCAACAAGCAGCTTCAAGGCCTACGGCGATGTCATGTTCATGGACGACTACACGGACGCGCAGATCGCGCCGTCGGGCGACTTCGGCAACACGGCCTCGCTCAACTGCGACAACCCGATGCTGAGCGCCCAGCAGCGGACAGCTCCTGTGCACGGACGCGGGCTACGGCCCGACCGACATGGCGAACGTCGATCATCGACCGGCGCAACGTCGAGGGTGGCGGCCGCGTCTCGCCAGCTGCGTCACACCGCTCTTCGCGTCTCCTGGCGGCCTCAAGGGCGATCTCAACAACGGCGTGGAGCTACGACGTCTACGGCCTGCAGGCCGAGGTGCACTCCCCGCAGGGGTACGCCAACGACCTCAACGCCAACAGCATCCAGGATGCCCTGATCGTCGACGGCACCCCGGCGATCCGAGCACCTGGCACTGCCGTTCCGGCAACGCCGGCTGCGTTCCGTGGAACATCTTCAAGGTGGGCGGCGTGACCCAGGCAGCGCTGGACTACCTCGCGCTCCCTATGATGTCTGGATTCCGGCACGAGGACGCGATGGTCAGCGGGAAGCGTCACGGCGGACCTCAAGCACTACGGCTGGGTTCGCCCAGGCGACCGAGGGCATCAAGGTCGGCATTCGGCGGCGAGTACCGGCGACGAATACCTGTTCGTCAACCCCGACACGCCGTTCAGCAGGCAGCCTGGGCGCGGGTCAGGGCGGTCCGACGCTGCCCGTCGAGGGCACCTACAACGTGAAGGAGTTCTTCACGGAGGCGCTGTTCCCGTCGTGCAGGACGCGACAGGTGCCAAGGACCTGAGCCTGGAACTCGGCTACCGCTTGTCCGACTACAGCAGCACCGGGCGTCATTCGACCTACAAGGCCCAGGGCTCCTGGGCGCCAGTCGCCGGACCTCAAGTTCCGCGCGGGCTACAACCGCGCGACCCGCTCGCCCAACATCCGTGGAGTTGTTCACGCCGCAGGGCCTCGGCCTCGGCGGCAGCCAGGACATCTGCGCCGGCGATAGTACCCGACCGCCACCCGCGGCCCAGTGCGCGCGCACGGGCGTGAGCGCTGCCCAGTACGGCAACGTCCCGGAGAACCCGGCCGGCCAGTACAACACCCTCGGCGGCGGCAACCCGGACCTCAATCCCGAGACGGCCGACACCTACACCTTCGGCGCTCGTGATCACGCCGAAGCGACTTCCGGGCTTCACGGCCGCGCTCGACTACTACGACATCAAGATCGACGAGACCATCGGCACCCTGGGACCGGACGACATCCAGAACCAGTGCGCCGCGACCGGCAACGCGTTCGCTGTGCGGCCTGATTCACCGCGACCGGTTCGGCACGCTGTGGATGACGAACGACGGCTACACCATCACGACCAACCAGAACATCGGCATGCTCAATCGAAGGGCCTCGACGTCACCGCCAGCTACGCCGCGCCGTGGCAACATGGGCCGCTCTCAGCGTCAACCTCATCGGCACCTACCTGATGCAGCAGAAGATCGACACCGGGCTGTATAACTACGACTGCGTGGGCTACTTCGGCAACCAGTGCGGCATCCCGACCCCGAAGTGGCGGCATATCGCCCGCTTCTCGTGGGAGACCAACTTGAAGTTCGTCCTGTCGGCTCGGCTGGCGCATGATCGGTCCCGTGACAAACGATGGTTGCAGCCCCAATCCGGCGCTCGCCGTCCCCGGCCACGCGCAATGCTCAAGCTCAACGACATCTGACAAGATCCCCGCGTACAACTACATGGACCTCGGGGTGAACTACAAGTTGCGGAAGGACGACCAGCGTGGTCGGCGTCAACAACATTCTCGACAAGGAGCCCCCGCTCGCGCCCGGCCAGCAGAACAACGACTACGGCGCGGGGTTCTACGGCACCTACGATTCGCTGGGCCGCTACCTGCACGCGAGCATGCAGTTCACGTTCTAGTTCGACGGCAACAGGCACCAAAGCAAAGGGGGCGGTCCCTCGTGGGACCGCCCCCTCTTCTTGGTACGCAGCCCGGCGCGGCTTTGTCGAAGCCGAGCCTACTCGATCGGCGCCTTGATCTGCTTGAGCATCTCGCGCGCCGTCGCGGCTTCCGCGCTGTTCGGCGACAGCGCGACGAACTTCTCGAGGTGGGCCTTCGCTTCCGCGTTGGCGCCCTCGTTCACGTAGACGAGAGCCAGATAGTAGTGCGCGAGCGCCTGGTTCGGGTCGAGCTGGAGGACCTTGAGGAATCTGTCCTTGGCCCGGGTCTTGTCGTTGGCGTCGTACGCGTCGAAGGCCAGCTTCAGGAGTCCGTTCTTCGCCACGGTGGGCTCCAATGGAGCAAGACCAGCCAGCGCGTCGGCCAGCCTCTCGGGGTCTCCCAGATTCAGGCAGGCGTTGTAGCGAAGCCGTAACGCCTGGTCGTTCCTGGGATCCGCCTTGAGGATGGTCTCCGCTGCGGTCGCCGCCTCGGCGTTGCGGCCGAGCTTGAGAGCGGCCGTGGCGAGCCCGACCAGCGAGGGCCGCAGGTTCGGGTCGAGGTTGAGGGCTTCCTGGAACTTCGCGAAGGCACCCGCCGAATCCCCGGCCTTCACGAGGGCAACGCCATCGTTGTGGAGCTTCTTCGCTTCCTCGGTACGCCGACCGAAGGCCTCCAGGTCCTTCAGCGCCGCCGCCGCTTTGGCGTCATCCTTCAGGTTCTTGTAAGCCTGCCACCTCGCCGCCAGGATCGCTTCGTCCTTCGAGCCGAGGGCGATGGCCTTCTCCGCGGACTCGGCAGCCTCCTGGTTGTGCCCCGTCTGCAACTGAACAGAGCTCAGCGCCACCCACGCCACGGACAGCTGGGGGTCGAGGCCGGCGGCCTCCTTGAACTTCGCTTCTGCGGTGGGATAGTCCTTGCCCTTCACAGCGGCGACCCCGGCGTTGTAGGCGAGGACGGCCGGCTCCGACAGCGAGATCGGCGCCGCGCCGCCAATCTCCGGCCCGCTGCCCGGTTGCATGGTCCACTCGAAACGCTGGCTGCCCTCCAGTTGCCACTGCTGCCTGGCGTTGAGGGTCGCGTACCCGACCTTGTCGAATCGATACTGGTAGGTCACGCCGTTCTGCGGCAGATCGATCGTGAAGGACCCCTTCTTGTCGGTCGTCCGGACCTCACGGAAACCCGGAACGTCGGACGAAGTCGCGGTCACGGTCACGCCTTCAATAGGCTTTCCCTTCGGATCGACGATCTTGCCGTCGAGCCGGAGTCGTTGCCGGGCGAAGGCCAGCCCTGGTACGACCAAGAGGAGAACGAGAACCCCCGCCACTATGCGCTGGCTGGTAGCCATCGCAACCACCTTTCTGGCAACTGACTGCCCATAAATGGAGGAAGACAACGGTGAGAACCTCACAAACTGTACGAGGGACGATCTTACTCCAGGGCACGGCGGTGTCAAAGTTCTTCAGAACCGGCCTGACGCTGAGCCCTGAGCCTTCCGATGTTACAATGCGCTCGGTTTCACCATGCCCCTCTCCGCTGGCGTCCGCTTGGGCCCGTATGAGATCCTCTCCGCCCTCGGGGCCGGCGGCCCGCCTCCGCTCCGCGCGAACATCCCGGAGCTACGGCGAGGTCGCGCCGAAGCCCAGCGGAGGATTCGATGATTGGCCAGATGCTCGGGCCATATCAAATCCTGGAGAAGCTGGGCGAAGGCGGAATGGGCGAGGTGTACAAGGCCTCCGACAGCCGCCTCAACCGCGCCGTCGCCATCAAGGTCCTCCCCCCGGAAGTCAGCAGCGATCCTGACCGCCGCGCTCGATTCGAACGCGAGGCGAAGACCGTCGCGGGTTTGAACCACCCGCACATCTGCACGCTCCACGACATCGGTGAGCACGACGGCTCGATGTTCCTCGTCATGGAGCACGTCGTGGGTGAAACGATCGCCGAGCGCCTGCGCAGGGGACCGATACCGCTGGAACAGGCGCTGACGATCGCAACGGAGATCGCCGACGCGCTCGCAGCGGCGCACCGTCAGGGTGTCATCCATCGCGATCTCAAGCCGGGCAACGTGATGCTGACGAAGTCGGGCGCGAAGCTGCTCGACTTCGGCCTCGCGAAGCTGAAGGCACCCGGGGCCGTGGTGGCGTCGGTTGCCATGTCCGCCTCTCCCACGCGGGGGCCGGCGACGGCTGAGGGGACGCTGCTCGGCACCGTGCCCTACATGGCTCCCGAGCAGCTGGAAGGCAAAGAAGCCGACGCCCGCAGCGACATCTTCTCGCTCGGGATAGTGCTGTACGAGATGCTGACCGGGAGGCGCGCCTTCGAGGGCGACAGCCAGGCCGCCGTCATCGCCGCGATCCTCGACCGCGAACCGGCGCCGTTGTCCTCGGTGCAACCGCTCACGCCGCCTGCACTCGATCTGCTCGTGCGACAGTGCCTCGCGAAGTCGCCGGACGACCGGCCCGACACCGCGCACGACGTGGCCAACCACCTGCGCTGGATGCGGCAGACGAGCGGCGTCACGGCGCTGTCGGTCGCGCCGCCTCGGCCTCCGTCTCCAAGGGGTCTGTGGCCGGCGCTGCTGGTCGCAGGTGTCGTGGCGGGGACGATGATCGGAGCGGGCGCGACGTGGCTCCTGCGCCCCGTCCCGCCTCGGGTCTCACTGACGCACCCGAGCCTTGACGTGCGCCCGGCCGACGAAGTGAATTCCGCCGACGAGGTCGAGTCTACCTTCGTGGGTACGCCTGGGGGATCGCGCACGGCCCTGGCGTGGACGCCGGACGGCCAGGCGATTGTCTTCGTCGGTCGTCGAGCAGGTGTGCGGCGGCTCTACGTGCGCAGGCTCGATGGAGCAGAGGCGCGACCGCTGGCCGGCACCGAAGGTGCGCAGGTGCCAGCGGTGTCTGCGGACGGCCGGTGGGTCGCATTCTGGGCAGGCGGGGCGATCAGGAAGGTGCCGCTCGGCGGGGGCCCCGTCATGGACCTTGCGTCGGCGCTCGGCGACCCGCCGTGGGGCCTGGCCTGGGATGTCCGCGGCCGCCTGTTCTTCGGCAGGGGGAATGGCGGCGCCATCTGGATGATCCCAGCGGACGGGGCGCCGGCGGCGGTGACGACGGTCGGCGAATCGGAGGTGGCCCACATCCTGCCGTGCCCGTTGCCTGACGGCCGGACATTGCTCTACACCGCGCGAAAGCGCCAGTGGTCGTGGGGCGACGAGGAGGTGGTTGCGCAGGACCTGACGACGGGGGTCCGGAAAGTCCTGGTGAAGAACGCCGCCGATGCGCGGTACGTGCCGACTGGCCACCTGGTGTTCTTGCGCCGCGGCGTGCTGTTCGCGGTCCCGTTCGATGAGCAGCGGCTGGAGACCCGAGGCACCCCCATCGCGATGCTCGATGCGGTGGCGCAGGCGCTGACCGCGGGCAACACCGACTACGTCACCGGCGCCGGTCAGTTCGCCATCTCCGCGGCTGCGGCGCTCGCCTGGCTGCCCGGCGCGGTGGTGCCATATCCTGACGCGAGGCTGGTCACGGTGGACCGGCGCGGGCAGGTGTCACCACTTCCGGCGCCCGCGCGGAGCTACGGCCCCGCGGCGCGCGTGTCGCCGGACGGCCGGCAGCTGGCCGTGTTGATCCGCACGCTCACGGACGCCGGTGTCTGGCTGTACGACGTGGGTCGCGGGACCACGACCTTGCTTGCCGGAGGCGGGGAAGCGTGGATTCCAATCTGGTCCCCGGACGGACGGCGCCTCGCGTTTGCGTGGCTCGCGGACGGCCGGCGGGCATTGGCCGCGCAACCCGCGGACGGCACGGCCCCACCGCAGGTCCTCATCCCAGGCGACATCACCGTCTCGTCCTTCACGCCGGATGGGCTGCAGATCGCGGCCGTGCGTGACTCCAGCGACATCGTGATCGTCACGCTCGCACCCGGGCAGAACCGTGTGCAGCCCGCGGTCCAGAACCGGCAGCATACTGAACGTTGGCCGGAGTTCTCGCCAGACGGACGCTGGCTGGCGTACGGGTCGGACGTCTCAGGCCGGTTCGAGGTATACGTGCGTCCGTATCCCGGCCCTGGTCGGGCCGAGCCGGTCTCGGTCGATGGCGGCTGGAGTCCGGCGTGGGCTTCGACCGGACGCGAGTTGTTCTTCGTGAGTCTGCCGGACCCGCAGGGCAACCGTCGGCTGATGGCGGTCGAGTTCGCACCCGGGTCACCGCCTCGCATTGGACGTGCCGCACGCGCTCTTTACGTTCGACCCCCGCGATCTCCGCCTGGCGTGCACTCCGGTCCGCTGCTACAGCGTGGCGGCCGACGGTGGACGGTTCTATGTGACCCAGACTCAGGCGCCGCCACCGCCGCCCGTGGTCACGCACATCAACCTCGTACTGAATTGGTTCGAGGAACTGAAGGCGAAGGTGCCCACGGGGCGGTGACAGCGAACGCTCGTGAAGGACCCTGCCGGCGGGGGACGTTCCTTCTCGCTTCTGGCTACTGGCTTCTCCGTAGAATGCCGGGGGTGGGGGTCGAACCCACACGACGCTTGCGCGTCCCAGGGTTTTGAGATCGTAATCACCGCGCCCGGTCCGGTCGATAAGAGAAGTGAAACGGAGTGCCTGACCGCATCGCACCTCCCGGACGAGATTGAAATGCAACACCCGTTGACCGACCGACGTGTGTCGGAGGATGCGGCTTCATCCGGTCCGCAGGCGCAACCGGCTGGTCGGCCGGTTGCCGTCGAGCAGTTCCTTGAGCTCCTCGCGCGAGCCGCCCGTCAGTTTCGAACCTACCCGTCCGATAGCCCCTTCTGCGTCGAGGCGGTCTTGGCCGCGCAGCGAAGCCTGGCCTCGATGGACGGACGCGATCACGTGGATGCGCTCGTCACGACCCGACAACTGATTGTCGACGGTCTGGACCTCGGTGCGGGCACCGTGATTGAGCGGGAGCTTGCACGCCCGATGTTCCGAGCGTCGCTCGGCCGGCTCCGCATCGACTGCAGCGCGACCCACCAGGATCTCGCCCAATTGTGCTGCTGTCTGGCGCAGGCCCAGCAGGCGGAGGAAGCCTCACTCCCGGACTTGCTCAGTGAGCAGGGTGTCGAACATATTGAGGCGGAAGCGACGTGCCGTCCGGAAATCGTCGAGATGGGCGGGGACGCCGAAACGGTCTCCGAAGCGGTCCACCGAGAGCGCGTTCGTCGTGCCGCCCTCCTGGCGACTGGCGCCGAGGCCCATCATCTGTATCCGCCGGACAGGGGCTGGGTCCGTGTCGATCCGACTTCCCCCTTCTCCTCGGTCTCGTTGGCGGAGCTGGCGATTCTCATCGAGGATCCCGCCAGGCTGGCTGCCATCCTGCTTCGGCTGCGCGGCGAGGATCCCGTGCTCGCGGGCGCGGGATCAGCACTTGAGCGGAGTTTCAGCGGCCTCGCGACCCTGTTCGCGTCCCTCGAGCCGCGTTCCACCAGCATCATGTTCGCCCGGCTTTCGAAAGCCGTGCTTGAACTCCCCCCAGAGTCACGTACGCGGCTGCTGAAGCAGACCGTCCTCCCAGGGTTGCTCGACGGGCGCCCAGACGGTTCGGTCCTTCACGGCTTTCCAGACGCCGAGCTGGCGGACGCGTTGTGTCTCCTGCTCGAACTTGAGACGGCTTCCCCGGGCTGCTGGCCGTCGCGTTGACGAGGCTCGCCCTGCCAGCCGACCGTCAGGAGGCAGTGTTGCCGCTTCTCAACGCTCGACTCCGCGAGCGGGACCTGCCGGCGAGCGCGACACCCGAAGCACCGGCCTATCACGTGCTCGACGGCTACGCGCGACGGCTCATCCAGGTCAGCCCGGGCCAGACGACGAACTTCGCGGAGTTCTCGGGATTCGACCTCGCGATGGACGACTCGACCCTGGCTTCGGTGGAAGCGATCCGGGAGGTTGCGAGCAGCACGGATGTTGTCGACCAGCAGCTCCGATGCCTGTGCAGTCTGCTTCGCCTTGAGCCGAACCCCGACCGTACTCAGACCCTCCTCTCCGTGGTGGCGCCGCTGCTGGCAGCTCTCGAGGACCGGGCACAACCGGAAGCCGTCCTGTCCTGGCTCGTCAGGCTGCGCGATGTCCTGGTCTCGGTGAAGCCGCGGCGGCCTCAAGTCGCCAAGTGCGTAGACGCCGCGGTCCAGGCGTTGTGCACCAGAGAACGGGCGGCGTGGCTGATTGAAACGTATCGAGCGGGGCCCGCCGCTCGACCGGTCGTGGCCGGGTACGTCAACGCCTTGGCGCCGACCATTGCGCCAGTGTTCGCCGCACTCCTCGACGATCGGCGCGTGCAAGCGAAACTACCGGCGCTGATCGACTTGGTCTGCGACCATGCCGCGGTACTGGCGCCGGGACTGGTGACGCAGCTCGAGCACGCGAGCCCTTCCGCCACGCGATCGATCGTCCGAGCCCTGGGGTGTGCCGGCGGAGGGCACGAGAAGGTCGTCGCCGGCTACCTTGTACACGGAGATGGGATGGTGAGGCGCGAGGCGCTGGAAGCCCTCGTACGAATGGGGACGCCTCAGGCGGCGCGCATTGTGACGGCCCAGATCGTCGAACCGGGCCATGCCCTTCGGAACACCGCCTTCGAGGCGCTGTGGCGATTCCCATCCCCGCTGGTCAAAGCCCAGCTTCGGACGATCCTGAGAAGTGATGACTTCGTTGTTCACAATCCCGATATCGTGCTTCAGCTGCTGAAGCGCGCCCACGCGCACCTCACAAGAGGATTCGAGTCGGAACTCAGACACCTCGCGTCGATCCGCCAACGATTTTGGCGTCCGGCGCTCATGCGTGTGGCATTCACCGCACGCCGGCTTCTCTCGTCATGAAGACCGAATCGCGTCCGGCTGCCGTGGCGCCAGCCTCCGGTGAACAGTCGACCATTGACCCGGTTGCCCTGCTTCAAGGCCTGGTCTTCGCGTCGAAGCTGTCCCGCATGTACCCGCCGGGCCATCCAATCGTCGAGCAGAAGCTGAAGGAGTTGGACGACTCCATCGGCGGCTACCTCAAGAGCCATCCCGTTCTGAAGATCGACATCGTGCACGGCATCGTTCAACTGGACGGCCTGCCTTTCGATCGAGGGGCCACGTCGACCCTTGATGACCTCTTGGACCTCGGCATCGACAGCGTCCACTTCCAGCGAGGGTTCCAGCCGGACGAACTCAAGAAGCTCGTGGATCTGTTGCGCGAACTGATGCAGGACGGTCAGGGGGGAGAACCCATTGAGAAGAGGCTCGTCCAACGGGACGTGCGTCATGTCAGCCTGAGACGCCTCGTGCCGCTGGACACGCGATGGCCGTCGCGGCAGTGGCCGGACCGCCCGACAGGTCCTCTCGATCCCGCCTACGCCGACTCCCTGCGCCTGGCTCAAGCGACCTTTGACATGGTCGCCGCCGCGGGGACGTTGCAGGTCGTCGCCGTGCGGGAGTTGATGGATCTCTTGATCTCCAAGGTCGCGTCCAGCAGCGTCGCAATGTCGCAGATCCTGGCCATCAAGGAGTACGAGAACCTCACCTATTGCCATTCCGTGAACGTGGCGATGCTGGCGTTGCTCTTGGGCAAAGAGCTGCGGCTCGGCGAGAAGCTCATCGCGGCGCTGGTTGAGGCCGGGCTCCTGCACGACATCGGAAAGACGAGAATCGCGCGCGATGTCGTGTTGAAGCCTGGCGCGCTCGACCTGCGCGAGCGGAAGCTGATTGAAGGTCACGCGATGCTCGGAGCGGAGATCCTCGTGGGGACTGAAGGACTACACCCGTTGACTCCCATGATCGCCCTGGAGCATCACCGGACGATCAAGGGCGGCGGCTATCCCGACCTCCGTGACATGAGCGGCGTCCCGCACGTGCTGAGCCAGCTCGTGTCGGTGATCGACGTCTACGAGGCCCTGACGGGCGCCCGCTCGTATCGCGAGCCCATGCTCCCGGAGCAGGCCTGCCTCGTGCTCGCGCGACTCGCCGGCGAGTCACTGAATCCGTCGCTCGTCAAGTCGTTCATCAATGCCGTGACGTTCTTCCCGCTCGGTTCCTTCGTCCGGACGACCCACGACGAGCTCGGCATCGTCATCAGGACGACCCCTGGCGACGTCATGCACCCGGTCGTGGCGCTCATCGATGAGGGGCTCAAGCGGATCACACGCGAGGTGGACACCAGCGAACGTGACGCCTCTGGGCTCTACCTGCGCCACATTGTCGAGACGGTCACGCCTGCAGCGTGCGGGCTGGATATCGCTTCGGTACTGCCGGCGGCGTGAGGACATGGCCACCGTACGCGCCCGGATCTGAGACATTCTCCGCCGCTTGCCGTTCCTCCGGCCCGGATCTCGCCCGGTTCAGTGAGCAAACCCATCAGGAATTCTGTGCCGGGGGTGGGGATCGAACCCACACGACCCTTGCGGGTCCCAGGATTTCAGGAACGACTCTCTCGACTCCCCCACCCGTCGAACACAGGCCGAGTCCTGTGTTTCCGGTTGTCCTGCACTGACAAGAACCCTGCGAGGATTACGAGAACTACGAGGATCGTGCTCCCGATTGGGACAGCCGTGGGACAGGCGACAGCGCACCTCAGCCGGTGCTACAATCCGCCCGTTGTTCGCACGCCTGAAGCCCGGAGGTTCTGATGAGCCTCTCTGCCGGCACTCGACTCGGCCCGTACGAGATCCAGTCACCCATCGGCGCCGGCGGGATGGGCGAGGTCTACAAGGCGCGCGACACTCGTCTGAATCGCACAGTCGCCATCAAAGTCCTCCCGCCAGAGGTTAGCGACGACCCCGAACGCCGCGCGCGGTTTGAGCGCGAGGCGAAGACCGTCGCGAGCCTGAGCCACCCGCACATCTGCACGTTGCACGACGTGGGCGATCACGACGGGGCGCTGTTTCTAGTGATGGAGCTCCTGGCGGGCGACACTCTCGCCGCCCGACTTGAAAAGGGGCCGGTGCCGCTCGAACAGGCGCTGGTCATCGGTGCCGAGATCGCGGAGGCGCTGGCGGCGGCACACCGCCAGGGGGTCATCCACCGCGACCTCAAGCCAGGCAACGTGATGCTGACGAAGTCGGGCGCGAAGCTGCTCGACTTCGGTGTTGCCAAGGCGAAAGCGCATGGAGAGCAGGCGGCGGCCGTGCAGATGTTGACGGCCGCGTCCACGCGGGCGCCTCTCACCGCACAGGGCGTCATCGTCGGCACCCTGCAGTACATGGCACCGGAGCAGGTGGAGGGGAAACCAACGGATGCGCGGACGGATCTGTGGGCGCTCGGATTGATTCTGTACGAGATGCTGACGGGAAAGCGTGCGTTCGAGGGGACCAGCGCGGCGAGCCTGATCGGCAACATCATGAACGCGGAACCGGCGCCGCTGACGCTGCAGCCTGTCGCACCTCCGGGCGTGGACCGGATCGTTCGCACGTGCCTGGCGAAGCAGCCCGATCACCGCTGGGATTCCGCACACGACTTGGCCGATGAGTTGCGCTGGGTGCGCGAGAACAGCGCAACGACCGGGCAGTTGGCTGCCTCCGGGGCGGGCCGAGGCCGGCGTTGGATGTCGGTCGTCGCTGTCATCCTCGGCGCGGTGTCGCTCATCGCGATCGGCATCTCCACTGGAACGCGACTCACGCAGCACCCGGCGATCGCACCCGTGCCAGGGGTCTTCAAGCTGTCCCAGGTCACCGACCAACGGGGGCGCGAACGTTTCCCCAGTCTGTCGCCCGACGGGAAATCGGTTGTCTACGCCAGCCGATCGATGGGTAACTGGGACATCTATCTGCAGCGCGTGGATGGCAGGAACCCCGTCAACCTGACCAAGAACTCGCTGGACGACGACAGCCAGCCAGCCTTCTCGCCTGACGGGAAGTTGATCGCGTTCCGCTCGGAAAGGGATGGCGGCGGCATCTTCGTGATGGGCGCCACAGGCGAGTCGGTCCTGCGATTGACCGACGCCGGGCACAACCCGGCCTGGTCGCCCGACAGTAGCGAAGTCGCTTACGCCACCGAGGGTGTTTCCGGACCCGATTCGCGATGGACCACGAGCCAGATCTGGGCTGTGAACGTACTCAGCCGAAACAAGCGTCTCATCAGTCCAGGCGATGCCGTTCAGCCCAACTGGTCCCCGAACGGCCAGCGCATCGCGTACTGGCGCCTCAACAACGGAGGGCTACGCGATATCGCCACGGTGCCCGCGCGCGGCGGCACCGCGACTGCGGTCACCGACGACACCGCGATGGATTGGGACCCGGTGTGGTCGCCAGACGGTCGCCATCTCTACTTCTCGAGCAATCGGGGCGGGAGTATGAACGTCTGGAGGGTGCCCATCGATGAATCGTCAGGCCGGGTGCTCGGGGCGTTCGAGCCGGTGACGACGCCCTCTCTCTACAGTGCGGATCTGAGCTTCTCGCATGACGGCACTCTGCTCGCCTACTCTGACCGGATCTCTGGCGAGGAGCTCCGGAGACTGGGCCTTGACGCAGCCAGCGGAACAGGCATCGGAGAGGCTTTGCCGATGGCGGTCCCGACACCTGCGTTCGACCCGAGTCCTTCGAGAGATGGCAACTGGCTCGCGTTCGTCTCCGGCCGAAATCAGGACGACATCTTCGTTGTCCGGACCGATGGAACGGACCTGCGGCAACTCACCGATGACCCGTACCGGGACCTGGGTGCCCGCTGGTCGCCAGATGGCAAGCAACTCCTCTTCTTCTCGAATCGAAACCGTGGATTTCAGGCCTGGACAATCAACGCGGACGGCAGCGGCCGGAAACAACTGACCGAGGCCGCAGACGGGATGTGGTATCCGGTGTGGCGCCCGGACGGAAAGCGCGTTGCAGCATTCGATAGCAGAGCGCGGACGACTTTGGTGTTCGATCCAACCCTGCCCTGGAACGAGCAGTCGCCCCAATTACTGCCGGCGATCAACGAGATTGGTGGTCGATTCCTTGCCTGGTCCTGGTCTCCCGACGGCCGCCTGCTCGCCGGAACCGAACTTACGCCCGAGGGCCGCCAGCGCGGACTCTTCGCGGTACTCGTTCACGGACGGGCGATTCCAGGCGTTGACCGGCGCTGCTGGCTTCGCGGTGTGGCTGCAGGACAGCCGCCGGCTCGTGTTCCGTACCGAGGACAGGCTGAATCTGTTCGACAGCCAGTCCAGAAGGGTCAAAGAAGTCCTCTCGGTGGCGCCGCAGCAGCTTGGCAAGCACCTTTCCGTCTCAGCTGACAACCGCATCATCTACTTCAGCGTGGTTGCGGACGAGGGAAGCGTCTGGCTGGTCTCGCTGAAGTGAGGCCAGAGCAGGCCATACATACCGCAGGCGGTCCGCGTCTCGGGCAATGCCGCCCGGCTGAACCGCCACCGTCGTCGCTCCAGGCGGCCGGCGGTTCTTCGTCGTGCAGCAGCCGCCGTCTTCACCACCGTGCCCTGTCACGCACCTCGACGTCGTCGTCAACTGGTTCGAGGAGCTGAAGGCGAAGGTTCCCACGGGGCGGTGACAGCGGCTGCGCGTGCGGGACGCAGGCGGCGGGAGACGTTCCTTCTGGCTTCTGGACTCTCCGTAGAATGCCGGGGGTGGGGGTCGAACCCACACGACCCTTGCGGGTCCCAGGATTTTAAGTCCTGTGCGTCTGCCAGTTCCGCCACCCCGGCCCGAGGTGGGACGCCGGGATCATAGCACCGGAACGGCGTGAGCCCTGGGCCTTGAGCCGCTTGGCCCGCCGAAGCCCGGAGGGCGAAGGCGGCACAGCCGACCTACCGTCGCCCGAAGCTCAAGACCCGTGCCGGCAGCATGACCACCGCCCGGACCAGTTCCAGCACGCCCTCCACCGCGATCCCCAACAGCCGGAACGGCAGCAGGAGCAGCCACACGATTGGATAGAGGAGGATCGCCAGCAGCGCCAGCGGCCAGCAGAACACCAGCAGGACCAGCCACACCAGGAACTTGAGCACGGGAACCTCCCACTGTTCGGATTCGACGAGGGAACGAGCGGGAAGGTTCAGCGGTCCCCGCCCGCGTGCCAGTCCGAAAGCGCCGCCAGCATCATCGGCACCGCCCGGCCCGTCGTCGTCAGGCGCGGCGCGAACAGCTTCAGCGTCCGCTCGATCTTGTCGCGGGCATCGCGCGGCGCGGCGCCAAGGCGCGCCAGCGTCTGCAGGTTGCGAACCGATACCGAACTCGCAGCCGGCTCCGCGCCGTCGTAGTCCTCCTTGAAGCGCCACAGAATGGTCCGGTCGCGGCCGTCGGTGCTGAACCACCCGCCGGCATCGTCGTCCCAGAAGCGCTCATCCTGACGACGCTGCAATTCGACCGCCCAGTCGAGCCAAGCCCGATCGCCGTCCGCCTCGAACAGTTCGAGCAGGCCGAAGATGAGGCACGCGTAGTCCTCGGCGAACGCGTCGATGGCCGCCTCGCCGTCGCGGCAGCGCCGAAGCAGGCGACCGGCCGCCTGGTCCCACATGCGAGCTCGGATGAACGAGGCAGCAGCGCGCGCGGATTCGGCGAGGCCCAGAATCCGTCCTGTCGATTCACACCGGGCCGAGCAGAACTCCGGCACCACTCGGCTCGCGCGGGCGAAGGCGCCAATCATCAGGCCGTTCCACGCCGTGAGGATCTTGTCGTCGAGCTGCGGCCGGGGACGCGTGTTGCGCGCGCGGAGCAGGACCTGCCGCGCCCTCCTCAACCCCGCGGCAACGTCCTCGACCGACGCGTCGGTTTCACCCGCGATCGCGTCGATTGGCCGCGCCTCGGTACAGGATGTTCCGCCCCGTGAACTCGTCGTGCGGGTCGGTCAGCGCGTTGCCGTCTCGCTCCACGCCGTACCGCTCGCAGAACATCTGGGCGTCCGGGCCAAGGAGGCCTTCGATCTCGTCCATCGCCCACAGGTAGAACGCCCCCTCGGTGGCGTGGGAGCCCACGGGCGCGCTGGGAGGCAGGCTGTCCGCGTCCTCCGCGGAGAAGAACGCGCCCTCCTCACTCGTCATGTCGCGCCCGACATAGCGCAGCGTGTCCTCGGCGACGTCGATGAAGCCGCGGTCCCCCGTCGCTTGCGCGGCCTCGAGATACGCCAGCACCAGCTGCGCCTGGTCGTACAGCATCTTCTCGAAATGGGGAACCCGCCAGCGCGCGTCCACCGAATAGCGGTGAAAGCCGCCGCCAATCTGGTCGCGCATCCCACCCGCCGCCATGGCCGCCAGGGTGTGCGCGACCACATCCAGCAGTTTCCGGTCGCCGGTCCGACGATGCTCCGCCAACAGGAACAGCAGTTCGGATGGCCGTGGGAACTTGGGCGCTCCGCCAAATCCGCCATTCGGCCAGTCGAAGCTGGACATGAATTCCCGCATCGCGCCATCCAGCGCACTCGTGCCCGGCACATCGACTTCGGGCTCTGCCGCGCCCGTGGCGGCCAGTCGATCCGCGACGCCCTCTGCCGCACGCTCCACGCGGCCGCGCTCCTCGCGCCACAGCCGCGCCATCTCGATCAGCAGGTCTCGGAATCCCGGCCTCCCCCATCGTTCGGCCGGCGGAAAGTACGTGCCGCCGTAGAACGGCCTCCCGTCTGGCGTCATCCACACGCTCATGGGCCATCCGCCGCTGCCGGTCGTCTGCTGCACGAACGCCATGTAGACCCGGTCCACGTCCGGCCGCTCTTCGCGGTCCACCTTGATGCAGATGAAGTGCTCGTTCAGCACCGCGGCAACGCCCGGGTCCTCGAACGACTCGTGCGCCATGACGTGACACCAGTGGCACGTGGCGTAGCCGACGGAGAGAAAGACAGGTTTGCCCTCGGCGCGCGCCGCCGCGAACGCCTCCTCGCCCCACGGGCGCCAGTCGACGGGGTTCCCGGCGTGCTGAAGGAGGTAGGGGCTCTTCTCGGAGGAGAGACGGTTCATAGAGAAAGGCTCAGGGCTCAGGGCTAGACGTTCGCGCAGCAGCCGGGCGTAGGCGGCGGTGAACTCCACGCCGTAGAGCAGGATCGCCGACGAGGTGTAGACCCAGACCAGGAACACCACGACAGCCGCGATCGACCCGTGCACGAGGTTGAACCGGCTCATGTCCCGCAGGTAGAACGAGAACCCTTCGAGCGCGAGCTGCCAGAGGAAACCGGTCACGACGGCGCCGGGCCACACGTCGCGAAATCTCACCTTCGTGTTGGGGACGAAGTAGTAGATGAGGCCGATGCCGACGGTCAAGAGAATCGTGGTGCCGTAGTCCAGGAAGAACGTCCCCAGCGCCGCGATCCCCGGCGTCCGCCACGTCGCGTCCGAGAACCACGTGCTGTGGACGATCTGGAACACGCTCCCGAACAGCAGCAGGAGCAGCAGGCCAATCGCCGCGGCCACCAGCATCAGGAACGAGAACAGCTTGTGGTGCCAGAAGCCGCGCGGCTCTTCGACGCCCCATGCGCTGTTCACCGCGGAGCTGACGGCGCTGAACACGCCGTGCGCGGCCCAGAGCATCGCCACCGCGCCACCGACGCCAATCCGGTACCGGGTCTGCTGAAGGGCGTCGAGCTGCCCGGAGAGGAAATCGAACTTCGTCGGAAAATACCGGAGCAGGAAGTTGATGACCGCCGTCCGCCGGCCTTCGGACGAGGTGACGCTGCCCAGAATCGAGAACAGGAGCAGAAAGAACGGGAAGAGCGACAGCAGGCCGTAGTACGCCACCGCTGCCGCGTGCGTCATGTCGTCGCTCCAGATGAACTTGACAAACGCCCGCCAGAGCGCGCGGCCGAACAGGGCGAACCAGTCGCCGAGCGCACGGCCCGCACGCCTCAGCCGGCCAGCGACCCCCTCCCCCGCCTGGTCTCTTGATACCACGGCGCCTATTCTGCCACGGACGTGGCCTTCTGCGGGATCAGTGGCCGGATCTGAGAATGTGTACGCTCGAGCCGGATCTCTGGAATAATCAACCCACCCCTATGGACGTCATCGAGACGCACCTGCAAACGGATTCCGAGCTGTTCATCGGCAATCGCGTGCGCATGGAGCGCCTGGTGGCGGAGCTGCGCGAGCGGCTGGCCGAGGTTCGGCGCGGCGGGGGCGACAGGGCAATCGAACGCCATCGCGACCAGGGCAAGCTGCCGGTCCGCGAGCGCGTTGAACGCCTGCTGGACCCGGGCTCGCCGTTTCTCGAGCTCTCGGCCCTCGCAGCATGGGGGATGTACGGCGGCGATGCGCCAGGCGCCGGCCTGGTCACCGGCATCGGCCGCGTGAGCGGCCGTGAAGTGATGGTCGTCGCGAACGACGCCACGGTGAAGGGCGGCACCTACTTCCCCATCACCGTGAAGAAGCACCTCCGGGCACAGCACATCGCGCTCGACAATCGCCTGCCGTGCGTCTACCTCGTCGACTCGGGCGGCGCGTTCCTGCCGCTGCAGGCCGAGGTCTTCCCCGACCGCGACCACTTCGGGCGCATCTTCTACAACCAGGCGCGCATGTCCGCCGAGCGCATTCCGCAGATCGCCGTCGTGATGGGCTCCTGCACGGCCGGCGGCGCCTACGTGCCCGCGATGTCGGACGAAGCGATCATCGTCCGCGGCACGGGGACGATCTTCCTCGGGGGCCCGCCGCTGGTGAAGGCGGCCACCGGCGAGGAGGTCACCGCCGAGGAACTGGGCGGCGCCGACGTGCACACGCGGCTGTCCGGCGTCGCCGACTACATGGCCGAAGACGACGATCACGCGCTCAGGCTGGCGCGCACCGTCGTCTCGACGCTGCACTCCGCCAAGCCGGCTCCGTTCGACGTGACCTCGCCTGAGGACCCGCGCTACGACCCGCGCGAGCTCTACGGCGTCATCAACGCCGACATCCGAGTGTCGTACGACGTGCGCGAGGTCATCGCCCGGATCGTGGACGGCTCGCGGTTCGACGAGTTCAAGGAGCGCTACGCCACCACCGTCGTGACCGGCTTCGCGCGCCTCCACGGGTACCTTGTCGGCATCGTCGCGAACAACGGCGTCCTGTTCTCGGAGTCGGCGCTGAAGGTCACGCACTTCATCGAGCTCTGCAACCTGCGCCGCATCCCGCTGGTCTTCCTCCAGAACATCACGGGATTCATCGTCGGCCGCGATTACGAGCGCGCGGGCATCGCCAAGGACGGCGCCAAGATGGTGCACGCCGTTGCGAACTCCGTGGTCCCCAAGTTCACCGTGATCATCGGCGGCTCGTTCGGCGCCGGCAATTACGGCATGTGCGGCCGCGCCTACGAGCCGCGCCTGCTGTGGATGTGGCCCAACGCGCGCATCTCGGTGATGGGCGGCGAGCAGGCGGCATCCGTGCTCGTCACGGTCAAGCGCGACCAGCTGGCGCGCGAGAACCGGCTCTTGTCGGCCGAGGAGGAAGCGGGAATCCGCACGCCCATCCTCGAGAAGTACGAGCGCGAAGGCTCGCCGTACTACTCGACCGCCCGGCTGTGGGACGATGGCATCATCGACCCCGTGGAGACGAGGGACGCGCTGGGCCTCGCATTGTCGGCCGCGGCGAACGCGCCGGTGCCGGAGGCCCGGTTCGGCGTCTTCCGCATGTAGGCGGGCGGGACTGAGGAATGAGGATTGAGAATGAGGAATTGGAGATGGACCAGCCCCTGGTCATCCGCCGCGAAGGGCACGTCGAACACGTCGTTCTGAACCGGCCCGACGTCCGGAACGCGTTCACTCCCGCGCTCGTCGAGGCCCTGCGCATCTGGGCCGTGTCAACCGCGGTGTCTACCGACGCCCGGGCCGCCATCCTGTCGGGCGCCGGCAAAGTGTTCTGTGCCGGCGGCGACCTGGCTGCCATGTCGGCTACCATCGCCGCGTCTCGCGACGAGAATCTCGAGGACGCGGCCCGGATGGCCGCGATGTTCGAGGCGCTCGATCACCTTCCCATCCCGCTCATCGGCCGCGTGCACGGCGCAGCGCTGGGAGGCGGCCTCGGCCTCGCTTCGGTCTGCGACATCGTCGTCGCCGCCGACGATGCGCTGTTCGGGTTCACGGAGGTGAAGCTGGGCATCGTGCCGAGCGTGATTTCGCCGTACGTCCTGGCGAAGATTGGCCGGTCGGCCGCCCGCGAGCTGTTCCTGACGGGCGCCCGTTTCGATGCGGCGCGGGCGCGGGAGATCGGCCTCGTTCACGCGGTGGTGCCGGCCGATCGCCTGGACGAAGCCGTCGATCGCTATGTCAGCGAGATCCTCTCGGCGGGCCCGGAGTCCGTGCGGCAGGCGAAGGCGCTGATTCGTCGCGTTGCGGGCCGCCCCGCGGCCGAGGTGTCTGCCTTCACCGCCGAGACGCTGGCGGACCGCCGCGTCTCCCGCGAGGGACAGGAGGGCATGCGCGCGTTCCTCGAGAAGCGCGTGGCCTCGTGGGTGGTCCGGTGATTCGGCGCCTGCTCGTCGCCAATCGAGGCGAGGTCGCCGTTCGCGTGATTCGCGCGTGCCGCGAGCTCGGCATCGAGACGGTGGCGGTCTGCTCCGAGGTCGACCGGCGCGCGCTCCACGCGAGGCTCGCCGACATCGCCGTGCCGATTGGCCCGGCGCCTGCCATCGACAGCTACCTGTGTATCGAGCGCCTGATCGAGGCCGCCCGCACCTCGGGAGCGGACGCCGTGCATCCCGGCTACGGATTCCTGGCCGAGAACGCCGGCTTCGCGCGGGCCTGCGCAAACGCGGAGCTGACCTTCGTCGGACCGCCCGCATCGGTCATCTCGCAGATGGGCTCGAAGATCGAGTCCCGGGCCCGGGCGATGGAGGCGGGGCTGCCGATCGTTCCCGGAGTGACGCCGGACGCGCAGGACGACGAGGCGCTGAGCGCGGCCGCCGAGCGTGTCGGCTTCCCCCTGCTGGTGAAGGCGTCCGCGGGCGGCGGCGGCAAGGGGATGCGAGTCGTCCGCGCGCGCGAGGACCTCGCCGAAGCCTTCGCGTCGGCCCGTCATGAGGCAACCGGGGCGTTCGGCGAGGCCGCACTGTACCTGGAGCGGCTCCTGCGAGAGCCCTGCCACGTCGAAGTCCAGGTCTTCGGAGACGCGCATGGCCGCGTCGTCCACCTCTTCGAGCGCGAGTGCTCCACGCAGCGCCGCCACCAGAAGATCATCGAGGAGAGCCCGGCGCCGTGGCTGTCCGACGCCCTCCGCCGTCGCATGTGCGATGCCGCCGTTGCGCTCGCGCGTCACATCGGCTACCGGAACGCCGGGACGATCGAGTTCCTGGTCGAAGGCCGCGGAGACAACGCGCAGTTCCACTTCCTCGAGATGAACACACGGTTGCAGGTGGAGCACCCGATTACCGAGGCGGTGGCGGGGGTGGACCTGGTCCACGCGCAGCTGCGAGTGGCATCGGGCGAACCGCTGCCGTGGCGCCAGGAGTCGCTCGCGCAGCGCGGGCACGCGATTGAGTGCCGAATCTACGCCGAGAATCCAGCGAACGACTTCCTCCCGCAGGCGGGGCTGCTGGCGGTCTTCCGCGAGCCGCAGGGCCCGGGCATCCGGGTGGACAGCGGTGTGGTTGAGGGCGACGAGGTCAGCATCTACTACGACCCGCTGCTGGCGAAGCTGGTCGCGTCGGCCGAAACGCGCGAGATGGCCCGCCAGCGGGTGCTGGCCGCGCTCCGCCGCTTCGCGGTCCTCGGAATCAGAACCAACATCCCGTTCCTGATTCGGGTGCTGGAGCACCCGCGCTTCGTCGAGGCGGCTATCGACACGTCGTTCCTCGACTGCGAGGGGCACGGACTCTGCGAGGAGACCGTCGGCCGAGGGTTCGAGGCCGCGCTCGCGGCGGCGGCGGCCTACGATGGGCGGCCGGCCGCGCGGGACGCGGGAGGCTGAGGCGCCGGCGGTCACGGACCCGTGGGACAGGCTGCGGGGGTGGAGGAGCGGACAGGGCTAGCAGGCTCAAGGCTCAGGGCTCAGGGCTCAGGCACCCAAGGGCGTTACGAGTGTGAGAACAGGCAGCTTCAGCGTGCGGCTCGGGGACAAGGCGCACCGGGTGACAATCAGCGCGGTCGGCGAGGCCCGTGTGGACGACGGCGGTCCGCTGCTGTTGTCGGCCGACGGCGAGCACGCGTTGACCGTCCGCGCGGGCGACCGGACGCGGCGCGTCGTCGTGTGGGCGGCGGGCGAGCGACGCCAGGTGTTCGTGGATGGCGAGGTTTACGACCTGACGGTGGGCGCCGAGGCCGCGGGACGTCGCCGGGCGGGGCGCCCCGAGTTCGATCAGCTGGCGGCGCCGATGCCCGCCAAGGTCACCGCCGTGCTTGTCGAGGCCGGCCAGCGCGTCCAGAAGGGCGATGTGCTGATCACGCTCGAGGCGATGAAGATGGAGTTGGCCGTGCGCGCCCCGCGCGACGGGGCGGTGAAGAGAGTCGCGTGCCGCGTCGGCGAACTCGTCCAGCCCGGCGTCGGCCTCCTGGAGCTGGCATGACGACGCCGCCCGATCCGCCCCGCGAGATCCGGATCGTGGAGGTCGGGCCGCGCGACGGCCTGCAGAACGAGCAGGCGCCGATTGCCGCAGCCGACAAGATCGAGTTCGTCAATCGTCTCTCGGCCGCGGGGCTCCGCGCGATAGAGGTGACGGCGTTCGTGAGCCCGCGCTGGGTGCCGCAGATGGCCGACGCCGCCGAAGTCCTGCGCGGCATCGAGCGGCGTGCGGGCACGACGTACGCGGCGCTGGTGCCCAATCTCGCCGGCCTCGAACGCGCGGTCGCGGCCGGCGTCGGCGAGATCGCCATCGCGGCGGCCGCCTCCGAGACCTTCAGCCGGAGGAACATCAATCGAGGCATCGAGGAGTCGCTCTCCGGGTATCGGGATGTCGTCGGCGGCGCGAGCGCAGCCGGGATCCGCGTGCATGCGTACCTCTCGACGTCGTTCGGCTGCCCATACGAGGGTGCGGTCGCCCCTGCGCGCGTCGCCGAACTCGCCGGGCGGCTGCTGGCGCTCGGCGCGTTCGAGGTCGTGCTGAGCGATACGATCGGCATCGCGCACCCAGGGCAAATCCGATCTGTGCTGGAGGCCGTGCGCGCCGCCTTGCCGCTGGAGCGGACCGCGCTCCACGTCCACGACACGCGCGGGACGGGCCTGGCGAACGTCCTCATGGCGCTGTCGCTCGGCGTCACGACGTTCGACTCGTCGGCGGGCGGGCTGGGCGGCTGCCCCTACGCCCCCGGCGCCGCCGGCAACCTCGCCACGGAGGATCTGGTCTACCTGCTCGACGGGATGGGCGTCCGGACCGGGGTCGACCTCGCGGGAGTGGTCGCCGCGTCGCGCTTCGTCGAGCGCCGTGTGGGGCACCCCATCGTGTCGCGCGTGTACCAGGCCGAGCGGCAAGCCGCGCTGCAGGCGCGCCAGCGATCGGCGGTATGATGAAAGGCCTTCACAGGAGGAACCGGTATGAAGAAGTTCGCAATCGGGTGTGCCATCGTGCTCGTGGTGCTGCTCGTGGTCGGTGGGATTGGCGGCTACTTCGTCTACCAGAAGTACGTGGCACCGGTTGTCGGGCCGATGACGGAGTTCGTCACCAACGCGCAGAAGATGGCGGACATCGAGAAGGACATCAGGAACAAGTCGTCGTTCACCGCACCCGCGAACGGCGAACTGACCGAGGACATGGTCTCCCGGTTCGTGAAGGTGCAGACGCACATCCAGTCGAAGCTCGGCAAACGGATGGAGGAACTCAAGGCGACCTACGACAAGCTGGACAAGACGCTGAGCAACGGAGACAGCGAAAGGCCTCGTTCACCGAGGCGATCACGGCGATGCGCGACCTGACGACACTCCTGGTGGACGCGAAGAAGGCGCAGGTCGAGGGGCTCAACGACGCCGGCTTCTCGGTGAGGGAATACGAGTGGATTCGCACCCAGGTCTACGCCGCGGTCGGCATGGTCGCCGGCGGCTTCGACGTGAAGAAACTCGCCGAGCAGGCGAAGGCGGGCAACGTCGAGGGGTTCTCAGGGGGCGACACGGCGGCGCTGCCTGACGTTCCCGAGAAGAGCAAGGAACTGGTCGCGCCATACGAGAAGCAGCTGAAGGAGTGGGCGCCGCTCGCCTTCTTCGGCTTCTGATGCGGGGGGCCATCTTCGACCTCGACGGCACGATCGTGGACAACATGCCCGTCCACGCCGAAGCCTTCGCGATCTTCGCCGAGCGTCACGGGCTGCGCCCGCTGACGCTCGACGATCGCAAGCGTCTCGACGGCCGCCGCAACCGGGACATCTTTCCAGAGTTGTTCCGGCGTGAGCTGACCGACGCCGAACAGTCGGCCTTCGAGAACGAGAAGGAAGCGCTCTACCGCGAGCTGTCGGTCGGGCGCCTGGTGCCGGCAGCCGGCCTCGTCCGCCTGCTCGACCGCCTGGACGCCCGCGCCGTTCCGGTGGCTGTCGCGACCTCCGCCCCGCCCGACAACGTGATTCACACGCTCGCCGAACTGGGCCTGGCCGCCCGCCTCACGTGCGTCGTCCGCAGCGACCAGGTGCCGCGCGGCAAGCCGTTTCCCGACGTGTTCCTCGCCGCAGCGAACCTTCTCGGGGTGCCGGCGGCCGACTGCGTGGCGTTCGAGGACGCGCCGATCGGCGTCATCGCGGCACGCAACGCCGGGATGACGACGGTGGCGGTTGCCAGCAGCTTCTCGGCGGACGTCTTCCTCGCGCCCGAGGTGGGCGCGGGCGTCGTCGTGAAGGACTTCGAAGAGTACCTGGCGGGGTCGGGCGGGTGGCTCACGCGCCCTAGAATGTAGAATTGAGAATGTAGAATTGAGAATGCGGTTAGTTGGCAAAGAGAACGGCCCAATTCTCAATTCTCAATTCTCAATTCCTCAGACCCCCCGCTGCTCCGCCGGCACGGCGACCGGCCCTGACGGAGCCGGCGCCGCCTGGCCGCGCGACTTCCCGACCTTGCCCCACGCCCACGACACCAGGTCCGAGATCTTCGCCGTGCGCATCCCGTCGAAATACGAGTAGACGATCGGCGTGACGAGCAGGGTCAGCAGCAGGCACAGCATCTGCCCGCCGATGATCGTCACCGCCATCGAGGCGCGCGAGCCCGACCCGGCTCCGCGGCCGAACGCGATCGGCAGCATGCCGGCCACGATCGAGATGGTCGTCATCAGGATCGGCCGCAGGCGGACGTGGTTCGCCTCGATAATCGCCGCGTGGCGGTCCATGCCCTGGTCCCGGAGCGTGTTTGTGTAGTCCACCTGCAGAATCGAGTTCTTCTTGACGATGCCGAACAGCATCATCAGCCCGATGGCACTGTAGACGTTGATGCTCATCCCGAACAGCCACAGCGTCAGCAGGCCGGCCGGGAGGCTGAGCGGCAGCGCCGTCATGATCGTCAGCGGGTGGACGAAGCTGTTGAACTGAGAGGCGAGCACCATGTAGATGAACGCCACCGACAGGAAGATCGCCAGGACGAAGTCGTTGCCGGCCTCGGTCAGCGTCTTCGCGCTGCCGCCGAACGTCACCTGGTAGCCCGCCTTCAGGTTCAGCTCGCCCACCTTGCCGCGCGCCTGGCTGATGGCCTCGCCCAGCTTGATCTTCAGCGGGTCCAGGTTCGCGTTCACCGAGATCTGCCGCATCCGGTTGTAGCGGTCAATGGAGGCGGGCGAGTTGCCGAGCGTCAGGGCCGCGACGTCGCTCACACGCACCAGCCGGCCTGCACTCGCCGGCACGAACAGGTCGCCCATCGTCTTGGGGTCGTTCCGGAACTGGTCATCGAGCCGCAGCCTCACCACGAACTGCTCGTCGCCATCCTTGAACTTCGATACTTCCTCGCCGCCGACGAGCGTCCGCATGGTGGACGACACGGTGTCGAGCGGCGCACCGAGGTCGGCCGCCCGCTGCCGGTCGATATTGATCCGCAGCTCCGGCTGCGTCGGCTCGAAGCTCGTATCCGAGTCGGTCACGCCGTCGATCTGGCGGATCTTGTAGAGCAGCGACGTCTCGGCCGGGTTCTGAATCGTGCCCTTCAAGTCGTCGCCCGCGTAGGCGAGCTTCTGCAGTTCCTCGACGTCCGGCCCCTGCATGATCATCGTCAGGCGGTTCATCCCGCCGCCGCCGCCGCCCGGCCCTCCGCGGCCGCCGCCGCCGCTCGATGCGCCCGAGATGTCGGTGCCGCCCGACACGCTGGTCCGCGCGTTCCGGTACTTGCTCAGCACCCGGCGCGCCACCTGCATCAGCTGCTGCTGCGACTGCTCGCGTTCGTCGATCGGCGTCAGCTGGATCGAGTAGTTCGAGCTGCCGTTCTGGATCGACACCATCATCGCCGCGAGGTTGTCGCCCAGCGCCGCGCGCAGTTCGCCCTCGATCGGCATGACGTATTCGAGCGTCCGCTCGAAGCTGGTGCCCCTCGCCAGCCGCAGGTTGGCGCTGAACTCGCTCTGGTCGTCGTCGGGCACCAGCTCCTTGCCGACGTAGGGGAACAGCAGGCGCGGCCGACGCCACGGCGACGCCCGCGATCGCCAGCATCGTGCCGCGGTGCGCCATCGCCCACTCGAGCAGCACGCCGTACTTCCGGTCCACCCAGGCGTAGGCGCCGCGCTGCTTGGTCTGGGTCTGGTGACCCTTCTTGGCGTCAGACGGGCCGCAGCCAGTAGGCGCACAGCGCCGGCGTCAGCGTGAACGAGACGAACATCGAGATCAGGATGGCCGTGGCCGACGAGATCCCGAAGCTGTAGAAGTAGCGGCCCACCTGACCCGTCATGAAGGCCACGGGCAGGAAGATCACCACGAGCGACAGCGTCGTGGCCATCACCGCCATGCCCGATCTCGCCGGTCGCCTTCATCGCGGCTTCCTTCGGCGAGACGCCCTTCTCCTCGATGTACCGGAAGATGTTCTCGAGCACGACGATCGCGTCGTCGATGACGATGCCCGTCGCCAGCGACAGCGAGAGCATCGTCATGTTGTTCAGCGTGAAGCCGAGCGCCTTCATCGCCGTGAACGTGCCGATGATGGACGTCGGGATCGCGAGCGCCGCGATGATCGTCACGCGGACGTTCCGGATGAAGAAGAAGACCACGAGCGCCGCGAACAGGCCGCCCAGCAGGAGGTGGTGCTGAATCTCCGTGAACGACTTGCGGATGAACACCGACTGGTCGCGAGTCGTCTTGACGCTGATGTCGGTCGGCAGCGTCTTCCTTGATGCGCTCGAGCCGCGCCATCACCCGGTCGACGACCTCGACCGTGTTGGTGCCCGGACTGCTTGCGGATCGATCATCGAGATGGCGTTCTCGCCCTGCGCGTCCTTGCCCATCGACGCTTCCCAGAGACGCGTCTGGCTGCGCACCTCCTCGTTCGAGTCGGTCACGCGGGCCAGGTCGCCGATCGGTGACCACCGAGCCTTCCTTGTAGGCCAGGACGATCCGCTCGAAGTCCTTGACGTCGCGCAGCCGCCCCATCGTCCGCATCGAGATCTCGGACGGCCCGGCGATGAAGCTCCCGCCGGGCGTCTCGATGTTCTGCCGCGACATCGCGCTCGCCACCTGCGCCGTCGTCAGCCCGTAGGCCGTCAGCCGCGTCGGGTCGAGCAGGACGCGGATCTCGCGCCGGCGGTCGCCCATCAGGCTCACTTCGCCGACGTCCTGCACGGTCTCGAGGACCTGCTTGATCTGCTTGTCGGCGATCTGCGTCAGCTCCTTCGGCGACCGCTTCGCGAAGACCACGATCGTCAGGATCGGCGACGAGTCGGGGTCGATCTTGGTCACCGACGGCGGGTCCGTGTCGCGCGGGAACCGGACGGTCGCCACCTTGTCGCGCACGTCCTGCGTCGCCGCCTCGATTTCGCGCTCGAGGACGAATGTGACCGAGCAGCGCGCGCTGCCCTGGCTCGAACTGCAGCGCAGTTCGTCGATGCCGTTGATGGTGTTGACGGCCGCCTCGATCGGCTTGGTGACGGTCGTCTCCATCTCCTCGGCGCTCGCGCCCGGCAGCGACGCGCCGACAGTGACCGTCGGGTAGTCGGTCTTCGGCATCAGGTCGAGGCCGAGTTCCCGATAGGAGAACCAGCCCGAGGACGACGAGCGCGGCGCTCATCATCACCGCGAAGACCGGACGCCTGACGCTGACATCCGCGAGTTTCATTACTCGCCTCCCCGCTGGCCGCTCGGACCTCGTCGGCCGCCACCTTCGCCGCCCTGGCCGCCCTGCCGCCACTGCCCGGCGCCGCCCTGCCCGCCGCCGCCGGCCCGCCCTGCCGCCGCCGCCCTGACGCCGCCCTGCCGGCCGCCTTGACCTCGCCGGCCGCCTTCCTCGCCGGTTCCGATCCGCACGCTCATGCCCGTCGCCAGCTCGTTCAGCCGGTTGTTGGCCAGCGTCTCGTCGCCCTTCAGGCCTTCGACGATCTCCCACAGCGCGCCCTGCCGGACGCCCAGCGTCACCTGCTGTCTGCGTGATCCGGTTCTTGTTGATCACGTAGACCGACGAGACGCCGGCCAGCGTCGACACCGCCGTGTCGGGGACCGCCAGCACGCCCTCGTCCTTCTTCGTCAGGATGACGCCCTTGGCGAAGAACCCCGGCTTGAGCCGCCGGTCGGTGTTGTCGACCAGCGCCTCGACCGTGAAGGTCCGCATCGTCTGGTCGAGCGACGGGCTCACGTAGGCCACCTTCCCGTGAAACAGCGTGTCGCCGTACGACTCGACGCGGAACTCGACCGGCTGCCCGGGCACGATGATGCCCGGCGTGCTTCTCCTGGGCGCCGGTCCGGAGCTTCAGCGGGTTCACCTGGACGATGGTCGCGACCACCGTGCGCTCGCTGATGAACTCCCCGACCTGGACCGGACGATCCGAGACGATGCCCGAAATCGGCGCGCGAACGGTGGCGTCGTTCACCTTCTTCAGCGCCAGGTCGTAAGCCGCCCGGCGATCCTGCAGCAGCGCCTTCTGGCCGCGCACCGTGTCGGCCGCCGACTGGTAAGCCGCCTCGGCCACCTTCAGCCTCGTCTCGGCCGCCTGCAGGTCGGACGGCGACACGATGCCGCGGCCCGCCAGGGTGTGGATGCGGTCGGCGGTCGCCTTGGCGTCGAGATACGTGGCGTAGGCATTCCTGACCGACGCGATCTGGTCGTCGGGCGGCGGGATTGTCGCCCTCCTCGAGCGGCCCCTGCATCCCGAGCTGAGCCCGCGTCTGCCGCAACGCGCTTTCGGCTCGGGCGAGCGCCAGTTGCAGTTCCCTGGGCTCGAGTTGCACCAGAGGGGTCGCCGACCTTGACTTCCCGGCCGATTTCGACGAGCACGGCCCGGACCACGCCGGCCGCTTCGGCGCTCACCCGCGCCTGGTCGGGCGACATGAGCGTGCCGGCCAGATCGACCATGCGCTGGATGCTCATGCGCTGAACGGTGGTGGCGCGGACGTCAACCGCGGGGCCGCCCCGGCCGCCGCGGCCACCGGCCCCACCCGCGCCGCCGCCGGCGCGGGCTCCGGCGGCAGCCCCACCGCCTCCGGCAGGTGCGCCTGGGGCACCCGGCGTGCCGCCTCCGCAGCCGGAAAGCGCTGCTGCTGTGACACATGCGAGAACCGCCAGCCTGAAGGATACGGGTCGTTCGATGCTCAGAGCCATGAGGAATGTATCCGAATACGAGGAAAGTGCTCCAGGCACACCACGGACGTCGGAGTCTATTACGACGGGTGGCTGGCGGTCGCTTACCTCTCGTTGCCGGGCGTGTCCGGTGCCCTCCGCACCAGCCGAGAGCTCTTTCAATGCGAGGTAAGCGGTGGCGCGGGGTCCGCCGTATGTAGCCTGTGGACCAAGAGCAACCCACCTCCCTTGGGGCCCCTTGAATAGGGGCCCCCTTTTTGTCTTCCCCGCGGTAACATCCCCACCACATTCTTTCAGTTCGGTGCAGAACCGTTCCGGTGATCTCGGGGAGGGCCGACGCCATGCCGCTAGTCGCGCTCGCGCTCGTGGTGCTGTTTGTGTGGATTGCCCGGCTGACCTCGAGGGTATCCGACCTCGAATTACGCGAGACGGAGTCGCGCCGAGGCCCTCGGCCAGCTCAGCCACAAGCTGGAGGCACTGGCAAAGACTCAACGGGTGGAGCCGACGCCGCCCGTCGTCGCGTCCCAGCGGGTGGTGACGCCGCCGGTCGTCACGCCGCCGGTCGTCACGCCGACGCCGGTCGTTGCACCGCGGGTCGTGGCGCCGCTCGTCGTCGCGCTCCCCGCGGGTCGTGACGCCGCCGGTCGTCGCACCGCCGCCGCCGCCTGGCCGCCGACCGGCCATCCCCGCAGTCGTCTCAGTCCCTCCCGAGCCAGAGACGAAACCGGGGTTCGACTGGGAGGAACTGATCGGCGTCCGGCTCTTCTCCTGGGGCGCGGGCGTTCTGCTGGTTCTCGCGGCGGCCTACTTCCTCGGCTATTCGATTCAGCAGGGATGGCTGCAGCCCCCGATCCAGATGGCGATCGGCCTCACGGTGGGCGTGGGTCTCATCGCGGGCTGCGAATTGAAGGCAGCGCGCCGCTATCCATTCACCGCGAACGCGCTCGACGGCTCGGCGATTGCGATCCTGTTCGCCACCTTCTTCGCCGCCTACCAGCGGTGGGCGCTGCTGAGCCCCGTCGCGGCGTTCGGGCTGATGGCGCTGGTGACCGTGGTGGCCGTGCTCCTGTCGATCCGGCGCGACTCGGTATTCATCGCGCTCCTGGGCCTCGTCGGCGGCTTCTCGACGCCCGCACTGCTCTCGACCGGTCAGGACAACCCGATCGGGCTCTTCGGCTACCTGCTGCTGCTGAACGCCGGACTCGGCTGGGTGGCCTACAAGAAGCGCTGGCCGGTGCTCGTCGGGCTGAGCCTGCTCTTCACGACCCTGTACCAGTGGGGCTGGGTCACGACGTTTCTGACGCCCGGCAAGCTGCCGGTCGCCACCGCGATCTTCCTGGCGTTCCCGATCCTGGGCTTCGTGTCCCTCGGCCTGGCGGGCAGGATGGGAGCGCTCGACACCGCGGCCGAGAGCGAGCGGAAGACGTGGTTCGAGGAGGTCGCCAGTCTGAACGGGGCGCTGCCGCTCCTCTTTGCGCTGTTCATGGCCACGTCGCAGGCGTACGGCGAGCACCCGGCGCTGATGTTCGCGTTCCTGTTCTGCGTCGACGCGGGGCTGTTCGCCATCGCGCTCTGGCGGCGCCAACCGATGCTCCACGTGCTCGGCGGTGTCGCGACGCTCGTCGTCTTCGTGGCGTGGATGAGCATGCTCTACGGCGGGACCACCCGCGTGGATGCCGCCGACGCGCTGGCGTCGCCGTACCCGGCCAGCCTCGGCTACGTGAGCCTGTTCGTCGCGCTCTACCTGGGGTCCGGACTCACCGCCCGCCGCGGCCGGATCCGCCTCGAGGGAGTCGGCCGGCTTGCGAGCTACGCCGCGCCGCTGCTGCTCTTCGTCTTCCCGACCGTGGTGGCCGCCGACCCGGGAGCCGCCTCACCAGCGCTGCCCTTCGCGGTGCTCTTCGCCCTGCTGGCTGGCTGCTCCGCGTTCGCCGTGTTCGAAGGCGAGGGTATCGTCTATTTCATTGGCGCGTTCGTGGCGGTGGCCGCCGAGGCGTCCTGGTCCGCCCGCCACCTGACGGACGCGACGCTGCTCCATGCGATCACGATCTACGGCCTGTTCGGCCTGCTGTTCCTCGGCGTCCCGGTGGCGGCGAGAAGGTGGGCGAAGCCGCTCCAACCCGAGTGGCTGGGCGGAACGCTGCTCGTGGCCAGTATTGCGCTGCTCTTCTTCCTCTCGAACGAGGCCGTGGCGCCCGGGTCGCTCTGGGGCCTGGCCGTGCTGCTCGGCGTGCTCAACGTCGCGCTGCTGATCGAGTCGCGGGCGGCGGCGATGCGGTGGCTCGCCGTCGGGGGTGGAGCACTGTCATGGCTCGTCATCGGGACCTGGTGGGCCGGCGACACGCTGACGAGCCAGATCGTCCCCGCGGTGTTCGTCGTCGCGGGGTTCGGGCTCCTCATGCTCGGCGGACAGTTCTGGGCCGGCGGTGCGGACCCGGCGGACGATGCGACGCAGGTCGGCATGTCGCTGGCGCTCGTCGCGCACGTGTTCCTGCTGGCCGTCGCGGCGCGGCCGACGCTCTCGATTCCGCCGTGGCCGATGTTCGCGGCGCTCGCGGTGCTGGACCTGGCCATCGCCGCGGTCGCGCTGCGGACCCGGCGGGCGGAACTGCTCGCGGCGGCGCTCGGGCTGTCGCAGGTCGATCTGACTGCCTGGGCCACGGTCGGGGGCTTCAGCCCCTGGCCCCTCATCGCCATGGTCGCCGGCAGCGCCGTGGCCGCGCTCGGGCTCGGATGCGCCGCGATGGCGACGAAGCGCATCGGCGAAGAGACGCTGCGTGACCGCTTCGACATGGCTGCCGCGGTCTCGCTGATCCTCGGTCAGGCACTGCTGATCGTGGTGGCCTTCAGCCGCGAGCCGCCCGTGGCGGTCGTGACTCGCGGCGTTTCACCTCCTGTTCCTGGTCGCGCTGCTCGCCCTCGCGTCCATCAGGCGCTGGTACGCCCTGGCGATGGCGGCGGTCGCCCTCACCTGGGTCGCGACCTGGAGCTGGCAGTCAACGCACGCCGGCCCCGAAGGCTGGGTGAATGTGCTGGCGGTCGCGACACCGATCTATCTGGTGTTCGTCGCCTATCCGCTGGTCCTCGGCAGGCGGGTCGGGCGCGAGCTGTGGCCGCACCTGGCGGCCGTCGTGGCGAGCGCGTCCTTCTTCCACGTCGCCCGCCTGAGCATCATGGCGGCCGGGTACGAGGACTTCATCGGCGCGCTGCCGGTCCTGCAGGCCGCGCTGCTCGGCGTGGTGCTGGCCGGCCTGTTGAGGATCGAGCCGCCGGACGGCCGGACGCTGGGCCGGCTCGCGCTCATCGCGGGAGCGGTGCTCGCCTTCGGCACCGTCGCGATCCCGCTGCAGCTCGACAAACAATGGATCACGATCGGGTGGGCACTCGAGGGCGCCGCGCTGGCGTGGCTCTACCGGCGGATACCGCATCGCGGCCTGTTCTGGTGGGCGATCGGCCTCCTTGCGGCCGTCTTCGTCCGCCTGGCGCTCAACCCGGAGGTGTTCGTCTACCACGCGCGAAGTGAGGTGCCGATTCTCAACTGGTATCTCTACACGTACTTGACGTGCGCCGCGGCCATGCTCGCCGCCGGCTGGCTATTCTCGACGACCAGGGACGCGGTGGTGGAGTCGTTGCGGGGATCGCAGCTGGCACCCGCGGCCGGTACGATCCTGCTGTTTCTGCTGATGAACATCGAAATCGCCGACTTCTTCGCCACCGGCGACACGATCCGCTTCGACCTCCTCGCGGCAGGCCTCGGCCAGAACCTGGCCTACACGCTCGGGTGGGCGGTCTTCGCGGTCGGGCTCCTCGCGGCCGGCATCGCGCTCCGCTCTCACGCAGCCCGGCTGTCGGCGATCGCGCTGCTGACGGTCGCCGCGCTCAAGGGCTTCCTTCTGGACGTGCGCAACCTGCAAGACCTCTACCGCGTCATGTCGCTCGTGGGCCTCGCCATCTGCCTGTCGTTGGTGGCCGTCGTGCTGCAGCGGTTCGTGATGGCGCCGAGGAAGACGGAAAGGTAGGGATGCGGACTGACGGGGGAATCGGCCGAGGGCGGCCGAAAGGGGATCGGCCGGCGAGTCATCGCCGGCCGGCGTCAGCGGGCGCGGAACGTGATGATGCCGCGAACGAGGTCGTACGGCGACACGCTGACCGTGACGCGGTCGCCCGCGACGACCTTGATGCGGAATCGGCGCATCCGGCCGCTGAGCTGGGCAAGGACTTCGTGCCCCGCGTCGGCCTGGACGCGATAGAGTCCTCCACCGTGGATTGAAGTGACCGTGCCCTGGATGTCGAGAAGATCGTCTTTACTCACTACCACCTCGGCTCGCGATGCCGGTTGCCGCCGCCACCGCCACCGAACCCGCCCGACCGCTCGGGACGCGGCTTGGCTTCGTTGACCGTCAGGCTGCGCCCGCCGAAATCGCGGCCGTGCATCTGCGTGATCGCGTTCTGGGCGTCCGCTTCAGTCACCATCTCGACGAACGCGAAGCCGCGCGCCCGGCCCGTCGCCATGTCGCGGACCACGTTCACCGAGGCCACCTGGCCCGCCGTCCCGAACAGGTCCTGCAGGTCCTGCTCCGTGGTGCTGAACGGGATGTTGCCGACGTAGAGTCTCAGGCCCATGTCTGTCTCTCTCCTGCGCCATCGGCGCTCGTGATCGCCGCCCTGCGGCGCCGCACGGTTGGTGAAGTCGAGGGCTTCCCCTCGACGCAGCTGTGAACCGGTGAAAACGTCGCAAGAGAGAGGAGCGAGTCCGTACGACTCGTTTCAGCTCGTGTCGCGGGCTTTCGAGGGTAGGCTACGCCACCAGTGTAGCACGAGAACGCCGGACATTCCGTCCTTGATCTCGGACCTCGAAGGGCGTAACTTCTTTGGGAGTCCCGGCTCCGAAAACCCGGTTTGTCGAGGTTCCCATGGCCACGTTCAAGGTAGGCGACCGCGTCATGCAGCCCAACTATGGCGACGGCACGATCACTGGCGCGGACGACCACCACATCGTCATCGACTTCGACGGGCACGGTGTCAAGCGGTTCGCCACGAATCTGGTGGCCCTCGAGCGGACGTCGGCGCCGGCGCCGGCCCGGGCCGCGAAGCCGAAACGGGCGACGAAGACCGGCGTGAAAGCCGCCGCAAAGACCGCGAAGGCCTAGCCCCCCGGTTTGGTGGTACACTGTGTCAGGGACCTCCAATTCGGATATCGCAGGCTCGCTCCAGGAAGACGTCCGCCGTGCGTCACGCCATCCCTGGTTCCGTGGCTCGTTAGCGCGTCCGGCAACCGGGAGGTTGGCACCGCAGCATGCATATCCTGCTCTACGTTCCAGATAATCACGTCAGCCGCAATTTCGTGCCCCAGCTCTGGCCGTTCATCCTGAAGGAACGGACGCCGGCGGGCCACCGCGTGACGATCATCGACGGCAACGCGCGACGCCTCAGCCCCGCCGAAATCGTGCAGTTCGTCCGCGACGAGGGCGTCGACCTGGTCGGCATGGGCTTCATGACGAGAATGGCGCGCACCGCGTACCAGGTCGCGGCAGCCGTCCGTGCCGACACCACCGCCCGCGTCGTTCTCGGCGGCCCCCACGTGACGGCGGTGCCGGACGAACCGCTTGGCCGGACCGGGCTGGCGCGGGTGGCCGATGCGGTCGCCATCGGTGAAGCCGACGATATCTGGCCCGAGATCGTCGCCGATGCCGAGCGAGGCACGCTGGCGGATACCTACGGCCCGGACGGACACGGCGTCAAGCCGACGCTCGACGCCTACCAGTCGGTCGACTGGGAATCGGTGGATCTGGGCCTGTTCGACCTGATGCGGTTCGTGCCCGGCTCGGTCCGGCGCCTCTTCCCGGCGATCGGGATCCCGTTCCAGAAGATCTATGTCATCCCGGTAGAATCCGGCCGGGGCTGCCCGTACGGCTGCGAGTTCTGCTCGGTGACCGGGTTCTTCGGCCGCGACCTCCGCTTCCGGTCCAACGACAGCGTCATCGACGAACTGCTCGCCCTGAAGCGGGTGGCCGCACGCGACCGGGCGATGGTCAGCGTCTTCTTCGTGGACGACAACTTCGCAATCAACCGGACCCGGCTCAAGTCGCTGCTGCGTGACATGATCGCGCGTGACGCGTGCCTGCCGTGGACTGGTCAGATCAGCGTGAACCTGCTCGACGACGAGGAACTGGTCGAGCTGATCCACCGGAGCGGTGGGCGCTTCATCTTCATGGGCCTCGAGTCGGTGGATCCCGCCAGCCTGAAGAGCGCGCACAAGGCGTTCAACAAGCCGGCCGACTACGGGCGCATTCTCGAGCGGATGGCGCGCCACGACATCTACGCCATCACCTCGTTCATCGTGGGACTCGACGGCGACCGGCCGGGAACGGCCGCCCGCCTCGAGGCGGAAATCGCGAAGTGGCCGCCGGTGCTGCCCGTGTTCGGCCTGCTGACGCCCTTCCCGGCGACGCCGCTCTACGACAAGCTCAAGTCCAGTGGGCGGCTGCTTCGCCCGACGCACTGGCTCGAGAGCGGGTCGTTCAAGGCGACGTTCCAGCCGGAGGGGTTCACGACGGAGTCGTTCGAGGCGGAGATGCGAGAGGCGTGGACGCGGTGCTATCGGCCCCGGACGTTCGCGCGAACGCAGCGGTGGCTGGTGGACCGCGGCAAGGGCATGGATCCGCAGATCACCTACCTCGTGTCGCGGCTCCTGTTCCGAGGCATCTACTTCCAGACGGCCACACCGTGGTCGTGGGTGCGGCTCCTCGGCGCCAACCTGCCGACCATCGCAAGCGTGGTCGCGCGCGCGCTGTTCCGGATTCGGCCGCGGCGGCGAGTGCCGGAGGCGGCGGTGCCGGTGGCAGCAGTGCCGGTGGCAGCGGCTTCGCGTTCGACGCTCGCGGGAGAGAGCGACTCAGCAGCCGCGTGAGCCTCCTAGACCCTGGCTCCCGCAACCACGCAGCGATTCCGACCGAGCGCCTTGGCGCGGTAGAGCGCGGTCTCGGCTGATTGAACGAGCGCGTCCACATTCGCGCCATCGGCCGGGTAGGTCGCGATGCCGGCCGAAATCCGCATCTGGCAGGTCGTCGCGCCGTACTCGAACGTACCGCGCCGCGAACGCCTCCCTGACCCGCTCGGCGATCATCAGCGCGGTCGCCGTGTCGGTTTCGGGCAGGAACGAAACGAACTCCTCCCCGCCGTACCGGCCGCTCACATCAGACACCCGCACGGTTTCGCGAATCAGCGCGCCCACTTCGGACAGACAGTGCGACCCGACCACGTGACCGAACGCGTCGTTGATCAACCTGAAGTGGTCGAGATCCATCATCAGGACGGACAGTGGATGCCGGAATCGCTCCGTCCTGAGCAGTTCCGCGCCGAGCGCCCGAAAGAGCGAGCGCTTCGTGAGCAGTCCCGTCAATTCGTCCAGGTGGATCATCTGGACGATGCGTGACTGGCAGGCGATGGTCGCGCGGTCCGCTATCTCGAACTTCAGGATTCGGTCGCCGATGGCCGCCTTACTTCCGGGCGTGAGCGCGACGCGCTTCACGCGCTGGCCGTCCACGAACGTCCCGTTGGTCGACCCGAGATCGATCAACTCGAAGTCGTCGCCGCCGGGCGCGGCGCGGCGGATGACGGCGTGGCGGCGGGACACGCGCGATCCGGGGATCACGATGTCGGCGCCGGCCGTGCGGCCGATGACCGTCTCGTCCTTGGTGAGGCTGTGCAGGCTGTCGATCTCGTCGCCGTCGTACAGGATGACGGCCGCCGCGCGGCGGTCACCGGCCGGGTCGGGCAGGCGGACGTCGACCCGCGGCAACACCAGCCGGATATCGTCGAAGTCCTTCGCGGGCTGCGGTCCTGTCACGGGCGAGGCCTCCCACTGCAGGATTTCGGCGGGAGGCCTCCAGAACTTCAATCGCGCTACTTGATGGGCGTCAGCTTGCCCCAGCCCTGGTCCTGCACGCTCTTCATGTCGTTGACCAGCTGGTCGGGCAGCTTCGCATTGAGCTTGGGCCGCGTGGCCGAGTTCCCCAGGACCCAGCTGACCGCATAGACGGTCTTCGTCACGGCCTCGAGCTTGTCGTAGTCGATCTTCTCCGCGCTGTCGGTCACCCTGTGATAGTCGACGTGGACGCCGTCGCAGAAGAAGGCGATCGGGATTCCCATCTTCACGAAGTTGTAGTGGTCGCTCCGGGAGAAGATCCGCTGGCCGCTCGTGCCCGGCCCGAGGTTGTCGTGCGTGGCGTCCGGCACCACCGTGTCGTAGAAGTCGCTGAGCTTCAGCTTCAGGAAGCGGCTGTTCACGTCCTCCACGATCTTCCCGAGCTCGGTGCTCGCGATGCGGGGCCCGACGACGAAGATTTCGTTCGGCTCCGCCAGCCTGTAGGACGGCGGATTGACGTACCCGGGCGTCTTGCTGCGGCCGACCATGTCCATGTTCAGGTCGGCGACCACCTTGGTGATGTCCACCGGCGGGAACTGATTGAGGTACTGCGAGCCCCAGAGCCCCTTCTCTTCGCCAGCCATCCAGAGGAAGATGATGCTCCGCTTGGCGCGCACGCCTCTTGCGGCACCGGCGGCGTACGCCCTCGCCATGCCCATCATCGCCGCGCACCCCGACGCATCGTCATCGGCACCGTTGTAGACGCCGTCGCCGCTCGCGTCTGGGGCGGCGAGCCCGTTGTGGTCGAGGTGGGCGCTGATCACGATGTACTCGTTCTTCAGCACCGGGTCGCGTCCCTCGACCGTGGCCATGACGTTGTAGGCGAACCTCTTGTCGCTGTTCACCGCAAGCTTGAGCGTGACCTTCTTGTCCGCCGTGAGCTCGAACGAGTCGAGCTTGGCGTTGGCGGCGGCGCCGTTGAACACCTGCGCGGCGGCCAGCTTCTCGCCCTGGAACAGGGCGGTGATGAGGTCCATGCCCGCGGTGACCGTCGGCACGGACGCAGGCCGGTTCGCCTGGAACTTCACAACCTGGTAGGACGGGCCGTTGAGCGAAGCGCGCGGCGCGGTCGGTGCCGCCATCCCGGACAGTTGCTGGAACGAAGGGATCGTGATGATCCCGACCGCTCCGTTCTTCGCCGCGTAGCTCTGGGGAGTGGTGAAATCCGTGTTCTCGACGCCGAGCGGGTTCGGCGCCCCGCCGCGCCCGCGCCCGCCCGCCCCGGCGCCAGCCGCTGCCTGCGCCGCCGCGAGTTCGGCCGGCAGCCCCGCCACGACCATCACTTTGCCTCGGACGTCGATGCCCTCGTACGGGTTCGTCTTCGTCTTGTTGATGACGTACCCGTTCCCGACGAAGACGAGGCCCGCCGATGCGATCTCAGCCGGGCTGGCTGCGCCGCCGCCGCGCCCGCCACCGCCGCCGCCGACCGTCCAATCCTTGCCGTACTCGAAAGCGCGCGGAACCGTCGACTGCGAGGGCGCTGCGCCGACTGCGCGAGCCCCGGCCGCCGCCCCGGCAGCAGGTGCGGCGCCGCCGCGCCCGCCACGCCCGCCAGCCGCCGGCAGTGTGATCGACAGCTTCATGTTCGAGATGTCGTTCTGGTTGCTGACCAGCTCGAACGGCACCAGGTAGGCCTGGAGCGGTCCGTCTGCCGACGTAACGGCGCGCGCCGGCGTCAGCCCCCATTCCTTCATGTGGCTGGCGATGTAGAGCGCCGCCGTGTCGAAGCCGCGCGACGGCAGATTGCGGCCCTCGAGCTGGTCTGAAGACAGGAAGTACTCGGTACGTCTTCAGCTCATCCTGCGTAATCGCATCGACGTTGCCGTACGCCTTGCCGGACGCCTTGATGTACGGCGATGCCGACTGCTGAGCCGCAACGCCCGTCCACAGGACGAGCGCGAGCAGGCCGATGAGAAGTGATGTGGTTCCAGTGATTCGACGCATTCCAGCCTCGGTTCTGTGAGTGGGTCAAGGGGTCGGGACGGTTTCCAGACCGATGAGGTCGAGTTTACGACGACAGCATCGTAATCGTCTAACGCGGCCGTTCGGCCATGCCGGGCACTTGACGCCCGCGGGCCTCGCGGTGAAACATCGTGCGCACGAGGAGACCGATGCGAGCCCGACTCCCCCTGGCCATCGCGTTCATACCGGCGCTGGCGCTCGTGGCCGGCCTGCCATTCGTCAACCGGCTCGAGCCGGTCGTGTTCGGCCTGCCGTTCCTGCTGGCCTGGATTCTCGGCTGGGTGCTCGCGACGCCGCTCTTCCTGGCGGCCTCCTACCTGCTGGCGGCGGGCCGCAACTCCGGCCGGGACCACGCTGAGGCGCCTCACCGGGCCGCCGGCGGAGCGCGCCGATGACGATCCCGCTGCTCGTCATCCTCGCCTTCATCCTGGTGTCGGGCGTCGTCGGCATGCTGGGCCGCGGCCGCGGCGAGATGAACCTCGAGCGGTGGACCGTCGGCGGACGCCGCTTCGGCGTCATCCTCGTCTGGCTGCTGATGGCCGGCGAGATTTACACGACGTTCACGTTCCTCGGCGCGAGCGGGTGGGCCTACTCGCGCGGCGCGCCGGCCTTCTACATCCTCGCCTACGGCACCATCGGCTACATCATCTCGTTCTTCCTGCTGCCGCCGCTGTGGCGGACGGCCAAGCGCCGGGGCCTGCACACGCAGCCCGACTTCTTCCTCGCGCGGTACCGAAGCCCGACGCTCGCTGCGCTGGTCGCCCTCGTCGGCGTCGTCTCGATCGTCCCGTACCTGCAGCTGCAACTGGCCGGCCTCGGCATGATCGTGGAGATCGCCAGCGGCGGCGCCATCTCCTCGGCCCCCGCCATCGTCCTGGCGTTCGCGCTCACGACCGCGTTCGTGTACACGAGCGGGCTGAAGGGGATTGCGTGGGTGGCGGTCGTCAAGGACGTCACGATGGTCGTGGCCATCGTGGTCATCGGCATCGGCCTGCCCACGATGTACTTCGGGAGCGTGGGCGGAATGCTGGCCGAGCTCGTCCGGCGGCATCCCACCCACCTCACGTTCCCGGGCGCCACGACGACGATGGATGTGGGCTGGGTGGTCAGCACCATCCTGCTGACCGGCATGGGCTTCTACTGCTGGCCTCACTCGTTCGCGGCGACCTTCTCGGCGAAGGACGAGCGGACGATCCGGCGAAACGCGGTGATCATGCCGCTGTACCAAATCCCGATCCTGCTCGTCTTCTTCGTCGGGTTCACCGCCCTCCTCGTCCTGCCCGGCCTGAAGCAGCCGGACACGGCGCTGCTCACGCTCGTCACCCGCAGCTATCCGGGCTGGTTCGCCGGGTTCGTCGGCGGCGCCGGCGCGGTGACCGCGATGGTGCCCGCGTCGATGCTTCTGCTCGTCGCCTCGACGCTCGTGGCGAAGAACCTCTACCGGCCGCTACGGCGCGGCCCGGTATCCGACGAACACCTGATGCGCGCCTCGCGCGGGTTCATGCTGGTCATCGCGGTGGTCGCGCTGCTGCTGGCGCTGTCGTCGCCGAACGAACTGGTCAGACTGCTGATTTTCGGCTACGACGGGATCGCGCAGTTCTTTCCGGGGATCGTCCTCGGCCTGTTCGTCCGCCGGGTCACCGCGCGCCCCGTCATCTTCGGCCTGCTAGCGGGCGAGGCCGTCGTCATCTCGTTGATCTGGACCGGCCACGACCCGTTCATGGGAATGAACGCCGGGTTCGTGGGCCTCGCGGTCAACGGCGTCATCACGCTCACTGCTATGGCGATCGCGGGTTCGCGCGGAACGGATTCCGGAATTGGGAATTGGGAATTGAGAATTGAGAATTGAGCAGCGAGAGGATCACATGGACAGGGCCCTGGCTACCGAGATTGACGCCATTGCCGGCCAGTTGACCGAGTGGCGGCGCGATTTCCACAGGCACCCGGAACTCGCGTTCGAGGAGCATCGAACGTCCGGCGTGGTGCGCGCCTTCCTCGAGGCGACGGGCATCGAGGTCCGGTCGTGCGGCAAGACGGGGCTGCGCGGCATTCTCAGGGGCGGACGCCCGGGCCGAACGGTCGCGCTCCGCGCGGACATGGATGCCCTCCCCGTGGCGGAGATCGCCGACCACGACTACCCGTCGCAGAATCCGGGCGTCATGCACGCCTGCGGCCATGACGGGCACATGGCCATCCTCATGGGCGCCGCCCGCGTCCTCGCGGCCCGGCGCGAGACGCTCGAGGGGAACGTCGTCTTCCTGTTCCAGCCCTCGGAGGAGAATCCCCCAGGCGGTGCGCCGCTGATGATCCGGGAAGGCGCCCTGGAGGGCGTGGACAGCATCTTCGGCCTCCACCTGTGGCAGCCGCTGCCGACCGGCGTCGTGGGCCTGCACGCGGGCGCCGCGATGGCGCAGGCGGACGAGTTCGAGGTGGTCGTCCAGGGACGCGGCGGCCACGCCTCGCAGCCGCAGATGACGGTCGATCCGGTCGTGGTCGCGTCGCACGTCGTCGTCGCCGCCCAGACCATCGTCAGCCGGTTCACGGACCCGGTCGAAGCCGCCGTCGTGTCGTTCACGACGATCCACGGCGGGCGGATTCACAACATCATCCCCGACTCGGTGACGATGACCGGGACGGTGCGGACGTTCGAACCGGCCGTTCAGCGCGCCGTGAAGCAGCGCCTGGGTGAGGTCTGCGAGGCCACGTGCCGGCTGTTCGGCGCGAGGTCCCGTTTCACGTACACCGACGGCTACCCGCCCCTCGTGAACGACGCCGCGTCGGTTGACCTAGTCGGTCGTGTCGCCGCGCGCGAGTTTGGCGCCGAACGGATCCGCGTCATCGCGCCCGTCATGGGCGGAGAGGATTTCGCGTACCATCTACAGCACGTCCCGGGCGCGTTCGTGATGCTGGGCGCCGGCGACGACCGGCCGCACCCGCACCACAACGCCCGCTTCGACATCGACGAGACCGTGTTGCCGGACGGCGTGCGGCTGATGATTGCCGTTGCGCTGGAGATGCTCGGGAATGTGTGAGGAAGGCTCAGGGCTCAGGGCTCAGCTCAGGGCATCGACTGGGATCGGGCCGGAGGCGGAACGCAAGTTGAGGGAGAATCCCGACATGAGACACGTCTTCGTCGCTGCGTGCGCCGTGGCCATCCTCGCGGCCCCGCTGGGGGCCGACAACCTCGAGAGGACCCGGCGAGGGACCGCAAGGACGCACCGCAGTCCAACGACGTCCCGAACACCCTCAGCCAGCGCGAGAAAGACGACGGCTGGGCGCTGCTCTGGGATGGCAAGACGACGGCCGGCTGGCGCGGGGCGAAGCTGGACCGCTTCCCGGCCACCGGGTGGGAGATCAAGGACGGCGCACTGTCCGTGCTCGCGGCGGAGGGGCGCGAGTCGGCGGCCGGCGGCGACATCGTCACCGTCGCCACCTACAAGAACTTCGAGCTGACCGTCGAGTTCAAGATCACCACGGGCGCCAACAGCGGGGTCAAGTATTTCGTCGACACCGAGCTCAACAAGGGCGAGGGCTCATCGATTGGCTGCGAGTTCCAGATTCTGGACGACGACGTGCACCCGGACGCGAAGCTGGGGGTGAACGGAAACCGGAAGCAGGCCGGCCTCTACGACCTCATCCCGCCTCAGAACGTACGGTTCAACGGCGTCGGCCAGTGGAACCGCGCGCGAATCGTCGTCCGCGGCTCGCACGTCGAGCACTGGATGAACGGGTTCAAGACGGTGGAGTACGAGCGCGGCACCCAGTTGTGGCGCGCGCTGGTGGACCACAGCAAGTACACGGTGTGGCCGGCGTTCGGAGAGGCGCCGACGGGCCACATCCTGCTGCAAGACCACGGGAATCGGGTGTCGTTCCGGTCGATCAAGCTGAGGAGGCTGGACTAGGGCGTGCCTACTGCACCCCCATCTCTCTGAGGAGGAAGCCTGCCTTGCCGACCTTTTCGGTCATCCACAGCACGTAGCGGATGTCGACCGCGATCGAGCGGCTATAGGCCTCGTTCCACGCGTAGTCGTTGATGGTGGCGCCCCAGGCGCGGTCGAAGTTCACGCCGACCAGTTCGCCCTTCGCGTTCATGACCGGGCTGCCCGAGTTCCCGCCCGTCGTGTCGGTGTCGTAGAGAATCGCCACGGGCAGCTCGTTCTTCTTCTTCAGCCGGAACTGGCCGTAGTCCTTGGCCCTGAAGAGATCGCGGACAGCCTGCGGGGTCGCGTAGGGGTATTCGTCCTTCGTCTTCTCCATGACGCCCGTGAGCGTCGTAATGGGCGACAGGTACGTCGCGTCCGCCGGAGAGTAGCCGCGGATGTGGCCGTAGGTGAACCGCAGCGTGCTGTTCGCATCCGGCACGAAGTCCTTCTGCAGGAATCGCTGCTTGACGTCGATGAGCAGCGCCGAGAGCTTCGACAGTTCCGCCGTCCGGCGCTGGCGCGTTTCGCGGAGCTTCTGGAGAAGAGGCGCCAGGTCCCTCGCGAAATTCACGAACGGGTCGTCGAGCCGCGCGATCTCTTCCGGCGTCTTCCCGATGGCGGCCACCAGCCCCTCCGGCGTCTTCAACGTCCTCGCCGCAAACGCCTCGCCCACCGCCCGCGCGATGTTCCGATCGGAGAAGTCGCCCCTCAGCCGATCGTCAACCGGCGCGATCCGCTGGTCCTTCGGCAACTGGGCCGCCAGCGTGAACATCCTGATGAGGAACAGCTTCTCCGCCGACTCGTCGACGTTCGCGAGGTTGGCCACCGACGCCCTCCTGGTCTCGGCCAGGGCGGCCTCTCGGTACGGCGCGGCGCGCTCGGCACTCGGCTTCCCCATCTCACGGCTGGCTTCGAACACCGTCGTCGCGATCCGGACGAGCAGGGACATCCCGGATGACGCTCCGGAGAATGTGTCGAGCACCAACTCGTACTGCGCGCGGCTGGCCATCTCGGCGTAGACCGTGCCGGTCTGTTCGAGCGCCGAGCCGTAGGTCGCCTTCCGCTGCGGGTCCGCATCGATGTGATTCTGCAGCGCGGCCTCCTCGCCGCGCTTGGTGGCCACCAGCCCGAGCCGCCGCATGCCCACGAGTTTGCCCCGGTAGTTCTTCATCGTGTTGGCCAGCCCCTTGATCCGCGCGTCGAACTTGAGCGCCGTCGCGCGATCCCCGCGGCCCAGCTCCTCCATCGTCTTGATCTGCCAGTCGTTCAGATCGGCAATGAAGGGCATCCTCAGGTTCTCTTCGTACGCCATGTAGAAGGAGGTCTGGTGACGATACGTGCGGCCCGGATAGCCGAGGATGAAAACGAAGTCGTCCTCTTCGACCCCTTTCGGATTGACCTTGAGGAACCGCCTCGGACGGAAGGGCACGTTGCCCGGCGCGTAGTCGGCCGGCTTGCCGTCGGGCCCGGCGTAGGCGCGGACGAACGAGAAGTCGCCGGTGTGACGAGGCCACACCCAGTTGTCGTCCTCGCCGCCGAAGTCGCCGACCGACCTTGGCGGCACGTAGGCGAGCCGGACGTCGCGCAGGGTGGTGGAGATGAACATCAGGTAGGACTTCCCGGGAAGCATCTCCGAGATGCCGATGACCTTGCCCGGCATGTCTCTTTCGGCCGCCTTCGTCAGCTCGCCGATGCGCGCCTCAATCGCTCTGGCTCGCTCGATCGGATCGATCGAGTCCTTGACCGCGCTCATCACCTTCTCGGTGACGTCCCGCATCTCCTCGGTGATGCGCGCCGTCATGCCGCGAGCGCGAATCTCGTCCGGCCGGGTCGCCGCCAGGAAACCGTTCGTCAGGTAGTCCTTCTCCACCGTGCTCACGGCCTGCACGGCGCTGAACACGCAGTGGTGGTTCGTGATGATGAGGCCCTCGGACGAGACGAACGACGCGCTGCAGCCGCCCAGGCTGACGATGCCGTCGATGAGGCTCGTCCCCCCGGGGTTGTAGATCTCGTTCACGCCGATCTTCAGCCCTTTGTCCTTGAGCTTGAGGCTGCCGATCGACGTGATGGGGTACATGCCCTCGTCGCCAATCGTCGGGCGAAGCAGGGCCGCGAAGAGAAGGATGACGACGACGAGCACTCGACGAAACATGAATGGGCTCCTCTAGCGCGCAGATCGGATGCGAAGGACGCCGAGCTGCGCGAGCAGCCCCGTGAAGTCGTACACGCGGCGCTCCGCGGCGATGAGGCCGTCAGGCCCCAGGTCGAACAGCGACACGCCTTCGAACGAACAGCGCCGCCCGGTTCCCTGGAACCCCATGAAGTCGCCCTGATGGGTGGCGACCACCGAGAACGACACGGCCAGGCGCGCGCCGTCCGCGATCGGCGCGTCGAACCTGATCTCCCAGTCTGGGAAGATCGAGAAGAGCGCGGCATACGTGCCGCCGATGGCGGCTCGGCCCTCGACGCGGCCGAACATCGGACTCACGACGACGCAATCCGCAGCGTGGCTGAGCGACAGGCTCGCCGCGTCGCGTCGGTTCCAGCTGGCCGTATGCCGGTCGATGAAGGCCGGGATCGAGTCGGTGGTCATCGCGCCCTCCTGTCTTCGGCGGCGGGACGTGCGTGCGGCTGCCTCGGGGGGTGAGTATAGCGCGAGCGCCGTCGCAGTCGCTATCGGCACGGGAATGGCACATAATGTCGCGTTGGTTCTGGCGGCCAGACCGAGCGGCAAGACAGACGGATGTCATGGAGGCCGCCGTCCGCTGGTCGGTCGCGGGCAGCGCGTGCGGAGTGACGATGGCGCAGTCGAAGCGGATTGAGCAGCGGATCAGGGCCTTTGGCGGCGCCAGGCACCTGATCGCCCAGGGGCTTTACCAGTACTTCCGGCCGCTCGAGTCCGAACAGGACACCACCGTGGTGGTGAATGGCCGGACCCTGCTGATGTTCGGCTCGAACAGCTACCTGGGGCTGACCAATCACCCGAAGGTGAAGGAAGCGTCCGCGCGGGCGGTGGCGAAGTACGGGACAGGCTGCGCCGGCTCGCGGTTCCTGAACGGCACGCTCGACATCCACATCGAGTGCGAGGAGCGGCTCGCGGCGTTCGTCGGCAAGCCGGCCGCCCTGCTCTACTCGACCGGGTTCCAGGTCAACCAGGGTGTCGTCTCCACGCTGGTCGGCCGCGGCGACTACGTCGTGCTCGACAGGCTGGATCACGCCAGCATCGTGGACGGCGCGCGGTTGAGCCTGGGCACGACCCGCCGGTTCCGACACAACGACATGCGCAGCCTCGGGAGGATTCTCGGGGCGATCCCCCGCGGCGCCGGGAAGCTGATCGTCGCCGACGGCGTGTTCAGCATGGATGGTGACATCATCGATCTGCCGACCCTCGTCGACCTGGCCGACCGGCACGGCGCCATGGTCATGATTGACGACGCGCACGGGATTGGTGTCCTGGGCGAGCAGGGCCGCGGCACCGTGGCCCACTTCGGCGCCACCGACCGCGTCGACCTGGTCATGGGCACGTTCAGCAAGGCCCTGGCGTCACAGGGAGGATTCGTCGCCGCCGACAGCGACACGATTCACTTCCTCAAGCACAATTCGCGGGCCCTGATCTTCAGCGCGAGCCCGGCGCCGGCCTGCGTGGCGGCCGTCACCGCTGCGCTCGACATCGTACAGTCAGAGCCGGAACGCCTGCAGCAGCTATGGAACAACACGCACCGGCTGTCGGCGGGGCTGAAGTCGGTGGGGTTCGACCTCGGCCAGAGCGCCACGCCGATCCTGCCGGTCATGGTCGGCGACGACCTGCGGTGCCTGCAGATGTCGGTCGGGTTGGAGGAGCGGGGCGTGTTCGTGAACCCCGTGGTGTACCCCGGCGTGGAAGCCGGACGTGCCCTGTTGCGCGTGAGCGTCATGGCCACGCACACCTTCGGCGAGATCGATCGCGCCCTCGACGAATTCGAGCGTGTCGGCCGACGGGTGGGCGTGCTGCCGAGAGCGGCTCATACTCCATGCTCACCATCCAGGAAGTCCGCACCACCGCGGACCTGAAGAGGTTCGTCGCCTTTCCGGAGGTCCTCTACCGGCGCCACCCGCGCTACGTCCCCAAGTTCGTGACCGACGAACTGAACACGCTGCGGAGCGACCGCAACCCGGCGTTCGACTACTGCCAGGCGCGCTGCTGGATGGCGTATCGGGACGGCCAGCCGGTCGGGCGCGTTGCGGCGATTGTCAACCGGCGCTACATCGACACCTGGAAGAAGCGGCGGGTGCGCTTCGGCTGGATTGACTTCGTCGACGACCCGGAGGTATCGGGCGCGCTGCTGGGAGCCGTCGAGCAATGGGCGGGTGAACTGGGGATGGAGGGGGTCCACGGCCCGCTGGGGTTCTGCGACCTCGACCGCGAGGGGATGCTCATCGAAGGGTTCGATGAAACGGACCTCGATGATCACGATCTACAACCACCCGTACTACCCGGCGCACCTCGAGCGCCTGGGGTACAGGAAGGACGTGGACTGGGTCGAGTACCAGTTCAAGGTCCCCGACGAGGTGCCCGACATCGTCTCGCGCATCGCGCGCGTGGCGCTGGATTCGGTCGAAGCTGCGCCTGGCGCCCATCGGCGGCAAGAAGGACATCACGCCTTACATTCCGGGCGTCTTCAGGCTCATCAACGAGACCTACGCCCGGCTCTACAGCGTCGTCATGCTCTCGGACCGGCAGATTGACTACTACACGAAGTCGTTCATCGCGCTGCTGCGGCACGAGTACGTGAAGATCATCCTGGACGCCCGCGGCGAGGTGGCGGCGTTCGGCGTCGCGGTCCCCTCGTTGTCGAAGGCCCTCCAGTCCTGTCGCGGCCGGCTGTTCCCCTTCGGCTTCGTGTCGGTCCTGCGAGCCCTGCGGAAGAACGACCGGCTCGACCTGCTGCTGACGGCGGTCCGCGCCGATTTGCAGAACAAGGGGATCAACGCCGTCCTCATCAACGAGATGTGGAAGTCGGCGATTCCGGCAGGCATCACGCTGGTCGAGACCGGCCCCGAGCTGGAGGACAACGAGAAGGTCCAATCGCAGTGGAAGCACTTCGAGCGCCGCCAGCACCGCAGGCGCCGGTGTTTCTACAAGGCGCTCTGATGGTCCGCCGATGACCCCCGAGCCGGGCAGCTTCCGCGCGGCGATTCCCGCGGCCCCGGGTCCGCGCGGGCCTGGCGCACCTGTCGCGCCTCGGTGGGCCCTCCTGACGCGGCGGTTCTACCCGGCCCATCTGGTCACGATTGCCTTCCTGGCGTTGTTGATCGCGCTGGCGATCGCGTGCTCGGCGCGAATCCCGATGTGGCCCGCCGTCGTCGCGACGAGCGCCGCAATCATCGGCGTCCTCGCCGGCCTCGCTGTGGCGGACGATTGGTATGGCGGGCGTGTCCTGCATTTCCTTCACAGCTGGGCGTTCGCGCCCCTGGTCTACGTCATCTACGTCGGAATCCACTGGGTGGTCGGGCCGATTCACCGGGGCTGGCTGGCCGACGATGCGCTGATCGCGATTGACCGGGCGGTGTTCGGCGGGAATCCGATCGACTGGTTCGCCGCGATCGCGAGCCCGTGGCTCACCGAGATCACCCAGGTCGCCTACACCATGTTCTACCCGCTCGTCGTCGCCGTCGGCGCGGAGCTCTACCTGCGGCGCGCCGAGGCGGACTTTCAGCGTTTCAACTTCGCGTGCGCCTGCGTGTTCCTCGGCACCTACATCGGCTATCTCCTGGTGCCAGCGGTCGGCCCGCGGTTCACGCTCTACGACTTCGCGTCGATCGAGCGCGATCTGCCCGGGCTGCTGCTGACGACGCCGCTGCGCGACTTCGTGAATGTCGGCGGCCTGGTGCCGGTCGGCGCCTCGAGGTCGGCGGCGCTCACCCTGGCGCACCGGGACGTGTTCCCGAGCGGGCACACGATGATGACGCTCGTGTCGGTCTGGTGGAGCTGGCGGATGCGGCTGGGCGTGCGATGGGGCGTGACGGTGGTGGGCGCGCTGCTCGTCTTCGCGACGATGTACCTCCGCTACCACTACGTCGTCGACGTGATGGCGGGCGCGGCGCTGGCTGCGGGCGCGGTCTTGGTGATGCCGGCGGCGTGGCGGTGGACCGTCATCCATCTGCACGCCCGCCCGTGCGAGGAGTCGGTGCCGGGCGCGGCCGGGGCGCCGAGGTCGTAGGCGGGAGACGCTATGCGCCGAACACGTGTGCGGAGTCTGACCAGGCGCGTCCGGGCCGCCTCGACCTGGGCCGCGCTCGCCATGCTCGCCTGCCTCGCCGGACTCGCGGTCCACGCGACCGCCCCGGCAGGCCGTCAGGCGACGGCCCAGCGGCAGCAACCGACGTTCCGGGCGGCCGCGAACTTCGTCCAGGTGGACGTCTACCCGACCGCCAAAGGACGGCCCGTCGAGGACCTGTCGAAGGACGACTTCGAGGTGCTCGAGGACGGCGTGCCCCAGGCGGTGGCGACGTTCGAGCACGTGTCGATCCGACCGGCCGCGCCCGATGCGCCCCGAATCGATCCTCGGTCGACGGCCGAGGAGAAGGCGCTGATCGCCGACCCGCACAACCGCCTGTTCGTCGTGTTCCTCGACACCTATCACGTCACCGACCCTGCCGCGTGGCACAACGCGGGTTTCCGCAGACCCGGGAGCACGAGCGAGAGTCGGCCCCGCGAGAAGAAGCCGCTCGGCCCCAGTGGGATCGACAAGGCGATCGTCACATTCCTGGAACGCGCGATCGGGCCCGGCGACCTCGTGGCGGCCATGTCTCCTGAGATGGACGCGGGCCGCATGGTGTTCAGCCGGCGGCCGGAGCGCTTCGCCGAATGGGTGGGCACCGCGTGGGCCCGCCGTTTCTCCTGGGACGATCTCGAGCCCGAGGAAGAGCGCTGGGGCGTGTGCTATCCGCCGGACGAGGCGGGCGATCCGTTTGGGTGCTATAGAGGGATCTTCGAGGAGATGGTGCTGCGAAAGCACGAGATGCGGACGCTGCAGGCAATCGAGGACACGGTCGCCACGCTCGGCGCGTTGCGTGAGGGGCGGAAGGCGGTGCTGCTGATTTCGGAGGGTTGGGCGATCTACAGACCGAACCAGCGCCTCGCCCGGGCGCTGCCGCCGGCCTCGACACAGGGCTGCGTGCCCGAGCCGCCGCCGCTGCCGGGGATCTACGTGGGACGGGGCGGGAAGCTGCAGACTGGGGCAGACCCGAGAAACCCGCAAATCGCCGATCCCCGCGCGTGCGACGCCGCCCGCCTCCGCCTGGCGTTGCAGGACGACGAGAGCGACTATCGGCGGCTGCTCGATCGCGCGAATCGCGAAACGGTGAGCTTCTATCCGATTGACCCGCGCGGGCTCGTGGTGTTCGACACGCCGATCGATGCGGTGTCGCCGACCGGCGCCCGAGCGGGCGGAGCCATCGACGAGACGGCTCAACTTCGGGGGCGCCTCGAGACGCTGCACAACCTCGCGAGCGCCACCGACGGGTTCGTCTCCGAGAGCAACGACTTCAACGCCAGCATGAAGCGCATCGCCGACGACCTGTCGGACTACTACCTGCTCGGCTACACCTCGACGAACGCGAAGCTGGACGGCAGGTTCCGGAAGATCACCGTCCGCGTGAAGCGTCCCGGCGTGCAGGTGCGCGCGCGCCGCGGCTACCTGGCGGCGAACGAGGCGGATGCGTCGGCCGGGGCGACGCCGCCCCCGGCGGACCCGGCCGTACGCATGCGCGAGGCGGCACTGGCGTCGCTGGCCACCGCTCCGCCCGATTGCGTCGTCAGGCTGACGAGCGGCTACGAGTGGCGGAAGGCGGCGGACGGCGCCGCGTCGAGCGCGGCGTTGTGGGCGGCCGCCGAGCTCGGCGAATCGGCGGCGAGGCAGCCCGAGTGGCGGGACGGCGGCGAGGCCGTGATCACGGTCACCGGCGCAAACGGCGACGTCGTGGCGTCCGAGCGCGGGCGCCTGTCTCCGGCGTCGCGGGCGTTCGCGTGGAGTTCCGCCGGACAGCGCCTTGATGCGGGCGAGTATATGGTCGTCGTGACCGCGCGCGGGGCGCCTGGAGCCGACGGCGTAGCCACCGATCGGATGAAGGTCAGTCTGCCGGCGGCATCCGCCAACGCGGCCAGACAGCCAGGCACGCCCCGCGTGTTTCGTCGCGGCCCCTCGACCGGCATCGCGTACGTGCAGACGGCCGACTGGCGTTTCCGGCGAGTAGAGCGGTTGCGCGTCAGCGTCTCCCTGGGCGCCACGCCCGCCGGAGTGTCGGCCCGCCTGCTCGACCGGCAGGGCCGAGACGCTCGGCGTGCCGGTCGCCGCGGAGGCACGGCAGGAGGACGGGCAGCACGTGGCGGTGGCTGACGCGACGCTGGCCTCGCTGGCGCCGGGCGACTATCTCGTCGAACTGACGCTCGGCGAAGGGGGCAGCCGCCAGACGATCGTGCTCGGCTTCCGGATCGTCCCGTAGCGGACGAAGGAGGGGACGGCCGACGTTCAGTCGACACGTGGCTGCTGTAGCACGGGACTCTCAGTTTGCGCTGACAGTCAGGAACACACTCTGCAGGAGACTGACATGCCTGAACGGACTGCGCCGAATATCGCCGAGGACTTGCTCTGTATCCATTCGATCGTCACGCGCGGGTTGGACGTGTCGATCGACAAAGGTCGCTCGTTCGCACGGGGTGGCTATCCCGATGCGTCAATCCGAGAGGGGTTCATCGCATATGTTGGGAGCCTCGTGTCCGTCTTGCATGCGCACCACCTCACGGAAACGGATCTGATCTTTCCGTACTTCCGAGACAAACTGCCGGACGCCCCTTTTGATCTGTTGATTGCGCAGCACCGGGATCTGGAGCCAGTGCTGCATCAGACCAAGGCGGCCATAGACGAGCTCTCCGCGGCGGCTCAGCCCGGTGCAGCGCTGGATCGGCTGAATGGCCTGCTCGGGAGGCTCGCCGAGTTCTGGCACCCGCACATTCGGATCGAGGAAGACCATTTCTCGGTGGACCGCATCGCGACACTGCTCGATACGAAGGAGCAGGAGACGCTCGCCAAGGCGGCCGCGAATCATGGTCAGCAGCACTCGGGTCCGGGCCCCCTGGTGGTGCCGTTTCTCCTCTACAACCTGCCGCCGGCCAAACGCCCGGCCTTCGCCCGCTGGATGCCGCTTGTGGTCACGCGCCTGCTGTTGCCCATCGTGTGGAGAAGGAAGTGGGCGCCCATGCGACCATTCCTGCTCCCTTGAGCGGACGCGGCCGAGCGGACAGGCTTCGGTGCAGCACGTGCGCCGCCCGGCCATGGAGTACACGCGCCACACGCGCTACGACGACCTGACCGACGAGGAACTGGGCTACCTCCACCGAGTGCAGTCCCGGACGTTCCTGAACCTCGCTAACGCGAACGTGATCCGCGTGACCAGCTTCCGTGTATCCGACGCCGTCAGGCTCAATGCCGGCCTGGGACACAGCATGGCGCCGTTCGGCGGTTTCATCGATCAGAAGGTCTCGTTGGCTGTGAAGGGGAAGGTGAAGATCAGCGGGTGTCTGTGCGAGTTCGAGAACCGCAACTGCTGGTTCTACGGGGCCGGGGTCGGCGTCAACGACTATCCCGCGGCCGGGCGGGTGACCGTGTCGGCGGCGGCGCACTACTGGAACCAGCCTGTGGACCTGAGCTTCACGGCGGCCGACGGCCGGCGGGGAGGGGCCGTCGACCTGACCGGCCGCAACAAGGTGCCCCTCAACCACAGTGCGTGGCTGCGGTACCTCTCCCTGGACGCGGGCGTGATCTACAAGACCGTCGGCTTCCTGCCAGAGGAGCTGGCGCTGGGCGTACACTTCGGCGTCCGTGTCGGCCTGAGCCTGATCACGCGAGGCAACTGAGGCGCGCGGAGCACGAGTACGCGACGTGATGGTTCCGCGCCCCACGCGAAGGGCCACCGCGATGGTGGCGTTTGACGGCTGCGGAGCTGCCCTTCGACTCGCCCTTCGCGCTCGCCCAGGGCTCGCTCAGGACACATTCCGTGAGTTGTGAGGAATGTGGAGGCGCCGTCCGGATTTGAACCGGAGATGGAGGTTTTGCAGACCTCTGCCTTACCACTTGGCTACGGCGCCCCGAGGATCCCGCGCGAGCCGTGGCGAGCCGGCGCGGACAAAAAAGGCGCGGCAACGACCGCGCGCGAGGAAGGGAAGAAGTTGGAGCGGGAAACGGGATTCGAACCCGCGACTTCGACCTTGGCAAGGTCGCACTCTACCACTGAGTTATTCCCGCTCAGCGAATTCTGAAAGTACCACACGAGGCAGCCTCTAGGCAAGAGCCGGAGCGGCCAATCCGACATCGGTCGGTCGAAACACCCGGATTCCCTCGACGCGCTCGAAGTCGCGATCGGCCGTCGCGATCGCCGTCACCCCCGCATCCCGCATCGTCGCGACGATGACCGAGTCGTTCGTGAGCAGGCCGAAGCGCTCGCGGTACTCGCTTGCCCGAAGGCAGACGCCGAGGTCGACCGGTAGAATCTCGATACCGAACGCCGCGACTTCCGTAGCTTGAACGCCATAGACCCGCAGCTGCCGAACAACGTCCGGCCGCTCCTGCAGGCTTCGTACAGCCTGCCCTCGAGGAACGAGTCCGGCCGCCACCGCCTCTGCCGCCATCAGGCGGTGAGTCACCTCCAGCAGAACGACGACTGACGTGATCGCAAAGCAATCGTGCCGCTCGCACCGCCCGAGGAATCGCCGACATTGATCCGACTTCCGGAAGGAGTGGTAGAGGAGTATGGACGAGTCGACGAACACGCGCGTCCCGGGCTCCAGTTGCTCAAGTGTCCAGCCAGCCATCCTCCTCCTCCATGATCTCCCGGACGACATCCGCGGGCAGGTCGATGACGCCCCAGGTGGCTTCCACTCTGCTGCCGCCGCCTCCCGGCACGCCAGTCGGCGAGGACAGATACGCGGTCAGGGCCTCCTCGAGAATCGTGCTCAACGGCTTCCTCTGCCGCACGGCCTCGAGCTTCGCCCTATGGAACAGCGATGCCTCCATGATGGTGCTCACCTTCTTCCGCATATCATGACAGTATCATGATTTCATGACATTGTCATGACTCAACCTAGCGGTACGCCGCGTCGAACGCATTCTGGAACACGACGACCTTCAGGCCGGCGCCCGGCTCGAACTCCACGGCCACCACGTCGAACCGGCACGGAACCCCGCGCAGATGCCGCCGCGCCAGGTAGTCCTCCGCCATCGCCGTCACCCTGGCCTGCTTGTGGAGGGTCACGGCCTCGGCCGGCTCGCCGTACCGATCGTTGGTCCTCGCCTTCACCTCCACGAAGACAATGGTCGGCCCGTCACGGCAGACGATGTCGATTTCTCCAAAGCGGGTGCGGTAGCGGCGTGCAAGAACTGCGTACCCGCGGCGCTCCAGCTCGCGGCAGGCGAGGTCCTCGCCCGAAATGCCTAGGGAAATGCGATCGAGGGTGGGCATAGGCCCGGATCGGAGTGCAAGGATGGGGCCGGGGGAGATCGCGGGTCTGAAGACCGGCGCCCGCGGCGATCGCGGGTCTGAAGACCCGCGCTACGGCAGCACGGCGCCACGCCGATTGGCGAGCAGCGCGCGAGCGGACTGGCAGTCGGAGGTGATCTGGGCCTTCAGCGCCTCGACCCCGTCGAACGTCCGCTCCTCGCGGATGCGGCGCACGAACGCCACGCGCATCGGCTTCCCGTACAGGTCCCGATCCATGTCGAGCACGTGGGTCTCGACGACCACCGCCGACGGCAGGTGGAATGTCGGCCGCACGCCGATGTTCGTCACCGACGGGTACTCGACGCCGTCCAGCGTCGCCAGCGTCGCGTAGACGCCGTCGGGCGGGACCACTTCGTTCGGCGTGTCCAGGTTGGCCGTCGGAAACCCGAGCGTGCGTCCCCGCTGCAGGCCATGGACGATGATGCCGTCCATGACGTAGTGGCGTCCGAGCAGCGTGGCCGCCTCCTCCACCCGCCCCTCCGCGATCAGCTGCCTCGCGCGCGAACTCGACACGACGAACTCCCTGTACCGAACCGGCTCGATGGCCTCGGCCGTGAACCCGTATCTGGCCCCCAGCTGCCGCAGCTTCGTGACGTTCCCGGCCCGGTCGTGCCCGAACACGAAATTCGCGCCGACCCAGACCTCGCCGACGCCCAGCCACTCGCGCAGGACCAGCCGCACGAACGTCTCAGGGTCCCACGCCGCCACGTCCTTCGTGAAACGGACGATCGCGACGCCTTCCACCCCGAGTCCACCCAGCACATCGACCTTCTGCTCGCAGGTCATCAGGAGCGGCGGGGCCGCACCGGGCCGAAGCACGCGCGTCGGGTGCGGGTCGAACGTCAGCACGACCGGCGTGGCCGCACGCCTGGCCGCCGACCGAACGACGCGCTCCACGATGGTCCGGTGCCCCAGGTGGACGCCGTCGAAATTCCCGAGCGCGAGCACGGGCTCGCGCCAGCGGTCAGGCCTCGGGTCGTCGGGGTAGCGGATGACATCCATGCGAAGGCAGGCCCTACTCGATCCCTGCAATCAAACCATCATATGCCAGCTCGACGCCGTGCGGGAGATCGCGTGAGGTCGCCGCGTGGCCGAGGTCGTGCGCGATGTGTGTCAGCAGCGCGCGCTCGGGGCGAACCCGTGCCACCACCTCGAGCGCCTGCGCCACGGTGAAGTGCGTCGGGTGCGGCCTGTGCCGGAGCGCGCCCACCACGAGCGTGCGGACACCCTCGAGCAGCGCCCATGAATCGTCGGGAATCGCGCTGCAGTCGGTCAGGTAGGCGAACGTGCCCACGCGATAGCCATGGATTGGCAGCTCGCCGTGCATCACCGGCACCGGCGTCACCGTCGTGCCGGCGACCTGGAACGGGCCGGTGACTGCCCGCAGCTCGAGCTGCGGCACTCCCCCGCCCGCCTGACGCGGCTCGAACGCGTACGCAAACACACGGCGGACCTCGAGGATCGTCTCCGGATTGCCATAGCACGGCACGCAGGCTTGCTGGAGCGCGTTGAAGCGCCGGATCTCGTCGAGGCCGAGCAGGTGATCGGCGTGCGGGTGGGTGAAGACGACGGCGTCAACGCGGAGGACGCCGAAGCGCAGCGCCTGCGTCCGGAAATCGGGCGGAGTGTCGACGACGAACGCGCCGCCATTCGCCAACTCGACGTAGATCGACGGCCGCAGCCGCTGGTCGTGCGGATCCGCGGAGGTGCAGGTGGCGCACCGGCAGCCGATCATCGGCACGCCGTGCGACGTCCCGGTCCCGAGAAACGTGACCCGGCCGAGCGATCCGCTCAAGGCTCGACTACTCGCTTCTCGCCGCCGGCGGCCTCCGCGTAGCGCAGCCGGAGGTCGTGCAGGACGGCGTCGATGAGCTGCTCTTCCGACTCCTCGAGGTTGCCGGCGGTCTTCTCCTTGCAGCATCGCGATCACCTCGATGAGGTGCGCAGCCTCCCTGAGGTTCGGCGGCGCCGGCCTGTCGCTGCCGGGCGGCGGCAGCTGGCCCAGGTGAATTTCGGCGCTCGCGGAGAGCGACAGCACGAAGAGGCTGAACGTGATCCGGGGCGTGTCCGACATGGCAGAGGGAGATGGTAGCATACGGCCATGGCCGACACCGCTGGCACCGCCTTCGATCGCCTCGTCGACATCGTCGCGCACCTGCGCGGGCCGGGCGGCTGCCCGTGGGATCGTGAGCAGACGCTGGAGTCGCTGCGGCCCTTCGTGCTCGAGGAGACCTACGAGGTCCTGGAGGCGATCGACTCGGGCAACCGCGGCGCGCTTCGCGAGGAGATCGGCGACCTGATCTTCGAGGGGGTGCTGCTGGCGCAGCTCTGCGCGGAGGCCGGCGAATTCGGCGTGGGCGACTCGCTGGGATCGATCACCGACAAGCTGGTGCGGCGCCACCCGCACGTGTTCGGCGACGCGGCGCGCGCGAAGAGCGCGGACGAGGTGCTGGGCCGATGGGAGGAGGCGAAAGCGCGCGAGCGGGCCGCCTCCCCGGACGGGGCCAGCCGAAGACCATTCTCGGCGGCGTCCCGAAGTCGCTGCCGGCACTGCTCCGCGCGCACGAGATGAGCACACGGGCGGCGGCGGTCGGGTTCGACTGGGAGCGCCCGGCCGACGTCCTGGCGAAGATCGAGGAGGAGGTGGCGGAACTGCGCGAGGCGGTCGAGCGGTCGGGCGGCGCGGGCGATGCGGAAGACCGCCGGCGGCACGTCGAGGAGGAGATGGGCGACCTGCTGTTCGCGATCGCCAACCTGGCGCGGAAACTCGGCGTCGAGCCGGAGTCGGCGCTGCGGCAGTCGGACGACAAGTTCGCGCGGCGCTTCACGGAACTCGAGCGCCGCTTCGCGGCCCGCGGCGAGTCGCTGCAGCAGGCCGGCCTCGCGCGGATGGAAGAAGAGTGGGCCCGCGTGAAGAGCCTCCGAGGGCGCGTAGGCCGCCTTCACAGGCACGATCCGCCGGATCCCGTCCTTCAACAGGCGCTCGTGGAAGTTGATCAGCAGCCCGATCCGCAGGCCGGTGGTCTTCAAGTACGACACCACCTGCGCCACGTGAATCGGCTCGATCGCCGCCACGGCCTTGACCTCCACGACGACCTGGCCCTCCACCACCAGGTCGACTCGCTGCCCGCGAATCCGCGTGCCGCGATAGACAACGTCGATGGGCTTCTCCGACTCGAACGGCAGTCCTCGCGGCGGCCAGTTCGATCCGCAGCGCCTGCGCGTAGATTGACTCCGAGAAACCCGGGCCCGAGCTCGCGATGGACGGCCATACGCGGCTCCGATGACCCGCTCCGTGACGCGGTTGAGATCGTCCGGAACGGACTCGCGCAGGCATCACTCCGTCCTCTTCAACCACAGAGCACCACTGAGACCACAGAGACGGACTGCCCTAGACGCGCCGGTCTTCGAGGCGCCGTCTTCGACGGCGCGGGAGAGGGATGCGAATCGCAGGCGAACATGCGGCATGTTCGCCTGCGATTCGCTTCCCGCTCCACCGGTCGGCCGCTCTGCCCATCGACGGGCCGACCGCTCGAAGACCGGCTCGCCTGCGTCCGACTGCGTGAGATCCTCTGTGTCTCCTCCGTGTCCTCTGTGGTTCATTTCGTGAATTCCGCGGGCGCCCGTGAAAGTGCTCACGGTGAGGCTCGCGCCGTCGGTGTCGACCGTGACCGCGCCATGGACGTCGGTGCGATAGACGCGCGGCGCCGATCTCCCCGTACCGCCGCAGCACGTCGTCGCTGACCTTGGTGCTGGCGCCGGCCGTCAGAATCGCGACGCGGGGCCGCAGCGCCGCACGAACTCGCGCGCGCTCGACGTCGAACTCCCGTGGTGCGGGATCTTCAGCACGCGGAGGCCGGCCGGATCGAACCGCGGCGCGAGCCCCTGCTCCACCTCCGCGCCGATGTCGCCGGCCAGCACCACCGACACCCGCCCGTAGTCGCAGTTCGATCACGACCGAGTCGTCGTTCCGGACGCGTCGCCGCTCCCAGTCGGCGGGCGGCGGATGGCGAATGCGAAGCGTCACGTCGCCAAGGCGCACGACCTCGCCCGCCAGCCGCTCCCGCCACGGAATGCCGGCCGCCTCGGCCTGCTGCGCGCAGCGCCTGCAGCGCGGGCAGGCCCGGCACCGGGATACCCTCCCAGATCTCGCGCGGACGGAAGTCGCGCATCACCGCCGCTGCGCCGCCCGCGTGATCCGGATCGCCGTGCGTCAGCACCAGCACGTCGAGCCGGCGCGTGCCGAGCGCCCACAGCGCGGGCGCGACCACGCGCGCGCCGATGTCGAACGTGCTCCCGGTCAGCGACCCGCCGGTGTCCACCAGCACGCTGCGCCGGTCCGGCAGCTGCACCAGGATGGCGTCGCCGTGCCCGACGTCCAGCGTCGTGACGCGCAGTCGCCCCGCGACACCGGGCGCGACGAGCGTCATCGGCTCGATGAGATCCAGGCGCCGCAGGCCACGACGCCGACCGCCCCGGCCAGGCGGAGGCGGCGGCGCCACCGGGCCGCCCGGCGGGACACCGCACCGACCGGCCCGGCCGCGAGCCACGCCGCCCAGCCGGCGTAGTAGCCGGCCATGGCGACCCAATGCGGCGGCGGCAGCCGATACGACGAGCCATGGGACGACGTCCACGAGACTCGCGCTCCCCACCAGCCCCGCCGCGCCGAGATGCGCCAGCGAGCGCCGCACAGGTCGGCGGCGAATGACCAGACCGGCGACAGCGCCACGACGAGCATCCCCGCCACCTGGGCGACGGTCATCAGCGGAATGGCGACGAAGTTGAGCACGAGGCCCGCGAACGTCACCCGGGAGAAGACCAGCGCGCCCACCGGGAAGCAGCGCGAGTTCGGCCGACAGCGACGTGAGCAGCAGGGCTCCCGGCACCCGCAGCCACCACGCCCGCGGCAGCTTCGCCCCCGCGAGCCCGAGGCCGATCATGATGCCGAGCGTCGCGCCGAAGGTCAGCCAGAACGCCGACGTCGGCCACCGAATCGGGCGTGGCCAGCAGGATCAGCGCGCAGGCGACCGCCAGCGCGTTCAGCGGCGCGCCGCGCAGGTCGGCCTGCCGCGCCAGCAGGTAGCTGACCGCCATCGCCGTCGCCCGCACGACCGACGCGCTCCCGCCGACGACGGCCGCGTAGGCGATCAGCACGCCCATCGTCGCCACGCCGCTGGCCCGGTGGCCCGCCCCGGCCAGCGCAGCCCCCAGAGCAGCAGGCCCGCGAGGATCGCGATGTTGCCGCCCGAGATGGCGATGACGTGGTAGGTGCCGGCCTCCTGCAGCCGCCGCTGCACATCCTGGTCGAGGCCCACTCGATCGCCGATCAGAATCGCGGTGACGATGGCGGCCGATTGCAGGTCGCGCCCGCCGACGTGGCGGCGAACGGCGTCGCGGGTGAACGCGCGCAGCGCGGCGCCGGTCTCGGCCAGCCAGGTTCCCGTGCGCGAGAACCTCGACGAGCGCCCCGCTCTTGACGGTGCCGACCAGTGCGACGCCCTTTCGCGCGAGCGCCAGCCGCGCATCGGGCACGCCAGGATCGAGATAGCGTCCCGGCTCGTGGAGGCGTGCCGCGACGCGCACCGTCCTGCCCGCCCGCCACCGGCCGACCGCATCGACGCCGAGCGTGCCGGCGACCGTGAGGCGAACGCCACCGTCCGCCGAGACGGTCTCGCCGCCCCATTCCGACCGGCTCACCTGCAGGCTCAGCGCAACGCCGCGCTCGGCCACCGCGCGCGTCCTCGACGAGGCGGCCCACGAGCGTGACGGGCGCCGACCCGGAGCCAATCGCCTGCGCGAGCGCGGTGCGGAGCGGCGGCTGCTGCGCGTCGGCCGTCGCGCGAATCGACAACGCCCACGCCGCCGAGAAGAACACCGCTGCAATCGCCGCAAGGAAGGTCCGCGGGCGGTGGGCCGCGAACGCCCCGGCCGCCGCCGCCAGCGCCAGCACCATCAGCCCGAGCGCCGGAACGACCGACGGGACCTCGAGCAGGGCGCCGAGCGCGGCGCCGAGCAGGACCGACGCCGCCGGAACCGCGGCAGGGACGGGCACGCGGGGACAGCAGCAAACGGGATGCCGGGCAGGGATCGGACGGGAAGTCAGGATTCAGAATCCAGAAGACAGAAGATTGCAGACAGAAGCCGGAATACAGAAGACACAGACGGGTGTCGAGCTGTCTCGCTGACGGCTGGCGGCGTTGCAGTTTCTGCGCGGCGGGACGGGCGCTACGTCGCAGATCCTGCGTGGTAGTCCTGCAGCGCGCGGACCTCGGCCACGTCGGTCCGCATGGCGCGGATGGCGGCCACCGCCGCGGACGCACCGGTCAGCGTCGTGATGCACGGCACGCCGTGGTTCATCGCGGCGCGCCGCAGCGCTCGGTCGTCGAAGAACGACGCCCGGCCGAGCGGCGTGTTGATGACGAGCGAGATCCGTCCGTCCACCACCGCGTCGGCGATGTTCGGCCGCCCCTCGTTCACCTTGTAGACGACCTGGGCGGGGATGCCATGCGCCGCCAGGAACGCCGCCGTGCCCCGCGTCGCCGCGACGGTGAAGCCGAGCGCGACGAGGTCTCTCGCCACCGGCATGACGGCGGGCTTGTCGTGGTCGTTCACCGAGATGAACGCGGTCCCGCCGTCGGGCAGCGTCTGGCCGACCGCCATCTGGGCCTTCGCGAAGGCCACGCCGAACGACTCGCCGCACCCCATCGCCTCGCCGGTGGACTTCATCTCGGGTCCGAGCAGGACGTCGACCCCCTGAAAGCGGACGAACGGGAACACCGGCGTCTTCACGAACACGCCGCTCACCGGCAGCTCTCCGGCCAGCCCCTGCTTCGCCAGCGTGCGGCCCAGCATGACGCGCGCAGCCACCTTCGCCAGCGGCACTCCCGTCGCCTTCGAGAGGAACGGCACGGTCCGCGACGCCCGCGGGTTCACCTCGAGCACGTACACGATGTCGTCCTTGATGGCGAACTGCGCGTTCATCAGCCCGACGACGTTCAGCTCTCGAGCGATGCGGCACGTCCAGTCGCGAATCGTCTCGAGATGCCGCTCGGCGACGAGGTAGGACGGGAGCACGCAGGAGCTGTCGCCCGAGTGGATGCCGGCCTCCTCGATGTGCTCCATGATGCCGCCGATCACGACCGCGCCCGTCTCGTCGGCCACCGCGTCGACGTCCAGCTCGAACGCGTCTTCGAGGAAGCGATCGATCAGGACGGGATGATCGGGAGACACGTCGACGGCGCCCAGCATGTATCGGTCGAGCGCCGCCTGCTCGTAGACGATCGCCATGCCGCGGCCGCCGAGGACGTACGACGGGCGCACGACCACCGGGAAGCCGATCGACGCCGCAATCCCGCGGGCCTCGTCGCGCGACGTGGCGGTGCCGCTGGCCGGCTGCGCGATGCCCAGGCGCGAGAGCATCGCCGAGAACCGTTTGCGATCCTCGGCGAGGTCGATCGAATCGGCTGACGTGCCGATGAGCGGCACGCCGGCCCGGTGCAGCGCCAGGGCGAGCTTCAGCGGCGTCTGCCCGCCGAACTGGACGAGGCAGGACACCTTCCCGCCACCCTGCCGCTCGCGGTCGATGATGCCCAGGACGTCCTCGAGCGTGAGCGGCTCGAAGTAGAGGCGGTCGGCGGTGTCGTAGTCGGTCGAGACGGTCTCGGGGTTGCAGTTCACCATCACCGTCTCCACGCCCTCTTCGCGCAGTGCGAATGCGGCGTGGCAGCAGCAGTAGTCGAACTCGATGCCCTGGCCGATGCGGTTGGGGCCGGAGCCGAGGATGACGACCTTCTCGCGCGGCGTCGGCGCCGCCTCGCACTCGTCGGCGAACGTGCTGTAGAGATAGGGCGTGAACGACTCGAACTCGGCCGCGCAGGTGTCGATCCGCTTGTAGGCGCGCCTGAGGCCCGCAGCGCGCACGGCCGCCGCCACGGCCGCCTCGTCACGGCCAGACAATCGAGCGATCTCCTCGTCGCTGAAGCCGGCGTGCTTCAGCCGTCCGAGGCATTCGGGCGCCAGCGCCTCCGGCCCGTGCGCCTTCAGCATCAGCGCCATCGCCGTCAGTTCCTCGAACTGGACGAGGAACCAGGGGTCGATCCGGCTGATCTCGTGGATGCGCTCGACGCTCCAGCCCCGCTCGAGCGCCCTGAACACGCGCCAGATGCGCCGCTCGTCGGCAATCGCCAGGCTGCGCGACAGCGCCTCCTCGCCCTCGTCTTCGTCCGCACCCGGGCGCCAGAGCCACGCGGCGCGGCCCAGTTCGAGCGACCGCAGCCCCTTGAGAAACGCCTCCTTGAACGTCCCTCCGATCGCCATCGCCTCGCCGACCGACTTCATCTGGGTCGTCAGCGTCCGGTCCGCCTCCGGGAACTTCTCGAAGTTCCAGCGCGGGATCTTGACGACAACGTAGTCGATCGACGGCTCGAACGACGCCGGCGTGACGCGCGTGATGTCGTTCGGGATCTCGTCGAGGTGATAGCCGAGCGCGAGCTTCGCCGCGATCTTGGCGATCGGGAAGCCGGTCGCCTTCGAGGCCAGCGCCGACGACCGCGACACGCGCGGGTTCATCTCGATCGCCACCACGTGACCGTCGGCGGGGTTCACCGCGAACTGGATGTTCGAACCGCCCGTCTCGACCCCGACGCGGCTGATGATGCGGCGTGCCATGTCGCGCAGCCGCTGGTACTCCTTGTCGCTGAGCGTCAGCGCCGGCGCGACGGTGATCGAATCGCCCGTGTGGATGCCCATCGGGTCGATATTCTCAATCGAGCAGATGACGACGAAGTTGTCCGCGACGTCGCGCATCACCTCGAGCTCGTATTCCTTCCACCCGAGGACCGACTGCTCGATCAGCACCTGGTGCACCGGGCTCATGGACAGGCCGCGCGCGGCCAGCTCGCCGAATTCGTCCATGTTGTAGGCGATGCCGCCCCCGACGCCGCCGAGCGTGAACGACGGCCGGATGATCGCCGGAAACCCGACCCGTTTCACGAGGGCCAGCGCCTCGCCGAGCGTGTGCGCCACGCCGCTCTCGGGCACGTCGATCCCGATCGAGGTCATCGCTTCGCGGAACTCGAGCCGGTCCTCCGCGACCTTGATCGCCTCGAGCGACGCGCCAATCAGCTCGACGCCGTGGCGCGCGAGCACGCCCGCCTCGGCGAGGGCCACCGCCAGGTTGAGCGCGGTCTGGCCGCCGACGGTCGGCAGCAGCGCGTCCGGGCGCTCGCGCTCGATGATGGCCGTCACGGAAGGCACGGTCAGCGGCTCGACGTAGGTGCGGTCGGCCAGCTCGGGATCGGTCATGATCGTCGCGGGATTGCTGTTGACCAGGACGACCTCGAGCCCTTCGTCGCGAAGGGCCTTGCACGCCTGCGTGCCCGAGTAGTCGAACTCGCAGGCCTGGCCGATGACGATCGGGCCCGAGCCGATGACGAGGACGCGGTGGAGGTCGGTGCGTCGGGGCATATCAGAGGCTCAGGGCTTACGGCTCAGGGCTCAGGCCAGTGGTCGCATTGCCGCCACGAAGCGCCCGAACAGGTACTCCGCGTCGTGGGGGCCGGGCGAGGCCTCCGGGTGGTACTGCACCGAGAACACCGGGGCGCCCGCGAGGCGCAGCCCTTCAACGGTCCCATCGTACAGGCTCGTGTGCGTCACCTCGACGCCGTCCGGCAGCGATCCCGGATCCACCGCGAAGCCGTGGTTCTGCGACGTGATCTCGACGCGGCCCGTCCGCAGGTCCTTCACCGGATGGTTGCCGCCGCGGTGGCCGAACTTGAGCTTGAACGTGCGTCCGCCGAGCGCCAGCGCAAGCACCTGGTGGCCCAGGCAGATGCCGAACAGCGGGAGGCCCGCGTCGACGAGCGCGCGCACGTTCGCCACGACGTAGGGCAGCGCCGCAGGGTCGCCGGGACCGTTGCTGAGGAACACGCCGTCGGGACGATCCGCGAGCACCTCGCTCGCGGGCGTCGTCGCCGGAAACACGCGAAGCGCGCAGCCGTGACCGGCGAGACGCCGAAGGATGTTCCACTTCATCCCGAAGTCGTAGGCGGCGACGAGCGGTCGCCGGCCCGGAGGCGCCCCGCCGGCGATGCCCGGCAGCTGGAACTCGCGGTCGGTCGCGACGCCGGCGTCACCGGGAACCGGAGCGTCGGCGGAGGCGCCGTAGGCGAACCGCGTGGCGCAGGTCACCCCGCGCACCAGGTCCCGCCCTTCCATCGGCGGCGTTTCCCGCACGCGTGCGAGAACCGCCTCGATGGCGACCTCTCCCGTCGCGATGGCGCCGCGCAGCACACCGCCCGAGCGCAGGCGGCGCGTGAGCGCCCTGGTGTCGATGCCCGCGATCGCCACGATCCCGTGGGCCCGAAGGTAGTCCTCGAGGCTTGCGCCGGACCGCCAGTTGCTCGGCACGCGCGTGCACTCGCGGACGACGAAGCCGGAGACGAACGGCTGACGCGACTCGGCGTCGGCGGCGGTCGTGCCGTAGTTGCCCATCTCGGGGCACGTCATCGTGACGATTTGGCCGGCGTAAGACGGGTCGGTGAGGATTTCCTGGTAGCCGGTCATGCTCGTGTTGAACACGACCTCGCCTGACGTGACGCCGTCAGCGCCGCAGCCGACGCCTTCGAAAGCGCTGCCGTCCTCGAGCACCAGCCGGGCGCGGCGCCGCGTCATCGTTCCGTGCTCCTGTTCTCGGGCCGTGGTTCGTTCCGCTCGAGCGACGCGTTGACCCTCTTCGATTGGCCGGCGACGACCTGCGCCGATACCGACCAACTGCGATAGCCCTCGAGCACGAGCCTGACCGCATGCGAACCCGCCGCCACCGCCGGAAGCGTCAACGGGGTCGTTCCGACCGCGCGTCCGTCGAGGATGACCGTCGCCCCCGCCGGCCTCGACGAAATGCTGAGGCTCCCGACGACCGCCGTCGGCTTCGTCGTCGACGGCGGCGGCGTCCTGGTCGCCGCCGGGGCGGCCCTCTTCTCCGCCGGCTTCTTGGCCGCCGGACCCGGAGGCGCCGCTGTCGCCGTTGGCTTCGCGGGCGCGGCTGTCGTCGTGGGCGCGGGGGCCGGGGGCGAAACCGCCGGCGCGGGAGCGGCAGGTGCGGGCGCGACCGCGGTCGGCTGCGGGCCCGGCTTCGCCACGGGGGCCGAGGGCGCCGCGGGCGCGGGCTGGCTGCGTGGCGCCACCAGATAGCCAGCCGGAAACCCGAGCGCGATGCCGGCGATCAGCATCGCCATCAGCGGGACGAGGCCGCCGCGTGGTGTCGATGCGGGCGGAACCGGCTGCGGCGGCCGCTCCGGCTCGACCGGAACGACCTCCGCGAAAGGCGCTGGATCGCGAGCCGGCGGCACATCGAAGCCCTCGAACAGCGGCGCCGCCTCCTGCCGGGAGTCCCTCGCGCCATCGCGCGTGTCGGTGTCGCGGCCGACGTGGGGCGCCTCCAGCCGGAGCGGAACCGGCTCGGCCTGGTGGGCGGGCGGGGGCACGTCGATCACCGTCTGTATCCCGGCTTCGGCGAGGGTGTCGTCGGAAGCGTGGCCGATCGCAGGCGCGGCGGGTTCCGCCGCCGGCGCGTCCAGCGTGACCGAGTCGAGCCCAGCGAGCCTGTCAGTGGCTGGCTCGCGCTCCGGAAGATCGAGCGCGGTGGCGCTGAGCGGAGCCGGCTCGGTCTCCGCCAGCGCGTACGACTCGAGGAACGACGGCAGCGGCGTCGCGCCAGGCGGGGGCGCCGAGGGAAGCTCGGCGAACGGCTCGGTCACCGCCTCCGAACGCCGCGCGTCCGCGCGAATCAGGGCAACGGCCGGGTCGTACTCCGGCCCGGACCCCAGCGGCTCGGCCAGCACGAGGTCGGCCGGCAGCAGGGCTGCCGGCGCTTCGGCCGCCGCGGCCTTCTGCGCGGACCGGCCTGCGCGGCGTGGTTTCGAGCGTTCGGGTTCGGCGCTGGCGCCTAGCGGTTCGCCGGTCAGCGCGTGCTTCAGCGCGGCAGCGAACGCGATCGCCGCCGGGTAGCGGTCGTCGGCTCGCGGGCTGAGGGCGCGGGCGAACACTTCGGCGAGGGCCACGGCGTCAGCCGCCTGAATAGCCGCCGTGTCGGCCGTCACCGCGTCGCCCGACTGCGCCGGCCGGCGGCCGGTCACCAGTTCGAACGCGACGCACGCCAGCGAGAACACGTCCGCGGCAGCGGTCGCCGGGCCTCCGCTCGCGCGCTCCGGAGCCGCGTACGGCCGGCGCAGGGGCGCACGGACACCCGCGCGCTCCAGCGCCTCGGCCACGCCGAGCCCGGTGACGCGCACCTCGTGCGGAGCGACCAGGATATCCCGCGGATGGAGAGCGCCGTGATGGACGCCGACCGCGGCCGCCGCATCGAGCGCGCCCGCGAGTTGCCCGACGAGCCGCATCGCGTCCGGCACGGGCGCCGGGCCGTACTGCTTCAGCGCGACGTCGGCCGATTCGGCGACGAAGTACTCCTGAACCAGGTACACCGTCGCGCCTTCCAATCCAGCCGCGAGCGGCGCGATGACCGCGGGATGCCCGAAGCCGAGCGCCGGCAGCCGGCCGAGATCGGCCGCCAGTTCACGCGCGCGTTCGGGAGTCATGTCGAGGGGGAACGCCTTGATGGCGACGGCCCGGTCCTGCTCCGGGTCGTAAGCGCGAAAGACGGGACCGAGCACGCCGACACCGACCTGGTGCACGACCCGAAACCGACCGAATGCAGAGGGCGGTGGGGAACCCGCCGGCGAATCTCTGGGCAGCGGAGCACACTCCTGTCGTGAGAGTCCCATAGATGCTAACACCGAAGCCCGGGCGGCGGCCAGTTGCCTTGACACGTTCCAACCGCTCTGAGAGAGTAGGCCTACAGGTGCGCCTCGCCATCGACGTCCGTCGCCTTCCGTGGGTCAGCCGGCTCTCGGCCGACTACGCGTTCGACTTTCAGCGGCTCGCCCGGTTCTACCCGGGCGACCCCGCCCGCTCGGACGCCTGGGCCGACGCCATCCGTCGGGTACAGGCCCATCCGCGCGACCGGTCGGCCCTCGTCGCGGCAGTCGCCGCCCAGCAGGATCGTCGCGGCGCGCCAGCCGAGGCTCGGGCCGCCGCGGCGCGCCTGGCAGACGCCGCCACGGTCGCGGTGGTCACCGGGCAGCAGGCGGGCCTGTTCGGCGGCCCGCTCTACACGCTGCTGAAGGCGCTGACCGCGGTGAGACTGGCCGCACAGGTGGCCGCCGACCACGGCGTTCCGGCCGTCGCGGTCTTCTGGGTGGAGTCGGAGGACCACGACTGGCAGGAGGTCCGATCGTGCGCCGTGCTCGACGCCGAGATGAGCCGGCGCGTGATCAGCCTCGGCACCCCGCCGGACGCCGGCGATGTCCCGGTCTCGTCGGTCCTGCTCGACCCGTCGGTCCTCGCTGCGGTCGACGGCCTGCGCGCGACGCTGCCGCCGACGGAGTTCACTGCCGGCACGCTCGACGCGCTGTCTCGAGCCTACCGGCCCGGCGCCGGCATGTCCGAGGCGTTCGGCGCATGGCTCGAATCGCTGCTCGGCCGCCTCGGCCTCGTCGTCTACGACTCGTCGGAGCGCGCGACGAAGGCCGCCGCCGCCGGCCTCTTCGCCCGCGAGCTGGAATCCCCCGCCGCCTCGCGGCTCGCGCTCGCGCAGGGCCGCGCGCTGATCGAACTCGGCTATCACGCGCAGGTCGTACCGCACGAAGACGCGGTCGCGCTGTTTGCGCTCGACGGCACCCGACAGACCATCCGCGCACGCGACGGCGCGTTTCTCGTCGGCGACAGTCTCATCCCCGCCGCCGACCTGATCGATCGCGCGCGCCGGCACCCGGAACGCTTCAGCCCCAACGTCCTCCTTCGTCCGATCGTCCAAGATGCCTTGTTCCCGACGGTGTGCTACGTGGCCGGCCCGAGCGAACTGGCCTACCAGGGCGAACTCGGACCGGTCTACGAGCACTTCGGCGTGCCGCAGCCGCTCGTGGCGCCGCGGGCCACGGCGACGCTCCTCGATTCGGCCGCCGCGAAGTTCCTGGCCAGACACGACGTGGCGCTCGAGGCGCTGCAGCCGGACGACGAGGCCGCGCTGAACCGCCTGCTCGAGGCACAGCTGCCGAAAGAGATCGAAGAGGCGTACGCCGGCGCGTCGAAGGCGGTCGAGGATGGCATGGCCCGCCTGATCGAGGTGCTCCCGGCTCTTGACGCAACGCTCGCGGGCGCCGCCAGGTCGTCGCTGGGCCGGATGCAGCACGACCTTCGAGCCCTGCACGAGAAGATGATCCAGGCCGCGAAGCGGCGCGACGAGACGCTGCGCCGGCAGTTCGCCCGGACCCGGTCGCTCGCGTTCCCTGATGGGCATCCGCAGGAGCGGGCGATCGGATTCGTCTCCTTCCTGAACCGCTACGGCGCGGCGCTGGTCGATCGGCTGCACGAGGAACTGGCTCCCGACGCAGGCACGCACTGGGTGCTGACGCCGTGACGCCGACGCGCCCGCCCGCAAGAGGCGCGACGGCCAGGCGCAGGCAGCGCCGCCGCCGCTGGTGGCTCATCCTCGCCGTCGTGCTCGGCCTGCCCGCCCTGATCGCCACGGCCGTGCTCGGGTACACCTACGCGCGGTTCTCGAGCCTCATCGACTCGCGGCTGCACGGCCAGCTCGAACGCGTCCTGCCCCGCGTGTACGGCCGGCCGATGGAACTTCGGCGAGGGCTGGCGCTCAGCGAGCGACAGCTCGTAGACAGGCTGAACGACCTCGGCTACGCCGAACGGCCCAGGTCCGAGAAGCCCGGCGAGTTCGCGGTCGCGGACAACACCGTCACGCTGCGGCCGCGAAGCGGCGCGGGAGCCGGGAAGGCCTTTCGCGCCACCTTCAACAAGCCTCCGGCCCTCAAGCCGGGCGCGCCGCTGCCGCCGGGAGGCCTCGATCGCCTGGAGCGGCTGGACGTCGTCGGCGGCGGGACGCGCGAGAGCCTGACGCTCGACACGCCGCTGCTGACATCGCTCGTGTCGGGCGACCGCGAGAAGCGCCGGCAGGTGCGGCTCGGGCAGATCCCGCCGCATGTCGTCAACGCCGTGCTCGCCATCGAAGACCGCCGCTTCTACGAGCACCCCGGCATCGATCCGATTCGCATGGTCGGCGCGCTCGTCACCAACGTGACGGGCGACAAGCGCTACCTGGAAGGCGGCAGCACCATCACGCAGCAGCTCGTGAGGAACATCTTCCTCGCCGACGTCCTCGCGAATCCGCTCGAAAAATCGATGCGGCGCAAGCTGACCGAGCAGTTCATGGCGCTGGTGCTCGAGCGGCGCGCGTCGAAGGACGAGATTCTCGCGTTCTACCTGAACGAGGTGTACCTCGGGCAGCGCGGCTCATTCGCGATCCACGGCGTCGCCGAAGGCGCGCGCCTCTTTTTCGGCAAGGACGTCGCCAACGTCACGCTCGCCGAGGCCGCGACGATCGCGGGCGTCATCCACTCGCCGTACAACCTGTCGCCGTTCGCGGCGCCGCAGCGCGCACGCGACCGACGCAACGTCGTGCTGAAGGAGATGGTCCAGGCGCGGTTCGTCACCCCGGAGGCGGCCCAGACGGCGTCGCAGGAATCGCTCACCGTCGTGCCGCGGGCGCTCGATGCCGAGGCGCCGTACTTCGTCGACATGATCGGACAGCAACTGGCCGAGCAGTTCCCGAACATCATGCGGACCTCGAGGCGGATCGACGTCTACACGACGCTCGACCTGCACCTCGAGCGCCTGGCGCAGGACGCCGTTCGCGAGGGGCTCGTCCAGGTCGAATCGCTGCTGAGGCGCAAGCGGAAGGATCCGGTCCAGGCGGCGCTGCTCGCGGTCGACCCGAGGACTGGCGAGATCCTCGCGTGGGTGGGCGGCCGGTCCTACAACCAGTCGCAATACAACCGCGTGCTGACAGCCCGCCGCCAGCCGGGCTCCGTGTTCAAGCCGTTCGTCTATCTTGCAGCCTTCGAGAAGGCGGCCGACGACGGGCGCAGGGACCTGACGCCTGCGACGGTCGTGGTGGACGAGCAGACCACGTTCTGGTTCGAGGACCAGCCGTACGAGCCGAAGAACTACGAGGACGCCTACGCCGGTCCGATCACGCTCCGAAGCGCGCTGGCGCACTCGAAGAACTCGGCGACCGTCAAGGTGGCGGAGATGGTCGGCTACGACACGGTGGCGGCGCTCGTGAAGCGGCTGGGCACGTCGATGGCGCCGAAGCCGTACCCGTCGATCGCGCTGGGTTCGTTCGAGGCCACGCCGTTCGACATGGCGACGGCCTACACGGTGTTTCCCAACCTCGGCCAACTGCGCCCGCTGCACGCCATCCAGCAGATCAACGCGGACGACAAGCAGGCGGCCAAGCCGGCGTGGCCGGCGCCCCGGGCCGTGACGCGGCCCGAGACGGCGTTCCTCGTCGCGAACATGATGCGGAGCGTCATCAACGAGGGCACGGCGGCCAGCGTCCGCGGCGCCGGGTTCGCGCTCGACGCGGCGGGCAAGACGGGGACGACCAACGACCTGCGCGACGCGTGGTTCGTCGGCTTCACGCCCGAACTGCTGACGGTGGTCTGGGTGGGCTTCGACGACAATACGGCGCTTGGCCTGAGCGGCGCGCAGGCGGCGCTCCCCATCTGGACGACGTTCATGATGCGGGCGCTGGCCGGCCGGCCGAACGTGCCGCTGCGGCAGCCCGAGATGCTCGCGTGGGTCGATATCGACCGCGACAACGGCAGGCTGGCGCTCCCGGGCTGCCCGCGCGTCATCAGGGAGGCGTTCCTGCCCGGCACCGAGCCGACCGAGCCGTGCGAGCTGCACAAGTACCTGAGAATGATCGACAACGTCTTTCGTTCACTCGTGCGGGCGATGGATGCGGGCGAACGGACCGCGCTCGTGACGATCGTTTCGACCAGCGGTTCCACGCCGCAGCGCGTCGGCGCCCGGATGCTCGTCTACGAGGACGGCCGCGCCGTCGGGACGATCGGCGGCGGGTGCTATGAGAACGACGCGAGCGGCAAGGCCCGGGAGGCGATCCGCCTCGCGCGGCCACAGCTCGTCCGGTACAGCCTGAACGAGGAACTGGCCGCGGAATCCGGTCTGATGTGCGGAGGCGTGATGGACGTCTTCATCGAGCCCGTCGTTCCCACTCCCGATCTCTATCTGCTCGGCGCCGGCCACGTGTCGGTCGAGATCGCGCGCGTCGCGTCGGCAACCGGCTTCCACGTCCACGTCGTCGACGACCGTGAGAAGTTTGCCAATGCCGACCGCTTCCCCGACGCGGAGGTCGTCGTGGACGACATCCCGACGTGGCTGAAGTCGGCCTCGCTCCCCCCGACGCCTTCGTCGCCGTCGTCACTCGCGGGCACCGCCACGATTTGGAGGCCGTCAGGGAGCTGACGGGCCGGCCGCTTCGCTACCTGGGCCTCATCGGCAGCCGGGCCAAGGTCCTCCGGATCTTCGAGGCCCTCGAGGGCGAAGGCGTCGCGGCGGCCGCGCTCGCCGACATCCACGCCCCCATCGGCCTCGACATCGGCGCCGTCACGCCCGCCGAGATCGCGGTCAGCATCGTCGCCGAGCTGATCGCCGTGCGCTCCGGCCGGATCACGGACGCGCATGTGGCGGCCGCGGCGCTGAAGGCGTCCCGTCGGCGTTAATCATTGCTCCAGTTACGCTTAGCTGGCGACCGTCGGTGAATCGTGTATAATATCGTTTAGCACTCTCAGTAGCGGACTGCTAATGCCCACGTCCCGGCTCTCCGATCGCTCGCGGCGCGTCCTCGCGGCCCTGGTCGCCGAGTATGTCGAAACCGGCGAACCGGTGGCGTCGGCCACGCTGGTCCGGGGCGGCGGCTTCGGCGTCTCGTCCGCTACGGTGCGCAACGTGCTGGCCTCGCTCGAGGAGATGGGGTACGTGCACCAACCTCACACCTCGGCCGGGCGGGTGCCGACCGATCTGGGCTACCGGTGCTACGTGGACATGCTGCTCGAATCGCGGCGCCCGGGCCGCACGTCCGGCGTGGAAGCGCAGCTGCTGGCGCAGGCCGGAAGTCCCGCGCTCATGGGAGACGCGCTGACCACCGTATCGCACGTGCTGTCGGAGGCCTCGCACCACGTCGGCTTCGCGGTGCCGCCTCAGAGCGACGACGTGGCGTTCCAGCGGATCGACTTCGTGCCGCTGGCCGAGACCAAGGTGCTGGTGGTCCTGGTGATGCGCGGCGGCCACGTCTCGAACAAGGTGGTGGACATCGGCGAGCAGATGCAGATGTCCGACCTCCACCAGGCGGCGAACTATCTGAACGAGCAGTTCGCCGGCCTGCCGCTGGGCGAGGTCCGCGCGGCGGTGGTCGTGCGGATGGCGGAAGAGCGAACGCTGTACGACTCCCTGCTCTCGCGCGCGCTTCGCCTCGCCGAGCCCTCGTTCGCGGGCCTCAGCGGGCCACGGGTGCTGTTCATCGAGGGCGCCGCGTCGCTGCTGGAGGAATCCGAGGACGGCGGCCGCGTCTCGCTGGGGACGCTGCGAACGCTGCTGCAGATGATCGAGGAGAAGCACCGGCTCGTACGCCTGCTGACGGAGTACATGGAGGGACCGGGACTCACCGTCATCATCGGAACCGAACACAGCGAGCCGGACCTGCGCGAAGTAAGCCTCGTGGCCACGACCTACAATGACGGCGGCCGCCTGGGCGCGATTGGCGTGATTGGCCCGACGCGGATGAAGTACCTCGCGGGCGATCTCCATCGTGGACAGCGCTGGCCGCGCCGTGACGCGGCTGCTCCAGCACGGCGGCTGGAGCCAGACGCCATAACCGAACCATGCCAGACGACATCGAACCGCAGACCACCCCGGCCCCGGCCGCGGACGCCATCTCGGCCTCTGACGAGGCGGCATCCGGCGCACCGGCGCCGGACGACCTGACCACCGCTCGCCGCGAGCGCGACGACTACTACGATCGCCTGCTGAGGCAAGCGGCGGAGTTCGACAACTACCGGAAGCGCATGGAGCGCGATCGCCGGGAGATGGCGCAATACGCCGCCGGCGACGTGCTGGAGGCCCTGCTGCCGGTGGTGGACGATTTCGAACGCGCGCTGCAGGTGGAGGCGGGCCCCGACGCGGCCGCCTACCGCAAGGGCGTTGAACTGATCTACAGGCAACTGCAGGACCTGCTGGCCAAGCGCGGCGTCACCCCCATCGAGGCGGTGGGCAAGCCATTCGACCCGCGCTTCCACCAGGCCATCACCTACGAACCCAGTCCCGGGCACGCCGAAGGCGAGGTCCTCGAGGTCGTCCGGCGCGGGTACATGCACGGCGATCGCCTGCTGCGTCCGGCGATGGTGAAGGTGGCTCGGGCGTGAGCAAGCGCGACTACTACGACGTGCTCGGCGTCGCCAGAGACGCGTCCGAGCCGGACATCAAGAGCGGCTATCGCAAGCTCGCGCTCAAATACCATCCCGACCGCAACCCTGGCAACGCCGAGGCCGAGGAGAAGTTCAAGGAGGCGGCCGAGGCCTACGCCGTGCTCGCCGATGCCGACAAGCGCGCGGCGTACGACCGGTTCGGCCACGCGGGAGTCAGCGGAGCTGGCGGCCCCGGCGGATTCGACCCGACCATCTTCGCCGACTTCGGCGACATCTTCGGCGGCCTGCGGGACATCTTCGGCTTCGGCGACATCTTCGGCGGCGGTGCGCGCCAGAGCGGCCCGCAGCGCGGGGCCGACCTCCGCTACGACCTTGAGATCTCGTTCGACGAGTCGGCGATCGGGATGGAGACAAGCGTCAAGATCCCGCGCCAGGAGTCGTGCGAGGCCTGCAAGGGATCGGGCGCGGCGCCAGGCACCTCCCCTGCCACCTGCCCGCAGTGCGGCGGCCGCGGGCAGGTGCGCTACCAGCAGGGCTTCTTCACCGTCGCCCAGACCTGCCGGCAGTGCGGCGGCGCCGGGCGAGTGATCGCCAAGGCGTGCACGGAATGCCGCGGGCACGGCCATGTGCCGCGGCAGCGCACGCTGACTGTCAAGATCCCGGCCGGAATTGCCAGCGGCCAGCGCCTGCGGCTCTACGGCGAAGGCGAAGGCGGTCCGCGGGGCGGCCCGGCGGGGGACCTCTACGTGGTTGTCCACGTGCAGGAACACCCGGTGTTCCGCCGCGAAGGCGACGACCTGTTCTGCCGCGTGCCGGTCACCTTCCCCGTGCTGGCCCTGGGAGGCGATGTGCCCGTGCCAACCCTCACGGGGACCGAGAAGGTCACGATTCCGGACGGCACCGAGAGCGGCCAGGTCTTTCGCCTGCGCGGCAAGGGCATGCCGAACGTGTCTGGCAGGGGGCGCGGCGACCTGCACGTCACAGTCGACGTGAAGACGCCGAAGAAACTCACGAAGGAGCAGCGCCACCTGCTCGAGCAACTGGCGAAGACCATGCCCGTCGAGAAGTTGAAGGCCGCCAAGCGGGAGGACTCCGACGAGGACAGGACGGTCTTCGAGAGGGTGAAGGACATATTCAGCTGACCGCTGGCAGCTCACAGCTGGCAGCGGACGGCTGGCTCCCGAGAGGCAGGCGCGGACCGGGTCGGCACGAAGGGCGACTGTGAGGTCCGCCGAACCGGAGCCCGGAGGGACGAACCGGGCCACGACTGACGTCTCATTGGCCGGCCGTCAACTGCGAACTGTCCACACCGTGTTCCACCGCCTCTGGCCCGCGCTCGGTATCCGACTCCAGGCGTCGTCGCCCGACGACCTGTCGCAGCTGAAAGACCGCCTGTCCGCAGCCCTCGACGATTTCGCACCGACGGCGATTCAGGAACTCAACGACCGCTGGCTCGTCTTCTTCATCTCCTCCGACGATCGGAACCGCGCGGCGGCGGCGCTGTCGGCGGAGTCTGGTGAGCGTTTCGCTGCGGAGCCGATCGACGTCGCCGACGAGGACTGGGCCCGCCGAAGCCAGCAGGACCTCGGCGCCGTCGAGGTCGGCCGTGTGGTCATCGCACCGCCGTGGGCCGCGGCGGACCGCAAGGCGCCGGCGCCCGGCGGCGTGATCGTCGTCATCCAGCCGTCGATGGGCTTCGGCACCGGTCATCACGCCACGACGCGGCTGTGCACGGCCCTGCTGCAGCGGCTCGATCTCTCGGGCTGCACCGTGCTCGACGTCGGGACCGGGTCAGGGGTGCTGGCGTTGGCGGCTCTGGCCCTGGGAGCCGGCTCGGTCCTCGCGGTTGATGACGACGCGGACGCCATCGAATCGGCGCGCGAGAACCTGGCGCTGAATGGCGGCCCGCCCGGACTCGAATTGCGAGTCGCCGACTTCCGCGGACTGCCCGCGGACACGTTCGACGTCGTCATGGCCAACCTCACCGGCGGGCTCCTGGCGCGCAGCGCCGGCGTGCTGGCCGGCGCGGTTGCGCCCGGCGGGCGCCTGATTGTCAGCGGAGTGACGCTGGAGGAGGAAGCAGCGGTGCTTCGGACCTTCGCTCCCTGGATGGACGTCGTCGAACGGCTCACCGAGGACGAGTGGGTCGCGGCGCTGCTGCGCCCCCGAGGCTCTCCGCCCTCGTCCGCCTCCGTGCCTGAACCCTGAGCCCTGGGCCCTGGGCCATGACCCTACAGGTCGCCCCACGCGCACTGCAGTGCGGTGATGGCGACGGCAGCGGCCGCGTCGGCGCGAAGCGTGCGGGGGCCCAGCGTCAGCGGCGTGCAGCCCGCACGCCGAGCCGCCTCCACCTCGTCTGGTGTCCAGCCACCCTCCGGGCCGACGATGAGCAAGGCCGAGGCCGGGGCCGGTTCTGCCGACAGGCCGCGAACGCCGACGGACTCCAGCTGCAGCAGGCCAGGCTCGGCCAGCAGGTAGCGGCGAGCGACTTCGACGCGACCAAAGCACCCTTCCAGCGTCTCGGGCCGAAGGACCGAGGGCACCACGGCGCGGCCGCACTGCTTTACCGAGGCCACCGCGATTCGCTGCCATCGGTCCACGCGTCCCGATGCCTCCAGGCGGCGGACGCTCGCCTCGGTCCGGGCGGATACCAGCGGCAGGATGGCCGCCACGCCGAGCATCGTCGCGTCGCGGACGATGCGGTCCATCGCGTCGCCCTTGGGAACGGCCTGGACCAGCGTCAGTCGTACCGATGGCTCCCGCACCGGCGTCATCTCTCCGTCGAGGGTCACCGTCGCCGACGCCCTGCCAACCTGGTACACCCTCCCGCTGAACTCGCGGCCGCGTCCGTCGAACACCCGCACCGGGTCGCCGGCCCGCAGCCTGAGGACTCGGCTGAGGTGCACCGCCTCGTCGAGCGGAAGGTCGACCGCCGGACTGTCACTGGAGAGGCCGGGCGCGTAGAAGCGGGCGTGCATAGGCTCGGAGATTACAGCCAGTAGTGGCCAGTGACAAGTGGCTGGTGGCTAGTAGATCACGTGTGACGACCGTGACGACCAGCCACTAGTCACTGACCACTGACCACTGACCACTACGTTGTATACTTCGCTTCGATGTTCTTTCGCGGGCAGACCATCGGGAAGTACCGCATCGTCTCGTCGCTCGGGAGCGGCGGCTTCGGCGCCGTCTACCTGGCCGAAGACACCTGGATCGACAAGAAGGTCGCGATCAAGGTCCCCCACCGCCAGAACATCGACTTCGGCGAGCTGCTCCGCGAGCCGCGCCTGCTCGCCAGCCTCAACCACCCGAACATCGTCACCATTCTGACGGCCGAGAAGCAGGAGAACGTCTTCTTCATCGTCATGGAGTACGTGCCCGGCGAGACGCTCGAGGCGGTCATCGAGCGCGAGGGCGGGCTCGAACTCGTCCGCATGATGGACCTCACCTGCCAGATCTGCAATGCGGTCGACCACGCGCACTCGCAGGGCGTCCTGCACCGCGACCTGCGGCCGGCGAACGTGCTGGTCACCGACGCCGGCATGGTGAAGGTGGCCGACTTCGGGACGTCGAGGTTCCTCGAGGTGGCAGGCGTCGGAACGACGGTCACCGGCAGCCCGCCTTACATGGCACCCGAGCAGTTCCACGGCAAGGCGGTGTTCGCGTCGGACATCTACTCGCTTGGCGTGACGATGTACCAGATGCTGACGGGCGGGCTGCCGTACGAAACGCCGTCGCCCGCCGACATTGAGCGGCTGATGCGCGGAGAGCTGGTGGCGCCGCCGCGGTCGCGAAACAGCCGGATTCCGAAGGAGTTGAACGACATCGTCATGCGCGCGATGGCGCCGGCCGTCGGCGAGCGCTATCAGCGCGCGGGGGAGTTGCTCGACGATCTCCTGGCCGCGCGCAGCAAATGGGCCACGACCAGGAGCGCGCGGGCGGGGCTCGGCCAGGCGCCGTCTCCGAGACGTTCGCCGGCCGCTGCCGGAGAGCTGCAGGAGATTCAGGGAAGGCTCCGGGCGCGCGAGGCGCCCGCCGCGCGATTCTGCTGGCACTGCCGCAAGCCGCTGCACTCACGGACCGACCGGTGCCCGTTTTGTGGCGAATCTCAGTAGTGCTAGAATCTCGCGTGCCCTCCGGTCCGGTCATTCCTGGCCGACATCACTGTCAGTGAGGTGAGATATGCCGTTCGCAGGCACGGGTATGATCTGGATGAACGGATCGTTCGTGAACTGGGCTGACGCCAAGATCCACATCGCGTTCGCACGTGATCCACTACGGGAGCGGCGTGTTCGAAGGCGCGCGCTGCTACAGCACGCCGAAGGGCTCCGTCTGCTTCCGCCTCGACGCGCACACGGCCCGGCTCTACGACTCGGCGAAGATCTACCGCATGCCGATCCCGCTCGAGCCGGCGGCCTTCAACCAGGCGATCCTCGAGACCATCCGGGCCAATCGCTTCAAGGCGTGCTACATCCGCCCGCTCGTGTATCGCGGCTACAGCGAATTGGGCGTCAGCCCCTACGGCTGCCCCGTCGATGTCGCGATTCTCTGCTGGGAGTGGGGCGCCTACCTCGGACCCGAGGCGCTTCAGAAGGGCGTGGACGTCCGCGTCAGCTCGTGGACCCGCGCGCGCTCCGAACACGTTCCCGACGATGGCGAAGTCGGTCGCGAACTATGCGAGCAGTCAGCTCATCAAGATGGAGGCGATTGCCGACGGCTATGCCGAGGGGATCGCGCTCGACGTCAACGGCCACGTCAGCGAAGGCAGCGCGCAGAACCTCTTCATGGTGCGCCGCGGGGTCGTGCACACCCCTCCGGTCACATGCGTCCGTGCTGCCCGGCATCACCCGGGATTCGATCATCACGCTCGCGCGCGACCTCGGCTACGACGTCCGGGAGACGACCATCCAGCGCGAGGCGCTGTATGTCGCCGATGAGCTGTTCTTCGTGGGAACGGCGGCCGAAGTGACGCCGATCCGGTCGGTGGACCGTGTCCAGATCGGCACCGGGGCGTGCGGCCCGGTGACACGGGCGATCCAGCAGCGGTTCTTCGAAATCATCAACGGCGGGGTCGCCTGACACGCACAGGTGGCTGCAGCACCTAAACCCGCCGGTCTGAACGGCCGAGAAGACGAGCAAGGACAGGAGTGACTCGAGACAGCTGTCAGCTGTCAGCTGGTAGCTGTGAGCGGATCACCGGAGCTCCGCCGCCGGCTGCCCGCTGACGGGTTGCGGCGAGGTCGAGCACGTCTCCGGCCTGGAGGCTATGCACGTCAACGACCTGCTCAAGACCGCCGTGGAGAACGGGGCCTCCGACCTGCACCTGAAGGTCGGGAGCTACCCGATGATGCGCGTCAGCGGCGCGCTGTTGCCGGCCTCCGAAGAAGCCCGCCTGACCCACGAGGACACGGTGGCCATGGCGGCCTCCATCATGTCGGCCGCCCAGCGCCAGAAGTTCAAGGAGGCGCAGGAAGTCGACCTCGCGTACAGCATTCCGGCACTCGGGCGGTTCCGCTGCAACGTATTCCAGCAGCGCGGGACGATCGGCATGGTCCTGCGCGTCATCCCGACGAGGATCCGGTCGATCGAGGAACTGGGTCTGCCCGGCGTCCTGGCGAGGATCGCCGACGAGGACCGCGGCCTGGTGCTCGTCACCGGCACGACCGGGTCGGGCAAGAGCACGACGCTGGCCGCGATGGTCGACCACATCAACGCCACGCGGTGCGTGCACGTGATGACGATCGAGGACCCGATCGAGTTCCTGCAGCGCGACAACCGGTCGATCGTCAACCAGCGCGAGGTGGCGGTCGACACCCGCTCGTTCGCCCACGCGCTGCGCAGCGCGCTGCGCCAGGACCCCGACGTCATCCTGGTCGGCGAGATGCGCGACTTCGAGACCATTGAGACGGCGCTGGTCGCGGCCGAGACGGGCCACCTGGTCTTCTCCACGCTGCACACCCTGGACGCGACGGAGACCATCAACCGCATCATCGCGGTCTTCCCGCCGCACCAGCAGAAGCAGATCCGCCTCCAGCTGGCGGCGGTGCTGAAGGCCGTCATCTCGCAGCGCCTGATCCCGCGCGCCGACGGCAAGGGCCGCGGCGCCGCGGTCGAGGTGATGATCACCACGCCGTTCATCCGTGACTGCATCGTGGACAAGGAGAAGACGCACCTGATCCCCGGCGCCATCGCCGCCGGCACCTCGCAGTACGGCATGCAGACGTTCGACCAGTCGATCTTCATGCTCTACGAGAAGGGCATCGTGTCGTACGAGGAGGCGCTGCACTGGGCGTCGAACGTGGACGAGTTCAAGCTGAAGGTGCAGGGCATCGCGATGACGTCCGATGCGGCCCGCGACGAGATGGCGCCGGGATGCGAGCGTTCGGCCGTACGTGGCTGCGGTGCGGCCGTCGACGTCGCCCACGCCGGCATGTCCCGCTTGCTTGACGCCGCGTCCTATTCAGACCATAGCCACGAGACTGCCACTGATCACGCGCGTCCGAGCGCGCTGCGTCGGCCGGCCTGGCGATGCTGGCGCGGCGAGAGCTGTCCGAGGCCAGGATCCGCGAGCGTCTGCGCCGGAAGGAGCACGATCGCCGCTTCGATTGACGCGGCCGTCGCGCGGCTGCGCGCGGCGGCGTCGGTGGACGACCGGCGGGTGGCGCTGAGCCGCGGCCCGCACCGAGGCCCACGTCCGCTCCCGCGGCCGCGGCTACGTCCTCCGCAAGCTCGAGCGCTCGGCATCGCGCCGGACACCGCGACGAGGCCGTGAATGAGGTGTTCGGCGCCCTCGACGAAGCCGCGCTCCTCGCTCGCGCGCTGTCCCGCCGCCTGCGCGGGCCGTCCGCCCGCATCAGCGACCAGGCCCACTTCCGCCGCCTCTACCAGCAGCTCGTCCGGCAGGGGTTCTCACCCGTCCGCCGTGATCGCCGCCCTGAAGGCGCGCGCGAAAGCCGGCACCGCGTCCGGACGACGACGCGGCCCTGACGTCGGCGCGTGCCGCATCCCGGCTCCAGGCCCACCACTCACGCCCAGCACCTCAGCACCTGGACCGCACCTCGACCCCTGCTACAATGGTGTGTATGACCTCGAACGAAATCCGCGCCTCGTTCCTCGACTTCTTCGCCCGGAACGGCCACCGCATCGTCGCCAGCTCCCCGCTCGTGCCGGCCAACGACCCGACGCTGCTGTTCACCAACGCGGGGATGAACCAGTTCAAGGACATGTTCCTCGGGCGCGAGCGGCGGGACTACCGCCGGGCGACCAGCTCGCAGAAGTGCATGCGGGTCAGCGGCAAGCACAACGACCTCGAGAACGTCGGGCCATCGCCGCGGCACCACACGTTCTTCGAGATGCTCGGCAACTTCTCGTTTGGCGACTACTTCAAGACCGAGGCGATCCACTTCGCGTGGGAACTGCTGACGGAGGTCTGGAAGCTCCAGCCCGACCGGCTGCACGCGACCATCTTCAGCCACTGGGACAACGTGCCCTCGTTCCCGCGCGACGACGAGGCGTACGAGATCTGGCAGCGGTACCTGCCAGCCGGGCAGATCAGCGAACTCGGTTCGACGACAACTTCTGGCAGATGGGCGACACAGGCCCGTGCGGCCGCTGCTCGGAGGTGCACTACTTCCGCGGCAACGACCTGCCATGCGACCAGCCCGTGTGCCTGGGCGTCGCGTGCGAGTGCCAACGGTATGTCGAGATCTGGAACAACGTGTTCATGGAGTTCGACCGCCAGGCCGACGGCACACTCAACCCGCTGCCCGCGCCGTCGATCGACACCGGCATGGGCCTGGAGCGGATCACGGCGATTCTGCAGGGCGTGATCTCGAACTACGACACCGACCTGTTCACGCCGCTGCTGTCGGCCATCGGCGAATCGCGGGCACGCGGTACGACGGCCGGCATGTCGCCGACCGACGTGTCGATGCGCGTCGTCGCCGACCACGCGCGCGCGACCGCGTTCCTGCATCGCCGACGGCGTGGTGCCGTCCAACAAGGGCCGCGGCTACGTGCTGCGCAGGATCATGCGGCGCGCCATGCGCCACGGCAAGCGCCTGGGCATCGCCGAGCCGTTCCTCCACCGGCTGGTCGACGTGCTCGTCGCACGAGATGGGCGAGGCCTACCCGGAGCTCGGCGGCACCGCGACTACGCGGTCACGGCTGATTCGGCCGAGGAGCAGCGATTCGAGTCGGTGCTGACCGACGGCCTGCCGCGGCTCGAGGAGGCGCTCGACCGCGCAGCCGCCGGCGACAACGTGCTTGGCGGCGAAGAGGCCCTCCGGCTGTACGACACCTACGGCGTGCCGCGCGACTTCATCGAGGACCATGGCCGGGCAGCGTGGCGTCACGTTCGACACGCCAGGCTTCGAGAAGGCGATGGAGGCGCAGAAGGCGAAGGCGAGGGCCGGCAGCGCGTTCGGGCTGGCGGCGTCCGGACGCGCGGCGTTCGAGGCGGGCACCGCGGGGCTGCGCGGCACGGCCGACCGCTTCGAGGGCTACGCCGCGACCCGAGTGGAGGGCGCGACCGTGATCGCCGCGCTGGACGAGGACGGGCAGCCGACCGACGGGCTGGCCGAAGGCCAGACGGGCTACGTCGCGCTCGACCGCACGCCGTTCTACGTCGAGTCGGGCGGCCAGGTGTCGGACACCGGCAACGCTCGCGAGCGACGCCGGCGCGCTCGCGCTGGTGCAAGGGCTGGTGAAGGCGGGCGCCGGACCGCCCGCGCCTGCACCGCGTCCGGGTCGACCGCGGGCGAGCTGCAGCCGCGCGACACCGTCGTGGCCGCAGTGGACGACGAGGCGCGCGACGCGACGCGCCGGAACCACACCGCCACCCACCTGCTGCACGCCGCGCTGCGCCAGGTGCTCGGCTCGCACGTCAAGCAGGCCGGCTCGCTGGTCGTCGCCCGACCGGCTGCGGTTCGACTTCGCGCACGACTCCGCGCTCGACCGCCGGGCAGCTGGAGCAGGTGGAGTCGATCGTCAACGAGCAGATCCGGAAGAACACGCCGGTCCAGACCGAGGTGAAGTCCACCGACGAAGCGGTCGCGGCTGGCGCGATGGCGCTGTTCGGCGAGAAGTACGGCGACACCGTGCGCGTCGTGTCGGTGCCAGGCTTCAGCATGGAGCTGTGCGGCGGCACGCACGTGAAGGCGACCGGCGACATCGGCCTGTTCACCATCGTGCAGGAGGGCGGCGTGGCCGCGGGCGTGCGCCGCATCGAGGCGCTGACCGGCGGCGGGCGCGCTGGCGTCGCACCAGGCGCAGCGGCGGAGCCTCGACAGCGTGCTCGCGGCGTTGAAGGCGCCCGCGGACCAGGCGGAAGCCGCCATCGAACGGCTGCAACGCCGAGGCCAAACGCCTCGCCAAGGAGAACGGTCAGCTGAAGATGAAGGTCGCGATGGGCGGCGGTGGGACCGCCGCGGCCGAGGACGACACCGTCGACGCCGGCGGCGTGAAGATGGTGGGCCGGCGCGTCCAGGGGCTCGACAAGGCGGCCCTCGGCCAGCTGGCCGACACCCTCAAGAACACGCTGCACAGCGGTGTCGTCGTCCTGGCGTCGGAGAACGACGGCCGGGTGACGATTGTCGTGTCTGTGACGAAGGACCTCGTTCGCCGCGGATCCACGCCGGCAACATCGTGAAGAAGATCGCGCCGCTCGTCGGCGGGGGCGGCGGCGGCCGCCCCGACTTCGCGGAAGCGGGCGGCAGGAATCCGGAGGGCATCGATGGCATGCTCGCAGAGGCCCGCATCGTCGTTTCGGGCATGGCTCGCATGGGGTAGGCTTTGGGCTCTAGGCTCTGGGCTCTCGGCGGTATCCGGCGCTCGTTCAGGGCGTAGGGCGGGTCTTCAGACCCGCCGAGGAGGTAGCAATGGGACTGATGGACTTCATCAAGGGCGAGCTGATCGACGTCATCGAATGGACCGATGACTCGCGCGACACGCTATCGTATCGCTTCCCCGATGAGGACAAGGCGATCAAGAACGGCGCCCAGCTGATCGTGCGCGAGTCGCAGGTCGTGCAGTTCATGTACCTGGGCGAGTTCGGCGACACCTTCCAGCCGGGCAAGCACACGCTGGCCACCGACAACATCCCGGTACTCACGAAGCTCCAGTCCTGGAAGTACGGCTTCAACTCGCCGTTCAAGGCCGACGTCTACTACGTCGCGACGCGCCTCTTCACCGGCAACAAGTGGGGCACGGCCAACCCCATCATGGTCCGCGATCAGGACTTCGGCATCGTCCGGGTGCGCGCGTTCGGCACCTTCGACTTCAAGATCATCGAGCCGCGGCTCTTCCTGAAGGAAGTGGCGGGCTCCGATCAGCACTTCCGGCTCGACGAGTTCGCCGAGACGATGCGGTCGCGCAGTCGTCAGCATCTTCAGCGAGGCGCTGGCGTCGTCGCACGTGCCGGTGCTCGACGTGGCGACGCGCTACACCGAGCTGGGCGAGGCACTGCTGCCGCTGATCAACCCGGTGGTGGGCGGCGAAGTACGGCCTCGAGATCACGAGCTTCATCGTCGAGAACGTGTCGGTGCCGCCCGAGGTCGAACAGGCGATCGACAAGCGGTCGAGCATGGCCGCCGTCGGCAACCTGAACGACTTCGTGAAGTACCAGATGGGCAAGGGCTTGGAGTCGGGAGCGGCGGGCGGCGGCGGGATGGCCGCGGAACTCGCGGTCGGCTTCGGCATCGCGCAGCAGATGATGCAGCAGGGCCTGAGTCCAGCGCAGGCGGGTTCGGCGGCGGCCAAGGGCGCGGCAGATGCGGCCGCTGCGGCCGCGACGCCCGCGGCACTTCTGTCCCCCGCCGACGCGGCCAGGCAGTTGGGCGTGTCCGAGGCCGACGTGATGGCCATCATCGAGTCGGGCGAGCTGAAGGCCAAGAAGATCGGCGCGAGCTACCGTGTGACGAAGGCCGCCCTCGACGCGTTCCTGGCACAGTAGCAGCTGGTAGCTGGTAGCCGGCAGCGGATCCCGGACATGGCTGAGATTGTCGCGCTCGAGAAGCACCCCTGCCCGGCGTGCGGCGCACAGGCCGAGTGGAACCCCGCGAAGCAGAAGCTCGTGTGCCCGTTCTGCGGCACCGAGGCGCCGTACGCCGTCGACACGGACACGGGGAAGGTGCAGGAGCTGGACCTCGTGTCGGCGCTTCGATGATTCCGGACGAAGACCGCGGCTGGCAGACCGACCGCCGCAGCGTGCAGTGCCAGAGCTGCAAGGCGGTGATGGTCTACGACCCGGCGCGCGTCGGACAGAACTGCGAGTTCTGCGGCTCGCCGGCGCTAGTGGACTACCGGGAAATCAAGTCGCCCAATCCGCCCGCAGAGCTTGCTCCCCTTCAAGTTCACCCCTTCCCAGGTTCGCGAGAGCATGCGCGCCTGGTACGCCGGCCGCTGGTTCGCTCCTGGCAACCTCAGGCGCCTCGCGCTCGTCGACCAGATCACAGGCATCTACATCCCGTACTGGACGTTCGACGCACAGGCCGAGTGCCCGTGGCGAGCCGAGGCCGGCTACTACTACTACGTCACCGAAAGCTACACCGACAGCCAGGGCAAGCGGCAGACGCGTCAGGTGCAGAAGGTCCGCTGGGAACCGGCGAGCGGACACGTCTCGCCACTTCTTCGACGACGAGCCGGTGCCCGGCAGTCGCGGAATCGATGCCGGCCTCCTGCGCGGAGTCGAGCCGTTCCCCACGAAGGAGCTCGTCCCCTACGACACCGGGTTTCTGTCAGGGTTCGTCGTCGAACACTATCAGGTGGTACTGCTGGATGCCGCACGGCAGGGTCGCGAGCGAATGCACGAGGAACTCCGCGCGCTGTGCTCGGCGGAGGTTCCGGGCGACACACAGCGGAACCTCGAGATCTTCCCGACCTACTCGGCGGAGACGTTCAAGCACATACTGGTTCCGCTCTGGCTGCTGACGTACACATATGGGAAGCGTGTCTTCCAGGTGGTGGCCAACGGCTACACCGGCACGATCGCCGGCAAGTACCCGAAGAGTCCGTGGAAGGTCGCCGCGGCAGTGCTGCTTGCCATTGCTGCTATCATTACCGGCATCGTATTGGCGCAGAGATAGTCTGTCATATGCCCTAGCTTATAAAGACTTCTGCGTTTCGACCGATAGTACAATTCGAAGTGGTGTTTCTCCGTTGCTCCATCGTCGCTCTCGCCATCCTGGCGACCAGTTCGGGCGCCGACGCGGAGATCTACACCTGGCGTGATGCCAGCGGCACGCTGATGATGGCGGACACCGCACCGACGGACACCTCGGCGGAACTCAGAACCTTCAAGGTCGCCCGCTCCACCGAGCCCATCCGCGTCACCAAGCCGGTTTCGAGCGCCTACCGCGACAACTACGACGACCTGATCGTCAAACACGCCCAGGCCAATAACCTCCGACCCGACCTGGTGCGGGCCGTGGTCCAGGTGGAGTCCGGCTACAACCCGGGGGCGGTGTCGCCGAAAGGCGCGATGGGGCTCATGCAGCTGATGCCGGCGACGGCCTCGCAGCTGGGCGTCCGGTTGCCGTTCGATCCGGCCGAGAACATCCGCGGAGGAACGACCTATCTGCGTCAGCTGCTCGACCGATTCGCCGGGAATGAGGAACTGGCCCTCGCGGCCTACAACGCGGGCCCTCTGGCTGTCGACCGCTACGGCGCGAAGGTGCCGCCCTACAAGGAAACGCGCGACTACGTTCGCAAGGTCAAGACGCAGACGACCGTGGCCACCGGCCAGCCGAGCCGGCCGATCTACTACAAATGGATCGAGATCGTCGACGGCCGCTCGGTCATCCGCTATTCCGACACCCCGCCGGCCTCCGGATCGTACACGATCGTCGATCCGTCGCGGTACTGAGCGAGACAGGATTCGGACGTTTGCGCCGCGCGCGGGCCTTCACGCCAGCGCACGCCATCGCAGGCGCAAGAGACACACGAGGAGCGCGAGCGCGCCGAGCGTCGGAATCCCGTTGTTCATCACGAACATGTACAGCGGGCGGCGCATCAGGTCGAAGAGCGTGAAGCTCGTGACGATGACACCGAAGAGCATCACCGCCCGCCACCGCCAGGGCGTGTCGCGCCAGCGGTTCACCAGCAGCAGGTAGCCCGGGAGGCCGAGCAGCAGCACGTAGTCCCAGCCCTGCGGGGAGAGGAGCGGCACCAGAAGCGCGAGCGCCGCGTAGTCCAGGCACGCGGGCGATGCCACCCGACGACGCAGCACCACCGCCGCGGCCGCAATCGCAAACCCAATCGCCGACGTCGCGGCGACGAGCGCGCCCGGCGCCTCGTCCGGCCTCAGCCATTTCGCCCACATCGAAGCGAACGAGACGTTCTCGTGCGCGAGCAGCGTGTGGGCGGTTGCCCCGCTGACGATGCGATACCACTCGGCGAGAAGGTCGAGATTCCCCGCCCATCCATAGACCGCCGCCGGCAGGATGAGGCCGACCGCCATCACGCCTGAGAAGGCGATGAAGGCGCCCGCGCCCGAGGCCCACATCAGCCACGGCACGAACACCAGCGCGTACGGCTTGATGAACATCCCCACCCCGACGAGGACGCCGGCCGCGAGGTGGCGGCCCCGCTGAGCGGCGAGCCCTGCGCTCAGCAGAACGAGGCCAAACAGCAGATTGGTCTGGCCGAACCCCAGCTCCTTCACGAGGAACCTCCCCGTCAGCAGAAGGCCCAGCCAGATCAGCCCGTCGTCAGCCATGCGCCGGTCTGGCAGCGAACGGAGCGACAGCCACATGAAGGCGGCGGCCATGGCGACGGTCAGCGCGAACCAGACGGCCTCCGCCAGCGCTTTCGGAGGCCACGCGAAAGGCGCCATGAACAGCGCAAACGCCGGCAAGTACTTGTATTGGTAGTGCCCGTCGTCGAGGCGGTACAGTGGCTGGGCGGCGAGAGCGCGCGCGGCCGCCGTGCGGTACACCTCGAAATCGACGAGCTCCGTCCGAACCAGGCGGAGGAGAACGTACGCACCGATGCCGAGGAGGATCGTGACGAGCGTCCACGTCGTGGGGCGAAAACGCGCCATACAATGCTAGCCAGCCGGCGCACGGCCGGCGCGCGAAAGACAGGCGCGGACCGGGTCGGCACGGAGGGCGACTGTGAGGTCTGCCGAACCGGAGGCCGGAGGGACGAACCGGGCCACGACTGGCGTCTCACCAGCCCGCGCGAGGCCGGCGCGCTCGCGTTACTTCGCCACCCGCCCGAAGATCGCGTTGTCGAGCGGCTTGTTGTGCTCGACCTTCTGGATGCGGATCGTCAGGGACTGGACAGGACTCGACATGACCAGCGTGTACGGGATCTTGACGCCGTCCACATCGCGGTAGTCGGACGGGTCGGTCATCTGCTCGATCTCACCGCCGGCCTCGGGGACGTTCACCTTCCCCACCGACCGCACGAGCTGCCACGTCTGCGCGTCGAAGTACAGCTTCGAGACAGAGCCGATCTTCGGCGTGTAGACGAGGACGATGACGTCCCTCTCGCCCAGCTTCTCCTTACCGGCGACGTCGACCTTGCCTCCGGCCAGCTTGTAGTTCAGGAAGGGCGTCGGGAAGCTCGCGTTGAGCATGTTCTCCAGCTGATTGCCCGTGATCTCCTTGGCCCCGGTCTGGCTGTTGATCTCGAAAGCCGCCTTGCCGTCGCAGCGACGGTCGATGACCATTTCCGCGCCGCCGTACGTGCTCAGGTCCAGCTTCATGAAGCTGCGGGCCAGGTTCGGCGCCTTGTAGGACATCTCGATTGTCCCGGGGATGTCCACGCCTTGCGTGGACACGGTGATCGTCCCGGTGATCACGCGCGTGTTCAGCTTCGTCAGCGCCGCGCGCCCGCCCATCGCGGCCAGCGCCTTCTCGACTGCCTCGTCGGCCGTCTGCGCCTGGGCGGCTCCCGCCCAGAGAACGACACCGACTGCGGCCGCCCATGTCAATGCTGCCTTCATGCCCGTTTCCCCCAAGGAGGCACTGTAGCACACGTGCCCATGGGTTCTGATACGCTAGCGCCGGCGGCGGCGGAACACACCCGGCCGCCCTGTCGTCCTGAGGAGGCAACCGTGACCGATGCGGAACGGATCTGGAGCGAGAAGAGCGACGAGGACCTGATTGAAGCGGCGGCCAGCCTGGAGCAATTCACGCCGGTCGGCCAGGGCATCATCCGGGCGGAATTGAAGCGCCGAGGCCTGGAGGACCCGCTCGAACAGGCCGGTGAGGACGGGGACCAGGCCGAGGACGCGGCACCGCCGAACGTCGAGTGCCTGCGGTGCAATGTGAGCCTGCGCCTCCTGAGCCCATACGCCTCGGATCAGACGGCCGGCTGGACCATGGTGCGTGGGCTTCGGACGCTGCTCGAGTGGAGCGAGTCCTTCGACGTCTACGTGTGTCCGCAGTGCGGGCACGTGGAGCTGTTTGCCCAGTTGCCAACCGAGGAAGAGACCGGCCAGTGAATGCCCACCTCCTCGCCATCTTCCTGGGGGAAGATCGAGCGCGAGCGAGCGTGGGCGCCCACGAAGACGGGTGGCAGCAGCGGAGTCAGCGATGAGGCGGCAGTCGTGGCCCGGTTCGCCGGCTGCGGCGAGTAGCTTGTGAGGCCGATTCCTGGCGCCCGGCGTCTAACACGCTGATGCATCGCGCACTCTTCGGCTTCATCGTCCTGCTCACCCTGGGTCTCGCAGGGGCGGCGTCCGCGCAACCCCCGGCCGGCGTGCCGCCGCCCGCGGCGACGCTGGCGCCGGCCGAAGCCCAGCGCATCTTCACGGATCTGCTCCAGCGCTTCTTCGACGCATACGCGCGGAAAGACATCGCCGGCATGACGGCGCTGTATCACACGGGTGGCCCGGCCCGCGTCAGGCGCAATGTCATCCTCGTCGAATTCGATCTCCGCCAGATCGCGATCGGCGGGCTGACCGTGCTGAAAGCCGGCGCGGATGCCGGCGGCGGCCGCGCCCGCGCGGTGGTCGATCCCAAGGTCGCCGAGGAGAAGACGAAGCGCGTGAGGAGCGAGCGGCGGGTACGGGACTTCACGTTCCTGCCCGACGAGGCGGGCACATGGAAGATTTGGAACGAGGTGTCGCCGGCGGGCGAACTGGCGCGCCGGCTGCTTGCAGCGCCGGCGGCCGAGCGCGATGCCCTGCTTGCGGCGGAGCCCGAACTGTCATCGGACGACACGCTCACGGGCCTGGTGGCCGAGGCCGGACGGCTCCAGGCCCAGCAGCGCTACGACCAGGTGCTCGACGCGCTCGGTCTCCAGACCAAGCTGGCGAAGGCGCTCGGCAACCTCGAAGCTCTCGGGCGCGGGTTCATCCAGACCGGTTCGCTGCGGATGCTCACCGGAGGCTACGCGGAGGCCGGAGCGGCGTTCTCGGCCGCGCGGGAGGCATTCGTCACGCTCGAGGATCGCGGCGAGGTCGCCGCATGCGACGCCAACCTGGCCAACCTCGCGTATATGCAGGGCCGCTTCGCTGAGGCCGCCGAGAACTACCAGAAAGCCTACGAGGTGTTCGAGCGGCTCAACGAGGACGCGCGCATGGCGAGCGTCCTGCACGGCCTGGGCAACGCGCTCTACATGCAGATGGAATTCGTGCGGGCCCTCGACTGCTACACGAAGGCGATCACGATTCTGCAGCGGACGAGAGACAGGTACGGGGAGTCGAGCGCGCTCCAGGCCATCGCCATGGTCCACAAGGAACTTGGCGACTACGCGGCGGCCATCGACACCTGGCGCAAGAGCCTCGCGCTGGCCCAGGCCGCGGGCGACGAGGCGGCTATGGCGAAGGCGTGGACGGGGATGGGCGACCTCTACCGGCTACAGGGCGATCTCGCGCGCGCGCTGGAACACCAGACCAGGAGCCTCGAGATTGGACACGGCTGAAGAACGTGGGGGCGACGGCTACCGCGCACTTCGCCATCGGTCAGCTCCACGCGCTGCAGCGCAACTACCCTCGCGCCCTCGAGTCGTATCAGAAGGCGCTCGACCTCGACGTGTCCCTCATCGACGATCCGAAGACTTCGGAGGCCGGGCAGGCTCGAGATCTCGGCGGCATGGGCGGCGCGCACTTCGCGCAGGGGCAGCCGGATGTCGCGCTGCCGGAATACGAACGCAGCCTCGCGCTCCGCGAGAAGACCAGAGACGATGTCGGCGTGATGTGGACCCTCGTGCACATCGGCGTCCTGCACGGGTCGCAGCGCCGTTTCGAGGAAGCCGGAGAGGCGTACGAACGCGCGCTCGGGATCGCCGAGTCGAAACAGGACCAGAACGCCGTATCTACCATCCTCGCGCTCCGAAGTCAGCTGGAGATCGAGCAGGAGAAGCTCGATGCTGCGCTCGCCTCCGCGGCGCGTGCTGCGGAGATCGCCACGCCGATCGAGCACTTCGACACCGTGGCGTACGCGCGAATCGTCGCTGGCCGCGCGCACCAGAAGGCCGGGCGCACCGCGGAAGCCCGCACGGCGTTCGAGGATGCCGTAGCGGCCTTCGCCAAGGCACCGCCGGGGCCAGCAGCCGAGACCTTCTTCGACAATCGGCAGGCGCCGTATCTGGCCATGGTCGACCTGTTGGCCAGCCAAGGCAGTCTCGCCGAGGCGTTCCAGTGGGCCGAGCGAGGACGCCAGCAGGCGCTTGCTGAACTCCTCGGAACCGACGGCGCCGCGGTGGTGAAAGGCCTCACGGACGAGGAGCGGAATCTCGAGCGCACGGTCGCGAAGGACCTGCGCACGATCGCCGTGAAGATCCGGCGCGAACGCGGGCGGAAGAGGCCGGACGAGGCCAGGCTCACGACGCTGCAGGCGGAACAGGTCGCGCGCCAGGCCGACCGCGACGCGCTGCGGAGGCGCCTGTACCGACGCCCACCCAGCCCTTCGGGCGATGCGCGCCCAGACGGAGCCCTCGGGCCCGGAGGCGGCCTCTGTTCTCGGCGGACCTGGCGCCGCTCTCGTGTCGTTCGTGGTCGGCGATGCGCGAACGTGGGTGTTCGCCGTTGCGAAAGACGCCGAGGGGAGCCAGTGGAGGGTCGAGAAGGCCGCAGCCATCGACGCGAAGTCAGCGGATCTCAGCCAGCGGGTCCGCCGGTTCCGGGAGGCGATTGCGCGAAAAGAGGATGCGGCGATCGACCTCGGCCGCGAGATTCTACGCTCTGCTGGTCGAGCCCGTCGGGCCCGCGCTCGCGAAGAAGACCCGGCTGGTCGTTGTGCCAGACGCGTTCCTGTGGTCGCTGCCATTCGAATCGCTGCCGAATGCCGCCGGACGCTTCCTTGTGGAGGACGCGGCGATCGCCTACGCGCCGTCACTCACCGCCCTGGCGGCGATGAACGCCCCACGAGCACGCGCCGCGGCACGTCCGTCGCTGGTCGCGTTCGGCCAGCCAGGTACTCGGGAAAGCGGCCGAGGAACGACTCTCGTTCGTCCGCCCGCCGGCACCGGCCACGCCGCCGCCGTCGGCTGATCGCGAGGCCCAGAACGCGGCCGCGGTGTTCGGGCCGGCGCGCAGCACGATCTATGTCGGTGACGCGGCCCGTGCTGACAAGCTCGCCGCGGGTGTCGCGCCGGGCTCGATCATCCACCTCGCCGTGCCTCTCGTGTTGGCCGAAGCGGCGCCGCTCTACTCGCTCCTGGCGTTCACGCCGTCCAATGTGGCCGACGCCGGCTCCGGCCTCATCGAGGCGGCGTGGCTGATGTCGTGGGCTCTGCCGGCGGATGTGGCGGTGGCCTCCCGCGTCGAGTACGGGCCGACGTCAGGCGAGGGCGACGCGCTCGCCGGGCTAGCCTGGTCCTTCTTCGTCGGGGGCACGCCAGCGCTCGTGGTCAATCGCTGGCTGGGCGAACCGACCGACCCCAGCGTCGCCGTCCGGTTCCATCGCGCGCACGCAGCCGCGGCGGGGACGCCGCCGCGGCTTCAGCGGCTCCGCCGCGGGCGTCGGAGTCCCTGCAGAAGGCGATGAAGGGGATTCTCGCTCAGCCGGAGACGCGGCACCCGTTCTACTGGGCTGGCTACATGGCCATCGGCCGGTAGGCCGCGCTCACTCAGCGACCTCGACCTGCGACGGTTCCGTCCGCTCGAGCACGCCGCCGAGCCACGTCACCGCCAGCAGCGCCTCGCCGAACAGCGTTCCCGCGAAGACGACGGCGGCGGGCAGCACGCCGGGCCAGCCGACCAACAGGTAGAGGAGCCACCCGAGCGCGCCCGCCACGGCCAACGCAGGCAGCACGCCGACCGCCAGCGAGAGGAACGTCGCGGCGAACATCAGGATGTTCTGTCCCATCGCCTCGACGCCGCGCGTGCGCGCGCCGCCGGTCGCCACCCAGCCTGGAAACAGCACCACCGCCGCGTTCTGCACGATCAACTGCCCCGCGATCAGCATCGGCGCGAGGATCGCGCCCGCGGCGCCGATCGCCACTCGGCCGAGCGCGTCTCCGGGCCCCGCGCCCCAGGCCGGCCACAGAGCGAACGCCAGCGCGAGCAGGAACCAGACGACCACCGACAACACCACCCACGGCGCGAGAATCTCGCCGACGAGCAGTTCTCGCCCGCTGATCGGCCATGTCTTCAGGACCGGCAGCCGCGGCAGGTCCATCCGCAGGTCGTTCCGGGCCGAGTACGGTCCCATCAGCGTGATGAAGCACGCGAGCGCCAGCACGAGCGGAGCCAGCGAACCGCCTCTCCGGTTGAGGCCGATGACGGCGGCGAGCACCACGATCGGGATCAGCACGCGAACGAGTACGGCCACCGAGGCGTAGCGCCCGAACAGGATGGTGTTCTTCCAGAGGATTGCCGTCTCGAGACGGCCGAAGGGCACGAGCGCGAACGGCGCCGCGCGCACAACCGGATTCGGGACGCCGCGTCGCTTCGTCACGACCGCCAGATCGGCTGCGGCGGCGGACCGTTCGAGCTGCGCGTCCGACGCCAGCACCCACCAGTAGTTGACCGCGGCGACGCCCAGGGCCGGGACTATCGCTCGCGCGAACGCTGTGGGGGCCGCCGCCAGCACAGGCGCCACGAGGGTGGTGAACGGCCAGAGCGCCACGGCCGCAATCCCGGATCGGCTGACCTCGAGGAGGGCGTGAAGCGCCTCGCCCGGCGGTCGCGACCAGAGGCGCAGAGCGCGTGCGGCCAGCGACCCGAGCAGCGCTCCCGACATCAGCATCATCACCGCCGCGGACGTCCACGCGAGCCAGGGGACCTTCGAGGCCGGCGCCCGGAAACTCGCCTTCGTCAGGTTCGCCCCAAGCGCGTGCAGGACGATGACCGCAAACAGCAGCCACCCGCCCAGCACGAACGACCATCGCCCGGACCCGCTTGCCGTGGCGGCGCCTGAGAACAGCGACGCCACGCCGACTCCGAAGAGCAGCCCGACCTGCGGCCGCAGAAGCTTGTAGTTGAGGAGCGCCCGCCGCGTGACCGGCGCGGCAAAGAAGAACTGCACCTCCGCTCCGGTGAACGTCCAGGTCTTCGACGCGAAGGGCCAGAGCCAGACGATGACCGCCAGACCCCAGAGCGCCAGCGCCCCGGCGGCGACGATGTCCGGGGCGAACGAAGCGATCGCGGCGAGACCCGCGCCCGGCCGGCGGCCGGAACGCATCTGGTCCCGGAAGACGAAGAAATAGAGCCATACCAGGCCCACGATCAGGCCGGCGAGGTACCGCGGCTCGCGCAGCCGCCGGAACCGGCGAAGAACGCGGTTCTTGACCGAGCACCAGGTGAGATAGAGAAGCGTGCGGATCACGATGTTCGGCCGTCCGCGCCGTGCCCGGTCGCGTGTAGGAAGATCTCCTCGAGATCCGAACCGGCCTGCGCCAGGTCGGCGCGGGCAGCCAGTTCCTCGAGCGTGCCGTCCGCGATCTTGCGTCCCTGGTGGAGAATCAGGATCCGCGTGCAGATCTCCTCGACCAGGTGCAGCAGGTGCGACGACACGACCACCGCCGCGCCGGCGCGGGCCCGCGCCACGATCGTCTCCTTCATCCGCCGTATCCCGAGCGGGTCGAGGCCCGTGAGCGGCTCGTCGAAGAGCAGCACGGGCGGGTCGTGCAGCAGGCCGCACGCGATGACCAGCTTCTGCTTCATCCCGCGCGACAGCTCGCCCGGCAGCGCGCCTTCCTTGCCCGTCAGATCCAGCTCCCCGAGCAGCGTCGGCACCCGCGCCGCGTAGTCGCCGACGCGGTAGAGGCGGGCGATCAGGTTGAGGTGCTCGCGAACGGTGAGGTACTCGAACAGCTGCGGCTCGTCGGGCATGAACGCGAGGCGCCGCTTGGCCGCGACAGCGTCGGTCACGATGTCGTGGCCGTCGATGCGCACCGAGCCCGCTGTCGGCGCCTGTATGCCGACCATGCACTTCAGCGTCGTCGTCTTCCCTGCTCCGTTGGGGCCGATGAGACCGACGACCTCCCCGCCGGCCACGGAGAACGAGAGTTCAGTCACGGCCTGCAGGGCGCCGTAGGCCTTGGTGAGTCCTTCCACGACGATCATGAGGAACGAGTATAGCGGAGGCGGGCTACCAGGCGCTGTAGCGGCCGTGATCCTCGGCGTAGGAGGCAGTCCACGCCGTGGTCGCCGTCCGAAGCACCGCCTCGCTCGGCCGCGCGTCCGGCCGGAACTGGTCGGGCGCGCCGGCCGCGACAGCGGCAAGCACCGGCTTCGGAATCGAGAGGAGTCCGCTGACGACCCAGGGGCAGTAGCGGTCGGCGGCTTCGCGGGCCAGGAGCGTGCGGGCGGCGTCGATTGACAGCGCCCGGCGATAGGTCCGCGGGCTGGTCAGCGCATCGAACGCGTCCATGACGCTCACGATGCGGACCGCCCAAGGGATGGAGTCGCCAGCGAGGCCGTCGGGGTACCCGGAACGGTCGGCCCGCTCGTGGTGGTAGAGAATGATGTCCAGCACGTCCGAGTCGAACCCCAACGGCTCGACCATATCGAACCCGTGCTCAGGGTGAGCCTGGAGCGCCCGCCATTGGTTCTCGGTCAGCCGACCCGGCTTGCCGAGAATCTGCGACGGCACCATCGCCTTGCCGATGTCGTGGAGGAGGCCCCCGACCCGGATCGTCTCTGTCGTCGCCTCGGACAAACCGTAGTGGGTGGCCAGCTGGACGCCGTAGGCGGCGACGCGCCGGCAGTGCGATGCCACCAGGGGGCGTCTGGCCTCCAGGGCCGAAACCAGTTCATTGACGTCCTGAGCCGGCCGACTGAGCACGCGGGGTCCTCTCGGGTTGGGGAGGGCGGCTGTCCGTTCCTCATGCACTTCTCGGACGATCCCCGCCTGCCCTGTAGGGATCGTCGGCCGCCAAACCTATGCTATGATAAGAGATTCGTGCCGGGCGGACAAGCCCGGCCGCATGCTGTTCGAAGGGGAAGATACACGTGGCCAGTCACGCATCCGCACTGAAGGCGCACCGCCAGAGCGTGGTCCGCCGGGAAACGAATCGCCAGTACCGTTCCAAGCTCCGTGGCGCGCTGAAGACGATTCGCGCGGCCGCCTCGGCGAACGATCTCGACACGGTCAAGACCCAGATGCCCGAGACCGCGTCGCTCATCGACAAGATGTCCGCCAAGGGCATCATCCACGACAACGCCGCCGCGCGGTACAAGTCGAGGCTCCAGAAGAAGCTCAACAAGGCGACGACGAAGTAGCGCGGGCCCGGCCTCGGGTCCGTCAGTCCTTCCCCGTCGCGCACAACTCCACGACCAGCCGCTCGAGCAGCACGCGCGGATCTCCGCCTGAGGTCTTCAGGGCGAGGTCCGTCCTGAGCAGCGCCTCAAGCGCTCGCGGCAGGTCCGGCGCCGCCACGGTCCGCTCGACCACCGACCTCAGCAGGCCGAGCACCATGAAGGGCACGGCGCCTTCCGCGAGTTCCAGGCCGAGTTCCCTGAGCGCCGCGCCCGTGCGGCGGCCGGCCACTTCGTTCCACAGCTTCTTGCCGCCACCCGCCGCCGATCTCCCGATTACGTCCGCGACTTGTTCGCGGGCTATCGTCTTCCGGCCCGCCGCATACAACACGACGCGCTCGACGTCGGCGCGAAGCCTGGCCACGTCGGCCCCCGCCATCTGACGGAGAAGCTCGGCCGCGTCGCGGTCGAAACGCACGCCGTGCTCGACTTCGAGCGTGCGGATCACGTCGGCCGACGCCTCGCACACCACGACAACGGCCTGCTTCGCCAGAGCGTCGAACGTGCGCTGAAGCCCGGCACCCAGGAACGCTACCGTCGCGTGGGCGTGGGGCCGCGCGGCGTACGCCTTGAGGAGCGCCAGCTGGCCGGTCCGCCCTCCCCCGTCACTGTCGGCGTCTTCGTCCGGCGAGGTCTCGTCGCGGTCCGTGCTCTTCGCCTTCCTGGCGACCAGCGCCTTCTCCGCCTGCAGCAGGAGGACGACGCGCCTCGGCGCCAGGAGCGGAAAGGTGCTAGCGGCGTCCAGGACGGCCGCAACCGTGCTGCCGGCATCACTCCCGTAGAGCCGCTGCACGTTGAACGCCCGGAAGTCCTCGTCCACCGAGTCGGCGAGCGCCGTCCCAATCGCACTCATCTCGGCCTCGTCATCTCCGGTGACGAGGTACAGCGGCTCGATGGAGCCGGCGGCGATCTGCGCGCGGACCGCCGCGGGCGTCAGGTGGCCTGGCATGGGTCCCTAGAAGGCTTCGAGGATCGCGCTGACCACGGACCGGGCGAAGTCGGTCGCCATGCGCTGGACGGCGTTGGATGCCTGGCCGAAGAAGGTCTCGGGGTCGGCGAGCGTTCCTCCTGAGGCCACCTGATACTCCTCCCGGAGCACCTGGCTCGGGTTTTCCCACAGCACCTTGCCGTCCGAGGCCTGGACGAACTGGATGGACATCGACACGCTCACCGCGTAACGCGTGGCTTGCTGGAGATCGTTGAACCCGGTGGGTGTCAGGGCCACGTTGTTGAGCTCCGCGCGGAGGACCGCGTCGACGCCGTCTTCCCGCGGAAGAACCCTGTATCGGCCGCGCCCGATGAATTCCGACCGGATGCGCTGGGACAGCGTCTGGCCGAACTCGAAGTAGGGCGTCCGGTTCGTGAAGTCGGGTATGCCGATGGTCTTGATGGAGTCAGGCAGGAACGAACCCCTCCCCGCGAGCGTATAGCCGCACGAGGACGAGACGAGCGCCGCCAGGACGATGGCGGGGACGAGGACGGTGCGGAACACAGAGACTCCGATCAGCTGGCAGTTGGCAGCTGGCGGCTGGCAGCGGATCACAGATGATCCGCTGACGGCTAGCGGCTGCCCGCTGACGGCTCTCATTTCACCACCACATTGACCAGCTTGCCCTTCGCCACGATGACCTTCTGGACGACCTTGCCGGCGGTGTGGACGCGAACCGCCGCGTCGGCAAGCGCGAGCGCGCGCAGACCGTCCTCGGTCACGTCGAGCGGCACCGTCAGCCGGCTTCGCAGCTTGCCGTTCACCTGCACCGGCACGACGATCTCGCTCGATTGTGCGACGACCGGGTCGTACGCCGGCCACGCCGCCGCGGCCAGGCCGCCCTGGTGTCCCGCCATCTCCCAGAGTTCCTCGGCCGTGTGAGGCGCGAAGGGCGACAGCATCAGCACGAGGGCGTCCAGCGCCTCCTTCAGGACCGCCAGCGTCTCGGGCCTCTCATCCGCCGTCGCCGCCTCGCCGCGGTGACGTCGCCCTGGCGTGCCGGCCTTCGTGTGCCCCTCGGAGAAGGCGTACAGCTCGTTCACCATCTCCATCAGCGCCGACACGACGGTGTTCAGGTGCACCCGCGGATTGAGGTCGTGCGTCACGCGCCGCACGGTGTCGTGGGTCACGCGACGGACCCGCTGCTCGGCCTCGCTGAGCGCCAGGCCCGCTGGGCTCTGCATGGACCGCCCTGCGAACGCGTCGCACCACTGATCCGCCAGCCGCCAGACCCGCCCCAGGAACCGGACGCTCCCCTCGAGGCCCGCGTCGGTCCACTCGATTTCGTTCTCCGGGGGCGCGACGAACATCACGTAGAGACGCAGGGCGTCCGCGCCGTAGCGCGCGATCATGTCGTCGGGATCGACGACGTTGCCCTTCGACTTCGACATGACGTTGCCGTCCTTCAGCACCATCCCCTGCGTCAGCAGGCGCGCGAACGGCTCGTCGTGCTCGACCAACCCGAGGTCGCGGAAGACGCGGCAGAAGAACCGCGAGTAGATCAGGTGCAGGATGGCGTGTTCGACGCCGCCGCTGTAAAAATCCACCGGGGCCCAGTACTTCACCGCCGCGGGCGAGAACGGCTGCCGGTCGTTGTGCGGATCGGCGTACCGATAGAAGTACCAGGACGAGTCGACGAACGTGTCCATCGTGTCCGTCTCGCGCCGAGCCGGACCTCCGCACGCCGGGCAGCTGACGTTCACCCACTCGGCGACCTGGGCCAGCGGCGAATCGCCGCGCCCGGTGAACTCGGCGACCTTCGGGAGCACAACCGGAAGCTGATCGTCCGGGACCGGGACGATGCCGCACCGGTCGCAGATGATCATCGGAATCGGCGTGCCCCAGTACCGCTGGCGCGAAATCCCCCAGTCCTTCAGGCGGAACTGCACGGTCTTCGCCCCGATCCCACGCACCTCCGCGGCGTCCGACATCGCGGGGATCGCGTCGGTCGACCACAGCCCTGAGAATACGCCCGAATCCACGACGCGACCCGGCTCGACGTACGCCTCGGCCATCGTGTCCGCCGAGAGCGCCGTCGCGCCATCGCCTTCCGGCTGAATCACGACCGTGATCGGCAGCCCGTACTTGCGGGCGAACTCGAAGTCGCGCTGATCGTGCGCAGGCACGGCCATGACGGCGCCGGTGCCGTACTCGCCGAGGACGAAGTTCGCCACATAGAGGGGCACGGCCATCCCGGTGAACGGATTCACCGCGTACCGGCCGGTGAAGAAGCCCTCCTTCTCGATCTCGCCGGTCAGGCGCGCGGTACGGTCCTGGGCGCGGAACCGCTGCACCCGCTCGCGGAACGCGGCCGGGTCCTCCGACTCGTCGGCGATTCGCTCGATGAAGTCGTGCTCGGGGGCAAGCAGGACGAACGTCGCGCCGTGGATCGTGTCGATGCGCGTGGTGAAGACCTCGACGTCGGCCGCATCGGCCGGTCGCGGCCCACTCAGAGGCGTGCTGACGCCTGCCGGCAGCAGCGGGAACTTCACCCGGGCGCCTTCCGATCGCCCGATCCAGTTCCGCTGCATCGTCAGGACCTTCTCGGGCCAGTCCGTCAGGCGGGCGGTGGCGTCGAGCAGTTCCTGCGCGTAGTGGGTGATCCGGAGGAACCACTGCTCCAGGTTGCGGCTGCCGACGACCGAGCTGCAGCGCCAGCAGGCGCCGTCCACAACCTGTTCGTTGGCGAGCACCGTCTGACAGGACGGACACCAGTTCACGGTGGACCGCTTCCGGTACGCGAGACCTCGCTCGTACATCCGGAGGAACAGCCACTGGTTCCACTTGTAGTAGTCGGGCTGACAGGTGGCCACCTCGCGCGACCAGGCGTAGCTGATTCCAAGCCGTTGCAGCTGGCCCTTCATGTGCGCGATGTTCGCGAACGTGGACGTCTCCGGGTGGACGCCCTGCTTGATGGCGGCGTTCTCGGCCGGCAGGCCGAAGGCGTCCCAGCCGAACGGGTGAAGCACGTTGAAGCCGCGCATCCGCTTCTGCCGCGCCATGACGTCGCCGATCATGTAGTTGCGGACGTGGCCGACGTGGGCGTGCCCCGACGGATAGGCGAACATCTCCAGGCAGTAGAACTTCGGCTTCGACGGGTCCTCGGTCACCTCGAAGGCGCCGGTCTCCGCCCAGCGCGCCTGCCACTTGCGGTCGAGCGCTTGGGGTGTGTACTCGCGCACGGTGTCGATTAGGCCTTTCGAACGGGCGGACGTTGAGCCCTGATCGTGTGATTATAGCGTAGGGCGCCCGCCGGTCGGCTCCGCGGCCCGCCAGGGCGTCCGTGAACCGCTGCCCGCTGACAGCAGTCCCAGCGCCCGCTCTCGGAGCGCCGCGAGGCGCTGCTCGAGTTCGACGCGCTTCCGTTCGATCATGTCGGCGTCGGCATCCGCAGGCACTTCGAGCGGCGCGCCAATCACCATCACGACCCGGCTCCATGGCTTCGGCACCTGCCCGCGGTCCCAGCTCCGCAGCGTCCAGCACGGAGACGACTCGATGTGAAACGGCACCACGGGGTGGCCGGTGGCCTTCGCCAGCCAGACCGCCCCCGGCTGCGCCTGGTATCCCGGGCCGCGAGGCCCGTCCACCGTGAAGGCCGCCGGGTGGCCTGCGGCGATATCCCGCCTGAGCTGCAGAAGCGCGCGCCGACCGCCGCGCGAGGTCGACCCGCGCGCCTGCAGATACCCGAACCGCCGCATGATGCGCGCGATCCACTCCCCGTCGAAATTCTCGCTGGTGATCGCGACCACGCCGCGGTCCCGGAAGTAGATGGTTGCCGGCAGGATTCGACCGTGCCACAGCGCGAGAATCGGTTGTCGGCCCGACACCGCGACCGACTCGAGATGCTCGGCGCCATCCTCGCGCCAGCGGAAGGTCCGCCCGAGCAGGGCAATCAGAGGGTAGCCGATGGCGGCGATGGCCGCAGCCTCGAGGCGTTTGAGGCGCGATGCCCGCCAGTCGGCGTCGCTCACGGCCCTGCCTGCTCCGACGGCCCCTGCGCCGCGGCAATGGGAGCACCGCCGGATGGCGGCCTCATGCGGCCGTCGACGAACGTCATCAGGTCGACGACCTCGGTGGTGGCATTGGCGCTCGCCTGAGCGCCCTTCAGCATGATGGCGCAGAACGGGCAGGCCGTCACAATCGTACTGGCCCCGGTCGCCTGCAGCTGCTCGAATCGCCGCTGGCTGATCCGGGTCCCCTCTTCGTGCTCCTCGAACAGCAGCCCGCCGCCGGCGCCGCAGCAGAACGGGTTGCGGCCCGATCGCTCCGGCTCCAGGACGACGGCACCGACCCGCGCGAGCAGGGCGCGTGGTTCGTCCACGTGGCCGGCATATCGCGACAAGTAGCACGGGTCGTGCAGCGCGACCGCCGAATTCGGGTCGGAGCGGTGATCGGCCGCCGAAAACCGCTCCGACCCCAATGTCGAGACGAACACCGCCGAGTGCTGCACCTCGACGTCGAAGCCGAACCGCCGATAGTCCTCGCCGAGCGTCTTCAGGCAGTGCGGGCACGCGGTGAGGATCTTCTTGACGGCCGCCGCCTCGAAGTCGGCGATGTTCGCGGTCGCGAGTTCCTGGAACAGGTACTCGTTCCCGGTGCGCCTGGCCACGTCGCCCGTGCACCGCTCCTTCGCCAGCACGCCGAACGTCACGCCGTGCGCGCGAAGGACTGAGAACAGCGAGCGCAGCGACCTCTGGAAATCGGCGTCGTATGACCCCGCGCACCCGAGCCACATCAGGTACTCATGGCGCGCCGGGTCGAAGGGCTCGAGACCAGCCGACGCGACGAACTTCTGGCGCACGTCGGAGGTCAGCCCCCAGATGTTCCCGCGGCGCTCCAGCTGGTTATACATCGCGCCCAGCGCGTCGGGAGCCTCGCCGTTCGACGCCAGGCCCCGCCGCGCGCCGACGACGAGCGGCAGGTGCTCGACGCCCACCGGGCACTGCTGCTCGCACGCGCCGCACGTCGTGCATTGCCACAGCACGCCGCTGTCGTACTGTTCGGCCAGCTTCGCGTCGAGCCGGCCGGCGAGCAGCGCGACTTCATTGCGCAGGATCAACGTCTTCGGATTGAGGCGCTTCCCCGTCGCGTACGCCGGGCAGTTCATCTGGCACCGGCCGCACTCGACGCACGTGAAGGCGTCGAGCACCTGCTTCTTCTCGAGCTGCCCGACCGTCTCGAGACCGACTTCCTCCTTCTCGAAGTCGAGGTTCCGCACGTCGCCCAGCGTCGGCGACTTCAGGAAGACGGTGAACGGCGACAGCACGAGGTGGAAGTGCTTCGAGTTCGGGATCAGGGCCAGGAACACCAGCAGGACGACCGCGTGCAGCCACCAGTTGACCGACGCGGCGAGCCCCTCGTCGAGGCGGAACACCTCGCGCAGGAACGTGATCATCAGCGTGGCGATGAACACGCCGATCAGCACCGACTCCCACGACAACGGCCCGAGCGCCTCCGGCCTCACCGCGACCCGCCGGATGACGAGCCCGGCGATCCCGACGAGCACCCCGGCCGCGAACGGCACGAGGGCCCGCGCGTACCACTCGAATGCGGCGGTGCGCGTGATGTCGACGATGCGCAGGCCGGCGAGGAACTCCCCGGCGGTGTAGCCGGCGAAGGCGACAAAGCCCCAGAAGACGAAGGCATGCGCCAGACCGACGAGCGGCTTCTCGGCGATGACCTTCGACTGGAACATGACCTCGCGGACGAACCGCGCGGCGCGTGCAGGGACGTGGTCGGTCGGGAGCGCGCCGGGAGCCCTGCGCACCAGACGGAGGCGCGTGACGACCTGCGCGACGAAGAGGCCGCCGAACACGCCGATGAGGAGGGCGAGGGTCAGCGCGGAGACCACTACCGCTGGAGCTCCTTCACGAGCGCCGGAACGATGTCGAACAGATCGCCCACGATGCCGTAGTCGGCCAGTTCGAAGATCGGCGCCTCGGCGTCCTTGTTGATCGCGACGATCGTCTTCGCCGCCTTCATGCCGACGGCGTGCTGGATCGCGCCGGAAATGCCGAGGGCGAGATAGAGCTTGGGCGCCACCGTCTGCCCGGAACTCCCAACCTGGCGTTCGAGCGGCAGCCAGCCCGCGTCACAGATCGGCCGCGAGGCGGCCAGCTCGGCGCCCAGCGCCTTCGCGAGCCCTTCGGCCAGCGGGATCTTGTCCTGCGCCTTGATGCCGCGGCCCACGGCGACGATGCGGGCGGCCTGCGAGAGATCGACCGCCTGCTTCGCTTCGCGGAAGGGGGCGTCCGGCTGCTGCCGGATGGACGCGGCATCGACGGTCACCGCGAACGCCGACACCGGAGCCGGCACGGCACCCCGTGCGGCGCTGTCGGCGCTGAACGCGCCGGCCTGGATCGTGATCAGATACGGCGCGTCCCCTTCCGGCACGACGTCGGCCGCCAGCTTGCCCTGGAAAATCAGACGCGTGAACACGGTCGTGCCGCCGC
>CAWARN010000024.1:0-262263 GCA_963784455.1 uncultured Acidobacteriota bacterium | reverse complement strand
GCACCGAAACGAGGGCCAGGGAGGATCTGCCGTGGAGAACGAATACGACATCGTGGTCATCGGCGCCGGCCCGGGGCTACCCGGCCGCGATCCGTGCCGCCCAGCTCGGCCTGAGCGTGGCGGTCGTCGAGAAGCAGAAAGCGCTCGGCGGCACCTGCCTCGATCTGGGGCTGCATCCCGACGAAGGCGCTGCTCGAGCACGCCCACGCCCTCAAGGTCGCGCAGAAAGCGAAGGAGTGGGGCTGTCGATTGACGGCGCCGAGCGTACGCCATCGACATGAAGCAGGTCCAGGCCCGCAAGGACAGGGTCGTCAGCGCCTCACCAAGGGCGTCGAGTTCCTCTTCCGCAAGAACAAGATCAGCTGGATCAAGGGGACCGCGCCGCCTGGCTGGAGGCGGCAAGGTCGAGGTCGCCGGCGAACAGCCGCAGACGCTCCACGCGAAGAAGGAGATCATCATCGCGACGGGCTCGCAGCCCAGGAGCGTGCCCGGTGTGGAAATCGACCGCAGGCGCATCATCACCAGCGACGAGGCGCTCGCGCTGAAAGAGGTGCCGAAGTCGATTGTCGTCCTCGGCGCGGGCGCCGTCGGCGTCGAGTTCGCATCGATCTACCGCAGTTACGGCAGCGACGTGACCATCGTCGAGCTGTTGCCGCGCCTCGTCCCGATCGAAGACGAGGCCGTGTCGGCCGAGCTGCAGCGCGCGTTCAAGAAGCGCGGGATCAAGGCCCACACCGGCGCGAAAGTGACCCGCGCGGTGTCCGCGGCCGACGGCGTCGATCTCGACGTGCAGCTGCCCGACGGCAAGGTCGAGAATCTCAAGGCCGACTACCTGCTCGTCGCGACCGGGCGCGGCCCGGTCACCGACGGCCTCGGCGCCGTGGAGGCCGGCCTCCCGATCGATCGCGGCTACATCGTTGTCGACGAGTTCTACCGGACGGGCGTCGCCGGCATTTCCGCGCGTCGGCGACGTCATCTCGTTCGGCAAGCCGGGCCATCCGCAGCTTGCGCACGTGGCGACTGCCGAGGGGATTGCCGTCGCGGAGCGCATCGCCGGCCAACCGCCGCGCACCTTGAACTACGACCAGGTGCCGGGTGCACGTTCTGCGACCCCGAGGTCGGCAGCATCGGCCTGACCGAGCAGAAGGCCAAGGAGCGCGGGTTCGACGTCGTCGTCGGCCTCTTCCCCTTCATGGCCCTCGGTCGGGCCAAGATCGCCGGCGAGACCGACGGCTTCGTGAAGATCGTCGCCGACAAGAAGTACGACGAGGTGCTCGGCGTCCACATCATCGGGCCGCGGGCGACCGACCTGATCGCCGAGGCCTCGCGTCGCACTGCGCCTCGAGTGCACGGGCGAGGAGCTGATTAAGACCATTCACGCGCACCCGACATTCGCCGAGGCAGTGGGCGAGGCGGCCCACGCGCTGCACGGCGGCGCCATTCACCTCTGAGGTCACGCCATGCCAACCAACGTCGTGATGCCGCAGATGGGCGAGTCGATCGCCGAAGGCACCATCGTCCGATGGGTGAAGAAGGTCGGCGACCGGGTCGATCGCGACGAGCCGCTGTTCGAGATCTCGACGGACAAGGTCGACGCCGAGATCCCGTCTCCGGCTGCCGGCGTTCTGACCGAGATCCGGGCCAAGGAGGGCGAGACGGTCGCCGTGAACCACATCGTGGCCGTCATCGGCGACGCTGCGGCTGCGACGGCGCCGTCCCGGTTCCGCGCCCCGGCGGCTGCGGCACCGGCCCACGCGAAGGAGCCGGCGGCCTCTCCGTCGCCGGCGCTCGAGGCGCAGGAATCGCCGTCCGCCGAGGAGCTGCGGCGGCAGAAGTCGTCACCCGTCGTGCGGAAGATCGCGGCGGAGCACGGCGTCGACATCGCGCAGATCGAGGGTTCGGGAGCCGGAGGCCGCGTCACCAAACAGGACATCCTCGGCTACATGGAAGCGAAACCGGCCGAGCGAAGCAGCGCCCCCGGTTCCCAGGGCGGCCGCGACGAAGTCGTGCCGATGTCGGTGATGCGGAGGAAGATCGCCGAGCACATGATCGCCAGCCGGCGGACCTCCGCGCACGTGCACTCGGTGTTCGAAGTCGACTTCTCGCGCGTCGCGAAGCTGCGCGACGCGAAGAAGGCCGAGTACGAGCATGCCGGCGCCAGGCTCACCTATCTGCCGTTCATCGTGAAGGCGGTCGTGGACGGCCTGCGCGCGGTCCCCGTCGTCAACTCATCGATCGACGGGACGGACGTCATCTACCACAAGGACATCAACATCGGGATCGCAGTGGCCCTCGACTGGGGCCTCATCGTGCCGGTCGTCAAGCAGGCGGACGAGCTGAGCGTGCTGGGTCTGGTCCGCGCGATGCAGGACCTCGCCGACCGCGCGCGCAGCAAGCACCTCAAGCCGGAAGAGGTGCAGGGCGGAACGTTCACCATCACCAACCCCGGCGTGTTCGGGGCGCTGCTCGGCATGGCGATCATCAGCCAGCCGCAGGTCGCCATCCTCGGCATCGGCGCAATCGAGAAGCGCGTCGTCGTCGTGGACGATGCGATTGCGATCAGGCCGATGGCGTACCTGACGCTCGGCTACGACCACCGGCTGATTGACGGGGCCGTCGCTGACCAGTTCATGTCGGTGGTCAAGAAGCAGATCGAGACGTTCGACCCGGCAGCCCTGTGAGACCCCTGGACGTCCGTCGGCTCGGGCGCGTCCCCTACCAGGAAGCGCTCGCGCTGCAGCGGGCGCTCGTCGAGGACCGCCGCGCCGGTCGCATCGGCGACGTGCTGCTGCTGCTGGAACACCCCCACGTCATCACCCTCGGTACCCGTAGCGATTCGGCCCGCTCGAACGTCCTCGCCTCGCCCGCGAGGCTCGCCGAACTCGGCGTCGAACTGTGCGACACCGGGCGCGGGGGCGACGTCACCTACCACGGGCCCGGACAGTTGGTTGCGTACCCGATTCTCGACCTGAAGCCGGATCGCGCCGACGTCTACAATTACGTCCGCCACCTCGAGCAGGTGATGATCCAGGTCAGCCGGACGTTCGGCGTCGAGACGGAGCGGATCGAGGGTCTCACCGGCGCCTGGGTCGGCGGCAGCAAGATCGGCGCGATCGGCGTTCGAATCTCCCGGTGGATCAGCAGCCACGGCCTCGCCTACAACGTCAACACCGACCTCGACTACTTCAACCTCATTGTTCCCTGCGGCATCAGGGACCACGGCGTCACGTCGCTCGCCAGGGAGCTTGGCCACCCGGTCGAGCTGGCTGCGGTCGAAGACGCCACGGTGGAAGCCTTCCGCCAGCTCATTCAGGCCAGCTGCAATCGAATCCAGAATTCAGAAGCCAGAAGCCAGAAGGGAACCTTCGCAGTGATCCCCCCTGAATCCTGAATCCCGACTCCTGAATCTCCATATAAGACCTGAGTGGTCGGGAATAAACCCATCCGGACCGGGGTTTTGACAGACGTGGCAAGACTCATCGGCGATTCGCTCGCTGACCAGCATCTGGTCGAACGGCTTCGCGCCGGCGACCACGCAGCCGTTTCCGATCTGGCCTCGCGGTACTCGTCCCGGATCCGCCAGCTCGCGATGCGTCATCTCAAGAGCGAGGAAGACGCCGACGAGGTGGTCCAGGACGTCCTTTTGAAGGTGTATCGGAACATCGACGCGTTCCGCGGCGATTCGGCGCTCTCGTCCTGGATCTACCGGATCACGTTCAACGCCGCGATGTCACGCCTTCGGGCCGCGAAAGCGGGCCGGCGCGACGCCGGGCTGTTCCCCTTCGAGCCGTCGGGCGGCGACAGTACGCGGGCGCCGGACATCGCCGACTGGTCGTCGATGGGTGACGACGAGGTTCACCGCGCCGAACTCCGTCAGAGGCTCGTCAAGGCGCTTGCCGGGTTGCCGCGCATCTACCGCGTTCCGGTCCTGCTGAGGGACGTTCAGGGCATGACCACCGAGGAGGCGAGCGCGGCGCTGAACGTCAAGGACGAGACGCTGAAGTCGCGGCTGCGCCGGGGGCGCATGATCCTCCGCGAGCAGCTCTCCGATTTCTCCGGCGGCCTTCGGCTCCGCAGCGCCGTGGCGTTCTCGCAGTAGAATGGCCGGTGACGCGGGGCGCGACGCGCGCCTCGCGACGCCGGCTCCATGTCGCCAGTCACCGCCGCACACACACGGTCCGTGGACGAGCGCCTGCTCGACCGCGCCTTCCGGCGCTCGAACGCGCCGCGGTGGAATCTCTCGCGCGAGTCGTTCGCGCGCGCCGTGGACCGCAGCGTCGCCAGCCGCTTCGCCACCGAGGCGGGCGCCACGCCGCAGGCGATCTCCGACTACGTCGACTCGCTCAACCTCGAGGAACTTGCGCTGGCCTGCGCGTGCGCGGAGGGCCAGGTGTCCGCCTGGTCGTTCTTCCTCGAGTGCTACCGGCCTGGCCTCCGGGCCGCGGCTCGAGTCGTTGCCGGGAGCGACGCCGGGGACGATCTGGCCGACTCAATCTATGCGGAGCTTTACGGTCTCGAGGAGCGCGACGGATGCCGGCGGTCGCTGTTCGACTACTTCCACGGCCGCAGCCGTCTTTCCACCTGGCTGCGTTCGATTCTCGCGCAGCGCAACGTCGACCGGGCCCGAGTGGCGAAGCGCCTCCGCCCCCTCGACGAGGTTGACGAAGCGGCTCCGTCCGTGCGCCCCGCCCGCGATCCGGCGGATCCGGAGCGCCGGAGGTTCGCCGAAATGGCGCAGCAGGCGCTGGCCCTGGCGATCCGCCGCCTGGCGCCGCCGGATCGGCTTCGGCTCTCCGCCTACTACCTGCAGCGACTCACGCTCGCGCAGATTGGCCGGATGGCGGGCGAGCACGAGGCGACGGTCTCCCGCAGGCTCGACCGCATTCGTCGCGATCTGCGGTCCGCTGTCGAGCGGATGCTTCGCGACACACACCATCTGGGCGACGCGCAGGTCCGGGCGTGCCTGGACGCCGCGCTCGACGATGTCGGGCTGAACCTGGATGCCGTGCTCGACGGAGAGGGCGGGAGGGCCGGGAACGGCAAGAACGGCCGGGACGATCGTTCTGAGGGAAGGAGCGCCACGTGAAGCCGACTGACGCGGAACGCGACGCGGCATTTGACCGGCTCATCGCGCGCGGCCTCGCGGGAGAGGCCGACGCCTCAGGCGTCGCCTGCCCGGACGCGGACCTGCTCGCGGCGTGGTTCGACCATTCCCTGTCGTCGGCCGAAGCCGATCGAGTTGAGGCGCACGCGTCTTCGTGCAGCCACTGCCAGCAGATTCTCGGTGACCTGGCGCGGTCGGAGCCAGCCGTCACCCGCGCTGCGCCTCTGCCCGCGCCGGCGAGGCCGTGGCACTGGCACTGGCGCTGGCTCGTTCCGCTCGCCACCGCCGCCATCGTCATCGTGGTGGCTCAGCGGACGCTTCGGGCGCCGGGCGGCGCTGCGCCCGGGGGAGCGCCGGCACAGCCCGGCCTCACTCAGGCGCAGTCAACCGTGGCCGAAGTGCGCGAGCAGGAGGGACCCGCGAAGTCCGCGGCTGAGACGGCCGACGCGGTTCGGCCGGCCGAGCAGGTCGCACGCCCGGCCGACACTGCGGCGCGCCAGGGGGGGTTCGCCGAGAAGTCGGCCACCGCCCCGACCCTCGCGCTGCGCAAGGAAGCCGACGCCGCGAAACCGGCCCCCGCGGCGCCGGCCCAGGCAGCCGAAGAGGTGCGGGCGGAGGCCAGGCCGGTCGGTGGGGTTGCCGGCGGGGTCCCCGGCGGTGTCGTGGGCGGCGTCGTCGGCGGGGTGACGAAGGGTCGGGCGGAGGTCCAGGCCGAGAACGTCGGAGCGGCCGTGCCGGCGCAGGCCCCGGCGGTCGCCATGCGGACGGCAGCCTCGTCGAAGCTCGAGTCGGCCGTGCGAGACGCCGCCGAACTCAAGCACTCCACGTCAAGCGCGGGGCCGTCCGGGGCGACCGCCACGTGGCGCTACGGTGAGGGCGGACTCGTCGAGCGATCCGCGGACGGGGGTCGGACGTGGCAACGGCAGACGAGCGGCGTTTCGACGGCGCTTGCCGACGGGTCCGCCTCCACCGACCTCGTCTGCTGGCTCGTCGGCGCGCGCGGGGTCGTGCTGCGCACGACCGACGGCCGGACGTGGCAGCGCATTCCTTCTCCGACATCCGATGATCTCGTCTCCGTGCACGCCTGGAGCGAGTTGGTCGCCGCCGTTACCGCATCCGATCGGACGGCGTACGAGACGGCCGACGGCGGGAAGACGTGGCGCAAGCGCGAGCCAGGCGTCGCCCTGTTGCCCTGAAGGCATCCCGCCGATAGCCGAATGCGGGGAGCATACCCGCCGTGTGCGCCGGATTGCGGGCATTCATGGAGAGCCTCGGTCACTACACGATCCTCGAACGGCTGCGCGTCGGCGCGCTGGGCGAGTTGGTGCGCGCCCGCGACGTGCGGCTGGGCCGGACCGTCGCGCTCCGCCTGGTCTCGCCGGCCCTCATCGAGGACGCTGCGCACCGCGAGGCCTTCCTGGCCGCCGCGGCAGCGGCCGCCGCACTCTCACACCCTCACATCACGGCGCTGTTCGACTTCGGTGAAGAGAGCGGCCAGGTCTTCCTGGCTCACGAGTTCGTGCCCGGGCAGTCGCTGCGCACGCTCCTGACCGGGAAGCCTGTCGAGGCCGGCCTGGCGCTCGAGTTTGCCGTTCAACTCGCGGACGCGCTCGCCGAGGGGCACCGCCAGGGCGTCGTTCACGGCAACATCTGTCCGTCGGCGATCTTCATCACGCCGACCGACCAGACGAAGATCATCGGCTTCGGGCTCGCCGGCTGGACCTCTGGCGGAACCGAGCGCAGAACGATCGCCGAGCAGCTCGCGGCTGGCAGCGACTCGGACGTGCCGGGGGCGAACGCCGTGGTTCCCTACATGGCGCCGGAGCAACTGCTCGCCGGCCGCATGGATCACCGGGCCGACGTGTTCTCGCTCGGCGTTGTGCTCTACGAAATGCTGACCGGCCGCGCGCCGTTCGGATCGAGTACCGCGGGAGCGACGGCGGTGAAGGTGCTGCAGGGGACGCCGCCGCCCCCGAGCAACCAGAACAAGTCGGTGCCCGTCGGGTTCGACGCGATCGTCGCGAAGGCGCTGGCCAAGAGTCTTGACGCGCGGTACTCTTCCGCCTCCGACATGGTGGCCGACCTTCGCGCGCTGGCTGCGGGCCTCCACATCCGGGTGACGGCGGAGGTGTCCCGCGGCAGGAAGGCGAAGCAGGCGAAGCCAGTAGGGCCGTTGCTGAAGCGCCTCGCGGTCTCGGTCGTCCTCCTCGCCGTTCTCGGCGGGCTGGGTGCGGCGGCGTGGACCTGGCGAAACCGGATCACCGCGCTCTTTGCCGTCGACCCGGCCATTTCCCGTCCCGTTCTCATCGTCATGCCGTTCCAGATGGCCGGAGGAGAGCTGGGCCGGGACTATTTCGGCGTGGGTTTCGCCGAGGATCTTGCCGCCAGGCTCGGGGAAGTCCAGGGGCTGACGGTCGTCGGGCGGCTGTCGATTGCCGATCCGCCCGGGCTCTCCATGACCGAGCGGGCGTCGATCGCCGGCGCGGCCATGGCGCTGCGCGGCACGACACGGCCGGGCCCGTACTCGCTGAAGGTGTCCGCGGAACTGGTCGACGTGACGACCGGCGCGGTGATCTGGAGCGGGAACTACTCCCGGGAGCCGCGCCAGGCGTCTGCGGCGGAAGCGGAGATCGCGCGGCAGGTGGCCGACCGGCTGGGCCTCCAGATCCCAACGGGCAATCGATGGGTGCGCGCGCAGGGAAGGCAGGTCGATCCCGGGGCCTACGATCTGTATCTCCAGGGACGCGCGGCGGTCCGTGTCGACCGTACGCGCGCCGCCGCGCTCTACCGCCAGGCGATCGACATGGATTCGAAGCTGGCTGAAGCGCGCGTGGGCCTGTCCGAGGCGCTGTACTTCGAAGCCATCGATGCGGGGAGCGCCGGTGATCCCAACGCGCTCGACCAGGCGCGAAGGGAAGCCGAGGCCGCACTGTCGGCCGACGCGGATCTGCCGCGCGCGCACTTCGCGCTGGCTCTGTCCGCGACGACCGTCGGCACGGCCGCGTCGGCGCTCGCGCGCGCGCTGTCGCTCGATCCCTCGTGCGGCGAAGCCTGGCACCACGCCGGCGATCTGGTGCTCGAGGGCGATCCCGCACGCGCCATCGCCTACTACCGGCGGGCGCTCCAGCTCGACCCGTCCCTCGACATCAGCCGTCGTGCGATCGCCGCCGCGCAGGAAATGCTCGATCGGTTCGGAGACGCCGCGACTGAGCTGGGCCTCGGCGAAACCGCGAGGCCCGACCGGCCCTGGTGGAAGCAGATGCGTGCCCGCGTCGAACTCGCCCAGCGCAACTACGCGGCGGCCACGGAGATGCTCGCGAACGATCCGGCGACCGAGGCCGCCCCGACCGTCTGGCTGGTCGGACGGATCGTGCCGGCGGCGATGATGTCCAGGATCGACGAGGCGCGGAAAGGCGCCGTCGGGCTGACGGAGCGGTACCCGGGCTTCTGTGAGGGACAGGCCGTGCTGGCCGCCCTCGAATGGGACAGCGATGGCAAGGCGAGGGGCCGGAGCCTCACCGACGCCATCTTTGCGCGCGCCGACAAGGCGGACGCCCCGCCACCGCTCCTGCCGTGCGCCGCCCTCGCGTCCGCGGCCATCGACGACGGCCCCCGGGCCGCAGGCTATGTCGCCAAGCTGGCCGCCAACGACCAGGCGCTGAGGGCGTGGACGCGTCCCGACGTCCTCACCGTCGCGCTCACGTTCCGCCGCGAGCTGTATCCCTGGAACAAGGTGGAACCGTCCGGCCCGTTCAGGCAGGCCCGCGCGGAGCTGATGCAGAGCCTGGCGCGCCTGCGCGACGAAACCGCCAGCCGGCTTCCCGCCCCACCCGCCCAGCCTGCACGCAAGTAGAACGCGCGGGGCCCTCAACCACTGAGCACACAGAGAACACGGAGGCTCGCCGCGTTACCCGTGACGGCGTGGCGGTGGACCGGGCTTCGACCGGCTCCGGGCCGAAGGCCCGGCCGCCGAGCGAGGCGCATCGCGCACGAGCCCGGTTGAGGCACCCAGGGTTCGTGCGCGTTGCGCCATCGCTCGGGCGTCGCAGCCCCGGCGTTGCCGGGGCGCGCCCGGCCGAAGCCCTCGGCGTGAGAGCTCTGTGCTTCTCTGTGCCCTCGGTGGTTCCTATCCCTTTCTTCGCAGTATTTGCGCCAGCAGGTCCAGGTTGATATTGGCGCCGGACACGATGACGGCCGTCGTCCGGGACCGCGAGGTGGATCATTTGACGCTATGATGGCGTCATGCTTCTCGAAACCCGAGACGCGCCGCCGTTCTACAAGAACGGCTACGTGCTGGCCTGCGACGACACGGGCGAGGCGGTCGTCATCGACCCTGGCGACGAAGTGGGCGAGTTGTTGCGCGTCGTGTCCGACGGGAAGCTGGACGTCCGCCACATCCTGCTGACGCACGGGCACGTCGATCACGTGTCAGGCGTTGCGGCGGCGAAGGCCGCCACGGGCGCGTCCGTCTTCCTTCACCGCGCGGATCTCTTCCTCTACGACGGCGCGCTGCAGCAGGCTTCCTTCTTCGGCCTGGACATCGAGGCGCCGCCACCCGTCGACAACTTCTATGACCTGACCGCCGCGATCACGTTTGGGCGCTGTGAAGTGAAGGTGCTCCACACGCCGGGCCACACACCGGGCGGCGTCTGCCTTCTGGTGGGGCCGGCGGGGCAGCCGGCGAAGATGCTGCTCGCGGGAGACACGCTGTTCTCGGGCTCGATCGGACGGACCGATCTGATCGGCGGGGACCACGACACGCTCATCGCGTCGATTCGAAACGGGCTCTTCACGCTGGACGATGACGTGGAGGTCCACTCCGGCCACGGGCCGGTCACGTCGATCGGCCGGGAGCGCAGGACGAATCCGTTCTTGGTGGGGCGGTCACGGTAGGGAGGGCTGACGGCTGCCAGCTTCATCGCCTGCCCGGTCCCCGTCCTCCGACACGACCAACTCCACCCGTCCCACCCTCACTCGATCCCCCGCCTGCAGGCGAGCCCGCTTGACGCGCTGCTCGTTCACGAACGTGCCGTTGGTGCTGCCGAGGTCGTCGACCTCGAGCTCGCCCGACGGCGGGGCCGTGAAGCGGCAGTGCAGCCTCGAGACGAGCGGGGCGTCCAACACGAAATCGGCCCTCACGGCGCGGCCCATCGTCTTCAGCCCGCCAGGCCCGATCCTGAACGTGAGGACCGGCGCCCCATCGTCCCCCTTTGTCTGAAGCGTCCACATCCTACTTGGCCTTCAGCGCTTCCTTCAGCCAGGCTCCGATTGCGGACGTGGCGCCTGGGCTGACCGTGCGATCCGCCAGTCTGCGGTACTCTTCGGTCTCGCCGGTCTGCGCCGGAACCAACAGGTGGTTGATGCCGGGAATCTTGACCAGCTTCGTCGCTTCTCCCGCCCGGCCCTTCCTTGCTCTCGCGACAGCCGCCAGCTTGTCCGCGTTCGCGGGCACGATCTCCCGGTCCAGTTCTCCGTGGACGACGAGAATCGGCTGCCCGACGTTCTTCAACACCCTCGCGGGGTCGTACACGAGGAAACTCCGGAACCACGGCGTATCCGAGCGCCGTACCAGATCTGCCGGGACCGAGTCGAGTCCGGTTCCCGTGATCAGAGCCAGGTACAGCCTCTGCTGGAGCTGGAGCTGTGCGTTTCTCTCGGCCTCGGGGGTGTTCAACCGCGCCAGCAGGAGCGTCTGCTGCTCGAGCGCCAGCGCGCCGCCGGTGACGCCGGGCGCGGCCACAAGGACGAGCGCCGCGATGCTGCCGCCGCGCGAGGCCGCCACCGACGCCACGGCGCCGCCCTCGCCGTAGCCCAGCATTGCGATACGCGCAGGGTCGACGTCCTTTCGCCGCTTCAGGAACTCCACCACGGCTCCCGCGTCGTCCGCATAGTCACTCAGATTGGCGGTGTCGGCGCGCCCGCCGCTCTGGCCCACGCCGCGCTTGTCGTAGCGGATGACGATGAAGCCGGCGTCGGCGAGCGCGGAGGCCAGCTGACCGAAGACCGGGACGCCAGCCACCGATTCCTCCCGGTCAAGCGGCTCCGGGCCGCCAACCAGCACGAGGGCCGGGAAGCGGAACGTCGGACTCGGCTTCGACGCCGGCTGCGAGAGCGTGCCCTTGAGACTGAAGCCGTAGGCCGGGATCGTCACAGCCTGGTCATTGGGGCGCGCCGCCTGCTCGCGTCGAGACGTGATCGACGCGATGTCGGCGCGCACCAGGTCGAACGCCTGGTCAACGAGGGTCAGGCGGAGCATCCGGCCCGACGCGTCCGTCCACATCTCGATCTGGGCCGAGAGCTTCGGTGCGGCAATAACCAGCTCGTACCGGCGGATCTGCAAGACCTCCGACTGGGTCCGCACCCGGTCGTCGGTGGCGCTCTTGACGGTGACGGTGGCCGTCGTCTGCAGTGGGACAAAGGCCGCCAGCTGGTCGCCGGCCTTCGTGCCCGGCAATCGTGCAGCGAGTGCCTCATACGCGCCGAAGAACATGCTCGGGAGGAAGATCGCATCGGGCGGGATCTCGATCCGTCCGCTGCGTGGGCACGCCGCCCTCCATGACCTGACTCGTCGCGGTCGTGCCGCTGACGGTCGTGCGCAGCGCGATCGGCTGCTCGCGGACGCTGCCCTCCACGATGAACTCGAGTGGCCGCCAGTCTGCGGTGTACCTGGCTTCGGCCCGGCGGGTGACGATGCCGAGCGGCGGCCCGGTGCGTTCCGACCCGGAGATGGTGATTCCTTCGGGCGTCCGCGTCACCGTGACCTGCTCGACGCCGACAGCGGAGCCCTGGTAGAAGACCGTGAAGACGACCTGCGTCGCCGGCGGATTGGTTTGCGCGTGGCCGGTGCCTGCCAGCGACGCGACGAGAGCCAGAGCGACGGTACAATGAGCGATGCGCATGACCTTATGAGGATAGCATCGCGCCGCGAGGCGGGGAATCGGTGCGGCCGGGAGGGTGACATGGAGGCGGGCGACGGCTACACGGCGGCGAGGGAGACGGCAGCGGTCTTCGATCGGTCCTGGCGCGGGAAGATCGCGGTGGCCGGCGGCGACCGGCGGACGTACCTGCATGCGATGCTGACCAACGACGTCCTGGCCCTCGCCCCTGGCAGCGGCTGCTACGCGGCGTACCTGACGCCTCAGGGCCGGATCATCGCCGACATGAGCGTGCTGGAGTTGGGCGACCTGGTGCTGCTCGACCTCGATCCGGCGGCGACGACGACGGTCCTCCAGAAGCTCGATCAGTTCATCTTCAGCGAAGACGTCAAGCTCGGCGACCTGAGCGAGGCGTTCGGGAAGCTGACGGTCGCGGGGCCGCAGTCGGCTCGCGTCGTTGCCGGCGTCATCTCAGGCCTGGACCAGGCAGGACTCGACGAAAGAGAGCTGGCGGCGTGGACCGAATTCCGCAACGGCCGCACGAGCTTTCGCGGCCAGATGGCGTTGGTGGCGGCATCGCGGGACACGGGAGCGGCCGGCCTCGACCTCTACGTGGAGCGTCCGCTGGTCCCGGAGCTGGCAGCGGCACTCGCTGCAGCGGGCGCCGTTTCCGCAGGCAGCGCGGACTGGGAGGTCCTGCGCGTCGAGGCGAGCCGGCTGGCGTTCGGCAGCGACATGGATGGCGACACGATGGTGCTCGAGGCGGGCATCGAGGACCGGGCGATCAGCTTCACCAAGGGGTGCTATCCCGGGCAGGAGATCGTCATCCGCATCCTGCACCGCGGCCAGGGCCGCATACCGCGCAGGATCGTCGGGCTGAGGGTGGCGGGTGATGCGGTGCCGCACCGGGCCGATGTCGTGCGGGCCGGCGATCGCGACGCCGGGCGCGTTACCAGTGCGGTGTGGTCCCCGCGGGCCGGCGGCCCGATTGCGCTCGCGATGGTCCACCGCGATTTCGTGGCGCCCGGCACAGGACTGTCGATCCAGCACGGCGACGAAGTCCTCACGGCGACCGTCGTCACGCTGCCATTCGCCACCGCCTGATTTGAACCACAGAGGCCACGGAGCAACACAGAGATCCGGAGCGTCACGCGTGCGACGATGCACGGGCTTCGACCGGGTGGCGCCACGGCGCAGCCGTGGCGCCGGAGCGGCCGAGCGCCGCGCCACGGGAATGAGCCCGGCGAACCTCGTGTGGGCTCATTCCCGTGGCGCGGCGCTCGGCCCGCCGGGCCCGTTGGGCCGGCCCCGGTCGAAGCCGTCGCCGTGCGAGCCTCCGTGCCCTCGGTGTCCTCAGTGGTTGAGCGTCGTGGACGCCGCACGGCGTCAGCGGCACGCCGCCAGGCGTGCGACGAGTTCGGTGTCGGCGGGCGGGAACTCGAGCGCGGGGAGCTCGGGACGAGGGACCCACCGGATCTCCTGGCCAAGCAGCGGGAGGGGTTCGGCAGTGAGGTCGCACCTGAAGAACCGCAGGTCGAGGACGCGGTCGCCGTAGGCGTACGTCGTTCGGTAGATTTCCTCGTGAACGGTCGCCGCCACTCCGAGCTCCTCGAGCAGTTCGCGCGCCAGGCAGGCCTCTGGTGGCTCCCCCGGCTCGCACTTGCCGCCGGGGAATTCCCAGAACCCGCCCATGTGGGAGCCCTCGAGGCGGCGCGTGACGAGCAGGCGTCCATCGCGCTCGATGACGGCGGCGGTCACAATCGTCGATGGTCTCTGATGCATCGCTCGGTGCCGCAGACAGTAGGCAGTAGACAGTATGCAGTAGGCAGTGTGCCACACGTGATCCGCTGCCATCGTGGACGCGCGTGGTCCGCCGACAGCTGACCGAACCGCCTACCGCCTACTGCCTACTGCATACTTCAGGGCTGCGCAACTCCCCCGCATCGGGCACGTCGGGCACATCGGCGTCCTCGCCGGGCAGACAATCGACCCGAAGTCCATCAGGGCCTGGTTGAAGTCGAACACACGCGCGCGCGGGAGCACCGCGCGCGAAAGGTCCCAGAGGTGCTTGCGCACATCGTGGCGCTTGGGGTCGCCCCTGCCGACGAACACGCGGAACATCACCCGCGCCACGTTCGTGTCGAGAATCGCGGCCCGGTGGCCGAACGCGAAGCTGCGAATCGCGCCTGCCGTGTACGGTCCGATTCCCTTGAACGAGAGCAGCGTCTGCTCGTCGGACGGCAGCGCCCCGTCGTAGCGCGCCACGGCTTCCCGCGCGATCGAGTGGAGGCGCCGCGGGCGGATGTTGTAGCCCAACGGATACCAGGCCTCGACCGCTTCCTCGACCGGCCTCGCGGCCAGTGCCTCGAGCGAAGGGAAGCGCTCCAGCCACTCGCGGTACTTCGGCAGCACGCGATCCACCTGCGTCTGCTGGAGCATGATCTCGGACACGAGGATTTGGTACGGGTCGGCCGCCCGCCGCCAGGGCAGGTCGCGGCCGTTCCTGTCGTACCACGCCAGCAGCCGCCGCCGGAACGCCTGCCGCTCGCTGGCGCCAGGCAGCGCGGGCCTGCTCGTGTGTCGCTTTCGTGTCACCCTGTCCATCCCTCGCTTCACCGCGCCTGACGGCCGATGAGATGGCAGTCGTGGCCCGGTTCGGCCCTCCGGGCTCCGGCTCGGAAGACCTCGCAGTCGCCCTTCGTGCCGACCCGGTCCGCGCCTGCCCCTCGCGCAGGCCGGCCGGTGGTCACAAGCCGCCCGACGCCGGCCGAATCCGTCACTCTACCCCATCCCATGCCATAATTTCCCCGGTGAAGATCTACACGCGCACCGGGGACGACGGCGAGACCGGCCTGTTCGATGGCCGGCGGGTCTCGAAGTCGGACCTCCGCGTGGAGGCCTACGGCGAAGTCGACGAACTCGGCGCGGCCATCGGCGTCGCGATGGCGAGCGGCCTCCCTTCGGACATCAGCGACATGCTGCAGGCCATCGCGCGCGACCTGTTCGCCGTCGGCGCCCGCCTCGCCGACCCGGACCGGAAGGTGGCGCCGCGCGTCGACAAGATTGCTGTCGGCGCGACGGAGGTCGGCAGACTCGAGCTGTGGATCGACCGGTTCGAGGCGGAACTGCCGCCGCTCCGGCGGTTCATTCTTCCCGGCGGGTCGCAGGCCGGCGCGGCACTTCACCTGGCGCGGACAGTGTGCCGGAGGGCCGAACGCCGGATCACCGCGCTCGGCCCCGACGAGGTGGACAGCGACCTGCGCGCCTACGTCAACCGTCTGTCGGATCTTCTGTTCGTCGCGGCGCGGGCCGTGAACCACCGCGCGGGCGTGCCCGAGCTCGAATGGTGACCGACCTCTCCGAGGCCTACGCCACATGCGCCCGGTTCGCGCGAGATCACTACGAGAACTTCCCGGTCGCGTCGGTGCTGCTGCCGCGCGCGATGAGACCGCACGTGGCCGCGGTCTACGCATTCGCGCGAGTGGCCGACGACTTCGCAGACGAGGGCGAGCGGCCGCAGTGCGAGCGCCTCGCTCTCCTCGACGCCTGGCGCGACTGCCTCCGCGCCTGCGCCAGCAATGCCACCGCGCCGGTCACCGTTAAACTTCCGGCCCAGACTCCGCACATCTTCGCGGCCGTCAGCGATACAATCCGAAGCTGTCGCCTCGGGGTCTCTCCGTTCGACGACCTGCTGAGTGCATTCCGCCAGGACGTGACCACGACGCGCTACGAGACCTGGGACGACGTGCTGGACTACTGCCGGCGTTCGGCCAACCCGGTGGGCCGGCTCGTGCTGGGAATCGCGGGCTATCGGGACGACGCGCTGGATCTCGGATCGGATGCGATCTGCACCGCGCTCCAGCTGACGAACTTCTGGCAGGACCTCGAACGCGACTGGCGGAAAGGCCGCCTGTATCTTCCGCTCGAGGACTGCCGGCGGGAGGGTGCGTCCACGAGCGACCTCGATGCGGGCCAGATGACGCCCGCCTGGCGACGCGTGATGGAGCAGGCTGCGGCGCGGACCGAGGATCTGTTCGAGGAGGGCCGCCACGTGTGCGATGGCGTGGAGGGCCGGCTGCGGCTCGAGTTGCGCGCAACGTGGCTCGGCGGCCGGCGCATCCTCTCGCGGGTCGAGCAGGCGGAGTTCGACATGTTCCGGCGAAGGCCGACTCTGGGCGCGGCGGACCTCCCGGCGCTTCTGTGGCAGGCGTTGACGTGGCGGGCCCGATGAGCGGACGAGACACGAACTTCTACTACTCGTTCCTGGTGCTTCCTTCCGAGAAGCGGCGCGCCATCGTTGCCGTCTGGGACTTCTGCCGCGCCGTGGACGACGCGGTGGACGAGGCGCCGGCGATGATCGCCTCGGAGGATCCCCGAAGCGCGCGGGGGCAGCTCGCCATGTGGCGCGAGGAGCTGGCGGCCTGCTACGGGCCGGGCCGGCCGCGGACGCCGCAGGGCGAGAACCTGCTCCCGTTCATTCGCCGGTTCTCGCTCCCGCGCGAGGCGTTCGAGGCGGTCATCGACGGCGTCGCCATGGACCTCGATCGCTCCCGCTATCAGACGTTCGACGACCTGCGGGAATACTGCCTGCGCGTCGCCTCGGCGGTCGGTCGGCTGTGCATTGAGATCTTCGGCTATACGGACCAGCGGACGCGCGACTACGCGCGTGACCTTGGCATCGCCCTGCAGTTGACCAATATCATCAGGGACATCGGCACCGACCTGGCTCGCGGGAGGATCTACCTTCCGCTCGAGGATCTCGCGCGACATGGCTGCGCCGAAGACGACCTCCGAGCGGGGGTGGTGTCCGAGGCCGTACGGAGCCTGTTGGCGTTCGAGTGCCGGCGCGCGCGCGAGTTCTACGAGAAGACCGAGCGCGAGCTGCCGCGGGCCGATCGCCGCCGGATGGTGGCGGCACGCATCATGGCGGGGATCTACCACGCGATCCTCGAGCGCATCGAGCGATCCGGATACCAGGTGTTCGGCGAGAAGATCCGAGTGCCGCGCCCCCGCCGGGCCGTGATCGCCGCGACCCTCTGGGCGCGCGCGGCGTTCGGCGGCTAGCGTCGTCATCGTGCCTGAGCCCTGCCGCCTTCGCACGCAGCGCTTCGGCGTGCCACGCCGTAGCCCGCGGTCGGTCGCAGCGCGGGCAGAGGCGGGAGCCCTGATATGTCCTTCGACGTCGTCGTCATCGGCGGAGGGTTTGCCGGACTGAGCGCGGCGGCTGCGCTGGCGGACGCCGGCGCACGCGTGCTGGTGCTCGAAGCCAGACCGACGCTCGGCGGACGGGCGTCGGCCTTCACGGACCCGGCCACCGGCGAGACGGTGGACAATGGCCAGCACCTGATGCTCGGGTGCTACCACGAGACGCTGGTGTTTCTGGCGCGTATCGGCGCGTCACGGAACGTCGAGCTGCAGGGCGGCCTCGAGGTGCCGTTCGTCGATGAAGCCGGGCGCTGGAGCATGCTGTCGTGCCCGCCGCTGCCGTCGCCGCTTCACCTGCTCGCGGGCCTGATGGAGTGGGAGGCGCTGCGCATCGGCGACCGCCTGTCGGCGCTGAACCTGGCCGCCCCGCTCAGGCGGGCGCGGCGCTACCTCGAGAGCGGGAAGGGCGTGCTTCCGGCGTGGGACGGCGAAACGGTCGAGAGCTGGCTGATCCGGAACGGACAGAGCCGCCGGCTCCGCGAGATGCTCTGGGGGCCGCTGGCGCTGGCCGCGCTCAACCAGCCGGCGAGCGAGGCGGCGGCGCCGGTGTTCGTCCGTGTGCTCGCGAAGATGTTCGGACCGGATCCGAGAGACTCCGCGGTCGTGATGCCGCTGCAGCCGCTGGACGTCCTGTACGCGGAACCGGCGCGCGATTTCATCGTCGCGCACGGCGGCGAGGTCAGGGTGTCGTGCCCGGCGCGCGTCCGGGTCGGTGACGAACGCGTCGCCTGGGTCGACGCGAGAGGCGAGCGAGTCGAGGCGGGCGCCGTCATCGTGGCGGTGCCGTGGTTTGCCCTGACGGAGACCATCATCGGCGACACTCGCCCGGTGGAGAGCCTACTCTCCGCCTCTCGTGCCGTCGTCGCCTCGCCGATCGTGACCGTCAACCTCTGGTTCGATCGGGGCGTGCTTCCAGCGCCATTCGTCGGATTGCCGGGCCGGGCCTTCCAGTGGGTGTTCGACAAGCGGCAGGTCTTCGGCGACTCCGCATCGCACCTGTCGTGCGTGTCGAGCGGCGCCGCCACGGTGGTGGCGCAATCGAACGAGGACCTCGCGTCGCGGGCCACGTCCGAGCTGACTTCGGCACTGCCGTCCGCGCGCGAGGCGCAAGTGCTGCGAAGCATCGTCGTGCGCGAGCGACGCGCCACGTTCTCCCTGGCGCCGGGCCAGCCACCGCGTCCGGACGCGAAGACAGCCGTCCGCGGCCTGCTGCTGGCGGGCGACTGGGTCGACACGGGCCTTCCGGCGACAATAGAGGGGGCCGTCGTCAGCGGCCACCGCGCCGCGCGGCTTGCCACCCAGGTGTAGCGCGGGTCTTTAGACCCGCGATCCGAATATGACCTCAATCGTCGTCCACTACCAGGAGATCGCCCTCAAGGGGAAGAACCGTCCCTGGTTCATCGCGCGCCTGGTGAACAACATCCGCCGCGCCACGTCCGACCTCGACATCCGGGCCGTCCGGCCTCTGGTTGGCCGAATCGAGCTCGTGCTCGGCCCGGCGGCGACGTACGAACAGGTCCGCGACCGGCTCGCGCGCGTGTTCGGGATCGCCAACTTCTCGAAGGCCGCACGGACGCCGCTCGACATCGAGGCGATCGCGTCGGCGATCCTGCGCGACCTGGGAGACATCCAGGTGCCGTCGTTCCGCGTGACCGTGAAACGGGCCGACAAGCGCTTCCCGATGAAGTCGCCCGAGATTGAGCGAGAAGTAGGCGGGCGGATCAAGCTGGCGAAGGGGTGGCGCGTCGATCTGGACGAGCCCGAGCTGACCATCTCGGTCGAGATGCTCACGAACGAGGCGTTCTACACGTTCGCCAAGGAGCGCGGGGCGGGCGGCCTGCCGACCGGCGTCAGCGGGAAGGTCGCGTGCCTCATGTCGGGCGGGATTGACTCGCCGGTGGCCGCCTGGCGCATGTTGAAGCGCGGATGCTCGGCGATCCTCGTGCACTTCCACAGCTACCCGTTCCTGTCCCGGGCATCCCAGGAGAAGGTGAGGGAACTGGCGCAACTGCTGACCACATACCAGCTGCGCACGCGCCTGTTCCTCGTTGCCTTCGGCGAAATCCAGCGGCAGGTCGTACTCACCGCCCCGGCGCCGCTGCGCATCGTGATCTATCGCCGGCTGATGATGCGGATCGCCGAGCGGATCGCGAACGAGAACGGCGCCCGCGCGCTCGTCACGGGCGAAGCGATCGGACAGGTCGCCTCCCAGACGCTCGAGAACATGTCGCTCATCGCGTCGGTGACGAGCCTTCCCGTCCTGCGGCCGCTGGTCGGGATGGACAAGGAGGAGATCGTCGAGCAGGCCGGCCGCCTCGGCAGCTACGAGATCTCGATCGTGCCCGACCAGGATTGCTGCCAGCTGTTTACCCCGAAGCACCCGGCTACGCGGGCGAGACGCTCCGCGGTCGAAGAGGCGGAGAGCCGACTGCCGATCGACCAGATGGTGACTGAAGCCGTCGAGCAGGCGCAGGCCGAACAGTTCGAGTTCCCGGTGCCGCCCAGTCTGCAGCGGCCCTAGTTCGCAAGATCCGTAGTTCGCAAGATCCCTGGTTCGCCAAACCCCTAGTTCGCAAGATCGCCAGATATAATGGATCGATATGTCGATCCTCAAGATCGCTCGCATGGGCCATCCCGTGCTGCGCCAGGTCGCCCGCATCGTCGAACCCGCGGATATCAAGACGCCGGCGTTCCAGAAGCTCGTTGACGACATGATCGAGACCATGCGCGAGTACCGACGGGATCGGACTCGCAGCGCCGCAGGTGCACGAGAGCGTGCGGCTGGCCCTCATCGGCATCGAAGACGGCAAGGGCAAGGACCGTAGCCTCCGCGTGCTCCCGGTCATCAACCCCGAGGTCACGCCGACGACGAGGGAGACCGGCGAAGACTGGGAAGGCTGCCTGAGCGTGCCGAGGCTGCGCGGCCGCGTGACGCGCCCCAACGCCATCACCGTGCGGGCGCTCGATCGCCGCGGCAGCAAGGTGGAGTTCGACTTCGAGGGGTATCCGGCCCGCGTGGTCCAGCACGAACTGGATCACCTCGACGGCGTCCTGTTCATCGACCGGATGAAATCGCTCGACACGTTGTGCTTCCTCGAGGAGGTACTCGAAGTACTGGGCTGAGGAGTAGGACCGTGGGGAGGACGCGATGATCTACATCTTCGGGAAGGACGCGTGTCCGTACACCCTGGCCGCCCGTGAGGACTACGCAAGGCGGCGCGAGGAGTTCGAATACGTCGACGTGAAGAAGGACGGGGCGGCGCTCGACCGCATGCTCGCCTTCTCGAAGGGGCGCCGCGAGGTGCCCGTAATCGTCGACGGCGACACGGTGACGATCGGCTTCGGGGGAACGTGAGGCGTGTAGCCGGCTGCCGGGGGCAGCCCAGAGGCAACCGAAGTAGGCAGTAGGCGGCTACTACTCCTGCCATGATCCAGCTGACGCAGGTCACCAAGCAGTTCGACGGGAAGCGGCGAGTGACGGCGCTCGTGGACGTCACCCTGTCCATCGGCCGCGGCGAACTGGTCTCCATCGTCGGGCCCTCGGGCTCTGGAAAGTCAACGCTGCTGAACCTCATCGGCGGACTGGACCGCCCGAGCGCCGGCGAGATCTCCATTGACGGCAAGAGGCTCGGTGGACTGTCGGACGACGAACTGACGCTCGTGCGGCGCGACACGCTCGGCTTCATCTTCCAGTTCTTCAACCTCCTTCCGTCGCTCTCCTGCCTCGAGAACGTGACGCTGCCGTTGCACCTGCGCGGATGGCCACGCCGGAAGGCCGTGGCCCGCGCGAGGGAACTGCTGGATCTGGTTCAGCTCGGCTCGCGACTCGATCACACGCCGGACGAGCTGTCGGGCGGCGAACGTCAGCGAACGGCGATCGCGCGCGCGCTGTCGGTCTATCCGCCAATCCTGCTGGCCGACGAGCCCACGGGCAACCTCGACACCCAGACCGGCGTCGAGATTCTCGGGCTCATCCAGGACCTCCATTCCCGGCTGGGCGCGACCGTTCTCATCGTGACGCACGACCCTGCCGTGGCGGCCAGTTGCCCGCGCACGGTCACCATCCGCGACGGCCGCGTCGTCGGGGACGAACGGCGATGATCCTGCTGCGGCTGATCAGCTGGCCGTACACGCGCAGGCACCTGGCCCGGACGATCCTCACCATGGCCGGCATCGTCCTTGGCGTGGGCGTGTTCCTCGGCATGCACACGGCGAACCAGTCGGTGCTGTTCGCGCTGCACCAGACGGTGGACCGCGTGGCAGGAGCCACCCAGCTCCAGGTGACAGCCGGGGAGAGCGGGTTCGACGAAGACGTGCTCGAGCGCGTCCAGGCGCATCCAGAGGTGCGCGTGGCGGTTCCGGTGATCGAGGCCGTGGTCGACATCGGGCTTCCCGGTCAGGGGAGCATCATGATCCTGGCCGTCGACTTGACCGGCGATCGCAGCCTCCGCGACTACACGATCGAGAGCGGCGACGATTCGATCGTGGACGACCCGCTGGTATTCCTCGCGCAGCCCGATTCGCTGATCGTGACGCGCGAGTTCGCCGACCAGAACCGCCTGCACTCGAACAGCCGCATCCCGATGCGGACGATGGAAGGGCCGAAGGAGTTCGTCGTGCGAGGGATCATGGCGCCGGGCGGACTGGCGAAGGCGTTCGGCGGCAACCTCGCGATCATGGACGTCTATGCGGCGCAGAAGGTGCTGGGGCGAGGCCGCCGGTTCGACCGGATCGACATCGGCGTCGCCGAGGGGGTGACCGTCGATCAGTGCCGTGCCGCGCTCGAGAATGCGCTGGGGCCGGGCTTCGTGGTGGAGACGCCGGCCAGCCGGGGACGGCAGTTTGACGCGGTCCTGCGCGTCTACGCGGTAACGATGAGCATCACGAGCCTGTTCGCGCTCCTCATCGGGATGTTCATCATCTACAACTCGTTCGCCATCGCCGTGACGCAGCGAAGGGCCGAGATCGGCATCCTGCGCGCGCTGGGCGCCACCCGGCGGCAGATTCGCTCGCTGTTCCTGGTCGAGAGCGCCGTCCTCGGTCTGGTCGGGTCGACGCTTGGCCTCGGCTTCGGGTACCTGCTCGCGCGCGGGACCGCCGGCTACGTCGGCCAGATGCTCCAGGAGATCTGGGGATCGCACAGCGCCTGGACGATGTGGCCACGGATCCGAAGCTGACGGGGCTGGCGCTCGTCATGGGAATCGCGACCAGCATGGTGGCCGCGCTGCTGCCGGCGAGAAACGCCGCGCGTGTCGACCCGGTGCAGGCGCTGCAGAAAGGAAAGTACCAGGTCCTGTCGGCTGGTGAGAACCGGATCCGCCGGCGAACGGCGCTTGCGTTCGCCGCGATCGCAGCCGTCTGCCTGTTCGTCGACGGCGGTTCCGCCGTGTTCTACACCGGATTCCTCCTGGCCATGCTGGCGGCGCTGCTGCTGACGCCTGCGCTGGCGCTGTGGCTCACGCGCGGGCTGCGCCCGCTGCTCGGCCGGCTGTGGCCCGTGGAGGGCGCGCTCGCCGCCGACAGCCTGATCCAGGCCCCTCGACGGACGTCAGCCACCGTCTCGGCGTTGATGCTGTCGCTCTCGATGACCATCGCCCTCGGCGGGGTCGCCGGAGCGAGCTACGAGGCGATCACCGACTGGATTGGCACGGCGTTGGACCCCGACCTCTTCGTGACCGCCTCGCCGACGCTGACGAGCAGGAGTTTCCTGTTCCCGCCGGAGCTCAAGCCGGCGCTCGAACGGATCGAGGGGGTGGAGGACGTGCAGAGCGTCCGCACGCCGCGCATCGTGTTCCGGGGGACGCCGGTGATGCTGATCGCGCTCGAGGTGGCGGAGTGGGCCGCCCGGACGAAACGGCCGGCGATCGAAGGCCGCACCGAGGAGATGTACCGCCTGACGGCGGAGGGAAGGGGCGCGATTCTCTCCCAGACGCTCGCGGGGAGGAAGGGCCTGCGCGCGGGCGACACGATAGAGATCCTGGCGCCGACCGGGACGCTCCGCCTGCCAATCGTCGGCGTCATCGACGACTGGTCCGATCAGCAGGGCACGATCTTTCTGGACCGCGCGGTCTACCGGAAGTGGTGGAACGACGACCGCGTGAATACGTTCCGCGTCTACCTGCGCAAGGGAGCGTCACTTGCGGCCGCGCGCGCCGCCATCCTCGACAAGCTCGGGACGGGTCGGCGGCTGTTCGTGCTGACGAACGAGGAGGTCAGGAGCTACATCACCGACCTGACCAAGCAGTGGCTGGCGATGTCGTATTCGCAAATCGCCATCGCGGTGCTCGTGGCTGTGCTCGGCATCATGAACACGCTGACGGTGTCGATCATGGACCGGCGGCGCGAGCTGGGCGTGCTCCAGGCGGTCGGCGCCCGGCGGCGCCAGATCCGCTACACGATCTGGATCGAGGCGCTCGCTGTCGCGTTCGTCGGCATCGTGCTCGGACTGGGTCTCGGCGTGATTGCCCTGCACTACGTGCTCGACATGACGCATCGCGATATCAGCGGCATGGTGCTGGCGTACCGTTTCCCCGTCGGGATCATGGCGATGCTGTTTCCAATCATCCTGGGGGCCGCCTTTGTGGCGGCGCTATGGCCAGCCGAGTCGGCCGTGCGCGGGTCGCTCGTCCAGGCGTTGGAGTACGAATGAAGACGCACCGCCGCCCGATGCTCCTCCCGGCCTTCGCGCTCGCAGCGGCGCTTCTGGCGTTGCCGCGCGCGGCGTTCGCCCAGGACGCGCGCCAGGTGATGGAGGAGGCGCAGAAGCGGACGCTCACCTCGTCGCAGCATTACGCCGGCACGTTGCAGGTCTTCGACGCCAAGGGCAAGATCAGCGACAAGCGATGGACGTTTGACCGGCTCGGCTCCCACGGGTCGAGCAAGTCGATCCTCCGCTTCACGGAGCCCCCGGAGGTGAAGGGGGTCGGGCTGCTCGTCGTGAACCACCGAGACCGCGCGTCGGACCAGTGGATGTGGACGCCGGCCATCCAGCGCGACCGCCGCGTCGCGCTGCAGGATCGCTCGCAGCGGTTCTTCGGCACCGACTTCAGCTTCGAGGACCTCGAGGAGCGCGACGTCGACCAGTACGACTTCTCGATGGACGGCGAGGAGACGCTGAACGGCGCCCCCTGCTGGCGGATCGACGCGACCCCGCGCAAGGGGAAGAGCTCGCAGTACACGAAGTCGCGCGTCTGGGTCCGGAAGGACAACCACGCCTATCAGAAGGTCGAGAGCTTCGTCAGGTCGGAGGTCGTGCGGGTGCTCAACTACAGCGACATCCAGAATGTCCAGGGGATCTGGACGGGCCGGACGCTGGTCATGACCGACCTCAGGCGAAAAAGCAGGACGGTGCTCAAGCTCGAGGAGTTGAAGTACAACCTGCCCATGAAGGAGCAGGACTTCACCCTGCAGGCGCTTCGGCGCGATCAATGACCAGGTTCGCCTTCGTGTTCACGCTGGTGGCGGCGGCGCTGCCTGCCTCCGCCCAGACCTTCAGTCAGCGCGGCTTCGTCGAAGGGACCGGCATCGTCTACTTCCAGCCGACCCCCGTCGACGACCGCCAGCTGATCGGCGAGGCGCTGTTTCGCCAGGAGGCGTCCTGGACGCCGGCCTCGTGGTTCTCGCTTGCCGGGGCGTTCGATGCCAGGACGGCCACCGATAACCGCGTGGACCCGGCGTGGAGGTTCGACTGCGCCGACCGCGGGCTGAAGCGGCCGGCGGCCTGCGTCCGCCGCCTGAGCGTGTCGTTTCGCCAGGGCGGCCTGACGTTCGAGGCCGGCAAACAGTTCGTCCGGTGGGGCAAGGCCGACATCCTCAACCCGACCGACCGCTTCGCCCCGCGCGATCTGCTGGACGTCATCGACAACGAGTTCCTTGCCGTCAGCGCGGCCCGGCTCACATACGAGCGCGGATCCAATACGATCGACATCGTATGGTCGCCGCGGTTCACGCCAAGCCGGCTTCCGCTGTCGGACGGCCGCTGGGGCATGTCGACACCCGAAACGCCGGCGGCCTCTCTCGTGCCCGGCGCTGCCTTGGGCGCCCCTCAGCTCCCGGTCGTCGATCTTGGCGCCGTCTACCCGTCGCGCCCGCAGGCCGGCGTCCGCTGGAATCACGTCGCCTCCGGGTTCGAGTACTCGCTGTCGATCTACGACGGCTTCGACCACCTGCCGCGAATCGACGTGTCGTTGAACCAGACGCTCGGCCGGGCCGAGCTGAGGCGCGTCTATCCCGTCATGCGGATGGCGGGAGGCGATCTGGTCTGGCCGCTGCGGTGGTTCACGGTGAAGGCCGAGGCCGGATACTTCTGGACGACCGACGAGCGCACGGACGACTACGGGAGCTACGTCGTCCAGCTCGAGCGCCAGAGCGGCGAATGGCTGTTCGTCGGCGGCTACGCGGGGGAGTTCGTGACGGAACGACGGACCGCCAGCGACGTCCCGCTCGGCAGCTTCGAGCGCGGAATGACGAAGAGCTTCCTCGGGCGCGGGCTCTACACCATCGACGTCAACCGCGGCCTGACCTTCGAGGGCGGTGTACGGCAGGACGGCCGCGGGTACTATGGAAAGGCAGCCTATTCTCAGCTGCTCGGCCGGCACTGGCGGGCGACGGCGAGGGGCGACCTGATAGGCGGCGATGCCGGCGACTTCCTCGGCCAGTACCGGCACAACTCCTCCGTGCGGCTTACCGTCCGCTACAGCTACTGAGTCCTGTCGGTCTTCTCCCATCGAACCGATAGTCCATAAGGCGGCGTCCGCCGTGCCTCGTTCTCGATTCCTGACGACGTCCGTTGCCGAGGATCCAGTTCCATGGACACCCCCCCCGTTTCACCCTGCGGGACCGGCCCGAAGCCGTGGGACCACGACAACGCGTTCGATGGGAACCTCCTCCAGTCGTTGATCCACGCGCTGCCCGACCGCATCTACGCAAAGGACACCTTCAGCCGTTTTACGCTCAACAACCGCGCGCACCTGGCGGCGCTCGGAGTCCTCACGCAGGAAGAAGCCCTCGGCAAGACCGACGCCGACTTTCGCCCCGCGGCCATGGCGGCCGCCTCCCTGGCGGACGACCAGCAGCGTGCTGACGACGGGCGAGGCGATCATCAACCGCGAGGAGACCAGCGTCCTGCCCGACGGGTCGGTGGTCTACCTGCTGGCGACCAAGGTGCCGCTCCGCGACAAGTCCGGGCGGATCGTCGGGCTCGTCGGCGTGAGCAGGGATGTCACCGCGCGCAGGCAGGCCGAGGAGGAACTGAAGCGGGCCAACCACCGGCTGGAGGAGGCGACCCGCGAGGCCACGCGCCTTGCCGCCGAAGCCGCGCAGGCGAGCGTGGCGAAGAGCGAGTTCCTCGCCAACATGAGCCACGAGATCCGGACGCCGATGAACGGCGTCATCGGCATGGCCGGGCTGCTGCTCGACACCGACCTGACGCCCGAGCAGCGCCAGTACGCCGAAGTCGTCCACGCCAGCGGCGACGCGCTCCTCTCGCTCATCAACGACATCCTGGATTTCTCGAAGATCGAGGCGCGCAAGATGGAAATCGAGTGCCTCGATTTCGATCTCCGGTTCGCGGTCGAGAGCGCCGCCGAACTGCTCGCATCCAGAGCCTGCGAGAAGGGGTTGCGCCTGGCGGGGTTCGTCGCGCCGAACGTGCCCGGACTGCTCCGCGGCGATCCCGGGCGCCTGCGCCAGGTGCTGGTCAATCTGGCCGGCAACGCCGTCAAGTTCACCGAGCGCGGAGAGGTCGTCGTTCGCGTTGAGCTCCTCGCCGAGGACCAGCGGACGGCCGCGCTGAAGTTCTCGGTAACCGACACCGGCATCGGGATTCCCGCGCCGCATCTGTCGCGGCTGTTCCAGCCGTTCACCCAGGTGGATGGCTCGACGACCAGGCGGTTCGGCGGGACCGGCCTCGGGCTGGCGATCTCCAAGCAACTGGTCGAGCTGATGGGCGGCGAGATCGGCGCCGAGAGCGTCGTCGGCGAGGGATCGACGTTCTGGTTCACCGTGACGCTGGAGAAGCAGCCCGAGGGCGCGGCCCGCCAGGCGTTTCCGTTCGCTGACGTCGAGGGCAGCCGCATCCTGGTCGTCGACGACTTCGCCACCAACCGGCAGCTGGTCGTGGCGCTCCTGTCCCAGTGGGGGTGCCGATCGGCGGAGGCGTCGAGCAGCGCGGAGGCGCTCCGGTTGCTGGGTGAGGCCGCTGCCGCACGGCGATCCGTTCGACGCGGCGGTGCTCGACATGCAGATGCCGGACGTGGACGGCCTGATGCTGGGTCGGCAGATCAAGGCCGACCCGCTCGTCGCCGGCACCGCCCTGGTCATGATGACGTCGATCGGGCAGCGGGGCGACGGCCGGGCCGCGCGCGACGCCGGGTTCGCGGCCTACCTGACGAAGCCCGTCAAGAGCCAGCACCTCCACGACTGCCTGGCGCTCGCGCTCGGCCGACGGGCGGATCCCGCCGCCGCCGCCGCGCCGCTGATCACCCGGCACACGATCGCCGAGGCGAAGGCCAGGCCCGGCAAGGCCAGGATCCTGGTTGTCGAGGACAACCGGGTCAACCAGCTCGTGATCCTCGCGATGCTGAAGAAGACCGGCTACACCGCGGACGCGGTGGCGAACGGCCGCGAGGCGCTGGCCGCGCTGCCCGCGGGCCGCTACGACCTCGTGCTGATGGACTGCCAGATGCCCGTGATGGACGGCTACGAGGCCACGCTCGAGATTCGCAAGGCTCGAACCTCCCATCGAGGAACCTCCCCGTCATCGCGCTCACCGCGAGCGCGATGGAGGGCGACCGCGAGCGCTGCCTCGCAGCCGGGATGGACGACTTCATCTCGAAGCCGGTGACAGCCGGCGCGGTTGCCGCCGTCCTGGAGCGCTGGCTGCTTCCGCGCCGCTGCCCGACGAGCCGACGCTCCCCGCTCGAGCTCCTCGAGCCTTGGGGCCGCGCTCGAAATCAGGCGATAATCCAGGGACCGACACCCGGACACGACGAACAGGAGCTGCCCATGAATCCCGCCGTCATCGACTTCATCAACACGAGCCGCGACCGGTACCTCGAGGAACTCACCCAGTACCTCGCCATCCCGAGCGTCAGCGCGCTGGCCGAGCACGCCGGTGACATGCGCCGCTGCGCCGACTGGACCGCCGATCAGCTGCGGGCCATCGGCCTCCAGAACGTGCGGGTCATCGACACCCCGGGCCACCCGGTCGTCTACGCCGACTGGCTGAACGCCCCGGGCGCGCCGACGGTGCTCTTCTACGGGCACTACGACGTGCAGCCCGTTGACCCGCTCGACCTGTGGATCTCGCCCCCCTTCGAGGCGACGGTGCGCGACAACGAGCTGTTCGCACGCGGAGCCACCGACGACAAGGGACAGCTGTTCGTGCACGTCAAGGCGCTCGAGGCGCACCTCGGGCAGACCGGGACGCTGCCGATCAACGTCCGCATCGTCTTCGAGGGCGAAGAGGAGATCGGAAGCCCCAACCTCGAGCAGTTCATCCGCGACCATCGCGACGAACTGGCGTGCGACGTGGTCGTCGTCTCCGACACCGGCATGTTCGACAAGGGCGTGCCGTCGATCTGCTACGGCCTGCGCGGCCTGTCGTACTTCCAGATCGACCTGCGCGGGACGACCACGCGACCTCCACTCCGGCTCGTTCGGCGGCGCCGTGGCCAACCCGGGCTTCGTGCTCGCCCAGGTGCTTTCGCAGATGAAGGACCGCGGCGGTCACGTGAAGATCCCTGGCTTCTATGACGACGTGCGCGAGCTGACCGAGCGCGAGCGCGAGGAGTTCAAGCGCCTGCCGTTCAACGAGAAGCAGTACCGCAAGAACCTGGGCGCGCCGAAGCTCCACGGCGAGACCGGGTTCTCCACGCTCGAGCGGACGTGGGCGCGGCCGACGTTCGAGGTGAACGGCCTGTTGAGCGGGTTCACCGGCGAGGGCGCGAAGACGGTCATCCCCGCCACGGCCATGGCGAAGATCAGCATGCGCCTCGTGCCGAACCAGGATCCGGACAAGATCGCGGCGCTCTTCGAGGAGTACGTGAAGAAGGTGACGCCGAAGTCGGTCGAGCTGAAGGTGACGCGGATGCACGGCGGCAAGCCGTGGATGACGGAGCTGGACAACGTCTACGTCCAGGCGGCCGCGCGGGCCATCGAGCTGGGCTTCAACCGGACGCCGGTCTACACGCGCGAAGGCGGATCGATCCCCGTCGTGTCGACGTTCCAGTCCGAGCTGAACGCCCCGACGGTGCTGTTCGGCCTCGGGCTGCCCGACGAGAACGCGCACGCGCCGAACGAGAAGCTCGACCTCGGCAACTTCTACGGCGGCATCATCGCCGCGGCGTATCTCTACGAGGAGATTGGGAAGACACGACAGTAGCGGCGATCTTGCGATCTTGCGACGTGGCGATCCTGCGAAGTGGGGCTGGCCCCGCTGTGAGACGCCAGGGCCGAAGGGCGCAGCGTCGTAATCCGCTGCCAGCTGCCAGCTATTTGACCCTCTCGCCGGCGCGGATCGCCACGGCCAGCCGGTTCTCCTTCGGCGGGTACGGGCAGTCGTACGTCGGGTTGTAGTAGCAGTACGGGTTGTAGGCCGTGTTGAAGTCAACGACGTAGATGCCCGTGGCCGACCGCTCGATGTCCAGGAAGCGCCCGGCCTGGTACGTCTCCTTGCCCGTCGTCAGGTCCGTGAACGGCACGAAGAGGTGGTCGGCCGACTCGCCGACCTCCCGATACGCCGCGAGCTTCAGCGCCTGCCCCTGCAGCGTGAAGTCCAGCGTCCCGAGCCGCTCCATCTGGCGCGTCTGGTGCGTGGACGTCTGGATCTCCACCCGTTGCCGGGCCTCGGGCGGATCCTCGCGAAACGCCGCGGGCACCGCGTACGCCGGGTCGATGGGGAAGTAGGCCAGCGGAAGGAACTTCGCCTGCGCCTCGATGGGAACCGGCGAACCGGCCATTCTGAACGCGGCGTCCTTTGCGCGCTCGCGCCGAGGCGATGCCCTCGACGTAGTTCGACTCGTCCGGCGGCCGGGAGCCGCAGGCGGACGACATGGCGAGCGCGGCAATCAGCATCCACCCGCGCGACATTCCGCCCCTCCACCTCACCGCAACAGGTCCTCGATGGCCTCGGCCACCTCGGTGACGTGCCCGTCGAACAGATGATTCGCGGCGTCGATCACCACCAGTTCCTTCGGCTCGGATGCGTGCCCGTAGAATTCGCGGACGGCGCGGAGCGCGCAGAATCTCGTCGTGCTCGCCGTGGATGAAGAACTTCGGCTTGGTCGAATGCCTCACCGCGGAGAAGTCGTAGAGTCGCGATCGGCACCGCGATTCCGACGAGCGTCGTCACCCTGTCGTCCTCGGCGCCGGCCGTCATCGCGATCCACGAGCCGAACGACATGCCAGCCGCCCAGATCGGGACACCGGGGTAGCGGCGCGCCATGAAGTCGATTCCCGCGCGGAAGTCGTCCTTCTCGCCGACGCCTTCGTCGAACGCGCCGTCGCTCACGCCGACGCCGCGAAAGTTGAACCGCAGCACGGCGCACCCGAGCCTGCAGAAGGCCTTCGCCGCCTGGTACACCACCTTCGTGTGCATCGTCCCGCCGTGGAGCGGGTGCGGGTGGCAGAAGACCACGGCGGCTGTCGGCGGCTTCGTGTCAGGGCGGTCGGCGTCGTCACGGGGCCTGGCGGTGGTGCATGCCGCGCCCGGATCGTCGACGAGCGCTTCGAGCGTTCCCGCAGGACCGGGGATGTGGTGGATCATAATAGGGCTCAAGGCTCAGGGCTCAAGGCCCAGGGCTCAGGGCTCAGGGTCCTTGGCTGGAAAGTCCCTTGCGGCGGGGTAGCCGGGGATGCTCGTCGCCGCGCGCACGGCGCGGACGACCGCTTCGGCCACGGCGTCCGCCGCGAGCGCGCCGATTGCCAGCATGTCCGGTGTGCCCTGGCGAGCGCCCGTGGCGAGCGAGAAGATCGTGTCGCCGTCGAACACCGTGTGCGCCGGCGAAATCGTCCGGGCCAGGCCGTCGTGCGCCAGTTGCGCCATCCGGCTCGCCTGCGCCTTCGTGAGCGCGGCATTCGTCGCTACGACCCCAATCGCCGTGTTGCGCCCGATGAGACCGGAGGGCTTCAACTCGCCCGTGCGGAGCAGCGTGCGTGCATCGGCGAACCCCTTGCCGTCGGCAGAGCGAACGCCCGCGATGACGCGGCCGGTGGAGGGGTCGATCACGTCCCCGACGGTGTTGACGACGATGAGCGCGGCAACGACCAGCCCGTCAGGCCTCACGATCGCCGCGGCGCCGAGGCCGCCCCGCATCGCGCGGGACGCCCCGGCCAGCTTGCCGACCGTTGCGCCGCTGCCCGCGCCGACATTCCCTTCCGCCGCCGGGCCCGCCGTGGCGGCTGCCGCGGCCCGATACCCGCAGTCGGCCGTCGGCCTGATCTTCGGGTCACCCACGTTGAGGTCGAACAGGACGGCCGCGGGGACGATCGGCACCTTGCCGAACTCGGTGTCGAACCCGACGCCGCGCTCCTCGAGGTAGCGCATGACGCCGCCCGCCGCGTCGAGGCCGAACGCGCTCCCGCCCGTCAGGACCACAGCGTGCACCTTCTCGACCGTGTTGACCGGATTCAGCAGATCCGTCTCGCGAGTGCCCGGCGCCGCGCCGCGAACGTCCACGCCGCCGACAGCCCCGCTGTCAGCCACGACGACGGTGCATCCGGTCGGGCGGCCAGGCATCGAGTAATGGCCGACCCTCAGCCCCGCGACCTCGGCAAGGCCGGCACTCGCGGGCGACTGCGCGGCGGTGGCGCCGGTGAGAACCGCCACTCCAGCAACGCAGGCGACCGCCGCGAGGTGACGAAGCGTGTCGCGCATGAGTACCAGTCTAGTCCCTGAATCTCGCCTCGGCCTTGCGAAGCGCCGCGTCCCCAACCGCCTTGCGGGCGGCGGCCTTGACTTCGGCCGCCTTCGCCTTCTCCCCGAGCGATGTCCACACGCTGATCGCCAGCGCGTAGTGGGCGGCCGTCTGCTCCGGCCCGACCATCTGCTGGATCCGCTGCTCGGCCTCCGCGACGCGTTCGGCTTCGGGGAAGAGCGCGACGAGCGACGACAGGGCGCGCGCCGCTTCCTTGAAACGGCCGGCAGCGGCCAGCGTATCGGCGAGACGAGCCCAGGCGACTGCGAGTCCCGGGTCTGCCGCGACCAGTCCGGCGTACTTGGCGGCTGCCTCACCGGCCTGGCCGTGCGCGGCGAGTGCCGTCGCCTGCCAGTAGGTATCTGCTGCGGCGACCCTGTCCTTCACGTCCGGCAGTTGGTCGCCGGGGACATCCGGAGCGACGCCCGGCAGTCCGGTCACGTAGCCCATCGCCGCGAGGCGCGATCGCTCCGGCTCGGCGAACGGCGCGGGCGCGGGCAGCGGTGCCGTGCGGGCGAGCGCGTCAAGCGCGGTCCGCATCTCCTGCGCCCTCTGCGCGTCGGTTTCGACGAGGTTCGCGCGCTCTCCAGGATCCTTGACCAGGTCGTACAGCTCCGGTCGCGCGGAGCGGACGTACCGGTACTGACCATCGGTCAGCGATGCCACCTCTCCCCAGCCGAAGCGATAGCGCCCGGCCGCCGACTCCGCGTAGACCGCGCGATCGGCCAATGTCGCGGTCGGCGAGTCGAGCAGCCGGCGGAGCGAGCGGCCGCGGACGGCGGACGGCATCGGCGCGTTCGTGAGATCGAGAATGGTCGGGACGATGTCGACGAGCTGAACCAGAGCGTTCGAATGCCTGCCGCCGCCGTCGCGGCGCGGGAGCTTGATGACAAGCGGCACGCGGACGGCAGCCTCGTGCAGCAGCAGGCCGTGGCCCTGTTCGCCGTGGCTACCGAGACTCTCGCCGTGATCTGACGTGAGCACGACGATCCCGCCGTTGTACAGGCCGCGCTTCTTCAGGAACGCAATCAGCCCGCCCACCAGCTCGTCGGCGTAGGCGACGCGCCCGTCGTAGGGCGACAGCTTCGCGAAGCGAGCCGGCATTTCGCCGGCCGGGCCCATGCCGTCCAGGTGAAGGAACAGGAAGAAACGCTCGGTCCCGATCGACTCGATCCACCGTTCCGCCACATTCAGCGTCTCGGCGCTGTCCCGTGCAGCCGGAGGCGCCGCGCCATCGGCTGCGCCGGCGCGGAAGTCGTCGTCGAAGAAGCTGAACGCCGCGCCAAGACCCGTCTCCTTCCTGAGGAGATAGTTCGAGACCATGCCCCCCGCCTTGAAGCCGCGCTTGCGCAGCAACTGGGGGAGGAGCGGTACGCTCGCCGGAATGGGGAACCCGACCTCGTCGCGGACGCCGGTCTGGAAGGGGAGCATCCCCGACAGCATCGAGACGTGCGATGGCAACGTCAGCGGCGAGTGCGCGTATGCGCGGTCGAACGTGACGGCGTCAGCTGCCAGCGCGTCGATGCTCGGGGTGCGGACCCGCGTGTACCCGTACACCGGCAAGCGGTCAGCGCGGAGCCCCTCGATCGAGATGACGATGACCGGACCGAAAGCCTGGCCGGACGATCGGGCGTAGCGCCAGCCGGCCGCTGCCGCGGCGGCAACGGCCAGCCAGATCAGGCCGACGACGAGGCGGTAGCGCCAGCGACCCATGTTGGGGATGTATTATAGTGCCCGCCGTCGCAGGGAGCGCCCAATGAAGCTTCGATTCATCGTTGGATTCGGCCTCGCGGCCGTGGTGGTGGCGGTGTCGGGCGGCGGGCCGTCACGGGCGCAAGCTCCGCAGCCGGCGGCAGCGTTCGATATGGCGCGACTGGCGCGGATCGCGAACGTCGTGAACGACGCGATCGCCGCCAAACGAACGCCTGGCGCCGTCGTGATGGTCGGGCGCGGCGACCGGATCGCCTACAAGCAGGCGTTCGGCAACCGGTCCACCGAGCCCCGCGTCGAGCCGATGACGCTCGACACCATCTTCGACCTCGCCTCCGTCACGAAGGTCGTGGCGACGACGACCAGCGTGATGATGCTCGTCGAGGAGGGGCGGATCCGGCTCGCCGACCGGGTCGCCGTCCACATTCCGGGCTTCGAGCGCTACGGCAAGGGCGAGATCACCGTCCGCCACCTGCTGACGCACGTGTCCGGGCTCAGGCCCGACCTCGACATGTCGATGGAGTTCGCCAGTTACGACGAGGCGATTGCGCGCGCCATCGAAGAGATCCCGACATCCGCCCCGGGCGAGCGCCTCGTCTACAGCGACATCAACTTCTTCCTGCTCGGCGAGATTGTCCACCGCGTGAGCGGGAAGACGCTCGACGAGTTCTGCCGCACGCGCATCTTCGAGCCGCTCGGCATGCGCGACACGATGTTCAGACCCCCGGCGGCACTCGTCCCGCGGATTGCCCCCACCGAGAAGTGCACGCAATACGGCTGGCCATGCGACCAGCCCGGCGGCTCGATGCTGCGGGGCGTCGTCCACGACCCGACCGCCCGCCGGATGCTGGGCGTGGCCGGCCACGCGGGCCTCTTCAGCACGGCCGCGGACCTGTCGATTTTCTGCCGCATGCTGCTCGACGGAGGCCAATCGGGCGCGGTGCGCATCCTCTCGCCGATGACCGTGGCGAAGATGGCGAGCCCGGTCCAACTGCCGGGCGGGCAGGCGCGCGGCCTCGGCTGGGACATGGACTCGACCTACTCGTCGAACCGCGGCGAGTTGCTACCGCTCGGCTCGTTCGGCCACACCGGCTTCACCGGGACGTCGCTCTGGATCGACCCGCTGACGAAAACGTGGGTCGTCTTCCTCTCGAACCGCGTCCATCCGGACGGGAAGGGCGACGTCACCCCGTTGCGCGCCCGAGTCGCCACCATCGTCGGATCGGCGATCGCCAACCCGCCGTCCGACGCGCTTCGCGCGGCCAGGCTGACGGGCGGCGACTTCGGCGCATCCGGACCCGCCCCGGCGCCGCCGCCGTTCACGCCGGTGCTGAATGGGATCGACGTGCTGAAGGCCGAGAACTTCAAGCCGCTCCAGGGGCGCAGGGTAGGCCTCGTGACCAATCACACGGGCCTCTCGATCGCCGGCGAAGCGACGATCGACCTGCTGGCGAAGGCCCCCGGCATGAAGCTGGTGGCCCTCTTCAGCCCCGAGCACGGCATCCGCGGCGACGCGGACGAGAAGGTCGATTCGATGCGCGACGAGAAGACCGGCCTGCCGGTCTTCTCGCTCTACGGCGAAACGACGCGGCCGACCGCCCAGATGCTGGAAGGAATCGACACGCTCGTCTTCGACGTGATGGACGTGGGCGTCCGCTTCTACACCTACGAGACCACGATGGCCTACGTGATGGAGGAGGCCGCGAAGGCGAAGATCAAGATGGTGGTGCTCGACCGGGTGAACCCGATCACGGGCTTCCTGGTCGAGGGGCCGACGCTCGACAAGGACCTGCTCAGCATGGTCGGCTACTTCCCGATGCCCATCCGCCACGGCATGACGATGGGGGAGCTGGCGAAGCTGTTCAATGCGGAGAACAAGATCGGAGCGGATTTGACCGTGGTGCCGGTGAGGAACTGGAGGCGCGAGCAGTGGTTCGACGAGACGGGCGTGGCGTGGGTGAACCCGTCGCCGAACATGCGGAACCTGAACGAGGCGATGCTCTACCCGGGCATCTGCATCATCGAAGGCGCGAACGTGTCGGTCGGACGCGGGACCGACACGCCGTTCGAGCAGTTCGGGGCGCCGTGGATGGACGGGACGAAGCTGGCGGCCACGCTGAACGCGAGGCGCCTGCCGGGTGTCCGGTTCTACCCGACGTCGTTCACGCCGACGTCCAGCCAGTTCAAGGGCGAGCGGTGCAGCGGCGTGTTCATCATTGTCACTGACCGGTCGGTGCTGCAGGCCGTTCGCCTGGGAGTCGAAGTGGCGTCCGCGATCTACAAGCAGCATCCGACCGCGTTCGAGATCGACAAGATCCTGCGCCTGCTCGGCTCGGCGACGGTTCTGACGCGGATCAAGTCGGGCGAGGACGCGGCGCGCATCGCGGCGTCCTGGTCGGCCGACGAGGGGCGGTGGCGGTTGATGAGGGCGAGGTACCTGATCTACCCGTAGCGCGGGGCTTCAGCCCCGCGATTGGCGGGCAGCGGTCGGCTGGCTGCTGGCAGCGGATCTGGTGTGGCGCGGGGCTCTCGAAGTCCCGCCGAAGCCCGAAGGGGCGAAGGCGGAAGCCCCGCGGTGGGGCGCTGGAATGAAACGCACTGCGATCGCCCTCACTGTGTCACTCGCGCTTGTTGCCGCGCTGTCCGCCTTCGACCGTCCGCCGGCCACGCCGGACTCCGCGAAGGTCGATGCCGTCTTCGCAAAATGGACCGCCAAGACACCGGGATGTGCCGTCGGCGTGGCAGAAGACGGCAAGGCGGTGCTCGAGAAGGCCTACGGTATGGCCGACCTCGAGCACCGCGCGCCGAACGCGGCCGACACGATCTTCGAGGCCGGCTCGATCGCCAAGCAGTTCACCGCCGCGGCGGTGCTGCTGCTCGCGCGCGAGGGCAAGCTGTCGCTCGACGACCAGGCGCGCAAGTACGTGCCCGAGCTGCCGGACTACGGCAAGCCGCTCACCATCCGCCACCTGCTGACGCAGACCAGCGGCCTGCGCGACTGGGGCGAGGTGGTGGGCATCGCTGGCTGGCCGCGGACCTCCCGCGTCTACACCCACGCCCACGTCCTCGACATCGTGTCGCGGCAGAAGTCGCTGAACTTCGAGCCGGGCACGTACTGGTCCTACTGCAATACCGGGTACAACCTCGCCGCGATCATCGTGTCGCGGGTGAGCGGCATGCCGTTCGCCGAGTTCTGCCGCGGGCGCATCTTCGAGCCGCTAGGAATGACGCGCACGTCGTGGCGCGACGACTTCCGGCGGATCGTGGAGGGCCGGGCGACCGCCTACAGCGAGGCGCAGGACGGCTACCGCCAGAACATGCCGTTCGAGAACGTCCACGGCAACGGCGGGCTGCTGACGACCGTGGGCGACCTGCTGAAGTGGAACGAGAACGCGGTGACCCGGAAGGTGGGCGACGCGGCCTTTCTGCGCGAGCAACTGCAGCCGGGCAGGTTCAACAACGGCCGGTCGCACGACTACGCGCTCGGGCTGTACATACGCCAGTTCATGGGCGTGCCGGAGGTCGGCCACGACGGGTCGACCGGCGGCTATCGCGCCTACCTGGCGAGGTACCCAAAGCAGCGCCTATCGGTCGCCGTGCTCTGCAACGTATCGGCCGCCGACGCGGACCGCTACGCGCGCCTGGTGGCGGCACTGTATCTCGGGAACGCGCTGACGCCGCCGCAGTCGCGCGCGACCGACGCCCGCGCAGAGGGCGAGGCGTCTCGCCCGAGCGCGGCGTCCTCGCGTGCCGGGCTCTATCGGAACACGGTGACGGGCATGCCGCTCGGCATCGTCGACAGGGACGGCCAGCTGATACTGGCGGACTTCAGCACGCCGGCCCACGCCCTGATCGTCGGCTCCGAGTCGCACCTGGAGTCGCCGGTGAGCGGGCGGATGTACGACTTCGACTCGCGGGGCCTCCACGTGTCCAACCCCAACGGCACGGTGGACGCGTTCGAGCGCGTGGAGCAGGTCACGCCGTCGGCGAGCGAGCTGCTCGAGCTGGCGGGCGCCTACTCGAGCGACGAGGCCGAAACGGTGCTCGAGGTTGCGGCGGCTGGCAACACGCTGATCGTAAAGCGCCGGCCCGACACGGCCCTTGTGCTCCGGCCGATCTACAAGGACGCGTTCCTGGCCCAGGGCCTCGGGCTGGTCCGTTTCCGCCGCGACTCGGCCGGCGCGGTGACCGCGCTCAGCGTCACCGCGGAACGGGTGTGGGATTTGCGGTTCGAGCGCGGGAGGTAGCGCGGGTCTTCAGACCCGCGATCCTACTTCGCCTCCCTCAGCTTTCGCGCCACGCGGTCCTCGATCCAGTGCGGGTCCCACCACTCCACCGGGTTCACCGGGTGCCCCTGCACCTGGATCGAAAAGTGGAGATGGTCGCCGCCGGCGAGCCCCGTCATCCCGCTGCGCCCGATCTGCTGGCCCCTCTTCACGCCGTCGCCAGGCTTCACTTGCATCGACGACAGATGCCCGTACAGCGACTGCACGCCCATGCCGTGGTCGATGACGATGCAGTTGCCGTAGATGCCGAGGAAGTCGGCGAACACCACTTTGCCGTCGTTGCCGGCCTGGACCGGGATCATCTTCGTGACCGCGAGGTCGAACCCCAGGTGCACCTGCCGATCGACCTCCTTCCCCCCGTAGTAATACGTCCGGTAGGCGGCGAACTTCGACTCCACCTTCGCGTTGCCGAGAGCCAGGAAGGGGCCCTTCCACAGAGCTCCCGCGGCGGTCTGCTTCGAGAGTTCGACGATCTTCTCCGCGTTCAGCCGCCTGAGGTCGCTGTTCATCCTCAGGAACGCCGGCAGGTAGCTCTCGCCCGGCGCGACCGCCAGCCTCAGCTCCGGCGCGTGCTCGAGGATGTCGGGGACGACGCGCTGGAGGAAGGCGTCGTTCAGCTCGATTCGGCCCTTGCTGAACGGCTTCGGGAACGCCTTGTAGTCGAGCGAGGCGTGGCTCGCGTTGCCGGCCTCGTCTCGCGCGAAGAGGCGGATCGGAGTGGCCAGGTCCTGGTCGTACAGGAGCGCAAAGAACGCGACGCGCAGTTCGGGGTCAGCGCCCGCGACGCCCGCACCTGACGCGGGGAAGCCCGGGTAGGTCCTGTCACCCACCTCGACGCCCGACTCGACGTCGGGAGGCGACACGCGGTAGACGACCATCTCTGCGCCGCCGAGGTTCACGTAGTGGTGGGTGGAGACCGGCGAGACGCGTGGCGGGTTGAACCGCACCGCGAACTCCGCCGTCATCGACGTCTCCTTCGTCCGGAGGCCGAAGAGGGTCGTGCGAGCCGCGGTCACGACGATCTTCGCGCGGCCGGACTGAAGGTCAGGCAGCGCACGCTTGCCGACGGGCCTGCTGATCCGGACCCGGTTCGGCGTCTCCTGCGTCAGCTTGGCCGCACCGGGCGTGCCGAGCGAGAAGAGCGGGGTGTTCCGGCCGTTCTGCTCGAGGACGATGTCGATTCGGGAGAAGGCGGACTTCGGTGTCTCGACCGCGACGTCGAGGGTGGCGTCGGTGCCGATCATCTTCGCCGGCCCGAGGATCTTGATTGCGGGCGCGGCGCCGCGGCCGGCGATGACGAAGACGAGGCCGCCACAGACGACGAGAACGAGGAGGATGACAACGAAGTAGCGCATCCTTCAATCATACCGCGCGGGTACCCCGCCGGCGTTTGTCGGCCGGCGCTGGAAAGGCGGGCGCGGACCGGGTCGGCGCGAAGGGCGACTTGAGGTCTGCCGAACCGGAGCCGGGCCTGCCCCGCCGTAGCTGCGAAGCAGCGAAGGCGGGAGCCGACGAACTCGGGCCACGACCGACGTCTCATCGGCCGGTGATCGGCTTGACTGGGCGCGGGGCGGCTGATACGATCAAAAGCTCGCGCGACCCTCGAAGTGCCGGTATCGTCTAGGGGTCAGGACACGTGGTTCTCAGCCACGGGACCGGGGTTCGAATCCCCGTACCGGTACCAACCTTCCACGCCGCCTCCCAATCGATAAGCGTGACTGGCTGCGAGCGCCCTCCGGCAGGCGTGGAGCCTTGAAGGCGTCGTTGAACTGCATCGCCTCTTGCCGCGTATACGATTACGCGGGACCGCCCGACCGCGAGGTTCGAGTCCTGACTGGGGGACCTGTGGATTTGCCCGACACGCCGCCGGACGCCACCGTCGCCGGGCAAGTCGCCGCCGCCGGAACGTTCCACCTCTCGCTCGGGACAACACTGAGCGCAATCGGAGACGTGATTGACCTCCTGGAGACCGAACTCGTCGCTCGGCAGGTTCCGCTGCAGCTCGTTCACATGGCGCAGACTGTCGCAGACGAGTTGGTCACCAACGTCATCCGCCACGGCTTCCGGGACGATCGGCCCCACAGGATCGACGTCTTCGTCGCGGTGCGCGAGGACGGCCTGACGTTGCGAGTGTCCGACGACGGCATTCCGTTCGACCCGTTCGCCGCTCCGGTTCCCGGCCTCTCCCGCCCGTTCGAGGAACCGCCGACGGGCGGAATGGGCATCCCCCTGATCCGGCAGCTCGCCTCCGAGGGCCACTACGCCCGGGTCGACGGACGGAACCACGTCACGGTCGTCCTGAGACTGCCTGCACCTTGACCGAGGCCGAGGTACACTGGCTGCCATGGGAGAGGGGCGCTTCGACCTGATTGGAATCGACGGCGACGACACGTTGTGGCACAACGAGCGGGACTACGTCGAGGCGCGCGAGCGCTTCGCGCAGATGGTCGCGCGCTGCGGCGTCGCGGTGGAGCAGGAGGACCTGACCGAGGAGGTCAATCGCACCGAGCTCCGGAACATCCAGTACTACGGCTATGGCGTCAGCAGCTTCGTGCTGTCGCTGATCGAGACCGCCATCCGGATGACGGACGGGCGGGTGGCCGGCCGCGAGATCGCCGAACTGCTGGAGGTGGCGAAGTCGATGCTGACCTCGGAGGTGGAACTGTTCGAGGGGGCGCGGGAAGCCCTGGAGGCGCTGTCGGCCGACTACCCGCTGGCGCTGATTACCAAGGGCGACCTCCTTCACCAGCGGAGCAAACTCGAGCGCTCAGGGCTGGGCCCTCACTTCCGTCACATCGAGGTCGTGAGCCACAAGACGCCGGACGTCTATCGCGCGATCCTCGAGCGGCACGGCGTCGAGCCCGCCCGGTTCCTGATGGTCGGCAACTCGCCCCGCTCGGACATCCTCCCGGTGCTCGCGCTCGGAGGCTTTGCCGCCTACGTGCCTGCTCCTCTCAGCTGGTCGCACGAACACGACGAGGTGCCGTCGGGCACCGACTCGAACTGCGTCGTCCTGAAGAGCCTGCTCGAGCTGCCCGCCGCGGTTCGTGGCTGGCGGCCGTAGCGCCAGGACCGCGGCACGACTCCCTTCCGACGAGCTATACTGCCCCTCCGATGAACCTCTCCGACATCGACTTCGCCGAGGTGTACCGACAGCAGATGCTGAGCGCGAGTCGGCAGGAGAAGACGCCGGAGTACTGGGACAGCCGCGCAACCGCCATGAGCCAGAGGATCTCCGACAGCCTGTACGTGCGGCAGTTCGTCGCTGCGCTCGACCTCGAGGGCTGCGCGACGCTGCTGGATGTCGGCTGCGGGCCCGGCACGATTGCCCTCACGGTTGCGCCGCGCCTGGAGCACGTCTACGGCCTCGATTACAGCCCCGGCATGCTGACGGCCTTCGTCGCGGAGGCGCGCGCCCGCGGCCTGACCACGGCCACGCCCATTCTCCGGGCGTGGGAGGACGACTGGGCCGACATCCCGGTCTGCGACGTCGTCGTCGCCTCGCGCTCGACGGCCGTGCCCGATCTCGAGGCGGCCGTCCTCAAGCTCGACTCCAAGGCCCGGAAGCGCGTCTACCTGTCGTATCCTGCCGACGGCAGACTGCCGGCCGACGAGGTGCGGCGCGCCATCGGCCGCGATGACGCATCGGCGCCAGATTATCTCTGCGTGGTCGGGATCCTGCACCACCTCGGCCTCCATCCGACGCTCGGCTCTCTCACGACAGAGAACCGGTTCGCCAGGTGCGGCGGCTTCGCCGAATTCCTGTCCAAGGCCACCGAGTTGCTCGGCGCGTTGAGCCCGGAGGAAGCGAGCCGCCTGGAGATGTTCTTCCGGGAGACTGGCGAGGGCGTCGGGCAGAAGCCGACGCGCTGGGCGCTGTTCTCGTGGGAGGCCCGGAAGAAGGTGGCGCGGTGAGTGGCGGCCGCGCACGCGTCTGGCAGCGCGCTGCGGTCTACGGCAGCCTCTGGGCCGCCGTTGAAATCGTCGTCGGCAGCTTCCTCCACAATCTGCGGGTTCCGCTTGCCGGCAGCGTGCTGGCCGCCGTGGGCGTCATGCTGATGACGGCCGGCCACCGCGCCTTCCCGGAGCGCGGGCTGATCTGGCGCGCGGCGCTCGTGTGCGCGCTGATGAAATCGGTGTCGCCGAGCGCCGTGATCCTGGGGCCGATGGTCGGCATCCTCATGGAAGGGGTTCTGCTCGAGGCTGCGGTTCGGCTGTTCCGAGGCCGCGCCGCGGGCTACCTGATCGGGGGCGCGCTGGCGGTGTCGTGGGCGATGGCGCAGCGGGTGCTCAATGCCGTCATCTCCTTCGGGGCCGACGTCGTGCGGCTCTACGTCGACGCCTACTCGTTTGCCTCGCGGTCGCTCGGCGTGTCGTCCTTCGGCCCCTTCGACCTGATAGCCGTCCTCGTCGCGATGGAGCTGCTGGCCGGTTTCACGGCCGCGGCGGTGGGACTGCGCATCGGACGCGATGCGGCGCCAACCACAGTGTCGCTTCCCGAACCGGGAGGTCCAGGCGTCCTGGTTCCCGGGCCCTCCCATCACCGCGGAGGGGAACTGGTCCGTTCCGCGTCTCGCCGTGGTCGCCGCGGCGTTGCTTCTAGGCATGGCCGGGCTCGGCTCGGTGCCGTGGTGGGCGGGCGTCCTGTACGTCGCCGCGTTTGCCGCCTTTGCGCTTCGCACCTACCCGCGCGCGCTCGCCCGCATTCGACGCCCCTCGCTCTGGATTGAAATGGCCGCGGTGATGCTGCTCGCCGGGCTCGTCTTCGGAGGCGTTCGCAACGGCCTTGCGGGCCTGCTCGGCGGAATCGCCGCGGGCGCCGCGATGGTCCTCCGCGCGACGCTCGTGCTCTTCGGATTCACCGCGATTTCGGTGGAACTCCGCAACCCGGCGATTCTCTCGCGCCTGGAGCGACATCGCCTGGTCGGACTCTCGGACGCGCTGGGCGTGGCCTTCGGCGCGCTGCCGGCGTTCACGGCGGCGCTGATGGGGAGCGCGGGCTGTGGCGGCGACCGTCGCTCGTGGCCGCGAAGATGCTCCAGATCGCCAATCGCCTCGTCGTCTCGGGCGGCGGCGGCCGCACTGCGCGGCCTTGGGTCATCGTCACCGGGGCGACGGGGTCGGGGAAGACCACCCTCACCGCGGCCGTCGTCGAACGCCTGCACGCCCGCGGCGCGCGCGTCGCGGGCATTCTCGCGCCGGGGTACCTGGCGGAGGGGCGGCGCACCGGATTCGACATCGTGAACCTCGCGACCGGAGAGCGGAAGCCGCTCGCGCGCGAGGAAGCTCACGTGGCGGGACGGCACCCGCGATGGAGCCGGTTCGCCTTCTCGCCCGAGGGGCTGGCGCTGGGGCACAAAGCGCTTGCGGATGACGCTCGAGGCGCAGACGTCGTCGTCGTCGACGAAGTCGGCCCGTTCGAGCTGTCGGGAGGCGGCTGGGCGGACGCGCTCGACGCTCTCGTCGTGATGCCGTCCGGCGCGATGCTCCTCGTGGTGCGCGAGTCGGTTGTCGACGCCGTGAAGGCGAGGTGGGGATCCGCCGAGTCCGCGGTCTACGACGTTTCTACGGCCAGTGCCGACGAGATTGCGGACAGACTCGTTCCGACGGCGCCGAACCATGAGCCGTGAGCGGGCCATGAGACACCAGTCGTGGCCCGGTTCGTCGGCTCCGCGCTCCGCTCGGCGGACCTCGCAAGTCGCGCTTCGCGCCGACCCGGTCCGCGCCTGGTTCTCCAGCGCCGGCCGAGAGCCGGCAGCCGAGCGCCGTCCCTGTGCTACCCTTTCCTCACCGTGCGCAAACTCCTCATCGGCGCGGCTATAGGCCTCGCGGCGGCCGGCGCGGCGGCTCTGCTCGGACTGATCCCGTTTGTCGAGGCGGTCGAGTGGAAGACGTACGACTGGCGCATCCAGTGGACGGCCGACCCCGCGTCGGCCCGCAAGGACATCGTTCTCGTTGCCATCGACCAGTCGAGCGTCAGGAACCTGGAGCCGCTGGTCGGTCGATGGCCGTGGCCGCGGATGGTCCACGCGTCGCTGCTCGACTTCCTCGCCCGCGCTCCCGCGAAGGTGATCGTCTACGACGTGATCTTCGCCGAGCGCGATCGCCGGTCGTTCACGGTGGGCGACCAGACGTGGACCGGCGAGGAATCGGACCGCGCGCTGGCGGAGGCGACAGCGAAGGCCGGCAACGTCGTCCACGTCGTGGACGTGGCGGCCGAGGCCGGCGGCGCCGCGCAGGCGCCCCTCGAAGCGACGCCGTACCGGCTCGACGAGCGCGTCGAGGCGCGCGCTGTGGCGCTGCCTCCCTTCCCTGAATTGGCGAAAGCCAGCCGGGCGCTGGGCCACAACCTGGTTGTCGCCGATCCCGGCCGGCCCCGTTCGCCGTGCCATTCCGTTCGTCCGGGGCGGCGGGCAGTTCCTGCCGTCGCTGCCATTCGCGGCGGCCATCGTCGCCCGCGGCGTGCCGCCGTCGGAGGTGAGCGTCAGCGGTTCGACGTTGCGCGTCGGCGACCGCGCCGTGCCGCTCATCGAACGCCAGCTGCCGAGCTTTGACGGCGGGAGCCGCCCGAGTCTGCGGGCGCTGATTCGCTATCCCGGCGGCGTGCTGGACCCTGCGACGAAGCGGCCCACCTACGCCGACTACTCGTTCTACGACCTCTTCTACTCCGAGAAGCAAATCGAGGCTGGCGAGAAGCCGCTGGTCGATCCCACGCGGTTCAAGGACGCGATTGTCATCATCGGCTCGACCGCGCCTGGCCTCTACGACCTCATCCCCGTGCCGTTCTCCGAGGGCAAGATGCCGGGGATGCAGATCCACGCCAGCATGCTCGACAGCGTGCTGTCGGGCCGCTTCATGAAGCCGGCTCCCGCCTGGGCCGGCGTGGCGGCGCTGCTCCTGTGCGCGCTCGTGGCGGGCATCGGGCTGATGCGGTTCGGCGTGTGGCCCGGCCTGGCGCTGAGCGCCGCGACGGCCGCCGCGTTCGGGGTCGCGGCGGTGATGCTCTTCGAGCAGGGGCTGTGGCTCGGGATGATCGGGCCGGGCTCCGCGATCACGCTGGCCGCCTTCGGCGGCGTCTCGTACCAGTACTTCGTCGAGGATCGCGAGAAGCGGAGAGTGAAGCGGCTGTTCTCGCGCTACGTGTCGAAGGACGTGTTCGATCAGTTGATGTCGGACCCCTCGAAGGCCGGCCTGGGCGGGAACGCGGCGCGACGATGACCGTGCTCTTCTCCGACATCCGCGGCTTCACCACGTTCTCCGAGCAGGGAGAGCCCGAGGCGATCGTGCAGCAGCTGAACGAGTACTTCTCGCGCATGGTGCACGTCGTCTTCGAGCACCGCGGCACGCTCGACAAATTCGTCGGAGATGCGGTCATGGCGCTGTTCGGCGCGCCGCTCGACGACCCCGACCACGCGGAGCACGCCGTGCAGGCGGCGCTGGCCATGCTGAAGGAGCTCGAGGAGCTGAACCGAGGCTGGGCCGCCGAGGGTCGGCCGACCCTCGCCATCGGCGTCGGCGTCAACACCGGGGAGATGGTGGCCGGCAACATCGGCTCCGAGGCGATCATGAGCTACACGGTGATTGGCGACGCCGTGAACCTCGGGTCGCGGCTCGAGTCGCTGAACAAACAGTACGGGACGTCGGTGATCATCAGCGACGCGACGCGCGAGCGCCTGCAAGGGCGGTATGATATTCGTGGGCTTGGCGACGTCGTGGTGAAGGGCAAGAGCCAGCCGGTCGCCATCTTCGAGGTCAAGGAAGCCACGGGAGCGGGACACCCATGACACGCACGTCTCTCGTCACGATGGCCACGGCGGTCGGCGCGTGCGCGGCCGTCATCGCCACACCCACGAACGCAGCGGCCCAGTTCAACGACATCATGAAGCGGGCCCAGCAGGTCCGCGAACTGGTCATCACCGAGGGCGACGAGATCCGCCTGGGCCAGGCCGTCAGCGAGAAGGTCCGGGCCCGCTACGGCGTCGTGCAGGATCCGGCCGTCCACCGATACGTCACGCTCGTCGGTGCGGCCCTGGCGACCTCCAGCAAGCGTCCGGGCCTGCCCTGGACCTTCATCGTCCTCGACACCGACGGCGTCAACGCGTTCGCGGCGCCGGGAGGGTTCATCCACATCACGCGCGGCGCGCTCGGGCTGATCGGCAACGAAGCCGAACTGGCCGGCGTCATCGCCCACGAGCTCACCCACGTCACCGAGAAGCACACCATCGAGGCGATCAAGAAGAACAAGATGATCCAGATGGGGGCGAACGAGACGCTGGGCGATCAGTCGGTGTTCAACCGCCTCGTGGACAAGACCAGCGAGCTTGTGATGGCGGGATTTGGCCGCCAGGAGGAGCTCGAGTCGGACCGCGAGGGGCAGAAGCTGGCAAACCAGGTCGGCTATGCGCCGGCCGCTCTCGGCACGTTCCTGCAGCGGCTGACCGATCGGAACAAGTCGGCTTCGGAGAAGCAGGGGCTGTTCGCCTCGCACCCGGAGATGAAGGAGCGGCTCGACCTGATGGCGAAGAACGCCGCATCCCTGAAGCCTCAGGGGACCGCAACGCTCGAGGATCGCTACCGCAAGTACATTACCTACACCGCCAAGCCGCAGGCGGAGATTGCGGGCGTCGAAGCGGGCGCGGCCGGGCTCGCCGGCGGCAGCGGCAAGTCCGACCAGACGAAGGACGAGGAAAAGAAGGAAGAGCAGCCCAAGAAGAAGGGGTTCAGCCTCGGCAGCCTGATGAAGCCGACGGGGTCCGAGTCGAAGTCGGCCGAGGTGACCGGGTCGGGGGCCTCGCGCGGAGTCGACACCGAGCGCAACGCCAAGGGCGGCTCGAACCCGAAGATCGTCGTCGTGAACATCCAGATGTCCGACATCAACGCGTTCAAGAAGGAAGGGGGACTGAGGTAGGCTCAGGGCTCAAGGCTCAGGGCTGAGGACGCGAGCATGATCGAGACTCCTGAACTCCTCGTCGGCGTGATTGGCCTGGTGGTGACGCTGGGCTTCCGGGTCTTCACCGCCAACCGGCTCATCCGGAGCAAGCTGCGCCTCTCGCTCTTCTCGTTCGCCGGACAGCTCCTCATCGGCGGGGCTTTGTGGAGCACGAGCGGCCTGCTCTCGGCCGCGACCATCGAGCAGTTCCATTCGGTCACGCATCTTCTGCTCGCGCTCGGAGCCGTGACATTCGTCGTGGTCACCGCCATCAACCCATGGCGGGTCGACAAGACGCCCGAGCAGTTCCCCAACATCGTCCAGGACACGATCATCATCGGGATTTTCATGGTGATCGGCACCAGCGTGATGCAGGAGAAGTTCCTGACGACGTCCGCGGTCGGCGCGGTGGTCATCGGCTTCGCGCTGCAGGATACGCTGGGCAACACCTTCGCGGGCCTCGCCATCCAGGTTGAGAAGCCGTTCCGCGCGGGCCAGTGGGTGCGGATCGGGTCGCTCGAAGGACGAGTCGTCGAGATTACGTGGCGCGCCACGAGGCTCCGCACCAAGAGCGGCGACGCGGTGATCGTGCCGAACAACATCGTCTCGAAAGAGGCGATCACGAACTTCTCCGAGCCGGCCGGCCCGACGCGGCTGCACGTCGACGTCGGCGTCAGCTACCAGGCGTCGCCGAACACCGTCAAGGCGGTCGTCCTCACCGCGCTCCGCGATGCCACGCTGCTGCTGAAGGCGCCTGCGCCGGAAGTGCTGGTCTTCGACTTCGCGGCGTCGTCAATCACCTACCGGATCAGGTTCTGGGTCGCCGACTACGGCCAGGACGACCTGGCGCGCGACCAGGTGCGGAGCTGCGTGTACTACGCGTTCCGCCGGGCCGGAATCGAGATCCCCTTCCCGATTCAGGTCAACTACCGCGGGCCGAAGACCGAAGCCCTGGTGTCCGACGCGGACAGGGTGGCCTGGATCGAGGCGGTGGATCTGTTCGCGCCGCTGTCGGTGGTCGATCGGGCCATGCTCGCGGGAGCTGCTCGCGACCGGCTGTACGGCGCCGGGCAGACGGTCGTCCAGCAGGGCGAGATGGGCGATTCGATGTTCGTCGTCGGGCGGGGCAGCGCGCGCGTGACGATCCTGCCGAGCGGGACGGAGGTGGCGACGGTTCCTCCCGGCGGATACTTCGGAGAGATGTCGCTGCTGACCGGCCAGCCGCGCACGGCCACCGTTTCGGCGATGACCGACTGCGTGCTGCTCGAGATCTCGGCCGCCGACTTCCGCAGGATCGCGCTCGCGCAGCCGGCCGTTCTCGAACAGGTGAGCGCCGTGGTGGCCGAGCGCCAGGCTGGCCTGGCGCGCAGCCGAGAAAGCGCCGCCGCGACCGGCATGCCGGGCGAAGTGCCGCGGAGCTTCCTGCTGAAGGTCAGGGCGTTTCTGCGGCTGTAGGCGCCTCTACTCCGTCCACACCAGCAGCCGCTCGCCTTTCCGGCCGGACCAGCTCAGGAGGAGTCCGGGGCCTCGCCGGTCGATCTCCTCCGGCGTGACCGTCAACGTGACGCTGCGCAGGGACCCCGCATTGAGCGTGATGGGCTTGTTGCCGGTCAGCCGCATCATCCAGAACGGCAGGTCGATCTTCACGAACGTCTTGTCGCGTGGCGACCAGACGCGGACGTGCATGACGGAGATCGAGCCGGTGTCGCCCTTGATCAGCTCGCGGCGCACGACAACCTCACCGTCCGTCCCATAGGCGGGCAGTTCGATGAGCGCCTGCTGACCGGTCTTGCTCGCGAGCAGCTTCTCGAATTCCTCCTGCCCCCCCGCCGCAGACATCGGTCTCACGTCGACCTGGCGAGTCACCACGTAGACCAGCGCACCGACGAGGCCCGCGCCCACCAGCATCACGAAGATGACGACGCCGACGATGATCGGGATCCACTTTCTGGCTGTCATGGGCAGAACACCTTCGGCTGCGCGGCCTGCCGCGCGAACGGCTGCGCCAGAAGCCTCGTCGCCTCGCTCACCGTCTGCTTGTCGCCCAGGCGCGTCGCAATCGTCAGGGCGGCGCGGTACTCGTCCTCGGCCTTGGCGCGGTTTCCGCGCAAGTCCGCCAGCTTGCCGAACTCGATGCGGATGCCCGCGAGCACCCAGTCGCGTACGCCGCCGGCTCCGAGCGCCCGCTTCAGATCCTCCTCAGCCCCGTCGAGGTTGCCCGTCAGCAGACGCGCCGTCCCGCGCTTCCAGTGCCAGCGGGCTTCCTCGCCCAGCATCAGCGGCCGCGTCTCCTGCTTCAGTCGGGCGATGCCCTCATCCAGCCGCGCCTCGGCTTCCGCGGCCTGCCGGTTGCGGAGGAGCGCACACGCTTCCTCTAGCACCAGCAGACGATTACCGGCGTGGGTTCGTTCCATATCGCGGATGACCGCGGCCGCGTCGGCGTGGCGTCCCGCGCGGGTGTAGATCAGGATCAGGCGGAACTGCGCCTCCTCCTGGAAATCGCTCGGACTGGCCGCGGCCGCTTCCAGCAGCCTGAGGCCCTCCGCCCTTCCGCCCTCGAAGCCGATGATGCTCGCCAGGAGTCGAACCGTCCCGGGCAGCCCCGACAGCATGTACCGGTAGCTGCCGAGGACGAGGCCGACGTCCGTACGGGTCGGGTCGAGCGTGTGCGCCAGCTGGGATTCGTAGAACGCGCGGCGCGCCTTTCGGCCGGGATCCCACGTCTTGGCTTCGACCGAGGAACCGAACCACACGTAGAGGCCAAGCGCCGCCCCGAGACCGACGTGCGGCGCCGCGTCGTTGTAGTGCCGATCGACCGCCTTCTCTGCGAGCGCGACGGCGCGGTCCAGATCGCGGTGGAACGCGGAGGCGAGGTCGGGAGGCGGCGGCGGCATCGGGAGGGTCTTCCTGTTCCTGATGCGCCCGGCGTAGTCGTCGACGAGCAGCGTGCCGCGCAGAAAGAGCACGCGCTGCCAGATCGCAGCGGCCGCCCCGCGGAACGCCGCGTAGTCGCCGGGATCGGCGGCGATGGCCTGGCGGAAGAGCTCGTCCGCGCGGTCGTAGTCCAGGTTGTAGATCGCCTGGTATCCCTCCCGCCGCATGGCGGCGGACCGCTCGTCGGCGCCTGCCGTCGCGCCCAGGGCGATGCCCGCGGTCAGGACGAGCGCGGTCGAGCCGCGTCGCGCGCATGGTGATCATTCTCGCGTATTATCCTACCCCAGCATGATCCACCATCTTCACACCGTCGACGCGCACGCGGCCGGCGAGCCGCTCCGGATGATCCTCGGCGGCTTCCCGGAGCCGCAGGGGCGAGACCATGCTCGACAAGCGGGCGTGGCTCAAGCGGCACGCAGACCACCTGCGCCGGGCGCTGATGCTCGAGCCGCGCGGGCACCAGGACATGTACGGCGCGCTGCTCACGCGGCCGGTCCGGCCCGACTCGGACGCCGGCGTGCTGTTCATGCACAACGAGGGCTACAGCACGATGTGCGGGCACGGGGTGATCGCCATCGGCACGCTCGTGTTCGAGCGGGGGCTGCTGACGACCCGCGAGCCGAAGGTCGTCGTGCTCGACACGCCGGCCGGCCAGGTGCGGGCGCGGGCGACCGTCGTCCGTCGCACCGGCCCGGTGCCGCGTCCGACGTCGAGCCGCCCGGCCGGCAGGAGCCGGCCGAGGCCATGTCAGCCAGCCGCGTGACCTCGGTGGCGTTTGAGAACGTGCCGTCGTTCGTGCTGCACGCCGGCCTCCCGGTGCGTGCGGCGAACCGGGAGGTTCGGGTCGATGTGGCGTTCGGCGGCGCGTTCTATGCGATCGTGGACGCCGAGGCCGCGGGCCTGCCGATTCACCACGTCCCGCCTGCAGGATCTGCGGCGAGTCGGGATGGAGATCAAGCGCGCCGTCGAGGCGGCGCGGCAGGTCGTGCACCCGCTCGACCCGGGCCTGAAGGGCATCTACGGCACGATCTTCACGGGCCCGGCGAACGTGGAGGGATCCGACCTGCGCAACGTCACGATCTTCGCCGACGCGGAAGTGGACCGGTCGCCGTGCGGGACCGGCACGTGCGCCGTGATGGCGGTGCTCGACGGAATGAGCCTGCTGCCCGCCGGCCGGCCGTTCGTGCATGAAGGCATCGTCGACACGACGTTCCGCGGCCGCGTCCTCCGGCACACGGCGGTCGGCGACTATCCGGCGATCGTGCCCGAACTGGAGGGCTCGGCCTGGATCACCGGCGAGCACCACTTCATGGTGGACGACGAGGATCCGCTGAAGGACGGGTTCCGGATTTGAACCACGGAGGACACGGAGGAACACGGAGAAAGACCGGATCACGAGTGTCGGCGAGACAGTGGCCCGGGCTTCGACCGGGCGCGCCCCGACCTGGTCGGGGCGCGGGCGGCTGCGCGATGCGTGGCGCGCACGAACCCGGTGAGTGTCGGAGCGGGCTCGTGCGCGCCGCGCATCGCGCAGCGCTTCGGGCCGCAGGCCCGCACCCGGTCGAAGCCCTCGGCGTGAGAGCCTCGTATGTTGACCAACAAGTCCTTGACGAGTCCCCGGACCCGTCAGCAAGCTTCTCAGGGACGCCTGAGAAGGGCGCCGGAGACGCTGGTTGAGCCTAAGGCCCCAGAGCCTGTCACGGAGATCAGCGCCCGGCGCTTGTCGGTGTCGTTCGAGGCCGGACGGTATCCGAAGCCCTCGCCCGGCGAGCGAGCTTGTATCCGCGAGACAGGCCGACACACGACACCCGCTCGGCGGCGTCCAGGAGGGGACCCGATGCTGCCCGTTCTCGGAATCGACATCGCCAAAGCGAAGTGCGACCTGGCCCTGCAGTGCGCGGACGGCAAGGTGCGCCACAAGACCGTCCGCAATACCCCCGACGGCTACGCCGACCTCCTGGCCTGGCTCGGCCGCCACGCCCCTGGTCCCGTCCACGCCTGCCTCGAAGCCACCGGGCCCTACGGGGAGGCCGTGGCGCTCGCGCTCGCCGATGCGGGGCACACCGTGAGTATCGTGAATCCCCTCGCCATCTCGGCCTACGCCCGCAGCGAGCTCCGCCGGGCGAAGACGGACCGCACCGATGCGGATGTGATCCTCCGGGTCTGTGCCGCTCAGCGACCCGCCGGCCTGGATCGCGCCAGCGCCGGAGGTCCGCACGCTGCAGGCCCTCGTGCGGCGGGTGGTCGCGGTCGACCAGATGCGCGTGCAGGAACTCAACCGCCTCGAGGCCTACGCGGTCCAGGACGTGGTCCGCCAGTCGATTGAGGACGTCCTGACGCAATTGACGGCGGAACTCGAGCATCTCCGCACGCTGATTCACGACCACATCAACCGCCATCCAGGCCTGCGCACCCAGCGGGACCTGCTCACCTCCATCCCGGGCATTGGCGACACCACCGCGACCACGCTCTTGGCGGAACTCTTCGGGCCCATGCCCTGCCAGTCGGTCAAGCAAACGGTCGCGAGCGCCGGGCTCGCCCCCCGCGTCAAGCAATCGGGCACCTCCGTGCGGGGCCGCGGCTCGTTGTCGCCGATCGGCTCCCGTCGCCTGCGCAAAGCGCTGTACTTCCCCGCGCTCGCCGCGATTCGTTACAATCCCGTCATTGCCGCAATGGCCCAGCGCCTCGCGGCCCGCGGGAAGTGCAAGATGGTGATCGTCACCGCCGCCATGCGGCGGCTCGTCCACCTGGCCTTCGGCGTCCTGAAATCAAATCGTCCATTTGACCCGTCAATCGCTCTCAGTGATTGACAAGCGAACACGGTATCTCTGTGGCCTTTGTGTTCTCCGTGGTTGTCTTCCGTCGTCAGTATCCGATCGCGAGGCCGTCTTTGCGCGGGTCGGAGCCGCCCATCAGCACGCCCGAGTCGCGGTCGATCTGAATCCCCTGGAAGCCGCCGAAGACGCCGGGCGCCTCGATGACGCGGTGGCCTCGCGCGGCCAGGCCGGCCCGGGCTTCCGCTGGAATCCCCGACTCGACCGCGACGCCGTCGGCCGAGTGCCGGATACGAGCGGATTCGCCGGCCTCCTGGATCGTCATCCCGAACTCAATCAGGTTCATCAGCACCTGCACATGGCCCTGCGGCTGCAGGTCGCCCCCCATCACGCCGAACGAAAGCCACGGTGTTCCGTCGCGCGTCACCATCGCCGGGATCAGCGTGTGCAGCGGACGCTTGCGCGGGCCAAGGGCGTTCGGGTGGCTCGGATCGAGCGTGAACAGGCTCCCGCGGCTATGGAGGAGGATTCCGGTTCCCGGCGGAACGACCGCCGAGCCGAATGGCTCAAACAGCGACTGGATCAGTGAGACCGCCAGGCCGGAGCCGTCAACGACGGTCAGGTACACCGTGTCGCCCGCGCCGGCAGGAGGGGCGACCGAGTTGCCGCCAGGCCTGGCGGATGCGTACGGGGCGACCTGGGCAGCCGCGCGCGACATGTCGATGGAGCGGCGTCGCTCCGCGGCGTACTCCTTCGAGAATCAGCGTCGCAAGCACCGCCGGGTCGACGTGGTCCGGATCAGCCAGCCACCGATCGCGGTCCGCGAACGCGACGCGTTTCGCTTCGACGAGCAAGTGCAGGCAATCGGCCGTGTTGTGCCCCAGCGCGCGCAGGTCGAAGCCCTCCAGGAGGTTGAGCATCTCGAGAACGACGAACCCCTGCGTGTTCGGAGGCAACTCGAACACGTCGTAGCCGCGGAACGTCGAGTGGATCGGCTCGACCCAGTCTGCGCGGGCTGCCGCGAAGTCGTCCTCCCCGACGAGGCCGTTGCGCTCTGCGAGATGGGTGCAGATGGCGCGCGCGATCGGGCCGCGGTAGAACGCGTCGCGGCCGCCGGCGGCGATCCGCTCGAGTGAACGCGCGAGCGTCGGGTTGCGGAAGATCTCGCCCGCCTGAGGGGCTCGCCCGCCGGGCAGGAACACGGCGGCGGTCTCGGCCTCCTTCGCCAGGACAGGGGCGAGGCTCTCCCACTGGCCCGCGACAATCTCGCAGACCGGGAAGCCGTCGCCGGCGTAGCCGATCGCGGGTGCGAGTGCCTGGGCCAGCATGAGCGTGCCGTGGCGCGCCAGCAGCTCGGACCATCCGTCGACGGCGCCCGGCACTGTCACGGACAACGGGCCGTTCACCGGAATCCGCGAGAGGCCCGCCCGAATCAGGCGGTCGCATGTGGCGGCCCGCCCCGTCCGGCCGCTCGCGTTCAAGCCATGCATCTGCCCCGTCCGGCTGTCGTGCACGATCGCGAACAGGTCCCCACCGATACCGGTCATCGCGGGCTCGACGACCGACAGAACAGCGGCTGCGGTCACCGCCGCATCCACCGCGTTGCCGCCGCGGCGAAGAACATCCAGGCCGGCCGACGAGGCGAGCGGCTGGCTCGTGGCGATCATCCCGCCGCGCCCCATCGCCACCGACCGCGTTCCGCGGGGGTTCCGGTACGGCCGGTCGCCTGGCTCGACGATGCGATTGGCACTCATCACTGCCGCCCCTTACCGTTGGAACAGGACTCCCGGCGCCAGCTTCCAGCCCGGGTCCAGTGCCGCCTTGACCGCCCGCATCTCGTCGACGCCGCGGTCGCCATAGAGCTGTCTCAGCAGCGCCTGCTTCACCGCGCTGCGTCCGACGCCGTGCTCCGAGAGCGGTGACCCGCCGCGGGCGATCACCTCCCGCCCGAACTCGAGGATCGCCTCCTGCCCCGCATTCACGTCGGCCAGCGTCCGCGGAATTACGTTCGGGTGCACGTTGCCATCGGAGACATGTCCCCAGATCGCATGCTGCAACCCGCGCCGCTCGAAGCCGTCACGGTAGACGCGCATCATCTCCCCGAACCGATCGAACGGAACGATCATGTCAGCCGCGGTCTTCTGGATCCCGGGGTCCACGCGTTCCCGGGCGATGCCGACGCGATGCTTCAAGGCCTCGGGGGCGGACTCGCGGAAATCGAAGAACTGCTGCGCCCGCGCGCGATCGCCGGGAACCGCGACATCGACGTGGTCCAGCACGCCGGCACCGTCGAGCAGCCGGCAGAAGAGACCGAGCGGCGTGGCGTCTCCGCCCGGCTCGAGCGCCGCCGCAATCTGCTCGTAGGCCATCTCGCCCGTGGTCCCTGGCGCAAGCTCGAGTTGGATGAGGAGCGCGATCTCGGTCTCTGGCGGCAGCAGGATGCCGTGCTTCGCGTCAGCGCCGTCGTCGTGCAGCATCCCGAGGCACCGCCTGTCGAGCATTTCGATGGCCGAGACATCCAGCCCTCTCGGATCGCGCTCGCGCCACGTCCGCTTCGAACGATCGCGCAGATCCGCGACAACGTCGAGCGCCCTGGCCTCGCTCGGGAACGGCACCAGCGCCAGGCACGTCGCCGGCGCCGGCGTGACGATGCCGAGCGTGGCCTCGACGATGACGCCGAGAGTGCCCTCGGAGCCGACGAAGAGGTCGATGAGGTCCATGCCCGGCTCGGCGTGGTAGCCGGCGGACCGCTTCGGCACATCTGGCATCACGTAGGTCGGCACCGGCACGCGGACGACGCCGGTCGATGTCCGGACCTCGAAGTAGCCGTCGGGGTGGGCGCGCACCTCGCCCCGCACGACGTCGAGCACCTCGCCGGACGCGAGGACCACCGAGAGCGCCCGCACCCAGCTGCGCGTGCTGCCGTATTTGAACGTGGCGGCGCCCGACGCATTCGTCGCAATCGTCCCGCCGACGAACGCGCCGTCGTAGGTGGGCGCCGGCGGGTAGTAGCGGCCCTGGGCGGCCAGCGCTTCCTTCAGGGTGACGATGGGCAAGCCTGGCTGCACCCTGGCGAATCCGTCGCGGACCTCCAGGATGGCCGCCATCTTCGAGGTGGAGAGCACGACCTCGCCGCGCGGCGTCGCGCCGCCGGTGACCGACGATTGCGCGCCGATGGCGAGAACCGCCCGATGCTGACGCAGCACCGCCGCGACGTCCGCCTCGCTTCTCGGAAGGACCACGCCGGCAGCATGCCCGCCCGGGTAGTGCGCCGCATCCTCCACGAACGACTGCAGGGTCGATGGGTCGGTGTCGATGACCGGGTCGGTCAGAACAGCCGCGGGGGGGACGAGTCGAAATACGACAGGACATAGTCGGGACTTACGAATGTCTGTCGGAACTGACGATGGTCGGTCGGAACTGACGATTGTCGGTCGCGTCACGCTGCGAACAGCATACCGCCGAAGTCCTTGCCTGAGCCTTGAGCCCTGAGCCTTGCGCCCCGACCCCTGAGCCGCTGTTATACTCCCCCTCTATGGACGACCACCCGCCCGCGACGGAAGCGGCCCACGGCGAACGCAGCCGCGTCCGCACTTACGCAGCGGTCATCCTGGTCGAGGCGCTGGTCATTGCAGGGCTCTATCTGTTCAGCCGCTACTTCTCGGCTTGACGACCTCCGTGCACCTCATCGACTGGCTCGTCATCGTCGCCTACCTGGTGTGGATCGTCCACGACGGGCTGAAGCGCACGCGGTCGGCCAACGAGATGGACGGCTACCTGCTGGCCAAGCGCAGCCTGCCGTGGTGGGCCGCGGGCCTCTCGGTGATGGCCACGCAGCTGAGCGCCATCACGCTGGTGGGAACGACGGGGCAGGGATACGCCGACGGCATGCGGTTCGTGCAGTTCTACTTCGGCCTGCCGATCGCGATGGTGATCCTCTCGCTCACCGTGGTGCCGTTCTTCTTCCGGGCGCGGGTCTACACCGCCTACGAGTATCTGGAGCAGCGGTTCGACGCGAAGACGCGCGGCCTGGCCACGCTGCTGTTCCTGGCCGGCCGCAGCTTGTCCTGCGGTGTGATCATCGCGGCTCCCGCCGTCATCCTGTCGATCGTGCTCGGCTGGAATCTGACGCTCACCGTCCTCGCGATCGGGGTGCCGACGGCGGTCTACACGATGTTCGGCGGCGTGCAGGCGGTGGCCTGGACCGACGTCAAGCAGATGGGGGTCGTCGTCTTCGGCGTGCTCGCCGCCGTGGCCGCGCTGATCGTGGGCCTCCCGCACGACGTGTCGCTCGGGCAGGCGCTGCACATCGCGGGCGCGGCCGGCAGGCTGCGGACGCTCGACTTCTCGTTCAATCTCACAGAGAAATACACCGTCTGGTCCGGCACCCTCGCCAGCCTGTTCCTGATGCTGTCGTACTTCGGCTGCGATCAGAGCCAGGTTCAGCGCTACCTCACCGCGAAGTCGATCGACGAGGGCCGCAGTTCGCTGATGGTCAGCGCCTTCGTCAAGATCCCGCTGCAGGCGCTGATTCTCCTCACGGGCGTCCTGGTGTTCGCCTACTACCTGTTCGTCCAGCCGCCGATGCTCTTCAACCCGGTCCACCAGGCGAAGATCGAGGCCAGCCCGCGCGCGGCCGAATTCCGTCAGCTCGAGCGGGAATTCGGCTCCTTGTTCGATGAGCGGCGACAGGCCGCGCTGACGCTTGCAGAAGCCGGAAAGGGCGACGACCAGCCGCGCCTGGCATCCGCGCGCGCAACCTTCACTGAGGTCGACGGCCGGCTGAAGTCGACGAGGTCGCAGGCGAAGAGCCTCGTCAGGGCCGTGACGGGCGACACCGTCTACGACGACGTGAACTACGTATTCCCGACGTTCGTGACCAGCCAGCTGCCGATGGGCCTCGTCGGCCTGATCATCGCGGCGATCTTCGCCGCCGCGATGTCCGCGAGCGCCGGCGAGATGAACGCGCTGGCGACGTCGACGGTCATCGATGTCTACAGGCGCCACATCCGGAAGGCTGCGCCCGACGCGCACTACCTGCTCGTGTCCAAGGCGGCGACCGGGTTCTGGGGCCTTGCGGCGTGCACCTTCGCCGTGTATGCAGCACAGGCGGGGTCGCTGATCGAGGTCGTGAACAAGGTGGGTTCGCTCTTCTACGGGACGATCCTCGGCGCGTTCATCCTCGCGATTGGAACGAAGCGCGCGACCGGGCACGGCGCGTTTGCCGGGATGCTGGCTGGCTTCGTCACGGTCCTGCTCGCGGCCCGCTACTCGCCAATCTCCTACCTCTGGTACAACGTTGTCGGCGCCGTTGTCGTCGTCTCGGTCGGCCTGCTCGTCAGCGCGGCGACCAAGCCTGCGCGGTGACAATCTTCAATACAAACCACAGAGCACACCGAGAAACACAGAGCTCGCACGCCGAGGGCTTCGACGACGCCCCGGCATCGCCGGGGCGGCCGGCGGGAGACCGGGCGGCGCGTGCGCGAACCCGATGGTCTGCAGGTCGGGTTCGTGCGCGCACCGCGCGGCCTCCCGCCCGGGCCTGATGGCCCGACGTCGAAGCCCCGTAGGCGTTCACATCGGCATTGGTGACGCGGGTATGCCTCCGTGCTCTCTGTGTCCTCTGTGGTGGTCTGACGTGGACAATGAGGCACCTGAACACATTGCGCCAAAAGGCTTTGTCAGGCACAGCGTCCACGTGAGACAGCCTCCTGCAAAATATCGGACTCAATCAGTCTTGTATTGTGTTATATTGGAGACCATAACGGTCGGAGTGACGAGTTGACCGGGAATCGTCGGCCCCCAATCCCGGTCAGCGGCGGCTCCGGCTGCCATCATCCGAGGATCCGCGCATGAGCACGGAAACGAAGACCATCGAAGAACTGGCAACGCAGGACTACAAGTACGGCTTCGTCACCGATGTCGAGGCCGATGCGATTCCGCGGGGGCTGAGCGAGGACACGATTCGTCAGATCTCAGCCCTCAAGGGCGAGCCCGAGTGGCTGCTCGAGTGGCGGTTGAAGTCGTACCGCACCTGGCTCACGCTTCGGGATCCGGAGTGGGCGAACGTCAAGCACGACCCGATCGACTACCAGAACATCATCTACTACTCGGCGCCCAGGCCGCGGAAGTCGCTGGCCAGCCTCGACGAGATGGACCCGGAGATCCGGCGCACCTTCGAGAAGCTCGGCATCCCGATCGAGGAGCAGAAGGCGCTGGCCGGCGTGGCGGTGGACGCCGTATTCGATAGCGTCTCGGTTGCGACGACGTTCAAGGGGAAGCTCGGGGAGCTCGGGATCATCTTCTGCCCGTTCTCGGAAGCGGTCCGCGAGCACCCCGAGCTCGTGCGGCAGTACCCTCGGCTCGGTGGTCCCCCACACCGACAACTTCTTCGCCGCCCTGAACTCGGCCGTGTTCAGCGACGGCTCCTTCTGCTACGTGCCGAAGGGCGTTCGCTGCCCGATGGAGCTGAGCACCTACTTCCGAATCAACGCGCAGAGCACCGGCCAGTTCGAGCGTACCCTCATCGTCGCGGACGAGGGCGCGCACGTGAGCTATCTGGAAGGGTGCACCGCGCCGATGCGCGACGAGAACCAGTTGCACGCGGCGGTGGTTGAACTGGTGGCGCTCGAGGGCGCCACCATCAAGTACTCGACGGTGCAGAACTGGTATCCGGGCGACAAGAATGGCAAGGGCGGCATCTACAACTTCGTGACCAAGCGCGGGCACTGCCGCGGCGCGAACTCGAAGATCACCTGGACGCAGGTCGAGACCGGCTCGGCCATCACGTGGAAGTATCCGAGCTGTATCCTGCAGGGCGACAACTCGATCGGGGAGTTCTACTCGGTGGCGGTCGTCAACAACTACCAGCAGGCCGACACCGGCACGAAGATGATCCACCTCGGGAAGAACACGCGGAGCACGATCGTCTCGAAGGGGATCTCGGCGGGGCACGGCCAGAACACCTACCGCGGCATGGTGCGGATCGGGAAGAACGCCGCGAACGCGCGCAACTACTCCCAGTGTGACTCGCTGCTCATCGGCGATCGGTGCGGCGCTCACACGTTTCCATACATCGACATCAAGAACACGACGGCGCAGATGGAGCACGAGGCGTCGACGTCGAAGATCGGCGAGGACCAGATCTTCTACTGCCGGCAGCGCGGCCTGTCGACCGAGGACGCCGTGAGCATGATCGTCAGCGGCTTCTGCAAGGAAGTGTTCCGGGAGCTGCCGATGGAATTCGCAGTCGAGGCGCAGAAGCTGCTCGGCGTCAGCCTCGAGGGGTCGGTGGGGTAGGAGCAACACAGCATCTTGCGATCGTGCGAAGCTGGGATCGTGCGAAGTAGGGACGGACGAGCAATGCTGGAAATCAAAAACCTGCGGGCGCGGGTGGGCAGCAAGGAGATCCTCAAGGGGATCGACCTGATGGTCGGCACCGGAGAAGTGCACGCGATCATGGGGCCCAACGGGTCGGGCAAGAGCACGCTGGCCGGCGTGCTCGCGGGGCGCCCCGAGTACGAGGTGACCGAGGGCTCGGTGACCTACCTGGGCCGCGATCTGCTCGAGCTCGCCCCCGAGGAGCGGGCGCGGGAGGGCGTGTTCCTGGCGTTCCAGTACCCGGTTGAGATTCCCGGCGTGAACAACGCCTACTTCCTGAAATCCGCGCTGAACGCCGTGCGCAAGCACCGCGGCGAGTTCGAACTCGACGCGATTGAGTTCATGGCGCTCATCCGCGCGAGGATGAAGCTGCTGGACATGGACCAGGCGCTGATGAACCGGCCGGTCAACGAGGGGTTCTCGGGCGGCGAGAAGAAGCGCAACGAGATCTTCCAGATGGCCGTGCTCGAGCCGAAGCTGTCGATCCTCGACGAGACGGACTCGGGGCTCGACATCGACGCGCTCAAGGTCGTCGCGAACGGCGTGAACGCGCTTCGCGGCCCGGATCGCTCGGCCATCGTGGTCACTCATTACCAGCGCCTGCTCGACTACATCGTGCCCGACTTCGTCCACGTCCTCTCGGAGGGCCGCATCGTCAAGTCCGGCGGAAAGGACCTGGCGCTCGAGCTCGAAGAACGAGGCTACGGCTGGCTGGAGACTGTGGCGTAGCAGGCGCAAGGCTCAGGGCTCAAGGCTCAGGGTACAAGGCGGAACGACGATGCCGACGACCACCGAAACCTACCTCGCGACCTACGACCGCGTCGAGGCCTCGCGCCGGCATGAGCCGGCGTGGCTTCGCGACATGCGGCGGGCGTCCGCGGCCGCGTTCGGGAAGCTGGGCTTCCCGACGACGAAGCACGAGGAGTGGCGCTTCACGAACGTGGCGCCCATCGCAGACACGCCGTTCGTCCCGGCGCCGCCGGCCGCCGTCGCGCACGCCACGGTGTCGAACCTCGTCGTCTCCGGCCTGGGAGGGCCGGTCATGACGTTCGTCAACGGACGCTTCGCGCCGAGGCTGTCAACCGTCGGTACGCCGCAGGCAGGCGTGACGGCCGTTTCGCTCGCCGAGGTGATCGCTCAGAATCCGGCGAGCCTTCAGCCGCACTTCGGCCGCCACACCGACGTCACGACGCGACCGTTCGCCGCGCTCAACACGGCGCTGTTCGAAGACGGCGCGCTGATCGTGATCGCCGACAACACGGTCTTGGGCGAGGCGATCCAGCTGATCTTCCTGTCCACCGTGACCCCCGCGCCGGCGGTCTCGCATCCGCGCGTGCTGGTCGTGCTCGGCCGCAACAGCCAGGCGCGCGTTGTTGAAACGTTCGCCTCACCCGGGGCCGCCCGCGGGCTCACCAACGCCGTCACGGAGGTTGTGGCGGGGGACGGTGCGGTCCTCGAGCACTATCGGCTGCAGCGGGAGTCGCTGACCGCCTTCCACATCGGGCACACCCAGTTCCAGCTCGGCCGATCGGCCAGCTCGTCGTCTCACGCCATGGCCTTCGGAGGCCTGATCGCGCGACACGATGCCGTCGCCGTGCTCGGTGACGAGGGCGCGGACTGCACGCTGAACGGGCTCTACCTGGCCGACGGCAGTCAGGTCATCGACAACCACACGGAGATCGACCACGCGATGCCGCACGGCACGAGCCACGAGCTCTACAAGGGCATTCTCGGCGGGCGGGCGCGGGCCGTCTTCAACGGCCTCATCCGCGTCCGGCCGGACGCGCAGAAGACCGACTCGAAACAGACAAACAAGACGCTGCTGCTCTCCGACGACGCGCAGATTCACACGAAGCCGCAGCTCGAGATCTTCGCGAACGACGTGAAGTGCACGCACGGCGCCACCGTCGGCCAGCTCAGCGAAGACGCCCTGTTCTACCTGCGCGCTCGCGGCATCGGCCTCGACGACGCGCGAAGCCTGCTCATCCGGGCGTTCGCGACCGACGTGACCGGCCGAATCGGCCTCGAGCCGGTGCGCGCCGCGCTCGACCGTATTCTGGCCGCACGCCTGCCGGGCGCGCTGGCGGAGACAGCGTTCGCATGACCCCGTTCGACGACGCCGCCGTCCGCCGAGACTTCCCGATCCTGGACCAGACGATTCACGGGAAGCCGCTGGTGTACCTGGACAACGCGGCGACGACGCAGAAGCCGCGCGCGGTCATCGACGCGATCTCGAACTACTACCTGTCCGATAACGCCAACATTCACCGCGGCGTCCACCTGCTGAGCGAGCGCGCGACGGCCGGGTACGAAGGCGCCCGCATCGTCGTCCAGAGGTTCCTGAACGCCCGCGAGTCGCGAGAGATCGTCTTCGTCCGCGGCACCACCGAGGCGATCAATCTGGTCGCGCAGGCCTATGCCCGCCCGCTGCTCCGCCCGGGCGACGAGATCGTGGTCTCGATCCTCGAGCACCACTCGAACTTCGTCCCATGGAAGATGGCGTGTGAGGCGACGGGCGCGGTGCTGCGCATCGTGCCGATGACGGATGCCGGCGAGCTGCGGATGGACGAGTACGAGCGGCTGCTCGGCGGCCGCACTCGCCTTGTCGCGCTCGGGCACGTGTCGAACGCCCTGGGGACGATTCACCCGGCGGCCGACCTCGTCAGGCTGGCGCACGCGCGCGGCATCCCCGTGCTGCTCGACGGCGCCCAAGCCGTTCCGCACATGAAGGTCGACGTGGCGGCGCTCGACTGCGATTTCTACGCGTTTTCCGGGCACAAGCTGTTCGGGCCGACGGGGATTGGCGTTCTCTACGGCAAGGCGGAGCTCATGGACCGGATGCCGCCGTGGCAGGGCGGCGGCGACATGATCAGCTCGGTGACGCTCGACGAGGTTCGCTACAACACGCTCCCGGCGAAGTTCGAAGCGGGCACCCCCGACATCGCCGGCGCGGTTGGCCTCGCCGCTGCCATCCAGTACCTGAACGGGATCGACATGGAGGCGGCGTCCGCGCACGAGGCGGCGCTGGCGCGGTACACCGAGGAGAGGCTGTCGGAGTTCGACGATGTGACGCTGATCGGCCGGGCCGCGCACAAGGCCGGCATCGTCTCCTTCGTGATGAAAACGGCGCACCCGCACGACATCGGCACGATTCTCGACCGGGAAGGCGTGGCGATTCGGACGGGGCACCACTGCTGCCAGCCGCTGATGCACCGGCTCGGCGTACCGGCGACCGCGCGCGCTTCGCTCGCGTTCTACAACACCCGCGACGACGTGGACCGCCTGGCGGACGCGATCGGCCAGGTGAGAAAGCTGTTCGGCTGATGTCCGACCTGAGAGAGCTGTACCAGGAGGTGATCCTCGACCACAACAAGCGGCCGAGGAACTTCGGGCCGCTGGCCGAGGCGAACCGCCGTGCGGAGGGCCGAAACCCGCTGTGCGGCGACCACCTCTCGGTGCAGGTCGACGTCGAGGACGGCGTCATCGAGAACGTCGCGTTCGAGGGGGCCGGCTGCGCAATCTCACGCGCGTCGGCCTCGCTCATGACCGACGCGGTCAAGGGGAAGTCGGTTGAGGAAGCCGAACGGATGTTCGAGGAGTTCCACCAGATGGTGACCTCCGGCGTCGAAGGGGCGGTGGAGGAGAGCCTCGGCAAGCTGGCGGTGTTCTGCGGCGTCCGCGAGTTCCCATCGCGCGTGAAGTGCGCGAGCCTGGCGTGGCACACGCTGCACGCCGCGCTCGAGGCGGCGGGCGGGACGGCGAGTACCGAATAGGGACAGAATTCGGAATCCAGAATTCAGAAGACAGAAGACAGAAGGCAGAAGACGGACGACGACGACCGTGGCCGGCGGCTCGGCGCTTTCGGATTCTGACTTCTGGCTGCTGGATACTGATCGAGAGCGTGCCTCGATGCCCGGACAAGATCCCGTCACGTCCCTCGTGCTTCGTCCCCGTGTCATCGAGGCGCTATGCACCGTCTACGACCCCGAGATCCCTGTGAGCATCTGGGAACTCGGCCTCATCTACGACATCGAGGTCGGTGCCGATCGTCGCGTCCACATCCGGATGACGCTGACGGCCCCGGCCTGTCCGGCCGCGCAGGCGCTCCCGCTCGAGGTCGAGCGCGCCGTTCGCGCGGTGGAGGGCGTGGCCGACGCGACCGTCGAGGTCGTCTGGGATCCCGCCTGGTCGGCCGATCGGATGTCGGACGCGGCCAGGCTCCAGCTCGGGTTCCTCTGACAGAAGCGTAAGCCGCTGTCTCATTCCGAGGCAGCGCATCCTGGACTCCCCCCATTTCAAGCCTAATCTGCGCCCGATCCAGGCCCCCTCCCGTCTCCGGCCCTGGCCCTGGGCTTGCCCTACGGTTGTCCGGGGGTAGGACCCGACATGAATCACCGACACGCGCCCGCGAACCTCGGCTATCAGCGAGGTTTCTCCCTGATCGAACTGCTGGTCGTGGTCGCGCTGGCCGGCATACTTGGGGCGATTGCGGTGCCAGCCATGAGTTCCGCGACCCGCGGCTACCGGCTGGCGGGCGACGCCCGCACGCTTGCGCACACCGTGAGTCTCGCGAAGATGCGGGCCGCCGCGACCTTTACTCGCGTCCGGCTGCACGCCGACATCGGCGCCCGGACCTTCTCGATCGAGGAGTGGAACGGCAGCGCCTGGCTCGTCCACGGCGGATCCCAGACACTGTCCCCTGGGATCACATTCGGTTTCGGAGGCCTGGCCTCGGCGCCGCCGAACACGCAAACGACCATCGCTCTGTCGTCCGCCTGCCTCGACAACGCGGTCCCGCCGGCGCCGATGGCGGACACGGCGTGCGTCGTCTACAACTCACGCGGGGTGCCGGTCAACTCGACCGGGGCACCGGCCGGCGGCAACGGCCTCTACCTGACCGACGGGGTCGCCGTGTACGCCACCATGGTCGCGGCCACCGGCCTCAATACCGTGTGGTGGACGCCCTACGCCACGCCGCCCAGATGGCTGAAGGTGCAGTGAGGATCACCATGAGCGACACAATGCCGGCGGTTCACCCCGAGCCCGGACATTCGGAGCGGGGCGTCACCCTGCTCGAGACCGTGGTCGCGTTGAGCATTCTCCTCATCATCGCGATGGGCCTCCTGCCGCTCGGCGTCGTGGCCATCTCGACCACCGAGAGCCAAGGCCATCTCGTCGCCCGTGTCACCGAGTACCTCCCAGGACAAGATGGAACAGCTCCTGTCGCTGGCCTACAACGACAGCGTCGCGGACACCCGGGCGCGCGTGGCCACACCCTTCGGCACAACCAGCGGTGGCACGGGCCTCGCCGTAGGCGGCAGCGCAAATTCGACCGCCCCGGTCGCCCTCTACGTGGACTATCTCGACGCGATGGGCACGCCGGTGGACGCCACCGGCACGGCCGCGCCCGCCGGGTGGTTCTACAAGCGCGTCTGGCAGATCTCCCTGCCGGCGGGGACGGCCGGAGTCAAGCAGGTCGCGGTGACGACCATCGTGCGGCGGCAGGTCGGCGCGCTCGGCCGCGTGCCGCAGACGACGGTGGTCTCGCAGAAGACACTTCCGTTCTGAGGAGGATTCATGACCGGGCCCGTCAATCGCGCCGTGAAGCCGTCCCGTGATTCCGAACGCGGCTTCTCGCTCATCGAGACGCTGGTCGCGATGGTGCTGCTGCTCGTCGTCTCAGCAGGCATGATGGAGGCCATGCTGCAGCTGTCGAGAGTACAGAACTTGGTGTTCAACCGGTCGGCCATGCACGACGGCGTTCGCAGTGCCACCGAGCTGCTTCAGCAGGAGGTCGGGCAGGCGGGCAGCATCACGCTTCCCGCTCCCGTCACGCTGACGCAGGCGGTGGCAGCCGGCCCGAATACCGTCACCGTCAGCTCCGTCTCGAACATGTTCGTCAACGAGTATCTCGTCATCGACGCGGGCGCGGCCGAAGAGACGGTCCAGGTCACCGCCGTCGGCACGAGCCCGCCTTCGATTACCGCGACGTTCCTCCAGGCGCACGTCAGCGGCGCGCCTGCTGCGGTTCGCGGCGGTTTCGCCACCGGTGTCGTGCCATGCGTCAACCAGGCCGCTTGTCCGGGGTCCGCCGTCGGCGCCGCGACCTACGCCAATGGCTCGACCGGCTACCTGCTGAAGCTATACGGCGACATCAATGACGACGGGCGCATGGTGTATGTCGAATACAAGTGCGACATCAACGCGGGAATCCTGTACCGGAACGTGATCGAAAACGCGGTCACGTCAGGCGCCGCGCCGGCGAAGCCCGCGCCGGGTCCCACCCAGGTCCTGCTGGACAACCTCACGGACCCTGACACGGGCCGCGTTCCGTGCTTCGTCTACCAACAGCAGACAGTGCCCCCCAACACCTTCGTGATCAACGTCGCGATCTCACTCACGACGCAGGCGCAATTCCGGGACCGCAGTGCCGGGATTCAGAAGGAAACCAAGTCGCTCCTGAACGTCGCGCCGAGAAACGTCTTCAATTCGTGGCTGCTGGCCAGCATGGCCTCGAGCAACAGGGTGCACGGCATGCCGCTGAGCATCGCGAGCCTGTTGCCAACGCCGTAGTGAACCGGGATGGTGGATATGAACAGGACCGACGAGAAGGGAATTGCGCTGATCCTGGTGATGATCATGCTGGCGGTATTGTCCGTCATCGCCGCATCGCTGATGGCCGTGTCCACTGCCGACACGGCGTCCAGCACGAACTACAGGCTGATGACCCTCGCGAGGTACGGCGCGGAAACGGCCGTGCACCGGGCCTCCAACTACCTGATGAGCAACGCGTATGCGGCGGCCGGGCCCGGCACCGGGACGGATCCGATCACCAACTACGTCGTGACCGGTACTCTGGATCCCGTCACGAACCTGTCCGTGGTGACCTACGGCGGCGCACCGGTCAGGCTGTCGCATAGTGCGACGAGTTTCAACTACCCGGGCGGGTTCGGAGGATCGGTCGGGACCGCATTCCGGAACGCGTCCGCCGGGACGCTGGCCGGGACCTACACGGTCACCTATCGTTCGGTGGCAACGCTCGTCTCGATGCGCCAAATCGATGTCTTCGGAGGGGGGACTGCCATCGTCCAGACCTGGAAGATCACAGGCGAGGGCCTCATGCCGGCGACGGGCGCCGCGATCGATGTGTCCGCGATCCTCGAGCGGCAGGTGGCGCCCGTGTTTTCCTACGCGGCGTTCGCGACGGACAAGGGATGCGCGGCACTCGACTGGCAAGGGAGCGCATACACCGACAGCTACAATTCCGCGGTCGGCCACACCCCTGACGTCCCGAGGTTCGGCGGCAACGTAGGCACGAACGGAAACCTCACGCTGACGGGCAGCGCCGAGATCAACGGCACCCTCTCATCGATCCGCACCGGGGCCACGGGTGGCAGCTGCACTGCAGGGAACGCGCTGACCGGGTCGCTCACGAAGGTCGATGGCTTCGTCTTCCTGCCTCAGGAGGTCAACTACCCGACGCCCGCGCCGCCGCCCAATCTGTCGGCGGCGACGGTCCCCAACACCGGCACCCAGACCCTCAATCCACGGCCAGCGGCCTACGGCGACATCGGCGCTGGCGCTGGCTTCAAAGGCCTGCTCCAGCTTCCGGGAGGCGGGACCGGCAATCCGCCCGCCATCTACGATATCAACAGCATCACCTTGAATGGCCAGGGAAGCATTCAGGTGACGGGTACGGGCTCTGTCGTCCTCAACGTGGCGGGGTATGCCACGGCAGGAGTCTACGAGGCCGTGCCCTCCATGCCCATCCCGATCACGCTGCAGGGCGGCTCGAACCTGAGCGTGCTCGATTACGACCCGTCCAGGCTCACGATCACGTATGCCGGGACGCAGTCGGTTTCGCTGATGGGCACCACGGCCATCATCGGCCTCGTCTACGCGCCGAACGCCGATATCAGCAACGGCGGCACGCCCGACCTCTACGGCGCCGTCATCGGTCGGAAGGTCCATGACTTCGGCAATGCGAAGATCCACTACGACCGCGCCCTCTCCACCAAGGCCGTGATGCCTGGGAACTGGATGATGGACTCGTTCACCTGGCGGAAGTTCTAGCGAGGCGGGCGGGTCGGCCCGCCTCCGCGCGTAGCGCTACGGCGAGGTCCCGCCGTAGCCGGGCGAAGGCGGAAAGACCCGCCCTACTTCCTCGCCCCCGCATTCTTCACGTACCTGTCGAACCACGTCACCATCTCGTAGAGCGTGTGCAGCACCGACTCGCGCGCGGCGTAGCCGTGCGCTTCGTTCGGGAGCGTGACGTAGCGGACCGTCGCGCCGTGCCCCTTGAGCGCCATGTAGAAGCGCTCGGACTGGATCGGGAAGGTCCCCGAGTTGTCGTCCGTCTCGCCGTGGATGAGCAGGACCGGGTCCTTCACCGCGTTGGCGTACCGGAACGGCGACATCCTCGCGTACGTGTCGGGCACCTCCCAGAACGTGCGCCGCTCGCTCTGGAACCCGAACGGCGTCAGCGTCCTGTTGTACGCGCCGCTCCTGGCGATGCCGGCGCGGAACAGCCGCGAGTGTGCCAGCAGGTTCGCCGTCATGAACGCGCCGTAGCTGTGCCCGCCGACGCCGATGCGATCGCGGTCGGCCACGCCCATCCCCACCACCTTGTCGACGGCCGCCTCGGCGCTCGCGACCAACTGCTCGACGTAGGTGTCGTTCGCCGTTTCGCCAGGCCCGACGATCGGCATCGACGGGTTGTCGAGCACCGCATAGCCCTGCGTGAGGAAGAAAAGATGGGAGGCGCCGGTGTAGGTGGTGAACCTGTACGGCGACCCCGACACCTGACCCGCCATCGCCGGGTCCGTGAACTCGCGCGGATACGCCCACATCACGAGTGGCAGCCGAACGCCCTTCGCGTAGCCCGGCGGCAGGTACAGCGTGGCGCTCAGCGCGACGCCGTCCTTCCGCGTGTAGGAGACAACCTGACGCGCCACGCCAGCCAGCTGCGGCGTCGGATCCTTGAAGTCGGTCAGCGCGCGCTCGATCCGAGTCGTGAGATCGCGCACCAGGTAGTTGGGCGGCCGCCTCGCCGTCTCGTACCGCGTCAGCAGCGTCCTGCCGTTGTCGGCGAGAACGGCCGCCACCGACTCGCAGCTCTCGCCCTCCGACTGGAACAGCCGCTCCGTCTCGAAGGTCCTCACGTTGAAGCGGTCGAGGAACGGACGGTCCCCCTTCGGTGACGCGCCATCACCCTCCAGGTAGATCCAGTCGCTCACCTGCATGATCACGCCCGGGCCGCCGCCGAAGCGAGGTTTCAGCACCGGGCGACCGGGGTCCCTGTAGCGGTCCTCCTCGCTCACCTCGAACGCCCGCCGCGCGATGCCCCCCTCGATCGTCCAGGTGCGGCGCAGGCGGGTCGCGCGATTGACCTCCGTGACCATCGCGATATTGGCGCTGGTCCAGGCGACCGACTCGACGCGGTGCTGGAACTTGAGCCACTCCGACGGCGGGCTCGTGAACGGCGCCTGCAGCACGCACAGCCGGTCGCGCTGCGCGACCGGCGCCCGCAGGTCGCCGTCGTCGAGCGCCTCGGTCCATACCAGCGTGGCCGGCTCAACAGGATTCCACGCGTAGTCGCGCGGTCCGGCCGGCACTCCCAGCATCGGGACGGTCTCCCTCGACGGCAGATCGGCGATCGCCGTTACCAGGGCTCCCGCGCGGCTCCACACCTCGACCTTCCTCGCGAAGTCGGAGTACGGGACCACGTGCGAGAACGGCCGCTCGAGCCTGGACACGAGTATGAACTCCCCGTTCGGCGACGGGCCGGCGGTCGCGAAGACCGCGGGCTTGCCGACCGGCGTCTGCACGCCGGTGCCGGCGTTCACGAGCGCCAACTGGCTCGCGAAGTAGTACTCGAACAGCGCGTCATCGTGCGCGCTCTTCAGCAGATCCTGGTAGGTGCTGACCGGCGCCACCTTGCCGGCGTTCTCCTCGATGTTCGGGCCCGCGGGTACCGGGCTCGGCTTCGGGGGAAGGCCGCGCAGTGCCGGGACGCTCCTGCACATCAGGCTCGCCGCACTCACCCAGACGCACGTCGGCCCCATGGTCCCGTTCAGCGTCGGCTGCGTCAGCGGCCTGGCCGCGCCCGTCGCCGCGTCCGCCACCCAGAGCGCGATGCCAGACGCCCGCGTCTCGGTGAACGCGACGCGCCGGCTGTCGGGAGAGAACCCGATCCACTCGATCTTCGCGCCGGGCGGGAGGAGGATCTTCACCGTCTTCCCATCCGCAATCTGCTTCAGGCTGAGACCGATGACCGACGGCGGTCGCTGCGGGCCGTTCGTCTTCGGGTTGATGCGCGCGCCTGCCAGGCGGAGCATCGGCTGCGACAGGTCTGCGATCGTAGGCATGCCCGCGCGCTCGAGCACTGCGAGCACCTGCCTCGACGGGCTGACCGCCACGGTCGGCAGCGGCGCGGCGTCGAGGATGTCGACGATGGCCTTCGGCGGCACCTGGTACCTCGCCTGCGCCAGCGCCAGGCCTGGCACCCCAGAGGCGAGCGCGATGCCGGCCATGCCGGCCAGGATCCGCGTGGTGAGCGTCGTGGTCATGCGCGATCTCCCTGAGCCCTGCCCGCCTTCGCCCTTCGGGCTTCGGCGGGTCCGCCATAGCCCGCCTGAGTGCCTGGTGCGGGCGGCGGCGGAAGCCTCGAGCCCTTCGTGTGCTAGGCTACCGTATCTCTTTTCCGTCATCCAGAGGAGGGCAGCATGGCATCCGAAGACAATCTCATGGCGGCGTTTGCCGGCGAGAGCCAGGCGAACCGGAAGTATCTGGCGTTCGCGAAGAAGGCCGAGGCCGACGGCTTCAAGCAGATTGCGAAGCTCTTCAGGGCGGCGGCCGCCGCCGAGACCGTGCACGCGCTGGCGCACTTCCGCGTCGCCGGGCACGTCAAGGACACGGCGACCAATCTCGAGGCTGCGATGGCAGGCGAGCACCACGAGTTCACGACGATGTACCCGGGATTCATCGCCACGGCCGTCGCCGAAGGGAACAAGGGCGCGCAGCGCAGCTTCGAGAGGGCGAGCGCGGTGGAGCAGACCCACCACGCGCTCTACAGCGAAGCGCTCGAAGCCGCCAAAGCCGGCAAGGACCTGCCAGAGGGCGACCTCTACATCTGCGACGTCTGCGGGCACACCGTCGCGGGCGAACCGCCGGACACCTGCCCCGTGTGCGGCGCCCTCCGCCAGAGGTTCAGCAAGGTGGAGTAGACGACTTTCCCGGGTCATCATGCCCGCTATGACGCCAGAGGTGATTCGCCGGCTGCCGAAGACGGACCTGCACGTCCATCTCGATGGTTCCCTTCGGCTGGGCACGCTGATCGACCTGGCCCGCCGGCGCGGCGTCGTCCTGCCGTCCCATACCGAGGCAGGGCTGCGGGAACTCGTCTTCCGGCCGAGTTACGTCAACCTCGGTGAGTACCTCCTGGGATTCCAGTACACCGTCGCGGTGCTTCAGGATCGCGATGCGCTCGAGCAGGCGACGTTCGAGCTGTGCGAGGACTGCCAGGCCGAAGGCGTGCGCTACGTCGAGATTCGGTTCGCGCCGCAGCTGCATGTCGGGCCCGGGCTGGATTTCTCTGGTGCCGTGCGCGCCGTCGACGCCGGGATTCGGCGGGCCGCCGCCGCGTACAACGCCCGGCCGGAGATTGCCTCTGGCCGGGAGCCCCGCTTCGTCGCCGGTATCATCCTGTGCGCGCTGCGGGCGTTCACATCGGACTTCTCCGAAGGCTACCGTCGGATTTTCGAGGCGCTCCCCGAAGCATCCTTCCAGGAAGTGCACTCGGCCGCCAGCGTGCAGGTGGCGCGCGCCGCGGCCCGGCTCAAACACGACGAGGGGTTGCTCGTCGTCGGCATCGACCTGGCGGGCCAGGAGAAGGGATACCCCGCCGAGGAGCACCGCGTGGCCTACCAGGTGGCGCACGAAGCGTTCCTGGGCAAGACCGTCCACGCGGGCGAGGACTACGGGCCCGAGTCGATCTTCCAGGCGATCGGCAACCTGCACGCCGATCGGATCGGCCACGGGACGTGGCTGTTCGACGAATCGAAGATCACCGCGAGGCGCGTCACCGATCGGACCGCCTACGTCGAGCGGCTGGCGCAGTTCATCGCGGACAAGCGGATCACCATCGAGGTCTGTCTGACCTCGAACCAGCAGACCGTGCCGGAGCTTGGCGCCGACCTCAGCCGGCATCCATTCGGTGAGATGAGAAAGCGGCGGCTGTCGACGACCTTCTGCACCGACAACCGGCTGGTGTCGAATACGAGCGTGACGAACGAGATCCAGCGCGCAGTGGAGGCGTTCTCGCTGACGGACCGTGAACTGCTCGACATCCTGCTCTACGGCTTCAAGCGGAGCTTCTTTCCCGGAACCTACCTCGAGAAACGTGCGTATGTTCGCGAGACGATTGACTTCACCGATTCGGTCCGAAAGATGGAGTCGGAGCTGACGTGACGAAGAAGACGGCGTTGATCACCGGCGCGTCGGCCGGCATCGGGGCGGCGATCGCACGGGTGTTCGCTGCGAATGGATTCGACCTGGTGTTGACCGCGCGCCGCGCGGATCGGCTGGAGGCCCTGGCCGCCGAACTCCGCGCCGCTCATCGCTGCGCGGTGCACGTCATCGCCGCCGACCTGGCGGATCCCTCCGCCCCGGCGCGCATCTTCGACGAGGTCACGCGTTCGGGCATCGCCGTCGACGCCCTCGTCAACAACGCCGGCTACGGCCTTCCGGGCGGGTTCTTGCGCTCGTCCTGGGACCAGCACCGCGACTTCATCCAGGTCATGGTGACGGCCGTGGCGGAGCTGTGCTACCGGTTCGCGCCCGCGATGGTGGAGCGCGAGCGCGGCTGGATCATCAACGTGGCGTCGGTCGCCGGTCTCGTGCCTGGCTCGGCGGGCCACACGCTCTACGGCGCGGCCAAATCGCTGGTCCTCCGCTTCTCGGAATCGCTCGCGCTCGAGCTCCGCCCGCGGGGTGTCAACGTCACGGCCCTCTGCCCCGGGTTCACGTACAGCGAGTTCCACGACGTGAACGACATGCGGGCGCAGGTGAGCCGTTTGCCGAAATGGATGTGGATGGACGCCGACACCGTCTCCAGGCAGGCCTACGACGCGGTGATGCGCGGCGAGGTCGTCTACGTCAACGGCCGCATGAACCGGGTGACGGTCTGGCTGGCGCGCCACGCGCCGGCCTGGCTGGTCAACAAGGTCCTGAAGCGGTTCGCGAAGACGTTCAGGCGGGTGTGACCCCGGACCCCTACCGCATCTTCCTGCTGACCATCACGCCGGCGTTGAAGCTCGTCTCCAGGGTTGGCTGGCTCTTGACCCACCCGGAGAAGTCGCCCGTCATCTGGCGGCGGCCGCCGTATTGCGAGACGTTGTGCGCCGTCATCAGGCCGCCCACCGTCAGCTTCGGCAGCACCGCCTTCGCGTAGTTCGTGTACCACTCCTTGTCGGCGTCGATGAAGACGAAGTCGAACGGGCCGTCGAGCTTCGGCACCAGGTCGTGGGCGTCCGCCAGCCGCGCATCGATGAACGCCGCCACGCCGGCTTCCTTGAAGTGGCCGACCGCCTCGCGATGGCGCCCCTCGTCGACGTCAATCGTGATCAGCTTGCCGCCCGTCTTGCTGAGCGCCCACGCGATGAAAATGCCAGAGTGCCCGGTGGACGTCCCGATTTCCAGCGCCCGCTTGCAGTTGTTCTTGACGACGAGATCGTAGAGCGCCTGGCCGTCCGCCTCCGGGACGTTCATGTCCCGCCACGAATTGCGGTGCTGGTCCAGGAACCGCCTCACCGTGGCGTCGATTGGGCCAGCCTTCTCCTGCGTCAGCGCGACCGGAGTTCCGACAAGCGCCACGGCCGCCGACACCGCGATGACCAGGGATGTGAATCGCACGGGAACGCCCTCCTTGCCGGTGCTTACGACACCGGCAAGGCGCACGCTTACGAGAGGCGCGTCACCGCCGACCCCTCATCGTCAGGTCCGACTGACATCGTCAGCGCCGACCCTTCAGCGTCAGCCCCGACTGACCGCGTCAGTTCCGACTGACATCGTCAGTCCCGACCATTCAGCGTCAGCGCCGACCCCTCAGCGTCAGCTCCGACCCTTCATCGTCAGTCCCGACTGACATGGATGTAGGATCTTCGTGTGGCCGCCACCGTCATCCTCGGCTTGCTCTTCACGCTGGGCGCGACCTTCGTCTCGATGGCCCTGCTCGTTCGAACAGGATTCGGGCGAGGGCCGCACGCCATAAGCCTGCTGCCGGTCCCGCTCGTCCTGTACTGCCTCTGGGTGTCGGCGTGGTTCGTGTTCGAGAACATGCGGCAGTTCCTGCTGACCGCCATCTCGCCGGGGACGGGGCTGCGCCTGGTCGCACTCGTCCTCGTCGCGGCGGCGCTGCTGCTGGTCGCGTTCGTCTACAGCTGCGCCTCCGTCGTGCACCAACTGCGCGGCAGCCTGGCATCGCGGCGGGTTCGCGGTGTCGCGCGCGTCGTGGCGCCGGCCTTCGCCGCGCTTCTCATCATGGGCTGGAGTGGCTATCAGTTCAGCGGCGACACGGCTCTTCTGTCGCTGCTGCGCAGGATTCTCGGCTTTGCGGCGCTTCCGCTGACGCTCACGGCCTGGGTCTGGCTGCTCTTCGACGCCAGGGGCATCCCGGACGCGTCCTGGCGGACCCGCGTGATCACGCTGTCGCGTGCCTACGTGGCGCTGTTCGCCATCGTCGTGGTCGCCTCGGCCGTGCGGGACCGGCTGGATGCCGTGACGCCTTCGCTCCCGCTTATCGTCGACGTGGCGCTGGTCCTCGCCTACACGCTGGTCACCGTGGTCTGGGTGGAATCGGTCGAGAGAGGCGCGCGTCCGTCCTCGGGCGCTCTGAAGCCCTGAGCCTTGAGCCCTGAGCCTTGAGCCGTTGTAGAATCCCCGCTATGGAACTCCGACTCTACCAGGTGGACGCGTTCGCGGATCGTCTGTTCGGCGGCAACCCGGCAGCGGTATGTCCGCTCGACTCGTGGCTGCCCGACGAGACGATGCAGAAGATCGCGGCGGAGAACAATCTCGCCGAAACCGCCTTCTACGTGCGGGTGGATGGCGGCTTCCAGATCCGGTGGTTCACGCCAACCGTGGAAGTGGATCTGTGCGGCCACGCCACGCTGGCTTCGGCTTACGTCGTGTTCGTCCACGACCGCCATCCGGGAGACGTCGTCGAGTTCGCGTCGAAGAGCGGTTCGCTGAAGGTGAGGCGCGAGGGCGAACTGCTGGTGCTCGATTTTCCGGCCGACCGGGTGGAGCCGGTGTCGGTGCCACAGATGCTGGTGGAGGCGCTTGGCCGCGAGCCGATCGAGACCTACAAGGGAAGGACGGACTACCTGGTCGTCTACGGCGCCGAGGAGCACGTCGCGGCGCTCACCCCGGACCTCTGCGACCTGGCCATGGTGCCCGCGCGCGGCATCATCGTGACGGCCCCTGGGCGGCAGGTCGACTTCGTGTCGCGGTTCTTCGCGCCGCAGGTGGGGGTTCCGGAGGATCCGGTGACCGGATCGGCACACACGACGCTGACTCCCTACTGGTCGGCGCGGCTCGGCAGACCGATGCTGACGGCCATGCAGCTCTCCAAGAGGCAGGGCAGGCTGCGCTGCCGTCTGGCCGGCAACCGCGTGGAGATTGCGGGCCGAGCGGTGCCCTACCTGTCGGGGACTATCACGATCTAGGGGCGTCCGGCAAACTGAGCAAGAATTCGGCACCCCCCAAGCTTGTACCTTGACAGCACAAGCGCCAGAATGTAGAGTTTCTCGTCACTGTGTCCAATCCAGCGTAGGGGCCAGTGACGCCAAGCCGGACTGATTACGGGTCCGGTCTCGGCGTCGGTTTACTCCTTTTTTCCGGAATTCGGTCTCGAGTGGGACATCCGTCGAGGCCAGTCGAAGAGGAACTCCTTATGCGCCTTCGCCACCTCGTTCTGGCGCTGGTCGGAGTGGCCGTTCTGCTCGCAGGCAGTCAAGCCTTCGCGCAGAAGGCTCCGCCGCCAGCGGGCTGGAGCGCGACGGATTGCCAGTCGTGCCACGACAAGGCTGCCGGATCAGCGTTCCAGAAGACCAAGCACGCCGCCACCGATCAGAGCTGCGCGTCGTGCCACACCAACGTCGCCGAGCACATGAAAGGCCAGATGGGCGGCGACAAGAACGCGCCGACCCCGTCGGTGAAGAAGCTGACCGTGCAGCAGATCAACGAAACCTGCCTGAAGTGCCACGAGAAGGCCGGGCAAGCGAACTACACGGCCAGCATGCATGCGCGCCGCAACGTGGCGTGCACGTCGTGCCACAGCGTGCACGACGCGAAGTCGGTCGCGGGGCTGTTGAAGACCAAGGTCGACTCCGAGACCTGCTTCACGTGCCACAAGTCGGAGCGCGCCAAGGCGCAGCGGACGTCGCACCACCCGGTCCGCGAGGGCAAGATGGCCTGCTCGAGTTGCCACAACCCGCACGACGGCAGCCGCCCGAAGATGATCAACGCAGACTCGGTCAACGACCTCTGCTACAAGTGCCACGCCGAGAAGCGCGGTCCGTTCCTGTTCGAGCACGCGCCCGTCCGCGAGGACTGCGTGACGTGCCACGAGCCGCACGGGACGAATCACAAGCGCCTGCTCGCGCAGAAGCTCCCGAACCTCTGCTGGAACTGCCACATGACGGGTTCCGGCCACTTCGCGCAGAACACGGCTGCCGACAACCACGGGACCGAACAAGGCAAGTACCAGGTGGCTCCGGCCGGAACCTCGAACTTCCCGACGATCAACTCGCGGATGGTCGAGAAGTCCTGCAAGAACTGCCACGTGAACCTGCACGGCTCCAATTCGCCTTCGGGCGCAGCTTTCGTGAGGTAGCCCATGAAACGAGCAACTTACATCATTGCGCTCGTCGCCATGTGCTTCCTCGTGGCGACTTCTTTCGCGGCGGCGCAAGACAAGCCTGCCGCCACCGCCGGCGGTCAGGTGACCGTCCAGACGCTGACGGTCAACGACATCTCTTCGTCGAAGTTCCAGGAATACCGGGACGTGCCGAAGGGCGTGTCGATGCCGTTCGTCAATATCTTCACCACGAGCAAGGCGCTCGATTTCAACCTGACCGCCCTCAACGTGCGGCAGAATGACCAGCGCTACAGCGGGTGGGCGAACTTCGGCTTCGTCGATGTCGGGTTCGACTACAACCAGATCATCCACCGCATGGGCAACAACGCCCACGTGATCTATGCCGAAACGGCGCCCGGCGTGTGGAGCATGCCGTCGTCGCTGCGGCAGTACTACTCGGACCAGGTTGATGCGAAGCTGCCGACGTCGGCGCGCACGTATGACTTCTACAACGCGCTCCTGACACCTTCCTTCAACGCGGCCGGCCTGGTGGATCTGGATTCGCTGCGCAAGCGGGGCCTCTACAGCTTCGACTTCAGCAAGAACCTGCCGTTCAGCCTGAACTTCACGTACACCCACGAGCGCAAGGACGGCTACCGCGGTCAGGGCGGCGGCAACATCATCAGCGGTCCCGTGTCGCCGGTCGTCGACGTTCCCGAGACGCTGAACGAGCTCACGCAGGACTACGCGATCAAGTTCGAGTACAAGCTCAAGCAGATGGGCAACGTCCACGCGGCGCTCAACAAGAACGTGTACACGAACGATCAGACCAAGCAGATGATCGACAACCCGTTCAGGCCCTCCGACCTGGCGTACACGGCGGCGTCGGGTTCCATCCCGGCCTACGGCGGCCCCGGCACGATCATGATCAGTGGCATGCCGGACAACAGCATGATGAACGAATCGTTCGGCGCGCTGTTCAAGTTCGCCAAACAGACTCGCGTGGCTGCCGACGTGGCGCTGGGGCAGTACAGCCAGGACCAGAGCTTTCTCCCCTACACGTCGAACACGACTGTGTTGACAGGCACGGGCGCGCAGGCCTCTCTCCTCTCGTCGCTCCAGGCGCCGAACTTCAACGGCAAGATGGACACCACGACGTTCAACCTGTGGTTCTCCTCGCGGCCGATCAAGGACCTCGGGGTCAGGGTGAGTTACCGAAGCTGGGACCTGTCGAACAAGACCAGCCGGTACGTCATCACCGGCGACCTGTCGGGATCGCCGGATCGAACCTGGGCGGCGGCCGGCGCGCCCACGGCGGAGGAGCCGTACGGCCACCCGACCGCGCAGAACTACGACAACAGCTCGAAGCGCTTCCAGGCGTCCGCCACCTACGACATCGGTGCGCTGACGTTTGAAGGCCTCTATCGCTCGACGAGCCTCAAGCGGACCCAGCGCGAAGCCGATTCCGGCAAGGAGACCGGCTACACGCTGGCGGCGGTGTACCACGCCAAGGACTGGCTCGACCTGCGATTCAACTACGACGATGCCCACCGGACAGCCGAGGGCACGACGGTCTACGGTTTCCAGACCGACGAAGCCGAGCGCGACACGAAGCGCACCGGGCTCTACGTCGAACTGTCTCCGTTGGCCAACATGGGCCTGACGTTGTCCTACTTCCGTCGGGACGTTACTTACCCGAACCGTCCGGACCGGGTCGCGGTGTCGAGCGGAGTGCCGGTTCCCGGCGCGACGCCGATTCCGGGCACCCCGAGCGGCTTGCTGAGCGCGAAGTACGACACCTTTTCGATCGACTTCGACTACGCGCTGTCCAACAGGATCGACCTGACGGCGTTCTATCAGTATGAGAAGGACGTGAGCGTCGACCAGTGGTCCAGCAACCCGACGGGGAGTGTGACTGCGGGCTACACCATCGCCAACATGTTCACCCATTCGGGTCAGGACAAGACGAACACCTACGGCCTGGGCGCGGTGTTCCATATCGTTCCCGACAAGTGGACCGCGACGTTCAACGTCATGGATCAGAAGGTCGACGGGTTCCAGGACGTCGCGACGAACGCGGGCAGCACCTACGCGCTCGGTCGCACGGCGTACCCCCAGTACCTGAACCCGGCGGCCATCTGGGACATCAACGACTGGGACGACACGCACATCACCAGCGTCAACGCGCAGCTGGACTACAACGTCACCAAGGCCTGGAAGCTGACGGGCGGCTACTGGTACGAGAAGTACACCTACGGTGACGCCTGGACGAGCGGCACGACGATGTTCCCGCAAGCGACGTTGATCTTCATGAAGCCGGACAACGGCAACTACAAGGCCAACGTCGGGTACGCGAGATTGACGTATCGGTTCTAGGGATGGCTTCAGGCTCAGGGCTCAAGGCCCAGGGCTCAGGAACTAGGAACGACGTACCAGGGGGCCGGCGCGCATCGGGCGCGCCGGCCTCTTCTTTCGTCAGTCACCGCCGATGATGCTGCCGAGGCCGGCGCCGCCAAGGATGGAGCCTTCCTCCTTGCCGCCCTTGCCGATCCCGGGAATGGCCTTGTGGATCCGGCCGGCCAGACGGCTGAGCGGCAGCGACTGCAGCCACACCTTGCCCGGCCCGGTCAGCGTGGCGAAGAAGAGCCCCTCGCCGCCGAACAGCGCCGTCTTCACCCCGCCGACCAGCTGCACGTCGTAGTTGACCGACGGCTGAAGCGCCACCAGGCACCCGGTGTCCACCCGGAGCGTCTCACCGGCCGCGAGGTCGTACGTGTGCACGGTGCCGCCCGCGTGGCAGAAGGCGAGGCCGTCGCCCTCGAGCTTCTGCATGATGAACCCCTCGCCGCCGAACAGGCCGACGCCAATCTTCTTCTGGAACGCGATGCCGATCGACACGCCCTTGGCCGCGCAGAGGAACGAGTCCTTCTGGCAGATGAGCGTCCCGCCCAGCTTCGAGAGATCCATCGGGAGGATCTTGCCGGGATAGGGCGCCGCGAACGCGACGCGGTGCACTCCGCTGCCGCCGTTCGTGAACACGGTCATGAACAGGCTCTCGCCCGTCAGGAGCCGCTTGCCGGCGCCGAGCAGCGCGCCCATGATGCCCGAGCCCTGCTGCTTTGCGCTCCCGTCGCCGAAGACGGTCTCCATCTTGATGCCGGGCGTCATGAACATCATCCCGCCGGCTTCGGCCACGGCGCTCTCGCCCGGGTCGAGCATCACCTCGACGAACTGCATCTCGTTGCCGTAGATCTTGAACTCGATCTCGTGCGCCTGTCGTGCGGGGACGGGCGGGGCTGCCGCGGCCGCCGGCGCGCCGCCGCCCAGGCGGGCGGACAGCTGGGGGACGTCCTTGATCGGCGTCCAGTTGCTCATGCCGCCGGTGAACACGAGGGTGTTCCCGTCAGCCGTTCCCGCCTGCATCCTCCGGACGACCTCGTCCTCCCCCACGGGCCCGACCTGCTGCCCGCCGATGGCCAGATACCACTGCTCACCTGCCATAGAGTCCTCCATCCAAGATCGCGGGGCTGAAGACCCGCCTCTTCGCGGGTCTGAAGACCCGCGCTACCGCCTTCCCGCCTTCCGCCTCCCGCCTACCGCCCCACGCCCACGGCCAACCTCTCCATTCTCAATTCTCAATTGTCAATTCTCAATTCCCGATTCCTACTTCCCGTATCCCGCCGGCAGCGTCATCTTCAGCTCGCGCAGCAGGAAGCCGTACATGTCCGCGCGCTCCTCGATGACCTTGTCGGTCGGCTTGCCCGCGCCATGGCCCGCCTTGGTCTCGATGCGAATCAGGATCGGCGCCGGGCCGGCTTGCGCCGCCTGCAGCGTCGCCGTGAACTTGAAGCTGTGGAGCGGCACCACCCGGTCGTCGTGGTCGGCCGTCGTCACGAAGGTGGCCGGGTACTTCGTTCCGGGCTTGATCGTGTGGAGCGGCGAGTACTTCATGACCGCCTCGAAGTCGGCCCTGTTCTTGTCGGGCTCGCCGTAGTCGGACCGCCACGCCCAGCCGATCGTGAACTTGTCGAAGCGCAGCATGTCCATGACGCCGACGGCGGGCACCGCCGCGCCGAAGAGATCCGGCCGCTGCGTCAAACAGGCGCCCACCAGCAGGCCGCCGTTGCTGCCGCCGTAGATGGCGAGCTTCGGCGTCGAGGTGTACTTCTCGCGAATCAGATACTCCGCCGCCGCGATGAAGTCGTCGAACACGTTCTGCTTCTTCTGCAGGCGGCCGGCGTCGTACCACGCCTGGCCGTATTCGCCGCCGCCGCGCAGGTTGGCCACCGCGTAGATGCCGCCCATCTCCAGCCATCCCGCCGCGCCAGCCGAGAACGCCGGCAGCGTCGGCGATGTTGAAGCCGCCGTAGCCGTACAGCAGCGTCGGGTTCTGGCCGTCCTTCTGTGAGCCCCTTCTTGTACGTCAGGAACATCGGGACCCGCGTGCCGTCCTTCGAGTTGTAGAAGACCTGCACCGTCTCGTACCCGGCCGGGTCGAACGCCAGCGCCGGCTTCTTGAAGACCTCGCTCTTGCCGCCGGCGAAGTCGTAGCGGTACACCGTGGTCGGGTAGAGGAACGACCCGAACGAATAGAACATCTCCTTGTGCGCGCGGCGGCCGGTCAGGCCGGAGACGCTGCCGAGCGTCGGCAGGACCACTTCCGCTCCCGGCTTGCCGTCCAGGCCGTACATCCGCACGGCGTGATGGGCGTCGTTCATCCACAGCGTCACGAACTGGTCGTTCACCATCGCCGCGCTCTCGAGCACGGCGGTGCCGTTCGCTTCTGGGATGAGCGTCCTCCACCCGTCCTCGGCCGGCTTCGATCGCTGGATCGCCACCAGGCGGAAGCGCGGCGCGTTCTTGTTGGTCAGGACGTAGAAGGTGTCGCCGTCGTTGCCGATCACCGAGTAGCTGGCGTCGAACGCGTCGAGGAACGGCTCGATCTTGCCCGCGGGGTTCTTGAGATCGCGGACGAACACCCGGTTCCGGTAGTCGGTGCCCTCGGATTGCACGATGAGCAGGAAGCGGCCGTCCTCGGTCACGTCGGCTCCGAATCCCCAGTCGGGCTTATCCGGGCGCTCGTAGACCAGCGTGTCCTTGGCTTGCGCGGTGCCGAGCGCGTGGAAGAACACCTTCTGGTTCTTGTTCAGCGCCTGAAGCTGGTCGCCCTTCGGCTCGTCATAGCGGCTGTAGTAGAAGCCCGAACCGTCCTTGAGCCAGGACGCGCCGCTGAACTTCGACCACTTGACGAGGTCCGGCAGGTCCTGCGAGGTGGCCACGTCGCGCACGCGCCATTCGATCCAGTCGGACCCGCTGGCCGCGACGGAGTAGGCCATGTAGCGGCCGTCCCGGGTGAACGACGTCGAGCCCAGAGCGACCGTGCCGTCCTTCGACAACGCGTTCGGGTCAATCAGCACCTCGGGCGGGGCCGTGAGGTTCCGGGTCTTGTAGATGACCGCCTGCGCCTGAAGCCCGGTATTGCGTGCGAAGACGTACCAGGCCCCCTCGCGGCTCGGCGCGCCGAACCGTTCGTAGTTCCAGATGTCCGTGAGGCGCGCTTTGATCTTCGCCCGGTCCGGGATCTGGGCGAGGTAGTCGAACGTGACCTTGTTCTCGGCGTCGATCCAGGCGCGCGCGTCTGGCGTATCGGAGCTCTCGAGCCAGCGATACGGGTCGGCGACCTTCGTGCCGAAGAACTCGTCGGTCTGGTCGACCTTCTTCGCGACGGGGTACGTGAGCGTCGGGGCGTCGGGCTGTGAGCAGGAAATGGCCATGGCAGCGATGAGCATGAGCAGGAGACGCGTCTTCATGACTGGTCCTCGGGCGGTTCTCGAAACGGTCACTTGATCGGTCTGAGCAGAAGGTCCTGAAAATCGAAGCTGAAGTCGGTGGCCGGCGAGACGGCCTGCATCTTCGCCTGGTCGATGGTGCCGTCGGGATTGAGCGCGAAGGTGACGAACGCGTCGGCGCGCAGCTCGCGGTCGCGCCACCGCACCACGAACGTGTCGTACTGCCAGTGCTCGAGGTCGCCGACGAGCGAGGGGGTCTTCGTGAAACGCATCACCAGCCTGCCGCCTTCCTCGGCAATCGCAATATCGCCATACCAGGCGTCGCGGTAGGTTCGGGCGTAGCCGGCGAGCGGCAATGAGGGCTTCGAGGCCGCATTGCGCGCCGCTGTGGTCTTCCTTTCAGCTTGCGCCAGTGCCGCCGCGTTGCGGGCGCTGATCTTCCGATACCCCTCGAGCCACTGGCTCCGCGGCTCGCCGATGTAGGCGTCGGCGACGCCGTAGGCTATCGCATTGAACGCCTCGCCGGACTCCTGGTTGGTCAGCACCGCGACGCCGAGCTTCAGGTCGGGGACGAGCAGCACGCGGGACACGTAGCCGGGAAGGCCGCCAGTGTGGGTCAGCACCAGGTGTCCGCGGAAATCCCGAACCTCGAGGCCGAGCGCGTACGCGCGGAAGTTCGACCGGAGCGCGGGAAGCTCGGGCGGCGGCGGTCCGTTCGGCTGGGGCGTCACCGGCGTCGAGATTTGCCGCCACGTCGCGGCGCTGAACAGCCGCGAGCCGTCCGCGAGCTGCCCTTCGTTCAGCACCACCTTCAGCCATTTCGCCATGTCTTCCGCGCAGGCGTTGACGCCGCCCGCCGGGTTGGTGTTGTCGCTGTCGAAGGGCTGAATGGGCCGGACCTTGCCGTCAACCGAGGCGTGGGGCGCCGCCAGGTTGCCGCCCGCCGTCGCCGCCGAATGCCTGACGTTGCTGTTCGTCATCCCCACCTTCGCGAGGATGCGCGTCGAGACGAAGTCCTCCCACGACTGGCCACTGAGCGTCTCGATGACCTCGCCTGCCACGAGGTAGAGCACGTTGTCGTAGGCGTAAGCGCTGCGAAAGCTGGTGGCAGGCGGGATGTGGCGCAGCCGCCGGGCGATCTCCTTCCGGTCGTAGGTGCTCGGCGGCCACCAGAGCAGATCGCCGGCGCCAAGACCGAGGCCGCTCCGGTGAACCAGCAGGTCGCGGATGGTCAGTTCGCGGGTGACGTACGGGTCGTACATCTGGAACCCTGGCAGGTAGTTGATCGACTGGGGCGTCCCACTGCAGCTTGCCCTGCTCGACGAGCAGGCCGAGCGCCGCGGCGGTGAACACCTTCGTGTTCGAGGCGATCCCGAACAGCGTCTTCCCATCGACGGCGGCCGGCTCGCCCAGCTTGCGCACGCCGTAGCCTCTGGCCACGACCACTTGGTTGTCTTTCACGATGGCGAGGCTCACGCCGGGGACCTCGAACGCCTGCATCACGCGCTGGACGAAGCTGTCGAGGTCCGGCGGGACGACCTTCGCCGGCTGCGCGAGCGCCGTGGCCGCCCACAGCACGAGTGCCACGACCGGAAGGACGCGACGGGCGTATCTGCTCATTACGCCGGATCGTAGCATGCGGCGGGTTGCCCCGAGGGGGCCGGCGATGAGACGCCAGTCGTGGCCCGGTTCGTCGGCTCCGGGCTCAGCTCGGCGGACCTCGCAAGTCGCCCTTCGCGCCGACCCGGTCCGCGCCTGCCTCTCTCGGGCCGGCCTGATCCCGGCGCCCGTCGGACGTCTCCCGATGCCGCGGCGGACGGGTGCGGGATGCCTCGCGAGACCGGCGACTGTCGGCCAGCGCCTCGGCGTCAGTGCGCAAACACGCTCGCAGGCGGTGGGACCCAGCGGGGTAGAGCGCGATCACGCACGCGAATCGGACCGCGCGACCCCCGCGACCAGCGGCCGACGACGGCCGGAGAGCGGGTTTGCCGCGCAGCCGACCGGAGTCCGGCGAGCGGGGCGCCCGCACCAGGCCGCCGCGAGTACCGTCACGTGCAGCCGACGGGGCCGTCGCGGGTCGCCGCGCAAGAAGCTACAGGTATCGCAGGACCGCCTGGAGCGCGTCGACGAAGGCGCGCGAGATGAACGTGTAGACCGGCGCCAGGTCGCCGGTATTGACCGCCGTCGACACGGCGACCGGATCGCTCAGCACGAGCCAGATCGTCGACGCCGCCAGGACGACGCACATGACCGCAACCGCGCCGGCGGCTTTCAACGAGGCGGCGGCGAAAGTCATGGCGAAACTCCGAGGTCCTTTCCGCTACGGCCAGGGGGCGGCCGGGCAGCCGCCCCTCAACTACCAGTAATACGCACGGGGCCGCAAAAGGGTTGCAGGAGCGCCGCTAGCCGATCAGGATCAGCCTCGTCTGGGGACCGGACAGGAACTCGGCGCCGGTCTTCGTGACGACCACCATGTCTTCCACCGTCGCGACGCCGTAGTCGGGCACCGTCAGACGGGGCTCAATCGTGAAGACCATGCCCTCCTCCAGCGGCACGAACGGCTTCCGGGCGTACTTTTCCCAGGCCGGTCCCAGCATCGCCGTCCCGTCGTGCGCGAATCGGCCAACCTGGTGCCCAAGGGCGTGCGGGAACTCGGCGTAGCCCGCCCCCGTGATGAGATCCCGCGCCACCGCGTCCACCGACTGACCGGTCACGCCGGGCCGGATGGCCAGTCGCGCCTGCTCGATGGCGTTGACGATCGTGTCGAACCCGCGCCGGACCTCGGGCGGCGCCTCCGTCTCGCCCTCGCGAAGCACGTAGAAGGTCCGCTGCAAGTCGGCGCAGTAGTCGCGGTGCTTGATCCCAAAGTCCATGTTGACGATGTGCCCGCGCTCGACCGTGCGATTCGTCGGCGCGTAGTGCGCACCCGCCGTGTCGGGCCCCGTGAACACCGCGGGGCACGTGCCGGCCTCCCACGCGAGGTCCAGGTGGTTGTCGCGGACGTAGGCCGCCACCATGTCAGCCACGTCGCGCTCGGAGACGCCCGGCGCCAGGAACGCCGCCACCTTCCCGAAGACCTCCTCGGTGAGGCGGATGGCGGTCTTCATGCGAGCCAGCTCCTCGCCGGTCTTCCGGGCCCGCAGCGCCGAGATCAGGGGCTCGGACGAGACCAGCCGATTCTCGAAGCCGATCTCCGCGAGCCACTCCCGCAGCGTCAGGTACATCCCGTGCGTGAGGCCGTCGCACACCTCGCTGCCCTGAGAGTAGTTGATGGCGATGGACGGAGGGTTGCGGCTGCGGAGGAAGTCGAGCAGCGGCTGCTTCGCGCTCTGCACGTACCCTTCCACAGCGCGGTACGCGCCCACGTCCTCGACCGTCTGCCTGTCGTACTGGCCGACAATCGCATGCGCTTCGCCATCGGCCATGACGACGAACGCGCTGTGCCAGGTGACGTGCGCCGGAGTCAGGAACGGCAGGACAGGATCGCCGTTCATTCCCGATTCGCGCACGAACGTGAGCCAGCACGGCAGGCCAAGCTCGTTCAGGATGGCGACGGATTGGGAGATCTTCTCTTGGATCAAGGACATAGTCAGACCCAGCTGCTGCGATCCCCGTGGATGGCGACGATGCGCCAGTAGCGGGCGAGCGCGTTGCGATAGTTGAACAGGGCGTGGCGTTCGGCCGCGTCGCCGTCGCCATTGGCAATCGCCTGGATGATCGCGCCGTGCTCGTCGAGCGACTCCTGAACGCTGTGCGTGTGCACGAGCGCCTCGGTGTAGACGCGGACGTAGCGCTCGCGCCGAGCCTGCAGCGCGACGAGCTTGGCCAGCAGCCGCGGTCCCGACGCGGCCTGCTCGTAGCAGCGGTGGAAGCGGACGTCCAGGTCCTGCGCCAGGCGGATCTCCGTCGCGTCGGTCGCCGAGAGGACGCGCAGCCGCGCGTTGATGGCCTCCGCTTCGTGAGCGACCACACGTCGTCGAGCGACCGGAAGCCCCGCTGCGAGCCGCGCGGCGACGCCGTCGAGCGCTCCCACCATCAGAAACAGCTCGCGCATGTCGGACGCCGTGAGCGGCGCCACCGACACGCGGCCAGCCCCGCCTGCCCGGCTGGCCTGGACCAGTCCCTCCTGCTGGAGCCGGGCCAGCGCGGCGCGAACCGGCGTGCGGCTGATCCCGAGGCGCCGGCACACGTCCACCTCTGTCAGCGGCGCTCCGGGCGCAAGACGGAGCGTGACGATGCTGTCGCGCAGACGTGCGTGGGCCGCGTCGGCAAGGGTTCGGCCGGCGGGCCGTGGCTCACTCGGGCGACGGACGGGTCCGCGCGGGCGGCTGGTCGGCATCGCGCCGTGTAGCGTATCAGATCACCAAAAGGGCGGCACTTTCCATTTCGACACCGCTGCGGGAAATGGTAACTGTCACCTTTTTCGGGTAGATTGGCACTCATGCACGAGAACATCAAGCGCGTCCTGGAACCCTACGGCGGCGAGTGGAAGGAGAAGAAGGGCGTCTGGGCGTGGTCCACGGTCATCGCCGAGCGGAAGGCATTCCTCTCGAAGAAGAAGCTGACCTACTCCGCCCGGATGCGATTCGAAGACGGGGCGAAGTCGATCGCGTTTTCGGAAATGCTGGTCGAATCCGGGTCGGGGCTCTCTTCTGGCGGCGGATTCGACGATGGGATGTCGTCTGGCTTCGGTTTCAAGACGGAGTCGTACAACACGACCGGCGGCGCGCGCACGGGGCACATCGCGGAGCAGTCGAACCTGTTTGGCAAGACGTATCAATACTCGTTCGACTACCAGGACATCCGGACGCGTGTCGAAGCGGTAGCGAACGCCAACGGTTACAGATTCGACTACCAGGTGCTGCCGGTCCGGTGAGAGGCGGCAGGGAGGCTCCGCATGCCCGACAAGAGCAGGACACTCGACCTCGGCTCACGGCTTGTCATCGTCGTCACGTTCGTCCTGTTCGGCGCGGCGCTCTTCGTGAAGGGGTTCGGTCACGACCTTCTGCTCGAGGCCGGCGTCTTCCTCGTTTCGGTGAAACTCATCATCATGGCTGCAAGACATGGGGCCACGGACCGCGAGCTGCGACAGCGGCTCGACCAGATCGACGTAACGCTGGCGGAGGTCCGCGACCGCCTCCGGTCCAGGCTCAGCGCGGACCCGACCGAGGCGTCCCAGCCCCGCTAGCCGGGCGGCGATGCGAGACACGCGCCGGGGAGGCGCCGCCATGGACAGTACGAAGCCCTCGTCAGAAGCGCCCGACACCGTGACGGATGTGCGCAGCGGGCTCGACCCTGCAACGATCGCGCAGGCGTTCCGCGACAATCTCGCCTGCTTTCAGGCGAGGTTCCCGGCCGTGGCCACGAAGAACGACTACTACATGGCCCTGGCGTACACGATCCGGGACCGGCTGCTGCAGCGCCAGATCCGCACTGCGCAGCGGTACTTCCAGCAGCGGAGCCGCTCGGTCGCGTACCTCTCGGCCGAGTTCCTGATGGGGCCCCAGCTCGGAAACAACCTGGTGAACCTCGGGATCTACAAGGAGACCGCGGCGGCCATGACGCTCGTCGGCCTCGACCTCGAGGAGTTGCTCGAGCAGGAGGAGGAGCCGGGACTGGGCAACGGCGGCCTGGGGCGGCTGGCCGCGTGTTTCCTCGACTCGATGGCCACGCTCGGCGTGGCGTCGATCAGCCACGGCGTCCGCTACGAGTTCGGCATCTTCAACCAGGCCATCCAGAACGGCTGGCAGGTGGAGCTGACCGACAAATGGCTGCGCCTCGGGAACCCGTGGGAGATCCCGAGGCCGGAGATCGTCTTCGACGTGAAGTTCGGAGGTCACACCGAGCACGTCACGGAGAACGGGGCGCTGAAGGTGCGGTGGATCCCGCACGAGGTCGTGCGCGGCATGGCCTGCGACACGCCGGTCGTCGGGTATCGCAACGAAACGGTGAACCTTCTGCGGCTGTGGAAAGCGGAAGCCGCCGAGTCGTTCGACTTTCGGGCGTTCAATACCGGCGACTACTACGGCGCGGTGATGGAGAAGGTGAAGTCCGAGAACATCACGAAGGTGCTGTACCCGAACGACGTGACGCTGCAGGGCAAGAAGCTTCGTCTGCAGCAGCAGTACTTCTTCGTGTCGTGCGCGCTGCAGGACATCATCCGCATCTACCTGCAGCGGACAGCGACGTTCGACGAACTGGCCGACAAGTGGGCCGTCCAGCTGAACGACACGCACCCGTCGATCGCGGTCGCCGAACTGATGCGCCTGCTGATCGATGAGCACGCCGTCGGGTGGGAGCCAGCCTGGGACATGACGCAGAAGATCCTCGGCTATACCAACCATACGCTGCTGCCCGAGGCGCTGGAGCGGTGGCCGATCCCGCTGTTCGCCAACCTGCTGCCTCGGCACCTCGAGATCATCTACGAGATCAACCGGCGGTTTCTCGACCAGGTTCGCCGTGACCATTCGGCGGACGAGGCGCGCGTGGGCCGCCTGTCGATCATCGACGAGACCGGCGATCGCTACGTCCGCATGGCGAACCTCGCCTGCGTGGGGAGCCACGCGATCAACGGCGTGGCGGCGCTTCACAGCGACCTGCTGAAGACCGGGCTGCTGCGCGATTTCTTCGAGATTGCGCCGGAGAAGTTCGGCAACAAGACCAACGGCGTCACCCCGCGGCGCTTCCTCGTGCTCAGCAACCCTGGCCTGACCGCGTTGATCACAAGTCGGATTGGCGACAGCTTCGTCCGGCACCTGGACGAACTGCGTCGCCTCGAGCCGCTCGCCGAGGATGCCGGGTTCCGGGCGGAATGGCGCGCGGTCAAGCGGCACAACAAGGCGCTCCTCGCCCGCCTGGTGCACGTGAGGACCGGCATCGAGATCGACGTAGAGTCGCTGTTCGACATTCAGGTGAAGCGGCTGCACGAGTACAAGCGGCAGCTGCTGAACGTCCTGCACATCGTCACGCTCTACAACCGGGCGCGGCGCGATCCGGCTGCGGCGATCCAGCCGCGGACCTTCGTGTTCGGAGGCAAGGCGGCCCCGGGCTACTACCAGGCGAAGCTGATCATCAAGCTGATCAACTCGGTGGCAGACGTGGTGAATGGAGACGCGGCGGTCGGCGGCCGGCTCAGGGTGGTCTACTTCCCGAACTTCAACGTCAAGAGCGCCCACCGGATCTATCCGGCGGCGGACCTGTCCGAGCAGATTTCCACCGCGGGTCTGGAGGCGTCGGGCACGGGCAACATGAAGTTCGCGATGAACGGCGCGCTGACGGTTGGCACGCTGGACGGCGCCAACGTCGAGATTCGCGACCAGGTGGGCGCCGAGAACTTCTTCCTGTTCGGCCTGACGGCCTCGGAGGTGGTGGAGCTGAGAAAGGCGGGCTACCGGCCGCGCTCGTTCTACGAGCAGGATGCCGAACTGCGTGAGGTCGTCGATCAGATCGGCGCGGGCCAGTTCTCGCCGGATGAGCCGGGCCGCTTCCAGCCGCTGGTCGACTCGCTCCTGAACTGGGACGAGTACATGCTCCTGGCCGACTACCGCGCCTATGTCGAGTGCCAGGATCGGGTGAGCCGGGCTTACGCGGATCAGGAGCAGTGGACGCGGATGTCGATCCTGAACGTCGCGCGCATCGGCTACTTCTCGTCGGACCGCACCATCCGCGAGTACTGCCGCGACATCTGGGGCGTGTCCGTGAAGTAGGGGTCGGAGCGGCTCTCCAACCCCTGCTACCCGCGGCGGGCCCAGCGCGGCGCGACAATCAGCGCAGCGCCGTACACCGCGAGCGACAGCACCAGCGTCGCGGGACGGCCGGAGGGGAAATCCTCCGTCAGCAGTTTGAACCCTCCAAGGACGAGGACGACGTGCGTCAGCCAGCGGCCCTCGGCGAACAGGCCGCGTCCTCCCGCCCACGCCAAGAACAGCGCCGCCGCGCCGACGATCACCGTTCGGATCGCCGCCACCAGCGCCGAATCGGCCGACTGGCCCGGCACGCCGGCTGTCATCGGGACCATGTAGCCGATGGCCACCGCTCCAGCGCCAGCCAGCAGCATCACGACGACGACGATCTGCGGGATGCGCGCGGGCCGGCCGCGGAAGTGCGGCTCCGAGGTCACCGGAATGGCCGCGGACACGGCGGCGGACGCGAGCACAATCCACGCCGGCAGCGACATCGGCGCCCACGCCTTCGTCGCCGAGGCCGTGAAGGCGTCGGAGATGAACGCACACAGACCCGAGGCGATCGCCCCGGCGACGATGTAGATCGCGGAGTGGGCTCCGACCGCGGCCGCCGAATACCGATAGCCGAGCAGCGCGGCCACCACCGCGAGGCCAGACCATGCCATCGCCTGCACGGAGGCTCCGGTAGTCAGTCCGACGCCGGCCAGGACGAACACGATGGCGAGCGAACTGTAGAAAACGAAGTTCTTCCAGTGCCCCTCGCTCCGGTCCACGAACGCAAACGCCACGCCGTAGCTGCCGATTCCGAAGACGAGGCTCGCGACGCCAAGCCCGGTGGCTCCGGCCCCGGTCGCGTGCATGACATAGACGGCCCCTCCGAACGCGGCCAGGAGCAGCGCCACGGTCTGCACCACCTCGAACGGAATGACGTCCCGCGATCGCCACAGCGTGCGCACGGCGATGCTGACCAGGTAGCCCGCGAACATCACGAGCTGCAGCACCATCACCGCTCCCGCGCCCTCGCGCTGCCAGACGCCGGTGACCGACCCGGCCATCACCAGGAGGCAGAGATCAGCGACGAACGCGATCGGCCAGCGCAGCCAGATCCAGTCCAGCGCGTAGCCCATCCACAGCGCGACGACGCCGAGGAATGCCAGGTAGAAACCGAACGGCGTGATCGGGCCGAGCGCGGTGAGGAAGAGCAGGGCAGCCACGACCCCGCCCAGGCTGACGATCCACGCCAGGTCCTGGATCCGCCGCAGCCATGCGACGACGAGCGCAACGCTCGTCACGCCGCCCATCGCCAGCGCAGCGGCGCCGGGCGACAGCAGCTTCACGTTCTCTCGGACGGTCGCCTCCCAGAGGATCGGGAACGCGATGAGCGCCATCGCCACGCCGTACGCCGCCGCCGTCAGCCGCTGCCGGGATGCATCCAGCCGGTAGATCGGCACGAGCCAGGCGATCGCGTACAGGATGCCGAGCGCTGTCCCGCCGGCGCGCGGAAGGGTGCCGGCATCCGTCAGCGCGCGAAGTACGTAGGCGCCGCCGAGGATGAGGCACGTGCGTCCGATCAAGGAGAGCACGGACACCACCGAGGTGTCCGCGGATGCTTCGATGAGGCGATCCGAGGCGTCCGGCGCCGGCGCGGTGTCTGCTGCTGCCGCAGCGGGCGCCACTGGACTCGACTCCAGCTGAGCGAGCCGCCGCTCGAGCGCGGTCACCGCGCCAGACAGATCGGACACCTTTCGCTCGAGCGTCGCGAGGCGATCGTCCATCGAACCTCCAATGGAGACTTGTCTGGGAAGGATGCTCCGCGCATTTCACCCCAGACGCGCCCGGAACGCAAGTGGGAAGGCGGCTACTCCGCGCGCAGCGCGATCATCGGGTCCACGCGCGTCGCCCGTCGGGCCGGCATCAGAGTCGCCACGAGTCCGACCAGGATGACGAGGCCCAGGACGAAGCCGTACGTCGCGGGGTCGAGCGCACTGACGCCGAACAGCACAGTGGCGATGGCATCCCGACCGAGCGCGGCGATCGTGACCGTCAACCCGAATCCGAGCACGAGCCCCAGGCCCAGCTGGCGCGAGCCCTGCTTCAGCACCATGCCCATCACCCGCCGCCGGTCGGCGCCGAGCGCCATGCGCACGCCGAACTCCTGCGTCCGCTGGCTGACCGAGAAGGACATCACGCCATAGATTCCGACGGCCGCGAGGATGATCGCCACCGCCCCGAAGATCGTGAACATCACCGCGATGATTCGGGGTCCGCTCAGCGCCGCGTCGAGGTTGTCCTTGGGCGTCGCCGCGAAATAGAGCGGCAGGTTCGGATCCACCTTCTTCACCTGCCGCCTGAGCTCTGGCAGAAGGCTTTCTGGTCTCTGGCCGGGGTGCGGCCGGACGATGACCGAGGCGAACTGGTTCGCCGCCATCCCGTCCCCGGTCGGACCGAACGGGATCGAGTAGAACGGGACGTAGAACCCCGAGTCGTCGACGTTCGGGATGTTGAATGGGCCCTGCATCCGAATGGTCGAGGCCACGCCGACGATCGTGCGCCACGGGCCGTACCTGAGGTGTCGAGCCGTCACCCGTGCGGAAGCGCCTGCCGAGCGCGCTCGCCGTGCCGAAGTGCTTCCGGGCGAACGCCGTGTTGACGATGGCCACCGGGAGCTTCGAGTCGAGGTCGTCGTCGTTGAACGTGCGCCCCTCGACCATCCGCTGTCCGGTCACCTCGAAGAACGTGCTCGAGATCTGCTCGAAGTTCGCGTTCAACCGGTCACGCCGATCGCGGTACACCTTGCCTTCGATCTCCACGGGTCCCGATCCGCTGAAGACCATCCGCAGCCGGCTCGAGTAGGCCACGGCGGCGAACTGGGAGCTGCCGCGAAGCTCGCGCATCAGGCGGTCGAAGAAGACCTTTCGGTCGGCCGGCGTCGGGTAGTCGCCCTCCATCAGGCCCATCCGGACCGAGTAGATACCGGCCGGTGTCGTAACCGTAGTTGATCTGCTGCTGCGCGAGGATCGACCGGAGCTGCAGCAGCGATCCGATGAGCAGCAGACAGGTCACGACGACCTGCACGACGACGAGGCCGCGGGTGACGAGGTTGATCGCGCGGCTGGTGTTGCCGCGCCCCCCCTCGCGGAGGACCTGAACGACGCTCGCGCGCGAGGCCATCCACGCCGGCAGCAGGCCGGAGACGACGGCGGCGAGCAGCGTGACCACCACCGTGACGCCGAGCACCTTGGCGTCGATGTCGAACGTCATCCACGCCGGCGGCCCGTTCTGCATGTTCCGGACGGTGCTGTCGAACCAGTCCACGGCGAAGTACGCGAGCCCGACGCCGACCGTCGCGCCCACGCCCGCCAGCATCAGGCTCTCGGTCAGCATCTGCCGGATCAGCCGGGAGCGGGTGGCGCCGAGCGACGACCGGACGGCCAGCTCCCGCGCGCGGAGCGTCGCTCGCGCGAACTGCATGTTCATCACGTTGAAGCACGCGATCAGCAGGACGCCCCCGCAGAACGCCAGCATCGTCCACATCAGGCCCGTCAGCTGCGGGCCCGTGAACAGGTCGATGAGCCACTGAACCCGGCCCTCCGTGAACGTCTTGTTCGTGTCCGGGTAGGCCGCGGCGAATCGCTTGGCGAAGGCCGTCGTTTCGGCCTGGGCGTTCTCGATCGTCACGCCCGGCCTGAGGAGACCGATGACGCCCGGGTTGTTGGCCTGCGGGTCGTTCCGCGGGCGGACCGGGAACTCGCTGTAGAGCGGGATCCAGAGCTCGTCGTTCTGCGGGAAAGAGAAGCCGGGCGGCATCACGCCGACGATCGTGGCCGGCTTGCCGTTGATCCGAATGGACTTGCCGACGATGTCCCGGCAGCCGCCGAAGTCGCGCTGCCAGAGGCCGTGCCCGAGGAGCGCCACCTTCTCGGCGCCCGGCGTGTTGTCGGCCGGCGTGAAGTCGCGGCCCATCGCCGGACTCACTCCGAGCACGCGGAGGAACGAATCGGAGACGTAGGCGCCGGTGTAGCGCCGCGGCTGGCCGTCGAACGTGACGTTCACCGTCGACCCGCTGATCGTGCCGGTCATCAGCTCGAACGACTTCTGCTGCGACTGCATTTCCTCGAGGTCCATCGAGAGGAACTGCTGGTTCACGCCGAAGGCCGTCGCCGTGGACGGGTCGGCGAAGGAGACGCCGACGAGGCGGTCGGCGTTCGGGAACGAGAAGCCGCGGAGCATGATGCCGTTCACCACGCTGAACTGCGTCGTGACGGCGCAGATCCCGAGCGCGAGCACGAAGATGGCCAGCGCGCAGAAGCCCTTCTCCTTGACGAGCACGCGAGCGCCGATTCGAACATCCTGGGCGATGGACTCAGCCAGCATCCGCTCCCCCAATCCGGCCGGCGCGCCGACAGGCGCGCCGCAGACGAACCCACCGGAATGAGACGTGAGCCGGCCTCCGAAGGTTCAGGGCATCAGGGCCCTGGTGCGGCAGCGCTCCAGCGTTCCAGCCCGGCAGTGGGGGCAGAACGTGCGCCGTGCGGTCAGCGAACCGGCGGTTGACTCAGCCGGCCGGCGCGACGACAATCGGTGCCATAGAGGAGAACCTCCATGAAGCTGGCTGCCCAGAAGATCCCGGCGAAGTTCGTCCAGGCGATGCCGCGGGGCCTGCGCCTCGTCAAGAAGGATGGCGGCGACTTCCTGCTCGTCGAATCCGCCTTCTGCCCGAAGGGCCACAACCTCGTGGTCGACAGCGTACGGATTCACGACGAGCCGTCGATCAAACTGAAGATCACCATCCGCGGCGAGAGCGGGCTGATCTACGTCGACTCGTTCTGGGGCAGCCACGCGAAGCTGTTCTCCTTCGTTCCGCTCCTGTCGGGCGCGGACGAGGCCTTCGTGGGTGCGCGCTGTCCATACTGCGACGCCAGCATGTCCGAGCAGGACGACTGCCCGCAGAAGGGCTGCGATTCGACGCAGTCCATCCGGCTCCTGCTGCCCGGCGGCAAGAACGCCATCCACGTCTGCGCGCGGCTCGGGTGCCCCGGCCACATCCTCGACATCGTGGACCTGCCGCGCAGCGTCGTGCAGACGGTGAGCGGGATCAACTACTTCGGCGTCGGCGGCGAGGACCCGTTCGCCGGGATGTAGACCTGCGAGTCGGGACTGACGGTGAAGAGTCGGAACTGAGCGACACGATCGGATTCGCGATTCCGGCCCCACACTCCTACTGGAGGCAGGCGCGGTAGCCGGTGCCGATTGCGCGCTGGGCGGCGACAGCCGCGTCGCTGGCGATCATCACGACGCCGGAGCGCACCAGATCCACGTACTCCGACGGGTTGCCGTCCGCGGCATACACGTCGTCCAGTCGGACGCCTGCGCGTCCGAGCGTGCCGAAGATCGGCTCGACGCCAGCACTCCGAAGCGCGGCGAACAGCGACGCCTGCGGGTTGCTCGTGCCCGTCCAGCCGAGCACGCGGTCGAGCGGAAGCGAGGCGCGCACCGCCGCCACGTCCTCCGGCTTGTCGATCGGGACCGAGATCATCAGCCGCGCGTCGAGCGCGTGCACTCTCTTCGCGTCGTCGAGCGTATAGGTCACGACGAGCGCCCGGTTCTCCATGCCGGCCGCCCTCACGGCGCTCACCACGTCCTCGAACTTCGTCGTGCGCTTCACGTCCACCTCGAAACAGGCGCCGACCTTCCGGCCCCACGCCAGAACGTCGGCGAACAGCGGTACGCGCTCGTCGAGGACCGTGCCGTCCGGCCGCTTGAGCTTCAGCGCCTCGACCTCGGCCAGCGTCCGGCTGGTCGTGGGTCCACTGCCGGTGGTTGTTCGGTCCAGCGTGTCGTCGTGCATCAGCACGAGCGCACCGTCGCTGGTCGTGGCCACGTCCACCTCGAGGAACGGCACGCCGGCCGCAAGGCTGGCGGCGAAGCTCGACATGGCGTTCTCGGCCGCGGACTGGCCGGGCTGGCCGCGGTGAGCTGCGACGACGGCAAGGTTGTGCTGGCGAAGGCAGTCGAGCCTGGTGCCGAGATCGACGGTCGGCGTGGTCTTGGGGGTGCAGCCAACAACGAGGAAGGCGACGACGACCGTCGTCAGCCCGCGAGCGAATTGGGAGGACCCTTCCCTGCGCAGGCTCCCGACCGACGTATTCGTAATCATCCGAGCTCCCGATCGGAAACGACACCCAACCCTGGCCGGAATCCCTTCAGAACGCCACGCGGACGGAGAGGACGACGATCGGCTTGCTGTCGTCCGGGTTGAAGACGTGGCCGACGATTTCCAGCCGCTTGTACGAGAAGCCGACGAGCAGCCCGCGTTGAAGGTCGCGCTCCGACTGATACGCACGCGTGCGCTGGGTCACCACGCCGAACCAGAACCACTCGACCGGGGCGTAGGTCAGCTCCGACCAGTTGTAGAAGAAGCTGTTCGCCAGATCCTCGGCATCGAAGACCCACTCGCCCTCGCTGTACAGTTCGAGCTTCCGCCAGCCGAGCGAGCCCTTGTAGCCGGGCGCGACGCCCTTCGCACTGCCGAACACGCCGCCGATCATCGGAATGAACGTCCACGTCACGTTCTTGCCGCCGCCGAAGTTGACGCCGAACCACGCCGACCCCGCCTCGATCGCTTCGTAGTTGTACCGGGCCTCGAGATGCAGCCAGCCACGGTCCGCCGTCATCGTCGGCTGGACGTAGTCGTCCGCCTCCTCCGAATCCGGCACGAAGTAGGTGTAGGCCGAGGCAGAGAACTGCCACTGCTTCGCGGGAGTCTCGGTGGCGGCGGCCGAGGCGCCGCCGCTGCGGGGACGGCAGCCGTCGTCTGGCCGGAGGCATGACCGGCGGCCACCATCAACGCCGAGAGCACGAACGCGGTCGCGCGCATCTCGCTCATCCCCCAAGGGCCATGATGATGGCGACGAGCACCATCCCGACGGCGGCGATGGCGACTCCGTAGTGCCAGGGTCTGCCCCCGGAGTACTTCCCGAGCAGATGCCCGTAGGCGTAGAGAGTGGCCACGGCGAGACCGTTCGAGACGCGCATCGCGGCGAAGACGTTCCCCATGAAGACGAACGGGACGACGACCGGGAACGTCGCCAGGACGACGATCCCGAAGACGCCGAGGGCGGCCTTGTAGTCGCGGGCCGCCAGGGTGGTCGTCGCCTCGGGAACGGCGGCGAGGGTCGTTCGTATGGCCTCGAGGGTGTCCTTCTGAACGCTGCCCGCGAACCGCTCCGGCAGTTCGTCGGCAATCAGGCGGTAGGCCGTCCGGGTGTCAGCGGTCTGGCGGACCCTCCGGAGCAGCGTGACGCCCCGGCGCTTCTCGACGACCGTGGCAACGAGGTACATCACAGCGTCGGTCAGGCCCCAGGCGATGTTGCATCCGATCGCCGTCAGCAGCATCGTCCCGATCTCTTCGCGGCCGGCCGTGGCGGCATTCAGCGAGCCGGTGAAGGTCATGGCCATGAGCACGCCGAAGATGGCCTCCGAGGCCCGCTCGATCGGATCGAGCCCAGGCGCTCGTCCCGGTTGGTCCACCGGCATCGCTGTTTCCCCCTCGCGGCGCGGCCCTTCGCTTCTCAGCGGAAGCGCCAGGTGATGAACGCCACGACCGCGTTGTTGCCTGACGCGACGACCGGCTGGGCGCCAGTCTTCACGTTTCGCCAGCCGTCGAACGCGGCGTTGTTGGTGGCGAACATCTTGCTGGTGTTTGCGCCGAGCGTGACCCCGTTCTGCGCGAAGTAGGTTCCGACCGCGGACGCGAGCGCGGGATCGACGAACTGGCCGAAGTTGATGTCCCCGCGCCCGTCCGGCGTCTTGAAGTTCGTCACGCGCGTGTCGCCGTTGCCCAGATCGGACAGCGGGGCCTGCCACGCGGCGCCGACGAGCAGGTTGTGATATCCGGGGAATTCGCCCTGGACTCCGAGGCGGAAATCGGTGACGTTGATGACCCGTTCGACACGGGTCGCGCTGCCGACGAACTGGACGTGCGAGAGCTCGCCCAGAACCCAGAGTTGCGCGGTCGCCAGCTTGACGACCGGCGCTCGAGCGCCAGCGGTGAACGACAGCTGGTCATGAAGCTCGAGCGGCGCGACCTTCGACTCGCCCACGATGAACCCCGGCGTGCCCGCGCGCGAGGAGTCCACGTACTGGATGTGCATCCCGCCAAGCTCGGGCGCTCCGACAGACCTGTACCCGACGTTCCCGACGACCTGGACCTTCTTCACGACCTTCTCGATGGCGAGTTGGACACCGATGTCGATTCCGCCAGGCACGCCGTTGAGCTTGGCCCAGTTCGCGGTGTTGCCCTCGGGTTTCTCGGTGGGGATCACCACGTAGCCGTGGACACCCAGGCCGAGCGGACTGCCTCTTCTTTCGGAGAGGAGGCTCACCTTTCCTCCGACCGTGAGGTCTCCCGAGGACGATGAGAACGCGCCCCAGGACGGCGGGACGACGCGGACGGTGGGAACGTCGTAGGTCTTGTAGGGAACCTCCGGCACGAACAGGAAGTACGGCTCCGCGCGATTGGCGGTCGTCGGGTACGTGTCGACGATCAGGTCGAGCGGCGGGATCGGGTAGGCCAGCGGGTCCAGGTTGACCGCGTTCGTCCGCACCACGGGCACGTAGTCGACGAACGCCTCGATCCGCTTCGTCACGCCGATCGCGAACTGGAAGCCGAACTTCATCACGTCGACGTCGCCCGGGTCCCGGTCGTAGTTCATCTCCAGGACGCTCGCCGCGAAGTTCCCAGGCTCGAGCGTATCGGGGGTGACCGCGCGAATCAGCCCCGTGCCGCCGCCGAACGACAGGCCCTGCGCCGGCCACTTCGGACCGGACGGCGTCGGGGCGCTCGGCGCGCCGCCGGCGCCGCCTTGCGGCGCCTCGCCGGGCTTGACGACCTTCTGCAGGAAGTCCACGCCGCCGTAGACGATGTAGGCGTCGGTGCCGCTGCTGGGCTTGGCCCGGCCGCCGTTCGAGATGTGCTGGTATCGGAACCCCGCGACCACGCCCGTCTTCGACGGGTGGCCGATGCGCACACCGAACCCGATTTGCTCGTAGAAGTTGAGGGCGAGCTGGTTGGGCTGCGGGTCGGGCCACTTGATGTACATCAGACCGGAGCCGATCTCGACCATCGGCCGAATCTGCTTGCCGCCGGCGAACGTCCAGCGCAGGAGGATCGGCGTGAACCCGAAGCCGCCAAAGTGATCCGGGCCGCGCACGATGGTCGGCTGCCCCTGGATCAGGTACTCGAACTGGCCGGCGAGGGGACCCGGACCGTGCCGCTTCGTGATGATGCGACCGACCTCGACGTCGAAGATGCCCATCTTGCGCTCGGACGAGGAGTCCTTGTAGTCAATCGGCAGTGAGAACCCGCCGAGGAAGCTCCAGTAGAAGGCCCCCTTGCGGAAGTCGTTGTCGGTTGCCGGGCCCGTCGGCATCGGTGACGCCGAGACGCTGGCGGCCCCAGGAGGCAGCGCCGGGGCGGCCGGGGTCGTCGACGATGGCGGCTGCGCGGCAGCGAGGCCTCCGCCGGCCAGGAAGGCCAGGAGCAGCAACCAGTAAGCGGTCTTCGATGTGCGCTTCAAGCTCGGTCTCCGCTGATATCGGGCGCGGTTCCGCCCGGGTGGCGATTCGTGGAATTGTATGTCAGCGGGGTCAGGGCTGGAAGCTCAGCAAAATGCATCGTTTCCAGACCCGACCCCCGCTTATAGCGCATGCCGCCGCGCGTGGCCAGTTTCGAGCGGGTGTTGCCGGCAAACCGGAATGTGAACCGGATCGGGCGCCACGCCGTCTATGCCCTCCGGAGGATTCGTGCGCCCACTCACTCGCGTTCTGTCTGCCGCCTGGCTGATCTGCCTGCCCGCCCTCGCCGCCGCGCAGTCGCCACCCCGTTCAGCCCCGTCTCCGGCGCGCCCCGCGGCGGCCTCCGGCAAGGTCACCTACCCGATCACGCGGGCGGCGTCGGCCATCAAGGTGGACGGCGTCCTCGACGAAGACGCCTGGAAGAAGGCCACCGTCGTGCCGCTGCCGATCGAGTGGATGCCGGGCGACAACGTGCCGCCGCCGGTCGAGACCGAGTGCCTCGTCACCTACGACGCGAAGAACCTCTACGTCGCGTTCCGCGCGCACGACCCGCGGCCGTCCGAGATCCGCGCCCATCTCATGGACCGCGACGACACGGACACGCTCATCCAGGACGACCACGTCGGGATGATGATCGACACGTTCAACGACGAGCGGCGCGCGTTCCAGTTCCGCATCAACCCGCTGGGCGTCCAGGCCGACGCGATCTTCAGCGAGCAGGACGGCGTCGAGGACTTCTCGTGGGACATGATCTGGAACGCCGTCGCCCGCATCACCTCCGACGGCTACATCGTCGAAACGGCGCTGCCGCTGAAGCAGCTGCGGTTCCCGGCCGGCGAGGGGCCGCAGACGTGGGGCTTCGAGGCGTTCCGGTCGTACCCGCGCAACGTGCGCCACCGCATCTCGTCGCAGCGGCGCGATCGCAACCTGGGGTGCCTCCTCTGCCAGGAGAACAAGATCTCCGGCCTCGAGGGGCTGGCGCAGGGGCGGAACCTCGAGTTCGATCCGACGGGGACCTTCAGCCGCACCGACGAACTCGCGGCGCCCACCGACGCCGGGCTGACCAGGGGCGACGTGAAGGCCGACGCCGGGCTCACGGCGCGCTGGAGCATGACCTCGAGCATGACGATGAACGGCACGATCAACCCCGACTTCTCGCAGATCGAGGCCGACGTGGCGCAACTCGACGTCAACCAGCGCTTCGCCCTCTACTACCCCGAGAAGCGGCCGTTCTTCCTGGAGGGGATCGACTACTTCACGACGCCCATCCAGGCCGTGTTCACGCGAACCGTCGCCGATCCGTACTGGGGCGCGAAGCTGACCGGCAAGCAGGGCGGGAACGCGATGGGGCTGTTCGTCACGCGCGACCGGATCAACAACCTGCTGCTGCCGTCGAACGAGAGTTCGACGAACGCGTCGCTCGAGGACGACGTCACGACGGTGGTGGGGCGGTATCGGCGCGACCTCGGCCCACTCGTCGACCATCGGCGCGCTGTACGCCGGCCGGGAAGGCGAGGGGTATCACAACCGGCAGATCGGCGCGGACCTGTTCTACCGGCCGACGCAGGCGGACGCGCTGCGCGTGCAGTACATCCGGAGCGACACCCGGTACCCGGACGAGATTGTCCAGAACTACGGGCAGCCCGCCGGCTCGTTCGGCGGCAACGCGACGTGGGTGGACTACCAGCATGTCGCCGCGAAGTGGGCGGCGTTCGGCAGCTACGATGCCTACGACTCCGGGTTTCGCAGCGACACGGGGTACATCCCCAGGGTGGACTACCGCGCCTTCATGGGCCAGGCGCAGCGGAGGTACTTCCGCGGTGCGGGGTCGTGGTTCAACCAGATCGACCTTGGCATGCGCGGGTGGCGCATGATGAACGACGAGTGGTCGATGACCGACCAGACCGCGGCGGCGTTCGTCAACTACACGGGGCCGTATCAGACCCAGGTGCAGTTCAACGTGCCGCACGATCAGGTCGTGTACGGCGGGCAGAGCTACGAGTTCTGGCGGCCGAACATCTACGCCGGCATCAAGCCGACGGGCGGGACGGCGTTCGCAGCCACCGCCCGGTTCGGCGGAGGCGTGGACTACGCCAACAACCGGAAGGCGACCCGGGTGCGTTACAGGTGGGCCCCCGGATCGAATATCGGCCGATCAGGCGCGTGAGCCTGCAGTTCTCGTACGACCTCGATCAGCTCGACGTCGAAGGCGGCCGGCTCTACCGGGCGAATCTCGCGCAGCTCAAGATGATGTACTACTTCAACGTGCGGGCGTTCGTGCGTGCGATTCTGCAGTACACGGACATCGAGCGCGATCCGGCGCTCTACACCTTCCCGGTCGAAGCGGCGCACCCGGCGCCTCTTCCAGCAGTACCTCTTCTCCTACAAGCTGAACCCGCAGACGGTGCTGTTTGTCGGGTACTCGGACAACGCGTCGAACGTCAACGTCCCGAGCATCGATCTGCAGCAGACCAACCGGACGCTGTTCATCAAGATCGGCTACGCGATCGTGTTCTAGTGGGGTCACATCCTGCATCCCCACAAAACGCACGATCTGACCGCCGGCTCCGAGAGGCGAGACGTCAGTCGTCCCCAGTTTCGAGGGCTGGCGGCAGCGACCGCGCCTGGAGGGTGGCGCAGGCGATCGCCTCCCCTGGCGAAGAACCGCGGCGCCGGCTCACCGTCTCTTCGTCTTGCGGTTGGGGCACACGCCGGGCCTGTCGCCCCCATCCCCAACCGCGCCATCGTTGGCCGGCTTGCGGTTCTCGGGGCCCTGTCGATGGCGAATGTCCACGGCTCGCTTGGCGCCCCCCTCCAGACACGGCCGGACATCGACCGCGAAACTGGGGGTGGGCTAGCGTCTGAAACCGCTTGCGCGGCGATCTCAGATTTGTCATCTTCACGGCCCATTTCGCCGGACACCTCCCGACCCCGCTTCGCGCCATGGACGACCTGCAGGCGGAAGACGTGCTTCGTCGGCTCCGGCCGCGGGATCCTCGAGAGGGTTCGTCGAGATTCCTCGAGGTCTACTCCCCGCGGCTCTTCGACGTCGCCCGGCGGTTCGAACGTGAGCGAGGCCGCCGCCGACTGCTACCTCTTCATCTGCGAATAACTGAGCGAAGACTGGTTCCGGCGGCTCCCGCGGTTCAAGCCTGAGGGCCCCGCCCGCTTCTCCACCTAGCTGTGCGCCGTCGCCCGCAACCTCTGCCTTGACTGGCACCGGCGTGAATTCGGGAGGCTCAGGGTGTTCGAATCGGTCGGGCGCCTGCCGGCACTCGACCAGGAGATCTTCCGCGGCCTCTTCGTGGCGCGGCTGCCGATCGAAGACCTGTTCCTGAAGCTCGAACCGCATCACCCGGGGCTCACCATCGAGCAGGTTGCCGCCCGTGCCTGGCAGGTCCAGCAGGCGCTCAGCTCACGCCAGCCGTGGTTGCTGACCGTGCGGGGGGCGCGCGGCGCGCCGCCGGCGGCAAGTACTTCGTCTGGGTCAAAGCGTTCCTCTCCGGCGGCGAGACGGCCAAGTCGGATACCGACGCCATGCATGGCGTCGGTCGCGGAGGGCGCCCGGCGCCACCCGCCATCGGCAGCGCTCGGCTGGAAGCACCGCCTTGTCGTAAACTCGAGCGAATGCTCGTTGAGGATGCGTCAGTCGGAGAGAGGTTCGATGTCCGCTCGCCTCCTGGCGGCAGTGCTCCTGGCGGGCTCGTGGGTGGCTGCGACGCTAGCGGCCCCACCCGCCCTCGCTCCAGCACCGCAGTCGGTTCAGCAGGAGAAGCCGGACGAGGTCTTCGCCAAAGCGCGACAGGTCTACAGCGAGGACGGTCCGAAACCCGCACTCCCCCTGTTCGAGCGGGCGCTCTCGCTCTACCAGGCCGCAGGCGACCGCCGCGGCGAGGCAATCGCGCTCGGCCTGATCGGCAATTGCCACAAGAGGTTCGGCGACTTCCCGAAGGCGCTCGACCATCTGGACCGCTCGCTCGCCATGAAGCGCGAGCTGGGCGACCACCTGGAGGAGGGGAAGACGCTCAGCAACCTCGGCCTGGTCTACTGGGAAAAGGGCGAGTATCCGGCCGCGGTCGATCATCTCACCCGCGCCATCGCGATCGGCCGTGAAATCAGCGACAGGCAACTCGAGGCATCCGCGCTCAACAACCTGGGGCTGGTCTACGACCAGCTGGGCGGAGACTACCGGCGGTCGCTCGACCAGTATCAGCGCGCGCTCGAGCTCTACCGCGGCATCGACTTCCCGCGTGGCGAGAGCGACACGATCGGCAACATCGGCGGCGTCTACCTGATGCTGGGCCAGTACCGCGAGGCGCTCCGCTACTACCAGCGGGCGCTGGCCCCGGGCTGTATGTCGTCCGTCTGAACGGCAACGGCACGTTGGACACGAGCTTCAATGGGACCGGCCGGTATCTCAGTGCCTCGCTTCGCGCGTGGCCATACGGCGTCACGAGCCAGCGAATTGGAACTGAGCGCTGTGGCGGTTCACGCCGGACGGGACGCCGGATTGGACGTTCGGCTACGCCGGCAGCGGTTGGGCTCCCGATCTGGTTGCCGAGGGAGCGGGTGTCGTGTACTGGCTCGGCGTGGCCGTGCAGCCGGACGGCAAGATCGTGTGCGGGGGCCACGTCCTGATGGGTTCCGACCCGGCAATCTACTACGCTGCGCTCGGCCGGTTCTGGCAGTAGGGCGGGGCGGGACGAAGGCCTCAGGGCTCAAGGCTCAGGGCTCAAGGCTCAGGGCTCAGGGATGTGGGTGTGGGGATCCGCCGCCAGCTATCAGCTGCCAGCTTGGTAGGTTGCTCCGGGTCAGGTTGTGCGGGCGAGACTCCCGCGTGGTTCGGCAAGCTCACCACGCCCTGAGCCTTGTCGCCCCTCGACTCCGCTCGGGGCGACCCTGAGCACGTCGAAGGGTCGAAGGGCGCGGCCTGGCCCTCTCATATCTTCGTCGGCCCAGCGCTCCCTTGCCGCGGCACCACCGCAGAAGCTGCACGATTCGCCCTCAGACCGATTGCAGCTCTTGATCGCTTCCGCGTGGTCTCACGCGAGAATCCTGGACAGCCCGCATGGCCGGACGTTTGCACATGGATGCGGGTAACACAAACGACCGGCGCCACGACACGAGCGCGTGCGCCGCGGTGCGGGCGCGCGACGACGACGCTATAATCGGAGGCAGCGTTGAAGGTGGAGGATGGAAGGCGGGACTTCAATGAGCGCCAATCCGACGGCCTATGCCGTGGTGATCGAGAAGGCAGGCCGAAACTACTCGGCCTACGCCCAGATCTCCCTGGGGTCATCACGACTGGTCGGACGCCCGAGGCCACCGAGCGCAACATGCGCGAGGCCATCGCGTTCCACTTGAGCGAGCTCCGCGCCGCCGGCGAGCCGATTCCCGTTCCAACGACGCGGACAACTCACATCGCCGCCCGCTGAAGGCGACCAACAGCCCGTGTCGGGTGCTATGCTCGCTCCGATGACGCGCGAAGACATCCGTGCATTCGCCGGGCGCGACTGGGCGGCGATGGCCGAGGCGAAAGCCGCCTTCTGGGCCGAACGAAAGCGGTCGATGATCGCGGCTGAAGCCCTGGCAACTGCGGAGACGCTCCGCCAGCACGCCCTCCGGGTGAAGCCTGGCTGGCCGGACGCCGACGAGCGGGCAGCCGACCTCGCCATGCACGTCCGCGTTTCAGCCGCGCTTCGCGCAGTTCCTTCTGACCGCTGCCGCTGACTCCTGCCGCGCTCGGCCAGAGCGACCTCTTGCCCGTGTTCGAGCGCGAACTCGCCAGACGGCGACTGACCGTTGACCATAGTCATTGACCATAGTAATGTAATCGGCATGAAACCCGACGCCGAGACCGTCAGCATCTCGGAGTTCAAAGCGACGTGCCTGGCGCGGCTGGAACGCGTTCGGCGCACCGGCCGGCCCCTGCTCGTCACGAAGCGCGGGACGCCCATCGCCGAGGTCGTCCCGGCCACCGTCGAGCGCAGCGCCGGCGGCTGGCTCGGCTCGGCCTCCGGCACCGGCCGCATCACGGGCGACCTCATTGCGCCCGTCGTCGCGACCGACGAGTGGGAGGCTGCACGGTGAGGCTCCTGCTCGACACGCACATCTGGTTGTGGAGCCTGCTCGAACCGTCGCGCCTCGGCCGCCGGACCGCCGCAGCGCTCGACGACCCCGGCAACGAGTTATGGCTCTCGCCAATCTCGATCTGGGAAACGCTGATGCTTGCCGAACGCCGACGGGTGGTTCTTCAGCCGGATGCAGAGCAGTGGGTCCGCGCGTGCCTCGAGCGTCTGCCGTTCCGGGAAGCGCCGCTGAACGCCGAGGTGGCCATGGCGAGCCGCGCACTCAGGATCCCCTCCGACGACCCCGCCGATCGCTTCCTCGCGGCGACGGCGCGGGTGTACGAACTCACGCTCGTCACGGCCGACGCCCGCCTCCGCAGGATCCCGCACGTTGCGGTCCTGCCGAACACCTGATGAACACCAACCCGGCCGCCTATGCCGTAGTGATCGAGAAGGCGGGCCGGAACGACTCCGCCTGCGCCCTCGATCTCCCCTTCCTCTCGCGCCAGCACAGCTGCGTCGCCGCCACCAAGGGCCTTCGCGCGCCCGTGTGGTAGACTCGCCCCGCGTGACATCGCACGGAGAAGACCGCCGAGGCGCTTCCGTCGGTCACGAGGTGGCCGCCCGGGACGCTGCCACGCCGTGGGAGAGCCTCGTCCGTCGCGTCCAGCAGGGCGACCGTGACGCCGAGGCGGAACTGGCGCACCGGTTCTACCCGAAAGTCCGGGCGATGGCGCTCGCGCGCCTTCACGGGGCGCCCGCCGCGATGGACATCACGCAGGACACCATCCTGGGAGTCCTGGAGGCGCTGCGCGCAGGCAGACTGCGCGAGCCGGACAGACTTCCCGCCTTCGTGTTGAGCACGGCCAGGAACCTCATCAGCGGTTACCAGCGGAAGGAAGCCCGCAGCCGCGAAGTCCTTCAAGAACCTCCTCAGGAGCCGGCCCGGATCGACCCGACGCCGTTCGAGATCGACGATGAGCAGCGACTCGCGCTGGTGGGCGAGGCCCTGGACCGGCTGAAACCGCAGGACCGCAGAATCCTGCTTCTGACGTTCGTCGAGGGGATGACCTCGCGGGAGATCGCGCCGATCGTCGGCCTCAACCCCGATGCCGTGCGGACGCGCCGGGCACGAGCGGTGAAGGCCATCACGCGCCGAATCAAAGAAGTGACACAGAAGCGACGGCCGGACTACATACGGAAGAGTGGCCTGAGACCATGAGCGGGACGATGTGCACCTGGACAGAGCGGGATGAGGTGTTTGCGGCCTACGTGCGGGATGCGCTCCGCCCGGAGGAACGCGACGCGTTCGAGGAGCACTTCTTCACGTGCGAGGCTTGCTGCGACAAGCTCCAGACCTTTCAGGCGCTACATTCGCAGTTGCGCTCCCGTCCCGTTGAGGTTCCGGCTGCTCGCGTGGTCCCGGCGCGGCCGTGGCGATGGGCCCTCGTGCCCGTTGCGGCAGGCGTGTTCCTGGTGGCGGCCATAGCGTTCTGGCCCAAAGCGCGTGTGCCAGTGGCTCCGGAATCCACGATGGCCGAGGCTCCCCGGCCGCAGGCTCAGGCCGCAACTTCCGCGGCGCCGATCCCGCCCCCCGGGTCCACCGCGCTGCCGCAACCCGCACCCGTCGCGCCCGCGCCTGCCCCGGAAGCGCCGGCCGCACCGCCGCCATCCCCGGCGCCCGTCGTCGCGCTCAGCGTGCTGGCAAGCGTCGATCCGCCGGCCTACATCCCACTGTCACTCCGCGGACCGCGCAACGAGGCGGTCGCGCGCTTCGACGCGGCGATGCGCCGCTACGTGGCCAGGGATTACGCTGGGGCGCTTCCCGACCTGAGCGCCGCCGCCCGTCTGAGTCCGAACTCCGCCCACGTCTCCTTCTTCCTGGCGATCTGCCAGCTGCTGACAGATCAACTCGACGTCGCGGTCGTCGGGCTGCAGAACACGATAGCCCTCGGTGATTCGCCGTACCTCGAAGAGGCGCACTACTACCTGGCGAAGGCGCGGCTGCGCCAGGGCGACGTTCGAGCGGCACAGACGGAGTTGAAGCGGACGATTGAACTCAAGGGTCAGCTGGAGGCCGACGCGCGCCGGCTGCTGACCCAGGTAGAGGCCCAATTGCGGGAACCGTAGCGGCGCGGCGCCCGATCCGAAGCGCCGCAGGAGCAGACCATGGACGCCAGGGTCCGTTTGTCTTCCTGCCTCGCCGTCGCGCTCGTTCTTCTGTTCATCACACCGGCATGGTCGCAGGGGCCGGCGGCGGCTCAGGGGCCGCAGGCGGCCCCTGCGGTGGATCTCGACCGCGCCCTCCGCGCGAACGACCTCGGCCGGGCGCGAGACTTGGTCCCGCTGAACTGGGCCGCCTCGGAACAGCTGTTCGTCTCCTACCTCGAGGGCGCGTTCGTCACGCCTGGCCCGACCGGCGGTGCGCCGGAGGCGCGAGCGCTGGCGTTCCTCCTCGCCGACGTCTTCTTCAAGATCATCGAATTCGACTTCGCGCGTTCCGTGGTGCTGACGCTGGACGCGTCGGACGCCGCAATGCGGCAACAGCTGGTGACCGTCGTCCGCAACTACTACACGACGCTCGAGCGGGTAAGGGTCGCCACCACGTCAGCGCCTCCGGTTGCGCCCCAGGGCATGGACCGCTACCTTGCGAACTCCGAGCAGTACGTCGTCGGTCGGCAGATGGCAGCGATTGCCGACCGATTCGGCGCCCTGTCGTTCCCGCGCGGGCAGTTCTGGGCCCTGACCAGCATGATCAACGTCGGATGGCCCCCCGACTCGGTGCGCCTCACAACCGTCAGGAGGAAGATTGAAGACCAGCTCGGGGACGATCTGATACGCGTGGGAAAGAGGCCACTGACCGAGGCTACACTGGCCCTGGCCGAAGAGCTGGGCCTTCCGAAGAGGCGGGCCGCGATCCTCGAAGAACTGTCACAACCGGTCGCCCAGTCGTCGGAACCAGCGCAGCTGAAAGCGGCCGCCGGATACCTCGAGCGGGCGCTGGCGCTGTACCGCGGCATTCCGGTCACCGAGGACGTCCACTACTGGATGTTCCGCCGCCAGGCCCCGAGAGTCTCGACGTCCACCTTGCCCGCCCTCTGGTCGGTCTACCTGAGGCTGGGGCGGCCCGCGGACGCGGCGCCGCTGATGGCGGAAGCCCTTGCGATCAGCGCGCCTTTCGGGGAGGCAGCCCAGGCAGCCACTCTCCGCGCGTTTGGCGTGGCGGCGGCTCTCAAGGGCGATGCGGCCGTTGCGGCTGTCGTTGCGGCGAGCCGCCAACTGGGCCCCAGCGCTGAAGTGGCGCTGAAGACGGCGGTGGCGACGGTGCTGGCGACCGATGGAGGAGGGTTCCACCTGGAGACGGCCGAGACGGCGCTGGCGCTGGCCGTTTCCCTGCCCGATCCCCACGAGCGGGCAGTGACGCTGGAGTGGTACGCCCGAAGGCGGGAAAGGGCCAGGGAAATTGCGCTGTTCAACCCCGGCGAGCGTGGCTACCCAGGCCTGTTCGACGTGCTCGCTAACGCCCCGTATCCGGCGGCCTTCGAGCGGCTCCTCGAAACGTGTCTGGATGCCGGCGACGCCGAACTGGTCGCCAGCGCGCTGGGCTACCAGGCCGAAGCCCAGGCATACGCGGGCGAGACGGCGCGCTCGGTCGTCACGTTCAGGCGGGCGCTGGACCTTGCCGATGGCGCGTCGCGTTTCGAGAGGACCGCCCTGATAGCCATCAGGGCAATTCAGGGCAAACTGCCGGCAGCCGCCAGGGCCGAGTTCGCGTCGCGGGCCATCGAGGCGGCCGAGAAGGCGAATCTCCCGCTCGTCATCGCGGAGGCTCTGCGCATCCGGGCGTCGGTGGCCGCGCCACGTGGCGCCCAGCGTCTCGAGAACCTGCAGCAGGCCCTGGCCGCGGCAGAGAAATCGGATGACCCCCGCGAACTGGTCCTCTGCCTCCAGGCGACGGCGAACGAGTTGGTGGCTCGCGGCGACTATCGCCCGGCACTCGACATGCTGGAGCGCGCGGCGGCGAAGGGAGCGGGATTGGCCGCCCAGCCGAGATCGTGGCGGTCTACCAGCAGATGGCGTCCATCTACACCGGCTACATGAACGAGCCCGCGCTGGCGGTGGAGGCAACGGAACGAGCGCGACGCATCGTCGAACCGCTCACGAAGCCTGGCCCGTCCGGGGCGCAGAGCATCTACGTCGCGGACGCGCACTTCAAGCTGGCCACCCTCGAGCGCGATCTCGGGAGACCGGCGGCCGCCCTCGAGGAATACGCCAGGGCGCTCGAGCGGCCGGACTCCACGGCCAACTGGCGCCTCTACCACCGCAGGTTCCTGACGAGCCGCGCCCGCTACCTGACCGAGCTCGGCGACTACGAGGCCGCGCTTGGCGACTGGGACGCGGTGCTCGGCCTGATGGAGGCGACCGAGAAGGAATATCCCGGCAGCCGGGCCTTCCAGAGGGTTGTCTGTCTGGCCGAAATCGCGCGGATCCACGCGCTGGCTGGCAACAACGCCGAGGCTCTAAAGAGGGCGCGGGAGGCGGCAGCGGTGCATTCCGCCGACTCGTCCGACATGTGGACGGGAGACCCGCTCGTGCGCTTCGGATTCCTGGCGCCGTCCGACCTGCCCGATCCGCTCGAGACGTTCGAGACGCTGGCCGCCATCCTGTTGCGCATCAAGGCTCCGGACGAGGCCGCCACGTTCTGCGAAAGCTACTACAAGAGGATTCTCGCGAAGCCGGTCGCTCAACCCGTTGCGGAGAAGACGTACCTCGAGACGCTGGCCCTCGCAGATCTCGCGGCCGGCCGGGCGGTCCTGGCTCGCGAACGCCTGCTGTCGGCCCTCGCCGTCGCTCGCAGCCAGCCGACGGCCCAGGCCGGTGGACTTGCCGGGTCTCTGCTGGCCCTTGCGAAGCTGGAGAATGCCGTCGGCAACACCGCACGGGCCAAGCAGTACCTGCTCGAGGCGCGCGCCGCAGCGAACCCGTACGACCCGAACGAGGTCTGGCAGATCGAGCGGTGGCTTGGCGCGACATCCGTCCGTCTCGGCGAGACGGCGGCAGCCGCATCGCACTACGGCCGCGCGCTCGAGGCGCTCGAATCGGCGCGCGAACGCCTCCGCCCCGAGGAGTTCCGCCTGCGGTATGGCGAGGACCCGACCCGCATCTACGGAGAGTACGCCGGCCTGCTCGCTGCGACCGCGCTGTCGACCGGTCGGCCGGAGGATGCCGCGCGCGCGTTCGAGGCGGCCGAGCGGAAGCGCGCGCACCTCCTTCGCGGCCTGCTGGCCACGGGGTGGTCACGGCTGCCTGGGAAGGTGATGCCGGCGCAGCTGCAGCGCATGTTCGATCTCGACGCGCGGATCGCTGCCAAGCGATCTCTGCTCAGCGAGCAGTTTGTCCTCCCTGAGAGTCAGCGCAATCTCGTGTTGGTCGACGCGCTGAACAGCGACCTGAAGAAGATCGAAACCGAGCACACCCAGTTGCTGACGGCGTTGGCCCAGAGTCAGGTACCCGGTACGCGGCGCCGACGACGCTTGCCGCGCCGCTGGCCGGACCCGTTCGGGCTGCGCTCGGGGCGTCGCGCGTGCTGGTCGAGTACCTGGTGACCGAAGAGCGGGGCTACGCGTTCGTGGTATCCGCCAGCGGCATCCGGGTCGTCCGGCTCCCGATCGGCCGCGCCGATCTGCAGAAGCAGGTCCAGCACCTGCTCGCCCCGTTCCGCCAGGCGCACAGCGGCGAGGTGGATCTCACGCGCCTGGGGTTCGACACCAGCACCGCCCACGCGCTCTGCCAGGCGGTCTTCGCCCCGGTGCGCCCGCACCTCGGCGCCGCCTCGAATCTCCTCATCGTCCCCGACGACGTGCTGCACGTCCTGCCGTTCGAGGCGCTGGTAGAGAAGGCGCCAGGCAGTACGCCGCGCGGCCAGGTGCTGCACGCCAGGTTCGCCAGCGAGTCATTTCTGGTCCGCCGCTATACCATCAGCTACCTGACCTCGTCAGCCCAGCTCCTTTCGACGAAGGCAGGCGCGGCACCGGTCGCGCCGAAGCGGCTGTTCGCGATGGCCAATCCAGCCGTCGGTTTGGTAACGCCGACGCTGGCCCAGAGCGATTCCCTCAGGCGGCCGCTGCGGTCGGGGGCGTTCGACGCGTTCCTCACGCCGCTGCCCGGCGCCGAGGCTGAGGTTCAGCGGATCGCCGGCTACTTCGCCCGCGATGCGGCCACCGTCTTCCAGGGAGCGGGAGCCACCGAGACCGCCTACAGGGAGCAGGCCGGCAAAGCCGATGTCGTGCACTTCGCCACCCACGCCGTGGCGTCGGACGGCCAGCCGTTCTACTCCACGCTGGTGCTGGCGCCGAACGCGGCTGCCGGCGAGGACGGGTTCCTCCAGGCGTACGAGGTGCTTCGGACGCCGCTTCGAGCTGAGCTCGTGGTTCTCAGCGCCTGTGAGACGGCGCTCGGCGCCGAAGACTGGGGCCAGGGGCGGGTGGGCCTGGTCGCGGCGTTCGAGCAGGCGGGCGCGAGGTCTGTCGTCGCCACGCTGTGGAGCGTGGACGAGCCAACCGCGGACCTCATGGCAGCCTTCTACGGCGCCATGGCACAGGGAAGCCCGACGAGCGCCGCCCTGCGCCAGGCGAAGCTGCAGCTGATGCAGCAGCGGATCCGCGTCGGGACCGTCGACGTCTCGCTGGCGCACCCGTTCTTCTGGGCGCCGTTCATCCTCGTCGGGGCTCCGCCGAATCCGCTGGCGGCACGGTAGAGCCCCCGCAGTCTCTCTGTCACAACCTCGCTGCCCCGACTACATAGGAGTGTGGGCGGGCGCACGCCGCGCCGGGGTCGCCTTTCCCCCGGCGGCGGTTGTGAGTTCCCGCGGAGCAAGGAGGGAAACCGTGAAGCACCGTACCTCGCTCGGCCTGGCTGTCACGCTCGTCCTGACTGGCGTACTGCTGGTTCCTGCCGTCCTGCAGGGCCAGAAAGGAAAGCCCCCCAAACCATCTCCCCCGCCAACGATCTCGACCTCGGTCTGGCTGGACAGCGGTGCCGGCGCCATGATCAGGGCCGAGGGCGACCCGGCTTCGCCCTATGCCGCCGTTGTCGTCCCTGAACTGCGCGCCGGTACGACGGACGTCTACGACTACTACCTGGCCTTCTGGTTCCGTTACCCGACGAGCGACCCCGCCAACCGCTCACTTGTGTTCGACTTCGGCCTGCCGCCGTTTGCCGTCGGGGACAAGCTGGAATGCTATCCGGCCGAGGACTACCGCCTCGACCGCGGGAAGGTCCCATACCAGATCGCGGTGCCGACGTTCCTGACGACCGGCAGAACGGAGGGTGCCGAGGCACCGCTCTGGGTGTCGTTCTACACGGGGGAGGAATGGACCAAGGACGCGAATGGCGTCTGGGGAAGCCTGGGGCATGTTTTCAACCTCGGGCCCTACGTGAACGGCGAGCTGAACCCGCTGACCACCCCCACCCGATACGTCACGCTCCGCACGGAATTCCGTCCCCCGGAGTTCGTCGGCGTGGACATGTACGCGTACGTCGCTCACAACGGGCCCATCAAGACGCCGAGCTCCTTCGGAACAACCCTTGGTCTTGCGGAGGTGACGCCGGCCGAGGGCGGCGGGTTCGTTCTCAAGCCCGTGTCCGCGGCGGTGCTGTCCGGCTCCACGCTGCCGACGGCATACCTCTACTCCTACGGGCGCGTCCAGTACCCGCTGCTGAGTGACGAGAACCAGGCGAACCTCACCATCAAGATTCCCCTGGGCGCCGCTGCCGGGTTCAAGGCGTGGTATGGCATCTGCGATGCCGGCACGTTCAACATGCCGTACGCGGTGACGGTGAAGAAGTAGCGGCCCGCGGCGAGTGATCGGCGCCAGCCTGATGCGCTGCCGAGGGCCAGGTCGTGCGGGTCGAACGCTCGCGCGGCCTGGCCCTTTCTGTCCCGCGCCTTCCCTCCGCGTGACCCTCCCCACCTCGGCTTCGCGCATTTGCCATCAGAGGACACGAACACCGCGTAGCATTGGCGGCCGCCAATCAGTCGCTCACACGGTCACACGAGGCACGGAGGTGTCTTATGCCGTTGAGATACGGTTGGCGGCGGACGATCGGGACGGCGGCGCGCCACGTGGCGCTCAGAGCGGCCGGGTATCCCACCGCGGTAAACCTCGAAGTCACCCGCCGCTGCAATGCGCGGTGCGACTTCTGCCGCTACCCGCAGGTGCGCGAGGACCCGCGCCTCGACGACTACCTGCCCGTCGTCGAACGCCTGAAGCCGACGCTGCTCACGCTCAGCGGCGGCGAGCCGCTGATTCGCAAGGACCTCGAAGGCCTGATCGCGAGGCTCAGAGCGGGCTGCCCGAACCTGCACATCGGACTGGTCACCAACGGCTCGCTCCTGACGGTGGAACGAGGCCTGTCCCTCCGGCGCGCCGGCCTCGACCACCTGGCCGTCAGCCTCGACTTCCTGGACGAGCGCCACGACGTGGCCCGCTGCCTGCCAGGTCTCGCGCGCCACATCATGACGGTCGTGCCACAACTCGTGTCCGCTGGCATCGATCAGATCGCGCTCGAGACGGTGGTGAAGGCGGAGAACCTCGACGAGGTCCCGAAGATCGTCGAGTGGGCTGAGCGTCACCAGGTGCACGTCGCGCTCAGCGCGTACACCCAGGCGAAGGCCGGCAACGGGGCGCACAGCGTCGGTGCGCAGGATGCCGGCCGGCTGCGTGCGCTTGTCGACTGGCTGGTCGCGCACAAACGCCGCTCGGGCACCATCCTGTCATCGACGTACTACCTCGAACGTATTCCGCTCAGTTTCGAAGGCGGTGTGCCGGGCTGCACGGCTGGCCGGCGCTTCGTCGCGGTCCGGCCGGACGGCGTCGTCCAGCCCTGCCACGAGTATCAGGCGTGCTGCCCGTATTCGGAATGGACACGCGGCACGTTCGCGCCGCCGGGCTGCACGGCCTGCTGGTGCAGCTGCCGCGGCGAGAGCGAGGCGCCGCTGGACTGGGAGCGGCTCAAGCTGGCGGTGTCGGCGTACTGGGTTGACGGGCCACGGGGGACCAGGAAGCGTGAGGTCGAAGAGACCTGCCGATCTCAGGTCGTCGCGTAGACCAGATACCCTTCGACGATTGTCGCGCTGACGCGCACGTCGGACGTGAGCCGCACCATGTCGGCGATGTGACCGCGCGCAATGCGCCCGCGCTCGTGTACGAGCTCCCGTTCGCCACGGCCGACACCCGGCTCGGCGAGATTCCTCACGTCACCGTGCTGCCGAACACCTGAGCGATGTGAGGGGCCGCCTCAGTGCAGCGCCGGGTACTTCATCTCGCCCGCGCGGATCGGCACGGTCAGCGAGTTCTCCCGCAGGGGAATCGGGCAGTTGTAGTGCGGCGAGTAGTTGCAGAGCGGGTTGGTCGCCGCGTTGAAGTCCAGCACGTAGGCCGCCTCCGCCCCGGCGAACGGGATGAACAGATAGCGGCCGACCCCGTAGGTCTCCGCGCCCGACGTCTGGTCGCGGAACGCGACGAACAGCTCGTCGCCAGCCTTGGGCAAGGCCATGGTGGCGAGGACCATCAGCCGCAGCGCGGCCTGGCCGATGGCGAACTCGAACCGCCCGACCCGGAAGTAGTCCTTCTGGAGGCCCCGGCTGGTCGTGATCTTCACGGACGTCGGCGACGGGTCCGCCATGAAGCGGGCCTTCACCCGCAGCGTCGGATCGGGCGGGAACCACTTCAGTCCGGTGAACGCCTTCCGCGCGGGCGACTCGGGATTGAAGACGCGCGCGTTGCCGGTGTCGGGTCGCGCGTAGAACTCCACGAAGAACCGGCCGACCCGCACGACGTCTCGCGGCTTCAGCCTCGTTCTCGCCGCCACGGCCGAGCCCGGCAACCCCGCGACGTCCCCGTTGCCGGTGGTCGTGACCACTGCGGGGCGGGCGCCCGACACCGGCGTGATCCAGAAGGCGCCGTCGTCCAGCGAGAGGTCGATGACCTCCGGCCCGGCCGGCGCGGCGCCGAACGCGGCTCCGGACGGCCCCACGCCGAGGCGCACCGATTGCCCTGGCTGGAAATACTGGACCGCAACGGCCGTGAACGGCGACATCACCGCCTTCGCGTACGCCGCGTCTGCCGCCTTGTGCGCAGCCAGGATCGCGGTAACCGGGTCCGTCTCCGCGGCGCGCGTCGCTTGGAGGCCGGCGCTTGTCGCCCAGAGGCCGGGGTGCCCCACCGAGAGCCCTGCCGCAGCGGCGCCGATCGCGCAAGACACCAGGATCGCTCTCATCGTTCCCCTTCCGGTCAGAATGCGACCGTGCCCATTACGTTAGCAGATCGTGGTTCGAACCTCATCCGTTCTTGACCTGCCCCCCGATGGGGCGTAGCCTGAGCAGGTTCGCGCACCCAACGAGTCCGAAACGAGGTTTCATGCCACCGGCCCCGGGCATGCGATTCGGCCGCTACGAGCTGCTCAAACCCCTTGGCGCCGGGGGGATGGGCGAGGTCTTCCGCGCGCGCGATCAGGACCTCGGACGCGACGTCGCCGTGAAGTTCCTCCCGGCTCGCTTCGCGTCGGATGCCGACCGTCTCGCGCGCTTCGCGTTCGAGGCGCGCACCGCCTCCAGCCTCAACCACCCGAACATCGTCACCATCCACGAAATCGGCGAGGCCGAGGGCCTGCCCTTCATCGTGATGGAGCTGGTCGAAGGGGAGACGCTGCGGGGAGCGATGCGCAGCGCGCGTCTGCCGACGCGGCGCGTCCTCGACATCGCGACGCAGATCGCCGAAGGCCTGGCCAACGCGCACGCGGCGGGAATCGTGCACCGCGATCTGAAGCCGGAGAACGTCATGCTGACGCCCGACGGCTTCGTCAAGATCCTCGACTTCGGGCTGGCCAAGCTGCACGCCGACGCGGTCCCGGGAACGGCTCCACCGGATGCCGGACAGAGCGAGACGCCGACCACGTTCCGGACGGGTACGCGCGAAGGGGCGATCATCGGCACGGTCGGCTACATGTCGCCCGAGCAGGCGGCCGGCCGGCCGGCCGACTGCCGCGCGGACCAGTTTGCGCTCGGAGCCACGCTGTACGAGATGGCGACCGGCGCCAGGCGTTCAGCCGCGGCTCGGTCGTGCAGACGTTGAACGCGATCATCGAGGACGACCCGCCCCCGCTCGCCGAGCTGAATCCGTCGTTTCCCGCCCCCGCACGGTGGATCGCCGAACGGTGCCTGGCGAAGGTCCCCGCCGAGCGCTACGCATCGACGCTCGACCTGGCGCGCGAGCTGCGCGGCGTGCGCGATCACCTCAGTGAGGCATCCAGCATTTCCGGCGATCCGCACCCGGCTCCGGCCCCGCGCCGCCGTCGCCTGCGGGCGTGGCACGTGCTGGTGGCCTCGGCGGCGGTGCTCGCTTCGATCATCGCGATCCCGGCGATTCGCGAGACCGTTCTCGAGCGCCTGCACTGGCTGCCCATCCCAGTCGAGAAGCGCATCGCCGTGCTCCCGGTCCACTGTCCGGGGGCCACCGCCGGCCAGCAGTCGGCGTGCGACGGCCTGCTCGACTCGGTGGTGACGAGGCTCGGCGCGCTCCGGGCCAGTCGTCAGGGCGTCAGCTTCGTGCCGGCCGTCGACGTTCGGCAGGCCGGCGTGAAGGCGGCTGGCGACGTTCAGCGCCGGCTGGGCGCGACGCTCGCCGTCGACATCAGCGTGCAGCGCACGGGCACTCGCACGGTCGTGGCGGCGAGCCTGATCGACACCGGGCGCCTCCGCGAACTGCGGACGGCGAGCAGGCAGTTCGAAACGCTGCAGGCGTCGCTGCTCGACGAGACGGTAGAGGCCGTCATCGGGATGCTGGCGATTGAGCTGAAGCAGGTGGAGCGACGAGCCCTGCTTGCCGGGTCCACCAGGGTCGTCGAGGCGTCGCTGCTCTACGTCGAAGCGCTGGGCCTCGCCCCTTACCAGCAGGCCCAGTCCGCGCTCGAACGGGCTGACCAGCAGCAGAGCCTCGAGAAGGCCATCGGCCTCTTCAACAAGGCGCTGGAACTCGACCCCAATTACGCTCTCGCGCACGTCGGCCTCGGCAAGGCGTACCTCGGCCTCTTCCGGCTCCTGAAGCGCCAGCCGGACGCCGAGCTTGCGGACAAGCACTGCCGACACGCGATCGACCTCGACGACCTGTCGCCGCAGGCCTGGATGACGCTCGGGGAGCTGCACACGCAGCTCGGGAAACTCGACCAGGCGCTGGTCGAACTCAACCTGGCGCTTGCGCGCGATCCTGGAAGCGGGCCGATTCACACGAGGATTGCCGCGGTGTACCAACGGCAGAGACGCGACGCCGACGCGGAGGCGATGTACCGCAAGGCTGTCTCGCTCGAACCGACCTCGTGGTCGAACCTCGCGTACTACGGGTGGTTCCTGACGACGCTCAACCGCTGGAAGGACGCAGAGGCGACCTTCCGGTACGCGCTGATCTCGCCCCGGACAATCCGCGGGTTCTGTCCAACCTCGGAGGCGTCTACAAGGCCCTGAACCGGATCGCGGATGCGCGGGCGGTCCTCGAACGGTCGATTTCGATCTATCCAACCAGCGGCGCCCTCTCGAACCTTGCGACGCTGGAATACGACGAGGGTCGCTTCGCCGAGGCCGCGAGCACGTATGTCGAGGCCACGAAGGTCAACCCGCGGGACTACCGCGTCTGGCGGAATCTGGCCATCGCCTACGGGCGCGCGGGCGAGCGGCAGAAGAAGCTCGATGCGTACCGTTCCGCGCTCGACCTCGCCGAGCAGGAGCGCCAGCGCGATCCGGGCAACGGCATGCTGGTTGCGGAGCTGGCCGACAGCCACGCTCAGCTCGGCGACGTCGCCCGAGCGCGACGCCTGCTCACCGACGCGGAGAAGCTGGCGCCGGACAACAACAAGGTGGCCAGCCTTGCGGCGGAGGTCTACGAGGACCTCGGCGATCGAGACGCCGCGCTCGCCACGCTCGGCGTCGCCCTTGCGCGGGGATACTCGAGAGAGGAGGTGGAACGGGTACCGACGTTCGAGAAGCTGCGCGCTGATCCCCGCTACCAGGCGCTCGTCGCGCGTTCGACGTCGGGCAAGTCGGCGTCAGGGAGGAAGTAGCCGTGCAACTCGCGACTGAACAAGGAGGTTCCATGAAAGGCGCCCACGACATCTACGTCATCAAAGTCGGTGACAGCTACCGAGTCAGGCCGGCGGTGTGGAGCACCGCAGCCGATGGCACGGGCGGGCAGCCGGAGCTCTGCATCCGCAACGTGACCGACAAGCAGGTGCTGGTCGTGCTTCCGAACATCCTGAAGGCCAACGAGCCCCGCGCCGTACTCCTGGAGCCCCAGGGCACCCCGAAGCCGCCTGGTGGTGTTTCGGCTCCCGACATTGTCCGCGCCAAGCTGGCTGTCAAGAAGGCGGGCGACGCCGCGAGCGTCCACCCGTACTCGGTGCTGGTGTACGACGGCGGCCAGACGAAACCCGCCGAGGGCGAGTCCGAGCCGACAATCATCATCGACCCGCCGGCGTAGCGGAAGACGCGGCCGTATCGAGGTCGGGAGGCGGCCCTCCCGACCTTCGGGAGTCGTCTACGACGGGTAGACGACGGCGCCCTCTGCGACCGTCGCGCTGACGCGCAAGTCGGCCGTGAGCAGCACCATGTCGGCGACGTGGCCGGGCGCGATGCGCCCGCGCTCGTGGTCGAGTCCAATCGCCCGAGCGGGCGTGGTCGTCAGCGTCGGCAGCGCCTCCGCCAGCGTGCAGCCGGTGACGTCGATCAGGTTGCGCAGCGCCTGGTCGAGCGAGAGGATGCTGCCCGCCAGCGTGCCGTCCGCGAGGCGGGCGCTCGTGGCGTCCACCACTACCTCGAAGTCGCCAAGCCGGTTCCGGCCCGGCGGCATGCCGAGAGCCGCCATCGCGTCAGTGACAAGGTTCGTCCGGCGCGGGCCCAGCGCCTGCCACGCCAGCCTGATCACCGAGCGATGGGTGTGCACGCCGTCGGCGATGACGCCGACCGTCGGCCGCGGGTCGGTCAGCAGCGCCCCCGGCAGGCCCGGCTCGCGAGGACCGAGCGCCGACATCGCGTTGAACAGGTGTGTGCCGTAACGGGCGCCCGCGTCGAATGCCGCCACCGCCTGCTCGAACGTCGCGTTCGAATGCCCGACGCCTACCAGCACGCCGCGCGACGACAGCGCGGAGATCACATCCAACGCACCCGGCAGCTCCGGGGCGATCGTCACCAGGCGGACGCCAGTGGCCGGCGACCATCCGACCACGGCGGCGGCGTCCGGCGCTCGGAGGTACTTCGGGTTGTGGGCGCCCTTCTTCTCCGGATTCAGGAACGGGCCTTCGACATGCAGGCCTAGCGGCCGGGCGCCTCGGAACCCGGGCGGCTCGCCGCCGGCCACGACGGATTGGCCGGCCGCGATCGTCTCGAGCGGCGACGTGATGATGGTCGGCAGAAAGGACGTGACGCCGTAGCAGGGGAGCTTCTCGGCCACGCGCCAGATCGCCGACGGGTCGTTCGTGAAATCGTCTCCGAACGCACCGTTGAACTGCAGCTCGACGAAGCCGGGGACGAGGGCCCGCCCGGCCGCGTCGATGACCTGAGCGCCGGCAGGGCGACGGACGACGCCGACGGGGCCCACCTCGACGACGCGGCCGCCGTCGACCAGCACCGCGCCATGCTCGATGACCTGGTCGGGGGTGTAGACGGAGGCGTTGTCGATGTAGAGCATGATGTCGCCCGCGCCCTCAGCTGGGGTTCGTCGTCGGTCGGTCGGCGTCGAGCGGGTGCTGCCACCGCAGGCCCGGGAACCGCGAGAAATCCCGGTCCGTCGTGACGAAGACGGCGTCGTGCTCGAGGGCCAGCGCCGCGAGGTACGCATCCTGGACCAGGTTGCCGCGGCAGTCGGCGCGCGCGCACAACTCCCGGAACACAGGCCAGTGCCCCGTCTCCGCTCTCAGGGCGAGGGCCGCCGGCGCGGCGAGGCACGCGTCTACGAAGGTCTCGGCCGTGCGACGCGGGGTGGGCGGACGGAAGACAGCGGGATGCGTCGCCACGCGAAGGACCGCGGCCAGCACAGGCTCGAACAGCGCGACGCGCTCCCGACCATTCAGGGCGGCCTGCAGCCACGCGCGATACTCGGGGTGACGCTCGGCGTCCTCCCGGAAGGCGTACAGGAGCACGTTGACGTCGGGCGCGATCATCGCAGCCCGTCCATGCGGTCGTACACGGCGCTCATGTCGTCGAGCGACAGCCCGGGCGCCAGCCCCTCGCCCCCGAAGGTGGGCAGCGTCACCGCCGGACGACGGTCGGCGGGCGGGCGGGCGAGCCTGACACGCAGCGCCTCGGAGACGAGCGCCGCCAGCGTCGTGCCGTGCCTCCCGGCGTAGGCCTTGGCCCGCCGGTGCAGCTCGTCATCTATCGTGATGACCGTCCTCATATATCAAAGCATATCAATCATGCACATTGATATCAACACGCGATGCCCGCCAGTGACTGCTACGTGCGCGTCGCTCGGGCGACCGCGGGGTCAAGTCCGGTCATTCAGCATTCTGCTGAGTGTCCGGACCTGACCCCGATCTCGCGCGCGACGATCATCCGCGCAGCTTCTGCTCGACGCTGCGCACCTTGTCGCCGAGCGACTGCGCCTTGTCGACGCGGGTGCCGATGCGCAGGCTCGAGGTCACGCGCGGCGCGCCCATCTCGTGCACGACCTCGTGGCACCGCTTCACCGCGGCGAACACGGCGTCCCACTCGCCTTCGATGTTCGTGCCGAAGGCGTGGAGCGTGTGCGACAGGCCCGCGTCCTGGAGCACGCGCTCGCAGGCCGCCACGTACGGCGACAGCGACACGCCGACGCCAATCGGCACCACCGACAGATCGACCGTGACTTTCATGATCCCTCCCTACCGCTCGCGCACCCCCTGCAGCCAGTCTCTGAGATAAGACTGCCACAGGACCGGCCATGAGTGCGTGCCGTGGCCGCGCGTCTCCGGCGTGATCGGCAGCAGCACGTACTTTCCCGTCGCGACCCGCGGCATCAACTTCTCCATGAGACCCAGTTCCGGCGGGTTGATCAGGTCATCGGCCGAGTTGATGGCGAGAAGCGGCGCGGTGATCCGCTCGAGGCCTCCCGACGGGTCGTACTCGCGCGACGCGTCGAAGTAGTAGAGCATGTCGTTGGCGTCGACGCCGCTCGAGCGCGACTTCATCTGCTGCACCAGCAGCGCGTCGGCCGCGTCGCGCGTCGGCGCGTCCTTCTGCGCCTGCATCGTGGAGCCCGCCATCAGCACGAGGATGCGGGCCGCGCCCTCGAGCCCGGGAGGCTGGGCGGCGTAGTTGCCGCCGTTCCACGCGGGATCGTTCCGGATGCTGTCCATGATCATCTTGCGCCACATCCGGTTCCGCCCGGCGATCGGCGTCGGGACGCTGGCAAGCGGCACGAGGCCGTCCATGAAATCGGGGTAGGTCTCGCCCCACATCCACGTGTGCATCCCGCCCATCGACGTACCCATCACCAGCTTCAGGTGATTGACCTTCAGCCCTTCGGTGACCAGCCGGTATTGCGCCGCCACCATGTCGGCATACGTATAGCACGGGAACTTCGCGCGAAGGCCGTCGCTTGGCTTGCTGCTCTGCCCGTGGCCGATGCCGTCGGGCAGGATGATGAAGTGCGTCCGCAAGTCGAGCAGCTGGTCCGGCCCGAAGAGGACTCCGGCAAAGTTATTCGACAGGAACGCCAGCCCGGTGCCGCCGGTGCCGTGAAGGACGAGAACGGCGTTTCGCACGACTCCCTTCGCGTCCCGACGCGCCTCGCCCAACGTGTGATAGCGCAGCCTCAGCTCGGGCAGCGTCTCGCCGGTCGTGAACCGGAAGTCGCGGATGACGAAAACGCCGGCGACCGGCGTGACGCCCCACACTGTCACCGTTTGACCGAAGGCCGCGGCGGCGCACAGCACGGTCGCTGCAACGGCCAGGATCGTCGGCAATCGCTTCATTGCTCCTCCGACTACGAAAGCGGGCCGCAGGAAAACGATTGAGCAGGATCTAGCGCCCCCGCGTCGCCGTGCGAATGAACCCGCCGACATCCTGCTTCAGCGCCTTGTGGGCAGACGGCCGGATGTACATCATGTGCCCGGCCTCGTAATAGCCGAACGACACCCGCTCGGTGATCTGCTTGTCGTAGGCGAGGTGCGTGAAGTTGAACTCCGCGCCGCCGACGTAGGTGGCCATGTCGTAGTAGCCGCACGCGACGAACACCCGCAGGAACGGATTCTTGGCCATCGACTGGCGGAGCGCGTCGGTCATGTCCATGTAGCTGTTCTGCACGTACGTCCAGGGCCGGACGTTGCCGGACGTCGGGTAGTGCAGATCGGTCTCCCACTTCAGCACGTTGCGGACGTAGTCCTGGAACATCGCGACGTAGGGCCCGGACAGCGCCGTGTTCGACGGGTCGAACTCCTGGCGTTCGCCGGCGGCATCCGCGTCGAGCGCCGTGAACCGGCCGTCGAGCCGGCCGACCACCAGCCGCTTGTCGCGCAGCAGCTCCTTGCGGAAGCGCGCCGAGTCGACGCGCAGGTTCGACGCGAGGATGAACGTGGCCGAGAGTCCGGTGTGACGTGCCAGCTTGTCCGCCATGGCCACGCGGGCGGCATCGTCCAGCGTGTTGCCCTTCGAGAGCGCCTGCAGATATTCGGCGAAGGCGAACGTCCGCGCTTCGTCCACGACCTGCTTGATCGTCTTCTGCTGCAGGTCCGCGGGCAGCTTCTTGTGGTACCACGCCGTGGCGGCGAACGTCTCAATCTGCACCGCGTACGCGACATCGTTGTCCGGCGCCGGCGACAGCGTCTGGTAGGTCAGCAGCGACGACACCAGCGCGATCCCGTTCAGCTCGATGCCGTGGCGCGACTGAAGTTCCGCCGACAAGCCGGCCGACCGAATCGTCCCGTAGCTCTCGCCGATGAGGAACTTCGGCGACGGCCACCGGCTGTAAGTCTTCAGGTACTCGGCGATGAACTCGCCGAAGGCGCGGATGTCGCCGTCCTGCCCGTGGAACTGCGAGTTGTTCACCCCCTCGGCCGCGCGGCTGAACCCGGCGTCGATGGCGTCGACGAACACCAGGTCGGACACGTCGATGAGCGAGTTCTCGTTCTCGACGAGCTGGTAGGGCGGCGCCGGCTGGAACCCCTCGTCTGCCATCTGCGCCTTCCGCGGAGCAAACGACCCCATGTGCAGCCATACGCTCGCGGAGCCCGGGCCGCCGTTGTAGAGGAACGAGATTGGCCGGGTCTTCGGGTCCTCTCCGTCCTTCGTGTAGGCGACGAAGAACATCCGTGCCGACACCCTTCCGTCATCGAGGCGGATCGGCAGCGTCCCGGCGGTGGCCGTGTACTTGATGTCGCGGCCGTCCAGGCGGGTCGCGTGGCTGGTCTGCACCGGCTTCTGCTCGACGGCCGGAGCCACCTCGCGACCCTGCGACTGGCCCGCAGGGGCCGCCGGCGTCTGCGCGGTCGGCTGGGCGTCAGGCCGCTGCCCGGCGCGTTGCTGGGCGAATGCGGGCGACAGCGTGAGGACGAGCACCATGGCGGGCGCGAAGGGCATCCAGCGAGTGCGCATGTCGAACTCCTCGATTGCGGGCAGTAAGAGCGATGCGGGGATTCTATACGAGATGGCCGGTGACGGGCCTGGGTGTATAAGATGGTCCCGGCGTAGAGAGAGACGGCCCAGTAGTCCTCCGAGGTACACGTATGGCTGAACAGCGCACGCCTGGCATGAGTGTCGGGACGAAGGCCATCATCGGCCTCGCCGCGGGGCTGGCGGCAGGAGCCGGCATCGTCGCGTCCGCGAGCGCGACCCTGCGGTCGCTCGGATTGGCGGTGGAGGTCGTCGGGACGCTGTGGATCAACGCGATCCTGATGACGATCATCCCGCTCGTCGTCTCGAAGATCGTCGTGAGCATCGCGGGCGCACCCGACGTCGGCAGCGTCGGCCGCGCCGGCTGGCGCGCGGGCGCCTTCTTCCTGGCGTTGCTGACGGCCGGCGCGACGGCCGCGGCGATCGTCATGCCGACCGTGTTCTCGTGGATGCCGTTGGATCCCGCAGCCTCGGCGGCGTTGCGTGCGGGTACCGGGGCGACCGCGGCCGGGCCGGCGCCCACGCTTTCACAGATGGCCCTGGGGCTGGTGCCCACCAACGCCATCCGCGCCGCGGCCGAGGGCGCCATCGTGCCGCTGCTGGTCTTCACGGTCGCCTTCGCATTCGCCGCGAGTCGCACGCCGGCGGCACAGCGCGACCCGCTCGTCTCCGTCTTCCGCGGCATCGACGCCGCGATTACCGTGCTGCTGCACTGGATTGTGGCGTGCGCGCCCTACGGCGTGTTCGCGCTCGGCGTGGGCCTGGCGATCCGCGTCGGCGTCGGCATCGTCGGCGCGCTGGCGTACTACATCGCGGTCTCCTCGGCGGCCCTCGTCGTGGCCACCGCCGCACTCTACGTCGTGGTGTTCGCGGTCGCGCGGGTCTCGCCCCGCCGATTTGCCCGCGCCGCAGCGCCCGCGCAGGCCGTGGCGTTCGGCACGCACTCGTCGATGGCGTCGCTGCCGGCGATGCTCGAAGGCATGGAGACGCGCTTGGGCCTCTCGCAGACCGCTACGGGCTTCGTCCTCCCGCTCTCGCTGGCGGTCTTCAAGTACTCCGGACCCGTCTGGTTCGTGGTGGTGGCCTGCTTCGTCGGCCGGCTCTACGACGTGGCGATCGATCCGTCGCGGTTCGTGGTGATCGTGCTGACAGCCGTCGTGACCAGCTTCGCCGTGGGCGGCGTGCCGAGCGGAGCGGTCGTGGTCGTGGCGCCGGTGCTGGCGGCCGCCGGGCTGCCGGCCGAGGCGATCGGGATACTCCTGGCCATCGACCCGCTGCCGAACGCGTTCCGCACCGTCGCCAACGTGACCGGCATGATGGCCGTCACGGTCCTTGCTTCAGGCGAGAAGGGCACACCAGGCACCATCTAGCGATCTTGTGATGTGGCGATCTTGCGATCTGGCTCGCCGTCGGTCACTTCGCAGGATCGCAAGATTGTAGAATCGCAAGATTCGTCCCGTCCCTAATGGTGACCTGACGATGACGCACTCGGGATAGCGCCGTGACAGCGGGAGTAGAATCTGCCCAAGAGGCAGGATGTGTCAGCAAGGGAGTGGCTTCGGCGGCCGGGTCACCTCCTCGTGGCGTTCCTGTTCGTGACCCTGCTGCCGGCCTGCGCTGTGGGCGTGCTCGGCTGGCGACTGTTCCAGCAGGACGTTGCGCTGGAATCGCGTTATCTCCAGGATCGGCTCGAACACGCCGCCGACCGCACGGTTGCTGCGCTCGAGGCCCAACTGGCTCGGTTCCAGGACGCCCTCCAGCCGACCAGCGCCCTGCCGCCTGGGGACGATGTCGTCCGGGTGACGTTCGGGCCGGAGGGCGTGGCTGCCACGCCTGCCGATCGCCTGCTCTACTACCCGCCGGCGAACGGTCCGCCGAGCCTCCCGACACAGCCTTTCCTTCGCGGCGAAGCTCTCGAGTTCGGTCGGCGGGATGCTATCGGGGCGGCCGCGGTCTTCCAGCAGGTTGCTGAATCCCGCGACGCGGTGATCCGCGCGGGCGCACTGCTTCGGCTCGCCCGCACGCTTAGAAGCGCCAGCAGGCACTCCGACGCTCTGGCCGTCTACGAGGAGATGGCGCGGCTCGGAACGGCTCCCGTGGGCGCGGGTCCGGCAGAACTCGTCGCACGCCGGGCGCGCGCTGAACTCCTGCTCGCGCTGGGCAGACGTGACGAAGCCGACACCGAGACGGCCGGACTTCTTGCGGATCTGCGGCGAGGACGCTGGAGGCTCGATCGCACGACCTTCGAGTTCCACTCGCAAGCCCTCCGAGAGCGGCTCGAGAAGCCCGCACCGGATCCGGCCGACGCACTCGCCCTTTCCGCGGCTGTCGCGGCGCTCTGGGAGCGATATCGTGGCCTCGCACCAGGCGAAGCGAATTCGCACGGGCGGGAGAGCCTCTGGATCGACGGCTGGCCGATTCTCGTCCTGTGGGCGGGGACGAGTGGGGAGATGACCGGCCTGGCGGCGGGGCGAGAGAGCCTTGAGATCCTCTGGCGGGCTCTTCCGCCGCCTGCGGAGGTCACCCTCACGCTCGCGGATCCCGCCGGTCACGTCCTGACGGACGCGCCACCAGCGCAGGCGAAGCCTCTGGCCGTCAGAACCGCGGCCGACACCGGTCTGCCCTGGACGATCAAGGTCGCTTCGACCAACCCGACTTCCGCATCCGGCCGGGCGTCCACCCGCCGCCTTCTTGTCCTGGCGGGGCTCGCGATGTTGTCGCTGCTCGTGGCCGGCGGCGGCACACTCGTGTGGCGCGCGACGGCCCGCGACCTGGCCGTGGCCGAGCTCCAGTCCGACTTCGTCTCCGCGGTGTCGCACGAGTTTCGCACGCCGCTGACCTCGCTGCGGCACCTGACCGAGCTGCTCGAGGATGGCATCGTCACGACGGATGCCGCGCGGCAGGAGTACGACTCGCTCCTGTCGCAGGAGACGCGCCGGCTACACCGATTGGTGGAGGCGCTGCTCAACTTCGCGAGGATCGAGGCGGGGCGCTATCATTTCCGGTTCGAGCGCACCGACCCCGGCCGACTGGCGGCGGGGGTCGTCGAGGAGTTCCAGCGCGAGAGCGCCGCGAAGGGCTTCTCGGTCGAGGTGGATACCGCGACGGGGCTCGAATGCCTGATAGACCGCGAAACCCTGGCACTCGCGATCTGGAACCTCATCGAGAACGCGGTGAAGTACTCCGGAGAGTGCCGGACGGTCCACGTCGCGGTTGATCGGCGCGGCCACCGAGCGGCGATTAGCGTCCGCGACGGAGGCCTCGGCATTGCGCCGCGCGAGCGGAAGGCCATCTTCGAGAAGTTCGTGCGCGGCGACTCCGCCCGGGCGAGCGACACGAAGGGCACCGGCCTCGGCCTTGCCCTGGTCCGGCGCATCGTCGAGGGGCACGGCGGTGCCGTCGAGGTCGAGAGCGAGCCGGGGAAGGGGAGCACGTTCACCATCCTGCTGCCGACGGAGGGCACTCTGTCATGACTCGAATCCTGGTGGTCGAAGACGAAACGGCGATCGCCCGCGCGCTCGAGGATGACTTTCGCGCCCAGGGGTACGACGTCGAGCAGGCGTCCGACGGCCGGATGGCGTTCGAGAAGGCGCGAACCGGCGCGTTCGATCTCGTCGTCCTCGACGTCATGCTGCCAGGCAAAGACGGGTTCGACGTCTGTCGCGATCTTCGTCGAGGCGGCACCCAGACGCCAATCTTGATGCTCACCGCGAAGACGCACGAGGCCGAGAAGGTGCTTGGCCTCGAGGTAGGCGCCGACGACTACGTGACGAAGCCCTACAGCCGGCGCGAGCTTCAGGCCCGCGTGAAGGCGCTCCTCCGGCGTTCGGCGGGCGAGCTGCCAGAGAAGTGCCGATTCGGGGACGTGGAGATCGACTTCGCGCGCGGCGAGGTCCGTCGCGACGGGGCGCCAGTGGAAGTCACACCGCTCGAGTTCCGAGTGCTCACCGCGTTTGCCCGGCGCCACGGACGCGTGCTGACGCGGCAGCAGTTGCTCGACGAGGCGTGGGGCCGCGACCTGTTCGTCACCGAGCGCGTCGTGGACAATCAGGTGAACAATCTGCGGAAGAAGATCGAGCCGGATCCGGCGCACCCCAAGTACTTGGTGACCGTCGCCGGCCAGGGATACCGGCTCGACGGCTCGGGATGACCCCACCGTGACACGGCGATGACCTGCGCGTGGAGCGCACCGCCTATCTTCGATCGCGAGGAGGCGAATTGCCATGCACAGACTGACGTCACTGGCGCTCGTTCTGGTCGCCCTCGGGGTGCTGGTCGGCGCGCAGGCGCAGGACCGGTCCGACCTGCAGCTGAAATCCGCCATCTACAAGGAGACCGTCGATGGGGATCTCCAGGGCGCGATCGCGATCTACAAGCAGATCGTCTCAACCGCAGGCGTGCCTCGCCCGGTCGCGGCGGCCGCGCTAGTCGGTCTGGGCGGCTGCTACGAGAGGCTGGGACGCCGGGAGGCGCAGAAAGCCTATCAGGACGTGCTGGCGAAGTACGCAGACCAGACGGAGTTCGCGGCCATAGCCCGCGACCGCCTGGGGACCCTGAAAGCCTCGGCTTCCGCTCCACCGAAGGACTCCGGGTTGACCATCCGGCGCGTACCCTTCGTCGATATGACCGGCAATCCCTCGCCCGACGGAAGGCACCTCGCCTACGTCGATTGGGAGACGGCCAACGTGGCGCTCTACGACGTAGCCACGGGCGCCCACCGCGCATTGACGAAGGACGGCTCCTGGGGGGAAGTCGAGCGGTATCCCGAGAATCTGATCTGGTCTCCGGACAGCGGCCAGATCGCCTATACGTGGAGCATGAGCGGCCCGCGGGAAGAAGAGCACTCCGAACTGCGGGTCATATCTCCGGACAAGGCTGCGCCGCCGAGAACAATCATCGGCGACAAGAGGTACCTCTGGCCCTGGGGCTGGGCTCCCGACGGCCGGCGCATCCTGTGCGGGCTTCAGGTGGGTGGCCCGATCATGGAGCGAGCCCTGATCAACGTCGAGACCGGTGCCGTGGAGAAGCTGAACCTGCCTGCGGGCAGCTCGTATCGATTCACTCCGGACGGGAGTTCCATCTTCTACTCCAGCCCGTCCGACGGAAAATGGAATCCCGACGACATCTATGTGTACGACCTGAAATCAGGCGAGAGCGCGGCGATCGTCGAGCACCCCGCCGATGATCTTGCGATTGGCATCCTTCCAGGTACCGATTGGTTTCTGTTCGCCAGCGACAGGCGGGGAAGCGTCGACCTGTGGGGAGTCCGGTTCCGGGGAGGACGAGTCAGCGGCGAGCCGATTCTCATCAAGCAGGGACTCCAACGGTTCACTCCGCTGTCCTTCACGAACGACGGAGCGTTCTACTATGCGACTCGCGCTGTCACGGACGACGTGTTCCTTGCCGACGTCGACCCGAAGACCCAGAAGTTCCTGGGCGAACCGCGGCGGCTCTCCTCTCGTTGGGAAGGGACCACGACGGGCGGGCGTTTTTCTCACGACGGAAAGAGCATCGCCTATGTCGCGTACCGCGGATCCAAGGCCAGACCGCACGCGACCGACTCCCTGATCGTGCAATCACTCGAGGATGCAGGCGCCTTCCCGGCCGTGGTCGATTTCAGTGAGTTCCACCTGGAAGGCGTCAATGGTCCGAGCTGGGCGTCAGATGGACGGTCGATTGTGCTGGCCGGCCGGCGCAGGGACGACAAGGGAGGAAACGCATTTGCTCTCTTCCGGGTGGAGCTACCCAGCCTCCGCAAGACCGGTATCTACTGGGCTCCAGCGGGTCATCGGCTCGGCTTGCCCGAACTCGGCCGCGCAACCGATTCGGTCTACTTCGCCTTTGGTGCCGGGCAGGCGCTCAACACCGTAATGCGGATTGGCCTGGACGGCCGGGACGAGAAGGAGGTCTTTCGCGCGCCGGAGGGACAGGGAATCAGGGGCATCGCCCTCTCACCCGACGAGAAGGCCCTGTCGGTCATCATCGCTCCAGGTTCTCTCTCTGCTCCATCAAGATGTACGCTTCTTCTCCTGCCTTTGGATGGAGGTTCCGCGCGCCAAGTCCACGAATTCGTGAACCGCATGGGAGGAGGAGTGGATCACGCCTGGACCGCGGACGGCAGGTCCATTCTCTACGCCGTGAAGGACAAGCAGGATGAATACTCCTGGGGCGTCGAGCGGGTTTCAGTTGCGGGCGGAGCCGCTCCTGAGACGGTGTACAGGCGGAACGGGCTGACTTACGGGATGGCGTTTCATCCAAGCGGCCGCACGATCGCGTTCACCGGCCGCGTCGGTTCGTCGAACACCTCCGACGCCTGGGTCATGGAAGGCCTCAACGCCGAGTTGAAGAAGCTCGCCGCGGAAAGAGACCGGCGGTGACAAGAGGTATGGAGTCCGCGAGCATCGGTTCTTGGCGCCGGTGCTCGCCGCCGCCCACTTCACACGATCGCACGATCGCGAGATTCTCCCCCTGTCTCTACCTGATCTTCACCAACTCGCTCTTCACATTGAACCCGCGGTACTCGAACTGCAGCGGCTGGCCGGGCGGCACGTCGTAGACCAGCGTGAAGCGCCTGGAACTCGCGGCCGGCACGACATCGCCTGTCAGGCTGCACGGCGCGTGAGCGCTGTCGCCCGAGGGCGTGATGCGCTTGCCGTCCGGCGTGACCAGCCGGAACTGCTGCTCGAGTTGGAGGTCGATCCCTTCGCCGGCGCGGAGGTTCTCGGCGACGAAATCGAGCGCGATGCGTTCGGCGCCGGAAGACGCCGGCGGAACACCGGCCGGCACCGCGGTCCCTGGCAGCCGATGCACCTTCAGCACGTCGCCGTCGGTGATAGTCGACTCAGACGCCGGCCACGCCGGCTTCGTGTTGCCGACGACGGGCAGATCGATCGAGCCGCCGGGCTCCCGCACGCGCAGCATGAGCGTCGCGCTCTTGGTGTCGGCCGGCACGACGAACGCCAGCTGGCCCTCGCTCGGCGCGAACGGAGGAAACCGGCCCATCGGTGAGAGCGGCCGCGCGACGGATTCGGACTTGTTCTCGGGCCTTGCCATGCACCCCTGATCGGTCTGGAGGAACCCGTATTCTCCGAACGGGATGTCGGCGATCGCTTCCTTCCGGCTGATGCCCTTCACGCCCACGATCAACATGCGGGTTCCCGGCCTGTCGGCTGGGCCGTTGGCCCAGTTCGCGCCGGTGACGGCCAGATCCACGGCCGAGTTTGATCGACTCGCGCCGCCGAGGCCAGACGCCGTGCGCGGAGCGGCGCCCCGAATCGGGATCAGCATGTGGCCGTTGATCGAATCGAGCACGAGCAGCGACAGCGACTGCGAGTTGGCCGGCGCTTCGTAGACCAGGCTTCCGGTCTTGACGTCGTTCAGCGCCGGAATCCCGATCGACTCCGGCCCCAAATGGCCGGGTGTGTCTTTGGTCGCGTCGACGTCCAGCACCTCGGCGCGCGGACCGTCAGTCAGGAGCCACACGTGTTTGGTCAGCGGTCCGATCTCGAACTTGACAGGCTCGAGCGTCGTGTTGGCTTCGTCGCTCGCTTTGTCCTGCGCCGTGGCGCCGCCGCCGAACCCGAGGCTCCCCGCGCCCGCCGTCCGGTCGCTCGCCTTCTTCCGGTTGACCTTGGCGAGCGGGATCAGGTTCTTCCACGACGTGTCGACGACGACGAACTCGCGACCCTGAGAGGCGGTCTTGCCACCCGCCGCCGGCATGGTGCGGACGCCGAGGATACGCACCTCGATGGTCTTGTTCGCGAGAGGTTGCCCGACCTGCGCGACCGCCACCGGCGCGACGGCGGCCGGCGGGGGAGCAGACGACGACTCTGTCGGCTGAGCGCCAGGAGCGGCGGCAGGCGCGACTCCGCCGGTCGTCGGCGTCGTGACGCCTTCGACAGGCATACCGCCCGCCTGATTGGCCGCCGCGACCGCAGGCGCGACCGAGACCTGGACGAGCACGGGTGCCACGACCATGCGCGCCACGGTCGGCCGACCGGCGCGAACCAGTTCCGCCGCCGCCGCAAACGACACGGAGAGCAGGAGGACCACTGCGACCGCCGGCCACATCGCCGAGCGCCGCTTCACGAGCGCCGCGCCAAGCCCGCCGAGCGCCAGTAGTAGAGACAGCGGCAGCAGCACAGCTCCTCCGAGGTAACCGCCCTGCAGCCAGAAGGGGAGGCTCTGCCAGTCGAACTCGCCGGCCAGGACCCGCGGCAGCGCCGCCGCGACGAGCAGCGCGCGCGCCAGCGGCACGAGCGCGTACAGGCCGATGATCGTCAGCGGTGCGCCCAGGTACCACCGCCGCCCGAAGAGAAGCAGCGGCGTCAGCGCGGCCATCAGGACCGCGACGGCCGTCAGCGCCACGGCGATTCTCGGCAGCGTAAGGGTGGCCATTCGCAGGGCTGGGTCGGCGCCGGCGCCCACGCGCACGACGGTCCACGCCACAAGGCCCACCAGCCCAGCCAGCGGGATCATCACCCGCGTCGTCGAGCCGACGCGCGACCAGAGCAGCGCGAGGAGCACGATGACCAGCACCTCGACGACGACCACGGAGATCAGCAGCGGCGAGCCGGCGAGGAACGTCTCGACCGCGACGTCGATCAGCAGCAGCGCGAGGATCACCGAGACGATCGAGGCGCCGATGCCGCCGGAGGCCTTAGGACTCGGGGGCGCAGGCGTCGTTGGCGCCGGTGCCGCTGGCGCCACGGGTTCAGCGATCGGCTGCGCCATCTGTGTCGGCGGCAGTGGCGGCGGGATGACAGGAGGATTCGCGTCGTTCATCGCATGCTCCGTCTGTGGTTGCCGGCCTGGCCGGGTGGTCGATTGGGGATTCTACATGACCGGCTGCATTCTGCCACCGTCGAGTGTCTTTCCGTCAAACGTCTTCAGCACGTCGAGCATGCGCGGGTCGGCCTGGTACCGGTCGTCGATCGGAAGTCGAGTCACTCGAACGGGTCCGCCGGACGGGAAGTCAACTCTCGTCATCTCAGTGCCGCGTGCGGCCGAGGCCGCCAGCGGAGGCGTGGTTCGCTCCGGGAGATTGCTTGGCCGCAGGCCGCCAACGAGGATTGCCGCAACCTGGGTTCCGAAACCTCGGCTCACGGCGTGGAGCCCATCCGCCGACCCGTAGTAGAGCAGCATCACGAGATCCGACTCGGCGCTGGCTTTCGGCAGCCACTCGGTCAGCGCCTCGGCCGGCGCCCGCACTCGGACGCCGGCGAGCTGCTCGCGCATGTGATCGAGAGCGGCGACGCCTGCCGGGAGTTCCGTGACCCCGACGAACGCCACCCGGACGGTGCCCGCCCGCCTGACGACGAATGGCGCGGCAATCAGGCGCCCCGACGCTTCGTCCTGCAGGTTGGCGGAGATGACGGGGAAGTGCGCGGTCCGCACGAGGCCCACCGTCGTCGCCTTCCCGTGGCGGAAGTCGCGGAACGACAGGTTCACGGCGTCGTAGCCAATGGCCTCGTACGCCGCGACGATGACACTGCCGCCGCTCTCAATGCTGTCGTTGCCGATGAAAGCGTTTCCGGCATCGGCAACGAACACCGCGCCGGCGGACCGCCGGATGTCCGATATCGCCGTCGCCCGTCGCGGCAAGTCGCCGAGTCCGCCCGGCGTCGAACAGCTTTCGCACGCGCGGACCGTGCCCTCGGTGTCTGCCGTCAACACCACGACCAGATCCGCCCGGCGGCAGGCGGCGCCCGCTGAGATCAGCCCGGAGAGTACGAGGATGAAGGCGGCTCGGCGCACCGGTCGGGCCGCGCCAGGCGGCGTCATTCTCCTCCGCCGTGGCCCCACGTCTCGTAGCCCTGTTTTCCCAGGAAGATCACCAATTCGGCGCCGAGCAGCACGTAGGACGCGGTGTGAAAGAGCGCGAAGAACATGACAGCACTGCCCGTCGTGGCGGCGATGCACCAGGCGATGGTGAAGACGCCCAACGCGCCCCCGCCCCCGTGAGAGACGGCCTCCGCGATCTCGACCGCGCAGACAAGCCCCGCGAGGATCTTCAGGGCCACGAGGCCGATGTCGATTTGGTGCTCGGCTTGCGCCTGTCCCTGGCCGCCGCTGACGCGCAGTACGGCCGTGCCTTCTGGCCGGACGCTCCACCATGCGGCCGGCCCCTCGGCGGCCTTCGCGACGAGCAGCTGCGCCTGCGCCGGCTCGTTGGCGCCGATCCACTGGACATCGGCGTCCACCAGTCCGGCCGCCTTCAGTGTGTTCGCATCCCGAGGACCGGCGAACACGAGCGCTCGGCGCTCCAGTTGGGCGCGCTGCATGATGGTGACACCCGAGGTCGTCGCGTAATCTGGGAACGCCTCTTGGAGGACTTGCTGCTCGAGTGTGCAGTCGGCCGCGCCCTGGGCAAGCGCTGCGTCGAAGGCCGCCGCCTGGGAGCGCGCATCCGTCGCGACGAACCGGACGGCGTTGTCGACGATGTCGATCGTGCGTGCCGCGACAATCCGTCCCTCCTCCGGAAGAAGCGCGGAGAGCGTGTGGCCCGAGATGGTCAGGAGCGGTGCGTCGATGAACGCCCGGAGGCCCGCCTGTCGCGCGAGGATGCCGGAGGTGGCGGACTCGCGCGCCAGGGTGAGTTCCAGCAACTGCACGGGCACCGGGGGCGGCAACTCCATTCCTCCAAAACCCTTCCGGGCCTTCATCTGGGCGGTCATGCTCCTGGCCAGGTCCGTCAGGTGACTGAGGATCTGGAAGCCGGCCAGGTCCGTGGAGATCCACTGGGGCTGGACCAGCACCTGCCACTCGCCGATAGGCGGCGCGAAGCTCGCCGTCTTCGTGTCGGCGGCGTTCACGAGGGTTCGCGTCTGCGTCATCGGCTCGCGGCCCGGCCCGGTCATCCGCAGGACGAGCTGCAGATCGACGAACGTCACCGGCTCAGACTCCCCGCCAAACCCCAGCATGCCGCCCATCAGGCCAGACGCCGCACCCATCGGATCGCCCGTCCCCGCGTCGAAGACCTTGCCCTCCAGGTCAAACGCGCGGCCGCCGATCGTCTTCGATCCGAGCCTGACGATTGGCAGGAACTTCCTGATCCCGCGAAGCATCTCGGCTCGCTGGACTGCGTTCATCTTGCCCATCGCGTTGGCGCTCGGGATCGACTCTCCGGGCTGGATTCGGAACTCCATCGGCGTGAAGAGCGCTTCGGCAGACGGGACCGTTCGGTCGACGAGAACTTCAGGCTTCACCTCTCCGCCCGATTCGGTCCGGTAGACGAGCTGCAGCTGAAACCGATGAAAGCGGTCCGTCGGAATGGCCGGCAGCACCTCCGGCTCCGATCCGACGGCCGTCCCCGGCTTGGCGGCGGGCATGCTCGGGTCGAACTCGCTCCAGTTGCCCGAGGCGTCCTTCGTCTGCAGCCAGTAGTGTTCCTTCAGCCGGCCGCGAAGCTCGTTGAGCACGGCGTCACGATCCGCGGACGGTCTGTCTCCCCCGCGACGAAGCGCGCGGGAGAGGAAATCAAACTGGATGGCCCGCTGCTCCTCCGCCTTCCACATGAAGGAGTCCGACCGCTGCGCCGCGCGATGCATCGCCGCAGCGAGCGCGTCGGGCGCGACGCCGGCCTTGACCGCGACGTCGCGCACAGAAGCGTCGAACACCGCGTCTTCCGTTTTGCGGATGCCGCGGGCCGGGAGCGCGGACGGCGTCCCCGCCGTGAAGAAGCGCGCGAGCAGCGCGTCTGCCAGGCTGGTGGAGAGCCTGCCTGCGACGAGTCGCGATTCGATGCCGCTCGCTTCGAGCAGCGCTTGCGCCAGCAGCGCGCGATCGAGCGCGTTGCCGGCGCCGGCGGCCAGGGTCCCGCGCGCCCCGCGAAGGACGCCGCTGTAGGGCTCGAGCGCGACTTGGTCGCGCATGAACGCGAAGATCTTCAGCGGATCCCGGCCAAGCGCGGCCGCGCGCGCGGCGATATCGGACGGGTCAGCGCCGGGCTTGTTCAGCTCCTGTTCCGCGGCGCGCACGAAGTTCTCTCCCAGCGTCACCGGGTCCTGCCCGCCGAACAGTTCCTTGTGCCCCTGCTCGATCTCGGCCAGAGTCAGCGTCGGCACATCGGGCGGCTTCGGGCCAGACGGTCCGCCGCCGGCGCCCATCGCCGGGGCCGCGCTCCCGCCTGGCAGGACCACGCCCGACAGCGCCATCACGAAGGCCATCACGAGCGCCACCGCCTGGTGGATCAACACCCGGACCGGCTGTCCGCTCCGGACGTGCCCGCCAATTCGGGCGAACTGCGCGAGGACGGCGATCGGCGTCACAACCAGCGCGCCGACGAACGACCCTTGCAGCCAGCGCGGCAGCCGCTGCCACAGGGCGCCCCCCTGGAAGAGCGCGACGAAGTCGAGGTGGTCCTTGATGGCCAGGCCGAACGACGCGAGTGCGTAGAGGCCAATCAAGGCGAACACGAACTGGACGATGAGTCGCGGCTTCGCCGGCACGAAGCCGACGCTGCGGATGATGACGTAGGTCGCCAGCGCGACAAGCGCGGCCAGCGCACCCGCGAGGACAACCGGCGTCGGCTGGCCGAGCATTCGCACGCCATTCACCTGCCCGCCCGGAGACCACGCCGTGGCGGCGAGCAGCGCGAGCAGGCCCGCGAGGAGCAGACCGGCGGCTGAGCCGGGGCGGGTGCGACGGAGCACCGCGCCGCCCGGCCGCCACAGCCACGCGACGAGGGCCACGAACAGCGCCACCGGCCCCGCCACCCACCAGCGGATCGGCGATCCGCCCCAGACGGTCTCCACAACCGCGTCGAGAAGTGCGATCACGATGACGACCGCGAGCGCGGCGACCCCAGAGACCCCGCCCCTCGAACCCGCCGCCGATGCCGCAGTCGGCCCCGCGGCCGGGGTCGACGCCTGGTTCTCGCCATTCGTGGTCATGCCTGTCTCCTGCCGCACGCGGTTCCTGTCAACGTTCGTCTGCAGGCTGAGCTGATCGCCCGGAGCGGCTACTCGATCACTACCTGGTTTTCCTTCAGCGTGACACGCAGCTTGGTGTCGCCCCCCAGCGTCACCTTCACGCGTTCCGCGACAAGGTTCTGCGTGCCGGCCCTTACGACGATCCTGGTACTCGCCCGCCGGGAGGTCGATTGGCGCCCCGCCAGCCTCGCCGCCTGCGACTTCCTTGCCCGCCGCGTCGTACACTTTGAACGGCAGCCGATCGATGGTCGCCACGATGAGCGCCTGTGCGAGGGCGGCGCCGCTCTGGGCCGTGTAGAAGCGACCGCCGGTCGACTCGGCAAACGAGGTCAGCGTCTTCTGCACCGCCTTCCCGGCGATCGCGAAGCCGACGATGTTCAGTCGGACATCGAGCCCGGATGCCTTCAGTTCCTCGGCCGCCTTGACCGGGTCGCCCTTGCAGCTCTCCTCGCCGTCGGTGATGAGAATGACGCTTCCGCCGCCGAACCGCCTTCAGGTCGGCGGGCGCCTGGAGCACCGAGTAGACGAGCGGCGTTTCTCCTCTCGGCTTCACCCGTTCGGCTGCCTTGACGATCGCATCCCGGTTGATCGGCCGGATCGGCACGACGAGTTCGCGTGTCGGTGCACGTCTTCGGGGAGGTCGACGCCTCGCGGTGGCCGTAGACGCGCAGGCCGACGTTGAACCCGTCCGGCAGCTGCTCCACGACCTCGCTCGAGCACGTCGAGCGCGCCGTCTGCCAGCGGGTCGTCTTGCCCATCGGCGTCTTCATCGAGCCGGACCCGTCGAGGATGATCTCGAGGTTCTTCCCGGTCTTCGACGGCGCGCGAGCGTGCTCATCATCGACAGCGCGCCGCTTCGCGGCGGGTCGAGAGGAACAGGCACAGCCCGCTGCTCGTCCCCGCCGGCGTCCATGCCGCGCACCGCGAGCGCGACGCGCCGTCGGGCGCGCCGGCAGGGATCGTCACCGTGAGCGACGCGTCGCGATGTCGGTGACGTCGACCGCCGCCGGCTCGAAGCGCGCCTGCACGCCCAGGGACCGGCGGGTTGGTCGCGAGCGACAGGTTCACCCGCGCCCTTGTATCCCTGGTTCGGCAGCAGCGTGAGCGGGTAGGTGTACGATCTGGCCCGGCGCCATCGCTGCTCGACGAGGCGTCCGTCGGTCTTGACGACGAAGCTCGCCGAGGCGGCCGAGCACGGCAGGTTGTCGGGGTCGAAGCCCTGCGCCAGCTCGCGGGTCGACAGCTCGTCGTAGCCGGCGGTGCCGGCCTGGTCGATGTCGAAGCCGTTGTAGATGATCAGGCCGCGGCCGTAACGTGCGCGTACGCCTCGGAGAAGCCGAAGACGCTTGTTGATGTTGCGCACCGCCATATGGCCGCACCAGTGCGGGTCCCACTGGACGATCGTGTTGCGAGTCGCCGAGTTCGTTGCTGTAGCGGCCTCTGGTTGTCGACCCACGCCGCACGTCGATGAAGCCCGGCATGCCTGGCCGGCCGTGCGCCATCGAGTTATCTTCGACGAACTGCAAGTCCGCCGCCCTTCGCCCCCTGCGCGCCAGGGTTGTCGTCTTGAACCGGTAGGGAGCCAGCTGTACTCCGGCCCCGGCGCGCATTTGTCCGAGTCGTGGATGATCAGCTTGTGGCCGGCGGCCACCCAGTCGGTCAAGGCGCGCTTGGCGAACGGGGGCAGGGTGTTGTGCGGCACCTCCTCACAGAGGTTCTCGAGCAGGACGGTGTCGTAGCCGTACTTCGACCGAGCATCCACGAGCGCAGCTGGCGCGCGCGGATCTCGGTGACCTCGAGGCGCTCGAGGATCTCCATGTCTTTGTTGGCGAACGGCCGCCGCGCGCCCCGCTTCCAGCTCCCCACCGGGTGGGCGGCAATCCCGACAATCGACAACCCTTGCGGCCTTCCTCGGTGGCCAGGCCTCACTGGGGTGCCCGCGTTGCGCGGCGCGCATCCGGTCGCCGTCGCGCCGGCCGTGCCCGCGACTGGCGGGGCCGCTTCGGGCCGGCCTGGGGCGGCGGCCAGGTCAACTCGGGGCGCCTCATCAGGAGTGTCGTGTAGCCCGCGCGCTGCCCCTCGAACACGCGAAGCTCGGCAATCCCGGCCTCGCCCTTGCTGGCCTGGTTGGCCGTCAGACGCACGCGCACGTAACGGGCCTCGACCGGGCCGAATCGCGACCGTGGTCTCCTCCCCCAGTCGGAGCGGCGCCGAGCCGGCGGTGGCGCCGAAGTCAGTCTCAGCCGGGCCGGTCATCGACGTCGCGACCTCCACCTGCCGGTCGCTGGCCCACTCGGGCCGTCGCTGGGGGCCCGCCAGCACGACGACCTTCTGGACGAGGGCCGGCTCGCGCTCGAAGAACCCGATGACGACCTCGCGCTGGTCGGGGCCTATTCGCCAGACCGAGGCGGGATTGTCGTCGATGACGTCGAACGCGATGGGGGAGTTGCTTTTCGCGCCGGTGATGCGCTCGACCGCGCCGCCCCACTCGAGGGCGGCCACGTTGCCGTCGAAGACCGGCGGCGCAGGCCGGGGCATGGAGTTGAGCGGCTCCGGCGCACCGGCGGTTCCCGTGGTTTCGCCGCCGCCTGGTTCCTGCTGCGCAGCCGTTGCCGGCGACGTCCGGCCCGAGGAATCAGCCGGCGCGCCGCCTGGCGCGACCGCCGCTCCCGTCGCCGGCTCAGTCAGGGCCGCTGGCTGCGCCGGTGACCCAACGCCGATCGACGCCAGCCACCCCATCCGGTAGGCGAGCGCGCCGACACTCACGAGCACCAGAATACCAACCGCCACCGCGATGAGCTTCTTCATGTGCGTCGCATCCTGGCCAGTGCCGAGAGCCGCCCGCCTTCGCGCTGTGCGCTCCGGCGGGTCCGCCGAAGCCCGCCAGATGTGGCCAGCGGGCGAAGGCGGCAGCCTTGAGCCCGAGCCCTGAGCCTTCTACTGTTCGATCACCAGCTGCCCGTTCTTCATCGTGATCTTGAGCGTGACCGCCTGGCCGAGGCCGATGGTGACGCGCGGCGCGACGATATCGCGCGCGCCCGCCTTCACCACCACCTTGTAGTCGCCCGGCGGCAGTTCGTCCGCGCCGCCGTCCACCTCGCCCGACGCGACCACTTTGCCCGCCGCATCGTAGACCGTGTACGGGAACTTCTCGATGGCGGCGACCATCAATGCCTCGGCCAGCGCCTCGCCGCTCTGCGCCGCGTAGAACATGCCGCCCGTCGCCTGCGAGAAGCCCGCCAGGTCCTTCTGCGTCTTCGGATTCGTCACCGCGAAGCCGACGATGTTCAGGCGGAGGTCGAGGCCGGACGCCTTGAGCTCCGCCGCCGCCTTCACCGGGTCACCCTTGCAGCTCTCCTCGCCGTCGGTGATCAGGATCACCGTGCCGCCGCCGAGCGCCTTGAGGTCGGCCGGCGCCTGGAGCGCCGAGTAGACCAGCGGCGTCTCGCCCTTCGGCTTGAACGCCTTCGCCTTTCCGAGAAGGCCGTCGCGGTCCAGCGGCTCGATCGGCACCAGCAGCTCGCTGTCGGTGCACGTCTTCGGCGAGGTGGAGGCTTCGCGGTGGCCATACATGCGCAGGCCGACGTTGAAGTCGTCCGGCAGCTTCGCCAGCACCAGCTGCAGCGTCTCGAGCGCGACGTCCCAGCGGGTCTTCTTGCCCATGAGCGTCTTCATCGAGCCCGACGCGTCGAGGATGATCTCGATGTTCTTCCGGGTCTTGGTCGGCGGCGTGAGCGCGCTGACGATCGACAGCTCGCCGCCCTTCGGCGGGCCGAGCTGCAGGCAGAGCGTGTTGACCTTGCCCGCCGCGTCCGTGCCCTTCACCTCGACGGCCAGCGGCGCCGGCTTCGCGCCGGCGGGCAGCGTCAGGGTCAGCGCCGACGCCCCTTCGCCCGAGAGCGGCACGCTGGCCGGTTCGAAGCGCGCCTGGAGCCCGGGCAGCCCGGGCGAGGATGCCGCGCCCAGATTCACCGTGCCCTTGTAGCCCGCGTTCGAGAGGAGCGTGAGCGGATACGAGTAGGTCCGGCCAGGAACGGCCGCGCGATCCGACGAGCCGCGCGTCGGTCGTGACGACGAAGTCGCCGAGGCGTGCCGCGCACGGCAGGCCGTCGGGGTCGAACGGCTGCGAGAGCTCGCGCACGAGCACCGTGTCGTAGCCGGGCTCCCCGCCCTGATCGTTGTCGAACCCCTCGTAGATGATCAGGCCGCGCCCGTAGTGGCCGTACACCATCGAGAACCCGAACACGCCGTTGACGTTGCGCACCGCCAGCTGGCCGCACCAGTTGGAGTCCCACTCGCGCAGCGCGTTGGCGTCGCCCAGCTCGTTCCTGAACGGGCGCACGTCCGCGGCCCACGCCGCCACGTCGAGGAACCCGGGCCGTCCGGGCCGGCTGGTGAGCATCGCGTTCGACTCGATGAAGCGCAGGTCCATCCCCTCGGCCCCCATGGCGCCGGGCAGATCCGCCTTGAACTTGAACGGGAGGAACGAGTAGTCGGGGCCGGGATTCACGCAGTCGTCCGAGTCCTGGATGATCAGCTTGTGGCCGGCCGCCACCCAGGCCATGAGCGCCTGTTTGAAGGCGGGCGACACCGACGTCTTGATGTCGCAGACCTGGGCCAGCACCACCGTGTCCACGCCGAGGGCGGGGGCCAGGAGGGCCGGGCGCGCCGATTCGGGAATGACCTGCGAGATCTTCGCGCGCTTCACGCACGCCGAGTTCGGCCTCGGGCAGGCCGTCGTTGAGCTTCTCGTCCTCGATGCACGCGACGAGCCGATTCGCCATGTAGCTGCCCGGGTCGTCGCCGACGACCAGAATCCGGCTGCTTTCCGGGTGCGCCGGCTTCGCGGCAGCGGCCGCGGCCGCCTCGGAGAGGGGTTCGCACGGCGGCGAGCGTGGCGGCCGGCACGGGCAGGCCGCCCGGCAGGGCCGTCGGCCCGCCCGCCTGGGCCAGTTCCGGGTGGCGCGTCAGCAGCGGCGTGTAGCCGGCGCGCTGGGCCTCGCGGATCTTGAGGTTGGTCACGTAGAACGCGTCGTCGCCCTTCTGGTTCTTCAGCATCCGGAACTTCACGAAGCGCGCCTCGACGGGACTGAACGTGACGGTGGCTTCGAAGCCGTTGGGGAGCGCGGCCGCCGCCACCTTCGTGAACGGCCCATCAGGCGTGGCGGCGGTGGAGACGTAGACCTCGACGTCGCGGGGAAAGTGATCCGTGTCGTCCTTGCTCCCCTGCACCACGACGGCGTCCACGAGCATGACTTCCCGTCCGAAGAACGAGAAGACGATTTCGCCGATGCTCTGGCTCGACCCGCCATTTCGCCAGGCCGTCTCCGGGTTTCCGTCGATGATGTAGGAATGGTCGACCGTGTCGCCGTAGTTGTCCGTCGTGCTCTCGACGGTTCCGCCGAAATCGATCGACGCGACGTTGCCGTCGAACTTCGGCGCCGGGATGGGTGTCCTCAGGTCCACCGCGCCCGGCGATTCGGCAGGCGCGGCGCCGCCCTCCGGCGAGGGTGCCGCGCCCGCCTCCTGACCTCCGGCCGCCGGCTGACCGGCCCCTCCTGGCGCGGTCGCCGCGCCTGCCGACGTTGCAGCCGGCGACGCGCCGCCGAGGCCGAGCCCGGCCAGCCATCCCATCTTGTAGGCGACAGCGCCGCCGCTGACGAGCACGAGAGCCACAACCAACGCTGCAATCAGCTTCTTCATATACCCCGCCTCGAGTTCTGAGCCTCGAGCCTCGCGCCTTGTCCGCCTTCGCGCGTTGCGCTTCGGCGGGACACGCCGAGAGTCAAGAGCTTTGCCCCGGCGTGGATTCTAGCCCAACTTGATGCCAGTTGGATGCCGGCGCGGCGACCGCGCCGTGGAGCGCTTCGTGCGGGCGCAGGTTGACAGTTCCGAATTCGACTCAGGAAGGGGATAATCACGCCATGTCCAAGAACCTGCTCGATCCGTTCCGCATCACCAATGGCCGGAAGTTTCGTCTCGCCGACATCCGGCCGGACGACACGCACGGGCTGAAATCGAAGGAGGATGCGCGGAAGGAACTGGAGAAGGGCATCGAGCACCTCGCCGAGCTGCAGGAGAAGCTCTACGCGCAGGACCAGTGGGGCGTGCTGCTCATCTTCCAGGCGATGGACGCCGCCGGCAAGGACGGCGCGATCGCCCACGTGATGTCCGGCGTCAACCCGCAGGGATGCCAGGTCTACTCCTTCAAGGCGCCGTCGGCCGAGGAGATCGACCACGACTTCCTCTGGCGGACCACGCGCTGCCTCCCGGAGCGCGGCCGCATCGGCATCTTCAACCGCTCCTACTACGAGGAGATGCTCGTCGTCCGGGTGCATCCCGAGATTCTCGGGAAGCAGCGCCTGCCGAAGCGCCTGGTGACCAAGCGCATCTGGAAGGAGCGGTTCGAGGACGTTGCCGCGTTCGAGCGGTACCTCGCGCGCAACGGCTTCGCGATCGTGAAGTTCTTCCTCCACGTGTCGAAGAAGGAGCAGAAGGCGCGCTTCCTCGAGCGGCTGGAGCGAGCCGGAGAAGAACTGGAAGTTCTCGCTCGCCGACGCGAACGAGCGCGAGTCCTGGGACGACTACATGGAGGCGTACGAAGACGTGATCCGGCGCACGGCCTCGCCTCACGCCCCGTGGTACGTCGTGCCGGCCGACAACAAGTGGTTCACGCGGCTGGTGGTGGCGAAGGCCATCGAGGAGACGCTGCTCGGCCTCAAGCTGAAGTTCCCCGTGCTCGACGCGGCGAGGAAGGCGGAGTTAGGCAAGGCCCGCGACACGTTGCTCGGCACCGCCAGGAGGTAGCAGCCTGCCGGTCCCAAGGTGCAGGGTCCTTCTCCCGACATACTTCTCCCGCGGCCTTGGCCAAAGTCCGTCGCCCAGCGTAGACTGTCACGCGACGTCGTGACCGCGCGGAAGCGGAACACGTCCCGAGATTGGGTGAGGGCGTTCGTAGGCGGAAGAAACGGGAGGCCAGCCGTGCGATACCTGCTCATCATCCTGGCCCTGCTGTCGGTTTCCGGGTGTGGCTCGCGGGACACCAAACCGGGCGCGCAGGCCGCGAAGGCGCCGGAGGTCACCACGCTGACCGTCACGGCGCGCGATGTGCCCCTCAGCTTCGAGTTCGTCGCCCAGACCCAGAGCTCGCGCCAGGTGAACATCCAGGCGCGCGTGAGCGGCTTCCTGGAGAAGCGCGTCTACACGGAGGGGAGCCTGGTCAAGGAAGGGGACGTGCTCTTCCAGATGGACGCCAAGCCGTTCAAGGTGCAAGTCGACGCCCAAGCGGCGGCCCTCTCCCGGCAACAGGCGGGCCTCGAGGTGGCCCGCGCGGACCTTGAGCGCACCATGCCCCTCGCTGCGCAGAACGCGCTCTCGCAGAAGGACCTGGACGACGCCAACGGCCAGTACCTCGCCACCGCGGCGGCGGTCGAGGAGGCGAAGGCCCGCCTCGAAACGGCGAAGCTCAACCTGTCCTACTGCACCATCCTTTCGCCGGTCACCGGGATCAGCGGGGCCGCCCAGCAGCAGGACGGAACGTATCTCAGTCCGCAGAACAGCCTGCTGACGACGGTGGCCGTGCTGTCGCCCATGTGGGTGAACTTCAGCATCTCGGAGAACGAGATGCAGGCCTTCACCGAGCAGGTTGCGTCCGGCCGGCTGCGCCCGCCCGCGGACGGCAGCTACGTCGTCGAGGTCTTGCTTGTCGACGGTTCGCTCTTCCCGCACAAGGGCCGAATCACCTTCGCATCGCCGTCGTTCAACGTCCAGACGGGGACGTTCATGATTCGCGCCACCGTCGACAATCCCAACGGCACTCTGAAGCCCAACGCCTACGTGCGCGTCCGCCTGACCGGGGCCATCCGGCCGGGCGCGATCCTGCTTCCCCAGCGGGCGGTACAGCAGGGTTCGGAGGGGCACTTCGCGTGGGTCGTGGACAAGGACGGCAAGGCGCGGCCGAGGCCCGTGCAGGTCGGCACGTGGCAGGGGAACGACTGGTTCGTCTCGGAGGGCCTGCGTCCTGGCGAGCAGGTGATCGTGGACGGAAGTCTCGCCCTTCGCGCCGGCACGGCGGTCGTGGCGAAGCCGGCGTCTGGACCGGGAAAGGTCGGCGACTGAGCGCACGCGCGAGAGAGCGCTGGAGGGTGTAGAGCCATGTTCTCGAGGTTCTTCATCGAGCGGCCGATCTTCGCCGCGGTTGTCTCGATCATCCTGTGCCTGGCCGGCGGCGTCGCCATGAGCGTGCTGCCCGTCGAGCAGTACCCCTCGATTACTCCCGTCCAGGTGACCGTCAGCGCCATCTACCCGGGCGCCGACTCGAAGACACTCGCCGACTCGGTGGCGGCGCCGATCGAGGCGCAGATCAACGGCGTCGACAACATGCTCTACATGTCGTCGACGAGTTCGTCCACCGGGATGCTGACCCTCACCGTCTACTTCACGCTCGACACCGATCCCGACGTCGCCCAGGTGCAGGTGCAGAACCGGGTCAACCTTGCGGTGCCCCAACTCCCGTCGGCCGTCGTGCAGCAGGGCGTGTCGGTGCAGAAGAAGTCCTCGTCGATCATGATGCTGATCGGCATCTACTCGAAGGAGAAGCGCTACAGCAGCGACTACATCGCCAACTACGCGAACGTCTACGTCCTCGACGCCCTCAAGCGCGTTCCCGGGGCCGGTCAGGCCTCGATCATGGGCATCCCCGATCAGGCGATGCGAATCTGGATGAATCCCGACCGCATGGCGTCGCTTGGCATCACCACCAGCGATCTCCAGAAGGCGGTGTCCAGCCAGAACGCGCTCTACGGGGCGGGACAGATAGGCCAGCAGCCCACTGCGGGACGCGTGGAACTGACCTTCCCGGTGGTCACCCAGCAGCCGTCGACCGAGCCCGCCGGCTACGAGAACATCATTTTGCGTGCCGGCCAGGGCGAGGGCGCGATCGTGCGCCTGAAGGACGTGGCCCGGGTCGAGGTGGGACTCCGGCAGTACGTCATCGACAGCCGCCTCAACGGCGTGCCTGCGACCTTCATCGCCATCTACCAGCAACCGGGCGCGAACGCGCTTCAGGTGTCCGAAGCGGTGCAGGCTGCCCTCGAAGGGATGAAGGCCGGCTTCCCAGATGGTCTCGACTATCGCGTGTCGCTCGACACGACCGAATTCGTGCGCCTTTCGATCGACGAAGTGGTCGTGACCCTGTTCGAGGCGATCGCCCTCGTCATCCTGGTCGTCTACCTCTTCCTGCAGGACTTCCGAGCCACCGTCATCTGCTCCATCGCCGTCGTCGTGGCCCTGCTCGGCACGTTCCCCTTCATGCTCGCGCTCGGCTTCTCCATCAACCTGCTGACCCTGTTCGGCCTCGTGCTGGCGATCGGCATTGTCGTGGACGACGCGATCGTGGTGGTGGAGAACGTCGAGCGGAACATGAGCCAGAAGCACCTGGCCACGAAGGAGGCGACGATCAGTGCCATGGACGAAGTGTGGAGCCCGGTCATCGCGACCGTGCTGGTCATGGCCTCGATTTTCGTTCCCGCTGCGCTCCTGCCCGGAACGACGGGCCAGCTGTACAAGCAGTTCGCGATCACCATCGCCATCTCCGTCGCCATCTCCGGGTTCGTCGCGCTGACGCTGACGCCCGCCATGTGCGGCGTGCTGCTCCGGCACATGAGCCCGCCCAAGCGCGGACCGTTCGCCTGGTTCAACCGGATGTTCGACGCCCTGACCCGGGCCTTCGGCCGGCTGGTGGTGCTGGTCATCCGGAAGATGGCGGTCGCGTTCGTGCTCCTCGCCGGGTTCGTCGCCCTCATCTTCTATTTCTTTGGCGCCCTGCCGACGAGCTTCGTCCCGAACGAGGACCAGGGTTACGTGATGACGGCCATCATCATGCCGGACGCGGCCAGTCTCGATCGGGCCGCGGCGGTCACCGAGAAGGTCGACGCAATTTTCGCCAACACGCCGGGAGTGGCCGACCGCACGCAGCTCACCGGCTACAGCCTGCTGGACGGCGGACTGAAGACGAACGCGGGAACCATGTTCGTCACGCTGAAGCCCTACGACGAGCGCTACGGCACCGTGGAGAAGGCCAAGGCCGAGAACGCGAAGGCCGTGTTGATGAACGTCTACGCGAAGGGGCAGGAGATCAAGGAGGGGCTCGTCATCCCCGTTGCCCCGCCGGCCATACCGGGCATCGGGACCACGGGCGGCTTTGAGTTCTGGGTCCAGGACACTGGCGGGGGCGATGTGTCGCGGCTCGACGAGTTGACCCAGCAGATCCTCGGCAAGGCGACGGGCTCGCCCCGAGCTGGCCGGGCTCAACACGACGTTCCGCGCCAATACCGTGCAGCTCAGGGCGGAGGTGGACCGCGAGAAGGCGTCGTTGCTCGGCGTCCCGATCTCGGACGTGTATAGCGCGATCCAGGCCCAGTTCGGCTCGCTCACCGCCAGCCAGTACAACCAGTTCAGCCGGGTGTGGTGGGTCGTGCTCCAGTCGGACCCGAAGTACCGCCAGAACCCCGACGACCTCACGCGTCTCTACACGCGGTCGAGCGGCGGCCAGATGGTGCCGCTGTCGGCGATGGTCAAGACCTCATGGGTCAAGGGGCCCGACCTGCTGCCGCACTTCAACGGCCTCTCCGCCGCGAAAATCAACGGCGGCGCGGCCGCCGGCTACAGTTCGGGCCAGGCCATCCAGGCGATGGAGGAGGTGGCCCGGGAGGTCCTGCCCGCCGGCTACACGTTCGCGTGGTCCGGCCTCGCCTTCGAGGAGAAGCAGTCGGGCGGCACGTCCACCATGGCGTTCGTCTTCGGCCTCATCATCGTGTTCCTCGTGCTGGCCGCGCAGGTACCAGTCGTGGACGCTGCCCGGGGCCGTGATGACCGCGGTGCCGTTCGGCATCCTCGGCGCCCTCCTGCTGAACTGGCTGCGGGGCCTCGAGAACGATGTCTACTTCCAAATCGGTCTTCTCGTCCTCATCGGCCTCGGAGCGAAGAACGCGCTGCTGCGAGTGACATTCGCCGTGGACCTCCGCCGTCAGGGGCGTTCGCTCATGGACGCCACCATCGAGGCGGGCGAAATGCGGCTGCGGCCGATCATCATGACGTCGCTCGCGTTCGTCCTCGGCGTCCTGCCGCTGGCCGTCGCCATGGGCGTGGGCGCCAACTCCCGCCACTCCATCGGCACCGGGATCATCGGCGGCATGCTCGGCGAAACGACGCTGGCGATGCTGTACGTGCCGCTCTTCTTCTACATCTTCGAGAGCCTCTCGGAGCGGCTGAAGAAGAAGTCGGAAGGAGGGCACTGACATGCGCCGCCTGGCCGTGCTGCTCGTCTCGCTTCCGCTCGCCGGCTGCCTGATGGGGCCGAAGTACCAACGGCCCGCAGTCGAGGCGCCGCCGGCCTACCGGTACGAGGTGGCGGAGGCGAGGGACACCGCGAACGCCCCGTGGTGGCAGCAGTTCAAGGACCCGGTGCTCGACAGCCTGATTGACGAGGCGCTCGCCCGCAATCTGAACGTCAAGATCGCCGCCGCGAACATCGAGCAGGCGGCCGCCGTGCTGACGCAGACGCGCTCCGCGCTGTATCCGCAGGCGGGCTACGGGGCGACCACGTCCGGCCAGCGCAAGAGTGAGAAGGTTGGCTCGGTGTACGCGAACGACGTCCTCGCCGGGGCGACCTGGGAGATCGATCTCTGGGGCCGCGTCCGCCGCCAGTCTGAGGCGGCCAGAGCCCAGGTGCTCGCCAGCGAAGAGGCCCGGCAGGGAGTGATCCTGTCCCTTGTCTCTTCCGTGGCCAATGGCTACCTGCAGCTCCGCGCCCTCGACGAGCAGTTGGTGATCGCGACGCGCACCAAGGCGGCATATGCCGATTCGGTGAAGCTCTTCGACCTGCAGTTCAAATACGGCCTCAAGTCGCGCATGACGGTGGAGCAGGCCCGTACGCAGGTACGAGACGGCCGCCGGCGTCGTTCCGCAGATCGAGTCGCAGATTGCGCAGACCGAGAACGCGCTCTCGGTCCTGCTTGGGCGGAACCCCGGGCCGATCCAGCGTGGCACGGCCATCGCGGAATTCGCGCTGCTCGAAATCCCGGCCGGGGTGCCGTCGCAAGTGCTCGAGCGACGTCCCGACATCCGTCAGGCCGAGCAGAAGCTGATTGCCGCGAACGCCCAGATTGGAGCCGCGAAGGCTCTCTACTTTCCTACCATCTCCCTCACCGGAGCCCTCGGCATCGCGAGTCTCGACCTCGCGAAGCTGTTCAACGGCCCCTCGGGCACCTGGAGCTACCAGGGCGCGATCGCCGGCCCGATCTTCAATGCCGGGGCGATCAAGGCCCAGGTGCGACAGACGGAGGCCGCGCAGAAGGCTGCCGAGCTCGGGTACCTGGCGGCCGTTCAGAGCGCGTTCGCCGATGTCGACAACACGCTTGTCGCGCGGGCGAAGCTCGTCGAGCAGTTGGCCGCCGAGACGCGCCTCGTCGCTGCCTCCAAGGAGTACGCGCGCCTCGCGCGGCTCCAGTTCGACGGTGGGGTCGCGCCGTATATCACCGTGCTGCAGGCCGAGCAGCAGCTCTTCCCGGCGGAGCTCAACGAGGTGCAGCTGCGCGCGTCGCTCTTTACCGCGACCGTCAACATCTACAAGGCAATGGGCGGCGGGTGGGTCACTATCGCGGAACAGCGGACGCGATAGGCCGGGGCCGCGGAACCGGCCGCCGCCGCGCTTCGAATTCCTTGACAGGCGAACAAAAGGTCTGCTGCGGCGCAGACTCTCCGGCTCTGCGCGCTGGCTACAGCATCCGGAGCAGCAGCCGTAAGAGACTCTGCAGATTGAACTTACGCAGCGGTCTGCCAGACTGACCGAATGAGTCGACGCGATGGCCCCGTAGTTGCCAAGTCCTCTACTTGGCCATCTACGTCGGGCGTCCGGTCTGCAGGTCACCCGACTCGACGCACTGATTCGCGGCAGGAGGAAGTAATGACCATCGACGACGCCAGGAAGACCGTTTTGGGACAACTGTCGAGACGGGACACGCTGAGACTGTCCGGGCTGGCACTCGGTGGGCTGGCGCTTGGGGGAGGCCCGGCAGGCCCGCAGGGGAAAGGCTCGAGCGTCGCCAAGGGAAAGCGCAAAGGGCAGTGCGAGGTCGGCGACTGCTACCCCACCAGCTACAAGACCGACGCGTACAGCTACTTCGACCACCTGCCGCGGTTCGATCCGCTCACGCCGCTGGATACGGACGAGATGCGGATCAGCTTCATGGGGTCCATGGTGCCGCCGAACTACCGGGCGCAGGAGATGATGAGCATCTTCGTGCAGGTCGGCAACGCAAAGGGGCAACCCGATCAGGCCGTCTTCGACTGCGGCTCCGGTGTGTGCTCGAACTACAACGCCATGGGGGTCGGCTGGGGCCAGATGAACAAACTCTTCATCTCCCACCTGCACGGCGACCACATGAGCGACATCAGCTACATCTACCAGTCCGGGCCGCAGGCGGACCGCAAGATGCCGCTGTTCGTCTTTGGTCCGGCGGCATCGGGCTTTCACTGGCAGGACCCCAACGGCGACTACCCATATGGGGATCCCACGGAGCACGTCCGAGGCGACTACGACGACGGAACCCGGACGTTCTGCGAGATGCTCCGCGCCATGTTGCGCTGGCAGTCGGAGGGATTCTGCTTCCAGGGCACGGGAGTGAAAACCACCTCGGACAGCTATCGCACCCCCGAGGAACTGCAGGCGCTCTGGGGGCTGAAGGAACTCCCCGTTCCGGTCACGGATCCGCGCGCACCGTGGAACGACCGCTACCGGCAGGAGCACTACAAGGACGCCTTCAACGACGGCTATGCCATCGTTCCCGTCGAACTGCCCCACAACCTCGTCGGAGGCGTCGCCTACGACAACAGCGAAACGGGCCTGAGGATCAGCCATTTCCCGGTCATCCACACGCGCCGGGGCGCCATCGGCTTCAAGGTCGAATGGAACGGCCTGTCGATGATCTACACCAGCGACACCAAGCCCGAGTGGAACTGCGTCCGGCAGGCCAGCGGAGAGAAGCCCGTGGACGTGTTCATCCACGAGATGGCCGTTCCGCCGGAGATCTGGGCGATGAAGATCATGGGCCTGTCGGCGCCGGGCGCGGGCATCGACCCGGCCACGTGGCAGGCGACGGTTGACTGGACGAAGAGGGTGCAGGACAGCTCCCACACCCCCCCGGGTGCCTTCGGCTACCTCCTCAGCCAGCTCGAGAAGCGCCCGCGCCTGACGGTGCCGACGCACTTCCCGACCACCGACGACACCGTGGCCTGTGCGCTGAAGAGCGTCCAGGCGCACGTGCCGGATATCGGGCGGCTGGGCGAGCGGATCGTCTGGTCGTACGACCTGATGGTGCTGCGGGTCTACAAGGACAGGATCCTGCAGCACAGGGCGGCGGTGTCCGATTACTCGATGGTCTCGCACTCGGCGAGTGTGCCGGCAGCGGACCTGACCGCCCCGAAGTACTGGAAGTGGGACGATCCCGCAACCCAGACGGCGAAGGTCTCGGACCCGGAGGCCCAACTCGACCTGGACGACCAGATCCCGCGGGTCGAGAACGGCAAGGAGAACTGGCGGGAAGACGGCTACTGAGGGTGCGAGCACGCAACCTGACCGTGCGTCGGCGGATCGCGTTGCGGTATGGCGGCAAGATCGCAGATCATGGCGGCTGACAGCATACGAGAGCCGACCGCGGCCTCCTTGCGACATGAGGTTCCTGCGCGCCGTCATGCCCGCCGTGATCGCACTCGCCGCGCTGGCGGGAGCCTGTAGGGCCGCCGGCCCGAAGCCGCCGTCAATCGCTCCGCCCGCCATCACGCCCGGCACCGCGATACCGATCATGGGCGCCTCTCGGCTGACCGCGGCGCAGCTGACCGCCTGGTTCAACCGTCGGCAGCCGCGCCCTTCGGGCGCCTACAGCGCCACGATTCCGGTCGAGCGGCTCGCCGCGATCTTCATCCAAGAGGGAGCGGCCGAAGGGGTGACGGGCGACGTCGCCTTCGTGCAGTCGGTCGTCGAGACCGGGTGGTTCCGCTTCGGAGGCCCGGTCTCGGGGCGGATGAACAACTTAGCCGGCATCGGCGTGACCGACACCCATCCCTCGCCCGCCGTCTTCCCGGACGCGCGCACCGGCGTGCGCGCGCAGATCCAGCACCTGCGCGCCTACGCGGACCCGCGCGCTTCCGCGTGCACCGTCCCGCCGCTGAAGCATCCCTGCGTCGATCCGAGGTTCAACCTGGTGTCGCCGAAGGGGACCGCCCGCAGGTGGAACGATCTGGGCAACGGCAAGTGGGCCACCGCGTCCACCTACGCGGCACGCATCCTCTCGCTCTACTCGGAGGCATTGGCGTTCAAATGAAACCACACGCTTCCCGTCCGGCCGCAGTCCTGGCAGTCCTCGGCGCACTCCTGTGCGCCGATTCCGCGCATCGCGTCGTCGCGCAGCAGAACCCGTACCCGTCTCAGTACCAGGCGACCGGGACCCTGACGATGCGGGACCTGACTCCCGGCTGGACCACCCCCATGATCGGTGACGTGGTCACGGCGGCCGTGGCCGCCGACGGCAGTTGCGTCGCGCTCGTCACTCAGCAACCGCCGCCGGGCCGGATCCTCCTCATCGACAGGAACGGCGCGCGAGCGTGGGACGTCGCGCCCCCGCAGGTCATCACGTTTCCCGTTGCCGTGGCGCCCAACTGCGCGTTCGTGGCGTTCGACGCGTCGCGCGACCAGGACCTCAGGACCGGCATGCCGAAAGGGACCGTCGGGCTCCAGCGGCGCGGAGGCCCGCCGGTCGCCATCGCCGTCGACGGGCGGCCGAGCTCGATCGCGATCAGCCACGCCGGCGACCTTGTCGCCATCGGCACCGAGGGCCGGACCAACATCTTCCTGGCGTCCCCCGACGGCCGCGTGGTCCGCACGCTCCAGCGATTCAGCGCGACCGCGCCGCAGCTGTCCTTCTCGGCAGACGACGGGTTCATCGTCGTCCGGGGCTGGTACGGCGTCGGCGTGATGACGCGAACCGGCGACACCGTCTGGGGCCCCTGGCCCATGCCTCCCCAGGCGAAGCGAAACGACTGGCGACGCATCGACGCCAGCCGCGATCTGCAGTGGTTCGCCGCCCAGCAGGGGCCGATGCACGGGCCGGACGCGGGCACGTTTGCCGTGCTCTCGAGCACGGGCGACGTGGTGTGGCAGGGGCCGCCCGTCTGGGGCGCGGACGTGAAGATGTCGCCGGACGGCGCCTGGTTCGTTGCCGTCGGACGCGAGCGGCGTGCGGGTACGGACATCGACGATGGCGCGCCCGCACGCGTCGAGGTGGTGGACCGGGCCGGCCGAACGCTGGCGTCGAAGACGATGCCGCGGCCCGTCCTCGAGGCGATTTCGCCCGACGGCCGGTTCATTCTCATGCGCGAGATTGACGGCCGAGCTCGAGTCTCGCTGGTCGGACGCGACCGGGCTCTGGCGCCGGCGTGGCGAGTCGGGCCCGCCGACGGCTACTTCGTGCACGAGGAATCGGGGCTGATCCTGTCGTGGTTCAACGGGCGGGTGTCGGGGTACACGACGCCGCGGTGACGCGGCTGGAGGACGCAATGAGCACGCGTTTCGCAGCACCGATTGTCGCGCTGGCGATCATCCTGGCGGCCACAGGCGTTCACACTGCACAGCAGGCACAACAGGCCGCGAAGCCACCTGAGGCCGCCGCGGCGCCAGCACAGCCGGCGGCCAAGCCGGCCGCGCGGGCGCCGGCAACCAAGGCAGCCGCTCCGGCTTCCCTCGTCACTTCCGAGGTGCTCTCCGGCCTCGCGCTGCGCAACATCGGCCCCGCCATCATGTCGGGCCGGATCAGCGACGTCGTGATTCACCCGAAGCGGCGCGCCACCTGGTATGTCGCGGTCGGATCCGGCGGCGTCTGGAAGACCGAGAACGCGGGCACCACCTGGACGCACGATCTTCGACGACCAGGGGTCGTACTCGATCGGATGCATCGCGCTCGACCCGTCGAACCCCGAAACCGTGTGGGTCGGCACGGGCGAGAACGTCAGCGGGCGGCACGTCGGCTACGGCGACGGCGTCTACAAGAGCCTCAACGGAGGCAAGACGTGGACGAACATGGGGCTCAAGACCTCGGAGCACATCGGCCGCATCCTCGTGGACCCGCGCAACTCGTCGGTCGTCTACGTCGCCGCCGAGGGGCCGCTCTGGTCGCCGGGTGGCGAGCGCGGTCTCTACAAGTCCACCGATGGCGGCAGGACGTGGACCGCGTCCCTCTCCATCTCGAAAGACACCGGCGTCACCTCCACCGAGATGGATCCGTCGAACCCCGACATCCTCTACGCGGCTGCCTACCAGCGCCGGCGCACCGTCGCCGCGTTCATGGGTGGCGGGCCTGAATCCGCCATCTACAAGAGCGAGGACGCGGGGAAGACGTGGCGCAAGCTGACCGTCGGCCTGCCCGCGGGCGACGTCGGGAAGGTCGGCCTCGCCGTGTCCCCCATCGACCCGCGCGTCGTCTACGCCACGATTGAGGCGACGCCGGACGAGCGCGGCTTCTACCGCTCCTCGAACCGGGGCGAGAGCTTCGAGAAGCGCAACTCGTTCATCAGCGGCGGCACCGGCCCGCACTACTACCAGGAGATCTTCGCCGACCCGAACGCGTTCGATCGGGTCTACCAGATGAACCCGGGCCTGATGGTGACGAACGACGGCGGGAAGACGTTCGTGCGCGTTCCCGAGAAGAACAAGCACGGCGACAACCACGCGATGGCGTTCCTGCCCGGCGAGCCCGACTACATCCTGAACGGCAGCGACGGCGGCGTCTACGAGACGCACGATCGCGGCGAGACGTGGCGGTTCTTCGAGAACCTGCCGGTGACGCAGTTCTACAAGGTCGCCCTCGACAACGCGCTGCCGTTCTACAACGTGCACGGCGGCGCGCAGGACAACGGCAGCCAGATGGGGCCGTCGCGGACGCTCAACTGGAACGGCATCTCGAACTTCGACTGGACGATTACCTACGGCGCCGACGGGTACGCCGTCGCCGTCGACCCGACCGACCCGGACATCGGTGTACCTCGAATGGCAGGAGGGCAACCTCCTCCGGTACGACCGCAAGAGCCAGGAAACCGTCTACATCAGCCCGAAGCCGGCGGCAGGCGATCCGCCGCTGCGCTTCAACTGGGACTCGCCGGTCATCGTCAGCCCGCACGCCCACACCCGCATCTACTACGCGTCGCAATACGTGTGGCGCAGCGACGACCGCGGCGACTCGTGGAGGGCGATCAGCCCGGACCTCACCCGCGGCATCTTCCGCCTGACGCAGCCGATCATGGGCCGCACCTGGAGCGCCGACGCGCTGTGGGATCACGGCGCGATGTCGATGTTCTCGACCATCACCACGCTTTCGGAGTCGCCGCTCGTCGAGGGGCTGATCTACGCCGGGACCGACGACGGGGTGATCCAGGTGACGGAGGACGGCGGCGCGACGTGGCGGAAGACCGAGAAGCTGCCCGGCGTGCCGGACAACTTCTTCGTGAACAGTATCCGCGCCTCGCGCACCGACAAGGACTCGGTCTTCGTCGCCGTCGACAACCACAAGACCGGCGACTATTCGCCCTATGTGCTTCGGAGCGACGACCGCGGGCGGACGTGGACCTCGATTGCCGGCGATCTCCCGGCGCGCACGCTGGTGTGGGCGATCGTCCAGGACCACGTGAAGCGCGACCTGCTGTTCGCCGGCGACGGAGTTCGGCATCTACGCGACCCTTGACGGCGGGAAGACTGGCACAAGCTCGGCGGCGGCGTGCCGATCATCTCGTTCCGCGACATCGAGATCCAGGAGCGCGAGGACGACCTGGTGGGCGCCTCCTTCGGCCGCAGCTTCTTCGTGCTCGACGACTACTCGCCGCTGCGCCTCATCGACGAGACGTCGCTCGCCTCGCCGGCCCTCCTCTTCCCGGTGAAGAAGGCGCTGCTCCTACATCCCGCTGCGCCCGATTGACTCGCCGGCGAAGAACAGCCTGGGCGAGACGTTCTACCTCGCGCCCAACCCGCCGTTCGGCGCGGTCTTCAGCTACTACCTCAAGGAGGCGCTGATGACGTCGGCGGAAGCCAGGCGCGAGGAAGAGAAGACGCTCCTCAAGGACGGCAAGCCGGTGACCTTCCCCGGTTGGGACGCGCTGAGGAAGGAAGAGCAGGAACAGAAGCCGGAGATCGTCCTGACCGTGACAGACGAGGCCGGCCAGGTGGTGCGCCGCATCACCGGGCCGACCGGGAAGGGGCTGCAGCGCGTGGCGTGGGACCTTCGTTATCCGGCGGTCGATCCGACCCCCTCGACGCGGCCGTGCGCGAGTCGTGGGAACTCCGCGCCGCAGGGACCGCTGGTCGTTCCGGGGAGGTTCAGCGTGACGCTGTCGAAGAACGTCGGCGGAGTGCTGACAGCCATCGCTCCGCCGCGGACCTTCGTCGTCGAGTCGTTGAGCCTGGCCACGCTGCCGGCGACGGACAAGGCGGCGCTGCTGGCCTATCAGAAAAAGGCGGGCGAGCTGCAGCGCGCGATGATGGGCGCGGCCGGTGCCGCCGAGGAGGCGCTCAAGAGCCTGTCGTTCATGCGCAGGGCGCTCGGCGACGCGCCGAAGGCTGACGCGAAACTACTCCCGAGCAGGCGCTATCCATCGAGATCGGGATTCAGGCGGCGATGCGCGAACTCGCCGGCGACCAGACCGTGGCGCGGCGCAGCGAGGCGAGGCTGCCGTCGCTGATGGACCGCGTGAGCACGCAGGTCGGGGCGACCGGGCCGATCACGAAGACGGTGCTGCGAGACTACGAAATCGCCGCCGACGGTTTCGGGCCCGTGCTCGAGAAGCTGCGCGGCCTGATCGAGCGCGACCTGCGCGCGCTGGGCGCGGCGATGGAAGCGGCGGGTGCCCCGTGGACGCCGGGCCGCGGCGTGCCGGCGTGGAAGAAGTAGGGCGGGTCTTCCCCCTCCGCCTCGGGGCCTCGCCGCAGACCCGCCGGCAGAGAGGCGATGCCGCCGTACGTGGAACGACCCGGCTCCGACATACGCGGCGACGGGTCGTTCCTGGTCTTTGAGTCGCAGGCTGGCGGATGCGCTGAATTCCCTCCGGCTTCCTATGAGCCGAGCAGGGCGAGCGGCGTTGTATGGTTGCCGCGGCGCGCTGTCGGCCGGCGACTCACCGCACTGACGTACGGTTACCCACTGACATAGCAAGAGCAGTGCCGGCGATTCCGGCGATCTCGGCGGGCCGTTCTCGATGCTGTCTAAGTAATTGCAGTCTGAATGCTTGCAGTGAGGAGGTTCCGGCACGCCTGTGATGGGCAAGGCGACGAAGTCGCTTTCTATGGAGACAAAAGCCTCCAACTACTTCTCCCTGGCCTTCGGCCACCCCCACACGAACCCCATCGTCACCCCCACCTCGCCGCCGCGGTCGTCGGCGCCGAAGCCGACCGTCTCATCCTCGCAGGTGCTCCAGTTCCAGGCGCCTACGGCCCCCAGCGTGAAGACCCGGCCCAGGTGGATGTCGACGCCGGCGCCCACCCTCCCGGCGAAGCCGGTCAAGACCTCCGACGATTGAACCAAGTCGTCGTCGTGGAACTCGACCTTCTTCTGGTTCCAGCGGAAGACGGGTCCCATGCTCCCGGTGACGTACGGCTCGACGGTGCGCGATTCGGTCAGCCGCCGCGCGAAGTTCCACCTGACGACGCCGAACAGGAACGTCGTCGAATTGGCTGACCGCGTGCGTTCACGGTCATCGTCGGCGACGTTGTTGTGATCCCGGTCGGTCCAGACCGTGTCGCTCCGGACCAGTGACGACGCGGACACACCGATGGCGACGTCGCGGCCGACGAAGCGCAGGTACTCGAAGCCGAGGCCCAGGTCCGCCTGGCGCGTGTGAGTGTCGTTCGCCGTGTGCTCCTCGGAGAACGACGGCGTCGGGTAGGCACCGAAGCGGAACTCGATGCGGTTGATTGCGTCGCCTCCGGGGCCCTTCGGTGCGGTCGTCGGCGGCGGCGCCGGCGGCGGCGTCGGTGCCGCGACTGGCGCGGGCTGCGGCCGGTCGCCCGACGGCTGCGCGAACCGATCGCTGTCGACGACTGTGTACTCGCCATCGCGGACCTGGACCGTAATGCGCACCGCCGACCGCCTCGTCTGAAGGCGCACCTCGTAGGTGCCGGTCGCGACGCCGATGCGGACCGCGCGTCCCGACTCCTTGTCCATTTCGAGAACAACGCGCTGGGTCGTGTCGAAGACGACGATGTGCCCGGCCAGATCCTCGGCGAGAATGACACCGGACGCCGACTGCTGCGCCTGGACCGCCTGGGCCGAAGTTGTTGACGAACCTCCGGCCTCGGGGGGGGCGGCGGCAACCATGAGAAGGGCAAGTGCGAGTGGCAACATGAGTGCTCCCTCCCGAAGATCAGGCGTCACGCGAGGGGTCCATTCCGACCACCCATTAGATACCCGCTGGCCAGCGGAAGTCACGCCGAACTGTGTCGCCGAGGGCGGATGCGCGGGGCACGATATAGAATGCCTACCTGATGCCGCGTGCCCAATTGCCTCGCCTGCCCGTGTCGATGCCAGGCCTCATGCAGCTGGCGCGACGTCATCGCGTCGCGGTCTGCGCGGCCGTGGCGGTGGTCACGCTCGCCACGCTTCCCGTCGTGAGGCGTCTCCGCGTCGACCCGGATGTCCTGAATCTCCTCCCCAGTCCGGTCCTGCCGTCCGCGCGTTTCGCACCTACCTGTCGGTGTTCGGCAGCTTTGACCGGGTCTACGTGGTGTTCGAGGCACCGGAAGGCGAATCGATTGACGACTACGCCCCGCTCGTGGATCGCTACGCGGAACTCCTGCGCCGCGATCCCGAGATTGCTCGAGTCGACACGCAGTTGTTCGATCCGGGCAAGGACTGGAGCTACGTCTTCGATCACGTATTCATGCTGTGTGGCCCGGAGGCGACCGCCGGGGCGTTGAGTCGGCTGACGGCCGACGGTATGGGCGACGAGCTGTCGCGAGTCGCGTGAACGGCTTCGTCTGCCGTCGCCTGCCATCAAGGAGCTGGTTCGGCAGGATCCGTTCAACTACCTGGGACTTCTTCGCGAGCGTCTGTCGGCGGCGAATGCGTTCGTGCGGATTGACCCGGCAGCCGAGGGCTACGTGTCGAAAGACGGGCGTGCCCGGCTGGTCATCGCGACGCCCGTCCACCCGCCCTTCGATCTGGCCTTCTCCCGGCGGGTGAAGGCTGTCCTTGATCGGACAGCAGCTGCCGTTCGAGCGGAAGCCGCGCGGAACGCCGACCTCGGCGATGCGGCGGCCGTTCGCGTCAGCTACGCCGGCGGCTATCATCTGGCGCTCGAAACCGAGCGCGTGATGCGGCGCGAGGCTTTCTTCAACCTCGTGGGGTCACTGGCCGGGATTCTCGTTCTGCTCCTCCTGGTCTTTCGGAGCGCCTGGCTGTTCCTGGCGGGAGCCCTGCCCATGATCGTCGGCGGGCTTCTCGCTGTCGCCGTCATCGGGTTCAGCCACCCCAACCTGTCGGGGGCCGCGGCCGGCGCGTCCGCTTTGCTGTTCGGTCTCGGGATTGACGGTCTCGTTCTGCTCTACGCCCGCTACCTGGAAGAGCGGCCGACCAGCGGTTCCGCAGCGGAAGCGGTCGGCCGGCTCGGCGGGAGCGCGTCGAGCATGCTGCTCGGAATGTTCACGTCCGCCGCGACGTTTCTCGCGCTGACGCTGGTGGAGTTCCCGAGCCTCAGGGAACTGGGGCGCATCATCGGGCTGGGGATGATCTTCGGTGGCATCGCCACCTTCGTCCTCGTGCCGGCGCTCCTCCCGGCTGCGGTAAAGGCGAGGCGGCCGCTGAGACTGCCCTGGCTTCCCGCGTTCGTCGAACGGCGGAGGCGCGCGATCCTGTGGGCCGCTGGGATTGCCACCGTCGTCCTTGGCGCAGCGACCCCGTGGCTGCGCCTCGACCTCTCGCTGGATCGGCTCCGGCCCCACACCGCGCAGCTGGCCATCGAGCGCGAGATCGTCAGCCGGTTCGGGCTGCCGGAGGACCTCGTCGTGATTCTGTCCGAGGGGCGTGACCTCGAAGCGCTGCTGACGACGAACCAGCGGCTGGCGGACGAGGTCGCGAGGTCTGGCGGGGGCCTGTCTCTGTTCTCGGCCGCGCAGGCGCTGCCGACCGCCGCTTCACAGGTCAGCGTGGCCGACGTCATGACGCGGTCCGGCCTGTCTCCGGCCGATGTCAGCGGCCGCGTGGCGAACGCCGCGGAGGCTGCGGGATTCCGGCCCGATGCGTTCGCGCCGTTCCTGGAGCGAACCCCGCGTCTGCTGGACCCTTCATCTCGGATCACGTTCGAGGGCTATCAGCAGCACGGGCTCGGAGACCTGCTCTCCCCCTATATCGCCCGCACGCCGGCCGGTTTCGCGATGGCGGCCTACGTCCACCCGCGCTCGCCCGCCGACCTCGAGGTGATGCGGTTGATCGTGGGCCGTGTCGGTGCCCCGCTCCGGCTGACCGGCATGCCCGTCGTCAATCGGGAGCTGAGCGAGGGCCTGGTGCCGCAGTTCCTGATCGGCGTGGCCATCGGCGGTGTGGCCGTGTTCGTCCTGATGTGGTTCACGTTCCGCAACCTCCGTCTCACGGCCCTCGCGCTGCTGCCGGCGATCCTCGGTATCGTCTGGGGCGCTGGCATCCTGGCCTTGTGCGGCGCCGTCGTGGACCTGTTCAGCCTGTTTGGTGTGCTGGCATTCATCGGCATTGGCGTGGATTTCGGGATCCATCTCGTCCACCGGTACGCCTCGGAGGGGGATCTGACGGAGGCTCTCGCGAGAATCGCGCCGGTGAACCTCGTCGCCGCCGGCATCGCCATCCTTGGCTGCGGCACGCTGATCACCTCCAGCTACCCGCCGCTGCAGTCGTTGGGTGTGGTCTCGGTGGCGACGCTTGCCACGTGCGTCGTCGGCTCGCTGCTCGTGCTGCCGGCGACGCTCCTCAAGGGGAAGTAGGCCGCGGCCGAAGGCGGAAGCCTTGTTCGCTACATCGCGCGCTGGCGCGCCGCCACCATGCGCCGGACCTTCTCGCGGATTGTCGCGGCCGCGACGTGCACGTAGTCCGGGTGCTCGACCATGTCGATCTCGGCCGGCAGCGTCAGGATATCGGCGTCCGGCGGGACGATGGCGTGCTCCTGGTAGCGGAGGAGCGTGCGCTTCCAGTCGGCGGCGATGGCCTCGTAGCTGCTGTGGATTTCGGCGAGGTAGCCGGCCGATATCGTCTCGGCGTACGCGTCGCCCTCCGCCGCCCGCTTCGCGCGCCTGGTCTCGAGGATGTCCGGCTCGGTGCGCAGGTAGACCGTCAGGTCCGGCAGGCGAATGTGTTCGGCGCGCAGCGTCTGGTGGAACAGCGTGCGATAGAGCCTCGCGTGCGCGGCCGGCATCTCGCCCGACGCGATCATGCGGGCGACGAAGACCTCGGGACCGTCGATGAATGGCCGGTCCTCGATGATGACGACGCCGCGCTGGCTCTCGCGCGTCATCAGGTGCCGGATCTCGCGCTGCTGCATCGTCCGCATGTGCAGGAACGCGAGTTCAGTGGGGAAGATGTTGGCCACGCGGTCGTGGTAGAAGAGCGCAAGGCACTCGTCGATGAGCGAGCCCTTGTCGACCCGTTCCGAGAAGGCGTGCACCTCCGCGCCGTCGAGCAGCGTCTCGAGGTCGCGCTTGTAGGGGTCGCGGGCGAGGGCGCGCATCAGCGTGGTCTTGCCCGAGAACAGGTTTCCCATGATGCCGACGTGGAAGTTCTGTTTCATGGATGCACCCTCGTGCCCGCCGTCGGGCGGGCTGGCCTTCCAGTCTACTCCGGCCGGGCCGCCCTGCCGGCCAGCAGGTCCGCATACGAGCAGGCGAGCGCGTCGCCCGGCCGGATGCTCAGGCGATCTCTCAGCATCGACATGACCCGCCGGGCTTCGGCGGCGCTCCGGATGAAAGGCACCTCGATCTCGACGAAGGTCCCGAGCCCTCTGACGCGGTCGAGGTGCACCCGGGTTGTTCCATAGAGCCAGAGGTCCCGGCGCTTCCGCACGCACACGCCAGGCACGAACATGGCCCGGAGCAGGCGGAGCATGCCGCGAGCGTCTGCGACCGGCAGCTTCTGATACTCGCTTGCCCGCGCCCTCGTCGCGTCGGGGCGGACGTAGAAGATCAGTTCGGCGACCGGCTCGCCCTTCCGCTGGCGGAGCTTCAGCCGGCCACGCGGAGTCGCGAAGATACCAGTCGACCTGGTCCAGCGGCGGGGTCTCGTGCCTGGCCCCGAGCTCCGTGAGGACCTTGCGGAGGCGCGGCAGGTCAGTGGCGACGGCCTTGATCTCGAGGTTCTTCATCGGCCCGAGGGATTATAGCGGAGTGTTCCCGAACGAGTTACTCTACTGGGCATGCGAATCCGCTTCTTCCGCCCGGCCTCCGCCGCGCTGCTGTTCCTGGCGGCCGGGTGTGCACAGAGGGTACACCCCGCGTCGAATGCGCCAGCCCTCGCGCCGGTGCGGCCGGCCGTGACCGCATCGCCAGCCGCGCGGCAGACCCCTATGACGGCCGCCGCGCTCGACGCCGCCGTCAGAGCCGAAATCGCCTCGGTGTCGGGCAACGTGTGGATCTACGCGAAGAACCTCGACACGGGCGCCACCTACGATTATCGCGGCGACGAACGGGTCCGCACGGCCAGTACAATCAAGCTGCCGATCCTGGTCGCCGTCTACGCGGAGGTGGCCGAGGGCAAGGCGCGCTGGGATCAGGAACTGATCCTGACCAAAGAGAAGAAGGTGTCGGGCGCGGGCGTGCTGACCGAGTTCGCGGACGGCACGAAGCTCACCCTGCGCGACGCGACGAACCTGATGATCGTCGTGTCGGACAACTCGGCGACCAACCTCGTGCTCGACGTCGTGTCACCGGAGACGGTCAACGCCCGCATGGACGCGCTCGGCCTCACGAAGACCCGGTCGGTGCGCAAGATCGGCGGCGGCAGCCCGGCCAAGGTGAACGACGACCCGGTCTGGCGCCTCTACGGGCTCGGCATCTCGACGCCGCACGAGATGGTGACGCTGCTCGAGCGGCTCGAGCGAGGGGAGATTGTCAGCCCGGAGGCGTCGAAGGAGATCATCGAGACGCTCAAGCGCGAGCAGTACGGCGACGGCATCGGCCGCACGCTCTACGACGTCCCGGTGGCCAGCAAGATCGGCATCCTCGATCGCCTTCGCAGCGACATCGGCATCGTCTACAGCCGCCGCGGCCGCATCGCGATGGCCGTCACGGTCGACGACATGCCCGAGGTCCACTACGCCCCCGACAACCCAGGCTTTCTGCTGATCTCGCGCCTGTCCCTGCTGCTGATGGAGGGGCTCGCGATGCCCGGGCGGCCGGCCCCTGCCGCCTTCTGCCCTTGAGCCGCGCTGCGGGTGAAACCTCTTGGAGCCGCCGAACCTGCCGGTGATAATCAGCGCTGAGAGATGCCCATGACCGTGAAGCCCGTCGCCCGTTGCCGCGCTGGCCGTGGTCGGCCTGCTCGCAGGACTGGCGCTCGGCCTCGCCGGCGCCACGATGGTCCGGGCTCAGGAGCCGCCGGCGTCCCCCGCGCAGCCCGCAGCGACCGAGCCGAAGGGCGTGCCCGTCGCGCTCGACGGCGAAACGCTCTTCTACGTCACCAAGGGCATCGGTCCGTTCGGCGTCGAAGAGCGCGCCCAGGCGGCCCGGCGCCGCCTCGAGCTCATCGCGGACGATCCGTTCTACAGCAGCGCGCTGTTCAAGATCGTTCCGAAACCCGCCGGGGTCGAGGTCTACTACCGCGACCACATGGTCGGCGTCATGGCCAGCGAGGAGGTCGCCTCCACGGGAGTGACGCCCGAGGAAGCGGCGAGTGCCTTCGTCCAGAAGGTGGACGACGCGGTGATCCGCTACCGGGCGCGCCGGGCGCCGCTGGCGTGGACGCGGGCCGTCGCTATTGTGGCCGTGGCGACGGCGCTGCTGGGGCTGCTGATGGCTGGACTGCTCCGGGCGAAGCGGCGGCTGGAGGCAGCCATGGCGGCACGCCGTCTGCACGCGCTGAGCGAAGCCCAGAAGGAGAAGCTGGCGTCCGCCTTCGAGCAGAAGACCGCGCCAATCCAGCTGAAGGCGCTGAGGCTGCTCTACTTCTCGGCGGTGTTCGCCTCGATCGCGCTCTATCTCGGCGTCGTGTTCTGGGCCGTTCCGATGACCAAGGGCTACGCCCTGGGTGCGATCGACTACGTGCTGGAACCGGTGCGCACGCTCTGGCAGGGGTTTCTGGCCAGCGTGGGCGACCTGATCTTCATCGCGGTTGTCGTCGTCCTGGTCAAGTATCTGATCAAGGGCCTCCGGTGGGCGCTGTCGGAGGCGGCGGACGGCAGCCTCATCATCCCGGGCGTGTCGCCGGACTGGGCCATGCTGGCGTACAAGGTGCTGCGGATCGGGGTGGTCGCGATGGCCGCGGTGGTCATTTACCCCTACATCCCGGGCTCGGGCACCGAGGCGTTCAAGGGCATCGGCCTCTTCGCGGGCGCGCTGTTCACGCTCGGCGCGTCCAGCATGGCCGGCAACATCCTCGGCGGACTTGCCCTGACGTTCGCGGGGACGTTCCACGTCGGCGACCGGGTGAAGATCGGCGAGGTCGTCGGCGACGTCGTCCAGACGACACTGATGCTGACGCGGGTGCGGTCGATTCGAAACGAGATCGTCACCATCCCGAACTCGACGATTCTGGCCGGGCACATCGTGAACTACAGCACCGAGGCTGGCAGCCGCGGCCTCCTGCTGGTCACCGAAGTGACGATTGGCTACGACGCCCCCTGGCGTAAGGTCCACGAGCTGCTCATCCAGGCCGCGCGGCGGACGCCCGATATCCTGGCGACACCGGCGCCGTTCGTCCTTCAGTCCTCTCTGAACGACTACCACGTCTCGTACAAGATCTGTGCCTACACCGCACAGGCCCAGAAGATGGTGCTCACCTACGGCGCGCTGCACCAGAACATCCAGGACTGCTTCAACGAGGGTGGCGTCGAGATCCTGTCACCCGGATACGCGTCACTGCGCGACGGGAACACGACCACGATCCCGGCATCGTACCGGGAGGAGCGTTACGCGGCGCCAGCATTCCGCGTTCGGGTGGCCGATCCCGAAGGCCGGCGAGGGCGCCGGTTCCGGCTCTCCGAGAGAAGGCTGACACGCGATGTTCCACACCGGATTCCGGCCGCTCCGCAGAATGTTCCTCGTTCCGCTGGTCTACGCCGTCGCCGGCGTCGCCTTCGCATTCCTGCTGCCGCGGCTGGAAGCCCGCCTGCTCCCGGACGCTGACGCTGGGGCTCTCGCTCGGATCGGCCCAGGTGATCCTGTCGACGATCGCCTCCGGCATGATGGCGCTGACCGCGATCGTCTTCTCGGTGGCGTTCGTGATGGTGCAGTTCAGCGCCACCGCCTACTCGCCGCGGCTCGTGATGTGGCTCGCGCGGTCGCCCGTCATCAACCACTCCATCGGGATCTTCACGGCGACGTTCCTGTATGCGATCGGCGCGCTGGCGTGGGTCGATCGCGACGGCTCGGGCCGCGTTCCGCCGATCACCGTGTGGTTCGCCATCCTGCTCCTGTTCGCCAGCGTCGTCTTCTTCGTGCTGCTCATCGAGAAGATCGGGATGCTGCAGGTGACGCGGATCCTGACGGCCACCGGAGACGCGGGGCGCACGGTCATCTCCCGCATGTACCCGGAGGCCGGCTCGGCCGGCAGCGGGCGCGCGCCCGGGTCAGCCGAGGCCGACGATCCTGGACGCGCGGCCGTGCTCCTCACCGTCGCGCACCACGGCGGGCCCCTCGTCGTGCAGGCCGTGCGCAGCGAGGCGTTGGTCGCGCTCGCGAGCCGGACCGACGTCGTCATTGTGATGGCAGTCGCTGTTGGCGACACCGTGATGGACGGGATGCCGATCCTGCGGGTCCACGGCACCGGCGCGTCTCCGCCGGCCGAGAGGCTCCGGCGGGCGGTCGAGCTCGGGCCCGATCGGACGTTCGAGCAGGACCCGAAGTACGCGGTCCGGCTCCTGGTGGACGTCGCGATCAAGGCGCTGTCGCCGGCGATCAACGACCCGACGACCGCCGTGCAGGCGCTCGACCAGATCGAGGATCTTCTCCTTCGGATGGGTCGGCGTGACCTGGACGTCGGCTGCGCGCGCGATGCCGACGGGCGACTGAGGCTCGTCATGCCCGTGCCCACCTGGAACGACCTGGTGGTGCTGGCGCTCGACGAGATCCGCTACTGCGGGGCGACATCGGTGCAGGTGATGCGACGGATGAGGGCGCTGCTGGAGGATCTGAAGGAGCACGTGAGGCCGGATCGACGCGGAGCCCTCGAGTACTACCTCGCGCGCGTCGACAAGGGCATCCGCCGCGACTTCGAGGACGCGGACGATCAGCGCGACGCGCTCGAGCGGGACCGGCAGGGCCTCGGCTTGTCGCGCGCCTACCGCCCGAACCAGTAGCTCATCTTCACCATGAACACGTTGTCGCCCGGCGCGCGCATCATCCGGGTGATGTCGGCGTTGAAGGCCAGCGCGCCGTCGCTCGTCTCGTCCGCGCGCTCCTGCGTCCAGACGACGTAGAGTGTGGAGCCGGGCCTGAACTCCCAGCGGAAGACCGTGTTCGCGCGCAGCGACGTGAAGTTGAAGTCGGGGTTGGGGATCAGGAACGGGTTGCCGGTGCCGCCCGGGCCTGGATAGACGAGATACGCGCCCGCCCCCTGGTCGTAGGCAATCGTGCCGGTGTCCTGGCCGTACCGCAGGAAGTCGTAGGTGCGCGGCCGCGCCGCCTCCTTGAATCCCGTGTAGCTGCCGACCGACAGGAGCGGTTGGAGGTATACCTGCAGCGACATCCGTGGGCTCAGGATCACGTTGAGCCGCGTCTCAATCGAGATCTCCGTCTGGTCCAGGCCCGCGAAGACGTATCGCTTGCCGTACATCTCGACCGCGGCGGGATCGGTCACTGCACGAACCCACTGCGCCGAGACGAACTCGTGCTGGTACTCCGGCCCGATCTCGATGTTGACGCTGGGCCAGGGCCTGAACGTGAATCCGAATCCCCCCTGCTTCGTCCACGACCCATCCGGCCGCGTCTGGTACTCTCCCCGCGCCGACCAGACCACGGGCTTGCGCTCGTCGCCCTCGACCTCCGCCTCCACCGCCTTGAACCCCGGACCGAGCATCATCGGGCCGCCGCGCGTGAGCTTGTCGCTGTAGACCCAGGGGCCGACGTGTCCCATCACGTCCACCGACCAGTAGTTGCGGAGCGTCATGTTGAACGCGGCGAAGTACCCGTCCCCCATCTTGTCGCCCGCGAAGTTCCACGTGTTCCACTTGGCGACCACCAGCTCCCTTCGTCGGCTGAGCCGATCGGGCGTCGGCTTCATCCACTCCACCGCCGCGTGCATGCCCATCCGATCCGCGTTGGTCATGTAGCCGGCGTCGTTCACCTCGAAGCCCGGGCTTACCGCCCAGAACGATGCGTTGGGCCGGACGTCGCCGCTGTTCCGGTTGAAGTCGCTCTGGAGGCTCCAGCCCGAGAGCGACGTGGCCGCCGGGTTGTACGGGAGGTGGGTCGCGTCCGGGCGTTGGTAGTAGCGCGCGGACGAACGCTGGAGCCGCAGCATCGACGTGTCCGATCCCGCCACGCGGCTGCCCGAGAAACTGCCCGCGACGACGTAGTCGCGCTTGCTCGTGAGGAACAGGTGGCCGTCGCCGCCGACGACGAGCGCGCTGCCGGGGATCTGCGCGCTCAGCGCGGCGTCGCTGAGGTCCCGGTTCACGAGAGTCGTGAGGACGCCGAATCCGGCGCGCTGGCCGACGTCCCGGCGCACGCGGGCCGCCAGGTAGTTGCTCAACGGCTCGACCTCGACGCTGCCGCGCTCGTCGCCTGTGGCCGTGTCGGCGAACTCGCGCTGAGTGGCGGCGTCGATGAAGTTCACGGTCCAGCCGCCGCTGGTCCGGCCAGTCACCTTCGCCGCCCCGAGCACCGTCGTCGATGGCGGCCGATTCGACGTACTCGCCGGGCGCCGAGCCCTGAGGGTCGCGGCCGATCCGGCGGGAGTAGAACAGGTTCGGGTTCGCCCGATTGAACCCCATGGTGCCGCTGATCCCGGTGCGGCCGAACCCGCTGAACGCCTGCGACCCTTCGATGAAGAACGGGCGCTTCTCCTCGAAGAACGTCTCGAAGACGCTCAGGTTGACCACGGCCGGATCCACTTCGACCTGGCCGAAGTCGGGGTTCACGGTCGCGTCCATCGTCATGTTGCTCGAGAAGCCCCACTTCAGATCGAGGCCGGCGCCGGCCGATGCGGTCCGCCCGTCGTTGAACGGGTCGCCCGGTTCGGCCGTGCCGCTGATCGAGCTGCGCGCGGTGACGTACGGGAGCAGTTCGAGATGCGACGCTCGCGGAATGCCGTCGAGGCCGCCGAGCTCCCCGGACAGTGAAACCACGCGGCTTTCGCGCTTCGGCACGAACGCCCACCAGCTCTCTTCGTTCTTGCGTTGGATGTTGCGAATGACGTGAAGGCCCCACGCCTGGCGGTCCGAGGCGCGGTACCGGAGCTGAGAGAACGGGATGCGCAGTTCTGCGACCCAGCCCTTCTCGTCGATCGACACGGCCCAGTCCCACACGCCGTTCCAGGTGCCGTCGTCGCTCGAGTCGTTGAACATCACGCCGTCGCCGATGGACCCCGCGGCGGTGACCATGAAATAGGAGCCCGTGAGGTGGTCGTGGAGGCCGTCGAAGCCAACGATGATCGTGTCGGCCATGCCGTCCGTGTCGCCGTCGCGTCGCGTCAGCCGCTTCATGATCTTCGACGGCTCCGAGTCGAACATGCGCGCGCCGACGTAGATGGCCTTGTCGTCGTAGAGAAGCCGGACCTCGGTGGCCTCAGATGCCGGCCGGCCCTCGTCCGGGTCCTTCTGGAGGAAGTCCTTTGCGGGGATCGCCCGGCCCCAGTCGGCCTCGGTCAGGCGGCCATCGATCGCGATCCTCTCCGTGGCGCGAACCGCGGCGACGCTCGGGCGAGGCCCTTCCGGGACGGCCTTGTCCTGCGCGACGCCTGGCGCCGCGCCGAAGAGCACCAGGGCCGCCGCAACCGCCACGATCTTCGGGAGTTCTCGGGTCACGCTTCCTCCGCCGCAGCCAGTACAAGCGACGACACGTGCCTTGGACGGAAACCGGGGGGCAATGGTTCGGTGCAGAATCACTCCGGGAGTGACTTGTCTGCGGTCGGAGAGCTGAACAAGTGGGCCGATTTCGGAGCTGAGGCCCGACGCTACTGCCCGACGGGGCCGTCGGGTTCGAAGCCCGCGTCCGCCGCGTCGTTCTCCGGGATCTTCGCCATGACGGCCTTCACGAGCGCCTTGTGCTCGTCTTCCTCGGCGCGAAGCTCCTCGAAGAGTCCGCGCACGTCGGCGTCCTTCACGTGGGCCAGCGCGGCGTCGAAGTAGTCGTACGCCTTCACTTCGCAGGCCAGCGCGACGCCCATCGCCTGGCGCGCCGTCATGAACATCCGCGACTGGTCAAAGTCCGGAGCCTCGACGTCCCAGAGCATGTCGCGGGAGACGCGCGTCGGGGCGTCGCCGAACATCATCTGGCGCCGGGCCCGCAGCTCGGCCCCGTGCTTGGCCTCGTTGCCGGCCATCGTCGTGAAGAAGCCGGCCGCGTCGGGCGTATGGTGAACATGGAGGTTGGCGGCGAACTCCTCGTAGCGCTCCTGCGCCTCGTCTTCGATGAGGATGGCGAGGTCGAGCGCGTCCATGAGCGAGAGCGTGGCGAAGTCTACTGTGGGCACACCGCTACTGTGACGGACCGGGCTTGGAGGAGTCAAGCGAACGAGACCAGCGCCGACTACTTCCGCTGTTCGTTCCTCCGGCTCGGCCAGCGCAACCGACACAGTCAGTCGGTGAGACTCGTCAGTCGGCGGCAGTTGTCAGTCGATGCGGCTGGTCAGTCGACGATGCCGGTCAGTCGGGGCTGGGGATGTCGTCCGGCGCCCGGCGTCCGCGATGGAACGTCTCGAAGTTGGCGGCGGCCCAGGCCTCGGTGAGCGCGTTGAGGCTCTCGGTCGTCGGGTGCTTGTAGACCCCGGGGGGAAGCGGTGCGTCCCGGTCCGCCGGCCGAACGACCACACGGCTTCGATTGCCCGAAAGAGAGCCGGGTCCCCAGGCTCCCTCCAGTGCGGCTGATTCATCTCGTCGGCGGATTGGAAGCGGCGTACCGGCATCAGTGCTGCTCGTCCTGAAGGTGAAACCGCTGCCGCAACAACTCGGCGTCGGCGCGGTCCCTCAGCCGAACCGTGCCGCGCTTCATCCTGTAGAGCGTGTCGGGTGTGGCGACACTCACCGTCAGGGAACCGAACGCGACCCTGGCCGACTTGATGTCCGAGAACGCAAATGCCTCCCCGAGGCGGGTAATCAGATCGAGGTGGAACTCGCCGGTCGGCGGGACGTATTGCACAGCGGGATAGGCTCCCAGCAGGTCGGTTGCCGAGATTTCCTCGATGCTGGGGTCGTCGAAGACGGACTGCAGCGCGCGCTTCACACGCTCGATGTTCTCCACCTCGGGTGCGATGAAGAGGTCGAGGTCCTCGGTGAACCGCGCGAGACCGAGGAGGTTCAGTGCGGCACCGCCGAAGACGACGTACCGCACGCCCTCGCGCTCGAAGGCTTCAAGGACTCGACGTGTCGATTCGAAGTCCATCTCGGGCCCGTTCCGCCGATAGTATAGCGCGTCCGCAACCCCCGCCGGCCGCCACGTGCCCCCGCCGCGGCTGTCCCCGCCGATCGTCCTTCACCCCTCGCTGCTTCACCCCCCATCAACGCACCCTCAGGAGGCTGGTAGAATTGGCGGGAGCGGCGCTGGGAATCTCCCGCCGTCGTTCCAGGCGATGGAGTGTCCGATGATTGTCCGAAGCGAAGATGCGCCAGTCGTGCAGGCCGGGACCGGCGTGACGCGCCAGGTGCTCGGTCACGACGCCGAGTTGATGATGGTGCGGGTGACGTTCGAGAGGGGCGCGGTCGGGTACGTGCATTCTCACCCACACCGGCAGGTCACCTTCGTCGAGCGCGGCCAGTTCGACTTCGAGGTCGATGGGGTGACGACGAGGCTGCTGTCCGGCGACAGCGTGTTCGTCCCGCCCGACGTGCCCCACGGCGCGGTGGCGGTGGAGGCGGGATCGCTTGTCGACGTGTTCGCGCCGGCCCGCATCGATTTCCTGTAGCCCCCGGCAGCGCAAGGAGCCAACATGGAGTTTCGCGACCTCGTCGAGTCTCGCGTCAGCGTGCGCCAGTTCGCGGCCGACCCGATTCCGGCCGTTGACATCCGGGAGATGGTCCGCCTGGCTGGCCTGGCGCCGAGCCCGAACAACTCGCAGCCGTGGCAGTTCATCGCAGTGAGCCGGCCGTCGTTGCTGAAGGAGATGGTGGCGGCCGTGCGCGCGAAGGTGGGCGCGATGCTGCCGACGGCGGTTACCGAGACCGCCCGCCACGCCCGGCAGCGTGTCGAGTGGTACTCCACGTTCTTCGGCGACGCGCCGCTGGTCATCGCCGTGGCACTGCTGCCCTATGAGTCGGTCGTCCAGGACGCGCTCCAGGAATCGCGGTTGACGGGGGCGCAGGTGAACGCGATGCGCGGACAGCCCGACGTGCAATCGCTTGGCGCGGCCGTCGAGCATCTGCTGCTCGCGGCAGCCGACCTCGGATACGGCGGCTGCTGGATGAGCGGGCCGCTCGTGGCGCGCGAGGCGCTGGAGCGGTTGCTCGGCATCGGCCCGCCCGGGCGGCTGGCCGCGATGGTGGCGATAGGCAGGCCTGCCGTCGCGGCGCAGTCGCGGCAGGAGCGGAAGGCGGTCGACGAGATCCTGCGTGTGATCGACTGAGCAGCCGGCCGGGTCACATCGTGCGAAATGCGATGATGCAGGATGTGACCCCAGGGGAGTCTACTTGATGGCGACGAGCTCGATCTCGAAGATCAGCGTGGCATTCGGCCCGATGTCGGGGCCCATACCGCTCTCGCCATAGGCGAGGGCCGGCGGGATGAACAGTTGCCACTTGGATCCCACCGGCATCATCTGCAGCGCCACCGCCCAGCCTCTGATCACTTGACTCACGGGGAATGTAGCCGGCTCGCCACGCTTGTAGGAGCTGTCGATCTCCTTGCCGTCAATCCGCGTGCCCCTGTAGTGGCAGACGACCGTGTCGGTGGCGGTCGGCTTCTTGCCCGCGCCGGACGTGAGGATCCGGTACTGAAGCCCGCTCGGCATCGTGATAAGTGCCTGGCTTCTCCTTGTTCGCGGCGAGGAAGGCGTACCCTCCGCCAGGTTCTTCTGACCGACCGCCTTTGCGGCTTCCGCCTGCTTGACGGCAAGGCCCTTCTGCAATTCGGCGATGGCTGCCTTGGCTTCCTCCTCGGTCAGAACCGTTTTGGCGCCGGACAACGCATCACTGAGCCCCCGCGCGAAGACCGCCGAGTCGATGTCCACGGACACGGACTTGAGTTGGGCGCCGAGGTCCATGCCCATCGCGTAGCTCAACTCTGTCCTTCTCGTGTCTTCAGCGGCGGCGCGTCCTGGGCGCAGGCCATCACAGGCAGCGCGATCATCACGATTGTCAGAATCCATCGCATCTTGGCATTCCCCTTATCAGCTGAGTGTGGCTCGACTGTTCTCGCCCGAGTCTCCAGCGCCGGCTTCACCTCGAGGTGCCACTTCCAGATCTCGTAGATCGCGGGATAGACGATCAGCTCGAGCAGGAACGACGTGAAGATGCCGCCGATCATCGGCGCCGCGATCCGCTTCCACACGTCCGACCCGGTGCCCGTCGCCCACATGATCGGGAAGAACCCGATGAACGTCGTCGCCACGGTCATGAACTTCGGCCGCAGCCGCTTGGCCGCGCCGTGCACGATCGCCTCCTGCAGGGCGGCCAGCGACGTCAGCCGGCCCTCCTTCTTCGCCTGCTCGTACGAGCAGGTCCAGGTAGAGCAGCATGAAGACGCCCGTCTCGGCGTCCACGCCCATCAGCGCGATCAGGCCCACCCAGACCGCGATGCTCATGTTGTAGCCGAGCAGGTAGAGGTACCAGACGGCGCCGATCGCCGAGAACGGCACGGCCAGCGCGACGATCGCCGTCTTCGTCAGCGAGCGCGTGTTGAAGTAGAGCAGCAGGAACACGATGAACAGCGTGAGCGGGATGATGTAGGTCAGCCGGTCGCGCACGCGCGCCATCGCCTCGAACTGGCCGCTCCACAGCGCCGCGTAGCCCGGCGGCAGCTTCACCTTGCTCGCGGATCAGCGCGGTCGGCCTCCTGCACGTAGCTGTCCAGGTCGCGGCCGTCCACGTCCACGAAGACGTAGCCGGTCAGCAGGCCGTCCTCGTTCCGGATCATGGCCGGCCCGGTCGCCACCTTGATCGTGGCGAGCTGGCCCAGCGGGATCTGCCGCGCGCCGCCCGAGGCCGGCACGAGCACGCGGCCGAGCGCGTCGAGGTCCGAACGGAAATCGCGCATGTAGCGGACGTTGACCGGGTAGCGTTCGCGCCCCTCCACCGTCGTCGTCACGTTCTCGCCGCCGATGGCGCTCTGCACGACCGACTGCGCCTCGTCCATGCTCAGGCCGTAGCGGGCCAGCTCGTCGCGGTTCCACTCGATGTCGAGAAAGAAGCCGCCGCCGGTCCGCTCCGCGAACACGTTGCGCGTGCCCGCGCACGGCCGGGAGCGCCGCCTCGATCTGCATGCCGATCTCCTCGATCTTCTGGAGATCGTCGCCGGAGATCTTGAGCCCGAGCGGCGTCCGGATGCCCGTCGTCAGCATGTCGATGCGCGCCTTGATCGGCATCGTCCAGGCGTTGGAGACGCCGGGCAGCTTGAGCGCCTGGTTGAGCTGATTGACCAGTTCCTCGGTGGAGATGCGATCGGAGCGTGAACGGGCGGAAGACCGGCTTCAGCCACTCCGGCGCCCACCCGGAGTACCACGTCGGCACGCGCCGCCACTCGGATTGCGGCTTCAGCGTGATGACCGTCTCCAGCATCGACAGCGGCGCGGGGTCGGTGCTCGTGTCGGCGCGCCCCGCCTTGCCGAGCACGCGGTCCACCTCGGGGAACTGCTTGATGATGCGGTCGGTCACCTGCAGCAGCTTCTGCGCCTCGGTGATCGAAATGCCGGGCATCGTCGTGGGCATGTAGAACAGCGCGCCCTCGTCGAGCGGCGGCATGAACTCGGAGCCGAGCTTGAAGAACACCGGCACCGTGACCAGGACCAGCGCGAGAGACGCCGCCGATCACCGTCCACTTCCAGCGCAGCGACCAGCGCACGACCGGCTCGTAGAGCCGGATCAGGACGCGGCTGACCGGGTGCTCGTCCTCGGAGTGGATGTGGCCGACCAGCACGGTGTTGGCGACCCGGCAGAGCCACGGGCGGCCGGAACTCGAAGCGGCTTCACGCGCGTGAAGATCAGGCGCAGCGCCGGATCGAGCGTGATGGCCAGGAACGCCGCGACGATCATCGCCAGCGTCTTCGTGTAGGCGAGCGGCTTGAACAGCCGCCCTTCCTGCGCCTCGAGCGTGAGGACCGGCAGGAACGAGACGGCGATGACGAGCAGCGCGTAGAAGCTGGCGGGCGCCACCTCCTTCACCGCCTCGATGACCACCGCCTGGTGATCGACCGGCTCGCCCGCTGCGGCTGCGCTCCTCGAGCTTCTTGTGCGTCTGCTCGACGACGACGATCGCCGCGTCCACCAGCTCGCCCATGGCGATGGCGATGCCGCCGAGCGACATGATGTTCGCGGTGATGCCGAGCATCCGGAACGGGATGAACGAGACGAGCACCGCCACCGGGATCGTGATGATCGGGATCAGCGCGCTCGGCACGTGCCACAGGAAGAGCAGCACGATGAAGACGACCGTCAGGATGACCTCGATCGAGCGTCTCGGTGACGTTGTTGATGGCGCGCCGGATCAGGTCCGACCGGTCGTAGATCGGGACGATCTCAGCCCCGTCCGGCAGGCCCGGCTCGATCTCCTTGATGCGCTTCTTGACGCGGTCGATGACGTCGAGGGCGTTCTCGCCCTGGCGCATCACGATGATGCCCGACACCGCCTCGCCGGTGCCGTCGAGGTCCGACACGCCGCGCCGGAGGTCCGGGCCCGAGCACCACCTGGCCGATGTCCCGGATGCGGATCGGCGTCCCGCTCTCGCTCGCCGACACGACGATGCTCTCGAAGTCGGCGATCGACTGCGCGTAGCCGCGGCCGCGCACCATGTACTCGGTGCCGCCGAACTCGATCAGCCGGCCGCCCGCCTCGATGTTGCCGCCGCGCACCGCCTCGACCACCCGCTGGATCGAGAGGCCGTAGTTCCGCAGCCTGTTCGGATCGACGTTGACCTGGTACTGGCGGCCGAAGCCGCCGACCGACGCGACCTCGGCCACGCCCGGCACGGACTTGAGGTAGTAGCGCAGGTCCAGTCCTGGTAGGAGCGCAGGTCGGCGAGGCTGCGCTGGCCCGACTTGTCCACGAGCGCGTACTGGAAGACCCAGCCCAGCCCCGTGGCGTCGGGCCCGAGCTCCGTCTTGGCGTCCTGCGGCAGCCGGCCGAGGACGCCCGACAGGTACTCCAGCGTCCGCGTGCGCGCCCAGTAGATGTCGGTGCCGTCCTCGAAGATGACGTAGACGAAGGAGTAGCCGAAATCGGAGAAGCCGCGGACGGCGCGGACCTTCGGCGCGCCGAGCATGGCGGAGACGATGGGATAGGTGACCTGCGCCTCGACGACGTCGGGGCTGCGGTCCCAGCGTCGAGTAGATGATGACCTGCGTGTCGCTGAGGTCGGGGATGGCGTCGAGCGGGACGCGCTGCAGCGACCAGGCGCCGGCCACCGCCGCCGCGCCGCGACGAGCAGGAGGACGAGGAACTTGTTCCTGACCGAGAAGTCGATGACTGCGGTCGATCACCGCTGGCCGCCAGGGGCGGTCGGTCACTACGGCGTGGTCAGGTCCGCCGTACGTGTCACCTGGCCTGGGCGAACTTCGCGGTTCCGCGTCGAACCGCTTCTTGCACTCGTCGGCGCAGAAGTAGTAGGTCGTGCCCTCGTGCTCCGACGGCCGGCCCGCCGCGGCCGCGCGTCTTCTCGTCCACCTCCATGCCGCACACCGGGTCCGTGGCGCGGGGCCGAAGATGCCCGGCGCCGCGGCCTTCATCCGGCTCTCGGAGTCGATCGAGGAACGTGCCCGAGATCACGATGCGCTCGCCGGCCATGAGCCCCTTCGCGATCTCCACCTGGTCGCCGATGCGCCACCCGGTCTCGACCTGCCGGGGCTCGAAGTAGCCGTTGCCCGCGGTCGACGAACACCGTCTTGCGCAGGCCCGAATCGACGATGGCGTCGGCGGGAACGGCCAGCGACGGCGGCAGCTCGATGTCGAACCGGACGTCCACGAACATCCCCGGCTTGAGCGCGAGCCCGGGGTTGTCGGTCTCGATCCTCACCTTCAGCGTGCGCGTCGCCTCGTCGAAGGTCGGCTCCGAGCGGCTGACCGCGGCGCTCGAGCTGCGCGAGTCTGGTCCTGCGAGGTGACCCGGGCCTTCGACCCGGCGCGGATGAACGGCGCCTGGTTCTCGTAGACGTCGGCGAGGATCCACACCTGGCGCAGGTCGGCGATGCGGTAGAACTCGAAGCCCCGATCGACGCGCAGGCCCACGGAGGCGTTGCGCTCGAGCACGAAGCCGTCCACCGGCGAGACGATCTGGATGTACTGCGCTGATCTGGCGCGTGGTCGCGCATCTCCGCGAGCTGCTGCTCGGAGACGCCGAGGTTGCGCAGCGTGTTGGCGAATCGCTCGACGCCGTCCGCCACGCGGTTCGGTTGTAGCCCCGAGCTGCTCGTTGGTGGCGCGCGGCCGAGCGTATCGAGCCCGGAGAAGTAGGACTGCTGGGCGCGTCAGGAACTCCGGGGCGTAGAACGAGAGCAGGACCTCGTTCCTTCTTCACGAGCGATCCCGTCGTCGCTCCGCGCACCTCCCGCACCAGGCCCTCGGCGCCGGCCACGAGCGGGTACACGGCGTTCTCGTTGGGCGCGACGCGGCCGGTCGTCCGCAGGGTCCGCGTGCCGGAGACGCGTTCCACGACGCCAAGCCGGACCCCGATCGTCTGCTGGCGCTCGGGGCTCACCTGCACGGCGCCGGCCGGGAGCGCGGTGCCCTCACCGCCGCCGCCGTCGTCGCCCCGCCGTCCTCGTACACCGGTTCCAGGCGCATGCCGCACGACGGGCAGTCGCCAGGCCGGTCCGACCGTACTGCGGGTGCATCGGGCAGGCGTAGTAGAGCGCCCTCCGTTCCACCGATGCGCCGGCCGGGCGACGCGTGACGCGACCACAGCGCGCCGCCGACGAAGGACGCGGCAATCAGGAGGAGGATGGTCGAAGCGTAGATGGCCCGGTTCATGTGGCTGCTGTGCGACCGGAATTATAGCTTACGGCCTGACAGGCGCCCGACCGAAGACGAAAAAGGTCGCCATGCTCGCAAAAGGCGAGCATGGCGACCACTCATACCTGAGGCCGGCGTAGCGAGCCGGCGCCAGCACGAATGCTGACGCCGGCAGATGGGCCTACTGGGTCACGATGTTGAGGCTGTTCGACCAGGTCCCCATGACAGTCCCGTTGACCCCACGGATCTTGGAAGTAGTACCTGGTTGCGCCGGGAGTGCCGCGCGGCACGGTCAGCGTGGTCGATGTGGTGTTGGCAGCTATTCCGGTCGTGTTCACCACACCGGTTGTGAAGGTAGCGTTCGTTGCGCGCTGAATTGTGTAACTCGTCTCACCGGTTACATCCGTCCAGGTCAACGTCACCCGGTTGTTGCTGCCCTGGCGCACCGTGGAGATCGTGAGGAGCGCGGGCGTTCCCGGTGTCACAATCGCGGTCACGGTGATGTTCACGATGGCGGAACTCGCGAATCCCATCCCGTTCATGGCCCGTACCTGTACGCTGTACGTCTGGCCGGTCAACACCGCTGCGTCGGTGTAGGTAACGGAGTTGGCGGCAAGCCCCGCAAGGAGGGTGGGTGTGCACGTCGTGGCTGGCGCCACGATCGACACTTCCACACCTCATAACTGGCCTCGTTGGTGGCATTGTCGGTCCACCCCAGTCGGACCTGCGGGCCCGCCAGCACGATCGCTGCCAGGTTCGTGGGCGCCGCGGGTGGCGAGAGCGTTCCGAGTTGGTAGGTCGCCCAGTCAGAGACGGCGGTGATGGTCGGGTAGTTGGGAACCGCACTACCGACCGTGTTGGAGGCCTGCAAGCGGTAGTCGAGTACCGACCTTGTTGTTCTGGACGGTGGTGTCGGCATACGTGGTCACGTAGCCCGAGGGTCCAGGTCACTAGACCAGTCGTGAACGAGGTGTCGTCCGCCCTCTGCAGCGTGAACGCATTCGCGGTGAGCGAGTTGTCCGTCCAGGTGAGAACCGCCCGGAAGTTCTTGCCGCTGCCGGCAAACGCGCCAGTGAGAGTGGGCGTCTCCGGCGTCGCGGCGAAGACCACCGCCCGCATCATGTCGTTCTCTTCGTGGGACAGGATGTGGCAGTGCCACACGTACTCCACCCGAAGTTCGCCACCTGGTTGGTGATACCCGGCGTGATCGGGTTGCCGAGCGGGTCGATGTTGGTGAACCCGAGGTTGGAACCAATCGGCGCCGTCGGGTCCAGTGGGCGGAAGCTGTTGGGGAGCTTGAACGGAAGGCTTGCGGGTGCCGGCGCGATCGGCCTCAGCGCCACGTACGTATCCTCGAGCGGGCTGATCCTGACCGTGTCCTTCCACCCCAGTTCGGTTGGATGGGGAGGCCTGTAGGCGCCGTCCCAGCCGACCCGGTTGACGACCTGCACGTGGAACAGATGGAAGTGGATCGGGTGAGTGTCCACGCCGTTGTGGTTGACCCTCCAGATCTGCGTCCCATCAGTCATGGGGTCTCCGATCGGGGTCGACACGAGCTTGACGAGTTCGGTCGCCGGATCGGAGTAGTTCTGCATGATGAAGTTCGCCAGGTTTGGCGTGGGGTTCGGCATCTGAAGGCCCAGCTGCGCCTTCATCCGTCCGTAGTCATCGAAGGTGGCGCCCATCTCGTCGTGGATGGCCTTCGGCTGAGCGAGCAGTGTCTTCTGAAGGCCCTGGACCGTCACGAAGCTGACGTTGCTGTTGAAGATGGAACCGAGGCCCCACCATGGAGCAGTGGCCGGGAACGTCTTGCCGTAGGCCTTGTCATAGCCTGCATGCCCGATGACGGCGTCAGACTGCGCCACGATGACGTCGTCCTGCGATTCCTTGAAGACGCCGGTCGTCCCCAGAGTCGGATCGGTGGTGAACGCCGCCTCCAAATTGGCCAGGTTGAATGTCATAGGTGTCCCGGTCGCAGCGACCACGTGGATCTGCATGAGGGTGCGGGTGTTGGGCCCCTGGCCGGGAAGCGTCGGGACCGTGCCGCCCGTGGGGGTCTGATCGGGGTTGCCCGTGTAGTAGTCGTTGCGCGGATCCAGCGCCGGGAACGCGGCGGGGGCGTCGTTGTAGAGAATGAACGTCTTATTCTCGAGTCCGGTGAAATCGACGATCGCATCTGCTCGCTCTGCAGGTCCCAGAAGAAGCGAGAAGTCCGATACGTTGCCGAAGTTGAACGTCAGCGGGTCGCCGTTCCAGACGACCGGCTGCGGGGCGACCACGACCGGGAACGGCAGGAAGCCGCCCTCCGTACCGATAACAACCCAGCTGGGTCCCGCCGTCGTAGGATCCGGCACGCCGCCGGCCCGTCCGTCCTGCGGCCAGTTGTCGGCAAGGCCCGTGCCGGGCGCCGCCAGGACCATCTTCACTTCGGTGCAGTCCTTGAGGAGCACGCTTCCGTTGCACGGCACCGGCAGCGGCCCGGTCCCGCCCGCCGTGGTGTCGGTATTCTTGTCGAAGGCCTTATACAGCTGCAGGTTGACGAAGCGGTCGCCCCCGGCGTTCAGGATTCTGAAGCGATAGGGCTTGGCCTCGACAGTGAGGGTCGGGTACGCTTTGCCGTTGATTACCGGCGTGTCCAGGAACGCCTCAGCGCCCCAGGACGGGTTGGGCGTGCCGGGGATCATGCACGGCTGCTCGGGCCTCGTGCACCCGGGGCCCGGCGGGGTCAATCCGCAATCCGGTTGGTAGTACGGGTTCGTCACCGGGCCGTAGGGAATCGGCGTGGGCGGGAAGAACCACGGACCGTAATTCCAGCGGCCGGTGGCGTTATAGCCCGAAAGGTCGTACGGGTTCTGCGCCGGCTGGTAGACGTGCGGCCACCAGAGGTCGCCTGTCCGAGCGTTCGCGGAACGGTATGCTCTTGGTGCCGTCTGAGTACGTGCCAAGCAGGCCCGTCCCCCAGTTCCAGGTGGGGTCGGTCGCCCTGATCGTGGTTGCGTCCACGAAAGCCTTTTCCTGAATCACGAGGGGGATGTTGTCCCCCAATCCGGGGATGAGTCCGGCCGCCTCCAGCTTCTTCTCGGTGTCGTCTCTCAGCAGATATCCTGCCGCTTCGCCGACGTATACGTTGAGGCGTGTGATGCCCATGGCGTGGTCGTGGTAGAACATCAGGCGCGCCGCCTGATCATTCGTCCAGTAGAACGTCTGCGAGCCCGAGTTCGCCGGATTGGTCGCGCTGCCAGGCTTGCCGGGGTTCGGCATGTCGGGGACGTTGAAGACGCTCATCCCGTTCTTGTAGGAGCCCAGCTCACCCGCCGGCGTGATCCACTGGTGCGTCGTGCCGTCGCTGATCCATGGCGTCACGCCGCCGTGAAGATGGATCGTGGCACGGTTCTGGGAGAAGCAGTACCGAAGGGATGAGCCCGAGCGCATTCGGTTGGCAGAGAACATCAGCCGGAGTCGCCAAGCGAGTCGTATCGTCGACCAGCGGTCCCGGCCCGGCCCCGACGACTGTCGTGTCCACCGGAATGTTGAGATTGCCAGCCGCGCCTGTGGGCAGGTTGTTGGTGAACGTGACGCGGACCGGCCGGCCCCTGTTGGCGAGGATCACCGGGCCCAAGTACGCCGTTGGAGGAGGCGCAACGTTGTTAGATGTTGCTCGAGGAGCTACAGGTGGGTCGTCCCCACAACTGGAGGATCCCCGGAGGGTGTGCATCCTGATGTGTCGGTTCCCTGGTTGGTCTGCTGGTAGATGCGCACCGTTGTAGGTGGAAGGTCCGGGTGGAACTGCCAGGTCGTCTGAATCAGCCGGATCTCGTAGTAGTCACTGCCCGGGTAGGTCAATACGTCGGGCTTGGCAACCAGAGCTTTCAGGTCCGGCAACGTGTTCGGGTTACCGAGAGCGTCCGCGAATTTCGTCAGCGGGGGGCTGTACGCCCAGTTCGCGACCAAACCGGAGTAGTCCGGGATCAACTGACCGTTGGGTCCGATGAGATACTCGCCTGTCGCGCCCTGGACAGGGGGCGGGATGGCTGCAAACGTCGAGATTCCACCCGACGCCGTGACGCCACCCTGAGTCCTCAGAGCCTTGAGGCGCGCGGCTGCAGCCTGTCGGTCAGCCTGCGTGACTCTCTTCGTGATGGTGTGCACCCGGCCCGCAGCATCGGTGATCTTCGTCTGCTGCCCGTTCGCCTGGCCACTCTTGCCCTGCGCGCTCGCCGGCGCGGCGGCCTTCGCGGTCGCGCTCGCGGCGGCTGTCGCCACCTTCGCGGGGCGGTTGCCGCCGCTGTTGCCGCCTTCGCCGTCGCCTTCGCGGCGCCGGCTGCTGCGGCCCTCACGTCGGGACTCGCGCCCCACGCGAGGGCGACGGCCACGACCAGGCCGATCAGGAGTCTGACTTTCAGTCTATTCATACTCTGTCTCCTTCACTCTCTCTCGCTTCCGCGCGAAGGCGGGCATCGCCGCCGACGAATCAGGCCATCTTCACGAATCAACATCCCTCGGGATTCCTTCCGGCGCGACTCCGAGGAGTTCATAGGCGTCGATGGTGGCGGCCATCGCACACCCCACTTCAGCCGGGGCCACGGCGTGTCGCACCACGCGTCCCTGGCATTGCACCCAGGAGCCCCCGGGGACTTCCACCCCAGGGAGTTTCAGGACGAACTCGATCCCGCTCTCGGCCGGGAGAACCGGCAGTGCCGCCTCGAAGAGGACGCCGCTGCGGCTGACATTCCCCGTCCGCCCCTTCCGCCACCCTTGTTCACCGACGCACCGGTAGACCAGCGGGGCTGACATCTCGTACCGCACGGCGCGAGGCCTTTCGGCCAACTGGCGCATCAACCGCCCTTTCGCAGCCCTCTGGCCACAATATCGCCATGGTCCCGTGGGGGGAGCATGGAGGCACGGGTATCAGAGTCTCCCGGGAAGGGCAGCGGCGGCAATGGAGCGAAGGTACCCGAAGCGGCGTACGAACGTCCCGACGCCGCAGGTGCGTTGGTACGCAGGGCAACCGGTACGAACGCACCAGCCGACCCCGTTTCATTCCGGAATTCGCGCGGGCCAGGGTGCTCAGCTCTTCGAGCCTGGTCCCGGTTTCTGCTGGAGGAGCTTGTGGTGGACCGCGTAGAGCGCCAGTTCGAGTCGGTTCGACACGCCGAGCTTGTCGAAGATGTGCGACAGGTGGTTCTTGACGGTCTGCTCGCTCAGATTGAACTGCTGGCCGATGTCCCGATTGCTCGCCCCTTCGACGATCGCGGCCACGACCTGCAGTTCGCGAGGCGTCAGCATCATCGCCGGCGTCGGCTGTCGCGTCGGCCTCGCGCCCGGCGGCGCGCAGGTGCTGGACGATGTCGTTCACGCGCGCCTGGCCCACCCAATACTCGCCGGCCATCACGGCCTGCAGGCACTTGTACAGCAACTGGGTGGCCGACTCCTTGAGGATCACGCCTCGGGCGCCGAGCCGGAGCGCCTGCGATCGTCTCGACCCGGTCGATCGCCGCGGTCAGCAGCACCGGACGCACCGGGAGCCCGAGGTCGGTCAGCTCCTGCAGCGCCTTCAGCCCGTTGGCCCGCGGCATCGCGAGATCGAGCAGCAGGATGTCGGGCCTGAGCTTCGCCACCTGCGCCACCGCCTCGTTGCCGTCGCCCGCTTCGCCCACCACCTCGAAGCGGGGGTCGGCCTCGAGCAGCCGGCGCAGGCCGTCGCGGAAGATGGGATGGTCGTCGGCGATCACGATTCGGATCGGGCTCGTTTCGTTCAGGCATGGTGTTTTCGCGGTATCGAAACTTCGACCTGGGTGCCGAATCCCTGCTGGCTGCGGAGCGCCATCCGGCCGCCGATGGCCCGCGCGCGTTCCTTGATGATCGCGGGGCCCTTCCGCTGGGCGTCAACTTGCTGCCGGAGTCAGGTAGCCCTCGAAGTCGAGGCCGCACCCGTTGTCGTCCACGACGAGCTGCCAGTCTCCCGTCGTGCCTCTCGAGGCGGATGACGACGCTCGTCGCGCCCGAGTGCTTGCGCACGTTTGCCAGGGCCTCCCGGACCATGCCGGCCACCTCGCGGCACGCGCGCGGCGTGAGGTCGATCTCGTCGGCGTCGCACGCCAGGCGGGCCTGGATGCCCGTGCCGTGGCGGAAGCGTTCGACCATGTCGGCGAGGTGTTCGACGAGCCGCTTGGCGTCGACATCGGCCGGCCTGAGCAGGTGCATCAGGTCGCGGACGTTCAGGATTTCCTGGGCGAGGAGCCGCTGGATGTTCGCCAACTGCGCGAGAAGCGGGTCTGGCGCCTTCTCGGCAGCCTGGCGTCGCACGACCTCCAACTGCATCTCGACGCCGATCAGCGATTGGATCACGCCGTCGTGCAGTTCGCGCGAAATGCGCGTCCGCTCGACGACGCCGGCGCGCGATTCCAGCCGCCGCTCGAGATAGAGGTTGAAGAGCGCGGGGCCCACCTGCCGGGCGATGGCGCGGAGATAGCCAAGCTGCGCGCGCGGTTCGGGCGGGTCGAACGGCATGAACAGGAAGAGCCGTCCCCGTCCACCCCTCTCCACCCGGTGCAGCTACGCAGAGCACAGTCCGCCATTCGAAGGGCGTCCGGAAGAGCGGGGCCACCGAGAAGGATTCGTGCAGGCGCGCGCCCGCCTTGTCGAACGCAGCCACGTTTGCCCGGCCCGGAGGGCTGTCGGGCTTCGAGCGCCGCACCTTGAACGCGTCGACCGCTGCGGGAATGGGAATCGAGTAGACCGCGTCTTCGTCCTTCGCAGTTCCTGGTTCAGGCGGATGACCGGACGGTCCGACCCGTCGCCCTGGCGTTCGGCGTGCCACAACGACGATGCGGCTGCTGGCATCGTCTTCGAAGACCAGTACGGCGTGCGTGGCCCTGAAGTGGCCGATGAGGTCGTCGAGCGCCGCCCGCACGGCGGCCACCAGGCCGGCCCGCGGCTGCATCCGGCCCAGGATCCTGGAGACCAGCCAGGCCTCGGAGCGCTGGATGCGCTCGATCTCGGCCATGTAGCCGATGAGAATGCCGCCGATGAGGGCGTAGGTCACGCGCAGCGCGACGATGTGCAGGTCCGGCGAGGTCGAACCCGGAGGAGCCGGGCGACCAACCCCTGGCCGCCCAGGACCAGCACTCCCGCCGCGGCGGTCATCCACGTTTCTCGCCGCCCCCAGCGATAGCCCGCCGCCAGCAGCACGAACAGGAACAGCGTCGAGTACGGGCTGACCGCGCCGCCCGTGAGCAACAGGGCGAGCAGGATGCCGGCGGTATCGAGGACGTGCAGACCGCGACGTCGCGAAGCGACCGGACCTTGCGGGCGCGGAGCGCGAGGATGACGGCGAGGCTGTACAGCAGCACGAGACCGAGCAGCAGCGCCCCGACCGGCCGCGTCGCCACGAGCGGGTCGAGGGTGGCGACCACCAACGACAGGACGAACAGCACCACGCGGACATGCGCCAGCGTGTCTTCGACACGGAGCGCGTAGTCCATGTCGACGGACGCGCTGTCCTGCCAGGGCGCACTGCGCCAGAACGCATCAATGATCATGGCGTCGCGTCCCGCCCCCTCAGAAGGCCGTAACGGGTTCGCCGGACCGGCAGAGCGGGCAGTCGGCCGCAACGTAGTTGTCCGGCGCCCTGTATTCCGCGAGCGCGATGTTCGGCACGCCGAGGTCAACGAGGGCGTCCTGGCGGTCGTAGATCTCGATCGTCCCGACCACCGTTCCCCCCGCCTCGCGCACCAGCGCCGCGCAGCGCGCCAGCGTCCGCCCCGTGTTCCGCACATCGTCGGCCAGCAGCACGCGCTTGCCCGACATCTGCCTTCGATACAAGGCGCGGAGCGCCTGATCGCGGCCGGCATCGGGCGCGAACGGCGCGAACAGCTTCGCCGGGTCGGCGAGGCTGCGCCGGCTGTCCAGCAGGCCGGCGATCGTGTGGGCGAGCAGCGCGCCGCCGGTCAGCGGCCCCGCCACGACATCCGTCTCGCTGACGAGCGCCGGCGGCAGCAGGTCGATCAGGTCCTGCGCGAAGCGCCAGATCGTCGACGGGTAGCGGAGCAGTTGGTGTGGGTTGATGTAGACGCGTCCGTGGTAGCCGTTGCCGTAGTCGAAGTGCCCGTCGATCATCAGCACCTCGAACCGTTGCAGGTCCTCGAGCGCACGGCGGCGGATGTCGTCGGGTCGGCTCATATCGCGAGTATACCGTTCGGGGTCACATCTTGCGTGCCCGCTTTTCGCACGATCTGACCCCGGATCCCCGGCGCGGCTACTGCCCGCCTCGCCTCGGCGCCTGGTCCACGTAGGTCACCGGTTTCGAGCGATCCTCGTACGGCCGCAGCACCCACTCGAAGAACGTCCACGTCCGATTCCATGAGTCGATCTGCTCGGGCGACTCGACACGCTGAGGGTGGTCGGGTCCACCCGGCGGCTGAAGGCATGGCCGCCGCTCGCGCCCCAGCGCGGCGGGTCGACGTAGGTCTTGGTTTCCGCCAGATCGGGTTTCCGCGAACGGAGCGCGTCCACGATCTGCTGGTCCTCCACGTAGTCCACGTCGAGGTCGTTTGTCGCGACGTGCACGAGCAGCGGCACACGCAGCTTGTCGACGTGATAGAGCGGCGACCGCTCGATGTAGATCTCCGGCTTTTCGAACGGCAGCCCCGGATCTCCTTCTGCGTCGAGAAGTCCCACTGATAGCCCGGGCCCTTGTACGACAGGCGGAACACGAGGTTCGTCACCGGCACGATGGCGGCGCCGGCCGCGAACGGGTGCTTCTCGCGGAAGACCGACAGCAGCGTGATGTAGCCGCCGTGGCTCCAGCCCATGATGCCGATGCGCGCCGGGTCCACGTGCGGCAGCGTCTTCAGGTAGTCCACGGCCGAGATGACGTCCTCCACTTCCTTGCCGCCGTAGTCGATCGCCTGGTGCTAGGCCTCGCCGTACCCGGTGCTGCCGCGGTAGTCGGGCGTGATGACGACGTAGCCGCGCGCCACGGCTTCCTTGACGAACGGGAACTAGGTGATGCCCCAGTTGCCGTGGACGCCGCCGTGCACCCACACCAGGGCCGCGTGTCCCTTCGGGCCGCGCTTCTCGAGCGGCTGGAACAGGTAGGCCGGCACATCGAGGTCGCCGACGCTGCTGCGGTACTTCACCGTCTTGAAGTCGATGATGCCCTTGCAGAGTCCCGGGTAGCGGGCCGCGTCCTTCTCGCGCGCCGCGATGTCGGCCTGGTAGTCGGTGCCGGGCGCGTGGTCCTTCGGGTCCTTCGAGACGTACAGCCGGCGCGCGCGCTCCGGGTCTACCTGGATCTGCGGGCGCGGATTCTGGCGAGGCGGCTGCTGCGCCTGGCCCTGGGCCTGCGGCTGTGCGGGCCGCTGAACCGCCGGCGCCTGCGGCTGGGGCGACGCAAGCGCAAGCCCGGCGGTTGCGACGGCGGTGACGACGGCAGCGGAGACAAACGAGCGGGGTATCTGGATCACGCGAACCTCCGGTGAAGACACTCAAATACGTCGGCAGTGTAACCTACTCGCGATCCGAGGGTAGGTATACCAGGAGGCGAGGGCGATGACGGCTGAGGACGGGAACCAGACACCGCTCGTCGACTTCGGCGCGCTGTATCTGGCCCACGCCCGCGACCTCCGGCGGTTCGCGCTCTACCTCTCCGGCGACGCGACGGTCGCCGACGACCTCGTGTCGGAGGCATTCGTCCGGGCCTGGACGGCTCGAGAGCGCGTCGAGATGGCGACGGTCCGCGGCTACCTGTTCACCATCGTCCGCAACCTGTTCCTCAAGCAGCGCCGGCACGAGCGCCGCGAAGTGCCGCTGGACGAGCAACTGGCCGACGGGCGCCCGGGGCCGGACGAGCGGGCGGCCGGCCAGCGCGATACGCGCGTCGTCCTCGCCGCACTGGCACGACTGCCGGAGATCGATCGCGCGGCCGTCCTGATGCGGGCCGACGAAGGCGTCCCGTACGAGGAGATCGCTGCGGCGCTCGGGATCTCGACGGTGGCAGCGAAGGTCAAGGTGCACCGCGCGCGTCTCAAGCTGGCCGAGAGCCTCCGACCCGCGTCGGCTGCGGCGCCGGGCAAGGAGCGAGAACCATGAACATCACACGAAACGTCGTCAAGGACCTGGTGGCGGTGTATCTGGCGGGCGAGGCCGGCCCGGACACGCGGGCGCTGGTGGAGGACTGGCTTCGCTCCGACCCCGAGTTGGCCGCGCAGGTGGAACGGGCGCGCGGGCTCGAACTGCCGGCCGTGGCTTTCCCGGCTCCGACGGTCGAGAAGCGGGCGTTCGACCGCACGCGACGGCGGCTGCGCGGCCGCAGCATCGTGCTCGGCGCCGCGATCTACTTCTCCACGCTGCCGCTCACCGTCACCTTCGGCAGCGACGGATTCCACGGGCTGCTGCTGGAGGACTGGACGGCGCGAATCCCGGCTCTGGTGGTGGCCGTGGTGCTGTGGGTCGCCTACTGGCGGATGTCGAGGCCGGTTGTCGGGCGGGGGCTGTGATCCGGATGTCCGGTCACAAGGCGGAGATCGCGCCGCCCAACTCGTCCAGCTCCCAGGCGCCTTGCTCGGATTCCCGCGCCTGCGCGGTCAGCACCCGCTTCCAGGCGTCGATGAACGTCCGGATCGCCTCGACTTCGTCCGCGGCCCAGTTCGTCCACCGTGCGGAGTTGAGCTTCTCGAAGATCATGAACAACGTGTGGGGCGCGCCCGCATGGTCGAGCACGTAGAGCTCGAGCAGGCGGGGGAGAAAGTGCCGGAAGTCGTCCTCGTCCCCGAAGCTGGTGAGGGCCTTGAAGGAGAAGATCCCCAGGTCCGCCCAGGTCAACGCTCGCAGCGGCCGGACATGGAGGCGCCGCTCTGCGGCATCGAGCTCACAGTGCGGGCAGCACTCGATCCGCTCCTTCAGGGGATACGCGTCGAATGCTCCGTAAAGGCCGTCGATGACGCGCGCGAGTTCGATCCGTTCGACGCTGGTGTCCATGTCCCCCCGGACTGCTGCTCAGTGAACCCTACGATACAGCAGAAGGGCGCGTTTCGATCGAGGACGGGGAAACGGAGGAGCCGCGCCGACGGTCGAGCGGTGGAATCGGCTCGCCTCGGGCCGAGCAGTCGATCAGCTGGGAAAGCCGCTTCTTCCGCGTTCTTCCAGCTTCGCCGACATGATCCAGTGTGCCGTTGTCCGTCGGTACCAGGGCGTCTGCCGTTGGTAGAAGTCCCAGGCTGCCTTGCTCGCCCTCAGTGTCTTGATGAGACTCGGCGCGAGCTCGTCCTGGCGTTCGAACGAGTAGATGCCGGTCGGCGCTTCCGTGCGACGGGCGAATGCGTCCAGTCCCGGCTGCACCATGCGGCCGGCCTTCGTCAGGCGTTCGACGTGCGCGATGTTGACCCGGCTCCAGTTGCTCTTGGGTTTGCGCGGCGTGAAGCGGACGCAGAAGCTGTCGTCGTCGAGGCTCCGGCGCACGCCGTCAATCCAGCCGTGGCACAGCGCCTCGTCAAGGGCCTGCGCGTACGTGATGCCCCGGCCTGCCGTGTGCACCTTGTAGCACCGCACGATCAATTCCGCGACCTTCGCATGGTTCCTCGCCAGCCAGGCGCGAAACGCCGCCGGCGTGCGGAAGGTCGTCGGCTTTCCGACCAGCCTCGCCGATGGATGCCCGCGGGGCTGAAGCGCCATACTCGTCCCTGAGCCCTGCCTGAGCCCTAGAACCCCTTCTGCTCCGTGCGCTCGATGATCTCGTCCTGCAGCCCCTTCGTGAGGTCGCAGAAGTAGTCGCTGTAGCCGGCGACGCGGACGATGAGGTCGCGGTGCTTCTCGGGCTCCGCTTGGGCGGCGCGCAGTGTCTCCGCGGTGACCACGTTGAACTGGATGTGGTGGCCGTCCAGCTTGAAGTACGCGCGCACCAGATGCGCCAGTTGGTCGATGCCGCCCTGCCCCTCGAGCAGCGCCGGCGTGAACTTCTGGTTGAGCAGCGTGCCGCCGCTGCGCGCATGGTCCATGCGCGACGGCCGATTTGATGACCGCCGTCGGGCCCCGACGGTCCGCGCCGTGCGCCGGCGAGATGCCGTCCGACACCGGCACCCATGCGCGGCGCCCGTCTGGCGTTGCCCCGCACACGGACCCGAAGTAGACGTGACAGGTGGTGGACAGGTAGTTGACGTGGTAGGTCGACCCGGTCGGCCCCCGCCGCCCGTCGATCATCGTGAACAGGCTGTCGCACAGCCGCGTCACGAACGCGTCGGCGTACTCGTCGTCGTTCCCGTACTTCGGTGTCTTGTTGAGCAGCAACTGCCGCAGCGACTCGTGGCCGATGAAGTCGTCGCGCACCGCCGTGACGAGCGCCGGCATCGTGACGTGTCGGTGATCGAAGACGTGGTACTTGATGGCCGACAGGCTGTCGGCCGTGGTGCCAGGCCCGACCGGCATGATGTAGCGCGTGTTGTAGCGCGCCCCGCCTGCGTTGTAGTCGCGGCCGTTCTGATGCAGTCGTCGGTGATGAGCGACAGGAACGGCGCGGGCATCATCGTCGGCGTACATCCGCTCGATGATGTGGCTGCCGGCGATCTTGACGTCGATGAAGTGCTGCAGCTGCGCGCGGAACGCCGCGAGGAACTGGTCGAACGTCGTGAAGGTCGCCGGGTCGCCGGTCTTCGGCCCGATCTGCCGCCCCGTCCGCGGGTCGAAGCCGTCGTTGAAGGCCAGTTCGACGACCTTCGGCAGGTTGAAGTAGCCGGTGAGGATGTAGCTCTCCTTGCCGAACGCGCCCGCCTCGACGCAGCCGCTCGTGCCGCCGCACCGCGCGTCCTCCACGGTCTTGCCCTGCCGGACCAGCTCGGCGACCACCATGTCGGCGTTGAAGATCGACGGCTGGCCCCAGCCCTTGCGGATGACCTCGCACGCCTTCTTCAGGAACCGGTCGGGGCTCTTCTTGCTCAACTGAATATTTGACGATGGCTGCAGGAGGCGCATCTCGTCGATCACTTCGAGGATCAGATACGACACCTCGTTGACGCCGTCGCTGCCGTCGGCCTTCAGCCCGCCGTTGCTGATGTTGGCGAAATCGGTGTAGGTGCCGCTCTCGGCCGCCGTCACGCCGACCTTCGGCGGCGCCGGCTGGTTGTTGAACTTCACCCAGAAGCACTGCAGGAGTTCCTTCGCCCGCTCGCGGGTCAGCGTGCCGGCTGCGATCTCGCGCTTGTAGAACGGGTAGAGGTGCTGATCGAGCCGTCCCGGGCAGAACGAGTCCCAGGTGTTCAGTTCCGTGATGACACCCAGGTGGACGAACCAGTAGGACTGCAGCGCCTCCCAGAACGTGCGCGCCGGGCGCTCTGGCACCCACGCGCAGTTGGCGGCGATCTGCTCGAGCTCGGCCTTGCGGACCGGGTCGCTCTCCGTCGCCGCGAGGCGCGCGGCCTCGTCCGCGTGCCGGCCTGCGAACGTGATCGCGGCGTCCGCGGCCATCCGCATGCCCTTCAGCTGCTGCCGCTTGTCGTACGCCTCGAGGTCGTGGAGGTCGTCGAGCGCCGCCAGTTCGCGGTCGATGTCAGCCTGCAGGCCGCCGAGCCCCTTCTCGTAGATCTTCCCGTCGGCCACCGTGTGGCCAGGCGCGCGCTGCTCCATGAACTCGGTGAACACCCCCGCCTCGTAGGCGTGCTTCCACGCGTCGGGCAGCTCCTGGAACATGCGGTGGCGCATCGAGCGCTCGCGCCAGTACGGAATCACCTCGTCGCGATAGGCGTCTCGGGCGCGCTGATCGACAACGAACGAGATCTTCTCGCGCGAGTCGAGAACGTCCAGGTCCACCAGCGTGTGGCAGCACAACTCGGGGTAGGTGGGCGTCGCCTTCGGGGCCGGGCCGCGCTCGCCGACGATCAGCTCGCCCGGGAGGATGCAGAGCGCCTTGTTCGCCGTCAGGTACTGGAACGAACGGGCGCGGAGGATCGGCAGCGGCTCCGCCGGCGCGTCGCGGTAGAAGGCCGTCATCAGCTCGGCGCGTTCGCTCGACAGCGCGGGCTTCCGGTCCAGGCTCTCCCGGCGCAGCCGGGCGACTCGCTCCGTCATGACGATCCTCCCGGTCGGACAATCAGCCCGCAGTCCTCCAGCAGGCGCACGACGTGCGTCTGCCGGTCGGCGGCGGGCGGCTGGGTGTCGGAAAGCTGGTACAGGCGCTGCAGCCGGTCGTACTTCGCCAGGCCGGCGCGATGGTAGGGCAGCACGTCCACGCGCGTCAGCCGCAGCGACGCGAGATACGCGCCCGTCGCTCGCACGTTCTCATCGTCGTCGTTCACGCCCGGTATGAGCGGGTACCGGATGACCACGTTCGAGTGAACGGCGACGAGGCGCTCGAGGTTCTCGAGGATGCGGGCGTTCGACGCCCCGGTGTAGGCGCGGTGCCGATCTTCGTCCATCATCTTCAGGTCGAAGAGGAACAGATTGACATCGCGCGCCACGTCGAGCAGGGCGTCGGTGTCCGCCTGGCCGCAGGTGTCGACCGCGACGTGGATGCCCGAGTCGCGGCACGAGCGGACCATGAGGCCGAGGAATGCCGGCTGCGTGAGCGGCTCGCCGCCCGAGAACGTGACGCCGCCGTCCGACTCGTCATAGAAGATGCGGTCGCGTTCGATCTCGGCCATGAGGGCGCCGACGCTCATCGTCCGCCCGGCCAGCTCACGCGCGCCCGTCGGGCACGCCTCGGCGCACGCGCCGCAGGTGTCGCACGCCGCCGGGGCCACCGGGCCCTTGTCGGCCGCAGGCGTTGCGGCATGCTGCGGGCACGCGGTGGTGCAGCCCAGGCAGCGGACGCATCGGTCGGGGAGCGGCATGAACTCGGGCTGGAGGCGCTGGCTCTCCGGGCTGTGGCACCACACGCAGCGGAGCGGGCAGCCCTTCAGGAACACGGTCGTCCGGATCCCCGGCCCGTCGTGGATGGCGAAGCGCTCGATGCGCAGCACCTTTCCCTCGACGACGGGCAGGCCGAGAAGCGCCGGGTCGGTCCAGGTTGAACAGGTCACGTCAGGCCTTGTCAGGTTATCGGGCTACCAGTTGCCCCGCTCGCCGAGAATCGTCACCACCCGGGCGTAGCGCTCGACCGCGCCGCGCCAGTCCCCTGCCACGGCACGCTCGACGCCGTCCGCGTCTCCGGCCCGCAGCGCATCCACGATGGCTGCATGGTCGCGCGCCGCCTCATCGACCGACGACACGACCGCACTCGAGTAGACCCGCTCGTAGCGTTCGGCCTGCGGCTGGAGCACCTCGAGTTCCGCGAGCAGCCTCGGGCCGGCTGCGGCCGTCGCGAAGGTGCGGTGAAACCGCGCGTGTCGATCGTGGGAACGCGCGACGTCGGGCGGGCGGGACGCCGATGCCGTGCGAAGCTCCGCCGCCAGCGTCGCCAGCGCGTCGGCCAAGGCGGCCCGCGCAGGTGCGTCGAGGCCGGCGGCGAGGCGGGCCGCCGTCGCTTCGAGAGCGCCGACCATCAGGAACACCTCGCGCATGTCGTCCGCCGTCAGAGGCGCGACGATGGCGCGGAACATCGTGCCGGCCTTCGAGGCTCCCGCGAACCCCTCCTGCTGCAGGCGCTGGAGCGCGGCCCGCACCGGGGTCCGGCTGACGCCCAGCCGATCCGACAACTCGGCCTCGACGAGCGGCGCGCCTGGCGCGAGACGGCCCGCGACGATCAGGTCCCGCATCCGCCGGTAGGCGGACGAGGTGGCTTCGCGGTGGGGCTGCCGAACCGGCCGGGTCATCTCAGGCACAATCTACCCGATTGCACTCCGGATTGCACATCATTTGGTATACAATCCGCGCCGGTCGCGGGTCGCCCGTAGCGCGGGTCTTCCCGCCTCCGCCCGCAGTCGCAGCCAGGCGGGCTACGGCGTGGCCTCGCCGTAGCGCAGAGCGCGAAGGCGGGCAGACCCGCGAGGCGTATGATGGAGCACTGGAGGATTCCGATGAAGCGTCCGCTGTTCGTCCTCGCCGCGCTGGTTGTGTCCGCCGCCGCCGCATCGGCCGACGTGACGGTGACGATGACGATTTCGGGCGCCGCGGCTCAGGCGGCGATCAGCGGCACGACCACGACCTGGGCCAAGGGCACGAAGATGAGGGTCGACACCGAGGTGTCGGGCCAGAGCCTGACGATTCTCAGCGACTCGGCGACGAAGCAGCAGTGGAAGATCGATCACAACACCAAGCAGATCGAACCGCTCGACGTGAATACGGCGATGGCGGCCCTGCCCGTGAGCTTTGGCGACGTCAAGGCGGCGGTGACGCCCAACGGCCAGACCAGGGTCATCCTGGGAAGGCAGTGCCAGGGCTATGCGGTGGAGGTCACGATGCCGATGACGCTGGCCGGCGAGACCATTGTGATGAAGATGTCGGGTCCGGCGTGGATCGCCAAGGATGGCGTCGGAGTGGCGGAGCTCCTGGCCGCGCAGAAGGCACTTTCGGCACTCGGGATGTCGACGTCACCGCTCGCCCAGGGGCCTCAGGCCAAGGGGTTGGCGGAGGTCAACAAGCTGCTCGGTGCGGCTGGCGTCGTCATGGAGCAGGAGAACCAGATGAAGATGGAGGGCACCGGCCAGATGGCGCAGATCATGAGCCAGATGGGCAGCATGACCTTCACGACGAGGGTGACCGCCATCACCACCGACCCGATCCCCGACTCGAAGTTCGCGCTGCCGGAGGGTTACAGCAAGAGGTAGTGGTCAGTGGCTAGTGGGCAGTGGTCAGTGTGTCACGCGTGATCGACTGATCACTGGCCACTGATCACCAGCCGCTACGTCGTCTACCTCATTGCCTCTTCGGGGCGCTTGATGGTACGTTGGGCTCGACTTCTGGGGAATGCGGGTGGTGTTGATGCGTACCGCCGGACCTTCTTCCGGGAGGAGAACGGCGGCCTCCGCGTCTTCCACCTCCCCTGGGTTCACTGCCGGCGTCAGGTCGGGGCGAACCCCGCTGCTGTTTCTGCTGGTCGCGCCTCTGCTCTATGGCGGCCTCTGGTCGCTGATGAACGTCGCGTTCATTGCGCACTGGCACCCGTTGCCCTTTCTCGCCGGCACGGCCTTCTATCGCCGGTATTCGCACATCGTAGGCGGACCGGTTGAGTATCTGGCGGGCCTTTTCACCCAGGCCTATTCGAGACACTGGGCCGGTGTGCTGGCCTTCACGCTTCTCGCCCTTGCCGCCTGGGCGGTCGCGCGCGGCATTCTCCGCCGCTTCTCGTCGAGCTCCTGCAACTGGCCGGCCGCGGCATTCCCTATCATCGTGTTGGCTGTGGCCAGCCGTCATCTGGGTGTCTGTTCATCCTCCCGATGGTCGCCGGTCTTGCGGCCGCGTGGTTGTACATGGCGCTCTGCGACAGACCGCGCAGCGGCTGGGCGCAGTCCGCGGTGGCGGTTCTGTTCCTTTTCGCGTCGATTCCCCTGCTATTGGGCGCTGGCTTCAGGGTTCCTCTACTTCTGCGCGATGTGCGCCCTGTTCGAGTGGCTTGTGCGGAAGCGTCCGATATGGGGCTCGGCATGGGTCGTCGCCGGCGCGGCGGTTCCTTTCGGCGTGAGCTATGTCTTCTATGAGCCCGACATCGCCGGGCGGTACCTCCGCTGGATGGAGCTGCAGCAGCGCGACGCCGTGACGACCGGCTTCGTCACGGCCATGTACCTGTTTGCCCCCGTCGGAGCGATCGCGGCCTTCCTCATCACGCAGGTTCGGCACCGGCGCTCGTCTGACGATTCGCGTCCGGCGCGCCGCCCGGGTGGTCGGGTTCGCGGCGCTCGCGTTGCTGGCCTCGCGACTGGTCGCGCTTCGTTTCGACACGGCGGGATGGATCTACGCGGACTACCTGCGTGAGGACGGAAGACCGCTTGAAGCGCTGGCGTCGCTGGCGCAGTCGCCGGACGACAGTGACCCGGTCAGGTTTCTGACGCTGTTCGCCCTGGCGGGCGCCGGCCGCCTCCCGTGGGAGATGTTCCACTATCCGCAGACGGCCTCGTCCGATGCGCTGCTGTTGCGGGACACCGCCTACGACACGAATCCCCTGGTCGCGAACTGGCGCAGCGACCTGTACCTGGAACTCGGCAGGGTCAATGACTCGCAGCGGTGGGCGCACGAGGCTCAGGCCATGGAAGGCGAAACACCGCGCGTGCTCGAACGGATGGCGCAGACCTACATTCTCAACGGCAACCTCGAGACGGCGCGGACGTTCGTGCGCGCACTCGAGAAGGTGCCGTTTCAAGCGGCGCGCGCGCAGTGGTACATGGCGGCGCTCGACCAGGATCCCGGCATGCAGTCCGATCCGCTGGTGGCGCGCATCCGGCCGTTGATGCTGCGCAAGGACTACGTCGGAGACTGGAGCACGGAGCAGATCCTGCAGCAGTGTCTCGACGCCAATCCGTCGAACAGGATGGCGTTCGAGTACCTGCTCGCGCACTACCTGCTCACCTCCGACATGAAGGGCCTCGCCAGCCTCGCTCCCCGGCTGAAGGACTTCTATCGAGAGCTGCCGACGCACGTCCAGGAGGCGTTGGTCGGCTTCCGGAACGTGAACGGGTCGCTGCCGCCGGGCATCGACGGATCGGCGATCGGCCGCGCAGACCGAGGACCGCTTTCGGAGCTTTCTCGCGATATGGACGCAGCGCCAGAACGGCCCTGCGGAAGAAGTCTGGAAGGCCCTCGAACCGGGTTTTGGCGGGACGTGGTGGTTCTTCTACCTTTTCGGACGCACCGCAGCCGGACCGCCCCCTCAGGCCCGCGCCGATGCGTCGCCGGCAACGGCAAGGCCACAATGAAGTCACCGTGTTCGAATGCCGGCCGCGTCGCGGCAACACTCATCCTGCCGGCTTCTTTGTGTGCTGTCCGCCTGCCAGGCGCGCTGGCCGGAAGAAGCCCAGCCGGTGTCACGGCGTCCGGTCCTGTACCCGGATCTATGCCGAGACGGTCATCCCGCCCAACATTGCGCCGCTCAGTTTCGTGATCAAGGAACCGGGCGTGAGGTTTCTGGCGCGACTTGCCGGTGAGAAGGGCGGCTCTGTCGAAGTCTCGAGCCGTGACGGGCGGATCGTGTGGCCGGCGCGCGCGTGGAAGCAGCTGATTGCGCAGAATCGTGGCGCCGCCGTGTCGGTGACGATCACGGTTCAGGACAAAGAGGGCGCCTACCGCAGGTTCGATGCCGTGCGGATCCACGTCGCACAGGAAGAGTAGACCGCTACGTCGTCTATCGGCTCATTCCGCCTCTGGACCACTATTCTGTGCGCATGGGGATCTACCAACGGGACCTGGAAGGGTTCTCAGAACGGCCGGTGATCGAGAACCAGAACTTCGGCGTCGCCGGGGACGGGTGCATGAACTGCCACAGCTTTCGCCGCAACCGGCCGGACCGCATGACCCTCCAGGTTCGCAGCAGCACCTTCGGCAGGCTCATGGTCGTGATCAAAGACGGCGTGCTGCAGAAGGTCGACACGTCCGCGTCCGGCTTCAGCAAGTCGCCGGCGGCATACCAGGACTGGCATCCGAACGGCAGGCACATTGTCTTCTCGGTGAACAAGGTCAGCCCTTTTGAACACACGATCGGAGAGCACCGCGACGCATGGGATGACGATTCGGACCTGGCCGTGTATGACACCGACGCCAACCAGGTATGACCACGCACGACATCGCCGATCCGGACCGCCGTGAAACCTGGCCTTCCTGGTCCGCGGACGGCCGATACCTGTACTTCTGCAGTGCGCCGCAGTTGCCGAGGGCGCAGCTGAATGACGTGAAGTACGACCTGATGCGGATCTCATTATGACGCGGCCACCGGAACATGGGGCACGAGGGAAACGGTCCTGTCCGCCGCCGATTCCGGCATGAGCGCGACGGAGCCGAGGGAATCGCCGGACGGCCGCTGGCTGCTGTTCGTGCTTTCGGACCACGGCTATTCCCCGGTCTATCAGCCGACCAGCGATCTGTACATCATCGACCTGAAGAGCGGGGCGCGACGGCCTCTGACTGCTGCGAACAGCAGCCTGAGTGATTCGTGGCACTCCTGGTCGAGCAATGGGAGATGGATCGCCTTCGCCAGCAATCGCGAGGGGGGTGTGCTGGCGCGAGTCTATTTCAGCTACCTTGACCGAGACGGCCAGGCTCACAGGCCGTTCGTCATGCCACAGGAAGATCCCGCGTTCTACGACTCGTGCACTCTGACCTACAATGTCCCCGAGCTCGTCATGGAGCCGGTGCCGGTGACACCTTCACAGCTGGGCCGCGCGATCGCGACGGAAGCTGCTCTGCCTGCGCCGTCGCTTGTCAGGAAGTGACCGCGTTCGTGAGAGAGAATCCAACGATGGGCGAAGCCCTCGCAGGCGAGGACCCGACACTCAGCCTCGAGACCTACCGCACCCTGTTCGATCACGCGGCCGAGGGAATTGCCCTGCACCGCCTGGTCCGCGATGCGAACGGTCACGTGATCGACTACATGATCACGGGCGTCAACGCTCAATACGAGGCGATTGTCGGCGTTCGCCGCGATCAGGTCGTCGGCCGGCTGGCGTCCGAGGTCTACGGCACCACGCCGGCGCCCTACCTGGCGGAGTTCTCGAGCGTGCCTCTGACGGGCACGCCGCTGCGCTTCGAGACCCACTTCGCGCCGATGGACAAGCACTTCTCGATCTCGGTCGCCCCGCTCGGGCCGGACGGGTTCGCCACGATCTTCTTCGACGTCACGGCGATGAAGCGGTCGCAACGGGAACAGGAGACGCTCGGCGCGCTCGTCGAGAACAGCAACGAGTTCACGGGTCTCGCGTCGCTGGACGGCCGCGTGTTCTACCTGAACGCGGCGGGGCGGCGGATCGCCGGTCTCAGCGGAGATCGGAGTCTCGATGGCCTGTCGATCTTCGACTTCGTGCCGCCCGCCGAGCGGGGGTGGCTGGCCGAGCAGGTCCTCCCGTCGGTTCGCACCCGCGGCACGTGGACCGGCCAGGGGTCGCTGCTCAATCTGAGCACCGGCGCCCCGCTGCGGGTCGACTGCGACGTCTTTTCCATCCCCTCTCGCGAGACCGGGCAGCCGCTGTGCCTGGCTGCGGTGATGCACGACATCACCGAGCGCGAGCGCGCCCGGGAGCAGCGCGAACGCCTGGAGGAACAGCTCCAGCAGGCCCAGAAGATGGAGGCCGTCGGCCGGCTTGCCGGGGGCGTGGCGCACGACTTCAACAACCTCCTCACGGTCATCCTCGGCAACCTCGAATCGGTCCTCGACGCCCTGAATCCAGCCGATCCGATCTACCAGCCGCTGACCGAGGTGCAGCGCGCCGGCGACAGCGCGGCATCGCTGACCCGCCAACTGCTCGCCTTCAGCCGCAAGCAGGTGATTGCGCCGACGACCATCGACCTGAACGCGCTGATCGGCGCGATGGAGCGGATGCTCCGGCGGATCCTCGGCGAAGACGTCGACGCTCGACGCGCGTACCGCGCCCGGCCTCAGCTGCGTTCACGCCGACACCAGCCAGCTCGAGCAGGTCATCGTCAATCTGTCGGTCAACGCGCGCGACGCGATGCCGGGCGGAGGCCGGCTCGTCATCGAGACGTCCGAGGTGGTCGTCGGCGACGAGATGTGCCGTGCCAATCCCGCGGCTCGCCCCGGACGATTCGTGAGGCTCGCGGTCAGCGACACGGGCGCGGGCATGACCGACGAGGAGAAGGCGAAGGCGTTCGAGCCCTTCTTCACGACCAAGGCGAAGGGCACCGGCCTTGGGCTGCCGATGGTTTACGGTGCCGTCAGCCAGCACAACGGTTTCATTGTCCTGACGTCGGAGGTGGGGCGCGGAACGACCGTCGAGGTGTTTCTGCCTGCCACCGCGGATGCCGAAGACGAGAGGCCGTCGTCCGACACGGCGGGCTCGGCGACGGGCGCCGAGACGATCTTCCTGGTCGAGGACGAGCGGCTGGTCCGCGAACTGACCGAGCGTGCCCTGTGCCGCCTGGGCTATCGCGTCCTCACGTTCTCCGACGGCGCCGCCGCACTCGCCGCCGCGGAGTCGTTCGCCGGCGCGATTCACCTGCTGTTGACCGATGTCGTGATGCCCGGCATGAACGGCCGCGAACTGGCCTCGCGCCTGGCGGAGATCAGGCCGAGGCCCGGACGCTCTTCGCGTCCGGGCACACGGCCGACGTCATGCTCCGCCACGGCCTGCTCGAATCGGGGCTCCACTTCATCGCCAAGCCCTACACGCCACACACCCTCGCCGCGAAAGTGCGTGCCGTTCTCGACGCGGGATAGGGGTCTCGCCAGCGTGCGGCGGGCCATCGGCCGCAGGTGGCCGCCGGTCGCGAGGCGCGGGGCCGATGCGCGAGGCCGTTTGTCCCCCCGGCGGCCGGCGTGTATCATTCCGTGAACGTTCACGTGCCCGGTCCCGCTTGACCGTTGTCGGCGCCTGGAGAAACCGAGAGATCACGCGTTATGTCCATTCATCTGATCGCATTGTCCCTGGGTGACGCCCCGGCCCCGACCCGGCTGCTGGCCCTTGCGCCGGTGGACATGGTCATCATCGCGCTCTACTTCGCGATGGTGCTGGGCATCGGCTTCTACCTGAAGCGCTACACGAAGACCGGCGACGACTTCTTCCTCGCCGGTCGCGAGATGACCGCGTGGGTGGCGGGCCTCAGTTTCCTCGCGGCGAACCTCGGGGCGCTCGAGCTGATGGGCTGGGCCGCAGCCGCGTACCAGTACGGCATCCTCGCCACGCACTGGTACTGGATCGGCGCGATTCCCGCGATGCTGTTCCTGGGCATCGTCATGATGCCGTTCTACTACATCTCCAAGACCCACTCGGTGCCGGGCTACCTGAAGCTGCGGTTCGGCGAACCGTCGCGGGCCCTGTCCGCGGTCTCGTTCGGGTTCATGACCGTGCTGATGAGCGGCATCAACATGTACTCGATGGCGCTCGTGATGAAGGTGGTGCTCGGCTGGGACATCAACTTCAGCATCTGGGTGTCGTCGATCACGGTTGCCGTCTACGTCGGACTCGGCGGGCTGCTCTCCGCCATCTTCAACGAGGTGCTGCAGTTCGTCCTGATCTGGATGGGGGCCCTGCTCATCTCGATCATCGGCCTGATCGAGACGGGCGGCTGGAGCGGGATGGTGGCGCGCATCCACGCGAACTTCCCGGGAGGCGACTACACGCACCTGTGGCGGACGATGGGGTCGTTCACCGACAACCCGATGGGCATTCACTGGACCGGGATCGTGCTCGGCCTCGGATGGGTGATCTCGTTCGGTTACTGGACCACGGACTTCCTTGTCGTCCAGCGCGTCCTCGCGGCCAAGGATCTCCGGTCCGCGAAGATGGCGCCGATCATCGGGGCCGGCTTCAAGATGATGGTGCCCTTCATCGTCATTCTGCCCGGCCTGCTCGGCCTCGCGCTGCTTCAGCCCAAGCTGATGGGCGAGGCGCAGGCGGTGGCGACCGGCGGCCACAGCTACAACGAGGTGCTCCCGCTGATGCTCGCGCGCTACTGCGGCCCCGGCCTGCTCGGCCTGGGCATCACGGCGCTCATCGCGGGGTTCATGTCCGGAATGGCGGGCAACGTGTCCGCGTTCGCCACGGTGTGGACCTACGACATCTACAAGGCGCTGATCAAGAAGGACGCCACCGACGCGCACTACGTGTCGATGGGGCGGTGGTGCACGATTCTGGGTGTGCTGGTCAGCATCGGCACGGCGTACCTCGTGATGCAGTTCCTCAGCATCATGGACTACGTGCAGGCGCTCTTCAGCTTCTTCATCGCGCCGCTGTTCGGCACCGTGATCCTCGGCATGCTGTGGAAGCGCTGCTCCCCGGCCGGCGGGTTCTGGGGCCTGCTCGCGGGCACGGTGTCGTCGATTGGGATGTGGGCCTGGGTGAAGCTGGATCCGGCCGCGCTGCGTTACATCGCCCTCTCGTCGAACGCGCGCGACATGGCCGAGAACATGTACCGGGCGTTGTGGTCGTGGATCGTGTGCGTGCTCGTGACCGTCGTGGTCAGCCTGGCGACCGCGCCGAAGCCCGACAGCGAGCTGACGGGCCTGGTCTACGGGTGCACCGACATCCCGGGTGAAGGCCACCTGCCGATCTACCAGCGCCCGATGTTCTGGGCCGTGGTGGTCGCCCTGGTCTTCGTGGTTCTCAACGTGATCTTCTGGTAGCCGCAAAGGGAGCGCACATGCATCGTCCTGGTATGGTCTCCATCTGGTTCTTCGTCGGCATCCTGCTGCTGGCGTACGGCGTGCTGATCACCGGATCAGGGCTCTACGAGTTCGTCTCCCCTCCAGCCAGGACCGTCGTGCTGGCGGAACTGCACGCCGGCGTCTGGTGGGGCGCGATCCTGGTCGTGCTCGGCGCCTTCTATACCTATCGGTTTTCCCCCCGGCGGCAGAAGTAGATGTCCGCGAGGAGCATATGACCATTGGACTGATCGTCGGCAATCGCGGCTTCTTTCCCGGACCACCTCGCGAAGAGCGGCCGCGAGGACATGATCGCGATCCTGAAGAAGGCGGGCGTCGAAGTCGTGGTGCTCGCGCCGGGCGACTCGAAACACGGGGCGGTCGAGACGCGCGCAGAGGCGCGGACGTGCGCCGACCTCTTCCGCCAGCATCGGGATGCGATCGACGGCGTCATCGTGACGCTGCCGAATTTCGGCGACGAGCGCGGCGTCGCGGACACGCTCCGCATGGCCGATCTGAACGTCCCGGTCCTGGTGCAGGCGACGCCGGACACGCCGTCGCTGATGACGATCGCAGACCGGCGCGACAGCTTCTGCGGCAAGATGTCCGTCTGCAACAACCTGAAGCAGTACGGCATCCGCTACTCGCTCACGACGCCGGCACACCGAGGCGCCGTCATCAGCCGAGTTCGCCAAGGACCTGGACTGGTTCGCTCGGCGTGTGCCGCGTGGTCAAGGGGCTTGCGCAGCCTGCGCATCGGCGCGATCGGCGCGCGGCCGGCGGCATTCAACACCGTCCGCTACAGCGAGAAACTGCTCGAGGCGGCGGGCATCTCGGTGGAGCCGATCGACCTGTCGGAGATTTCGGCCGCATCGAACCGCCTGAAGGACGACGACGCCGGCGTGCAGGGAAAGCTGGCCGCCATCCAGGCCTACGTGCCGACCGGCGAACGTGCCGGCGCCGGCCCTGCTCAAGATGGCCAAGCTCGGCGCCGTCATCGACGGCTGGATGCGCGAAACCGACGTGGCCGTCAGCGCCGTGCAGTGCTGGACGTCGCTCGAGGAGTACTTCGGCGTCGTGCCGTGCACCGTGATGAGCATGATGAGCAACGAGCTGATGTCGAGCGCGTGCGAGGTGGACATCTGCGGCGTGGTCGGCATGCACGCCCTGCGCGCTGGCCTCGGGAACGCCGAGCGCGCTGCTCGACTGGAACAACAACTACGGCGACGACCCGGACAAGGCCGTCTGCTTCCACTGCAGCAACCTGCCGAAGCACTTCTTCGAGGAAGCGCGGATGGACTACCAGGAGATCATCGCCGGGACGGTCGGCAGAGACAACACGTACGGCACCGCCGTGGGACGCGTGAAGGCGGGCCCGATGAGTACGCCCGCTTCTCGACCGATGACGTTCGCGGGCACGATCTGCGGCTACGTCGGGGAGGGCGAGTTCACAAACGATCCGCTCCAGACATTCGGAGGCGCCGGCGTCGTGCGACATCCGGGAGATGCAGAAGCTGCTCCGCTTCATCTGCGAGAACGGCTTCGAGCACCACGTCGCCGCCAACCTGTCGTCAGCGGCAGGCATCGTCCACGAGGCGACGACGAACTACCTGGGATGGGACGTGTACTGGCACAGGTAGACGGGGCCGGACCGGTAGCGGCCACTGGTCAGCCTCAGTCGGTCAGTCTGTCACGTGTGATCCGCTAGACCAGCCATGCCAGCTTGAGCATCCGTCGAGCCATGTCCGCCGAGCTGATGAGGGCGATCTATGGCTTGTTGCTGGCGTTGATTTCGGGACGCTGAGCGTCCGGGTGTCGATTGTCGACTCCCTCCGCGGCCGTCTGGGGTCCGGGACGGCCGAGTATCCGCTCCAGCGGAAGAAGAGCGACCCCGACCATGCGACCCAGAGCCACCACGACCAGATGGAGGCGCTGGTGCTCGCGTCGCGGCGGGCGATTGACGCGGCGGGCGTCGACGGGCACGCGATCGCGGCCATCGCCCTCGACACCACCGGGTCGAGCGTTGTCCCGGTCGGCGAGGGGCTCGTTCCGCTTGACGACTACTACCTCTGGTGCGACCACCGCGCCTGGAACGAGGCGGCGCTCATCTCGCGCGTCGCCCACGAGACGGGGCTCGAGGCGATCCACTGGTGCGGCGACACCTACTCGTCCGAGTGGGGGTTCTCGAAGCTGCTGCACTGGCTGAGGCACAACCCCGATAAGCGCGGCCGGTTCGTGACGGCGCTCGAGCACTGCGACATGGTCGCGGCGGTGCTGTGCGGGATCACGGACCCGGAACAGGTTCCGCGGAGCGTGTGCGCCATGGGCCACAAGTGGATGTGGAACGCGGCGCTCGGCGGCCTCCCGTCCGAGGGGTTTCTGACGGCCGTCGACCCGCTGCTCGCCGGAGTGCGGGGAAGATCTCGGGCCGCTTCGCGACGTCCGACATGCTGGCGGGGCATCTCACGCCCGAGTGGGCGTCAAGGATGGGGCTTCGCGCCGGCATTCCCATCCCTGTCGGCGCGTTCGACGCGCACTGGGATGCGATTGGTGCGGGCGTCCGGCTGGGTGACGTCGTCAACGTGATTGGCACGTCGACGTGCATCATCGCCGTGAGCGACCAGACGGCGTGCGTGCCCGGCCTGTGCGGCGTCGTCCCGGGCTCGGTGCATCCCGCGCTGACCGGCATCGAGGCCGGACTTTCCGCCACCGGCGACATCTTCGATGCGATCGCACGCCGGGCCGGCACGTCGGTTGCCGCCCTGTCCGACAGCCTCGGTCGGTACCGCGCCGGCGAGACCGGCCTCCTGCACCTGACGTGGGACAACGGGGACCGCACGGTGCTCGTCAACCCGGAGCTGGGCGGCGTCACGCTCGGCTGGAATCTCACGCACACGCCGGAGGATCATCTCTTCGCCGCCATCGAAGGCACCGCCTTCCACACACGGATCATTCTCGAGCGCATGGAGGAGTACGGCGTCCCCATCCACCGGGTGATCAACGGCGGCGGGATCCCGAGAAAGAACCCGGCGTTGAACGCGCGTGTATGCCAGCGTGCTGAACAAGCCGATCCTCGTGCCGACCGCCGAAGTCACGAGCCTCGGCTCCGCGATCTTCGCGTTCCTGGCGGCGGGCGCGTTCAGGAGCATCGAGGACGCGCAGGACGCGCTGTGCCCCGGCTTCGACATCATCGAGCCCGATCCGAAGCAGGCGGCCGTGTACGAACGGATGTTCGCGCTCTATCGGAAGCTCTATTTCGCGATGGGGCGCCGCGACGCCGAACCGGCGGCCGTCGGCGACGTCCTTCCGGCGCTGCGCCGGATTGCCGCGGACGCGAGACAGTCATGAGCACCGTCGCCCTGCTCAAGACCGAGGTCCTGGAAGCCAACCTCGAACTGGTCCGCCACGGCCTGGTCGTGCACGCGTTCGGAAACGCGAGCGCCATCGACCGAGACACCGGCCTGGTCGTGATCAAGCCCAGCGGGGTGCCGTACGAGGACCTCGAGGCCGATGCGCTCGTCGTGACGGACCTCGAAGGCCGCCTGGTCGGCGGGCGGTTCCGACCCTCGTCCGACCTGCCCACGCATCTTGCGCTCTACAAGGCATTCCCGGAGATTGGCGCCGTGGTGCATACCCACTCGAGGTTCGCCACCATCTGGGCGCAGGCGGGACGCGAACTGCCGTGCCTCGGCACGACGCATGCCGACTACTTCCGCGGCGCGGTTCCGATCACCGACCCGATGACCGCCGGCGAGATCCAGACCGCCTACGAGTGGAACACCGGGCAGGTGATCGTGCGCCGGTTCGCGACGCTCGATCCGATGGAGATTCCGGCCGTGCTCGTCCACGGTCACGGGCCGTTCTGCTGGGCGAAGTCGGCCAGGTCGGCGTCGGACCTCGCGATCGTCCTCGAAGAGGTGGCGTGCACGGCGTGGCACGCGATGGCTCTGAACCCGGCCGCCAAGCCGCTCGCCGAGGAGTTGCGCGACAAGCATTTCTTCCGGAAGCACGGGCCGGGGGCGTACTACGGGCAGTGATGGCCACAGGCCACCGGCTGGAAGCTGGCAGCCGTCAGCTCGCAGCGGATGATCTGCGGCCGGCACGCGCCCGCCTCTCGCGAGCCGGCCTGAACCGTCACCTGGGTGTGGCGTGGGTCTTCGGATCCGCGATCGAGGAGCCAACATGTTCGAAGCCAGCATCTATGTCGCCAGGCGGTCGAAGCTCCAGCAGCAGTTCAGGCACGGCCTGCTGCTGTTCATCGGCAACAACGACTCGCCGATGAACTACGCCGACAACACGTACCATTTCCGGCAGGACACGTCGTTCCTCTACTACTGGGGCATCGACGACCCGGAGCTCGCGGCCGTGATCGACGTTGATGCCGGCACCCACACCGTCTACGGCAACGACTTCACCATCGACGACATCGTCTGGCGCGGGCCGCAGCCGACGATCGCGGAGCGCGCGGCGAAGGCCGGCGTCTCCGCCACCGGGACGCGGGAGGAACTCGCGAAGGCGTTGGACGTGGCGGTGTGCCAGGGACGGCGGATCCACTTCCTGCCGCAGTACCGCATGGACAACGTCATGCTCGTCACGCGCCTGGTGGGAATCCGGCCCGCTGCGGTGAATCGCCACGCGTCGGTGTCGCTCGTCAAGGCGGTGGTCGCGCAGCGGGCCTACAAGGGCGCGGAGGAGCTGGCCGAGATCGAGTCGGCGCTGGACGTGTCGTACGAGATGCACACGCTGGCGATGAAGATCGCGCGGCCGGGGATGTACGAACGGGAGGTGGCGGGCGCGATCGCGGGACTCGTCGAATCGCACGGCCGGCAGCTGTCGTTCCCGATCATCTTCTCGGTGCACGGCGAGACGCTGCACAACCACTACCATGGCAACCGGATGGAAGCCGGGCAGATGGCCGTGAACGACTGCGGCGCCAATTCGCCGCTGCAGTACGCGAGCGACCTGACGCGCACGATTCCGATCGGCGGGACGTTCGTCGGGCCGCAGCGCGACCTGTACCAGGCCGTGCTGCGCGCGCACAAGAAGGCTCTCGCGGCCGCCAGGCCGGGCGTGAAGTGGATGGACGTGCACCTGCTCGCGTGCCGCAGCCTGGCCGAGGACCTGAAGGCGATCGGCTGCATGAAGGGCGACCTCGACGCGGCGGTGCACGAGGGTGCGCACGCGATGTTCTTCCAGTGCGGCCTCGGCCACATGATGGGCCACGACGTGCACGACATGGAGGCGCTGGGCGAGCAGTACGTCGGCTACGACGCCACCGTGACGCGCAGCACGCAGTTCGGCCTGAAGTCGCTGCGCATGGGGCGCGCGCTCGAGCCCGGCATGGTGATGACCGTCGAGCCGGGCCTCTACATGATCCCGACGCTGATGGACAAGTGGAAGGCGGAAGGGAAGTTCACCGACTTCCTGAACTACGACGTCATCCAGAAGTTCCGCTCGTTCGGCGGCATCCGCGTCGAGGACGACATCGTCATCACCGAGACCGGCCACCGCATCCTCGGCAAGCGGGTCCCGATCGAAATGGAGGAGGTCGAGGCGCTGGCGAGTCTGTAGCGCGGGCTCCAGACGCCGCGAGCGTGCCGGCGATGAGATGGCGGTCGTGGCCCGGTTCGTCGCTCCGGGCTCCGGTTCGGCGGACCTCACAGTCGCCCTTTGCGCCGGCCCGGTCCGCGCCCGCCCCTCGCGAGCCGGCCTGGGCAGTGGGGCTCATGTCGCGCGCAGCTCGCTCGGGAGTCAATACAGATTGCCGATCATGTCCTCGAGGCCGGGGATGACCGTGCGCCAGAGGTACAGATCCGGGTGGGCATAGAACGGGCCGATCCGCATGGGGAGCAGGACCACGCGGTTGAGGATGGTGCCGAGGATGGCATGGCTCAGCCCGAGCAGCAGGAGGTTGGGCCGCCGGAGGAAGATCCACGTCCAGCAGAACCCCGCCGGCAGCACCAGGGCTATCAGTGGGAGATTCGGCCAGTGATAGAAGCCGAAGAGAACCGCTGTCGCCAGGGCGACCGACAGTCGATGGAGACGGGCGGATCGTCCTCCAACGCCGAGCGGAATCGCCGCCCGGATGCGGTTTGCGATGAACCCTTGAAAGATGGCCGCCTGCGCGACGCCGGATCCGACGTATTCGACGAGCCTGACTAGCACCGCTTTCCAGTTGACAGTCGCCAGACGCGCCGGGTCCACCCACGCAACACAGACAACCAGCAGCACCGCCGCGCCGGCGGTGAACACGGCGTAGGTCCGCCAGGCGTTCCCGAACGAACCGGGACGGCTGCCATCCTGCGCGCGTCCCCCCAATCCCCTCCATTCGGGCGGATCGCGATGCAGCACGACCGGAGATACCCACAACACGTAGACGGCCCCGGCCAGTATCAACGGCCAGAACGCGAAGCCCGCCTTGTGTGTCGTCGCGATCACCGGTCCAAGAATCCACAGGATGGCGAAGACGAAGATCGTGAAGCCCGCGACTTCCAGAATGCCCCAGAGGGGATGGATCGGTCTGCCCATGGTCAGTAGTGGACTTATCGCAGCCGCCGCCGACGTGTCAAGGAAGACGTCGCTTGGGTTTCCTGCCTGGAAGGGTGGCGGAGAGCCGAGCCGCACGCTTGCCAGCCTGGGCGTCCGTGATCCGCCACCGGCCGTCCGCCTGCTGCAACTGCCTACCCTTCGACTCGCTCCGCTCGCTCAGGGCAAGCTGCCCGCTTCCCGAGACTCTCAGTCCGTCCGGTAATGGCACCCTCGGCTCTCGCGCGATTCGATCGCCGCCAGCAGCACCGCGAGCGCGGTCTGCACACCGTTGCGGAGGCTGATGAGCGAATCGCTCAGTTCCGACCGCGCGTAGAACCTTCCGATCTCGAGTTGCAGCTCGCGGATGATCTCGTGCGCCCGATCGAGGCGCCGCCGGTTCCTCACCAGCCCCACGTAGTTCCACATCGTCTGGCGGATGGTCAGCCAGTCCTGCGCGACGAGCGCGGGGTCCACGGCCTCGGTCTCGTATTGCCACGGCGCGATGTCGGGGAAGTAGTAATCGCCGTCCTGCTGGCAGCACCGCGCGGCGTCCTCGCCGGTCCGCGTGCCCCAGACGAGGCACTCGAGCAGCGACGTGCTCGCCAGCCGGTTCGCGCCGTGGAGGCCCGTGCACGACACCTCGCCGACGGCGCGCAGCCGGCGCATGCTCGAACGGCCGACGCCATCCACGGCAATGCCGCCGCAGCTGTAATGGGCCGCCGGCACCACCGGGATGGGCTGGCTCGTCAGGTCGAATCCCGCCTCACGGCACTTCGCCGCAATTGTCGGGAACCGCTGGAGGACCCAGGCCGACGGCCGGTGGCTGATGTCGAGGTACGCGCATGGCGCGCCCGTCTCGTGCATCATCTGGTGAATCCCGCGCGCCACGATGTCGCGCGGCGCCAGCGAGCCGTCCGGGTGATGGTCGAACATGAACTCGCGCCCGCCGGCGTCAACCAGCCGCGCGCCCTCGCCCCGCAGCGCCTCCGACAGCAGGAACCGCTCGCCGCTGTGATAGAGCGTCGTCGGGTGGAACTGCACGAACTGCATGTTGAGGCAGCGCGCGCCCGCCCGGTACGCCATCGCCACGCCGTCGCCGCAGGCCCCGCCCGGGTTCGTCGTGTGCAGGTAGATGCGGCCCAGGCCGCCGGTCGCGAGGATGGTCTCCTTCGCCAGCAGCGGCTCCACCTTCCCGGTCGACTGGTCGAAGACGTATGCGCCGACGCAGGTCGGCGGGGCGTAGATGTCGAGCGGGTTGCGCGAGTGGTGGGAGAGGGAGAGCAGATCCACCGCGGTCTTTCCCGTCAGGATCGTCGCGCCCGACTCGCGGCGCACGGCCGCGATCATGGCCTCCTCGATGGCGCGCCCGGTGCCGTCGGCGTGATGGACGATGCGCGGGAGGGAGTGCGCGGCCTCGGCGGTGAGATGAAGCTCGCCGCCGGGCAGGCGGTCGAACGGCACACTGGCGTCGTCGATCAGAAGCTCCTCGACCAGGCGCGGACCCTCGCGGCTGAGCAGCTCCACGGCCGCCGGATCGCAGAGGCCGGCGCCTGCCGCCACGATGTCGGCCGCCAGCCGCTCAGGGGAGTCTCCGGTCCCCCGGTAGATGATGCCGCCCTGCGCCTCCCACGTGTTGGTGTCCTCGGCGCGGGCACCCTTGGTCAGCATGACGACGCGGGCGCCCCGGCGCGCCGCGGTGAGAGCCGCCGAGCATCCGGCCAGGCCGCTGCCGATGACGAGGACGTCAACCGGTTGACTCATGAGTCGAAGTCCAATGCGATGTCCACCGATGGCGCCGAGTGTGTGAGAGCGCCGACGGAGATGGTGTCCACGCCCGCCTCGGCGTAGGCCCGGACGTTTGCGAGCGTGATGCCGCCCGACGACTCGACCCAGATGGTGTCGCCGTTCGGACGGCCGCGCACCACTCCAACGGCGACGGCCGTTTCGGCGCACGTCATGTTGTCGAGCAGCACGGCGCGCGCGCCCGCGTCGAGCGCCTCGGTCAGCTGCGCGACGGAATCCACCTCGACCTGGATGACGACCTCGCGGGTGCGCCGCGCGGCCACCGCCGCGAGCGCCGCGGTCACGCCGCCGGCCGCCGCGACGTGGTTGTCCTTGATCAGCACGGCGTCGTACAGGCCGATGCGGTGGTTCCGACCGCCGCCGACGCGGACCGCGTATTTCTCGAAGAGCCGAAGCCCCGGCGTGGTCTTGCGCGTGTCGGACACCGACGCCCGCGTGCCGGCCACCGCGTCGACGTAGCGACGCGTCACCGTCGCCACGCCCGACAGCCGCTGCAGCAGGTTGAGCGCGAGCCGCTCGCCCGACAGGATCGGAGCCGCCGGCCCGACGAGCCGCATGAGCCGGGTCGCGCGCTCGACCCGCGCCCCATCGTCCACCTGCGCCTCCGCGACGACGCCCGGGTCGAGTTCGGCGAACACCGCCGCTGCGATCGACAGGCCGGCCACGACGCACGACTCGCGGGCGACGATCCATCCGCTGGCGGTCGTTCCCGCGGGCACGGTCCAGGCGGTCGTGATGTCGCCGCTGCCGATGTCCTCCTCGAGGAACCGGCGCACCTCCGCGCGGACGAACGCCGGGTCGAGGCCGGCCGCGGCGACGCGCCAATCTCCGGCCGCCGTCACGCGCTCATCTCCAGCATGCGCCGCAGCGGCGCGAGACACTTGACGCGAAGGTCTTCGGGCATCGTGATTTCGGGCCGACGGTCGCGCATGCACCGGTAGACCTTCTCGAGCGTGTTCAGCCGCATGTACGGGCACTCGTTGCACGAGCAGCCGTTTTCGGGCGGCGCCGGGATGAACGTCTTGTCCGGGCACGCCTTCTTCATCTGGTGGATGATGCCGGCCTCGGTGACGACGATGAAGGTCGAGGCGTGGCTCTTCTGGGCGTAGGTCAGGATCGAAGTCGTCGAGCCGATGTGATCGGCATGGCGCAGCACGTGCTGCTCGCACTCCGGGTGGGCCAGGACGAGCGCGCCAGGGTGCTCCGCCTTGAGGCGGATGATGTGGCGTTCGGAGAACGTGACGTGAACCGAGCACGACCCGGGCCACAGCACCATGTCGCGGCCGGTCTGCCGGATGACGAACCGCCCGAGGTGCTGGTCGGGCGCGAAGACGATCGGACGACCGGCGGGAATCTGCCGGACGATCCGCTCGGCGTTGCTCGAGGTGCAGATGACGTCGCTCAGCGCCTTCACTGCGGCGCTCGAATTGATGTACGTGATGACGGTGTGGCCGGGATGCGCACGCAGGAACTGCTCGAATTCCGGCGCGGGGCAGCCGTCGGAGAGTGAGCACCCCGCCTCGAGGTCCGGCAGCAGCACCAGCTTGCCGGGATTGAGGATCTTGGCCGTCTCGGCCATGAAGTGCACGCCGCAGAAGACGATCACCGACGCATCGGTCTTCTCGGCCGCCTGCGCGAGCGCCAGGCTGTCGCCGATGACGTCGGCGATGTCCTGGATGTCCGGCTCCTGGTAGTAGTGCGCCAGGATGATGGCGTTCATCTCGCGCTTGAGCCGGGCGATGTCGGCGAACAGGTCGTGCATGGCTGCCTACTAGTCCCAGACCCTTCCCTTCGGCTAGTCTAACGTATACACGAATGTTCTCCACGCGCGTGCCGGCCGATCTCGCACCGAACCGTCTTACCCTCGCCGAGCGGGCGATCCGCGCGCGAGGCGGCCGGCTGATCGACCTGACCGAGACGAATCCGACCCGGGTCGGCCTCGCGTACCCGCAGGACGCGCCGGCGGCGCTGGCCTCGCGCAGCCGCGCTCGACTACGACCCGCAACCGTTTGGGCTGCTCAGCGCCCGAGAGGCGGTCGCCGAGACCATTCTGTCCGCCGGCCGACTGGTCGACCCCGCGCGGGTGATCCTGACCGCGAGCACGAGCGAGGCCTACTCGTTCCTCTTCAAGCTGCTCTGCGACCCTGGCGACCAGGTGCTGGTGCCCGTGCCGAGCTACCCGCTCTTCGAGCACCTCACGCGGCTCGAGTTGGTCGAGATCAGGCCGTACCCGCTCGAGTATCACGGCACGTGGTCGATCGACGTCCACGCGGTGGAGGCGGCGGCGACCTCGCGGACGCGCGCCGTCCTCGTCGTCAGCCCGAACAACCCGACCGGTTCGATGCTGACGCGCGCCGACCTCTCGGCGCTCGCCTCGTTCTGCGCGTCGCGCGGCCTCGCGCTCGTCGGCGACGAAGTGTTTTGCGACTACACCATCGACGCTCGGCCGGACGTCGCACGCGTGCTCGACCAGGAGGATGCGCTGACGTTCAGCCTCGGCGGGCTGTCCAAGTCCGCCGGCCTGCCGCAGATGAAGCTCGGCTGGATGGTCGCAGGCGGTCCCGCGCCGCTGGTGGATGCGGCGCTGGCCAGGCTCGAGATCATCTGCGACGCCTTCCTGTCGGTGTCGACGCCCGTTCAGCACGCCGCGAGCGCGCTCCTCGCGCACGGCGCCGCGATCCGGCGGCTGATCCTGGAACGAGTGCGCCGCAATCTCGGCACGCTGCAGGCAATCGCTGCCGGCCGCCCGGCCTGCTCGGTGCTTCGCGTCGAAGGCGGGTGGTCGGCTGTCGTTCGCGTGCCGGCCACGCGGTCGGAGGAATCGCTGGCGCTCGACCTGCTCGAGCAGGACGGCGTGCTCGTCCACCCCGGGTACTTCTTCGACTTTCCGCACGAGGCGTTCGTCGTCGTCAGCCTGCTGCCCGAGCCGGACTCGTTCCGGGACGGGGCGGCGCGGCTGTTCGCGCGCGCCTCGGCGTGAGGAACCGTATGGCGCTTGCGCGCCGGCCGCCGCTCGGGGATTCTGGTGCCGCTGTTCTCGATGCCGTCGAGCGCCAGCTGGGGCATCGGCGAGATTGGCGACATCCCGCGTCTCGCCGCGTGGCTGCGGGACGCCGGCCAGGACATGCTCCAGCTGCTGCCCATCAACGAGATGGCGATCGGCCAGCGCTCGCCGTACTCGGCGATGACGGCGATGGCCATCGATCCGATCTTCATCTGGGTCCATGCCGTCGAGGAGTTCCGGGCGATCGGCGGCGAGGCGGCGATGGGTGAGGCGTGGCGCCAGCAGCTGGCCGACGCTCGGCGATCGCCGGCGATCGACCACGCGCTCGTGCGCAGCGTGAAGGAGCCGGCCCTGCGCGCCGCCTTCGCCGAGTTCGTCAGGCGCCGTGCGGAGCCCGGGCACGAGGCGGCGCCGGCCTTCCAGGCGTGGGCGGCCGCCGAGTCGTGGTGGCTCGACGACTACGCGACCTTTCGCGCGCTTCACGCGCACGAGGGCGACCGTCCGTGGACCGAGTGGCCGAAGCCGTTGCGCCTTCGTAACCCGATGGCACTCGCGGTGGCCCGAGTCGAGCTGGCCGGCGAGGTGCTCTACCGGAAGTGGCTGCAGTGGATCGCCGACACGCAGTGGCAGCGCGCGAAGGCGGCGGCCCAGCCCGTGTCGCTCCTGGGCGATTTCGCCTTCATGGTGGACGGCGACAGCGCCGACGTCTGGGCGAACACCTCGTCGTTCCGGCTCGACGTCTCGGTCGGCGCGCCGCCCGACGCCTTCAGCGCCGAGGGGCAGAAGTGGGGCATGCCGGCCTATCGATGGGACCAGCTGGCGGCAGCCGACTCCGCGTGGCTTCGCCAGAGGGCGCGTCGCACGGCGGCGCTGTTCGACGGCTATCGGGTCGATCACCTCGTCGGCTTCTATCGGACCTACGTGTTTCCGAATGACGGTTCGCCGGCGGGCTTCACGCCGGCAGAACCGGCCGCGCAGCTCGCGCTCGGGGAAGCCGTGCTCTCGATTCTCGGCCAGGCCGGCGCCGACCATCGTCGCGGAGGATCTGGGCACCGTGCCCGACTTCGTCCGCGAGTCGCTCCGGCGCCTGAACGTCCCCGGCTACAAGGTGCTTCGCTGGGAGCGCCACTGGGAGACGAAGGGGCAACCCTACCGCTCGCCGGCCGCCTACCCGGCGGCGTCGGTGGCCACGTCGGGCACGCACGACACCGAGACGACCGCCGTGTGGTGGGATGGCCTCGACGCCACCGAGCGCGCGGCCGTCCTGGCGACGCCCGGCGTGGCGCGGCGGGCACGCCGCATGGCCGACCCGGCAGCCGAGTTCACGCCGGAGCTCCGCGACGTGCTGCTCGAGGTGCTGTTCGCGTCCGGGTCCGACTTCCTCCTGCTGCCCATCCAGGACGTGTTCGGCTGGCGCGATCGGATCAACATTCCCGCCGATCTCGGTCCGCAGAACTGGACCTGGCGCCTGCCGTGGACGATCGACAGGCTGGCATCCGAGCCGGAAGCGCAGGAGCGCGCGGCCGCGCTGCGGCGCTGGAGTGCGAAGTACCGGAGGGGGCAGCACCTCCACCGCATCCGCTGAGTCCTTCGATGCGCAAGCCACTCCCATGCTCTGCCACATGACCCAACGCGACTCCCGATCACACTTCTGATTCTGGCGGCAGAAGTCGTAAGGCGGAGGCAACAGCCAGCTCAGCAGATTCGGAGCAACCGCCGGATTCCCTGACATTTCTGACGCAGGGCCGGGGCACGCCCTTGGTCCCGCTTTTGCAGGACATCCGGGTGGTCGCCCGGTAGCGGTCCGTCTGAACTGGTCGCCCGGGCACAGAGAGGTGTGAGGGTTCGACGTGGGAACACCGTGTTTCGAGGACGGGTTCGGCCGGCGATGGCGCTCCTTCGATCCCGCTGGTGGCGAGATCGAGACGCTGCTCCTTTGCCCTGCACTGGCTGAGACCGCGTCCACCGAAACCGCGCTCGTTGCGCGAGCCGCCCAGCTGGCGGCGTTCTCGCACCCCGCCTTCGCACCGGTGCGCCGCATCGAGCGTCCGACGGGGACAGCGTCAACGCTCGCCATCGTGTCGGCGGCTGTCCCTGGCATGCGGCTGTCGGAGGTGCTGCGCAACGCGCAGGCCCGGCAGGTGCCGCCGGACCTCGACGCCGCGTGCTTCATCCTGGCGCAGGTGGCGGCCGCGCTTGCCGATCTGCACCGCTATTCGCGCGACCTCTCCCACGGGGCAATCGGTCCCGAGCGCATCGTGATCGGCCTGGACGGGCGCGCCGTGATTGTCGAGTCGGTGCTGGCGCCGATGCTCGAGCAGTTGGAGCTGGCGCGAACACCGCTCTGGACCGAGTACCGGGTTCCTGTGCCGCCGGTCGCCGGGACGGTTCGCTTCGACCAGGTGGGCGACGTGATCCAGCTCGGCGTGCTGGCGCTCGCCCTGGTGCTCGGCAGGCCGGTGCACCGGGACGAGTACCCGAATCGGCTGCACGAGCTGATGCTCGAGGTTGCCGCACCGGGCGCGCCAGCGGAGCGGCAGGCGGTCCTGCGTTCGCTGCGGGCGTGGATCCACCGGACGCTTCAGCTCGAGCCGCGGTCGGCGTTTCGCACGGCCTCGGAGGCCGCGCCTGCGTTGGAGGCCGCACTGACCGAAGGACCTCGCCACAAGATGTCGGCCGCGTCCGTCGCGAGGTACCTGGCGGCTTGCGGGGCCGAGGTGCAGAGCGACTGGAAGGTTCCCGTAGCGTTGGCGACGCCGCCTCGCGTGATGCCGGCAGCGCCGGCCGCCATCCCGGCCCAGACGCGTCGGTCCGCGGCTCGCGGATCGGGTCCGCGCTCTTCCCTCGCCGGCGGCGCCGCGCGCCCGTCGGCCGGGCGAGTCTCCATCGTGGCGCTGGCGCTGGTCGCGCTGTTCGGAGTCGCCTACCTCAGCGCGCGCGGCTATCTGACGCTTCCGCGCGCGCCTGTCGGACGGGGCACCGTCGTCATCGAGTCACGTCCGGCGGGTGTCGAGGTGTTCGTGGAAGGCCGGGCCAGCGGCCGGACGCCAGCGACGCTCGATCTGCGGGCCGGCGAGCACACGGTCGTCCTCCGCGCCGGCCGAGGGATCACGCTCGTGCCGGTCGTCGCGGTTTCCGGTACGCGCCGCGTCGAGCGTATCGACATCCGCCCGCGTCCGCGGCCGCTCCGAGCGCCGGCCACCGCCCCGGCCCCCGCCCCGCCCGCCACGTTGCCGGTTGAAGGGGATCCGCAGTAGCATTCCCGTCAGGGTGGCGATCATCAAGTCGTTTACGGTCGTGGGCCTGGCCCTAGGTGTGCTCGCCGGGGGGGCGTGTGACCGCGCGCCGGCGCCGACGCCTCCCGCACCCGTTCGGGCCGACCAGTATCTGCGGCCCGAAATCGAGTCGATTGCCGGCCGGGTGCCGCGCAACGCCACGCTCGCTTCGCTGCTCGCCTCGCTGGGGCTCCGCGCCGATCTCGGTGCCAGCCCTCGTCTCCCTCACGCGGACGGTCTTTGACCCGCGCCGTCTCAAGACCGATCATGCCTATGTGCTCGAGCGCACGGCCGACGGCCTCGTCCGCCGCTTCGAGTACCGAGATCGACGAGGACCGCTTCTTGCGCATCCTCGGCCCCTCCAACCGGCAGCCCGAGGAACTGACCGTCGAAGTGGTGCCGTACCGGAAGGAGCGTACGCCGGCGGCCGCGCGCGGCGAGATCACGAAGGAGTCCCCGTCGCTCTTCGAGGCCATGGACGCGGCCGGCGAGGGGGCCGATCTGTCGCTGGCGCTGGCTGGTGTCTTCGAAGGGGAGATCGACTTCAACTCGGACCTCCAGGTCGGGGACCGCTTCGTTGTGGCGTTCGAGCGGATATCCCGCGAGGGGCGCCCTCCGTCGTACGGGGACGTGCTTGCCGCCGAGTTCTCGAACGAGGGCCGCGTGCTGAAGGCCGTCCGGTTCACGGTGCCCGGCGGCAGGCCGGCCTACTACGACGTGCAGGGCCGGTCGCTGAGAAGGTTCTTCCTGAAGTCACCGCTGAAATTCGGCGGGTCTGTCAGTTCGAGCTTTTCGAAGGCACGGGTGCACCCCGTGCTGCGCATCCTCCGTCCGCATCTCGGCATCGACTACCGCGCAGCGTCAGGCAGTCCGGTGGTCGGGGTGGCGAACGGCGTGGTGGTGTCGGCCGGATGGAACGGCGACGCGGGGCGCATGGTGCACCTCAGACACGCGAGCGGCTACGAGACGTTCTACATGCACCTGTCGTCGATTGCCGTTCGGACAGGTCAGCGGGTGGGCCAGGGCGACCTGATCGGCCGGGTCGGCACGTCGGGGCTTTCCACGGGGCCGCACCTCGACTACCGGGTGAAGCGGAACGGCAGCTACATCAACCCGTTGCAGCTCCACAAGACGCTCCCGCCGGGCGAGCCGATTCCGGCCGCGCACGTGGCGGCCTTCGCCGAGGAGCGCGATCGCCTGCTGAAGCGGCTGGCGCCATCCGGCAGCCTTGACTCTCCCGCGCAGGTCAGGTAAATAAGTCAGTTCGGCGGCTTTGTGGCCGCTGCCCTTCGTCACCCTCTGCGCTGCCCGGTCGAGCCGGGCGGCCCGCCGCGAGCCATTCTGGATGTCTACGATCCGTCCGTTCACCGCCCTTCGCCCCCTGCCGTCGAACGTCGAGCGGGTGTCCGCCGTGCCTTACGATGTCGTCAACGCCGAGGAGGCGCGGGCGATGGCGGCGGGCAATCCCCTGAGTTTTCTGCACGTGTCGCGGGCCGAGATCGACCTTCCGCCGGCGACCAATCCCTACTCGGACGCCGTCTACGCGAAGGCGCTGGGCAATTTCGCTGCGCTTCGGCGGTCGGCGCCCCTGGTCGTCGAGGACGAGCCGGCGGTCTACCTGTATCGCCTGCAGATGGGGAGCCACCATCAGACCGGCGTCGCAGCCTGCTACTCGGTCGACGAGTACGACAGGGACCTCATCAGGAAGCACGAGAAGACGCGCCGCGACAAGGAGGACGACCGCACGCGGCACATCGGCACGCTGCGCGCGCAGACGGGGCCGGTGTTCCTCACGTACCGGGCGTCGAAGGCCGTCGACGCCATCGCAGACAGGGTCACGGCCGGCCCGCCGCTCTTCGACTTCGAGGCGGCCGACCGGGTCCGCCATTCGGTGTGGAAGGTGACCGGCGCGGACCTCGCGGCGGTCGTCGCGGCGTTCGGCGAGCTGCCGTGCCTCTACATCGCCGACGGGCACCACCGGGCGGCCAGCGCGGGCCGCACCCGGAAGCACCTGGCCGAGACGTCGCCGGCGACCGACAACGCCGAGGCGAACTGGATGCTGGCCGTCGCGTTCCCCGACAACCAGACGCAGATCCTGCCGTACAATCGCGTCGTCAAGGATCTGGCGGGAAAGACGCCCGAGGCGTTCCTCTCGGAATTGAAGGCCGCGGTCGCCTTCGTCGAGGGCGCGCCGAGTCCGACGCGACAGGGGGACATCGGGATGTACCTGGGCGGGCGGTGGCACACGCTGCGCCTGCAGGCTGCCGCCGGCGCGAAGGACGTCGGCAGCACGCTCGACGTCAGCCTGCTGCAGGACCAGGTGCTCGCGCCGCTGCTCGGTGTCGGGGATCCGCGCACCGACAAGCGGATCGACTTCGTCGGCGGCATTCGCGGCACCGGCGAGTTGGAGAAGCTGGTGAACACCGGGAGGGCCGCGGTGGCGTTTTCCCTATTCCCCGTCGGCGTGGATGATCTGATGCGGATCGCGGACGCGGGCGAGATCATGCCTCCGAAGTCGACATGGTTCGAACCGAAACTCCGTGACGGTCTTCTTACTCATCTCATCTAACCGGGTGCGGGGTGCCGCGCCCAAGGATGCACAGTCATGAAAGTGCTTGTTGCCGACAAGTTCGAAAAGAGCGGAATCGACGGGCTGAAGGCGGCCGGGTGCGAGGTCCTCTTCGAGCCGGACCTGAAGGACGCTGCTCTGACCGAGGCGCTGGCGAAGACGGGCGCCGACGTGCTCGTGGTCCGTTCGACGCAGGTCACCGAGCCGATGATGGACGCCGGCAAACTGGCGCTGATCGTCCGCGCGGGCGCCGGCTACAACACGATCGACGTGAAGGCCGCCAGCAAGCGGGGCATCTACGTGTCGAACTGCCCGGGGAAGAACTCGATCGCCGTCGCGGAGCTCGCCTTCGGGCTCATCCTCGCGCTCGATCGCCGCATCCCGGACAACGTCATCGAGTCGCTGCGCGGCAAGTGGAACAAGAAGGAGTACTCGAAGGCGAAGGGCCTCTACGGGATGACGCTCGGCATCCTCGGCTTCGGCAAGATCGGCCAGGAGCTGGCGAAGCGGGCGATGGCGTTCGGCATGAACCTCGTGATCTGGAGCGAGATCGGCGTCCGCGTGGACCGCGACGAGATCCCCATCGACCTGCCGCTGCTGCTGCAGTTCCGGCACGGGTCCGGGGCGCTGATCGAGGAGCGGATCGCGGTGGTGAACACACCAGCCGAGGTCGCGGAGAAGTGCGACATCCTCAGCATTCACTTGGCCGCCAACGCGATGACGAAGAATCTCATCAACGCCGACGTGCTGGGCAAGCTGAAGCCGGGGGCGTTTGTCATCAACACCGCGCGCGCCGACGTGATGGACTACAAGGCGCTGGCGGCGGTCGTGAAGGAGAAGGGGATTCGCGTGGGCCTCGACGTGTATCCGGGCGAGCCGGCGGCGGCCGCCGGCGACTTCACGACCGAGGTGCTCGGCCTGCCGGGCGTGTACGGCACGCACCACATCGGCGCGTCCACCGACCAGGCGCAGGAGGCGATTGCCGCCGAGACCGTGCGCATCGTGAAGACGTTCACCGAGACCGGCAAGGTGCCGAACGTCGTGAACCTGGCGAAGAAATCGTCGGCGAAGTACTCGATGATCGTCCGCCACTCCGACCGCGCCGGCGTCGGCGCCTGCATCTTCTCGAAGCTGGCGCAGGCGGGCATCACGGCGCACGAGGTCGAGAACATCATCTTCGAAACGGGCGAGGCGGCCATCATCCGGATCAACGTCGACAAGATGCCGGCTGCGGACCTGCTCGACGCGCTGAAGGCGTGCGACGGCATCAAGGACGTCAGCGTCGTCGCGCTGGCGGGGTAGGCACCGCACGGTCGCGTTCAGTGGTCAGTGGCTAGTGGTCAGTCTGTCACGCGTGATCGACGAGCCACTGGCAACTGGCCAACCGGCAACTGGTTCTGTCATCGTCTGGATTCACTGCACGGTCATTCTAAGGAGATCATCGCAATGGCGACCAATCGCGTTTTCAACTTCGCTGCCGGCCCCGCCGTCCTGCCGCTACCCGCCCTCGAGGAGGCGCAGCGCGACCTGGTGGCGCTGCCGGGCGTCGGCATGTCCGTGCTCGAGATCAGCCACCGGTCGAAGACGTTCGAAGCGATCATCGGCGAGTGCGAGGCCAATATTCGAAAACTGGCCGGCATCCCCGACAACTACCACGTGCTGTTCCTCCAGGGCGGCGCGACCACGCAGTTCTCGATGGTGCCGATGAACCTGCTGCCGGCGGGGACGTGGGCCGACTACATCGTGACCGGGGCCTGGTCGCAGAAGGCCGTCAAGGAGGCGAAGAAGGTCGGCGCGGTCAATGTGGCGTTCGACGACAAGGCCGAGAACTACATCCGCCTGCCGAAGAAGGAGGAGCTGAAGTTCACCAAGGGCGCCGCCTACGTTCACATCACGACCAACGAGACGATCCACGGCGTCGAGTTCGCGGAACTGCCGGACCTCGGCGACGCGACGGTGGTGGCCGACACTTCGTCGCACATGTTCAGCCGCCCGATTGACGTCACCAGGTACGGGCTGATCTACGCGGGCGCCCAGAAGAACATCGGGCCGTCGGGCGCGACGCTGGTCATCGTCCGAGACGACCTGGTGAAGAAGGCCGCCGAGCGGCCGGCGTACGCCAACCTGCCGGTGATGCTGCAGTACGGCACGCATATCCCTGAGAAGTCGCTCTACAACACGCCGCCGTGCTTCACGATCTACATGGTCGGCCTCGTGATGAAGTGGCTGGTCTCGCTCGGCGGGCTCGCGGCGATCGACGCGATCAACGCGCGCAAGGCGGGCAAGCTCTACGCGGAGATCGACCGTACGGGGTTCTACAAGGGCCACGCGGCGAAGGACGCCCGGTCGCGGATGAACGTGACGTTCCGGCTGGGGACCGAGGACCTCGAGGCCAGGTTCGTCAAGGAATCGAAGGCGGCGGGCCTCGACGGCCTGAAGGGCCACCGATCGGTCGGCGGCCTGCGCGCGTCGATCTACAACGCGTTCCCTGAGGAAGGCGTCGACGCCCTCGTGTCGTTCATGCAGGAGTTCGAGAAGAAGAACGGGTAGGTAGGCAGTAGGCGGTGGCAGTAGGCGGTAGGCAGTGGATCCCCTGCCTGCTGCCTACGAGGCCACGCGGCCTTCCCTCAGCGGGGCGTCGTCACTTCCCCAGCCAGTCTCGTCTCGGCCTCCTCGGGGCCAATCCTGTCGCGCAGGCACTTCACCGCGACGCCGACCGGCGGCGGGTACGCTTGGCCGGCAGCCCGTCTGGGTTCGACGTAGTCGATGACGTCGAACAGCGCGTGGCACGCCTGTTCGTACGACACACCAGCCAGGTCGCGGATGTAGCGGGTCGAGCGGTCGATCAGCTTGAGGTTGCTCGGCACGACATAGATCATCCGGTTGCCGAGCACACGGCCGAGTCGCACCATCGTGCAGGTGGAGAACGCGTTGAGCAGGAGCTTCACGCCGACTCGCAGCATCGGGTCAACCAGGAACCGCGTCTCGGGCAACACGAGCGCGACAGATCTGGCCGCCCACCGGGCGACCGGCCGATGCCAGCAGCCGTCGAATCTGGGCTTCGCGGCCGGCGGCCACCAGCACGCGTTCAGCGCCCGCCGCCGCGGCCGCGTCCAGCTGCCGCGTGAAGGCTGCGTCGCTCGATGCCAGGTGCACGATGTCGGCTCCCGACGCCACGACGATGCCGGCGTCACCCTTGCGAAATGGCCGGTAGGCGATCCCGTCCAGGCCGATCCGAAAGCGCATCAACTCCCGGGATCCGATCTGCCGCACGAGGGCGGCCTGCCGCCCGACGGCGTCTTCGTCGAGGAGCGGGCGAAGGTCTTCCTCACCCCAGTCGATCGTCCGGGGAGCGCGCCGCAGCAGCCCCGGCCATGCCGCCTCGGTCGTCTCCGCCGCCGTGAAGAGGAACGCCCACGACTCGGCGGCGTCCGTGTCGTCCCACTTCCGAAATGAAGGCGTGCAGAACGTCGGGCTTCGCTCGGTGGTGTCGGTGAGCACGTCGACCGCAAGCGACTCGGCGAAGTACGACGTCCGGCCGCCCGCGCGGTAATTCCGCTCCTCGGTCTCGACCAGCCTGGCAAGCGGTTGGAGGACCGCCACGCTCGTCAGGCCCGCATGCAGCTGCGCGAGCGCCGACCGCATCTCCGCGGGAACGCTGTCAGGCGCCCCGACGCCTTCGCCGAGCGCTCCGCGGGACCCCAGCAGTCGCCGCAGCACCATCTCGAGGACGGTGAGCATCGCGAGCAGCTCGATGCTCGTGGCCTGCATCCGGGTCGAGCCGGTCACGGCCATCGGCCCGGTGGTGAGGTTGATCTTCACGATCCGCGGGTCATCGAGCACGTCTCGACTTCGCCGCACATGGGCCCGGAGCACGTCATCCGGGTTGTTGTAGACGAAGAACACGCGCGCGCCGGCCTCGACGCCTTCCTGCGCGGTGCCGATCACGAAGGAGGTTTCGCCGCCCTCGCTGATCGCAAAGACCGTGTCGCCGGCCGTCAGGCCCGACTCGACGACCTGCTTCCGACCGAACGGCGCGAAGTCCTCGAAACCTTCGACCGACTTGATCAGCGCGTAGTCGCCTCCAGCCATCACGCTGCGCGTGCGATCCTCCCAGAGATCGGGAGCCGGCGTCGTCAGCCCGCGCGCCTGCCTGCTCCTGCCAGAAAGCCGCGCCAGATCGAGTCGAGCTGGATGCTGAGCCGCCCGGTGGCCCCGCAGCCCGTAAAGAACAGGCGCCCGCCGCTCCTCAGCGTCTCGAGCGCGGCGCCGGCCATCGCCGGCGGCTGCCCCGATCCGCGACCACTCGCAGACTTCTCCACGACGTCGCGTCGACGTCGAACAGCTCCGCATGCCCGCCTCCGCGCTGCGGCGCGCCACATCGCTCAGGTCCGCGGTCCTCGGGTGCGCTGATTCGGTGAGCAGCGAACCGAAGTGGAAGTCGGGCGCGACTCTCAGGAACGCCTCGGCGCGTTCACCGGAGGTCCCCGCGGTTGGATCATCGCGGCCCAGATCCTACAGAATCTGATCCAGAGGCACGCAGCCTGCCGTGGTTCCCGCTGTCCACCATCTACTGCTTACTGCTTACTGCCAGCTGCCAGCTGCCTACTTCTTCACGTGCTTCTTCACGAACTGCCCGACCAGCTGATCGAGGTTCGGCGTGCCGATCTCCTGGAGCTGGTAGGTCACCCGCACCGTCGGCTTCTTGATCTTGACGATCCGGTTGAGGTCGATCGGTGTGCCGATGACGACGACATCGCAGGGCACCTTGTTGATCGTCGTCTCGAGGTCCTTCACCTGCTCGGCCCCGTAGCCCATCGCTGGCAGCAGCATCCCGATGTCCGGGTACTTCTTGAACGTCTCGGTGATTGAGCCGGACCGTGTACGGCCTCGGGTCCACGAGTTCGCTGGCGCCGTATTTGCGAGCGGCCACCACGCCCGCGCCGATCTTCATCTCGCCGTGGGTGAGGGTCGGGCCGTCCTCGACGACGAGCGCGCGCTTGCCCGTCAGCCGCTCGGGGCTATCGACGTAGATGGGCGACGCGGCATCGACCACCGACGGCCCTTGCGTTGACCTTGCGGATGTTGGCCCGCAGCTGTTCGACCGCCTTCGGCTCGGCGCTGTCGATCTTGTTGATGATGATGACGTCGGCCATCCGCAGGTTGGCCTCCGCCGGGTAGTAGCTCAGCTCGTTCCCGACGCGCAGCGGGTCGGCCACGACGATGGCCATGTCCGGCTTGTAGAACGGCAGGTCGTTGTTGCCGCCGTCCCACAGGATGACGTCCGCCTCGGCCTGCGCCTGCTCGAGGATGGCGCCGTAGTCCACGCCCGCGTAGATGATGATCCCCTCGACGATGTGCGGCTCGTATTCCTCCATCTCCTCGATCGTGCACTTGTGCTTCTTGAGATCGGCCAGGCTCCCGTAGCGCTGGACCTTCTGCTTCTCGAGGTCCCCGTACGGCATCGGGTGGCGAATGGCGGCCACTTTCAGCCCGTGCTGCTGCAGCAGGTGCGCCACGCGGCGGCTCGTCTGGCTCTTGCCCGACCCGGTCCGGACCGCGCACACCGAGACGACCGGCTTCGTGCTCGTCGATCATCGTCGGCTGAGCGCCCAAGAGCTTGAAGTGCGCGCCGCACGCGTTGGCCATCGAGCTTCGGCTCATGACGTAGGTGTAGGGCACGTCGCTGTAGGCGAAGACCACCTCCTCGACGCGGTGCTTGCGAATCAAGGTCTCGAGGTCGCGTTCGTCGAAGATCGGGATGCCCGTCGGATACAGGCTGCCCGGCGAGCGACGCCGGGTACTTGCGGCCGTCGATGTTCGGGATCTGCGTGGCCGTGAACGCGACGACGTCGTACGCCTCGTTGTCGCGGTAGACGGTGTTGAAGTTGTGGAAGTCGCGCCCTGCGGCTCCCATGATCACGGTCTTGATCGCGGTGCATGAATGGCCTCCTTTCGATGAGTAACTATGACCGGGCGCCGTAGCCCGTCCCCACGTCGCTTCCGGACCTTCTTGATCCGCCGACGGCCCAGTCGATCTCGTCCTTCGTGATGATCAGCGGCGGCGCGAACCGGATGACGTGCTCGTGGGTCTCCTTGCACAGGATCCCCTCCTCCTTCAGCTTTTCGCAGTACGGGCGGGCCGGGCCGGTCATCTCGAGGCCGATCCACAGGCCGAGGCCGCGAACCTCCTTCACGTTCGGGCTCTCGATCTCCGCGCAGTCGCTCGAGGAAGTACTTCCCGAGCGCGGCCGAGTTCTCCACCATCTTCTCGTCGACCAGCACGCGCAGCGCGGCGCGGGCGATCGCGCAGGCCAGCGGATTGCCGCCGAAGGTGCTGCCGTGATCGCCCGGGCTTGAACACGCCGAGCACTTCCTTCGACGCCAGCACGGCCGACACCGGGTAGAAGCCGCCCGACAGCGCCTTGCCGATGATGACCAGGTCGGGCCGGATGCCCTCGTGCATGTACGTGAACAGCTTGCCGGTCCGGCCGAGGCCCGACTGGATCTCGTCGGCCATGAAGAGCACGTTGTGCTTCCGGCACGCCTCCCGGCGTCTCGCGCAGGAACCCGGCCGGCGGGACGACGATGCCGGCCTCGCCCTGGATCGGCTCGACGAGGAAGGCGCAGGTGTTCGGCGTGATCGCGTCGATCACGCGCCTTGGTGTCGCCGTACGGCACGATCGTGAACCCGGGCGTGAACGGCCCGAAGCCGTCGCGGTACTGTGCGTCGGTCGAGAAGCGAGACGATGGTGATGGTGCGGCCGTGGAAGTTGTTCGAGCAGACGATGATCTCCGCCTGGCCCTCCGGGATCCCCTTGACCTTGTAGCCCCACTTCCGCGCCGCCTTCACCGCGGTTTCGACCGCCTCGGCGCCCGAGTTCATCGGCAGCGCCTGGTCGAAGCCGGTCAGGTCGTGCAGATCCTTGTAGAGAAGCGGCAACTGGTCGTTCCGAAACGCGCGCGACGTCAGCGTGACCTTGTGCGCCTGATCCAGCATCGCCTGCATGATGCTGGATGGCAGTGCCCCTGGTTCACGGCCGAGTAGGCCGCCAGGCAGTCGAGGTACTTCTTGCCGTCGACGTCGTAGACCCACACGCCCTCGGCGCGCGAGATGACCACGTCGAGCGGGTGATAGTTGTGCGCGCCGTACTCGTTCTCGAGGTCGATGAACTCTTGCGTCTGCATGTCCTCCCTTCTCACCGCTGCAGCTGCCAGCAGCCAGCTCCGGCCGACTGCCAGCTGCCGCTGCAGCTGCCGCCTGCCAGTGCCAAGCCCGCTGCCGACCCCCGCTGTCCTTTCTTACTCGTCCCACAACATCGCCAGCAGCGCCATCCGCACGTACAGCCCGTTGTTGGCCTGGCGGAAATACAACGCGCGGGGGTCCTCGTCGACCGCCTTGTCGATCTCCACCGTCCGCGGCAGCGGGTGCAGGATCAGCGCGTCGCGCTTCATCGTCTGGAGCACGGTCGCGTCGATCGTGAACCGGCCGTGCGTGCCCCGGTCCGCGAGGCGCTCCGGGCGGATGCGGGTCTGGTAGACGACGTCCACCTCGCGCAGCACCTTCGCGGCGTCGTGCTCGATGGCGTACCAGACGTCGTGCTCGTCCAGGTGCTCGAGGATGTCCGCGCTTCATCTGCATCTCGGGCGGGCTGACGAAGTAGATCTTCACCCGCTCGAACTTGCTCAGCAGGTACGCCAGCGACCGCGCCGTGCGGCCTCGGTCCAGCTCGCCGATGAACGCGATGCTCAGCCCTTCGATCGGCCGCTCCCGGTAGATCGTGTAGAGATCGAGCAGCGCCTGCGTCGGGTGCTGGCCGCCGTTGCCGTCGCCGGCGTTGATGACCGGCACCGTCGACACCCGGGCCGCGCGCGCCGCGCCGCCAGCCTGGGTGTGCCGGATGACGATGACGTCCGCGTAGCCGCCGAGAATCCGGATCGTGTCCTCGACCTGCTCGCCCTCGACCTCGGACGAGAAGTAGCCGGCCTGCTCGGTGGACAGCACCCGGCCGCCGAGGCGATACATCGCCGCCTCGAACGAGAACCGGGTCCGCGTGGACGGCTGGTAGAACAGCGACGCCATGATCCGGTTCTGGTAGTCGAGCGTGCCGCCGCGCGCGGCGACCTTCTCCATCTGCCGCGTGCGGTCGAACAGCTCCATCAGGAGCGGCACGGTGAACTGCTGCGACTCGACGACGTGGGTCAGCTTCATACGGCTCAGGGCTCGGCACGGGCTCAGGGCTCAGGGCTCACGGCGCCGCTCGCCGTGCCGTCACCCCCGGACGATCCGCGTGCCGGCGTCGCCGCGCGCGGCGGCGAGCAGGTACTCGTACGACGTGATGATCACTTCGCCGCCGCCGTGCTCCAGGAACCGCAGCGCCGACTCGACCTTCGGCCCCATGTTGCCGGGCGGGAACTGGCCGGCGGCCCGGTAGGCCTCCATTTCCGCGGCGGTGACCTGCCGGAGCGCCCGCTGCGTCGGCTTGCGGTAGTCGACGTACACGCAGTCCGCGTCGGTCGAGATGATGAACCAGTCGACCCCGAGCCGGCTGGCCAGAAGCGCCGAGGCGCGGTCCTTGTCGATGACCGCCTCGACGCCCCGCAGACCGTCCGGCGTTCGGACCACCGGAATGCCCGCCGCCGCCCGCCGCGATGACGAGCACGCCCTGGTCGAGCAGCGCACGGATGACCGGCTCCTCGACGACCTCGATCGGCTCGGGAGACGGCACGACACGCCGATAGCCCCGCGCCGCGTCCTCCACCACCTGCCACCCGTGCAGACGCGACCGCTCCTCGGCGTCGCCGCGCGAGTAGAACGGGCCGATCGGCTTGGTCGGGTGCCGCATCGCCGGGTCGTCGGCCGACACGACCACCTGCGACAGCACCGTCGCCACCGGCACCACGAGGCCGGCGGCCTGCAGTTCGTTGTACAGCGACTGCTGCAGCAGGTAGCCGATCTCGCCCTGGGTCGTCGCGTCGCACACGTCGAGCGACTGGCTGTAGACCTGGTCGGACGCGCGCTCCGACCGGAGCAGCGCCGCGCCGACCTGCGGGCCGTTCCCGTGGGTGATCACCAGGCTGATCCCGTCCTGGATGAGCCCGACGATCGCGCGCGGCCGTCCGGCGTGTGTTGGCCAGCTGCTCGGCGATCGTGCCCTTCTCGCCGGCGCGGATCAGCGAGTTGCCCCCGATGGCGACCAGTGCGGTGCGGGACATCGCCTACGCCATCAGTTCCAGCATGATCGCCTTCTGGGCGTGGAGCCGGTTCTCGGCCTCCTGGAACACGACCGAGCGCGGCGAGTCGATGACGCCCGCCGTCACTTCCTCCCCGCGGTGGGCGGGCAGGCAGTGCATGAACGCGACGTCCGGCTTCGCGCGCTCCACCATGGCCTCGTTCACCTGGTAGGGGAAGAACAACTGCTTGCGCGACTCCGCCTCGGCCTCCTGGCCCATGCTCGCCCAGACGTCGGTGTAGATGACGTCCGCCCCGCGCACGCCCTCGACCGGATCGTTGGTGACCACGATGCTGCCGCCGGTCTTCGCCGCCTGGGCGGTCGACCACGCGGTAGCGTCGCCCTTCGGCTCGTACCCCTTCGGGCACACGATGCTGACGTGCGCGCCGAGCAGGGCGCCGGCGAACATCAGCGAGTGCGCGACGTTGTTGCCGTCGCCGACGAACGCCAGCTTGATGCCGTCGACGCGCCCCTTGACCTCCTTGATCGTCAGGAAGTCGGCCATGGCCTGGCAGGGATGGCTGTAGTCGGTCAGGCCGTTGATGATCGGCACCGAGGCTTCCTTCGCCATCTCCTCGACGATCTGGTGGCGCGAAGGTGCGGATCATGATCCCCTGCACCATGCGCTCCAGGTTCTTCGCCACGTCGTGGATCGACTCGCGCTTGCCGAGGCTGATCTCGGCGGGCGACAGGTAGAGCGAGAACCCGCCCAGTTGCTGGATGCCGACGTCGAACGTCACCCGCGTGCGGAGGGACGGCTTCTCGAAGATCATCGCCAGCGTCTTGCCCCTGAGCGCGGTCGAGAACTCCGCGGGCCTGGCCTTGAGGTCGGCGGCCAGCTCGAGCAGGTGATGGATGTCTGTCGGGGCGAAGTCGCGAAGCGAGAGAAAATCGTCGGCGAACATACACACTCCATCTGGTCGGATACCGGGGTCGGGCCGCCGGCCGGCCCGGAGATCGGAGCCCAATCCGCGATTACACCCTAGCAGGTCGCGGAAGGTCAAGCGAGCGGAGGTTTATGCAGCGGGTTGGAACATTCCATATAGTGGTTAGTGGCTAGTGGCTGGTGGCCAGTCTGTCACGCGTGATCCACTGACCACCAGCCACTGATCACCAGCCACTAGTGCTACGTCTGAACCGGCCGTCTCGGCCCGCGGCGGCGGCGGCGCCGGCGCGTGGGCACGCGCGGCGGAGGCACGGGCATCGTGCCGTTCTCCGCCAATTCAGCGAGCAACGAGCGCCACCGGGCGACGGCGTCCGGCGCGTCACCGTGAATCTCGAGCCACGCCAGCGCGTCGGAGAACGCGCCCCGCGCGACGAGGGCCCTGGCCCCGCGCGCGGAGAGGTTGGGATCGCGCAGGCGGCGCTGCAGCGCGAGCATCTGGTGGAGTCGCTCGATGTCGCGCCGGGCCACCGGAAGCAGGCCGAGCCGCGGCGCCTCCGCTTCCTCCCCGGACCGGCCGTCATCGATAGCGAACCCGAGCGGCACGAGCAGGCTTCCCAGGAGGATCGGATTCGTGAAGGCGTCCGGCACCGCCTCGAAGCGCTGGCGATGCGCGTCGAGCCGCGCAAGCGACTGCCACACCTCCTGGCTGTCGACCGCGCGCTGCAGCTCGGGCGTGATGGCCTCGAGCAGGCGGAGGCGCGCGGCGGTCCGGAAGACCAGCGCGCTCGCCCCCGTCCGGAGTATCTTGTAGTACTCCTCGATCAGCCGGGCCGGCGAGCTTCGCGCGATCTCGCCGCGGTTCCGGCGGACCGCTTCGTCCACGGGAGAATCCAGCGCGAACCCCAGCCGCTCGGCGAACGCCACGGCACGCAGCATGCGCACGGGATCTTCCCGGAATCGCTCGTCGGGATCGCCGATCGCCCGGATGACGCCCTCGCGAAGATCGCGAAGCCCGCCGACGTAGTCGATAATGGAGAAGGTGGCGATATCGTAGAACAGGGCGTTGATCGTGAAGTCGCGCCGAAACGCATCTTCTTCGGGCGTCCCGAACGTGTTGTCGTGCCGGATGAGCAGATCCCGCGCTGCGAGATCGTGTCCGGTGATCGCGGGACCATCGGCGGCGTCGGATTGATCTCCCGCTGGATGTGATTCTCCGAGCGCGTCGGCCGGCGGCACGTTGCGACGGAACGTGGCGACCTCGATGATCTTCTGGCCGAACTTCACGTGCACGAGACGGAAGCGGCGGCCGATGACCCAGCAATTGCGGAAGAGCCGCTTCACCTGATACGGGTGCGCGGACGTGGCGATGTCGAAGTCCTTGGGCCGGCGGCCGAGCAGCAGATCTCGCACGCCTCCGCCAACGAGGTACGCGATGAACCCGGCCTCCTTGAGACGATAGAGGACCTTCAACGCGTCGTGATCGACATCTCGACGCGACAACGAGTGCTCGGAGCGCGGAATGACGGTCGGCTCCACCATCGCGAGAGGATTATATCAAATGCCGGGCTGTCAACACACACAAGTCCATGCCATGCAAAGGGTTAGCGCTCGGATTGCGCTCGCCCTCGCGGTGGCGACCCTCCCGGCCCTTCCAGTCCACGCTCAAGGACCGCTCGATCCGGTCCGCCAGCTCTACAATCAGGGGCGATACGACGAGGCGATCTCCGCCGCGGCGAAGTCGGCCACCGGCACCTCGTCGGACGTCGCCAACCTCCTGCTTGGCCGATCGTACCTCGAACGATTCAGGAAGACGAGGGACGATGCCGACCTGGTCGCCGCTCGCGAGGCCCTGCGCGGGGTGCGGCCGTCGCCTCTGTCCCCGGGCGACCGTTCAGACTACCTCGTCGGCCTCGGAGAGCTGCTCTACCTCCAGGAGTCGTTCGGCCCCGCGGTCGAGATGTTCAGGACCGCCCTCGACTCGGGGCGGGACCTCGGGCAGGCCGCGGCCGAGCGGGTCTTCGACTGGTGGGCGACGGCGCTCGACCGCCAGGCGCAGTCCGGCATGGCCGAACACAAGGAGGGAAACTACCGGGCAATTCGAGACCGCGCACTTGTGGAATTAGGTCGTATGCCTGGATCTGTGGCCGCCTCGTACTGGATTGTGGCGTCGCACAGATACTTGGGTGATTTGACCAAGTCCTACGATGCGGCAGTCGCCGGTTGGATCAGAGCGCCGTTTGGCGACGAGCGAGGCCTCGCCCTGCGGGCCGACCTCGATCAACTGATGAACGAGGCCATCATCCCGGAGCGCGTTCGGCTGCTGGCATCGACCGACGCGGACCGGGAACGCGCAGCCGCCGCCCTCCGCTCCGCGTGGGAGACCGTCAAGCGGGATTGGCCGAACAAGTAGCGGGCAGCCGTCAGCGGACCACGGACGCCCGAGCTGGCAGCGGGCAGCGGATCATGGAAGGCCGCTGCGTGGCCGTCGTATTCCGCTGCCAGCTGCCAGCTGCCAGCTGCCAGCTGATCACCCCTTCGCTTCCTTCCAGTTCTCCCCGACGCCCAGGTCGACGGTGAGCGGTACGGAGAGCCGCGCGGCGCCTTCCATCCCCGTCCGCGCCACCTCCGCCACGTCGTCCGCCTCGTCCAGGGGCATTTCGAAGAGCAGTTCGTCGTGGACGGTCAGGATCATCCGGGCGCGCCCGCCGTGTGCGCGCCTCTCCTCGAGGATCCGGCCGACGTCGATCATCGCTCGCTTCAGGATGTCCGCCGCGGTGCCCTGGATCGGCATGTTCACCGACACCCGCTCGGCCGCGGCGCGCACCTGCGCGTTGGGACTCGTCAGCTCCGGTACGAGGCGGCGCCGTCCGAACAGCGTCTTCACCGCGCCGGTTTGCCGGGCCTCCTCAAGCAGCGCGTCGATGAACCGCCGCACCTCGGGAAAACCGGCGAAATAGGCGTCGATGAAGGCCTGCGCCGCCTGCTGCGACACGCCGATGTCCTTCGCCAGCGTGAACGCGGTCTTTCCGTAGAGCAGCGCGTAGTTGATGATCTTCGCCCGCCGCCGCAGCTCGTGCGGATCGAGGCCGCTGTCCGCGCCGAAAACCTTGAGCGCGGTCTGGTCGTGGATGTCGTCGCCGCGGCGGAACGCTTCGGTCAGGGTGGCGTCACCAGAGAGGTGCGCCAGCACCCGCAGTTCGATCTGCGAGTAGTCGGCCGAGATCAGCACGCAGCCCGGCTCGGCGACGAACGCCGCGCGGATCTCGCGGCCGAGCTCGGTGCGAATCGGGATGTTCTGCAGGTTCGGGTCGCTGCTGCTCAGCCGCCCGGTCGCGGCGACCGCCTGGTTGAACGACGTGTGCACGCGGCCGGTCGCCGGATTCACGAGTTGCGGCAGCGCGTCCACGTAGGTCCCCTTGAGCTTCTGGACGCTTCGCCACTCGAGGACCAGGCGCGGCACGTCGTGCACCAGCGCCAGCTCCTCGAGCACGGCGGACGCGGTCGACGCCGCGCCCGTCTTGCCGGTCTTCTTGCCCGCCGGCAGCTTCAGCCGGTCGAACAGGACCTCCGCGAGCTGCCGTGGAGAGTTGATGTTGAACGATCCGCCCGCCACGTCGAAGATCTTCGCGGTGGCGCCCGCCAGCTCGCGCTCCAGGCGCTCGGACAGGCGGCCAAGCACCCCGCAGTCGACCTTGATGCCGGCCTGCTCGATCTCGGCGAGCACCGGGACGAGTGGCTGCTCCAAGTCGCGATAGACACCGTCGAGCTGCTCGGCGGCCAGGGCCGGAGCCAGGCACTGCTCCAGCTGCCAGGCCAGGTCCACGCGCTCGCCGGCGAAGTCCAGGACGGCCGCCGGCGGCAGATCCTCGAGCCCCCGCGCCTTCGCGCCGCGCCCGCGCACGTCTTCTTCGGTGAGCGCCTTGTACCCGATCCGCAGGAGCGCGACCTCTTCGAGCGGATGCGCGGACCGGGTCGCGTCCAGCAGGTAGCTTGCGAGCATCGTATCGAACGCGAGGCCGCGCAGCGTCACTCCGCAGCGCGCGAGCGCCGTCACCTCTCGCTTCAGGTCGTGGCCGACCTTCTCGATCGCCGGATCCTCGAACACGTCCTTCAGCGCCGCCACAGTCTCCCGGCGGTCGGGTTGGGGGCCCGCGTCCAGCGCATGGTGGGCCAGCGGAACATAGCGCGCCTTCCGGCTCCCGACCGACACGGCGATGCCGACCAGGTCCGCCCGCACCGCGGGCGCCGACGTGGTGATCGTCCGCAGGGCGAATCGCCTCGTCGCGCGCAGCTCCACCGCCAGCGCGCGTACTCCCTCGATCGTCTCCACGATCGCGTAGTCGGCGGACGTGGTCTCGGCCGCGGGCGCGAACTCGCTCATCAGCGACCTGAACCCGAGTTCGCCGAACAGCTCGTAACACGCCTCCCGCTTCGGCCCGTGATAGCGGAGCGCCTCGGCATCGAAAGCGACCGGCGCGTCGCGCCGGATGCGGGCCAGCTCCCGGCTCTGGCGCGCGAGGTCGGCGCCGGCGATCAGCGCCTCGCGGTACTTCTTCTGGGTCACTTCCCCGGCGCGCTCCAGCAGCCCGTCGAGGGATCCAAACGCGGAGATCAACTCGCGCGCGCCCTTGTCGCCGATGCCGGGGACGCCCTTGATGTTGTCCACCGGGTCACCCATCAGCGCAAGGACGTCCACCACCCGCTCCGGCTGGGCGCCGAACTTCTCGCGCACCCCCTCCGCGTCGTACCACGTTCCGTCGTCGCGCGGGTTGAAGACCCGCACGCTGTCGCCGACGAGCTGGAACATGTCCTTGTCGCCGGTGACGATGACGACGTCGAAGCCCGAGCGGGTGGCCTGCTCGGCGAGCGTGCCGATGACATCGTCGGCCTCGAATCCCTCGCTCGAGAGGGTCGGAACGCCGAGCGCCTCGCACGCGCGAAACACGTACGGGATCTGCTCGACGAGATCGTCCGGCATCGCCGGCCGGTTCGCCTTGTAGTCGGCCGCCAGCGCGTCCCTGAAGGTGGGGCCGGCGAGATCGAACGCGCAGCCGATGAGCGCGGGCCGCTGGTCCGTGAGGAGCTTGCGCAGCATCGCGACGAAGCCGAAGACGGCGTTTGTCGATCGTCCGCCGGGGCCGGTCAGGCCGCGAATCGCGTGGTAGGCGCGGTAGATCTGGGAGTGCCCGTCGATGAGAAACAGGATCGGGCGCGGCGTCTGATCGTGGGTGTTCATGGGAGAGGTTTTCCCAGGCGTGGAGGGTGACGCCGGTATATTATCATTGGCCGACATGGTGAACGCGCGAACATCGCGCCTGTGGCGTGCGGCCGGGATCCTGGTGGCGCTGTCGGCCCTGGCGGCATCGGGATGCGGACGGGGACTGCTGAGGCAGTTCGAGTACGACGAGGACGTGTACCTGTCGCTGGACGGGACCGCGACGATCTACGTCAACGGGTCGCTGCCGGCGTTCGTCGCACTGCGCGGGGCCGACTTCGACCTCAAGCCGGCGGCACGGTTCGAGGCGGACCGCATCGCCGCGTTCTTCGCGAGCCCCGGCGTCCGCGTCGTCCGAGTCACCAGCTCACGCCGGCAGGGACGCCGGTTCGCGCACGTCCGCCTGGAGGTGGACGACATACGGACGCTGCCGCAGACGCGCGCGTTCTCGTGGGCCGCGATCCGATTCGACCGGATGGACGCGCTCTACCGCATTCGTGAGGACCTGGGTGCGTCGGCGAACAAGGCCGTCGGGGACGTGGGCTGGAAAGGGACCGAACTCGTCGCATTCCGACTGCATCTGCCGAGCAAGATCGCGTATCACAACGCGGGTTCCGACAACCTGTTGCGAGGCAACATCCTCGCCTGGGAGCAGGCGCTCTCGGAGCGGCTGGCCGGCCAACCGCTCGAGATGGAAGCGCGGATGGAGCCGACGACCATCCTGTATCACACGCTCTGGCTGTTCCTGGGCAGCATGAGCGCCGCGTTCGCGGTGCTGGCGCTGATCATCTGGTGGGTGGTGAGGAAGGGGAAGGACAGGATTGCGGTCGCCGGGTGAAGGCTGCCAGCCGTCAGCAGGCAGCCGGCAGCGGATCCGCTGCCAGCTGACAGCCTGCCGAGCTCGTCCCGCGACTCGACCGTCTTCGCCCTGCGCATGCCGCCCCGGAGGGTTCTCGCATGCGGCCGACGCATCTCGCCGTATTCGGGGTTCTGCTGATGGGCGCGGACGACTGCACGGTGTCGGCTCAGTCGGTCGGGGCCCGAGGCCCCGTCGCCCGGTCCGCGAACGAGCGCATCGACGAGCGCCGACGGATGGTCGATACTCAGATCGCCCACCCGCGCGACGGGCGCGATCCCGTCACCGACCGTCGCGTGATTGACGCGATGCTTGCGGTCCCGAGGCACGCGTTCGTGCCGGCGCCTTTCGGCGACCAGGCCTACGACGACACGCCGCTTCCGATCGGCCACGGGCAGACGATTTCCCAGCCCTACATCGTCGCGCTGATGACCGAGCATCTGATGCTGCCACCCGCCGGGAAGGTCCTGGAGGTCGGCAGCGGCTCCGGCTATCAGGCGGCGGTCCTCGCTCATCTGACGCCGCACGTCTTCACGATCGAAATCGTCGAGGAGCTTGCCCGGACGGCGGGGCAGCGCCTTCAGGACCAGGGCTATGCCAGCGTCCGGGTCCGGCTCGGCGACGGCCATCTCGGGTGGCCCGAGCAGGCGCCGTTCGACGCCATCATCGTCACCTGCGCGCCCGACGCGCTCCCGCCGCCGCTGTGGAGCCAGCTCAAGCCCGGCGGCCGCATCGTCATCCCCATCGGGCCCGTGGATCGGGTTCAGCGGCTGGTGGTCCTGTCGAAGACGGCAGACGGCGAGCGACGCACCGAGGCGATTACCGACGTCCGCTTCGTTCCCATGATCCGGGAGCCGAATCCCCGGCAGGAATAGTGGTCAGTAGTCAGTTCTCAGCTGTCAGTCTGTCACGCGTGATCTCCACCACCGAGATGGTTCGGTCTGGCCCGTGCCGGAGAGGAGAGAACAGGACTATCGGCCCACTCCGGCGAACGCGAGGCCGAGGCCGTACGTGATGGCCGCCTCGACGATGCCGACGGCCGTCATCTCCGCTCCGCTCGCCCACCACGGCCGCGTCGTGACCAGGGCCTTGGACGCGCCGACGACGAAGTGCGCCGCGGTGCTAATGATGAACGAGGCGACGACGGCCGGCGTTCCTACGGTGAAGAAGAACGGGATGACCGGGATGAACCCGCCGATGGCCGTCGAGGCGATGGCCGAGATGGTTGACCGCAGCGGGTTGGGGAAGCTCTCCTCGGCGAGGCCGAGTTCCTCGTGCACGAGCGCCTTGAGGAACTCCTTCGAGTCCGACTGGAGCCGGCTGACCATGGTCCGGGCTTCGTCGGGCGAGAAGCCCTTGAGCTGGTAGAAGAGCTCGAGTTCGGTCCGCTCCTCGTCCGGGTCGGCCTCGAGCTCGCGTCGCTCGCGCCCCACCTCCGACTCGTACATCTCGCGCTGGGACTTCGAGGAGAGGTAGGCGCCGGCGCCCATTGAGAGCGCGCTGGCCAGCGTGCCGGCAAGCCCGGCGGCGAGCACCACCCCGCTGCCGCCGGTGTAGCCGGCCATGCCGGACACGATGCCGAAGACGGCGCCGAGGCCGTCGTTGACTCCGTAGATGGCGTCGCCCACCCAACCCTTGCCGCGGACGTGCCAGCGTTCGCGGCCGAGGATCGAGTCGAGCGCGCGGCGCGGCGAGGGCGCCGGGCCGGCCAGCGCGCGCAGCGTCACGGCGTGGTCGCGCTCCTCGCGCGACACCTCGTCGGCGACCGTCCTGTCTGCGGGATCGGTGAACGCGGTGGTCAGCCGCTGGTACTCGGCTTCGGCATCGTTCTCCTCCTGTGCGAGCCGATGGAGGACGACCGACGGGTCGCCGAGCTTCTGGAGCCAGGACAGCGACTGGCGAACCGCGGCGGCGTCAGGCGGTTCACCGGTCGCCGCCTCGACCCGCGCGCTCCACCGCGCCGCGTGCCGCTCCTCGGATTCGGCGAGGCGGCTCAGAATCTCGCGTCTGCGCGGATCGGGCTCCCGCTCACCGAGCAGCGTGTAGGTGGCGGAGGCCTCGACTTCCTGGCGCCACAGCTTCTGGAGCGATCCGAGATACTGATCGCGGTTCATCCTACCCGCCCAGGAAGGAGGCGGTGGCGATGCCTGCCCCGAGGAGCAGCAGCTGCTTGAACGCGCGCGCGTCCACCCGCCCCTTGTGCAGGTCGGGCATCAGGTCCGCCATCGAGATGTAGAGAAAACTGGCGGCGGCAAACGTCAGCGCGTACGGCAGGAAGCCCGGCAGGTGGTCGAACACGGTGAACGCAGCGATCGTGCCGGTCACCGCACCGGCGGCCGACAGGCCGCTGAGCAGGAGGGCCGACCGGCGCTTGTAGCCGGCGTGGAGCAGGACGGCGTAGTCACCGACCTGCTGCGGCACCTCGTGCAGCGCCACTGCGATGGCGGTGCTCACGCCGAGCGCCAGAGAGACCTGGACCGCTGCCCCAATCGCCACTCCGTCAACGAAGCTGTGGAACCCGTGGCCGATCAGCACCAGCGCGCCAGGTCTGCGGCCTTCCTGATGATGGCCTTCGCAGTCTTCCGTGTGGCAGTGGTGCCAGAGGACGAGTTTCTCCAGCACGAAAAAGGACATGATGCCCGCGAGCAGCACCATGCCGGTCCGTGCGGCGCTGAGATCGGCGAGCACCTCGGGCAGGATCGAGAGCAGCGCCACACCGAGCAGCGTGCCCACCGCGTAGCTGACCAGGTGCGGCACCAGGGCCGTGCGTGTCCCCGGTTTGAGCACGAGGAGGCCCGAGGCGAGGAGAAGGCTGCCAAAGCTGCCGAGGACGCTCAGTCCGACGGCCGTCGCAAACAGGCGCACCCCGGCATCATAAGTCAGCCGCCGGTTGTCCGTCGACCCTCTCCGACGTACTTGCCAAATCCCGGCGCAGCGACGATGATCCGGCGGTTGCCGCGCGACATCCCCCGAGGCCGGGCGCTCGGCGCGCCTCCAGGGAGCACTTATGCACATGATTCGTGACGCCGGTGCGATCGCGCTCGTCGGGCTGCTGCTCGGCGCGTCGGCCCGTCCGGCCGCAGCGCAGTGGCAGATCGACAGCAAGGACGGCAAGACCAACATCAAGATCGGGTTCCTCGCGCAGCCGCAGGCCGAGATCGTCGATACCCCCGACGGGACAGGGCAGTCGAAGAACGTCTATCTGCGGCGGATCCGGATCATGTTCGGAGGGAAGGTCGCCGAGCGGTGGACGTTCTTCTTCGAAACCGACAGCCCGAACATCGGAAAGACGCTCGGCGACAAGGCCAGCAACCCGACCGGCGCGAGGGAGGCGGGCAACATCTATATCCAGGACGCGTACCTGACCTACAACCAGGCAGACTGGCTCAAGGTCGACGCCGGGATGATGCTCATCCCGCTCGGCCACAATCACAACCAGTCGGCCGCCATGCTCCTGCCGGTCGACTACGGCGCCTACTCGTTCACGGAAAGCGCCCCGCTCGGCGCCAGGGTCGCGCGTGACTACGGCGTGCAGGCGCGCGGATACCCGCTCGGCCAGCATCTCGAGTACCGCCTGGGCGTGTTCGCGGGTCTGCGGGGTTCGGAAGCGCGCAACGACTTCCGCGTGGCGGGCCGCGCCGTGTGGTACCCGTTCGCCGCCGACTCCGGGTTCTTCTACGCTGGCACCTATCAGGGCAGCAAGCGCATGATCGGAATCGGTGCGGGATTCGACGCGCAGGATGACTATCACTCCTACGCGGCCGACGTGTTCGTGGAACAGCCGATTCACGGCGGAGCGCAGGGGTTGACCGTGCAGTTCGACTGGACGCGCTCAAACGGAGGTACGTTCCTGCCGAATCTGCCGAAGCAGGATTCGATCCTCGTCGAGGCGGGGTTCCATTTCCTGAAGGGGAAGCTGACGCCGCTCGCGCAGGTACACGCGCCGGACGTTCGACAATCCGCAGACCCCGCGGCAGAGCGCGTGGCAGGCGGGCATGGCGTACTGGATGGCGGGCCACCAGCGGAACATCAAGGTCACGGCGGGCCGGCTCCACACCGACGGCCAGCCGGACCGCACGCAAGTGCTGGCGCAGCTGCAACTGTTCTACTTCTGACGCTCGAACCCTGCCCGCCTACGCGCATCGCGCTACGGCGGGTCCGCCGTAGCCGGCCCCTGAAACTGCGGCGGGCGACGGCGGAAGCCCTGAGCCCTGAGCCTTGAGCCCTGAGCCTATCTCTTGAGCCCCTCCGTGAACCGCTGGCCCTCGCGATCGGCGAGCAGGCGGACCGGGTGGAAACCGGCGGTCTCGAGCAGCGTCGTCGCGCCGCCCGCCGCCCGGAACGCATTGAGTAGGGGCACCGCATGCCGTGCCCCTACCCGAAACGGGAGAAATGGCGACGTCGGCCGGCCCTCGACGACTATCAGCCGGCCCACGGGCCTGAGGGCCCTGGCGAGCGACCGGGCCAGGTCCAGCCGGCCCGGCCCGTCGAGCGCGGTGAGGAATGTCGGACCCGCGTCCACGACGGCGACATCGAAGGCGCCTTCGTCGACCGCCAGCGCCGGCAGCGCGCCGACTGTGACGTCCTCCATCAGCACGCCGGCTTCGGCGGCCGCTGCCGTGACGCGGGCGGCGGCGGCCTCGGAGCCGACCACCATGACCGAGCGTCCCGTCAGTCCGACCTTCGCGGCCAGCTGCGCGGCCAGCGGCGCGTCGTCGCCCACCATCAGGAGGCGCTCACCCATCCGCACGCCCGTCATGGCGAGCGCGAGCGCATAGCGCCGGGAGCGGCCGCGGTCGAAGAGAAAGTTCCGGAAATTCGACATAGGACCCTGCTACCAGCTTGGACACCAGCGGCCCGTCCGGCGCTTCTAGAGGCGCCGGGGAGGGGCCTCATGATATAGTTTTTGACCGTGAAACAACCAGCTCAAATCGCCCCGGCTGAGGGGAAACTCGGCATCCTGCTGGTCGGCCTCGGCGCCGTCAGCACAACGTTCATCGCCGGCGTCGTGGCGATCCGCAAGGGGATCGCCAAGCCGATCGGTTCCATGACCCAAATGGGGACGGTCCGACTGGGCAAGCGCACTGAGTCGCGCACGCCGATGGTCAAGGACTTCGTGCCCCTTGCCTCCCTCGACGACCTCGTGTTCGGCGGGTGGGACATCTTCGAAGACGACTGCTACGACGCGGCCCTCACGGCCGGCGTCCTCGAACCGTCGCTGCTCGCGCAGGTCAGGTCCGAGATGGAAGCCATCAAACCGATGTCGGCGGTGTTCGACCGCCGGTATGTGAAGCGGCTGGACGGCCCGAACGTCAAGACGGGCGCCAACAAGATGGAGTTGGCCGAGCAGCTGCGAGCCGACATCCGCCGGTTCAAGCAGGAGAACCACGTCGACCGGCTCGTCATGATCTGGTGCGGCAGCACCGAGATCTTCATGACCGAGACCGAGGCGCACCAGTCGATCGAGGCGTTCGAGAAGGCGATGCTGACCAACGACGTGAACATCCCGTCGAGCATGGTCTACGCCTATGCGGCCCTGAAGGAGGGCATCCCGTTCGCCAACGGCGCCCCGAACCTGACGGTCGACGTGCCGGCCTTGATGGAACTGGCCCAGAAGAACGGGTGCCCGGTCGCCGGGAAGGACTTCAAGACCGGCCAGACACTGATCAAGACCGTCGTCGCCCCCGGGATGAAGGCGCGCCTGATCGGCATCAAGGGCTGGTACTCGACGAACATCCTCGGAAACCGCGACGGCGAAGTGCTCGACGATCCGGAGTCGTTCAAGACGAAGGAGGAGAGCAAGAAGTCGGTCCTCGACTTCATCCTGCAGCCCGACCTGTACCCCGATCTGTACAAGGACCTCTGCCACGTCGTGCGGATCAACTACTATCCGCCGCGCGGCGACAACAAGGAAGGCTGGGACAACATCGACCTGGTCGGGTGGCTCGGCTACCCGATGCAGCTCAAGATCAACTTCCTGTGCCGCGACTCGATCCTGGCGGCGCCGATCGTCCTCGACCTGGTGCTGTTCCTCGACATGGCGAGGCGGGCGGGGATGAGCGGCATCCAGGAGTGGCTGTCGTTCTACTTCAAGAGCCCGATGCACGCGCACGGGCTCTACCCGGAGCACGACCTGTTCATCCAGACGATGAAGCTGAAGAACACGTTGCGCTACCTCCGGGGCGAGGATCTGATCACGCATCTCGGGCGGGAGTATTACGACTGACGATTGTCAGCCGGAAGCCGGCAGCGGTCAGCCGGCAGCGGAAGGCTGATCCCTGACTGGGATTCCGCCGAAGCTGGCAGAGCAGCGGGTCGCCGAATCCGCTGCCAGCTGTCAGCTGCCAGCTGACAGCGAAGCGCATCGGTGTCGCCATGTCCTCCAAATTCCAGCCAGCCCTGCTGGGCGGACTCGTGCTCGGCGTGCTTTCCGCCCTGCCGATCGTCAGCATCGGCAACTTCTGCTGCTGTCTATGGGTCATCACAGGCGGTGTGATCGCGGCCTACCTCCTGCAGCGGAACCAGGCCACGCCCATCGCGGCCGGCGACGGCGCGATGGTCGGGTTTCTCGCTGGAGTCATCGGCGCCGTGGTGTGGCAGGTGCTCGCGATTCCCATCACGCTGGCGATGGGGCCGTTCCAGGCCCGGTTGATGGACAGGCTCCTGAACAACGCCGATCTTCCCGAGAACGTCCGGCCACTCGTCGAAGGTATGCGGCAGAGCACGGGGCTCAACGTCGTCTACTTCATCATCGGCGCCTTCTTCACCCTGGTCGTCAGCATCGTCTTTTCGACCCTCGGTGGTCTCCTCGGCGCAGCGCTGTTCCGGACCAAGGTCCCGCCCGTTCCGCCGATGCCGCCGCCCGAATCGCCGGGGTTCACCACGTCGTAGCGCCCCGGGGCAGAGGCACGCGCCCGATGAACATTCGGGCAGCCGGCGTCGTAATGGCTTGTGAGACCCGCGGAGAGGACAGCTGCAGCGATGGCACTCATTGAAACACGCGACCTCTGGAAGTCATACGTGATGGGCAGCGAGGAGATCCACGCCCTCAGCGGCGTGACGCTGACCATCGAGCGCGGCGAGTACGTCGCCATCATGGGCCCGTCCGGCTCCGGCAAATCGACGCTGATGAACCTGATCGGCTGCCTCGACACGCCGAGCAAGGGCAGCTACCTGCTGAACGGCAAGCAGGTCAGCCAGATGAATGACGATGAGCTGGCGCGGATCCGGAACGAGGAAATCGGCTTCGTCTTCCAGACCTTCAACCTCCTGCCTCGCGCCACCGCGCTGCACAACGTGGAACTGCCGCTGGTCTACGCGGGCGTGCCGACCAACGACCGGCTCCAGCGGGCGCGCGCCGCGCTTCAGAGGGTCGAACTCTCGGACCGGATGACCCACCGTCCCAACCAGTTGTCGGGTGGCCAGCGCCAGCGCGTCGCTGTCGCCAGAGCCCTCGTGAACAATCCTTCGATCCTGCTGGCCGACGAGCCGACCGGCAACCTGGACTCGAAGACAGGCGTCGAGATCATGGCCCTCTTCGACCGGCTGTACGAAGGAGGCAATACGATCGTCCTCGTGACCCACGAAGCGGACATCGCCGCCCACGCCCACCGCGTGCTGCACATCAAGGACGGGAAGATTTCCGACGACGTGCGCCGCGCCGCATAACCTGCGGTTGCGTCGCGGGAATTGAGAATTGAGAATTGAGAACGGGGGCGCCGGAAGAGCCCTGGAGCGTCTCGGCTCTGGCCAATTCCAAATTCTCAATTTCAGACTGCCGCGAAATGCCCCGCGGCCAGTTCCCGGAGGGGCGCCAGCAGGTCCACATCCTCCGGCTTCCAGCCAATCCGCTGCGGCCGGGCGTCCGGGTCGGCGACCGGGATCGCGGAGAGCAGGGCGCGCGTGTAGGGATGGGCCGGGTTCGAGAAAAGGACGGGCGTGGGGCCCATCTCGAGGATCCGGCCGCGGTACATCACCGCCACCCGCCTGCAGACGTGCTCAACCAGCCTCAGGTCGTGGGCGATGAACAGGTAGGTGAGCTTCAGCTGCTCCTGCAGGTCCATCAGCAGGTTGACGACCTGAGCCTGCACGGAGACGTCGAGCGCCGACACGGGCTCATCCGCGACGATCAGCGACGGATTGAGCGCCAACGCCCGCGCGAGCCCGATCCGCTGGCGCTGCCCCCCGCTGAACTCATGAGGGTATCGATCGAGGTGGGCCGGATCGAGGCCGACCAGGCGGAACAGTTCCGCCACGCGATCGCGGCGCTCGCCCTTGGTCCCCAGTCTGTGGATCACAAGGGGCTCTTCGACGATCCGCCGCGCCTGCATTCTCGGGTTCAGTGACGAGTACGGGTCCTGGAAGACGATCTGCATGTCGCGTCGGGTGCGGCGCAACTCGTCGGCCGGGAGGCCGAGCACGTCGCGGTCCTTGAACCACACCTCGCCGGAGGTCGGCTCGATCAGCCTCAGGATGCACCGGCCCGTCGTCGTCTTCCCGCTTCCGGACTCTCCGACGAGGCCGAATGTCTCGCCCGATTCGACGTGGAAACTCACCCCGTCCACCGCCCGGACGAGACCCGCCCGGCCCCACCATCTGCGGCCGCGGGAGAACTCCTTCACGAGCGAGCGGACGGTGAGCAGCGCCATCTTCCGTTGTCTATCTCCTGTCTTCCGGCTCCCGGCCTCTGTCTTCTGAACTCCAAATTCTCAATTCCAAATTCTCAATTCCAATTCCGTCTTCTGTCTCTTCGCCGCGAAGCAGCGCACCGCGTGATCGATGCCCAGCGAGGATTGGTCGGGGCGCTTCTGCGTGCATTCCGCCATCGCTTCCGGGCACCGGGGAGCGAAGGCGCAGCCTGTGGGCAGTTCGGCGAGCGGCGGAACGACTCCCTCGATCGCGTTGAGGCGACGGCCGGCCTTGCCGCCGGGGATCGAGGCCAGCAGTGCCTTCGTGTACGGGTGCGCCGGCGCGCGGAATACATCGCGCACGGGTCCCTGCTCGACGATCCGGCCGGCATACATGATGGCCACGCGGTCGGCGCTCGCCGCGATGACGCCGAAGTCGTGCGAGATCAGCACCATCGAGAGCTTGAACGCCGCGCGCATTTCGGCGAGCAGATCGAGGATCTGCGCCTGGATCGTCACGTCGAGGGCCGTCGTCGGTTCGTCGGCGATGACGAGCGATGGCCGGCACGCCAGCGCCATCGCGATGAGCACCCGCTGGCGCATGCCGCCTGAGAGCTGATGCGGGTAGTCGCGCGCGCGGCGGGCGGGCTCGGGCACTCGTACCGCGTCGAGCAACTCGACGGCCCGACGCCTGGCCTCGGCGTTCGTTGCCAGGCCATGGACGATGATCGCCTCGGCGATCTGATCGCCGACGGTGAACACCGGGTTGAGCGCGGTCATCGGCTCCTGGAAGATCAGCGAGATGCCGGCGCCCCGCACCTTCCGCATCTCGCGTTCCGGGAGCGTCAGCAGATCGCGCCCGTTGAAGAGCACGCGCCCGCCGGCAATTCGGCCGGGTGGCTGCACCAGCCGCAGGATCGAGAACGCGATCATCGACTTGCCGCACCCGGACTCGCCGATCAATCCCAGCGTTTCGCCCTGGCGCACCTCGAAGCTCACGTCATCGACCGCGGGCAGCAGCCGCCCCCCCACGTCGAAGACCGTGGAGAGGCGCTGCACGTCGAGCAACGATTGGGAGGAGGATGGCATGGCTCCTTTCCTCCGGTCCCTCCGCATCGCGGCGGAACTCCGATCTCTACCCCAGCTGACTGAACGCGTGTCGTCCGGCGTACACTGCCGCGGCGCCAAGCTCCTCCTCGATTCGCAGCAGCTGGTTGTACTTGGCCACGCGGTCCGATCGGCTCGCCGAGCCGGTCTTGATCTGGCCCGCGCCGGTTCCGACGGCCAGATCCGCGATGGTCGAATCCTCGGTTTCACCGGACCGGTGCGAAATCACGGTCGTGTAGCCGGCCGCGCGCGCCATGGCGATCGCGTCCAGCGTCTCGGTGACCGATCCGATCTGATTCAGCTTGATCAGGATGCTGTTGGCGATCTTCCTCTGGATCCCGCGTTCGAGAATCGACGGATTGGTGACGAAGACGTCATCGCCGACTATCTGCACGCGGCTGCCGAGCTGCCGGGTCATCAGCTCCCAGCCCGCCCAGTCGCCTTCGGCGAGCCCGTCCTCGATGGAAACGATCGGGTACTGGCCCACCCAGGTCGCATACAGCTCGACCATCTCGGCCGGCGTCCGCGTCTTGTCCCCCGACTTCTTGAACACGTACTTCCCGGTCCGCGCATCCGGCGCACTCGCCGTGCCGTCGTCGTCCCACAGCTCGCTGGCCGCGACGTCGAGTGCGAGGCAGAGTTCCTGTCCCGCCTTGTAGCCGGCCTTCCCGATGGCCTCGAGCACCAGCTCGATCGCCTGGTGATTGGCCTTGAGGCTCGGGGCGAAGCCGCCCTCGTCGCCGACCCCGGTCGACAAGCCGCGCTGCTTCAGGATCGAGCGGAGGGCATGGAACGTCTCGGCGCCCGCCGCGCAGCCCTTCGCTGAACGTCGGGAGGCCGATCGGCACGACCATGAACTCCTGGATGTCGACGTTGCTGTCGGCATGCGCGCCGCCGTTGAGGATGTTCATCATCGGCACCGGGAGCGAGAACTGGTCGCGCGTCCTCCCGGCGAGCCGGCCGATCGTGCGTACAGGGGCTCGCCGGCCGCCGCGGCGGCCGCCCGCGCGAGCGCCATCGAGACGCCGAGAATGGCGTTGGCGCCGAGCCGGCTCTTGGTCGGCGTTCCGTCGAGGCGGTTCATCAGCGCATCCACCGCGCGCTGGTCCGCAGTCTGGCCGACGACGGCCGGGGCGATCTCGCCGTTGACGTTCGCGACGGCCCTGCAGCACACCCTTGCCGAGATAGCGTTTCTTGTCGCCGTCGCGCAGTTCGAGCGCTTCGCGTTCGCCCGTTGACGCGCCGGACGGCACGGCCGCCCTGCCGCGGACTCCGCCCTCCAGCTCGAGATCCACTTCAATCGTCGGATTGCCCCTCGAATCAAGAATCTCCCGGCCATGCACGCGCGCGATCTTCACGTCGAACCTCCTCACGGACATGGGTCTTGCGACCGTCCTGTTTCTGTCTCCGAGCAATCCCTCGGCGGTCGGCATCCGCCTCGAAGGCGAGCGCCTCGGGATCGATGTTCCGCATCGCCGGCTCGTCGTCGCGCGTGACCACGACGACCCCCTGCTCGGTGACCGCGTGGCGCCGGCGATCCTCGTCCAGGTCGAACCCGATTTGGGCGCCGCGCGGGATGAACACGTCGCGGTCGATGATCGCGCGGCGAAGCCTGGCGTGTCGCCCGACGCGGACCCCGGGCATCAGGATGCTGCGATCGATGTCGCAGAAGCTGTGGACCCGCACGTTCGGGCACAGGATGCTGCCCGAGATGCGGCTGCCCGACACGATGCAGCCCGGCGAGATGATCGAGTCGAGAGCCTGGCCGCAGCGCCGCCCTTCTTCTGCGAACACGAACTTGGCGGGCGGCGCCTGCGGCTGGTAGGTGCGCAGCGGCCACTCGGGGTCGTACAGGTTGAACTCCGGGTTCACCTGCACGAGGTCCATGCTCGCGTCGAAATAGGCGTCCAGCGTGCCGATGTCGCGCCAGTACTTGGCGGCCTTCTTGTTCTCGTCGTAGAACCGGTAGGCGAAGACGGGGATCTCGCCGATCAGCGCCGGGATGATGTCCTGACCGAAATCGTGCGTCGTGTCCCGGGCAGGCGTCGGCCTCGAGCGCGCTGCGTCAGGACGTCCGCCTCGAAGATGTAGATGCCCATCGACGCCAGGGCGAGGTGCGGGGCGCCCGGAATCGACATCGGGTGGCTGGGCTTCTCCTGGAACCCGACGACGTGGCCGTCGTCGTCCACCTGCACGACGCCGAACCGCCGCGCCTCCTCGACCGGCATCTCGATGGTCGCGACGGTGACCGCCGCCTGCCGCTCGCAGTGGAACGGAGCATCTTCGCGTAGTCCATCTTGTACACCTGATCGCCTGCAGGATGATGACGTGCTTCGGGTTCTCGCGCACCACGGAGTACAGGTTCTGGAAGACGGCGTCGGCGGTGCCGAGGTACCAGTTCTCGCCGACGCGCTTCTGCGGCGGCAGAATCTCGATGAACTCGCCGAGCTCCTCGGAGACGATGTTCCACCCCATGCGGATGTGGCGGTTGAGCGAGAGGGACTTGTACTGCGTCGCGATGAAGATGCGGCGCAGCCCGGAGTTGATGCAGTTGCTCAGGACGAAGTCGATGATGCGGTAGGGGCCGCCGAAGAACACCGCCGGCTTGGCCCGTTCGCTTGCGTCAGCGGGTGCAGGCGCTCGCCGGCGCCGCCCGCCAGCACGACCGCCATGGTTTCATCGAGCATGTGCGTTCCCCGTCGCCGGCAGCCGGACGCGCGCGGCCGCGCCGTTCCGCATCCCCGCCGCGTGGCCGAGGGCCGACGCGGGAGCCATGATATCACGTGGCCTGACGGCGGGTGCGGGCGGCCCGCGCTTTTGACTTTCCCGGCCGGCGGCGACTATCATTTCGACAGGATCCGTCATTCCGACGTATCTTGTGAGTAGAGTCGTCATGCATAACCGTTTTCGGGTGCTGTCGCGTCGGCGCCCTCGTCATCTCGCTGTCGTCAGCGCGACTGTGTTCGCGCAGGACAAGAAGGGCGCGCCGCGAAGCCGACAAGGCCCTGCTGGCCGAAATCGCCGCCGCCGTCCAGAAGATCGTCGACGACGCGCATGAAGGGGCAGCCCGCGCCTCGCGACTACAAATTCACGTTCGTCAACCACTCGATGAAGAGCCGGGACGTCAAGGCCTACGTCCCCTTCCTCCTGAGCTTCGACAAGGGGCAGGTGCTCCCGGCGCCGGCCGCCTACTATGTCCGGGTCGTCACAAGGAGTCCGGCGGGGCGCAGAAGGCGAAGGCCGCGATCACGCGGCGAGGTGAGAAGGCGGCGATGGCCGCCAAACTCGACCCGGATAACGCCGAACTGGCCGAGGCCGAAACCAAGCTCAGGTCCGAAACGCCGAAGGCGGAGTACGCCTTCGAGGACTTCAAGACAATCAACTTCGCCAACCGGAAGCGGACTCCGCAGTTCACGCTTCCGTCCGCCATGAGCGTGGCGCCGGCGACTACGATGTCTACATCCTGGTGAAGGAATCGGCAGGCGTCCTCAAGGACAAGAAGGCTGCCGGCGAAGGGGGGCCTGATGAAGGTGCTCTGAAGGTCCCGGATTACTTCGAAGCCGACGAGCTCGGCACGAGCTCGATCATCGTCACCAGGATGACCCAGCAGATGAAGGCGACTCCGACCGAGGCGGACCTGCTGCGGAATCCCTACATCTTCGGGTCGATAACGGTGCTCCGTCGCTCGACTTCAAGTTCTCCAAGAGCGACGAGCTGACCATCCTCTTCTACATCTACAACGCCGGGCTTCGATCAAGACGACCGGGAAGCCCGATCTGATGGTGGACTACGACTTCTATCAGAAGACCGCGGGACGCGAGAAGTTCTTCAACAAGACGCCGACGCTGGAGCTGAACGCGGCCACACTGCCTTCGACGTTCGACGTCAAGGCGGGCCATCAGCTCAACGGCGGGCAGGGACTTCCGCTGGCGAGCTTCCCCGAGGGCGACTACCGCGCTGAGATCAAGATCGTCGACAAGGTGACCGGCAAGACGAAGGTCGAGAATGTCCGTTTCACGGTGATGCCGATAACGAGCGGGCCGTCCGCGGTACGGCCTGCCCGGACGGGTGCGGCCGGGTGAGATAGCCCGGCGGAGGCGGCTCGGGGCCATCCCGGGCCGCACAGGCCAGGTTATGAACCGCCTTTTCGCAATCGTCGGCTCGATGGTGGTGGCCGGCCTGGCGGGTTCGCCCCCGCCCGCGCTGGCCCAGCCCGCCGCCGCCCGCCCGGTGCCAGACGCGCGGGTGGGACGACTGGCCGTCTCGCTCGCCGGCAACCTCGAAGGGAGCGTGACGGACGAGAGGGGCGCTCCGCTGACCGGCGCCATGGTCTCCGCGCTCGGCTCGACCACCGCGGTCGCCGTGACCGACCAGCGCGGGTGGTTCGTGATGCGCTCGCTGCCCTCCGGTTCGTATATGGTGCGCGCGCACATGACCGGCTTCGCCCCGTCGAGGAGGCAACTGGTCGAGGTGCGCGCCACCTCCTCGACTCGAGTGTCGGCAACCCTGCAGCGATTGGCGTCGGCTCTGTCGCCGTCGGCCCAGCCGCCGACACCGCCGCCGCCGCCGAAAATCATGGCCGCCGGACTCGCGCCCGTGGGCCTCGATTTCGACCCGCTGGCGATCGATCCGCAGCGCGCACAGAACGGCCCGGGCGGCGCCGGGGAGGACGGCAGCGAGAAGGACTGGCGCATCCGCCACCTGCCGAGGAGCGTCCTCAAGACCACGACCGACAGGACCGAGGCCCGGGCGTCGGAGCCGGCGAGCACCGGCGATGCCGCGAAGGCGGGCGCCGGCGGGATCGCTCCGCGCACGAAGGCTGCACCGGCCCGCCTGCTGCGAGACCTGCCACTCACCGGACAGGTGAACCTGACTACCTCGGGCTCGCTCGACGGCGGCAGCCGCGCGTGGTCGTCGGATAGCGCCGCCGGCGGCAGCGCCTTTCTGACCGTTGCGGGTCCGGCGTGGGACTACGGCGACTGGTCGGCCCGGATGCTGGCGCAGGCCGATCTTGGCGCATGGTTCCTCTCCGGCTCGTTCCGCAATCGCGCGCCGGCGCGCCACGTCTACAACGTCGGCTTCTCCTACAGCACCCAGCGCACCACAGCGGCGAATCCGCTGGGTCTGCCCTCGCTCGAGCGGACGGCTCTGGCCGGCCGCGCGGCCGGCACGCTCTACGGCGTCGGCCAGGTCATGCTGTCCCGGCGGATGACCATCGACTACGGTGCGCGCTACTCGCGCTACGACTATCTCGCCGGGGCCGGGCTGTTCAGCCCGAGCGTCATGGTGACGCTCGCGCCCTTCGATCAGTTCCGCGTCCGGGCCGGCGCCTCCAGGCGCCTGCTCGCGCCCGGTGCGGAGGAGTTCATGGAGCCGCTGACCTCCGCGATGTGGGTCCCGCCCGCGCGGACCTTTGTCGCCTTCTCGCCGGCGGTGCCTGAACGGACCTTCCGCTATAGCGTGGCCGTCGAGCACGACATCACGCCGGGGCTGATGGTGTCGGTCGGCTCCTTCTATCAAAACACGACCCACCAGCAGATGGCATACTTCGGTGGGACGCCAGCCGGTAACCCGCAGCGGCACTACGGCATCGGCGATGCCGGCGACGTCATCGCGCGCGGCTGGAGCGTCGGCGTCTCCCACCGCCTGCTGTCGCGGCTCCGGGGCTCGGTGGTCTACGAGATCACGGACGCACGGTGGCTGCCGGCCGCGACGCCGGGATCGGACCTGCTCCTGGTCGGCTACCGGCCGCGCCAGACCTCCGAGCGGTTGCAGGACGTGACGACCTCGGTCGAGACCGTCCTGCCCCTGACCGCCACCCAGGTGTATGTCGCCTACCGCGTCAACACGGGGTTCGCACGGTTTGGCGGCGACGACGCGACGGGCGTCGGCCTCGACTCGCGCTTCGACCTCCAGGTCACCCAGCGTCTCCCGTTCCTGGGATTCACCTCCGCCCAGTGGCAGGTGCTGCTGGCGGTGAAGAACCTCTTCCGCGATGCGGCCAAGGACGGTTCCGTCTACGACGAACTGCTGGTCGTCAAGCCGCCGACTCGAATTCTCGGCGGCGTCGTCGTGCGGTTCTGAGGCCTGGCGCCGGCGCGGAGTCCAACCGAGTGATGTCCACGGCGGGCCGCGCTGGCCCGCCGTTGTTGTCTCGAAGTAGCTGTTCAAACATTTGGATGTGTCGTCCAATGACGTGGATCGTCTGTGGGTCGCGGCGCGATGATCGTTCCTAACATATTCTTCTTCTGATAGTTACTGCGAAGTGGCCCCAGCGTTCGACGGTATGCCGATTGCTATCTGATTACTCGATCGTCGATTGTGCCCGTGTCCCGCTGCCATGAGGAGATCACGCGCGGTCGTCGTCGCGCCCGCCGCCCGATGGCGCTGGCCTGGATGGCCGGCGGCGTGGCCGGCGGTCGTCACGGTTGCCGTGACGGCGCTGCTCTTCGGTCTCGGCGTCGCCAACCTCGTCATTCGCGCCACGTGGCACGAGGCTGACGACGGGGTGCTCTGGGTGGACCGGGTCGAAGGCGTTACGGCTTTCGGAGTCGCGGCCGGCACTCCGGCGGCCCGTGCGGGAATCCGGCCGGGTGACCTGCTCGCGGCCATTGACGGCGAGTTCGTTGAGCGGCCGTCCGACGTGACGAACCTCCTGCGCCGGGCGAAAGAGGGGCAGCCGGTCACGTATCGGCTGCTGCGGCTCGGGACGGCCGAGGCCTTCGACTTCCGGCTGGCCTCGATTCCGCGCGGGAACACCAGCCTCTACTTCGTCCTGGCGCCGGTGGGTCTGTTCACGCTGCTCGTCGGCGCCACGGTTCGCCTGCGACGGCCGAATCATCCGGCGACGCTTCATTTCCTCTGGCTTGCGGCAGCCTTCTTCGGCTGGGCGGCCTTCTCGTTCAGCGGCCGCCTCGACCGGCTCGACTGGTTCTTCTACTGGGCTGACGCGGCGGCGGTGCTCCTGCTGCCGCCGCTCTTCCTGCACTTCACGTTCTTCTTCCCGGAGCGCCCGCGGTCGTGGGCGACCAGCCCGTCTGGCAGCCGGCTCTGGCAGCTCGTGTACCTGCCGGCGCTGCTGCTCGGCGCTGCGCGCATCGCGGCCATCGCACGCGCCGCCAGCAACGAGCAGTTCTACATCGGCGAGGTGGTGCAGGCGCTCGACCGGTTCGAGCCGCTCTACCTGTCGGTGTACCTGGGCGCGGGCCTGGTGGTCATCGTGCGCGCCTTCCGGGAGGTGCGCACCGTCACCTCGCAGCGGCAGCTGCGCTGGATCGCGTGGGGCACCGCGCTCGGGGGGCTGCCCTTTGCGTTCGGCTACGCCCTGCCGTACGCGCTGGGGGTCGCGCCCACGCTGCCGATGGAGCTGTCGGCGGTGCCCTTGAGCCTGATCCCGCTGACCTTCGCCAGCGCGATCGTTCGGTACCGTCTGGCGGACGTCGAGGTCATCGTCAAGCGGGGTCTGGTCTGGGCCGCTGCGCTTGCGGCCGTCGCCGCGATCTACGCGGTTCTGCTCCAGGTGGCGGGCTGGCTGTTCCTGTCTGACACGCACGACCGCACCTCGATCATCGCGCTGCTGGCGACGACGGTCGTGGTGCTGGTCGCCAGACCGCTGAAGAACGCCATCCAGGCCACGTTCGACCGCGCGTTCTACCGCGACCGGTACGACTATCGGCGGGCGCTGGTCGGGTTCGCCCGCGATATGAGCTCCGATCTCGATCTGTTCCACCTCAGCGACCGGATCGTCGTTCGCGTCACAGAGACGCTGCTTGTCGATCGGATGGCGCTGCTGCTGGCCGACGAGCGGACGGGGGCGTTCTCGGCGATTCGGTCGGCTGGGCTGTCGGATCCGTCGGTACGGCTCGAGCGCGCCTCGGCGCTCGGGGCCCGGCTCTCCGCCGGGGCCGTTGTGGCGCTGGACGACCAGGCCACCACCCACGGGATTCCGGCGGCGGATCTGGCGGCGTGGCGCGACCACGAGCTCTACTACTTCATTCCGTGCGTCTCGAAGGAGACGACGATCGCCGTGCTGGCGCTCGGGCGCAAGGCGCACGCCGAGCCGCTGAACTCGGAGGACCTCGCGCTGCTCGCGGCGGTGGCGGGGCAGGCCGCGACCGCACTGGAGAACGGCCGGCTCTACCGCCAGCTGCACCTGAAGGCCGAAGAACTGGGCCGGATGCGGGAGTTCAACGAGAACGTGCTGGAGTCGCTCGACGCCGGGCTGGCGGTGGTGGACGTGAACGAGCGGGTGATCCGCTGGAACCGCGCGCTCGAGGCGCTGCATGGCGCTACGCGGGCGGAGGCGGTGGGGCGCACGCTCACCGACCTGTTCGGCCAGGCCTTCGTCGAGGCGGTGCGGTCGGCGCGCGGCCAATCGCCTGAAGGGGGCACGTGCTACCGGTTCCAGCTGGCACGCCGGGCCTCCGGCGACGCGCGGACGCTCGTCAACATCACCACGGTCCCGCTGCAGTCGCTCTCGGGCGGCGGCCGCGACGACAACGGCGCGGTCATCATCGTGGACGATGTGACCGCGAGGGCGCGGCTCGAAGAGCAGCTGCAGATCTCCGACAAGATGGCGTCGATCGGCCTGCTGGCCGCCGGCGTCGCGCACGAGGTGAACACGCCGCTGACGGGCATCTCGAGCTTCACGCAGATGCTGCTCGACGGCGCGGATCCCGACGATCCGAAGACGCGCGTGCTCGAGAAGATCGAACGCCAGACGTTCCGCGCGGCGAAGATCGTCAACGGCCTGCTCAACCTGTCGCGGCCGGCGACGGCCGCGCCCGAGCGCGCGCCGATCGATCTCAACCTCGTCGTCAACGACGTCCTGTCGCTGCTCGAGCACCAGCTGAAGGTCACGCGCATCCAGGTGCGCCGCGACATGCCGGCGCTGGGCCCGATCGTGATGGGCACCGAGTTCAAGCTGCAGCAGGCGTTTCTGAACCTGTTCCTCAATGCGCGCGATGCCATGCCCAAGGGGGGCTGGCTGTCGATCGCGACGCGGGTGGCGGGCGGCGCCGCCATCGTCGAGGTGGGGGACACCGGGGGCGGCATTCCGACGGAGCATCTGGCCCGGATCTACGACCCGTTCTTCACGACCAAGTCGATCGGCCAGGGCACGGGCCTCGGCCTGTCGATTACCTACGGCATCGTGCAGGAGCACGACGGAACGATTACGTGCGAGAGTGAAGTGGGGGTCGGTACCCGTTTCACGCTGTCGTTTCCGGAGGCGGCCGCCGCGTCGGCGCCCCGGTTCGGCCGCGGCATCTGACCGACGGCAGTGTGACCTGACCTATGGCCCGCAACGCGACCGTCCTCGTCATCGACGACGAAGAGATCATGCGCGAGATCCTCGACGCGCTCCTGACGCGCGAGGGTACACCGTCCGGCTGGCATCGGATGGAGCCGCCGGCCTGGAGATCGCGCGTTCGGTGCCGATCGACGCCGCCATCGTCGACGTGATGATGCCTGGCATGGACGGCCTCACGGTGCTCGAGGAGATCAAGAAGATCGACGAGGACGTCGCGGTGGTCATGATCACCGCGTTCGCGTCGGTCGAAACCGCCATCGCCGCGATGAAGCGCGGCGCGTTCGACTACGTCACCAAGCCGTTCAAGAACGACGAGGTCGTGGTCGTCCTGCGCAACGCGGTGGAGCGCGGCCAGCTCGTCGCCGAGAACCGGGCGCTCCGGCAGAACCTCCAGGAGCGCTACAGCACGTTCGGGAACATCATCGGCCGCAGCGCGCGGATGCGGCAGGTCTTCGACCTGATCATCCAGGCCGCGCCCAGCCGGTCGACCATCCTCATCGGCGGCGAGAGCGGCACGGGCAAGGAACTGGTCGCGCGGGCGATCCACTCGAACTCGCCGCGCGCGACGCGCGCCTTCGTCACCGTGAACTCGGGGAATCTCCCGCCCGACCTGCTCGAGTCGAATCTGTTCGGCCATGTGAAGGGCGCCTTCACAGGCGCGGTGTACCCGAAGAAGGGGCTCTTCGAACTGGCCGACAAGGGCAGCATCTTCTTCGACGAGATCGGGAACGTGCCGGTCGAAACGCAGCCGAAGCTGCTGCGGGTCATGCAGGAACGGGAGTTCATGCGCCTGGGCGGCGTCGAGACCATCAAGGTCGATGTCCGGATCATCGCAGCGACCAACGTGGATCTCCGCCAGATGATGGAGGAGCAGCGGTTTCGCGAGGATCTCTACTACCGGCTGCACGTCATTACCGTGCAGCTGCCGCCGCTGCGGGAGCGCAAGGAGGACATCCCGCTGCTGGCGCAGCATTTCCTCGCAGAGTACAGCGCCGAGAACGGGAAGGCGGGCGTCGAGCTGTCGCCGGCGGCGCTGGATCTGCTGCTCGACTACAGCTGGCCCGGCAACGTCCGCGAACTGGAGAACGTGATCGAACGGGCCGTCGTCCTGTCGACCGGATCGGTCATCGGCGAGGATCTCGTGCCCGATCAGGTGCGCACGCGCCCGGTCTTCAAGATGCCGCAGTTCGCGCTGCCCGCCGAGGGGATCCGGTTCAACGAGGTGACGGCCGACTTCGAGAAGCGGCTGATCGAATCGACGCTCGAGGTCGCGGGCGGCGTGCAGAAGCGCGCGGCTGAATTGCTGCACCTGAAGCCGACGACGCTGAACGAGATGATCAAGCGCCACGAGATCCGCTCGCGCCGCAGGCGCGGCGAGAATGGCGGGGAAGAGCCGCAGGACCCGAACGGCCCATGAGATCTTTCGAACTTTCGATCTAAGGATCCTGCGAACTCGTCGGCACGAACTGCAGATCGCGAAGATTCCTACTTCGCAAGATCGCAACTTCGCAAGATCCCTACTTCTTCAATCTGGCGATCATCCTCTCGTATTTCCCCAGCACCGCGTCCCAGCGGTAGTCCTTCCGGACGTAGTCGCGCCCGTTGCGCCCCAGAGCCGCCCGCAGGCGTTCGTCGCCGACGAGCGTCTGGAGGCACTCCACGAACTCGTCGCGGTCCGCGTAGAACAGGCCGGCGTTGCTGGCGAGGCAGTGATCGACAAGCACCTCGCTCCGTGCGTTTGCCAGCACGGGCGTGCCGACGGAAAACGCCTCAAGGGCCAGCAGGGACAGTGTCTCGTGCGGCGAAGGGACGACGACGACCGTCGCAGCCTCGAGCGCCTGGCTGCGTTCGCCGTCCGAGAGCAGGCCCGCGAAGGTGAGGAACGGCTCCTCGGGCAGCGGCATCAGCTTCACGCCCATCAGGACGAGCGACGCGGCGCCCCCCTCGCTCGAGTAGGTGCCGAAGTACTCAACCAGCTCCTCGCAGCCTTTCCCGACCTCGATGCGGCCGCCGTACAGGGCGAACGGCCCGTGCAGCCGGTGGCGGCGGCGGAACATCGCGCCGCGCGCGGTGAGGTGCGACCTGATCCGCCCCCGAGCGGGGTCCTCTCCATCGGCCGGCGTCTCATCGGCACCCGCCGCCGCCTCGATCGCCGGCGGCGCGTGGCGGGGGTAGGCGTGGTGCTGCGGCAGGTCCACGCCGCAGCCAATCGTGTCTTCGGCCAGGACCGGGATCGAGAACAACCGCCCCAGGAAGCGCCGCTCGGACGCCGTGTTGTAGGCGATGCCGGCTGGCCGGCCGAACACCTCCTTGAAGATCTCCAGACGGATCGCCGGCTCGTCGCGCGCGGTCGGCACCAGGATGCTGCGCGCGGGTGCGACCCTCAGGCCGAGCACCGTCGGCGCGTGGCGGTACGTGAAGAAGACCAGCGCGTCGTAGGTCGCGTGGTGCGCCTGCAGATACTCGACGAGCGAGGGGCACCAGGGCCCCTGCTGCCGCAGCCACTCCATCTCGTCGTCGGCGGTGTGGCTGTGCGAGCAGATCCACTCGGTGTATCGCGTGAACGCCTCGAGATCGCGGGTCCGCGCGTTCGGGAACCGCCGAACCGTGACGCCGCGGATCCGGTCGGCCCCTTCGGCGTACTCGTTCCGCCAGGTCGCCTGATCGCGGGCACAGGTGGTGACGACATCCACCTGGTGCCGCTCGGCCAGCCGCTCGGCGATCAACCGGCAGTGGTACTCGGGCCCGCCGAGGATTTCTGTGCCGTACCGCGGGACGATGAACGCAATCTTCATGATCGTCGTGACGGCCCGCGCGGCAGTTGCTCCAGCACCCGCTCCGCCGGAGGAAGGGTCGCCCTCCGACGTTCCCGCCAGCCCGGCAGCGGCGTCGCCAGCGGCCCGCCCGCCTCAGCGCCCGGCTCCCGCTTCAGCCGATCCAGCAGGTCCACGTAGCGCTTCTCGACGACGGGCCACGCGTAGTGGCGCCGGAAGTACGCGCGGCCGTTGGCGCCAAGCGCCTTCGCTTCGTCCGGGCGCCGCGTGAACCAGGACAGCGCCTCGACGAACTCGTCCGCGTTCTCGTAGAAGAGGCCCGCGTTGCTCCGGAGGCACTGCCCCTTCAGCACGTCGCACGTCGCATTGGCCAGCACCGGCGTTCCGATCGCCCACGCCTCGAGCGCGACGATCGACAGGCTCTCGTAGTACGACGGCATCACCAGCACATCGGAAGCCGCGACGCCGTCGAACTTGTCCTGCTCGGATACGAACCCCAGGTGCCTCACGCGCGGATCGTCCGGGATCGGCAGGATGGAAGTGCCGCACAACACGAGCTGGAGCGGGCCCTGTCCGGACCTCGAGTAGCGTTCGTAGAACGCGAACAGCTCATCGCATCCCTTGTTCCGGTCGATTCGCCCCACGTAGATCGCGAACGGCCCCTGGATTCCGAACTTCTGACGGAACCGCTCCGGCTCGACCCGCGCCGGCACGTCGGAGCCGCTGCCCGCCACGATCGACGGCACGCCCGCGTTGCCGGAAACCGCGTTCACGAGGTCGCGCTCCTCGGGCGTCAGGTAGACAAGGCCGCGAACGCCCGACAGCAGCGGCGCGAACAGCGACACTCCGATGGCCGGCTCTCGCTCGGCCGTTGGCACGAGCACCGCCCGGTCTGCCGCCGCCCGGGCGCCGTGGTAGGCCTGGTAGTACCGGAAGCTCCAGAACAGGAAGAGGTCGTACACGGTGCGGTTCGCCCGCACGTGTTCGACGAGCGCCGGACTCGCGGGCCCCTCGGCGTCGAGCCAGGCCAGTTCATCGGCGAGCGAGTGGGTTTCGCGGAACACCTTCGTCGACCACCGGCCGAACCGCTCGACGCTGCGTGGCCGTCGGACGGGGAATCGCCTGACCGGGATCCCGTTCACCGTCTCGAGGCCGCGGGGCAGCTCGTTCTTCCAAGTGACGTAGTCTCGCGCGCACGTGGTCAGCACCTCGACCTCGGCGTACTTCGACAGGTGTTCGGTCACGTGGCGGGCGTGGAGTTCCGCGCCTCCCGCGATCGCAGTCCCGTAACGCTGAACGACGATCGCGAGTTTCACTGCTCTTCGCGATCGGCGGGCGGCGGCGTCCCAGACCCCGCGTCGCTCCCCGTGGGTTCGTCGTGGCGGTCGCCGGGCTCGGCCGGGCGCTCGCGGTCGTCTGCCGGCGCCGGGTCGCCGCCGGTATCCGCGCCGCCCCCGGCTCCGTCGGTTGCGGCCTCGCCGGCGCCCCGGCCCGTGCCGCCACGCCGTCCGCGCCGACGTCGCTTGCGCCGCCGGGCCTCACCGCTGCCCGCCTGATCGCCGTCGCGGGCCGCCTGCGGCTTTGCGGCCGAACCGGCCTCAGCCCCCGTCGCGGCTTGCGCCGGCGCCGGTTGTGCCGGTTGTGCCTGCTGTGTCGGTTGCGCCGGCTGGGCCGGCGGCGTCCTCACTGGCCCGCCGCGCGCGCGTCCCTGCGGAGTGGGTTGCGCCTCTTGTGTCCGGTGCGCCGCCCGGCTCTCGGCCACCCGGCTTCGCCGCTCGGCGAAATCGAGCCGCGCTGTCGCCGACTCCACCCGCATCTTCAGCGCTTCCACCTCGACGGTCAGGCGCGTCGTCTCCAGCACCAGGCTGTAGAGAAGTTCGTAGGTCAGCTGGGAGGACTCGGCGTTCCGTTCGTTGACGCCAGACTGCAGGTGAAGAGCGTGAATCAGCGGGTTCGGGTTGAAGAAGAGCTTCAGAACCGGGCGCAGCAGGTGCCGAATCCAGCGCAGGGGAGCGCGGTGCGAGTCGAACAGCGTCGTGTCCTCGAACGGGTAGTTCTCGGTCGCCGGGACACGGCCCTGCCGGTACGCCTCGAGCAGTCCCCCGCGCGCGCCCTTCGGATCGAGGACGCGTTCGAACGCCGCCGCCGCGAAGTCCCGGATCTGCTGCTCGGTGTAGTCCACGCCACGCTTCTCGCGGATCCGCGCGCGGATCTGCTGCATGATGTGCTCGACGCTCACCGAGTCGGACCGATTCTTGAAATCATCCATGTCCGCCGACCGCCACGTCAGAATCGCAGCCCGATGAGGGCGCAGCCCGATGAGGCCGCCAGGTTACCGGGCCCGTAGACGACGAGGACGACCGCGGCGGCCCAGAGCGCCACGCACAGCAGCAGCGGGCGATCCGCCAGCAGCATCTCCGCAGGGCTTCCCCCGCCTTCCTTCTTGTGCACCAGGTACAGGTATCGGAAGATGCCGTACAGGGGAAACGGGATCGTCAGAGCCAGGCCCTCGGTGCCGAAGTTCTGTACCGTCTCGGGGCTGATGGTGTAGAAGATGTACGCGACGAGCGTCGAGGCGGTCACGACGCCGATCATCTGGTCGAGCAGGTACGGGCTGTACTCGCCGAGGATCTTGCGGTGATCGCTCGCCCCCTCGGCGAGCAGCGTCAACTCGTGCCGCCGCTTGCTCAGCGCCAGGAACAGCGCGAGCAGCACCATGCAGACCAGCAGCCAGTGGCTGATCGGGACGGCGATCACCACGGCCCCGGCTACGGCGCGCAGCACGAACCCGATGGCGATCGTCAGCACGTCGATGATCACGACGTGCTTCAGCCGGGCCGAGTACGCCCCGTTCAGCACGAGGTAGGCGAGGGCCGTGCCGCCGAATGCCGGCCGCAGGGCGAACGCCGCGGCGAGGGCGCCGGCGCCCAGCACTCCCGCTGCCGCCAGCGCGACGCCTGGCGACAGCTCGCCCGACGCGACCGGCCGCTGCGACTTGAGCGGGTGGTTGCGGTCCGCCTCGCGGTCGGCGACGTCGTTCAGCAGGTAGACCACTCCCGAGAGGACGCAGAAGATCGCAAAGGCGGCGCACGACACCGCGACGGCGCTCGGCTCGAACAGCTGCTTGCCGAACAGCAGGCCCGCGAACACGAACAGATTCTTGGACCACTGGCCCGGTCGGAGGGAAACCACGAGGCTGGCCAGTGCGGTACGAGCCGGGACGCCTCCGTCGGCCGAGGCGTCCCCGGTCACGGCGTTCACGAGTGGATGGCGCGCCATGTAAGCGCGGCCTGAGAAGGGCTATCCCTTCGCGGCGAAGCTGCTGATCGCTTCGGCCTCGGTGTCGTATGTCTCGAAAATCGTCAGCAGCTTGGTGATCGCCAGCAGGTCCACGATCCGCTTGGTCAGGTTGAGGAGCTTGAGGGAGCCGCCCTCACGGCTGACGGTGGTGTAGGTTCTGACGATTTCACCGAGCCCGGCGCTGTCGATGTACGGCACTTCGCCGAGGTTCAGGACGAGCTTCTTGTGGCCCTGCTGGATGAGGCTGTTCACCTTGTCCCGCAGCAGCTCGTCGCCCTCACCGAGGGTCATCTTGCCGTGCATGTCGATAACGGTCACGTCCCCGACTGAGCGCTGATGAATCTGCATGCCGCTTATTCCTCCCGCCTCTCGGCGCGCGCCGGTTCGCCATGCGGCGATCAACGGGCGCAGGCTGCCTGTCTGAGGCGCTTCATCTTATCGTAGCGTCGAAAACAGCGTCAACTGCAGACGGCTGCGTCGACAAAAGAAAAAGGGCCGCGCGCGCGGCCCCTTCCGGTTCTCCGAACAGAATCCCCTACGCGCCGGCTCCCCCGGCGCCCGACGATCTTCCGCTGCTGGAAGCACTCGCGGCAATACACCGGGCGGCCCTGGGTCGGTTTGAACGGAACAGTGGTGACTTTCCCGCACTCCGAGCAACTGGTCTGGGTTTCGACACGCTCCCTGGCTGGTGCCGCCCCCGCCGGCCGACTGGCGCGCTTGGTCTTGCACGCCTTGCACCGCTTCGGTTCGTTCTTGAAGTTCTTGTCGGCGAAGAACAGCTGCTCCCCGGCCGTCCACACGAACTCCGCCCCGCAGTCGATGCAGTTCAGCGTCCTGTCCTGGAATTCCATCGGTGGACCCCCGTCCTGGCTATTCCGTTTCGCGCCGGAGCTTCTTGCGGCTCCGCTTCCGCGCCAACGCCTGCTTGGCTCGACGCTTGTCACCCGGCTTCAGGTAGAAGGAATGCTTCTTGATATCCTTGATGATATCTTCCTGCTGGACCTTCCGCTTGAACCGCCGCAGGGCGCTTTCGACCGACTCGCCCTCTTGCACTTTGACTTCAGCCACGCCCTCGAACACCCCCTCACCGGCCCAGCTGGCCCTCCATCCCGACCCGTCGTAACTATCGGAATATGCTAGGCTATCACAAACAGCTGACGCCATGAAGCTTCTCGTCATCGGCTCCGGGGCGCGCGAACATGCCCTGGTCTGGCGGCTGACCCGGGACTCGGGCCGCCACGACATCATCTGCGCCCCGGGCAATGCCGGCATCGACGCCATCGCCCGGGTGGCGCCCGTCGACGCGGGCGACCCCGATGCGGTCCTCGCCCTGGCTGAGCAGGAAGCGGTCGACCTCACCATCGTGGGCCCGGAATTGCCGCTGACCCGGGGCGTCGCCGACCTCTTCGCCTCCCGCGGCCGCCTCCTGCTGGGGCCCAC